>NZ_CP028347.1:0-1445000 GCF_003454795.1 Novosphingobium sp. THN1
CCGCCGCAAGCCGATCGAGGAGCGCGGTGGAACCTGCGCAGTATCATGCATCTACGAGGGTGACATTGAGAACACCCTCAAGTCGGACAAGGAGCGCTCCAAGCTCTTCATCAACATCACCCGGCCCAAGACGCGCGCTTGGTCGGCACGCCTGCAAGACATGCTCTTCCGGCAGACGAGAAGAATTGGGGCATTGACGCAACGCCGGTGCCGGAACTGTCGCGCAAGCAGCGCGAGCTTGCGCGCCGGGCCGACGAGGCCGAACAGAAGACCGCAGAAGCCGTAGCGCAGCACAACGCCGACGTTGAGCAGGGCGGCGAAGGCAACCCGATATGCTGGAAACAGCCACGTCACTCGCAGCCATGGCCCGCGCACTGCGAGAACAGGAACGTGACCAGCAGAAGGAAATCGAATGGGCTCGCAAGCGCCGCGATGCGATGGCCCGCGAGATCGACGACCAGTTGACCGAAGCCAAGTACGCAGCGCGTTGCCGTGACGTGATCGAGGACGCCTGCAAGGTTGGCGTCGGAATCCTCAAGGGCCCATCGTCAACGACAAGGCCGCGCCATGTGGGTAGGCGAGGGTGCTGACTACAAGCTCGAAGGTAGCGGGAAGGTCCGCCCTGGCGTTCGCCGTGTCCTACTGCACTTCTTCCCCGATATGTCGCCGAGAGCATGGAAGAGTGCGAGGACACGTTCGAGCGCCATTTGCCGAACAAGAAGATGCTCCGGCGCATGGCCAAGGATATTGGCTTCGACGCAACCGCGGTGCGTGAATTGCTGAAGGATGGGCCGCAAGGTCAGGCATCGGGCGGAGGCTCCGACGATCTCAACTTCATGACCGAGCTTCGCGCGCTCGAAAACGGCGGCAAGAGCGGCGACGTTCTCAACGACTTCCGTGATCGCTTCGTCGTGTGGGAGTTCATCGGCACACTTGAGGTCGAGGAAGTCTGCAAGATGATCCGCGCGCTGGGCCGTGCCGAAGATGCAGAGCGCGTCGAGAAGGAGCATGACCCGCTCGATCCGCTCATGGTTCGCCTGTTTTTCTGCGGGCAGAAGCTCTTGCGCATCGACGAGGATTACATCCTCGACAGTGGCGCCAGCATCTACAGCGTCTATTCGTTCGAGAAGGCCGAGAGCTCGATCCTCGGTGGTGTCGGTGTCCCGCGTCTCATGCGCAACGAGCAGAGCATGCTCAATTCCGCCGTACGCATGATGATGGACAACGCAGCGCTGGCAACCGCGCCGCAGGTGATCATCGACAAGGAGAACATCGAGCCCGAGAACGGCTCGTGGAAGCTATCGCCGCGCAAGATTTGGCTGCGCCTCAAGTCGGCAGTCACGCCGGGCCAGCAGCAGGCCAGAGTGTTCGAGACTGTCGACATTCCCATGAATCAGGCGCTTCTCGCTGCAATCGTGGAGATGGCGGTCAAGTTCGTCGACGAGGCGGTGCAAATGCCGCTGATTGCACAAGGCGAGCAGGGGACGCACGTTACCCGCACGTCGTCCGGCATGGCGATGCTGTTCAACTCGGCCAACGTCAATTTCCGCCAGGCCGTGAAGAATTGGGACGACGACGTCACTGCGCCGCTCATTACCCGCATCTACGACTTCAACATGCAGTTCTCCGAAAAGCCCGAGATCAAGGGCGACATGAAGGTGGACGCACGCGGCACGTCCGTCCTTCTCGTGCGCGAGGTGCAGGCCGAACAGTTGATGCTCATGCTCCGCGAATGGTCGACACACCGATCCTTGGCGTTGGATTCCGCGCCTATCACTGCATGCGAATGGTCCTGCAGGCTATGTCGATCAGCCCTGACGACTTGCTCATTCCCGAAGAAGAGTACCTCGAAAAGCTCAAGGCCATGTCGGAAAGCGGTGGTGAAACCAGCCCTGAAGAGATCCGCTCGCAGACGCAGCTACAGATTGCGCAGTTGGACGGCGAGAACCGCTTGCAGGTCGCAGAAATCAACGAGCGCATTGCCATGCTTCGGATGCAGGGCGAGTTCGCCAAGTTGGCGCAGAACAAGGACATATCGCTCGCGCAGATCGACGCCATGTTCAAGAAGTCGATTGTCGAAGCGCAGGCCAAGCTCGCGATCGAGCAGGGCCGCTCGCAGAGCGACGAACGCAAGCTGGCGGTCGAGGTCGCCATGGAGCGCGAGAACGCGCGCCGCGCCGAGCAGCAGGGCCTTGAGCCGACCGGCTCCGGCGGTGCGATCAGCATGGGCGCGAGGCCAGCGGCATGAGGTCGGACCCCACATACACCACATGGGGAACGGTTAAGCCCAAGCTCGAAGATGAGCTTGCGCACGTCAAAGACCGCCTCGTCTCCGCAAGGCCGGAGGAGATCACGCTCCTGCAAGCCCGCGCGCAAACCCTCATGCAGGTGCGCAACTGGTTCAACCAGGGCGCTCCCGAGGACAAGCCGATCATCGGTGACGATCCCGCTTACTAACCCCCGCAACAGGAACCTTGACGATGAATACCCAATCGGTGCAAAATGCAGGTCAATCCGAGGCAGCCGCCGACGCGCCTACCGAGGATATGGAGTTCGACGCCGATCTCGACGCCGCGATCTCCGCTATGGATGGTGCCCCTGCGGATGACGCGGCGGCAACCGGAGAGCGGGAGGAGCAGCAGCAGAGCGCCGCCGAAGCCCGGCCCCCGCTCCCAATGCGGCGGCAGATGCACCTGGCGCGGACAGCAACGCTTCCCGCAGGGTTCGGCCACAGACGATCCATGGGCAAATGCCCCGCTGAATTGCGCGAAGCCCGCGAAAGAGAGCTTCGGGATTGGGATCTGCGGTTCCGTTCGGCCAATGGCCGGGTTTCTGCACTACAGCGTCAACTGGCGCAGTATCAACAGCAGACCCAGCAGCAGCCGGCGCAACAGCAAGAACCGCAGCGGGAAACGCAGCAGCCGGAACAGCGTCCGTCGGGAATCAACCTGACCGATCCAAAGTTCCAGCAGTTGCGCGAGGACTTCCCCGAGGTCGCAGGACCGCTTCTCGACGTTATTGCCGACCTTTCCTCGCAGCTAGGCAGTGTTCGCCAAGTCGCCGGAACCTTCGAGCAGCAGCAGACGCAAGCGTTTCTCGCCCAACAGGAACAGACCCTCGCACAGGCGCACCCAGATGGGTTCAGGCCGCGACGGACGACCGATTTGCCGGATGGCTGCAAACCCAGCCCACCGCGATTCAGGAAGCGTTCCAGCGGAACCATGATGCCATCGTCAACGGCCAGGATGCAGCGCTTGTCATTGGAATGTTCAAGCAGGCTGTCGGGTTCTCCTCGCCGCAACAGCAGCAGACCCCAACAAATCCTGCACCGCCCAAGATCCTCGACGGCAACGGCAGCTAGCCGCCGGACGGGACGCGGGACGGAACAGCCCACCGGCAGCTAGCGGCATCGCAGACAATGACTTCGACGCTCACCTCGATGCGGCGATCGCGAAGTTGGACAAGCAACTCTAGGCGCTGACGGCCAAGGTCGTGGCGCCTGCGATTGGGGCCACGATCATGGCAATCACGAATTACGGCGACATTTCGCCTCGTACCGCGGCTTACGCCATCCCGAAGTTTCTTTCGCACGTCATGCCGGTGCAGGTTCTTGCCCGCTTGGGCCAGCTCGTGCCCATTCCGAAGAACAAGAGCACGACGGTTAAGTTCCGTCGCGCGATTCCTTACGCCGCCGTCACCACTCCGCTGCAGGAGGGCGTGACCCCTTCGGTCAGCGGCACCTCGTTCGAGGACGTGACCGTCACCCTGCAGCAGTGGGGCGACGTGCATGGCCTGACCGACGTGATCGAGGACACGCACGAAGACCCGGTTCTCATGCAGATGATGCAGCTTTCCGGTGAACAGGCAGGCGCCACGACCGAGCAGGTCATCTACAACGTCGTGCGCGGAGGCACCTCGGTATTCTTCGCCAACGGCGCTTCGCGCTCGGCCGTCAACACCGCGATCAGCCTGAACAAGGTCCGCGCTGTCGTCCGCACGCTCGAACGCAACAAGGCCAAGAAGATCACTTCGGTCCTGTCGCCGTCGGTCAACATCGGCACCAGCGCGGTCGAAGCCGCCTATGTCGCTGTCGGCCACACCGACCTTGCGCCGGACATTCGTGCGATGAACGGCTTTGTGCCGGTCAGCAAGTACGGTTCGATGAAGCCGATCTGCCCGAGGAAATCGGTGCAGTCGAAAACGTGCGCTTCATCCTCACCCCGGATCTTGCGCCGTTCGCCGATGCCGGCGGTTCGGCAAGCGGTTCGGTGCTGTCGACCAGCGGCAGCGCTGCGGACGTCTACCCCGTCCTGTTCTTCGGCCAGGAAGCTTTCGGGCTTACCCCGCTCAAGAACCAGAAGACCAAGGAAGGCAACAACCTCGCGGTCGAGCCTTCGGTCATCAACCCCGGCACCAAGACCAAGGACGACCCGCTCGGCCAGCGCGGTTACGTCGGCTGGAAGTGCTGGTTCGCCGCCGTCCGCCTCAACGAGACGTGGATGGTTCGCCTCGAGGTGGCCGCCTCGGCGCTCTGACCTGACACCGGGCGGGAGTGATCTCGCCCGGTTCTCATGAACGCCATTCAGAAGGAACAGGACAATGGCAGCAGAAATTCGCACCGGTACGTACACCGGAACCGGCGCCGCGGTGAACATCGAACTCGGCTGGACGCCAGACTACGTCAAGGTCGTCAATGTCACCGACGGCGACGAGTATTGGGAATGGTTTGCGGGCATGACCGCAGCGCACGCCATCTACACCCGCTCCGTCACCGACAACGCGACGACCGGCAATGCCGGTATCTCGCGCATCACTGCCAACGGCATCAGCCAGCGCTCGCCGACCGATTTCGCGAGCAAGAAGGGCTTTACCGTCGGCACGGCGCTCTCGGAAAGCGGCGACACCTTCGCCTACATCGCGGTTCGCAACGGCGATTACTGATCGTCACGAGGGCGGCTCTCCTAGCGAGGGCCGCCTTTTGACGCAGCAACAGGGACACCCCTCATGGAACAGAGCAAAATGATCCGCTGCATCGTCACAGGCGCAGCCCCGGCTCGTTCGAGCACATTCCCACGATCGAAGTGAACGGCATGAAAGCCTCGTTCCTGATCGACACCGAAATCACTCTCCCCGAATGGGCTGTCGAAGCGCTCGACCTGAGCAGCGCGTTACGACGTCAAGCGCCTGGGCGGCGAGGAATCCGTTTCGCCTCCCGTTATCCCTGCGGACGGTGACGGCGAAGGTGCCGACGCGAGCCGGGGGTGCAAGCGTCGGCACCACCACCTTCGACCCCGAGGTCATCATTGAGGGCAAGCTCGACGAAGTGAAGGCAAAGCTCGTCGGCCTTACCGCCGAGCAGCTTGACCTCGTCGCGGCTGCCGAGATCGACCGCGAAGCCCCTCGCAAGGGCGTCGCAGCGATGATCGAGGAAGCCAAGGCAGCGCTCGCGGGCGGCGAATAACGCCTGCACCTCACCCCCCACTGTTTCACCCCCCAAGAGGACGCAATCCATGGAAAACCGTATCAAACTCGACGAAGCAGACGCTGCCACCCTGCGCCACTACGCAGAGGTTTCGCTGGGCCTCGAAGTGAAGACCGGCACCAATGCCAACCAGCTTCGCGCCAAGATCAAGCAGGCCGAACCCGATTGCGAGTATGTGCCGACGCTTCCCGGCAAGCCTGCGCCGATCGTGCAGCAGGCTCCGGAGCAGCCGCAGGTCGTCGAGCGGATTGTCGAGAAGATCGTCTATCTCGAACGCCCGGCACAGACCGATGCGCAGATGCAGTCGACGGAGCGCCGGCTGCCGTATCTCGCCCTGCGTCTCGTGAGCTTATGCACCCGTCGATGGATCCGAAGGTCCGCGTGCGCGTGCCCAAGACAGACGACAAGCGCCGGCCCAAGGACGTGACCCTGGGTGTCAATGGCGACATTTACCGGATGCAGCGCGGCCAGTGGGTCGACCTGCCCTATCGCTTCTACCTCGCCCTTGAAGACGCCGTTGAGCGCGCTGCCGTACCCGATCCCGAGCGGATTAACCCGGTTACTGGCGAACCGCTTATGGTCTGGAAGAAGTCCACTCTTACCCGTTCGAGGTCGACCGTACCTGCTTTCCCAGCGATGCGGAGATCGCCGCCTGGGAAGAAGCTACCGGCTCCGGCTTCAAGAACGTCGCCTGACGGGGAGCGCTGGCGGTGGCAACCTTCCTGCAACTGGTCAACAAGGTCGAACGCCTTTCGGGCATCATCAACCAAGGCCAGCGCCTCACGACGATCGTAGGCGCGCGTGGCAGGCAGGAGAAGATCGTCTATTGGACCTCGCAGGCGTGGGAGGAAATTCAGCGCGAACGACGCGACTGGACGTTCCTGCGCAAGCAGTTCGATGAAGCCCTTACCGTAGGGCAGGCGACGTACACCCCGGCGCAACTCGGCATCACAGACTTCGGCGGATGGGTGAGCGAGGCGGACAACTTCCGCCCGTTCACCCTCTACGACCCAGCCCTTGGCCGTGCCGACGAAACCCGCCTCAAGCCGGTCAATCATCGCGCCTGGCTCGACGCCTTCGACATTGGCAGCCACGACGCGACGCGCCCGAATGCCATCGCTATTGGATTCGACCGCACGCTCAACGTCGGGCCCAAGCCAGATAAGAGCTATGTCCTTCGTGGCTGGTATCGGCGCAAGATCCAGACCATCGCCGCAGACAGCGACACTCCGTACCTCGACGAGCAGTACCATGACGCGATCGTCTATCGCGCACTCATGATGCTCGGAGAGACGAGGCTCCCGTCGCCATTGGAACGGCGCAGGCCAAGGCTCGCGTGCTGCATTCGCAAATGCTGGCCGAGTTTACGGACCCGATCGAGACGTGACCCAACGAGTAGACACATACGCCTTTGGCGGAGGGCTCGACACCAATACTGCAGCGCTTGCTGTCGCACCCGGTGCGATCATCGCAGGCATGAATTACGAGCCCTTGGCCGAGGGATACTCGCGTGTTCAGGGCTATGAGCGCTTTGACGGCAGGACGGCGCCCTCAGCTGCACGCTTCTGGACGCTCGACTTCGATCAGGGCGGGCAGGCCTTTGAGATTGGTGACGTCGTCACAGGACTCACCTCTGGTGCTACCGGCACGGTTATCCTCGATCCGGTAGACCTGACCGGCTCATGGGTAGCGGAACGGCAGCCGGCACCCTTGTCATGACCAACGTGACCGGCGCCTTCGAGAACAACGAGGTGCTGCGGGTAAGTGGCTCGCCTTGCGCCATTGCCGACGGTATCAGCACAGAGGACAGCGCGCCGGACGCGACCTTGCGCACGACGTGGTCACGCGCAGCCATGGCCTATCAGCGGTCGATCATCGACAAAGTACCCGCGAAGGTCCGGTTCGTGGTGTCGCGGTGCATCGCGGTGTGGTCTATGCCTGGCGCAACAACGTCGGATCGACCCGCCTTGCCTGCTACCGAGCAACTGCAACCGGCTGGGTGGCAATGCCGACGCTCCGCCGGCTGCCGTTCACGCTGGGATCGACCGAAATCGTGGTCGGCGACATTGTCACCGGTGCATCCGCAGGTGGGAGTGCGCGTGTGGTCGACGTGGTTGTCGACACCGGCACCTTCGGCACGGCTGACGCTGTGGGTTATCTCGTTGTCGCGGACCTGTCTGGCACAATCAGCAATGCCGAATGGTTGCAGGTGGGCGGCTCCGACGTGGCGCGGGCTGGCTCGATCTCAGCATACAATATCGGGCCCGGTGGGCGCGTGCGCTGGCTGTCTCACAACTTCTACGGTGCGTCGAACCTCTACCGGCTTTATGGCGCTACAGGTGCATCGCCAGCCTTTGAGCTTATCCCCGATGAAGGGTAGTTCTTATCGAAACCGGCATGGCGGTCGACACGCCAGAGCGAATCTTTGAGATCAGCAATCACCTTGGCCTGACCTCCCGGGCGGCTCGGTGCAGTTCTCGGCAATCCTCAATCCACGCTCGTTCGAGGTCGTTCTGGGTGCCGGCGAGATAGGGTTCGGCACGGACGTTACCGACGTGGTGCAAGCCAACGAAACGGCAGTAGCGATCTTCGGCAAGGAGAAGATCGGCGTCCTGCAGGGCAGCGATCGCGAGAACTTTGCCCTCGACGTCTTGACCGAGGAGGCCGGGGCCGACGCAGACAGCGCGCAACAGATGGCGCGCACGCTCTACATGGATCTTCGCGGCCTTCGCAGCCTCGATGCGACGCAGGCATTCGGCAACTTCAAGACCGGCGCGCTCTCCGGCCGCTTCGAGAAGTACCTGAACAGCAAGCGCAAGTCGGGCGCAACCATCGTCGGCAGCTTCGTCGTCAAGAGCAAGAGCCACTATCGCGCCGTCTGGTCCGATGGAACGGGCTTTGCGGTCAACATGGGCGGTCGCAATCCTGAGGCCATCCCGTTCGACCTGGGCGACATGCGCCCGTTCTCTTTCGGGCGTGGCGAGCTTTCGGACGGCGAAGGTGTCTTTGTCGGCGGCGAGGACGGGTACGTCTACCGGCTCGACAGCGGCAACAGTTTCGACGGCGACCAGATCAAGGGCTTCATCTCGACCGGCTTCCTGCAATGGGGCGGTGAACAGGAATGGCGTATTCACAAGTGCGTGTGCGAGCTCGACGCGCCTGCTTCTGCCCATCTCTCGATCACGGCGCAGTTCAACTATGCCGATGGTGACGTTCCGATCTCCGGCGCCAACAGCTTCAACGTGACCGGCAGCGGCGGGACGTGGGGCGCGACCAACTGGAACGAGTTTTACTGGTCCCAGCCCGTCGAGGGGCGCGCGGAATCCGACATCGACGGTATCGGCTACAACGTGTCGTTCATCTTTGCCACGGCAGCGGACGTCGACGAAGATCCGCACGTCTTGCAAGCCTACAAGGTCTGGCGCTCTCCGAGGAGGCAGCGGCGGTGACTTCACCCTGGTACAATCCAAAGCTCCTCGAGCCCAACACCGCGCGACAGCCGAGCAGGTCAATGCCGAGCTTGCCAAGATCGCCGCGGCGCTCGACCAGTTGCCTGCGCCTTCTGCCATTGGGACAGGAGCCGGAACCCCCAATTACACACACTATGCCTATGCAGACAGCGCAGACGGCACGGCCAACTTCACGACCGGCGCGGCGGGGAATCGAAGCTACATCGGGATCGCCACCAATCAGGCCAGCGCTACACCCAGCGCGTTCCCTGAAAACTACTCGTGGTCGCGCCTCAAGGGTGCGGACGGGACCGACGGTGCGGACGGGACCGACGGTTCAAATGGTCAGGATGGCGTTGACGGCGGCTATCGAGACTTTCGGTTCATTCGCTCGATCGCGCAGCCAGCCACCGCGACTGGCGACGTTCCGGCAGGATCTTCCGATTTCATTCCATCTGGCACCGATCCAGTCTGGGTGACGTCGGCGTTTCGTGATGGTGCAGGCGCGCGCAAATCGGCTTGGGAGCCATGGGTGCGACTCTCTCCCCTGCCCGCTGCGCAACAGTATTCGGCGGCGGTGACGTACTATGAGGGCATGCAGGTGCTCTACAACGGCGGCACCTATATCCTGATCGTTCCATCGTCGCTCGGCTTTGCGCCGACCGGACCGCTCAAGCCAATGCTCGTTGGGACGTGGTGGCTGCGCCGGGTTCTCCTGGCACGCCAGCAACGCCACCAAGCGGTTTCTCGGCGACGATCGACCTCACAAGTGCGTCGTCAGGGATCAATTTGCGTACCATAGCCGACGCAGCCGGATACACCGGCCTCAGCGACGCAACGATCACCTTCAACATTCCAAGCGGTGTCACGATTACCGGCGTCGGCAATGGCGGCATAGCGATCGACAGCGGAACCTGGCCCAGCGCGAGCTACACGATTGCGCTCACCATTGTCGTGCAGAACGGCGGGTCGTTTACGGCGGTGGCGGACGGGGTGGCGAAGGCGGACAAAGCGGCGCGGGCCTGTCTGGCGGCGCGGGCGGCGATGGGATTTTCCTGCGCGAGAACATCTCGGCGGCATCACGATCGACAGTGGCGGCACTCTCAAGGCTGGTGGTGGCGGTGGTGGCGGTGGTGGCGCGAATTACCGAGTTCTTAGCGGCGGCATCTACGGCGGCGCCGGCGGCGGTGGTGGCGGCGGTGCACCGAACGGCATTGGCGGCTCCGGTCAGACGACGGAAGTAGAGGCGGAAACGTCAGGCGATGGTTCACCTGGTACAACGTCAGGCGGTGGTGCAGGTGGCCTTGGCGCGTTCGACCTGACAGCTGCTGGCCGTGATGGCGGCGCAGGCGGCACATTCGGCACAGCTGGATCGAACGGCCTTGGCACTAATGGCGGCGCAGCTGGCGCGGCCGGATACGCAATCCGCAAGAACGGCAAGACCGCGACAGTCACAAACAACGGAACGGTAACAGGGACAGTCGGATGAGCACCTTCACCGAATGCTGGGATGCTGCTGCGCTTGGAACGGTAGTAACCGTCTCCGATGGCCTGCCAGAGCCGAGCAATACTGAAGGCCTGCCGTGGCGACTTTGGCGCAGCCACAATTTCACGGGGACACTGACCGAGAAGAAAGCCGGCACGCCAAGGCGCATGATCTTCGAGCTTGAGCCCCTGAACGGCGCAACCGTGTCCTACGAGATTATCGACGGGCTGGGGCATACTTTCACTATTGGGACATAAGCAGACTTCGCGCAGAGTGGAATTTACACTATTGTGGCGATGACGGGGGTTACGATCATGGCTTCGAGCGTTCGGTTTATCAGCATCAGCGACAACAATTCAGAGCGCACCGAGCTTTTCGATACGCTCTCAGCTACGGGGTCTACCGACCCTGTTCGCCTGCAAGGCAAAGTGAAAGTGCAGCTTTCCGGCAGCGCCACGAGCCTGACCGCGATAGTCGAGCACGCCACGCGCGATCCCGGTTCAGCAGAAGCGAATTGGGCCCCCGCCGATGAAGATCCGTTCACAGGCGACCTGTCTGTCGGCATGTCCCCGCGTCCCTACGAAGACCCGGCAATCGGCTGGTGGCGCGTGCGCGTCACCGCCATTGGCGGTGGAAACTGCAAGATCAGCATCATCGGAGAAAAGGCATGAGCCTGCTCACGATTGAAGCTCAGGCTGCCAAGAGCGCAAAGGCGGCAAAGGCAGATCGCATTCTTGCTCAGGGCGCAAGGGAAGGGGCAGACGCTGCGCGAGAGGCCACTGAAGATGCGCGCGGTCAGACTTTTGGTGCGCGCGACGAGGCAATTTTAGCGCGCGATGAAGCACTAGACTATGGCAGCGCGAGGCTATTTCGTTCGTGGGCTGAAGCTTCGGCAGCGACCTTCACCTCTGGCGAATATGCCATGGTCATATCGACTGACACTGGCACACATACTGACCCTGTTGTTTGGGACCGTCAACAACGCGGGTGTCTTTCGTTACTCCATTAGTCCGGCTGGCCTGGAACGAGTCGACAATCTGCAAGGACAAATCGCTCAAGCATGGGCGGAAAGCGCAGGAGAACCGGGCGGGCGGGACGAAGAGTGCGAAGGGGTGGGCGGAAGATGCTGAGGTATCGGCTAATGAGGCGGCAGAGTTCGGTGTTCGACCTCGGATTTTCGAGCCGCGCATCGTGCCCGGGCGAAACGATGACGCCTCAAATGGCATCCCGATCCTGCGCACTCCCGATGGCAAGGCACTTCTGCGCGCCGCACCGGTCAGCCTCATCGGTAGAGTGGAGACAACCGAAACGGACCTTGCCGCGTTGGAGTCGCTTGTGGGTGATGCGCCGCTTCATGTGGTAAGCTGGGAACCGCGCATCGTGCCCGGAAAGGCATCCGCACGGCAACCGCTGGTCAAGACGCCTGAGGGAAGGGTCTTGATCTGGGACCGGCCCGTTGAAGTGTCCGACGCGATCACAGCAATAGACACGCGCATTTCTCGCACGCTCGACGCCAACGGAATGCCGCTGGCTCCGATCTACGGGAATGGCATTTGCGCCGCAGCCGGGCTAAGTTTCAGGCGCTCGCGGCGGGTATCGCTGGCGCGCAAATGTCGATCTATGTCCCCGGCGATAGCTGGATCGACAACATAAACTACAATGGCCGGGTCTTCGCCAATCGCCTTCGCACAGCTTACGGCAACGGTGCCATCGGTGGGTGGGTCTGCGGGCCGACCCGATTAATTCAAACCTGTGGATCAGCAGCACCGGCACGTGGACTGTTGTCGATGAAACGGCGGCTTCGCCCGATCTCTATGCAGTAACAAGCAGCACGGCGACAAGCACCCGCACGATCAATGGTGGATCGCAGGCACCTGTGCCGACCGGCGCGAGGCTACAGTGGAAGGGAACTGCTGACGGCGTAATCCGCTACCGCACCAACACCGGCACATGGACCACGCTTAACGTGCAGGGTTCGGGTATCCAGCACGCTGATCTAGCCAACCTCCCCACCGCCGCGCCGTGGACCATGACGTTCGAGGTGGTGTCTGGGTCGGTCGATCTGCGCGGCGTGATCTTCGCAGGCACGTCAAGCGGAGTGATAATTCACAAGGGCGGCAATTCCGGCAGTCACACCAATGACTGGGTGGGCGTTAACCGGGCCGAATACATTGCGGCCATCACAGAACTGCCGATGGACCTCGTAATCCTGCCATTCGGGTGAACGATCAGGCCGCTGGCCTGTCGGACACGACCTTCCTTGCGAATACGCTGGAAATCATCGACCGCGTCCGCACCGCCCATCCGGCCACTGGCGGACAACCGGGGCCTTTTCTTGTGTCGATCCCACCTGAACTCAAGAACCGGCTTGCCCTTGGGCAGAGTATGGTCCCCTACTGGCAAGCGCTGCTCAATGCGGCGGACGAATACAGCTTCGCCGTGGTCGGTCTGCCGCCCGTCTTCGGCTCTGTCCCCGCCGATTACGACGCATGGATGGACACCGACCTGATCCACCCCGCGCCGACATCGCTCGATCCACTTCAACTCGCCAGCAACCTCATCACTCGGACGTGGTGCGATGCCATCGGCGCGACAAAGGCAATTTGAGGATATACATATGACTTACAGCTTTATTCTTGAAACCGCAGCAGAAGTGGACGGCGCGCCGGAGGATTACGCGGTGCTCGACCCGATCATGGCTGGTCGAGCACGGTTTTTCCGCTACCTTGTCGATACGACTTACGGACGCAGCTATCCCGGTGGGGCACCAGAGGAAGGCCCGCGCCCGGTTCGCCAGCAGACGGAGCCGTTCTTTACGATAGCTGCAACATCGCTGATGGTGCGTTCCTCAAGGCATCGGGGCAAACAGTCAGTTACGCAGGCGGCGGTTTCGAGCTAAAGAATGTGACTGCGCGTGGCAGCTACATGGCGGCACCGGCAAGCGTTAACGCCGATCTGTTCGCCGCCGCGCCTTCTGGCTCGGATCGCGTTGGCGAAAGCCAGGCTTGGCCGAGTGCGCCTATTTCATCATGCCTGACCCGCGCCTGTGGACGGGCATCTCGGGATCAACCGTCTACCCGATTTTGTCCAGCGTGGACGATGGTGCAAGTTACTATGGGTCAAGTGCCGAACGTGTCTGGGTCGGCATCAAGCAGGATGGCACGATAGAAGTCACCTTCCAGCAGTCGATTGGAGTCACGCTTAACACGCACTTCAAGACTATCCCGCTAGGGTCGATCTACACGCTGCCGCATGTCGGACGGCTGACGCAATTGCTGGTCTATCGCAAGCGAGACGGCACGATTGGCGTTCGCATCAAATCCAGCGCGGGCACATATGCACCGGCAACCAGCACGGCCACCGCGAACACGGCAGATTACTCCGCCCGCACGGCAAAGCTGGGCGTTACGGGCAGCACGCTTTGGCCTGCATCCGGCCTCGATATAGACGCCAGCCCATTCCGCGTCTTCCGCCACTGGATCGGCAACCTGTCGCGTCAGGAACTCGACGTGATCGCGCTGGCGGACGAGGACTACGAAGATGTGCTGGCGGTCAACGGGGCCGATCCGACGCTGTATTCGGCATCGTGAAGGGTGATCGCATGACCCTCTCCGAAGCCATCCGCGAGGGGACAAGGTTAAGCACGAGGTGCTGAAATGAAGCCGCAACCGACCCACCAGGAGCTTTCTGACCGAATGGACAAGTTCGATGGAAAGCTCGACGAGATCCTCAAAGCCTTTGGGAAATGAGGGATTCCGTGTCCGAGGTGAAGCAATCCCTCGTGCAGGTGGAAAAGGACGTCTCCGAGACGAAGGATCTCGTCGAGGCGTGGGGCGCGGTGAAAACCGCCGGCAAGTTCATCAAGTGGTTGGGCTCGATCGCGACCGGGCTAGTGGCATTCTACTTGTTGGCCAAGGCCGGCCTGCAGCACATGGTGGGGAAGTGACTATGTCGGAACCGCGGTGGTTGGAGATCGCTAGGGGATACATCGGTGTGCGCGAAGTGCCCGGGTGAAACATAGTGGCGTCATCATGGGGTGGCTCAAGCGGCTCAAGTCGTGGATCAAAGACGACGAAACGCCATGGTGCGGAACCTTCGTTGCGGCGGTCATGCAGGAGGCTGGACTGCCTTACCCGTCGATGTATCCCCGGGCAAAGGCATGGGCTGAATACGGCGCGAACCTGCGCAGCACTCATGTCGCGCCCGGGGCTATCCTGGTATTCGTCCGCGATGGTGGCGGGCATGTCGGCTTCTATGTTGGCGAGGACGCAACGGCCTATCAGGTTCTCGGCGGGAATCAGGGCAACTCAGTCAGCATCACTCGGATTGCTAAGAACCGCTGCATTGCGATCCGGTGGCCGCGCGGAGAGCCAGTCTTGGGCGGGCCCGTTCGCTTGGCGGCGAATGGCGAGTTGTCGAGGAATGAGGCATGAATATTCGCAGCCTCGCCGTGCTGTCCCTCGCGCTGCTCGGCGTCGGGGTGCTGTTGCTTATGGCTTACCTCGCATTCCGTTCAGGAGCCAACCTGGAAGCAGCCGGCTGGCTGACTGCGGGATTCCTCTCGCTTCGTGAAGTCGTCTCGAAGATTGAGAACGTCGCAATGAACATTCGCAACGCTTCTGGCGAGCAGGCGAGCGGAAAGCCCGGCGACCCGGTTCATGTGCAGGAGGAAACGTGATGTTCGGCAAGCTGTTCAAGAAGGTGGTTCTTCCTCTCGCAAAGCGAGCCGTTGAAAGGGAGATCGAGAAGAAGCTGGGCAAGCCCGTCAAGATCGACGACGTGATCGACGTCGCCAAAAGACTGTGACCACTTGGCTCTTGCGCAACCTGCAGTGGGTTCTCGCGGCAGGGTTGCTTGGTTTCATCGTCATTTCGCTGGGATCGGCCTTGCTGCACGCAGATCGAGACTTGCTCTGGCCGTGATTTTCACGCATTGAGACACCGCTCCTCTACCCGAGGCGCCATGCGCTACTCCCGCCCCGCTTCGGCGGGGCTTTTTTCTTGTCCCATTGAGACACCTCCGGTAATGTCACCGATGATTTTCGGGGGCGATTATGGCTTACGACGCAAGCGGTAAGTGGTCGATGGAAGATGATGGCGTCGCCTCGCGCGTCGCTGCGATCTCGTCGGGCAATTCCGACCTCATGAAAGCAGCCCGTACGCAGGGTTTGCAGTCAATGCAGCGGCGCGGGCTAGGCAACTCCTCGATGGCAGTTGGCGCGGCACAAGGGGCAGCATTGAACGCTGCCGTTCCCATCGCCTCGCAGGAAGCCTCGCAGATCGCGCAGAAGAACCTGACGCGCATGGGCGCAGATGCGGACATGGAGAAAACCCGCGCTGCATTGGCCGCCGAGCAACAGAAGGCAATCCTTTCGTCCGTCACGGATCTGACCGGGCAGCGCTTCAACGCAATGTCCAACACCCTGGCCAACGACAAGATTCCGGCCGGCACGCGTTCGGCTGTGCAGTCTTCGATCAACGCACAGTATCAGCAGGCCATCGACCAGTTGCAGAACCTCTATGGCATTTCGCTGTCGGCGCCCGCGCAGACAGTTACCGCACCCACCACAGGAACGCTCACGCCTGCCCAAATCGCGGCACTGAATGCCACAGGCGGGTACAACGGATTGTTCCGCGGCTGATGAACATTCGGCCCGCCCGCTCGGTCGACGCGCCAGCGATTGCAGCGCTTCTCGCCGCTCGCGTGGTCGACACATGCTATGCGGGATTGACGAGGTCGACGTTCCTTTCGCGCGCAAGATGTTCGCATACGCCGCGCAGCGCCACGGCAACACCAACGAGGGCGGCATGTTCCTCATGGTGGCAGAGGACACGGCGGGCGAAATCGCGGCTTTCTGCATGGGCTCACTCGGTCGGGTCTATGGCGTCGGCAAGCGCCTTGTCGCCTGTGACAACTACCTTCTTGGCCGCAGGGATTGTCCTGCCATCGTACTGCGCAATCTGTTCGAGCTTTATGTGGGCTGGGCTTCGGGCAATCCTCGCGTGGCAGAGATCGGTGCAAGCTGGTCCGACGCGCTGCCTGGCTCCGACAAGTGGACCCCGATCTTCAAGCGCATGGGCTTTGAGCCATGCGCGCAGTCGTTCCGTCGCCTGAATGTGGCGCAAACCCAGGCAGAAGCAGCATGAGCAATCCAATTAAAGCCATCGGCAAAGCCTTCAAAGCCGTCGTCAAAGTCGTGAAGAAGGTGGCGCTGCCTGCCCTCGCCATCGCTGCAGTTGTTCTCACCGGTGGCGCGGCGCTTGGCGTCCTGCCCTCAGTCGGTTCTGTTCTGGGAGGGCTCGGCATAAGTGCCAGCTCTACGCTAGGCGGAATACTAATGGGGGCGGCAAAGGCCGCCACGTTCGGAGCGGTGGGGTCTGCGCTCACCGGCGGTAACATCGTCAAGGGAGCTACCGCAGGCTTCATCACGGGCGGCATTCTTGGCGGCGCAAATGCAGCGCTCGGTGGCCTTGGTAAGGCGGCTCAGGCTGGCGCCGGTGGCCTTGGCAACGCTTCCAGCATCAACCAGACCGCGCTCGAGAGCCTGCGCAGCGGCACCAGTGCGGCAGCTTCTGGCGCATCCGGCGCGGCAGCGCAGGGCTTGGGGACCGTTGCAAATGCAGCAGCGCAAGGCGGAGGGGTGGCAGCAGCGACCGGCGCAGGCGCTCCAGTTGTTGCTCCTGTTGCAGCTTCGGCCACTCCGGTTTCGTCGGGCGGTGTCATGGGTTTCCTCAACCGCAATCCCATCGTGGGTGGCATGGTCATTCAGGGGCTCGGACAGGGCCTCATGGCAAACGAGCAGAACAAGGCGGCGCAGCGCGAGCGCGACCAGATCGCAGCCAACTACGCCGATACGTCGGGACTGCCTCAGTACCAGTCGCCGGGCGGCAACGGCTACGCGCCGGCAGCCGACGTGTTCAACGCCGCAATCTACTCGGGGAAGAAGGTCTCCTACGACCCCAACACCGGCAAGCTCAAGGTGGGGAACTGACACATGGCGGGTCTTGGCACACCGGCACCGCAGGGCATGCAGCAGCGTCAGCCGACGCAGCAGCCCATGCAGCAGGAAGAGGAGCAGCAATCTGGCGGGGGTAAGCAGGCCAGCGATCAGGAGCAAGCCGCCTACGAGGAGTTCGCAGAGACCCTGTCGGACGTGATCTACCCTCAAGACACGCCGGGTCAGGTCTATCCGCAGATCCTCGCCAACCTGCAGGGTCAGTTCGATCCGCAGGTTCTTGGGCTGTTTGATGGCGTGGAACCGGCCCTGACCAACTCGCCGCAGGACAGCGTGGCGGCGACGTCAGTTCTCGTTACGCTTGTCGTCGACAAGAAGATGGGCCTACTCGAACAGGCATTGGCGGCGGAAGATCAGCCCATGCAGCGGGAGAACGAGCCCGGCGAGGAAATGCCAGGCCAGCCCGAAGAAGATCCGGCCGGCTACCGTGGCGAGGACGAGGACGAAGGCGATTACTCGCCGGAAGCCGTGCTCATGGAAGGCGGCAAGCTCGCAGTCGAGGAGCTTGTCGAGGTCGCAGAGGCCGCGAACATTCACGACTTCTCGCAAGAAGAGATCGACGGCGCCTTCTATCGGGCGCTCGACCTGTTCCGCGTGGCTCAGGAGAAGGTCAATCCGCGCGTCGTGCAGTCGTTGCAGCGCGGCTTCGAGCAACTGCGCATGGCTGACCAGCAGGGTCAGCTTGGCAAGGTTCTCCCCGGACTGCCCGGCGGCGCGCCCATGAAGCAGGGGGCATAAATCATGAGCGGGCTCGGCACGGTACTCGGCGGCGCTCTGTCCGGCTTCGGTGCGGGAATTGCGAAGCAGGGCGAATTGGACTGGCAGCAGCGCCGTGACATGGCGCTTGAAGGCCTGCGCAACCAGAACCAGCAGGATAACATGCGCCTGCAGGCAAGCGAGCAGCGGACGACCCAGCGCGAGCAGGCTGACCTGAACGACCGCAACGACGCGCGCAAGACCGCGCGCGATACCTCGTCGACCATCACGATCGACAAGAACCGCAGCCAGCTGGACACGGCTTCGCGCGAGCGCCTGGCAAAGCTCGAATCTGCGCTGCGCAGCCAGCAGACCGCAGAGTCGGCCCGCATCGAGGCGCAGATCCGCAGCGGCGAGATCATCGACACCCTGCAGGACGCGGACGGCAACTATTACGCCCTGTACCGTAACGGCCAGCAGAAGCCCCTCAATATCAAGGGCGCACCAAAGGCTCCTCCCAGCGGCGCTGGCAGCAACATCCTCGATCGCGCAGGCGGCGCGCCGGCTCACAGCCCGCTACGCCCGGCGCGAAAGTTTCCATTTCCAACTGGTGAGGTCCAATGCCCCGTAGAGTCACGGTCACATTCGCGGATGGTTCCTCGCACGTTTACGAGAACACTCCTGACGACGTCACTCCGCAACAGATTGTCGACCGAGCTACGAGGGAGTTCAGCAAGCCAGTCAAGAAGCTGGACGGCGGACGCGGCATGCTCGAGCGCGGCGCACGCGCCGTGGCTGATACCGTGTCTGGAGCAGTTGGCGCGATCGACAATGCAATGCAGCCACTTCGCGAGGCGGTCGGATACGATCCAGACGAACAGAACCGCAAGACCGACGAGCTTGCGCGCCAGATCCGCGAACGGCAAAGGGCCGACCTTGCGAAACAGGACGGCATCCTCGACACGGCTGGCGACCTGTTCACGCGCGGCATGGCCGGTGCAAGTGCTGGCATTGAACGTGTAGCGTCCGGCCTTGCTCTGAATGACGCCGAGCGCCAGCGCTTTGTCACGCGCGCCCGCGAGAACGAAGCTATCGCCAAAACCGGCATTGCTGGCGAAACGACGTGGGACGCTGCTACCGGCAATCTTGCAAAGATGCCGGGCTTTATCCTCGAAAAGGGGATCGAGAGCCTTCCCTACATGGCGACTGCCGCGGTTGGCCCGTTCGGCGCGCTCTCGAACGCGGCAGCAACGAGCGGCCAAATCGCACAGAGCCGTGCGGAAGCCGACGGCAGGCAGGACGCGAGCGGCAAGGACGTTGCCATCGCTGCGCCGTTCGGAACCGTCTCAACCCTGATCGACAGCCTCAGCCTCGGCGCAATGCGCAACGGCATCGGCGGCGGCCTCGCTCGTGGAATCATGCGCGATGCGGCGACCGAGGGCCTGACCGAGGCTGTGCAGAGCGGCATCGAGTATACCGGCGGCGCGGTCGGGACGAAGCAGGGCTTCGACCTGGGAGAAATGGGCTCGCAGATGTTGCAGGGCGGCTTGGTCGGTGCTGGTGTCGGCGGCGGCTTTGGCGTCGTCACAGAGGGCACCAAGGCGACCTTCGACGCTGCCGGCCGCATCACGTCCCGTCGTGCTGACGACACCCGCACGCCGGGCCCCGGCATTCGCGAGCAGGCCATTGCCGACGCTACCATCCTCACGCCCGAGGATCTGGCAAGCCCGCTCGACAACGCCGACATTGCGGCTGGGCGCGTCGAGATTGCGGGTGCGACGGCTGACAAGGCGGCTGACAATGCGCTGACGCAGGCAGGGCTGCCCAAGGTCGGCAGCAGGGTCAACGTCTCGAACCTGCCCGGCGGCAACGCGCTGACCGGCACGATCGAGGACGTGTTCACCGACGAGACCGGTACTGGTGTGGTCGTTCGCCCCGAGGGCGGCGGCAAGGCCATGCGTGAATACCTCGACACGCTCAACGAGCTTGGCGTGTCGATCACCCCTTCCGATCCGTTGGCCGAGGCTGACGCGATCGACGCGGCCCTCGCCGCGCAAGCATCTGCGCCGATGGAGGTTTCCTCTCCCCTTCCTTCGGCTGGCGCAGAGACGCCGTCGCCCCGCCCTTCGGGCCGCACTCCATCCGCATCGGCGGGCGGCGGCGTCAACTCTGCAATCGTGGAAGGCCTCAAGAAGCGCGGCTTCTCGGAAGGCCAGGCGCTCGGCATCGCCGCAGGCATCCACGCGGAATCGGCAAGTAATCCCAACGCCAAGAACCCGACGTCGGGCGCGATGGGTCTTGGCCAATGGCTCGGCCCGCGCAAGGACGCGATCCGCAAGCGCTTTGGCGACAACCCGACGCTCGATCAGCAGCTCGACTTCCTCGCTGACGAGCTTCGCGGCGGCGACGCTGGCGGCAAGTATGTGTTGGCCGAGAACGATCCGGCCAAGGTTCTCGACGCCTACGTGCGCAAGTTCATGCGCCCGGCGGCTGGCGCGGAAACCGACGGCGACATTGCGCGCGGCATGGCGGCGCTGGGGCAGGCTCCAACCGATACCGGCCCGCTAGTTCCCGAAAGTACGACGCAGTTTGCTGATCGGCCGCAGCAGGAGACGCCTTCTGTTGAGGTCACGGCACCTGCGCCGGATTTGCCGAGCGCGCAGCAGCAAACCAGCGAACAGAATACCGCCGGGCCGCAGGATGGTGAAATTGCTCCCACCGTCGAGGCTCCGAAAGCAGGTGGATCAATGCCCACCGCCGCCGACAGCGTCGCGTCTGCGGGCGGTGCTGTCACATATGACGCTGATCCTGCGCTAGACTACAACAGCACGCCACGCGCTGAACGCATCAAGATCATGAAGGCCGCGGGTATTGGCTCGTCGATGCTCGCTGGCGGACCAGAGCGCAACAGCGCGACCGAGTTTGATCGCCTACCTGCCATGGTTCAGCAGCGCATTGCTGACTATTTGCGCAAGAACGGCAACCCTGCCGTTCCATTTGAGCAAGACCCCGAGGGTGGCACGACTCCCCCCGCCCGCGTAGAAGAAACCGGCACCGGCAAGAGCGTCGCCGTAATCGGCGCCAGCGAGGCCGAGCTTGCCGCGATCTCGGCTGCCGTGCCCAAGGCCATGGGGATGAAGCGCAAGGACGGCGCGCTCGTCTACTCGAAGAAGTATGCCGACAAGATCCGCGCCGCGCTGGCAGGGGTGACAGAAACTGTCACCCCAAGAGTGACGCCAAGGGCGAAGGCATGTCGAAAGACGAGATCGTCCGTCGTCGCGCCGAGTTGCTTGGTCGCGCACCAATGGCAGTCGATGAAGAGTTCGCCGACATGATCGCGGCCAAGGACTACGAGGGTCTGCGCGGTATCCTGCGGCCGGACAATCAGAAGTCGCGCGCCGTGTTTGCGGAAGCCACCGGCATCACCCTCCCCAAGACGCAGCGCGACACGTTTGCGGCACTGCGCGAATGGGCAGGCGTCAGCGAGGAGCAGGAAGCGCAGCGGCAGAAGGCTGAGGACGATCGCATCAAGCGCGAGAGCGACGCGCGCGATCGGGAATGGGCGACCAACGCCGCTGAGTCCACCAAGATGCGGGACGAGAACGGCGTCGAAACGACCGTCCGCCAGTGGATTGACAGCAAGATCGAGCAGGGCTTCGACCGCATCGAGAACGTCAGCACCGGCGCTGTGCCGAAGTGGGTCTTGCTCAACCCCCAGGGCAAGGGCTTCAACCTGCAGAAGGACTTCCTGCGCTACGCCCGTGTTGCGCTCGAAGGTCGCACTCCCAAGAAACTGACCGACGAGCAGATTGCGCAAGAAGAGGGCATGTCAGTCGAGGACGTGCGCGCCTCGAAGTATCTGTTTGCCAACGGGTCCGAGCGTATCAAGCTCGCTCGCGAGGAAGGCAAGGCTGCCTTCGATCGCGGCGATGAACGTGTGCTGCCGAGCTACCTCTCGGACATGCCGGCAGGCGTGAAAGAGGAGTGGTACGCCGGGTGGGATCAGGCAAACTTGGCCAAGCCGGTATCCAAGCAGGTTGGTGCAACTGACAGCGAAGCCCCCGAACACGCAGCCGTTGGCGTTGACGAGCGCGAGCTCTCGCAGATCGTCAACGAGTTCAATTCGGCGCAGGCCAGCATGGTCGAAGGTGACTTCAAGGTCACGCACGTCTTCGACGCGCCTGCCAAGAACGAGATCGTTCGCCTGGGCGAGAAGGTGAAGGTCTACAACCAGCAGTATGGCTGGATGACGCCCGAGGAAGCCAAGGCCAAGATTGCGCAGTGGAAAGAGCATGCACGCGCGCAAGGCGGACCGGGCAGCGTCAACGGCGACAAGGTCGTGCTGTCCCTGTTCGACCTGTCCGGCGAGTGGTCGCGTCCATGGGAAGAGGCCGGGTATCAGGTTTATCGTTTCGATATTCAGGCTGACCCGGAAGTTGGTGACGTGTTCAACTTCTCGACCGACTTTTTCGGCGATTGGTTCGGCGACTTCGACGGGCAGGATATTTATGCGATCCTCGCCGCATGCCCATGCACCGACTTTGCCTCGAGCGGCGCAAGACACTTTGCGGCCAAAGACAAGGATGGGCGCACCGTCGCCAGTGTGAAGCTCGTCCACCAGACGCTTGCCACTATCGAGTATTTCAAGCCTGCCGTGTGGGCGATCGAGAACCCGGTTGGCCGAATTGAAAAGCTCGGCGGCCTTCCGCCGTGGCGCCTGTCGTTCGATCCAAACCACATGGGGGAAACCTACACCAAGAAGACCCTGCTATGGGGCCGCTTCAACGGCGATCTCCCGATTGCTCCGGTGGATCCCGTCGAAGGCTCGAAGATGTGGAGCCAGTACGGCGGCAAGAGCATTGCCACCAAGAACGCCCGCAGCGTCACGCCCGAGGGTTTCGCCTACTCGTTCTTCATGGCAAACAATGCCGTCGATCATCCGGCGATGGCGCTCGCGAACAAGTTCGACCGGCTTGACCGGGTCGCGATTGAGAAGGCGCTCAAGGCTGGCGTCAAGGCGAGTGAGATCGAGAACGCCGTCGAGGACTTCTACTATCAGGAATTGGACGACGAGAGCGCGAACGCGGCTATCCGCGACCTGACCGAGCAGCGCCGCCGCGAGAAGATGGGCGCCCGTCCGGTCGACCGCAGCGCCGCAATCATCATGGATCCCGCTGCCGGAACGGTGAAGACCGTGCCGCTCGGCGGCAAGCGCACGACCGACAAGAAGGCCAACCCCTACGTCAAGACTGGCGAGCGCTACACGCTCAAGCAGGACGTCGAATATCTCAAGGCGGGCGGAACTTACGTGGTGGAATCCACCACTCGCACTGATGCGTTCTTCCGCAATGTCGAGACAGGTGGGCGCACTTCGGTCAAGAACTACATGCTGCAACCCGCCTTGCAGAACGGGGTAATGGTTGCGGCCGACTCCGAGGAAACCGGCGACAACGTCGGCCCCACCCCTTCCGCGCTCGAAGATGAGGTGCTTGCGATCGATAACGACACGTACCGCCGCTATCTTGAAGCGCTGCGCCCACCGTCGCCATCGAACCGCAACGCGATCACCTCGCGCGCCGCGCAGATCCAGCACCAGTTCAATACCAAGGGCGAGGCCGCCATGCGCGCCGCGCTGGCAGAGGTATCGCAGCCCGATTTGCGTGTGCCAGAAGGTTTCAGCGTTGACCCCGTGCAACCCGTTCGAGGTGCCGCTGATGCGCGTATCATGGGCGGAAGATACTCCGTCGTTGCCACTCGCAAGTCACCTTTCAAGAGTGAAAAGGGTTACGGGAACACGCCAGAGGAAGCAAAGCGGGACGCGCTGCGTCGCGTTGGTGCGTACGACGCCATCGCTCTACAAACGTGGCAAGAGGATTTCGACGCAGCAGGCAAGCGCATGCGCGAACGGCTGGATAAGGTTGATCCTGAAGGCCTTCGCCCTTTGCTCGAAGCCATGGCAGAACGCGGCATGCGCCTGCCCGATGGCGACTTTATCGAAACGACCAACCCGCACCGCGCGATCGAGCTTGGCTACGTTGAGATGACGGTCGACGAGAACGGCAACCGCGTTGGCCAGATCACCCAGGCCGGACGCGACTTTGTCAGTGGGAGGAAGGCCGCTCCGACGCCCTCTGCAAACCGCCTCGTCACCGACGAGCGCGCTGCAGAGCTACGCGAACGCCTCAAGGCCAAGCTCAACCCGGGCCGCCTGAATAGCGGCATTGATCCCGAGATCATCGCCATCGGGACCGAGCTTGCCGTCTACCACATCGAGAAGGGCGCGCGCCGCTTCCAGGCGTTCGCCAAGGCGATTGCCGACGACCTCGGAATGAAGGTGCAGGATCTGCGCCTCTACATGCGCGGCTGGTACAACGGCGCGCGCGACATGATGGAGGACGCGGGCGAGAGCGTGGCCGGAATGGACACGCCGGACGAAGTCGCCAAGTCCATGCGGACGCTCGAACAGTGGGCGAATGAGCCTGCGGTGACAGAAGGGCAAAATGCTGCTACAGGGGCCGTCGATGCTGAACTTCCGAACCGCGTACCTGCAAGCAATGCGGGAGCAAGCCCCGGCGATGTTCAACGAACTTCGTCGGTCGGGCGCGATGGACGCGCACCTCAACAAGAAGGCGGCCGAGGCCCAGGCGATGTTTCGCGAACTGACGGAGGGCGCACCGACACTGCCGGGCAGCGGAGTGCTGGCGGACCCGCAGACGGAGCGCGAGGCGACCGAACAGGTGTTCGCGACGCTGATAACCTTCCCGCCTCCGAACGCGACGCCGGATCTCCCAGAAAGGCCGTTGCAGCCGTAAAGGGCACGGATTGGGTCATTGAACCCGGTTCGCTCGAGGAAGGTCGATCGCTGGCGCAGAAGGCCCGCGACAACGTCGAAGCAATTGCGCTGGTCAAGCAGATCGAGCGCGAGGGCCGTTCCGCTACCCGCGAAGAACAGGCGGTCATTGCTCGCTACATCGGATGGGGCGGGCTCAAGAACATCTTCCCCGATCCCGCGACTGGCGAATACGGCAAGGGCTTTGAAACCCTTGGCCCGCGCCTGCGTGAATTGCTGACCGACGAAGAATACGCGACCGCGCGGCAATCCATTCAGTACGCGCATTACACGTCAGAATCGGTCGTCCGTCCGATGTGGGACATTGCGCGCCAACTCGGTTTCAAGGGCGGCGTGGTGTTCGAGCCCGGTATGGGCACCGGCAACTTCCGTGGCATGATGCCGGCGGACATTGCCGCAGCCAGCAGCTACAGCGGCCTCGAATACGATCACCTTACAGCCTCGATCGCAAAGCTCTTGTATCCACAGTCGGGCGTGCAGCAGGCTGATTACACGCGCGTTCCCGGAATCAAGAACGCCGTTGATCTCGTGATTGGCAACCCGCCTTTCTCCGAGACGGCAATCGCGGCTGACCCTGATTACGCCAAGCACAAGTTCCTCCTGCATGACTTCTTCTTTGCGAAGTCGCTGGATGCCTTGAAGCCCGGCGGCCTCCTCATGTTCATCACCTCTGCGGGCACCATGAACAAGGTAGGCGACAAGGCCCGGCAATACCTGGCTGACCGTGCCGACCTTGTTGGTGCAATCCGGCTACCCGGCAATGCCTTCGAGCAGAATGCTGGCACGTCGGTGACGACGGACATTGTGATTCTGCGCAAGCGCCTGCCGGGCGAAAAGCCGGGCGATATGGCATGGGTGGGCACGGAGCCGGTATCTCTGCCAGACCGTGACGGCAACACGGTGCAAGGCAATGTCAACCGCTACTTCGTGCAAAATCCTGACATGGTGCTGGGCGAACAAGGCATGTTCGACAAGCTCGTTGCAGGGCCCCGCTATGCCGTCCGCGCGCCCAAGGGCTTCAACATCGAGCAGGCTATCCGCAACGCGGGCGAGAAACTGCCCGGCTCTCTGGTGAACACTGCGCCGCCTGCCATGGCTCCCGGATTCATCGCGCCGGACATTGATCTTGGCAGCGGTGAGCGGAAGGATGGTTCCTACTACCTTGATCCCGACGGGCGCCTGATGCAGTTCCGTGGCGGCGCTGGCCGCCCGGTCCAAGCTCCCGGCAAGGGTGTGACCGGCGGTATGTCTGCGGCGGCACAAGAGCGCGTGCGCGGATTGATCCCGGTGAAGGACGCGCTGCGCGACGTCTACGCCGCCGACATCAAAGCTGATGCAGCAGCAGGCAGCGTTGCCCGCGAGAAGTTGAACAAGGCCTATGACGCCTTCGTCAAGAAGTTCGGCCCGATCAACAAGACCGACATTTCCTACCGCAGGCCAAGCCGCGTCGAGCTTGAGGGCTTGCGCGCAGAAGCGCGTGAGGAAGCGCGGCTTGCCGGGACGGAGTGGGACGACGGCTCATTCGATGTGCAGCCCCTACTCGATGCTGGCGCAAAGCTGACTGAGATCGCCAAGGCGCGCGAAGAAGCGCGCGAGAAGGCCTTGGCGGCTGGCCGGATATGGAACGAGGGCACGTTCGATCCCAACGAGGTGCCCGACAAGGTTATCGAGAAGCGACCGAACCTCGACCCGTTCATGGAGGACGACGAGGCTTACCGCCTGGCTGCGATCGAGCACTACAACAAGGATAGCGGCGAAGCGTCGAAGGGCCGCGCATTCTTCGAGAACGCGATCACGCTGGATCAAACGCCCAAGATCAATTCGGCCAACGATGCCCTTCTCTACAGCCTGAACCGCCTTGGCCGCCCTGACCTGCGCACAATCGCAGAAATGTCGGGCAAGTCGGAGACGGCTGTTCTTGAGGAGCTTGGCGAACGCCTGTTTGAAGTTCCCGGAAAGCCGGGCGTCTACGAGACGGGCGAAATGTACCTGTCCGGCAACGTGCGCGAGAAGCTGGCGACAGCGCGCGTCGAGGCCGAACGTGATCCAGCCTATCAGCGCAACGTGCGGGCATTGGAGGCGGCACTTCCGGCCCCCCTCACCCCGACGGAGATCGCAGCAAACCTTGGCATGCCTTGGCTCCCCACCAAGGTTATCCAGCAGTTCGCCACCGAAAAGCTGGGGCTGCGGCAGGCCAATGTCTCGTACCTCGGCAAGCTCGCTCAGTGGATGGCCACCGGCGATACGTCGAGCGCCGCGGCTAGAACCGAATGGGGCACGGAGCGCATGGACGCGCTCAAGATCCTTGAGGCAGCGCTCAACCGTCAGACCCCTGTTATCCGCGACAAGATCGAAACGGCACAGGGGGAAAAGACTGTCGTAAACGAAGTCGCCACCCAGGCGGTTCAGGACAAGATGGCCGAGATGAAGGCCGCTTTCCGTGAATGGGTGTGGACCGACCCTGACCGCAGCGCTGCGCTCGTGGATCTCTACAACCGCGAGTATAACAGCCTTGTCGCGCCCAAGTTCGACGGCTCCTATTTGACGACGCCGGGGATCGCCTCGGGGTGGTCATGGCGCCCGCACCAGCGTGCGGTCATTGCCCGCATCATCCAGAGCGGCAACACCTACATGGCGCACGAGGTGGGCGCCGGTAAGACGTCGGCCATGATCGGCTCCGGCATGGAGATGAAGCGCCTCGGGCTGGTCAGCAAGCCGATGTACGTCGTCCCCAACCACATGCTTGGTCAGTTCACCAAGGAGTTCTACGAGCAATATCCGCTGGCTCGAATCCTCGTTGCCGACGAGCAGCGGTTCCACACGTCGCGCCGCAAGGAGTTCATCGCTCGCATGGCGGCCGAGGATTGGGACGCCATCATCATCACGCACAGCGCGTTTGGCTTCATCCCTATGTCGGACGACTTCACCGCCGGCATGATCCAACAGCAGATCGACGATCTTGAGGATCTTATCCGCGAGATCGGCAAGGGGCAGGACGTCCGCATCACACGCCGCAAGGTTGAGCAGCAGAAGGAAGCGTTGTCCCAGCGCCTTGCGGGCCTCACGAATCGCAAGCGCGATCAGGTATTCACGTTCGAGGAAACGGGCGTGGACTTCCTCTTCGTCGACGAAGCGCATCTGTTCCGCAAGCTCGACTTCGCGACCAAGATGGGCAACGTGAAGGGCATCGACCCGGCGGGCTCGCAAATGAGCTTCGACCTTTACGCCAAGACCCGTTATCTCGAAGACAAGCGGCCCGCCCGCAATCTAGTGCTGGCATCGGGCACGCCGATCACCAACACCATGGCCGAGCTTTTCAGCGTCAGCCGCTACCTGCAGCAGAACGAGCTTGAGAAGCGCGGTCTCGGTCACTTCGATGCTTGGGCCGGTGCGTTCGGCGATACCGTTACTGCGCTCGAGCAGGACGCGGCAGGCGGTTACAAGCCGGTCACGCGATTTGCTCAGTTCGTGAATGTGCCCGAGCTTTCCGTCATGGTCCGGCAGGTCATGGACGTAGTCGGAGCGACGGAGCTTCGCCAGTACGTCAGCCTGCCCAATCTCAAGGGCGGCAGCCGTAACCTCATCACCGTCGAAATGACGCCGATGCAGGAAAGCTACAAGGCTACCCTGCAGTCGCGCATGGAAGCGATCAAGAGCCGCAGCGGCCCACCCAAGAAGGGGGACGACATTCTCCTGTCGGTAATTGGTGACGGTCGCAAGGCTGCGATCGACTATCGCCTGATCGACGCAAGCGCGCCCAAGGAGCCCGGCTCCAAGCTGGAGCGCATGATCGAGGAGGTCGCGCGCCGACACAAGGAGTTCACCCGCACGCCGTTCCACAAGCCTCTCCCGGCTGGCAAAGGTTTCAGCGAGAAGCCCGAAACCTATGGGCCTGCGACGCAGATGATCTTCTCGGACTTCGGCATCAATGGGGACTTCCCGGTCCACAAATACATCAAGAGCGCACTGATCGAGCGCGGCATTCCGTCCGGCCAGATCGCCCTTATTCAGGACTTCAAGACGCACATCGCCAAGCAACGCCTGTTCAACGATATGAACGAGGGCAAGGTGCGCGTGCTGATTGGTTCGGTCGCGAAGATGGGCACCGGCGTAAACGCGCAGAAGCGCCTCCGCGCGCTGCACAACATGGATGCACAGTGGTACCCGGCCAACGATACCCAGCGTAACGGGCGCATTATCCGCCAGGGCAACATGAACCCCGAGGTGGAAATCCTCGATTACGCCACGAACGGCACATACGATTCGACGATGTGGGGCCTCATGGCGAAGAAGGCCCGCTTCATCGAAGGCTTCATGCGCGGCGATCCCACCATGCGCGACATGGAAGACCTGGGCGAAGCGAGCCAGTACGAGCAGGCATCGGCCATGACGACGTCTGACCCGCGCATCATGGAACTTACCGAGTGGAAGCAGGATCTTGAGAAGATCGAGCGCCGCCAGATGGCGCATGAGCGCGAGCAGCAGAGCGTGCGCATGCGCCTCTCATCGGCACGTAACGAAGTGGTGGAGGCCGAGCGCCTGATCCCACTGATCGAGCAGGACATTGCAAAGCGCGTCTTGCAGGAAGGCGACGAGTTCAGCGCTGCCGTGAAGGGTGAGACGTTCGACGATCGCACCGAGTACGGGGCGGCACTGATGACCGCTATGGACGCCTTGGTCGAAAAGTCGAACGGGAAAGAGGCCCGCGAAGGCGTCGGCGAGTTTGGCGGTTTCCCGCTGGTGGCAGAGGTGTACCCCGTGCCGGCGGTGAAATGGCGCTGTCCTTCTACATTAAGCGCGCTGGTGGCCGCGAAAGTCGCGTCGATATGGGTACTGACGCACGCGGTCTGGTCACTCGCCTGACCAACACTCTCAAGGCATTCGACAAGGATCTGTCCTACGCGCAGAACCTCAAGGCCGCAGCAGAGCAGCGCATTGCCGACTTTGAGCCCAAGCTCGGCGCGACGTTCGACGACGGCGGCAAGGGTGCCGATCTTCGCCAGAAGATCAATGCGCTCGAATCGACGTTGAAGGCGGAGAGTGACGCCGCGGAAGAAGCGCGCAAGCAGCGCCAGCAGTCAGATAGCCCGCAGCAGTCCATCCCCGAAGACACTCCCGCCCGAACGCCAGCAGCCGACGTGCGCGAAGCCTTGCGCGAGCAGCTGGCGAACCTGCGCCTTGCCGACAAGGTCAAGGTCCGGCTCGTCGACACGCTGGGCGGCGCGGCTGGCGAGTACCGCGCGCAGATCGTGACGATCGCACAGGACACGCCGCAGGGCGAAGTGTTCACCCTGAACCACGAGGCAATCCACGTCCTGCGTGACCTTGGCTTGTTCAATACGTCGGAGTGGGCCATCCTCTCGGCCAAGGCCAGACGCGAGACAGGCCTGATGCGCTCGATCCGTCAGCGCTACGAGGCCGGCTTCCGCCAGCGTGGCATGACCGGCGCGGCGATGGAGGAAGCGCTTATCGAGGAAGCCGTGGCCGATATGTTCGCCCGGCACCAGGACGGCAGGTACAAGGCCGAAGGCACGACCGATCGCCTGTTCAAGATGCTGCGTCAGTTCTTCGAGGCGGTTCGCAATGCCTTTGCCGGGCGCGGCCTGCGCACCGCAGAGGGCGTCATGCAGGACGTGGCCGATGGCCGAGTAGGCGCGCGCAACAGTCAGGGAATGCTTGACGGTTCGGCGCGGCAGAGCCGGCTAGATCGGCCAACGGTCGTCTACCATGGCGGCACCTATAATCCCAACGTCGGTCCCAATTTCCCTTTATTCGTTTCGCCAGATCCGGCTGTGTCTGAGAGCTACGCTACTGATCGCGGACGCGGGCGCGGCAGGCTGATCGAGTTTGAATACACGCCCCGCAAAGTGGCGACAGCACAAGACATCGACCGCATAGCTAAACCAATCTTTGGCGAGCAGTTCTCTGAGCAGTCTACGTTCTCAATGCTTGATCCCAACATCGGGGGCGAGCTTTCTGATAAGGTGCTGGACCAGTTGGACGCCGAAGGTTTCGACGCAGTCGAGTTCAAAGACTTCGCAATGGATAGCGACTTTGAGGAAGTGCCCGCAATGGCGATCCTTGCGCCATCGGCAATTGGCCGTGGCTCTTACGCTAATGATGCTTTCTACTCCATCCCGAGCGCGACGACCTTGTCGCCCTTGGCGGCACGGAACCGACGTGGAAGGGCAAGGCTGCCGACGCCTTCGACCGCTGGCGCACAGCTATGCAGGACCGATACCTCCCGCTGTTGAAGGTGCAGCGCCAGATCGAAGAACAGACCGGAAAGCCCCTGCCCGTATCGCGCAACCCGTACATGGGCGAGGAGCTTATGACGGGCAGGATTGGTGCGCGGCTGGAACGTCTGGCTGAGGATCATGTGCAACCCCTGTTCGACGCGATGCACGCGGAGAAGGTCACGACCGAGGAGTTGGAATCGTTCCTTTATGCCCGGCATGCACCGGAGCGGAACGCGCGGATTGCCGAGATCAACCCGAGTTCACCGAGGGCGAAGGCTCCGGCATGACCGACCTTGAAGCGGCGGCGATTATGTCGCGCGTCCGCAAGGCCGGGAAGATGGAGGCTATGGAGCGGCTGGCAAAGCGCGTCGACCAGATCCGCGACGACGCGCTCGACTATCGCGTGCAGACCGGGCTGATCTCCAAGGAAGAAGCGGACGAGTGGCGCAGCACCTATCAGTTCTATGTGCCGCTGCGTGGCTTCAAGGAAACCGGCACCGACGCAATCCCCGAGCGCATGAACCGTTCGGGCGGCGGGATCAACGTGCGCGGGCGCGAGAGCAAGCAGGCGTTCGGACGGCGCAGCCAGGCGGATAGCCCGCTGGCCTACCTGATCTTGCAGGCCGAAGAGGCGATTATCCGCGGCGAAACCAACATCGTGGCGGCGCGCTTCTACAATCTGGCAAAGGCGAACCCCGACAAGGAGTTCTGGTCGATCAACAAGCCGACCGTGCGCCAGCGCATGAACGAGGAAAGCGGGCTCGTCGAATCGTACACGACGTACAACCTTCTGGCCGAGGACAAGGATTGGACTGTCAGCGCCAAGATCAACGGGCGCGAGGTGCGCGTCACCATGAACAAGGAGAACCTTGACGCTCGCCGGCTGGCTGACGCCATGCGCAACCTGACCCAGCACCAGCTTGATTGGGTGACGCTGCACATGGGCAAGGTGAACCGCTTCCTTTCGGCGGTGAACACGAGCTACAACCCTGAGTTCATCATCACCAACGCCTTCCGCGATTTGCAAACCGCGACGTTCAACCTCTCCGGCGAGAGTGTGAAGGGCATCGTGCGCGGCACACTCAAGGATTACCGCAAGGCGCTGGCGGCATCGACCAAGGGCGCGTTCGGCAAGCACTCCGGCGAGTGGGGCAAGTGGTACGACGAGTTCGTGATGAACGGCGGGCGCGTCTACTTCAACAAGGTCGAGAACGTCGAGGAGATCAAGAAGCGGATAGCCAGCGCTGCCGAGATGGCCAAGGCCAAGGCGGGCGAAGGCGGCCCACGCTTGCAGGCCAAGCGCCTGTTCCTCGCTGGCCGAGACATGATCGAGAACCTGAACAACGGTGTCGAAAACGCAGTGCGCCTCTCGGTCTACAAGAACGCGCGCGAGGCTGGCCTGACACCGGCGCAGGCGGCGAGCATTGCCAAGAACGTGACCGTGAACTTCAACCGGCGCGGCACCGCAGGGCCCGCCATGAACGCGGCCTATCTGTTCTTCAACGCTTCGGTGCAGGGCTCGGCCCGCATCCTCATGGCGCTGCGCTCCCCGCGCGTGCGCAAGATGGTGGCTGGAGTGATGATCGCGGCTGCTGCTGCCGAGATCCTGAATGCGATGATGAGCGCGGACGACGACGACGGCGAGAGCATCTACGACAAGATCCCGGCCTTCGAGAAGTCGCGCAACATCATCCTCATGATGCCCGACGGCAAAAGCTACATCAAAATCCCCATGCCCTACGGGTACAACGCCTTCTGGGAAGCGGGCCGCTCGGCCGCAGAGATCGCTCGGCGCGGCGGTGACAGGTGGTTGGAAACCATGGGCCAGTTCGCTGGCACCGTGGCCGATGCCTTCAACCCGATCGGCGGTAGCGACAGCTTGCTTAACATCCTCTCGCCCACGATCACGGACCCGATCGTCGACCTGACATTGAACAAGGACTTCACCGGCAAGCCGATCATGCCGAACCAGTCGCCCTATGGGCCTGAGGAGCCGGACAATCAGCGGTATTTCAACAGCGTTGGTCCGCACTGGCGCGCGATCACGGACTTCTTCAACTCGGCCACCGGTGGCGACGAGGTCATGCCGGGCGCTGTCGACGTATCGCCTGAAACGTTGGAATACCTGGCTGGCACCGTCGTTGGCTCTGCCGGCGGCTTCCTCGATCGCATCGTGAATCTGACGACAAAGGGCTTCGACGATACCGAGGAAGTGACGGCAAACGATATTCCGCTCGCGCGCAAGGTCGTGGGTGGCAAGCCTTCCTGGGTGGACAAGGCCTCCTACTATGATCGTGTGAAGCGCGTGGAGCAGGAGGTTTCCTACGTCGAAGACTATCTCGACGCAGGCAATTCTGATGACGCTCGTTCCTATGCCGAGAAGAACCGGAATATCCTGACCCTCGAAGGCGCGGCCAAGCAGGCGAAGAAGGACATGCGCGATGTCCGCAAGGCGCGCCGGGAGATCGAGACTGCACGCGAGCGCGGCCAGATCGACGACGCGACTTACCGCCAGAAGAAGGAAGTGATCGACCGTGCTGACAAGCTCGTCGTCACCGAGTTCAACACTGCATGGAATCAGGCCATGCAGAGCGGAGAGTGACGAAGGGCGTGGCGGCTGCTATAGGCGGTCGCCATGCACCCTTGGATGGCCCTCGGGCTCCTCGCCGTCATTGCCGTCGCCGCCTGGGCATGGACCCGGTCCCTGCGACGTGACTGGTATCCGCCACACGTCATAGGCCTGACCGGGCTTGCGGTAATCGTGCTGTGCCTGTCCGTCGGATATTGTGGCGCCCGATACGACGCCACCCACATGGACCAAGGCGAACCGGACTAGCTATTGCGCCTCGCAACAGTCAGCAGATCCTCTGCGGGCAGCATGCCTTCAAGCAGCAGGTCCGCCCACTCGCACGCAATCTCCCGCCGGCGCGGCATAAATTCGGCGCGGTTGTAGGCACTCTCCACCTTGTTCTCGGGAACGTGCGCCAGCATGAGGTCGATCACGGCGCGATCGTCGGCAATCCCGGCGAGCTTGGCCCGCTCGTTCATGATCGTGGAGAAGGCCGCGCGCCAGCCATGCGGGACGTGCCTGCGGTGCCAGCCTGCCCGGTTGTAGAGGTAGCCGATCGCGTTCTCGGACAGAGGGATATGCGCATGACGCTGCCCGGGAAATACAAGCTCGGCGCGTCCGGTCAGGCGGCGGACGGCGTTAATGACGTCGACGGCTTGCGGCGCCAGCGGAACGACGTGGTCGAAAGCCTGCTCGTCCTTGCGGTCGAGAGTGAGCTTCATGCGCTCGGCCGGAATATGCCAGTACGGCTCCTCGCCTTCGAGATCCTTGAACTCCTCCCATCGCGCGCCGCGGACAACGCCAGGGCGAACCGCAGTCAAGGCCAGTAATCTCGATGCAAGCAACGTGACGGGCGAAGCGCCGGACTGCTCGCTCTTGGTCAGCAGGTCGCGCAACTCGGCAAGGTCGAGGACGGCGGGCTGCTTCTTGGCCTTCGGCTTCGGCAGCAGGGCGGCATTCAGATCCTTGGCGGGATTGTCGCGCGCGATGCGCTTGGACACCGCCAGCAGGAACACGCCGCTGATGCGTTGGCGAATCCGCTTGGCCGTCTCGATCGATCCGCGCTTCTCGATCTTGCGGAGCATGTCGAGCACGTCGTGCGCCTCGATGTCGTTGATCTGCCGCTTGCCCAGGGTGGGGAACACGTCGCGCTCGAGCGATCGGATCACGTCGGCCTGATGCACGTCGGTCCAACGGCCCTTGTTGAGCTCGTGCCATTCGCGCGCGACCGATTCGAACGAATGCGCCTCCTCCAATCTGGCGGCCTTGGCTTCGCGCTTCTTCTCTGCGCTTGGGTCGAGGCCTTCACGCAGCAGGCGGCGGGCTGCGTCTCGTGCATCGCGCGCGGCGGCGAGAGAGACGTCGGGATAAGGACCGAACGAGAGGAGCTTTTCCTTGCCCTCGAAGCGATACTTCATCTGCCAGAGCTTGCCGCCGGTCTTGCGCACGAGGAGGAATAAGCCCTTCTCGTCGGAGAGCTTGTAGTCGCGCTCGGCCTTGGCCGCCTTCTTGATCTTGGTGTCGGAGAGCATGCCTTACCCCCTTTTGGGGGTAAGGCAGATCACGTTACCCCAACATTACCCTTAGATGGGGGTCCATTGGTGGCACGCGATGGCACACCTAGCACGTCTCAATGAGACAAACCCCCAGTGATTGCTAGGGATTTTGGCATGGTATGGCATGGGGTGGCAAGGCCTATTGGCGGAGAGGGTGGGATTCGAACCCACGGTACGGTTGCCCGTACACCGCATTTCGAGTGCGGCGCATTCGACCACTCTGCCACCTCTCCATGGTGCCAATCTGGGTGCCGCAAGGGGCGTTCCCGGTCGAGGAAGCGCGCCGTTAGCGCATGCAAACCGGCTTGCCAAGTGGAAAGCGGAAAGCTTTTTCCACAGGAGGCCCTCGCGACGAACCTTTATTGGCAAGCGGCTTGTTTGCACCGCGGCGAAACCCTATATCCCGAGGCATGGATCGTGCGAGTTTCTTTTCGCCACAAGCCGGACGCGATATTTCGGCTCCCCCCGTCTCATCGGCGCGCTTTTCGATCGGTGACGTGGTGCGCCATCGCATGTTCGGCTTCCGCGGCGTCGTCTTCGATATCGACCCGGTCTTCGCCAACAGCGAGGAATGGTACCAGTCGATCCCCGAGGACATCCGTCCCCCGTGACCAGCCGTTCTATCACCTTCTCGCCGAGAACGACGAGAACAGCTATGTCGCCTATGTCAGCCAGCAGAACCTGCAGTCTGACGCCGAGGCCGGGCCGATCGACCACCCTTCGCTGGACGAGATGTTCGAAGGTTTCCGCAATGGCCGCTATCGGTTGAGGCGCAGCCTGTCGCACTGACGCGCAAGACTGACGCACAGGGGAGACCCCGCTCTCCCCTGTGGCGCGAGTGCGCTCGTCAGTTCTTGAGCTTCCAGCCGGACTTGAGCAGCCCGTATAGCATCGCGGCCAGCGCGATGTTCACCACGCCAAGGCCGATTGCGCCGTGCAGCACCGCCATGTTCGTATCGCCGATGTCGCTCTGCCCGAGAAAGCCGAAGCGGAACCCGAGATCACGTAGAAGATCGGGTTCAGCCGGCTCACGGCCTGGAACGCCGGGGCAAGGTTGTCGATCACGTAGAACGTGCCTGACAGCATCGACAGTGGCGTGATGACGAAGTTGGTGACGGCTGCGTTATGATCGAACTTCTCGGCCCAGATCGACGTCAGCACGCCGACGATGGCGAGCAGGATCGAACCCATCAATCCGAACCAGACGACCGCCCACGGATGCGCGATCTTGAGCGACACGCCCGGCCAGAGCAGCATTGCCCCGGCCACCGCAAGACCGACCAGAACCGCGCGCGTTACCGCAGCGCCGACCAGCGCCGCCATCAGCTCGCCGGTAGAGATCGGCGGCATCAGGTAGTCAACGATGGTGCCCTGGATCTTGCCGCCCAGAAGGCTGAAGCTGGAGTTGGCAAAGGCATTGTTGATCATGCCCATCGCGATCAGGCCCGGCGCGACGAAGCTCGCAAAGTTCACGCCAAGGACCATGCGCCCGCCATTGGCCCCGCCGCCGAGCGCCAGCGTGAATATCATCAGATAAAGCAGCGTGGTGACCGCCGGAGCCCAGATCGTCTGGGTCTGGACCTTGAAGAAACGGCGGACCTCCTTCATATAGAGAGTCCACAGCCCCAGCCTGTTGAAGCCGCGGAACACCGGTTGTCCGGGCGGGGCAAAGGTTCCGGCGTTGCGGGTTGTCGCCCCTTCACGGGGTAGCGGTTGATTGGCCATGGCCATCGCGGTATCGCGCTGGCACGCCGATGGCAAGCACGTGTCGGAACTTGCCGACCGGGCAGATTTTAACGGCCGGAGCATTCCGGCACGGAAGGAAACGTGAAGGCATGAGCTGGACCGAAGAGCGGATCGAGAAGCTGACCAAGATGTGGGAGGGCGGGTCAACCGCCAGCCAGATCGCCGATGAACTCGGTGGCGTCAGCCGCAATGCGGTGATCGGCAAGGCGCATCGCCTCGGGCTCAAGGCGCGCCCCTCCCCGGTCAAGGCCAACGACAAGACCGATGCGTCGGCGTCTCCGGCGGCGCCCAAGGTGGCCAAGCCCGCTGCTCCGGCTCCGGAACCCAAGGTCGCCGCGCCGCGCCCGGTCGTGGCAGCGGCACCGCCAGCGCCGGCACCGGCACCGCGCGCCGCTCCCGCACCGGCTCCTGAAGCAAAGCCTGCCAGCGATGCCGCACCTGCCGCTCCGCAGCCGCGAATCGTCTCGGTTGGCCCCGGCGGCTTCCTGCGTCAGGGTCCCGGCGATCAGCAGGCTCCCATTCCGCCCGCTCCGCCGCGTCGCCTGGTTCCGGCACGACCCAGCCCGGAAATCGCGGACAAGACCAGCCTGCTCGATCTCAACGATCGCATCTGCCGCTGGCCGATGGGCCACCCCGGTGAGCCGGACTTCCACTTCTGTGGCGACAAGGTGAATCCCGGTTTTCCCTATTGCGTCGAGCATTGCGGCCGCGCCTATCAGGCGCAGCTTCCGCGCGGCCATCGCCGGCCTCCGCCGCCGATGCCTTTCGGCGGTCCTCGCGTGCGCTGAAATCAGCCTCAGGACGAACACGTATTCCCGGAATTCTGCGGCGCCGCGTGGTTAATCCCACGCGGCGTTGGCCGTTCTGGGAATCATGACAAATGATCCTTCCTCGCGCGGGTCCCGGTCGCGCCTGCTCAGATGGCTCGGCCTTGCCGGCGATACGGAGTTTCAGGAGGATTCGCCGGACGTTACGAGTTTCGTGCGCGACGTGACGGCCAGGGAAATCTGGCTCCCGGCCAAGCGCCGGCTCCTGGCGAAAGTGGCTGACTTTCTGATCGATCACGATCTCGAAGTCATGCCGTGGACGCTGGAAATCGCCTACGACTGCGTCACCGGGGCCAAGCCCAAACTCGCCCAGATGATCCTCGAACGCACCGAGGCTGGGCAGGCCATCTCGATCGTGTGGCTCGAACAGGTCCTGCGCGAGGAAGAAGGCGAAAGCTCGTCCGAACTGCTTGCGGCCCTCATGGCGCGCCTTGAAGGCACGCTTGAGGAGTTCACCAGCGCCACAACACATGCCAGATCCGCGACCACCGAGTATGGCGCTGCCTTGCAGCAGCACGTCGACGATCTCGAACAGGTCGGTCGCGCCGGTGCGGTGATCACCGAGCTCGCGGCACTCGCCAAGGCGATGATGCAGCGTACGCGCGAGATCGAGCATAACCTCAGCGAATCCGAACGACGCGCAATGGAGCTGCAGAGCAATCTGGACGAGGCCCGCCGCGTGGCCGACGAGGACCACCTCACCGGCCTGCCCAACCGCCGCGCCTTCGAGGTGCTGTTCGAAAAGGAATACGCCGCGGCCAAGGAAGCAGGCGAACCGCTCTGCGTCGCCTTCTGCGACATCGACCACTTCAAGCGCATCAACGACAGCCACGGCCATGCTGCCGGTGACCGCGTGCTCAAGATCGTGGCCGAAACCCTCAGCCAGATTTCGGACGCGCGCTGCCACGTGGCGCGCCATGGCGGCGAGGAGTTTGCCGTCCTGTTCCGCGCCCTGACGCCGCAAAAGGCCTGGGATCGGCTCGACCACGCCCGCGAGACAATTTCCGAAAGACGCCTCGTCAACCGGGCGACCGACATGCCGTTCGGCAGGGTGACATTCTCGGGAGGCGTCGCCGACGTGTTTGCCTACAAGACGCGAAGCGATGCCCTGCGAGCAGCCGATGAGGCCCTCTATGCGGCAAAGCAATCGGGCCGGAACTGCATCCTGATGGCCGGCGAGACCCCACCGCCACTGCGCGATGCGGCCTAGCCCTTACCCTGAACTGCGGGACTTGCTGGTCTTTGGATCAGCCATATTGTGAATTCTGGCTGCGCTGGAATGCGAACCGCGGAACGCGGCCTTCAATCATGTTCCCCTTCAGCGCGATCCGCATTTCGTCTGCGCCTTCCTCGCGCGTACAGACCAGTCGCGTGCCGCCCGAAGGCAGGACTTCAAGCGCACTGATTGCGACGCCGGACTTTTCACAAAGTGCGCGGACGCGGGCTTCGTTCAGCGTGGTGTTCATGGCTCGGCTCATGCGGGTTACTCCGTTGCGAACACGCTGAATGGCGCGTCTTGTGTGCTTGATGGTGTCCAGGCGTCGGCAGCAGCCCGGTTTTTTATGCAGCTCACGCTGCAACCGGCATGACCGGCTCCGGGGCTTGCAAGTTTTCTGGTGATTTCGACGGCCTGGTCCCACTGCGTAAGCGGGAGCGCACAGGTCTCTCAGCCGGTGATGCCTACAATGGTCATCTCACCGATACCTTGCAGTGGACCCATGCCTGGACAATAGCAAACGCAAACTACCCTTGGTCGCTCCGGACGGCATGAGTCGCGATTGAGCACGTTCCTGCAAACGAAAAAGGCCCCACCTTGCGGTGGAGCCCCTTTCTGTCTGGCCTGCAGGCCGTTCCTCAGTCGTCAGACTTGAGGAACGCCGGCATGTGGTCCGGAGCCGGACTGTCTTCACGGTCACGACGCGGGCCACGATCACCGCGACCTTCACCGCCCTCGCGACGGGGGCCACGGTCGCCACGGCCACCACGGTCGTTGCCACGCGGGCCACGACGGTCGCCGCGATCGCCGCGATCACCGCGCGGTTCACGCGGTTCGCGGGGCGGACGGGTGTCTTCCAGCTCGCCACCGGTCTCCTGATCGACGACGCGCATCGACAGGCGAACCTTGCCGCGCTGGTCGATCTCGAGGACCTTGACGTAGACGTCCTGGCCTTCCTTCACCACGTCGGTCGGCTTTTCCACGCGCTCGTTCTTCATTTCCGAGACGTGGACGAGGCCGTCCTTGCCACCCATGAAGTTCACGAAAGCGCCGAAGTCGACGATGTTGACGACCTTGCCCTTGTAGATCTTGCCGACTTCCGCTTCCTCGACGATGCCGAGGATCCAGTTCTTCGCAGCTTCGATCTGGGTCAGGTCCGAGGACGAGATCTTGATCAGGCCTTCGTCGTCGATGTCGACCTTCGCGCCGGTGGTGGCGACGATTTCGCGGATCACCTTGCCGCCGGTGCCGATGACATCACGGATCTTCGACTTGTCGATCTGCAGCGTCTCGATGCGCGGAGCGTGGGCCGAAAGCTCGGTACGTGCCTCGCCCAGGGCCTTGGTCATTTCGCCGAGGATGTGCGCGCGGCCTTCCGAAGCCTGACGCAGCGCGACTTCGAAGATCTCGCGCGTGATGCCCGCGACCTTGATGTCCATCTGCATCGTGGTGATGCCTTCAGACGTGCCGGCCACCTTGAAGTCCATGTCGCCGAGGTGGTCCTCGTCGCCAAGGATGTCGGACAAAACGGCGAACTTGTCGCCTTCAAGGATGAGGCCCATGGCGATGCCCGAAACCGGACGCTTCACCGGAACGCCCGCGTCCATCATCGAAAGGCAGCCGCCGCAGACAGTTGCCATCGAGGACGAACCGTTCGACTCGGTGATGTCCGAGAGGATGCGGATCGTGTAGGGGAACTCTTCCTTGGTCGGCAGCACCGGGTGCAGCGCGCGCCATGCCAGCTTGCCATGGCCCACTTCACGACGGCCCGGAGCGCCGAAACGGCCAACTTCGCCAACCGAGTACGGCGGGAAGTTGTAGTGGAGCATGAAGTTTTCATAGCGCAGGCCTTCGAGGCCGTCGATCATCTGCTCGGCGTCCTTGGTGCCCAGCGTGGTCGTGCAGATCGCCTGCGTTTCACCGCGGGTGAACAGCGCCGAACCATGCGTACGCGGCAGGAAGCCGACGATCGCCTCGATCGGGCGGACCTGCGTGGTGGTGCGACCGTCGATGCGCTGGCCATCCTTGAGGATCGCGCCACGGACGATGTCGGCTTCCACCTTCTTCATCGTCTTCATCGCGACCATCTGGGTCTGCGCGCCTTCTTCCGCGAACGCAGCCTTCGCCTTGGCGCGGGCTTCGTTCAGGGCGTTCGAGCGGGCCGACTTGTCGGTCAGCTTGTAGGCAGCGGCAACGTCCTTGCCGACCAGGTCCTTGAGCTTCTTCTTGATGTCGGCAGTGTTGTCCGACAGGTCGATGTCCCAGGGGTCCTTGGCAGCCTTCTCGGCCAGCTGGATGATCGCACCGACGACCTTCTTGATCTCGTCATGCGCGAACAGCACGGCGCCGAGCATTTCGTCTTCGCTCAGTTCCTTGGCTTCCGATTCCACCATCATCACGGCAGTGTCGGTTGCAGCAACCACGAGGTCGAGGCGGCCGTCGGCAAGGGCCACGTCCTGCTTCGGGTTCAGCACGTATTCGCCATCGACGAAGCCGACGCGGGCAGCGCCGATCGGGCCCATGAACGGCACGCCCGAGATGGTCAGAGCAGCCGAAGCAGCGATCATCGCAACGATATCGGGCTCGGTCTCGCCGTCATAGCTCAGGACCTGGGCGATGACGTTGATTTCGTTGTAGAAACCTTCGGGGAACAGCGGGCGGACCGGACGGTCGATCAGGCGGGAAACCAGCGTTTCCTTTTCCGTCGCGCCGCGTTCGCGCTTGAAGAAGCCGCCGGGAATGCGCCCCGCAGCCGAATACTTTTCCTGGTAGTGGACGGTCAGCGGGAAGAAGTCCTGGCCTTCCTTGACCGACTTTGCCGCGGTGACCGCGCAAAGCACCACGGTTTCGCCATAGGTGGCGATGACCGCGCCGTCAGCCTGACGGGCAATGCGGCCGGTTTCGAGGGTGAGGGTCTTTCCGCCCCACTCCAGCGATACTGTCTTGACGTCGAACATTTCGTTTCCTTCAGCCCGCGCGCCCTATTGCGAGCGGGGTTTGCTGCCGGGGAATGCCGTCCCGGTCCGGTGTGGGGCCGTTTGTCTTGCCCCAGAGGCACCTCGCCGAATTGCGAGGACGCCTGTTGTTTGGTCGCATCGCGAAAAGCGAAAACCGGTTCCCACTTTTCGCGCGATACTCCCAGAAAGCAAAAGCGGCCCGCTTGGGGCCGCTCCGCTGGTTACTTGCGAAGACCGAGCTTCTGGATCAGGTCGTTGTAGCGACCCACGTCCTTCTTCTTCAGGTAGTCGAGAAGCGAGCGACGCTTGTTGACCATCATCAGCAGGCCGCGACGCGAGTGGTTGTCCTTGTGGTTGGACTTGAAGTGCTCGGTCAGCGTCTGGATGCGGCTGGTCAGGATCGCGACCTGGACTTCCGGCGAACCGGTGTCACCCTCGGCGCGAGCGTGAGCTGCAATGACTTCCTGCTTCTTTTCTGCGGTAATCGACATGTATTCTACTCCGCGACATCCTGTAAGTTGAAGCCCCGCTGGACCTTCAGGCTTCCGCCCGAAAGCTCCACCAGCGCGACCGGCACAGATCCGGCCTTCGCCCAGTAAAGCCCGTCCTCGAAGGGCAATCCCGCCAGAACGCGGCCCTGTCGGACCGCCCTTGCCTGCTCGGGATCGAGGGAGAGAGCCGGGATGTCGACCAGCCCTGCCTCCAGCGGCAAGAGTATGTGTTCAAGGGGCGCGCCTTTACCCACATCGTTCAATTTGTCCAGCGAAATCGCTTGAGCAATGTCGAACGGCCCAGCCTTCAGGCGGCGCAACATGGTCACGTGACCCACGGTGCCAAGCGCGCGAGCGATGTCTCGGGCCAGGCTGCGGATGTACGTTCCTTTGGATACATGGGCAGTCAGGGTCAGTTCTTCAACCCGGCCAGCGCCCGCAACAGGATCTGCCTGTAGCGAGAAGATCGTCACATCGCGCGATCTGAGTTCAAATGCCTCACCCTTGCGCGCAAGGTCATAGGCCCGTTCACCATCAACCATCAGCGCCGAATAGGCTGGCGGCACTTGCGCGATAGGCCCGGTAAAGCGCGGCAGGACTGCCTCGATCTCTGCCCATGAGGGCCGGACATCGCTTGTCGCCACGACCTTCCCCTCAAGATCGAGTGTGTCAGTCTCCTCCCCGAAACGGACCGTGAAAGCATATATCTTGCTGGCATCGAGCATCCGCCCGCACAGCTTGGTCGCCTCGCCAATGGCAATCGGCAACACACCTGTCGCCAGCGGATCGAGCGTGCCGCCGTGTCCGACCTTGCACTTGCCGAAGCCTGCAGCCCGCAAGTTGCGCTTCACCGCCGCCACGCCCTGCGTCGAGCCAAGCTCAAGCGGCTTGTCGAGTATGATCCAGCCATCGACCATGATCAGATTGGCTCAGGCCCGGCCACCAGCATGGCAAGATTGGCAAGCTGCTGGCCCATCCAGTCCACCGGCGGCCCGATCAGCCGCTGGACCAGATGCAGGTCCGGCCAGAAGTACGGCAGGATCACGAGGAAGGCGAAGACCACCAGCAACCCATAGGGCTCCAACCGACCATAGACCCGCGCCAGCGGTGCTGGCAGCACGCCCATCACGATGCGCGAGCCATCGAATGGCGGGATCGGCAGCAGGTTGAACGCGCCGAGGAAGAGGTTCACGATCAGGAAGTTGCGCAGGTTGTCCGAAACGAACAGCGCGCCCAGCCCCGGTTCGCCCATGGAATCGGTCGCCCGCACCAGCAGGCCGAGCGCAATCGCCGTCAGGAACGCCAGCACGAAGTTCGTCACCGGCCCCGCCGCTGCGACCAGCACCATCCCCAGCGCGGGTTGCGCAAACGGCGGAAGTCCACCGGCACGGGCTTGGCCCAGCCGAACACGGGCGCACCGCTCAGCTTCAGCAGCCCCGGCAGGATGATCGTTCCGAACGGATCGACATGGCGCAGCGGGTTGAGGCTCAGCCGCTTCTGCTCGGCCGCCGTAGGATCGCCCAAGGCACGCGCCACCCAGCCATGCGCCACTTCGTGGAACACGATCGCCAGGATCATCGGGATTGCAATCGTGGCAATCTGCCAGACCAGACTTTCGGGGTTCATGCTTTGTCGCTCATCCAGTCATCGCGCAGGATCGAGAACAGCACGGTATTGCGCACCCGCCCCGTCCAGGTGCGGCGCTCATGCCGCATCACGCCTTCCTGCACTCCGCCAACCTTCCTGACCGCAGCCTGACTGCGCAAGTTGATCGCATCCACCTTGAACGCCACGCGCTCCAGCCCGCAGGCGAAGGCATGGTCGATCATCAGCCGCTTGAGCCGTCCGTTGAGGCCGGTGCCGCGAACCGACGGCACGATATAGCTGTTGCCGACCTCGATCGACCAACCCGGCGCGCCATGTTCGATCCACGCCGTCATGCCGACCAGCACCTCGCCCGAAAAGACAGCATAGGGCCGACGCTGCGGCGCGGAGTTCAGCAGACTGTCGAACTGCGGATCAAACGCCTCGCCGCCATAACTGAACGGGTAGATTGTCCAGATCTCGTCATCCTGCGCACAGGCCTGTCGCAGCCCCTCGCGATGATCCTCGCGCAGAAGTTCGAGCCGCAGGTCGCCCTCGGCCAGCGGCACGTAGAGTCCGTCCCCGCTCATGAACCCATCGCCTCCGAGAAGTGCCGCCGGCACAGTGCAACATAACGGTCGTTCCCGCCGATCTCGGTCTGCGCCCCTGCCCGCACCGCCGCGCCGCTTTCATCCACGCGCAGATTCATCGTCGCCTTGCGCCCGCAGTGGCACACCGCCTTCAGCTCCACCAGCGAGTCCGCGATGCCGAGCAATGCTGCCGCGCCCTCGAACAACTCCCCCTGAAAATCGGTGCGCAGGCCATAGCAAAGCACGGGTATGCCCGCCTCGTCGGCAATCCGCGCCAGTTGCCAGACTTGGGCCTTGGACAGGAATTGCGCCTCGTCCACCAGCACGCACGACAGCGGCTGTACCACATGGGCAGCTTTCACCGCCGTCCACAGATCGGTAGCGTGCCCGAAACGATGCGCCTCGGCATGAAGGCCGATGCGGCTTTCGATGGCTCGGTCGCCGCCCCGGTCATCGAGCTCCGCAGTCCACAGCATCGTCGCCATCCCCCGCTCGCGGTAGTTGAAGTCCGCTTGCAGAAGGTTGGTCGATTTGCCGGCGTTCATGCTGGCGTAGTAGAAATAGAGCTTGGCCATTGCGCACAGCCATAAGCCGGACGTTCCGGATTGCCAGAGGGATCGCCAACCAATGCGCAGGAAAACTCGGCAGACAATCGGCGCGCTGACCCTCGCCGCCTCAATCCTTACGCTGGGCGGCAATACACCGCCTCAGAAGTTGCGCTATCGCATCGACGCCCAGCACAGCGACGTCCACGCCCGTGTCGGCTTTTTCGGCATCGCCAGCAAGACCGCCCGCTTTCCGGCCATCAGCGGCGGCATCGAACTCGACCCCGCGCATCTGGAAAGCGTGAAGCTCGATGTCACGCTTGATGCAACCGCGCTCGAAGCCGGGGATTCCGTCACGCTCAAGCGCCTCAAGGGCCCGGACTTTTTCGATGTAGAGCATCACCCGCAGGTGCGCTTCGTCGGGCGCTCCATGATGATGACCGGCCCGGTGACCGCCGTGGTCAGTGGCGATCTCACAGCCAAAGGCGTCACTCGCCCAACCACGCTCGATGTCAGCTTCACCGCGCCGCCCACCAAAGCCACCGGCCGCGAGGCCATCCGCCTGTCAGGCCGGGCAAAGATCGACCGCACAGCGTTCGGCATGACCGCCTACCGCCTGATCGTCGCCAAGAACGTTACCATCAGCATCGATACGCAGATGGTGCCGACTTAATCCTCGAGGTCGCGCAGAACCTTGGGATCGGACAGCAACTGCTCGATCCGGCTTGCCTCGTCAAAGCTCTCGTCCGGCAGAAACTTGAGCTTGGCGGCGTACTTCAGCCGCAACCGCTGCGCCACTTCGCGCTGGAAATACGCCGTATTGGTCCGAAGCGCTTTGAGGACGACTTCCTCGTCCTTGCCCAGTAAGGCCTTCACGAACACCGTGGCGTGACGCAGATCGGGCGACATGCGCACTTCCGTAACCGAAACGGAGTGCGCGGAAAGCACGTCGTCATGCACTTCCTGCCGCGTCAGCAGCTCCGACAGGATATGGCGCACCTGCTCCCCCACCTTGAGCAGGCGGACGGAACGGGTTTCGGGGTGGTCTGAAACTTGGCCAATTCTAACTCATCTTCGAAAGGATGCGCGCGATCGAGCGCACGTTGCGGGCGGTGCCCCGGCAACCGAGACGGCGCTCGATAAAGGCGCTCGTCAGCTTGCTTTCGGCAACGCTGCTTACAAAATCGATATAGATGCTGCGCTCGCCAATTGCCAGTTTCTCAAGTCCGCGCATGGCCTGGTCCGCTGCCAGCTTGTCGAAAGCGACCTGATCGGGCTGGCGTTCGAGGAACAGGGTGTGGACCAGATTGTCCTTGCCGATGCCGGTAAAGGGATTGCCCTCCACCGCCTGCGCCATCGCCGCCCGGTCACGCACGGCGACGAAGCTCCTGATGTCGAACCGGTCGAGCATGACATGCGCGAACAAGTCCTCCAGACCATCAAGCGGACGCTCGTCATAATCGAACAGCAGGTTGCCACTGGCGACCACCGTCTCCAGCCCGGTCAGCCCTTCCCGCTCGAACGCCCAGCGCAGATCCGCCATCGTCACGCGATTGCCGCCGACGTTGATCGATCCGAACAGGGCAACATAGCGGGTCATGGTAGATGGCCGTTCTTGCAATTCGGGGCAGATGTGTTATACAAGGAAGATCACGACGGTTGAAATCTTCAGTTTCACCATCCCGGAGCCCGGACGCTGCTACGTTCGGGCTCTTTTCGTATCAGGGGTGCTGCTGCTACAGCACCCCTCACTGGCTTTACTTGCGGCCAAGCTCGATGAGCTTGATCACCAGTCCGACGAGCCCCACGATCAACGTGGCCACGCCAAGAACCAGAATCACGACTGTATCTATCTTCAAAAACATCACCTTCCCTTCTGTCGCCAGTAGCGACCTCGGAAAGACGTTCTTGGGACAAGTCCAGTGTGACTCTAGTCCTCTGCGGCAAAGCTGTTGACCAGCGAGACTGCCGCCGAAATGGCAGGACGCCCCGCCGCCCCTGAAGGCGGAGGGAGCATCCCCTTACATCATCAAAGCGTGCGGTCGCGCATCTCGACTTCGAAGACTTCCAGCTGATCGCCAGCCTTGATGTCGTTCGTGTCCTGCAGCAGCACGCCGCATTCCAGGCCTGCGCGGACTTCGGCAACGTCGTCCTTGAAGCGGCGCAGCGAGGCGATGGTCGTGCGGCTGACGATGACGTCGTTGCGCGTGAGGCGCGCATGCAGCCCCTTGCGGATGACGCCCTCGACCACGAGGAGCCCTGCTGCCTTGTCCTTCTTGCCCGCCGGGAAGACTTCCTTGACCTCGGCACGGCCCACGACCGTTTCGATCGCCTCCGGACCCAGCTCGCCCGCCATTTCCGAACGGATGTCGTCGGTCAGCTGATAGATCACGTCGAAGTACTTCATCCGCACCTTGTTGCGCTCGATCAGCTCGCGCGCCTTGGCGTTCGGACGAACGTTGAAGCCCACGATCGGCGCACCGCTGGCCTGTGCCAGGTTGACGTCGCCTTCGGTGATCGCACCAACGCCGGATTGCAGGATGCGCACCTTGATCTCGTCGGTCGAGATCTTGTTGAGCGCATTGACGATCGCTTCGACCGACCCTTGCACGTCGGCACGGACCACCAGCGGGTACTCGATGACCGTGTTCTTCGCGGCGAGCGCGGAGAACATGTTCTCGAGGCTGGCAGGCGCCTGCACGGTGCGCTTGGCGGTCGCGCGTTCCTGACGGTACGCGGCCACTTCGCGGGCCCGGGCCTCGCTTTCCACCACGGTCAGCGTGTCGCCGGCCATCGGCACGCCGCCGATGCCGAGCACTTCGACCGGCAGCGACGGCCCCGCCGCCTTCACCTGACGACCCTTGTCGTCGAGCATCGCGCGGACGCGGCCCGACTGGGTGCCGACCACGAGGATGTCACCCACCTTGAGCGTGCCGCGATTGACCAGCACTGTCGCCAGCGGACCCTTGCCCTTGTCGAGCTTGGCCTCGATCACAGTGGCTTCCGCCGCGCGATCCGGGTTTGCCTTAAGTTCAAGCAGTTCGGCCTGAAGCAGGATCTTCTCGATCAGTTCGTCAAGGCCGGCACCCGACTTGGCCGAGACTTCCACGTCCTGCACGTCGCCCGACATCGCCTCGACGATGATCTCGTGCTCGAGCAGGCGCTCGCGGATCTTTTGCGGATTGAACTCGGGCTTGTCGGACTTGGTGATCGCCACGATCATCGGCACGCCGGCCGCCTTGGTGTGGTTGATCGCCTCGATCGTCTGCGGCATCAGCCCGTCGTCACCGGCAACAACCAGAATGACGATGTCAGTGACGTTCGCACCGCGCATGCGCATTTCGGTGAAGGCTTCGTGGCCCGGGGTGTCGAGGAAGGTGATGAACTCGCCACCCTTGGTCTTGATCTGGTAGGCACCGATGTGCTGCGTGATGCCACCGGCCTCGCCGCGCACCACGTCGGTCCCGCGCAGCGCATCGAGCAGCGAGGTCTTGCCGTGGTCGACGTGGCCCATGATCGTCACCACCGGAGGACGCGGCTGCAATGTGTCCTCGGCGTCGACGTCAGCCGCGGTATCGATGTCGGCATCGCTGTCGCTCACGCGCTGGATGTTGTGACCGAATTCGGTGACCAGCAGTTCGGCGGTGTCCTGGTCGATGGTCTGGTTGATGGTGACCATCATGCCCATCTTGAACAGTGCCTTGACCAGGTCCGCAGCCTTCTCGGCCATGCGGTTTGCCAGCTCCTGCACCGTGATCGCATCAGGCACGACCACATCGCGAACCTGCTTCTCGCGCGGCTGTGACTGGCCGGCGAAGTGCGCACGACGTTCCTTTTCACGCGCACGCTTGAGCGCGGCGAGCGAACGGGCGCGTGCGCCTTCGTCCTCGTTCAGTGCGCGCGTGACGGTCAGCTTGCCGCCACGGCGGTCTTCGGTCTTGCGATCGCGCGGGTTGGCGGCGGGCTTCTTCGGAGCAGGCTCGGGCCGCTTGACCGGAACCGGCGAGGCAACCGGCGTGAACCGGCGCGGTGCCGGGATTACCGGTGCGGCTTCCTCCGCCTTCGGCTCAGCAGCCTTGGCTTCGACCGGAGCGGGCGCGGCTTCCGGCTGCTTGGCCACTTCAGGCGTCGCGACTGGCGCAGGCGCGGGTGCAGGCGCAGTTTCGGGCTCAGGGGTCGGCTCTGCCACAGGTTCGGGCGCGGGCGCGGCTTCGGCCTTGGCCTTTTCCTCGGCGCGGCGACGCTCTTCCTCGATCGCCTTGAGCTTCTCTTCCTGCTCGCGGCGGTTCGCAGCTTCGAGCGCGGCGAGGCGGGCTTCCTCGGCTTCGCGCAGCAGGCGGGCCTGCATTTCCTGGCGGGTTTCGCGGCTGGCCGAGGGCGGCGGAGGCGGCGGCGGCGGCGGTGGCGGCGGCGCTACCGGCGCAGCAGCAGGTGCCGGTGCAGCAGGCGCAGCAACAGGAGCGGCCTCGCCGGGCCGGCCCATCAGCTTGCGCCGCTTCACTTCGACCACCACCTTGTTGGTGCGACCATGGCTGAAGGTCTGCTTGACCTCTCCCGCCTCCACCGAGGTCTTCAGACCCAGCGGCCTACGGCCCAGTGTCGGCTTCTTGTCGCTATCGCTCATCGAACTCATTCGCCCTTCGTATCAATATCGTCGTTCGCCACCGCACCCGTCCCGGATTCGGTGGCTTCAGTCTCGTTTCCGAGAAAATGTATCAGGCGCTGCAGCGGCGCTTGCAGCCTTGCGGCGGCAGCGGGGTCGGTCAGCGCGACGTGAACGACGTTGTCGCGGCCCAATGCCACAGACAGCGCCGCTCGGTCCAGCGGCAAGATCACACCTTTCATCCCCGAACCTTCGGCGCCTTCGCCCACCCGCCAGGCTTGCGCCAGCTTGTTGGGTCCATCGGTGCCGGCGTCCGAGGCATGGCCGAGGAACGTCACCGCCCCTGCCCTGCAGCCTTGCGCAATCTTCTCCGTGCCCAGCAGCACATTGCCCGCCCGCAGCTCGATGCCGAGCCGGTCGGTCACCAGACGACGGAGCGCCTGTTCGATGCGGGATGGCAGATCGGTCGGGATGGACAGCGACGCACCTTTGAAGGCACGCGCCAGCGCTCCCTTAAGTTTGCCATTGGCAACAGCTTTTTCAAGGGCTTGCCGGTCCACGCCGATCCAGGCGCCGCGCCCGGGGGCACGCGCCATCACGTCGGGCAGCACGTCGCCGTCGGGCGAGATGGCAAGACGCGTCAATTCATCCCGCGCATCATGGCGCCCGGTCAGCACGCACTTGCGCTCCGGCGAGGCCTTCCCCGCCGGTGCAGTGCCGGAGATGTCGGAGCTTAGCGGCTCATTGTGAGGAATCCGCATCGGCGGCCTCCTCAACAGACGGTTCGTCTTCGAACCAGTGGGCGCGCGCGGCCATGATGATCTCGTTGCCCTGCTCTTCGCTGAGGCCATACTCGCCCAGCACGCCACCCTTGTCCTCGACGCGTTCGGGGCGATCGCTCTTTTCGCGCGGCCCCTTGTCGTTGCGACGGCGCTGCTCGGCGCGCTTCTTGGCAATGAGCTCGTCGGTGGCAAGGTCGGCCAGATCGTCGAGGGTCTTGATGCCGGCCTTGCCGAGCGTGACGAGCATCGCTTCGGTCAGGTGCGGCAGTTCGGCCAGCGCATCTTCGACGCCAAGGCCACGGCGCTGTTCGCGCAGGGCTTCCTCGCGGCGCTCGATCGCCTCGGCAGCGCGGCTCTGGAGTTCTTCCGCCAGCTCTTCGTCGAAGCCTTCGATCGTCGCCAGTTCGCTGGTCTCGATGTAGGCGACTTCTTCCAGCTCGGTGAAGCCTTCGGCCACCAGCAGCTGCGACAGCGTCTCGTCGACGTCGAGTTCTTCCTCGAACATCTTCGAACGCTCGGCAAATTCCTTCTGGCGCTTCTCCGAAGCTTCCGCCTCGGTCATGATGTCGATCGCCGAACCGGTCAGCGACGAGGCCAGGCGCACGTTCTGGCCGCGACGGCCGATAGCGAGCGACAGCTGGTCATCGGGCACGACGACTTCGATGCGGCTCTCTTCCTCGTCGATCACCACGCGGCTGACCGTAGCGGGCTGCAGCGCGTTGACCACGAAGGTTGCGGTGTCCTCGCTCCAGGGAATGATGTCGATCTTTTCGCCCTGCAGTTCCTGCACGACGGCCTGGACGCGGCTACCCTTCATGCCGACGCAGGCGCCGACCGGGTCAATGCTCGAATCGCGACTGATCACGCCGATCTTGGCGCGCGAGCCCGGATCGCGGGCAGCGGCCTTGATCTCGATGATGCCGTCGTAGATCTCGGGCACTTCCTGCGCGAAGAGCTTCTTCATGAACTCTGGGTGCGCGCGGCTGAGGAAGATCTGCGGCCCGCGGTTCTGGCGCTCGACCTTCATGATCAGCGCACGGACACGCTCGCCCACGCGCGGCACTTCGCGCGGGATCTGCTGGTCGCGGCGGATCACGCCCTCGGCGCGGCCGAGGTTGACGATGACGTGGCCGAATTCGACCGACTTGATCACGCCGGTGATCACTTCGCCGGCGCGGTCCTTGAACTCGTCGTACTGGCGGTCACGCTCGGCATCGCGGACCTTCTGGAAGATCACCTGCTTGGCCGACTGCGCGTCGATGCGGCCGAGGTCCACCGGCGGCAGCGGATCGACGATGAAATCGCCGATGGCCGCGCCCGGCTGCAGCTTCTCGGCAGCCTTCAGGTCAACCTGCTTGAAGTAGTCCTCGACCACCTCGACCACTTCCACCACGCGCCACAGGCGCAGGTCGCCGGTGCGCGGATCGAGCTTCGCGCGGATGTCGTTCTCGGCGCCATAACGGTTGCGCGCCGACTTCTGGATTGCCTCTTCCATCGCCTCGATGACGACCGACTTGTCGATCATCTTCTCGGTGGCGACCGCGTTGGCGATCGCAAGCAGTTCGGCGCGGTTGGCGGAAATCGCACTGGCCATGGGTCAGTCTTCCTGTTCTTCGAGAATTTCGTCCGCACCGCTGGTGTCCAGCGGCCGGGAAGCGGCGATAAGTTTGTCCGTCAGGATCAGCTTGGCATTGGCGACGAGAGCAAACGGCACCTCGAACACCACGCCATCGTCCTCGATCGAGATGGTCTGAGTTTCAGCATCGAAGCCCGTGAGATCGCCGCGGAAACGCTTGCGCTCCCCAGCAACTCGGAAAGCTCGATGCGAGCCTCCTGCCCGACCCACGCGGCAAAGTCCTTGGGCCGGGTCAACGGACGGTCGATCCCCGGCGAGGAAACCTCGAGCCGGTAGGCATCTTCCAGCAGCACTTCGCCCGCCTCTTCCAGTTCGTCGAACCGGTCAGAGATGCGATTCGAAAGCGCCGCACAGTCCTCGATCACCAGCTGGCCGGTCTCTGGACGCTCGGCCATGACCTGGAGCGTATGCTCCTCGTCACCGATCTCGCCGCCCTTGAAATAGCGCACGCGCACGAGATCGAAGCCCAGGGCCTTGGCCTCCGGTTCGATAACTTCCGCAATCCGCGCGATATCCGCCATGCAATCTCCAATGAGCCGAACAGCGAAAGCGGGATCGTGCCGGTGCCCGGTGGCACCAGCCTGACCTTGCTTTCACAATGTCGGGATGAGGCGCAGATAAGCCCGGTCGAGCAAAAAAGCAAGCCGCAATACGGGGCCGGACTGGGCGCGAATGGCGAGGGGATTCCGCCTCGCCAATTAGTGGCGAATTTCACCACTGTTCAGCAAAACGAAAGAAAGTGCTTCGTCGCTTGCGGCAGCGAAATCGCAGAAATCCGCCATTCCTTCAGTTTGGCACGCCCCATGCAAAGCTGTTTGCATAAGCCACAACGGCTTCACCAGTTACCATGAGGACAAGATCATGACCGCCCTGACCAACCGCATCGCCGCAGCCGCCACCGCTTTCGCGCTCAGCCTCGCGCTGATCGCCGGCACTGTCCACACCCCCGTCAACACAACTTCGGCGCCCGCCGCCATGCAGGAGATGATCTGATGAGCCAGCTTCGCTTCGACGACTCGGCACCCCGCCCGATTGAAAGCTCACGCGGCTTCCGCCTCGACAAGGTCCACGGCAAGATCATGGGCGTCTGCTCGGGGATCGCCAACTACTTCAATGTCGACGTCACGCTGGTCCGCGTCGCCTTCGCGCTCGGCACCCTGCTCGGCTTCGGCTCGGCGGTGCTGGTCTACCTGCTGATTGGCCTGATTGCCGATTAAGCGCAACGCTCTCTTGCGGGTCCTTTCCATCCCGCCCGCAAGCCGCCCCGTCTCTCCTGCCCCCCGGAGAGGCGGGGCTTTTGCGTCAGCGTCGCTTGAGAACCTTGGAATACCTCCCATTTCCCGTCATCCCGGCGAAGGCCGGGATCCATGACGCAAGTCGCGAATGCAACAGCGCGAATGGGCCCCGGCCTCCGCCGGGGCGACGATGATGTATGCGTCTGGAGCCGAGCCTAAATCTGCGGCGCCTTCGCGAACGGCGAAAAGTCGGTGTCCGTATCATAGACATCCGCCCCCTCGCGCGCCTTGAGCCAGCCGACCACGGCATAAGTCACCGGCGTCAGTACGGCTTCCCATACCACCTTCATCAGCCAGTTGGTCACCATCACGGTGAGGACCGAGTCTGTGGACCAGTCACCAAGAAACGCGATCGGATAAAACAGCAGGCTGTCCACCGCCTGCCCGAACACGGTCGAGCCAATGGTGCGAGTCCAAAGGTGCTTGCCGCCGGTGATGACCTTCATCCTTGCAAGGACGAACGAGTTCACAAATTCACCAGCCCAGAACGCGATCAGCGATGCTGCGACGATCCGCCAAGTACTCCCGAAGACGGACTGATAGGTTGTTTGGCAAACAGCACCTTTTGAAGTGCTCGCGACCAATTGGGCAAACTGGGGATCCTCGCTGGATGCGCATTCCCAAGCGACATCGAAGGGCATCTTAACCACCACGAAGCTCATGAACGCCATGAACACCAGCGCGAAAAAGCCCATCCACACGCAGCGCCGCGCATTGGCATAGCCATAGACCTCGGTCAGCACGTCGCCGATCACGTAGGACACCGGGAAGAACAGGATGCCCGCGCCAAACGTGAACCCGCCGACCTGTGCCAGCTTGGCCGCACCGATCAGGTTCGACAGCAGCAGGATCGCCACGAACGCGGCCATGACATAGTCGAAGTAGCGGAAATGGCGGCGCGCGCTGGTGGAGCCGTCGATTCTCGAAATCTGGGGATCGCTCATGGACGCATCTGCTAACGCGGTTTGCAGGATCCGCAAAGCATGCTTAAGGGGCATTGCGTGCGCGCCCGTAGCTCATCTGGATAGAGCGCGAGACTTCTAATCTTGAGGCAGCAGGTTCGAGTCCTGCCGGGCGCGCCACTTCCGAACAAAAGAGAGAACGCCTTCCGCTGAATCGTCGGATGCGGCGCTAGCCGTTCTCGCCAGCACGGACTTTGAGCCGCAAATCACGATACGGCCATCGTTCACGACGACTTCGTCGAGCAAGAGCCTTGCGTACGCCTGGCGCAGTTCAGGCTCTCCCCGGTGCACTTGCTTGCTCAGCAACATGCCCAGCCTTCTGACCTTTTCAGGTGTGATGGTCGGGTCGGCGCTGGCAAGGCGCTGTGACCGCGCTGTGATCTCTGCCGCCAGTTCATCGCGGCGGAACCGAAGCGCGATCATGCGTTCCCGAAGAGCCGGATCACTCGCGAAGCGGGTTGGCTTTGCCGACAGATTTGACCGATGCCGAGTGGGCCATTTTTGAGCCCCTTCTTCCTCCACCAGCGAGAACGGGCCGACCTCGGAAGTGGGAAATGCGCCGGATTGCCGAGGCGATCTTCTATCTGCTCCGGGGTGGGCTGCCATGGCGAAGGCTGCTGCCTTGCTTTCCTCCGGTCTCAACAGTGCGCCGTTGGTTCAACCTCTGGCGCGATACGGGATTGGAGATCGGAACCGCATATCGCCGTAGAGGTGACACGGATGATCGCGTCGCGCGGATTGATGATCTCGGGATCGTCGACGGTGTCGACACGGACGTCCTGCGTGCCGTGAAAGGTCAATGCGCGCATCATGCGTTCTCCGCTGGAGTGGAAGCTTCGTGCTGTTCCTCGCACGCCTGCCTTGCAGCGCAGGTCTGGTCCTTGCGTCTTGCTGATGTCGCTATCTCTCCTGCTTCCATCAGCATCTTGAACCGGCGCAGGTCGCGACGCGCCTGAATTTCAGGCTCCCGTCCCTGCATCTTGGCGAACAGTCGCCCCAGTTCACCGGCGGGTGGTTTGTAGGCGATGCGCACACTGACCCGCGTTCCCCGCTCGCCCGGCGCATCCTCGAACGTGACGCGCCCTTCGGTATCGATTTCCGACCCCTCAACCGAGCGCCACGCGATCAGTTCGCCCGGTTCCTCGCGCGCGATCACCGTTTCGATCGCGACGCTCCGTCCTGCGGGCGCGCGGATCGTCCAGACATTGTGCCCGTCCTCGCCGACCGGACGCACATCCTCGACGTTCTCCATGAACCGGGCGAGATTTGCAAAGTCGCGCCAGAACGCGAACAATTCCTCGCGCGGACGGTCAATGGTCACGCTGCGGCCGCTCACCGCATAGCTGCCGAAGGAACGCCGCGCGGCATATCCCGGCGCAGAGTCTCCGCTCACGTCACGAGGACGACGTCTTGCCCCGAGCACCAGCCCGATGCCTGCAGCGATCGCCGTCGTCATGGCCACAGCCGCCAATGCCTGGCGGCCCGAGGGTGGTTCGTGCCTGTTCATCCTTGTTCTCCTTGCTTTTCGGCCGATGTATCGTGCTGGTTGAGGCGACCCATGTACGTGGATGCGAGCAGGCTTCTGCCGCGCAGATAAACGCCCCCCTGTTCAGCCAGCCGATGCAACACGCGGTTCACGTGGACGGGCGTCAGCCCGACGATGTCGGCAATCTCGCGCTGGGTCAGCGGGATCACGACCTTGTCCTCATCACTGCCCAGCCTGTCGCGCAGGTCGGCCAGAAGCTCCACGATGCGTTCGGTGGCATTCTTGCGGCCAAGGCGGGTAATCCATTGCGCCTGCCGGTCCAACGTCTGGACCATTTCGCGAAGGACATTCCTGACACCGCCCTCGCCAGGGCCGTCGATCTCGCCAAGCGGTATCGGCCGCGCCGTCAGACGGGTCAGGGCCATTACCGGCAACCGGGCTTGACCAGACAGGAGCCAGTGCGGCTCGCAATAGTCCCCTGGCAGGTAGAGCGCCGTGATCTGGCGCCGACCGTCGCGCAGCAACGCGTAGCGGCACGCCCACCCATCCTTGATGCAGTATATGCAGTCAGATCGGTCCCCGCCCCGGGCAAGATGTTCGTATCGCCTGAACTGTCTCCAAGGCGCTTCCGATATTCGCCTGTGCATGGGCTGGCATCCGATCGTGCTGCACCCGCTCACAACGTCATGAACGACTGATGCAGGACTAACCCATTCAGTTAGAGAGGTTTTCCGCGTTTGAGGCGTACCGTGGACAGCGCGCGCCGATCTGCTCGCCGCAAGTGTGGCCCATGCGGCAGCCTTTGAATCAACCAGGTTAGCGCCGAGGATCGATCGGGTTGGGTAAGGCCTTTTCCCGAAGCGATCCGGCGCTGCAGCCGGGCATAGAGAGAGGAGGCCATCCCATGGCATCACAGGCTGGCGCCAAGCCAAACGAAGAGGCCGCAGGACAGACGGCGACGACCAGATCGGGCAGTTCACCCATGCACGACGAAGAGGCGCGCGGTGACACCAATGCCCAAAGATCAACCAACACCGCTGCCGACGCCAATGTCGGCCCCAATGCTGGCCCAAATGCTGGCCCAAATGCTGGCCCAAATGCTGGCAAGGCTACGGAGCGGCAGGCCCGCAAGGCGCCCGGCAAGCAAGGCGCAGCCAAGGCTGTTGCGCAAAAGACTGGGGCAGGAAAGGCAAACGACCCGGATCGAAGTGCGATTGCAAGCCTCAAGGCAGACCATCGCAAGGCCGAACAGCTCTTCGCCCGCTTCGAGAAGGCTGGCGACGAGGAAAAGCAGACGCTCATCGAGGAGGTCTGCAAGGCGCTGACCCTGCACACGATGCTGGAAGAGGAAATCTTCTACCCGGCGTGTCGGGACAGTCTCGAAGAGGACGATCCGCTGAACGAGGCGCAGGTCGAGCATGACAGTGCCAAGCTGCTCATCGCCGATCTCATGAACCTGCGTGAGGACGATCCCTTCCGGGATGCCAAGGTCAAGGTGCTGGCCGAACAGGTCAAGCACCACGTCGGGGAGGAAGAGAGCGGCAAGGACAGCATCTTTGCCAAAGCCCAGGCGCAAGGGGTGGACACACCTGAACTGGCGCAGCGGCTGAAGCGACGCCGAGCCGAGCTCGAACAGCGCGATCGTCTCCCCGGTGGAGAGCCGGTCGCGATCAACCTTCAATCAATGGAAAACCAAAGAGAGGAATACGAAATGGCCAGTTATCAACAGCGCGGGCAGGAACGCGATGATCAGGGTCGCTTTGCCAGAGGCGGTTCAGGAGGTCGCGACGGCCGGAACGGTTCCGACGATGACCGCGGTTCTCGCCGCGACGGCGGCTCGGGCCGCGAACGCGACGAGGATGGACGCTTTACCAGCTCGCGCAACGGCGGCGGATCGGACCGGGGCCGCAACGATGACGACCGCGACTATGGGCGCGGCGACGGACGCAACGGTGGCGGACGTAACGGTGGCGGACGCGGTGATGACGACGGGCGCGGCTGGTACGGGGATTCCCGTGGCCACTCCGAAGCAGCCCGCCGTGGCTGGGAGGATCGCGGTTCCTCGCGCTCGTCGCGCGATGACGACGATGACCGTCGCGGTTATTCCTCGCGCGGCACCAGCCGTGACGATGACGACGATCGCGGCGGACGGCGCCAGGGCGGCAATGGCCGTGGAAATGGTGGCGGCAACGACGGGCGCGGCTGGTATGGCGATTCCCGTGGTCATTCCGAGGCCGCGCGCCGGGGCTGGGACAACCCCGATCACGGCGACAGCGGCTGGTACGGGGATTCGCGCGGCCATTCCGAAGCGGCACGCCGCGGCTGGGACAATCCCGATCACGGACGCAGCGGCTGGTTCGGCGATTCCGAAGGACACTCCGAAGCGGCGCGCAGGGGTTGGGAAGATCGCGGATCGGGGCGCTCGTCGCGTGGCCGTGACGACGATGACCGCGGCTCTTCCCGTTCCTATCGCGGGCGGGACGATGACGACGATGATCGCGGTCGCGGCAGGAGCGGCGGCCACGGCGGCTGGTTCGGGGATTCCCGTGGGCATTCCGAAGCCGCTCGCCGGGGTTGGGACAACCGGAACTGACCTCTGAGCTTGAACGGACAGTGTCGGGGGGCCGGGCGCACAAGCCCGGCCCCTACCACTCTGCCCGCCATCACTCCGAACAATGAACGACAGGACCCAGGACCTGCAGGAACAGGAGAACCATGCCATGCCCCGATTTCCCAAAGGTACAAGCCGCATCGCAATCGGCCTCGCGCTCGCCGCCGCCCTTGGTGCGTGCAACGCGCCCAATGATGATTCCGCTGCTACCGGTCCGGCAACCGATGCCGCCGACGACAGTGCTGCAGCCACGGCGACTGCCGGCACCGGCGCTGCTGCCGGAGAGGCCCTGCCCCTCACCGGTCAGGCCTTTGTCGATGCGGCCTCGGCCAGCGACCAGTTCGAACTGGAGAGCGCCCGCATCGTCCAGTCCAAGGGAATCACCGGCGAACTGCGCGCCTTTGCGCAGATGATGATCCGCGACCACACTGCTTCATCGAACGCGCTCCAGGCAGCGGCAAGCAAGGTTCAGGGCGTTCAGCTACGGCAGGCCCCCCTTCTCACCGCAGCGCAGCAGAGCCAGCTCGACCAGCTCAAGGCTGCCACCGGCGATTCAGCTCCCGCTCTTTACATCCGGCAGCAACTGGAAGCGCACGAGAAGGCCTATGCCATGCTGACGACATATGCCAGCAGCGGGGACTCCAAACCGTTGATGGACTTCGCCGCCAAGACCGCACCGGTCGTCCAGAAGCACTTGGGCGATGTCCGGAAAATGCAGCCCTGAGGATGGCCAGGAGTCGCTCTTTTCCGCTACTGGATTGATACTGGATCGGGTGCCCTGGTCGGGCGCTGTGCGGACTCAGCGTCCGCCGCACTTGCAATGAGCGGCGTGACGAACAGGCTTCTGCCTTGCTGAACGACAAAGCCTTTATCGGCCAGGCGGTGAAGGATCCGGTTGACGTGGACCGGCGTCAGGCCAACCACGTCGGCAATCTCGATCTGGTTTAGAGAGATGAGCGTCGGCACTCCCCTCGAACCAAGCCGCTCGTGGAGATCGGCCAGCAGCTCGAGCATGCGTTCGGTCGCATTCTTCCGCCCGAGGCGGACGAGCCATTGGGTCTGTCTTTCCAGGTTGCGAACGATCCCCGAGAGAACCTGCTTCACCCCTTCCTGGTCCTGCCGGTAGAGCAGGTCGATCGAGATCGGTTCAGCCGCAAGGCGCGTCAGGGCCATGATCGGCGCGCTGGCCTCTCTCGTGATCAGCCATTGCGGCTCACAATAGTCTCCCGGCAGATACAGGTCGGTGATCTGCCGCCGTCCATCTGCAAGAACGTCATAGCGACAGGCCCAACCGTCCTTGATGCGATAGATCTCCGCGCGCTGATCTCCCACTCTGGCAAGATGAGAGCCCCTGTTGAACATGCGAGGCCCCGCGGGCTGCCTTGTCTGTGCCATGCCTCTCAAGTTCCCCGGGGCTGCGAAATCGGCGGGAAGGCACCTGCTCCGGCGTTGCGCGCAGCCTTCGTCATCGTCCATTCTCGTTCCATGCCAGGAGGAGTGAGGCATCGGCGGGCAAGCGCGCTTCAAGGCGACCGTCCTGCAATTCGAACGGCAGGGTCTGGCAATCGGACGTGGTCAGGCGCGGTTCGATGCTATTGAGCGGCCTTCCATCCTCCATCACCAGCGCCAGCCGCGCTTCGGTCCCGGCCGGGCCATCGATGCGCATGCTGATGGTCGTCGCGTCGATCTTGTGAACGGCACGGACGAACACGTCGCACCAGATCAGGAAGGGAACGCCGTCGATCCGGCGAAAGCTGCGCGTGGTGTAGATCAGCGCCGCACCACTGCCGTAAATCTCCTGGCCGACCTGCCCGGCCGGCTGGCCGTCGGGATAGAGGTCCTCCAGCGGGAAGTTCAGCCGGCACAGGATATAGCCGTTGCGGATGTCTTCCTTGGCCACGCCCTGTTCCGGCAAGGCATCGGGATAGTAGAACCACGCCCGGTCGAGCGCGTGGCGGCAGTATTCCGACAGCAACAGACGCACAGATGGAATCAGGTCCGGCCCGCCGTAATCGAGATAGCGCTCGAAGGCGGAGTAGCTGTCGAAGCATTCGTAGGCGGCCATGTAGGGCGCATCCTGCAGGCACGTCACGCCCAGGAAATTGCGCCAGTGCCGCGCCATGCCGATGTCGCTGTTCCAGATCTGCGCATTGTGGAAGAAGCTGGCGAGATAGACGTAGCTCTGCTTGAGGAAGTCCTTTCGGTCTGTGCTGCGCCACAGCCGCACGCAAGCCGCTGCACCCCACGCCGTGAGATTGGCCTGGTAGTTCAGATCGAAGCGCATGCCCTTGGCCGCTTCGATCGCAGCGATGGCCTCGTCAAGAAACCGACGCTCGAGCGTCAGCTCGAAAGCCTGCAGCATGACCCAGGCATAGATACCGCCAACGTCGGTCTGGCCACGCTGGTCGGCCGGGGCAACATCCTGGATCACCGAGAAATCCCGAACGTCGTAAAGGATCGGCCACTTGTACTGGAAGTGGTGCGCAGCCTTGATGCCGTAGTCGATCGTGGCGAGGAAAAGCTCGCGCGCCTGCTCGTTGCCGGCGATGGCAAGGTTGGCGAGGTTGAGCATGGGGTGATAGAGATACCAGCTGTCGACCGCGTTGGCGTCCTTGTCCTTGCCGACGTTGGGCAGGTAGCGCCGCAGGGTCTTGAGGTCCTTGTCGTGGAAGCCCTCGATCCCGGCCATGATCTCGCGCACCAGAGGATGCTTCACGCCTTTCCACCGCCCCCAGTTTTCCAACGCAGAAGCAATCGCCAGCTGGACCATCACGTCCGGGTATTCGCTGGCGGTGTAGGGGTGGAAGTAGACATGGCCGAAGTGCTCGATCCGCGCTTCCGGCGCGTGAATGAGGTCCTGCACGGTGGCTTCGGCGCGCAGTGGCCAGTGCCGGAAATCGGCCTCGGGCGGTGAAAGCAACGGGTAGATGCCGCCGATCATGTCGAGAAACTGCCAAGCAGAATCCCCCTCCTCCGCCTGCGGATAGGCGCGAACCGCAAGGATCGTGTCGTACAGCATGATCGGCTTGCCCGCAGGGAGGTCGGCGTGCCCCGTTTCCGGATTGAGCGGCAGGGAATACCCGAGTTCGGGCAGATCGGCCTGCACGGCATTTTCCGGCTTCGATCCGGTCGCGTTGAAGTAGGGATTGAGCGCGGTGAGGTTCTGCACATACAGGACCTTGCCGAAGCCTGCATTGCCAAGCGTGAAATAGAGCAGGGCAGTGTTGAGCTTGCGCTGCTGCGCCTCCACCGTGACGCCTGATGGGTCAGGAAGGCCCGCCGCATCAAACGGCACGATGTCGCGCGGCAATTTGCCGATACGGAACGGAACCGCCGGCGTGTAGCAATACTGTGCGCGGAACTGTTCGAGACCAAAGGAATTCGCTGTCACGCGCAAGGTGGCATGCCCGGCAGGACCGCGCCATTCGACCGACGCTATAGCGCCATCGGCTGGAAGAACCCGCGCCACTGCATCACTGCCGAACACGGGAAAGCGCAGTGCCAGGCCACCACTGCCTTCGCGCCGCAGCATTACCCATAGCGCTTGGGGCGTGAACTTGACTTCGAACGAAAGGCCTCCGTGCTCGGCGTGCGCCAACAAGCGTCCCTCGCCTGGGGCCAGCACGCTCTGCGCCGCCGCCAGCTCCGTGGTCAAAAGGGAGGCGCCGTCATCTTGTGCCATCGTGATCGTTCCGTTGCTGGTTCAGCCGGATGAACGCCCCGAACAAGGCACGGTTTCCCTTTTGGGCAGGTCAACCCATTGGAACGATTTGCAAAAGCGATGAACCGAAAATCAAGTTGATCTCGCGTGAAGGCGCGGACAAGGGCGGGCGTGACGCCGCTCTGCGAGCGCAACCATTGCACAAGATGGCGCAAAAAGACTGGCACGACGGAGTAGAGACAAAATTCGTTGCTATTCCGGCGTCAGCGCGAGGCGCCCTCGACCGGATGCGGCCGCGCGATGAGGCGGCTTGCTTTCAACTGTTCAGCAAATCCGGCAACGGGCCAGACTTTTCGCGGGAAATTCCCCGAATTCGTTGCGTCTGCGCGACCAGCATTGGTCCAGCAGACGCGCACGAACCGTCCGCTTGCCGCGCGTGTCAAAGTCGGCAAACTCACCACCCCCGTGATTGACGAAGCTTGAGCAGCGCGCGACAGGTGCAGGCCATGGACTTTCTTCCCATTCTCAAGCGCGAGAGACGGGTCAGCACTGCGATCAATGTCGTGCTGAGCGCCGCATTCTTCCTGCTGGTCTTCGGCACCCGCAGCCGCGAATTGAGCATGGCCGCGCCCGACAACTTCGCGCTTGATTTCCTGGCGCAGGCTGCGGCCATCTCTGTCATGGCCGCGCTCGTGCCGGCACTGCTGGTGCGCAAGGCCTTGCGCAAAGGCGGCGCGCAGAGCCTGCCGACGACGGCCGCGATTATCGGGCAAGCCGGGCAAATGCTGCCAGGCGGGCTGGTGATCGCAGGGCTGTTGGCTGCACTGTGCCTGCTGGGCCCGGTCGCCAGCCTGAGCTGGACGGCCGCCTTGGCCATCAAGCTCGCGTTCGGCGGACTGCTGGGCTTTGCCGTTACCCACCTGACGCTCAAGCGCCTTTTCGCATCGCGGCCCGTTTGACATCCTAGCCTGACCTGTCAGCCATCGGCCATTCCTTTCTGCAACATCCCCCCGACCTGCAATTGAACGCAGTCCATTGCTGAGACGCCCGAACACGCCGGAACCCCGCCGCAAGGGATTGCCCTTTGATGCGACTGGAAAAGCGCCTCGGGTTCATGAATAACTGCACGCCTTGGCAGCCTCCGCGAAGACGGAGGCCAGGAGGGATGCTGTACGTTCATGGAAGTGGCAACTCTTCCAGCATTGGCATTGGACAACCCGCAGCTCGCCCGGGCGCGCGAGCTGTTCAGGCGCGTGATCAACGAGCACGGCGATCTGTCGTCGACATCGTCGATGATCGCGGACAGGGTTGAGCAGCGGATATGCAATTCCGGCCCCTCGCGCGTCCGATCACGGAAGCCATGATCGCTTCGCAGTTTGGCGTCGGGCGAAGGATCGTGCGCCAGACCAGCCGCATACTGCGCCAGCGCGGCATATTGATGCCACGCCGTGGCGGCAACGGCCTGGGCGGACTGTGGACGCTGCCGCCGGATATCTCCGGCACCGTGTCATGCATCCATGCCGAACTTGATCTGGGATCAGGCGCGGGCCGGCAGGCCTTCGATGAGGCAGCACAATGGCTGCTGCCAAGCCTCGATGATCGACATGATCCACTGGCGGAATTCATCCGGCTGCTCCTGACCGCACCGGACACGCCACGCCTCCAACATGGGCAGGGCCACCGGCCGCAGAACCTCGCAGATTGGCTGGCAGGCCGGTTGCTGGACGAACTTGCGCTCTCGCACGACGGCAATGGTGCGCTCGGCCCCCTGGCCGACATCGCCAGCGATTACGGGGTCAGCCTGGAAGTGGCTGTCGAAGCGACGCGAATCCTGTCGGATGCCCAGAAGGTCGAGGTTCGCCGCGGCAGAGCGGGCGGCGTCTATGCTTCGAACACGGGACCCGGCCGGGGATTGCACATTACCAATGCCTATCTTTCGGCCAGCAGCGTCTCCACCGACGACTGTCGCGAAGTGCTCGACCGGATCAACACCGGAATGATCGAGATCGCGCGGCAGCGACGTACCGCCGAGGGGCTCGACCGGATCAGGCATTCGTTCAGCCTGATGCAGAATGCACCCGACGGCACCAATCTTGGCCAAGCCTGGTACGGCTTCATTCGCGACATTGCCGATATGGCGTCAAATCCCGTCATGCATTTTCTGGCGCGCTCGATGGCGTCTTCCATTCTCATGCGCCGCACCCGCAGTGCCGAATTGCCCGACGCGGCCGCACGCGAATTGCTTGCGGCAAGCTCGCAGATCCTCAAGCATCTCGATGATGCAAAAGCGGCCCCCGTGGTGGCGGCGCAATCGCGCTGCCAGAAGGCGCTCGAGAACTACTGGTAGGCCCCCTGTCGCGCGCGGGATACCGCATCCCGCCACCCGCCGAGCAAACGTTCCCGTTCGCAAGGCTCCAGCACCGGCTCGAAATCGGCACCATGCGCGGATATGGGCGTATGCGCCAACGACTGCCAGATGCCCGCGGATGTACCGGCAAGGAAAGCCGCGCCCAAGGCCGTCGCTTCAACATTCGCCGGTCGCGAAACCGGGGTTGCCAGAATGTCGGCCAGAAACTGGCAAAGCCAATCGTTCTGCGCCATCCCGCCATCGACCCTGAGCAGAGCGGCGCCGATGCCGCTGTCCGCGCGCATCGTGCCAACCAGTTCGTCGCTCTGGTAGGCGACCGCCTCGAGCAGCGCACGTACAACATGTGCGGCACTCGTGCCCAGGGTCATGCCGCAGAGCAAGGCGCGGGCGTTGGAGTCCCAGTGCGGCGTGCCAAGGCCCGAAAAGGCCGGCACCAGGTAGACACCGCCGTTATCGGGAAGGCTGCGCGCCAGGGCTTCGGTCTCCTGAGCCGTGCCGATGATGCCAAGCCGGTCGCGCAGCCACTGCACGCCCGCGCCTGCCACGAAGATCGAACCTTCAAGGGCGTAGCAGGTGCGTGCCGCAGCGCGATAGGCCACGGTGCTGAGCAAGCGGTGCCGTGATCGGCTGATCGTCTCCCCGGTATGCATCAGGCCAAAGGCGCCGGTGCCGTAGGTGATCTTGATGCAGCCCGGTGACAGGCAATGCTGGCCGATCAGCGCAGCCTGCTGATCGCCCGCCATGCCTCGTATAGGGATCGCCCTGCCCAGAACCGCTGCCGATGCCACGCCGAACAGCGCATCGTTATCGCGCACCTCCGGCAGCATGGCCCGGGGCACGCCGAACAGGCGGCACAGGTCTTCGGACCAGTCCATGCGCGCGATGTCGAACAGCAGCGTGCGGGCAGCATTGGTGGGATCGGTAGCGTGGACCTGCCCTTCCGTCAGCTTCCACAACAGGAAGCAGTCGATCGTCCCGAAGGCTACCGAACCCTCTTCCGCCCTTTGCCGGAGACCCGGCACCGCATCGAGCAACCAGGCGAGCTTGCTTGCCGAAAAGTAGGAATCGAGCACGAGGCCGCTGATTTCCGAAACCCGTTGTTCAGAGCCCTCCTTCGCAAGCCTGTCGCACAGTTCCGCCCCGCGGCGGTCCTGCCAGACGATTGCCGGATATACGGCCCTGCCAGTGGACCGGTCCCATACCACGAAGGTTTCCCTCTGGTTGGCAATGCCGATCACCGCAATTTCATGGCCGCCAGCTTCTGCCTCGGCCAGTGCCTGGCGCGCCGTCGCCACGACATCGCGCCAGATCGCCTCCGGATCATGTTCCACCCAGCCAGGCCGGGGATAGGACTGTGGCAGTTCAACTTGCGCGCGGGCCGCAACTCGGCCCTGCACGTCGATCACGAGGGACCGGGTCGATGTGGTGCCCTGATCGATCGCCAGGATAGATTTCATCGCGCCCCTCCGGTTCCGGTCCGGAGATAGCCGTCAAGCGCCGCCACCTCGTCGGGCGACAGGCGAAGGCCCAGCTTGCTGCGCCGCCACAGGATGTCGTCGGTCTCCCGCGCCCATTCCCGGTCAATCAGGTAATCCACTTCGCAAGCCGTCAAACCGTGACCGAAGTGAGCGCCGCAATCTGCCAGCGATTGCGCACTGCCCAGTATCTGCCGTGCCAGCGTGCCATACGAAGTGATCAGGCGATGCGCCCAGTCGCGCTGCAGGAACGGATATTGTGCCATCAGGTCCCGGGTCAGCGCCGCGGCGCCGGTCATGGCGAAATCGCCTCCAGGCAGTGGCGCGGTCGCAGTCCAGCCCTTCCCCCGCAAACCGTTCAGACGCGTGGCAAGCAGATCGGTGGCTGACTGCGCCAGATGGCGATAGGTGGTCAATTTCCCACCGAAAACGCTGAGCAGCGGCGGTCCCATCGCCGCATCGGAAAGATCGAGCCGATAGCCGCGCGTTGCGGCTTCGGGGCGGCCCGATCCGTCGTCGACAAGCGGGCGGACGCCGGCAAAGCTCCATACCACGTCGGCCGGAGTGATACTCTTGCGGAAATAGGCGCTTGCCCCCTCGCACAAGTAGGCAATCTCGGCGTCATCCGGCTTCAGGTCATCGAGTGGGCCCGTGTGATCGACATCCGTCGTGCCGACCAGCGTGAAGTCCTGCTCATAAGGGATGGCAAAGAAGATGCGGCCATCGGGCAGCTGGAAGAAATAGGCATGATCGTGTTCGAACAATCGCTGCACCACGATGTGCGATCCGCGCACCAGCCGCATCTTCCGGCCGGCCCGCTCTGCCGAAAGGCCCAGGAAATCAAGGCCAAGAACATCAAGAACGGCCGGCCCGGCGGCATTGACCACCGCGCGCGCGGTGAAGTGCTCGCCTCCATGCGTCCCGATCCGCCAGAGATCGCCGTCACGCGTCAGGCTCGTAACCTGCGTCCGGGTCAGCACCGTCGCCCCTCGGTCGGCCGCATCGCGAAGGTTGAGCACAACCATGCGCGCATCGTCGACCCAGCAGTCGGAATAGGCAAAGCCTGTCGCGAACCCCGGCTTTAGCGGCGCCCCCCGGATGCGTGCGCAGGTCGATCGTGCGCGCCGGCGGCAGGGCGCGCCGTCCGCCGATGTGGTCATAAATGAACAGGCCCAGCCGCAGCAGCCAGCGGGGGCGCAGGCCCGGCCGGTGGGGCAAGACAAAGCGCAAGGGCCAGACGACATGGGGCGCAATCTTCCATAGCCGTTCACGCTCAGCCAGGGACTCGCGCACAAGGGCGAACTCGCGGTGCTCGAGATAGCGCAGGCCGCCGTGGATCAGCTTGGTTGAAGCCGAGGACGTGCCGCGGGCGATGTCTCCCGCTTCGAGCACCACGACGCTGGCGCCTCGTCCGGCAGCATCCCGCGCGATCCCGGCACCGTTGATGCCGGCGCCTATGACAGCCACGTCGTAGGTCGGCTCCGCGTTTGTCGACACAGGTCTCACAGCTTTGGTCATGGTTGGCTCGGTCTGAAGCGTTGCAGGCAGGAAAGGTCGCTCCGCGGCAGTCTGGCCTGCGCGGCTCAACCGGAATCTCGAAAGGCAGCTCGATCAGCTGGGGTCGGTTTCAATCACCCGTACACCGGCTTCTGCGCAGCTGCGGGCAAGGCCGGGATCGATGACTCTGTCCGTCACGAAAGTGTCGACATCGCGCATGGTGGCAAAGCGCACCGGGGCGTGGCGTGAAGCCTTGGACGCATCGGCCACCAGGATCACATGCCGCGCATGCGCCACGATCGACTGCGAAACCTTGATCTCGTCGATGTCGAAATCGAGCAGGCTCCCGTCGGCGTCCAGCGCGCTGGCACCGATCACGGCATAATCGACCTTGAATGCGCTCAGAAAATCCACTGCAAGGGGACCGACGACCGCGCGATCCTCCGCCCGGAGGCGGCCACCCGCCACGATCACCTCGATCCCGCGGGCGTCTGCCAGGATTTCGGCGACGTTGAGGTTGTTGGTCACCACCATCAGTCGCTGACGCTGCCGAAGGCGCGACGCGGCCGCCTCCACGGTCGTGCCGATATTGATGAACAACGACACCCCGTCGGGGATCAGCGCCGCCGCGGCCTCGCCAATGCGCGACTTGGCATTCGCCGCAAGCGCCTGACGCGAATGGTAGCCCAGATTGTCCAGCCGGGATCGCAACATGGCGCCGCCCCGAACACGGGACACGACGCCCTGTTCGTCCAACTGGCGCAAGTCTCCGCGAATGGTTTGCGGCGTCACGCCCAGCGATCTGGCAAGATCTTCGACCTTGCCGTGCCCCACCGCATCGAGATGTTCGACAAGCCTCAGTTGGCGTACCGCAGCCAGATCGCGCACGTTCTGTATCCGCCCATTTTCCCGCAGGGTGCAGGAACCCTGCAAAGCGTTGGCCTGTTCCGACGCCGGCCCGGCAAGCTGTGGAGCCGGCGTCATCGCACTTCATAGAAGCGCAGGACCACCTGCCGCAGCCTGCCCTCCCCGTCAATCACAGGCTCGATCGTCGAGGTGAACACGGACTTGTTCAGCCAGTCGTGCTTGCCGACAGGCGCCGTGAACACCGGCGTCGCCCTGGCATAGGCGCCCCGCTCCGCACCCGCCCCGCAGGCAAGGCCGACGTTGCGCACATGGATCAGCGACTTGTCCTCCGCACGGATGAAGTAGTCCGCCACGATTTCGGAACAGCCATCGCTGCGGATCAACTGCCAGTCCGCGCCTCCGGGCAGGACCGTGCCCTGCAGCATGGGGCCGCTGATCGTGCCTCCGGTTATGCCGATGCGGTTCCCTGCCCCGCGCGGGTTGGCACCTGCAGCCTCGGCCGGTTCCAGATCCACGCGCTCCTCGAACACGAAACGCAGCGTCGGGGCCACCGGCTCGGCAGCACCGACCGGCGACGCGCCCGCGAGCATGGCCGCAATCAGCATTCTGGCAATCGTCGTCATTCTCAGGCTCCAATCGGTTGCGTGGCAACAAGCACCCAGGTCACGAACAGACCCGACACGACCGCCCCGGGTACGACCGAGCCGAGCGCACGCCTGGAAACTGTCCCGAAGATGCCCACGAAGGCAAGAAACACCGCAAAACCGATCGCAGAGATTACCCGCAGGCCTTCACCCGGCAACAGCAGATGTCCCGTCACCGCCAGCACGCCGTACTGCACCAGCAGGAACAGCACGAAACCTCCCGACGTTGCCGCCACCGCCCGCATCGTCGCTCCCCACGGCCCGCCATTCTCCAATTGTGACACTGCCTGGATCAGGCACAGCGAGGCAAGGCAGTTCACGGTGAAGAACGGTGCGTAAAGCAGGAAGTCGCGCGTGCGTTCGAGCGTGACCGGACGGACCGTGATGAACCACCATGAAGGATTGACGTGCAACAGTCGGTCCGCCGCCAGAACCAGGACATAGGCGGGCACGAGCGCCAGCAGCGCAAGGGGCAGAGCGCGGGGAACCTGCGCCAGTGGCAAGCCACTACCCTGCCGCCGCAACGCAATGACCGCAAGGATCGTGCTGAGCAGTGCCCAGCCTGCGAACTGGTTGGTGAAGGTCTGCCGGAACAGCCCGTTCTGCCCGAGCGCGACCTCGGTCAGCATGCAAGCCGGAATGAACAGCAGCGCCGGCACGATGGCAACGGCCGCCAACGCCAGAGGGCTCCGTGTCGCTGCCACGTGCGGTGTGGGCGAATCCGCCTGCGCCGCAATGGCAAAGGCCCGGCCGCCGAATGCAGCCAACGCGCCCGCGATCAGCGCCGGGATGGCCAGCAGCGCCAGAAAGTCCCCTGCCTCGCGCCATGGCCAGATCTGGTCGCTGGCCGGAAGCGGGCGCGCGCCTTGGAGCGTGCGGCCGAACCACTCGATCGCCGGCGAGATACCTGTCCGCGACTGGTGCAGCCAGGCATGGGTCACGTCCGGCGTCAGCAACATCCGCGCCGACCCGTCCTCCACACGGCCATAGAGCCGGCCAGGCTCGACAGGATCGCGGCTGCCGAACAGATCCCGCAGCTTCTGGACAGAGCCGGTGGCAAGCGGTGCCTCAGGCCCCCACATGAACCCGCCGAACTCGTCGCGCGTGCCATAGACCACCAGCAGGTTGCGCGGGAATGCCGTGGTGCCTTCGGGCGCAAACGGCGCACCCACGCTCGAACCTTCCAGTATCAGCGAACGATAGCCATCAGGTTGGGCCTCGGCAGCGCGCAGCACCGTCCAGCCGCCCATGCTGTGGCCTTCAAGGCCGATGTTGTCGCGGTCCACGAACGGCAGTCTGCGCAAGTAGGCAAGCGCATCGGGGCCACCGAAGCCATCGGCAAAGGCCACTGGATCGCTGGCTCCGTGCCCGCGCTGGTCGGGCGCCAGCACGACATAGCCGCGCCGCGCATATTCCGTCGCAAAGTTGCCCTGCATTTCCGCGCTGTTGAGATAGCCATGCACCGCCAGGATCGCCGGAGCCTTGTTGGCCTCGGTCGCGCCTGCGGGGCGGAACAGCAGCGCGCGCATCTGCGCACCACTGCTCCCCGGAAATGCACTTCACTGACACTGACGCCATGGGCCGATTGCACCCTGCTTGCCAGAAGCAGTCCGGCAATGGCCAGGAGCATGGCGGCAAGAGCGACGAGCGCCCCTGCCCTTGCCTGTCTGGTGCTGCGAACGCGCACGATCAGAACTTTGCCTGGAAGTCGACGCCATAGCGGCGCGGATAGGGCACCGTGCCAAAGCGCAAGTTGGTGTTCGTCTCGATGCCGACGCCAACCAGAGTCTTGTTATCGCTCAGGTTCTTGCCCCACAGGCCCAGTTCGTACTTGCCCTCGTTGAGCGACAGGCCGATGCGCGCGTTGTATTCCTCGAACCCCGGCGTGCGGCCAAGGCTGAAGGGGAAGACATCGGCGTTATAGGCGGTGAAGAACTGCGAACTCTTGTGCACCATGTCGCCATGGAGCGTCAGTTCGGTCGAGCCGTCAAGCGGGACAGTATAATCGGCCGCACCGCTGAACGAGAACTTTGGCGCTTCGATCATGCGATTGCCCGCAAGGTTGGCACCGTTCAGCACCAGCCGCGTATACTTGGCGTCGAGATAACCCATCCCTGCCGAAAGGCGGAACTGTGGCGTTATGCTGGCATTGATCTCGGCTTCCACGCCGTTGATGCGCGAACGGCCCGCGTTGACCAGCGCCTGGTTGATCACCGAGATCGAATTGATGAACTGCTGGTCCTTGAACTGGTAATGGAAGGCCGAAAGGTTCAGCGTGACCTTGCGGTCGAGCAGCCGGCTCTTGATCCCCACTTCGTAGGCATCGAGGAATTCGGGCTTGGCCGTGTTCAGGTCGCCCGGAAACACCAGCGCGCCACCGTTAAAGCCGCCGCTGCGGTAGCCTCTGGCATATTGCGCAAAGGCCATGAAATCGGACGACGGCTTGTAACGCAGGCCAAGGCGACCGCTCGGCTGGGTCTCGGTGTAGTCAACGTTGGTGTTGGGAATGCCAAGGCCCGGGATGTTCACCACCGAACGGAAGTTGCGCATCGTCGCCTTGTCATGCGTCACGCGGATCCCGCCGTACAGGCTGAAGGAAGGCGAGAAGTCGTAAGTGCCGTCCATGTAGGCAGCATAGGAGGTGCGCGTCTGGCGATAGGTTTGCCGCCCGTCGAACGCCCCGTTGAACTGCGAGACGTGGAACAGGTTGTCCAGCGTATCGCGGAAGTAGAACAGGCCGGCGATGACATTGAACGGTCCATCGAACTTCGTCGTCAGGCGCAGGTCCTGCATGTACTCCTTGGTCCGCGCCTCGAAATCGAGCGCCAGGAGGTTTGCCGCGCTGCCATCGCCATCCACCTCGTTGAGGAAGTAGCCCTTGAGGTATGACGAGATCGAGGTCAGCGTGACATTGCCGAGATCCTTGTTCAGCGTAAGGCTGACGCCGTCCCCACGCACGCGAATGCGGCCATCGCGATCATAGTACCCCTCGCGCGCATCCAGCAGCTTGCCGGTCACAGGATCACGGCGGGGGTCGAAACCGAAAGCGTTGGTGTTGCCGGGCAAATAGCCGGTCACATTGGTGCCAACCGCCTCGGGCGAGCTGCGCGTGTAGCTGTAGCGCAGCGTGGCATCGAAGCCGGCGTCGTCCTTGTACTTCAGCGCGGTGCGGATCGCGACCTTGTTGAAGTTCGACTTGTCCCGGCCGCCGGGCAGCAGGTTCTTGACGAAGCCGTCGCTGTCGCTGGTATTGAACGAAACGCGCAGGGCCAGCCGGTCCTCGACCAGCTGCGTGTTCGCCGCGCCTTGCAGGCCGACATAGCTGTAGTTGCCAAGCTCGCCCGAAATGAAGCCCGAGTTGTCGAACTGCGGCGCCCGCGTGACGTAGCTGACTGCACCGCCCACCGTTTCCTTGCCGAACAGCGTGCCTTGTGGGCCGCGCAGCACTTCGACGCGGTCCATGTCGAACAGCTGCGCACCGCCGAGGAACGAGGCCCGCACGAAGACTTCATCGTAGAAGATGCCGGTGGGCGACGAGGCGTTGAGATCGAAGGCCGATTGCGCGATGCCGCGCACAGAAAACTTTGGCTGATCCTCGTTGCCCAGCACGCTCACCGAAAGGTTCGGCGTCTGGCGCGCCAGTTCGGTCCCGCTGCGCATCTGCAAGGTGCCGAGCGATGATCCAGCCACCGCCGTAATCGCGATCGGCACGTCCTGCACGCTCTGCGCGCGCTTCTGTGCGGTCACGATGATTTCGTTGGGATCGCTTGCGGCCGTATCGGCGGCCGACTGTTCCTGTGCAGCCGCAGATCGCGCCGCAAACGTTGCAATGATACTGGCCGAAACGAGCAGGCAAAGGCGGCTGGTGCGCATGGTGTTATCCTCCCGAAGGCGGCCTCGTCCAATTGGCTTGGCGATGGCCGGGTTTGTCTTCGGGATTTTTCGCTGCTTTTCGTTTCCGAAAATAGCGGCCTATTTGAATCCAGCCGCAGTGCCCCCGCCCGCCCCGGTTTTCGCCATGGGGCAGCGCCACGTCTGTCCCGCAATTTCATGCTCGGAAGCCAGGAGATTCCTGCCGTCCCGGTCCTGACTTTGCCGGTACAGTGCGCCCAACCGCCCAACCGCCCGACCCACACCCCACACACCACAAACACAACCGCCGCCCCGGGCTTGACCCGGGCTGGGCATTTTTTTCTGTTTCACGCAGAGGCGCAGAGAAGAAAAGGGGACGCGGAGAAGCCGCCTCCAGACCTTTCTTCTTCTCTGCGCGCTCCGCTCCCCCGCGTCTCTGCGCGAAACCCCTTTCTCCCTTTCCCTCCGCGTCTCCCTTTTCTTCTCCGCGTCTCCGCGTGAACCAACTCAAGCCACCTTGACAAAACGAACCATATAGGTTATACGCCCCGCCCACAGGTCAGGAGAGGGCACAAGGCCAACCCGCTCCTCTCCTTCGGAAGCTGACGCTGTGTGCCGATGCTTCCGGCGCGATCGGTGCGGCAGGTGCGCGCGGGTTCAACAAGGGGCGTAAAGCCCAAGACCCACCGGGCAAGACCTGCCGTTACCCAAGGACAGACAGGACACCCCAGGGCTGATAGCACGGCGCCGAACCCTGAGCGACGCTGCGGATGCGGAACCCGCCATGATTGTGCGACTTGTCAGCACAAACGACAGGTTCTTTTCACGCAGCCGCTTGCCAGAAGCCAAGGCAGCCCGCGAGCCGCTGCCAAAGCTTCGTCCTCTCACCTATGTCCGACCATCAGGCTGAGCCGATCAGGGGCCCGGAACCGCCCCCGGCCACTCGCACCCGGTCCCGCGCCCCATCCCTTGCGTGCCACAACGGCACCGCACCGGTCGCGCGATCTGTCAGCTTCCCACCGGCGTTACCGTCCGCACTCGCCAGCGGATGATCCTTCATATGCTTGCGTTCCATTGTGGCCGCGTCCACTGCAAGTCCTTCACCCACAAGGACCCAAGGCTTGGACATCGTCGGTTTCGCCCTTGCCGTATTGCTGATCGAATTGACGCCCGGCCCGAACATGGCATGGCTGGCAGGCCTCGCTGCGACTGAAGGCAGGCGAAACGGCATGGCTGCGGTGGCCGGCGTCGCGCTCGGTCTCCTCGCCAACGGCGCGCTTGCGGCCCTCGGCCTCGCCGCCCTGCTCGAGAGCTTCCCCGCCTTGTGGAACGGCCTGCGCATCGCGGGCGCGCTGATGATGGTCTGGCTCGCGGTCGAAGCCTGGCGCGGCGCCGGCAAGGAAACGCCTGCTGCCAACGGCACCACCGGGCGCGCCTTTGCCACCGGCGCGCTGATCAACCTGCTCAATCCGAAGGCCTACCTGTTCTTCGTGGTCGTCGCCCCGCAATTCCTTGGTGGGGAAACCCTTGGCCTTGGCAACGCCCTCCTGCTCAGCTTCGTCAGCACGGCCATCGCCACGCTGATCCACTGCGCGATCGTGCTTGCCGGAGCCCGTGCCCAAGGCTGGCTGTCGGATCCCCGGCGGACGCGCACGGTCCGCCGAATTTTCGCGCTGATCATTCTCGGCGTGGCAGCGTCCTTCCTGCTCACGCCGATCCGCTAGGGCACTCCCTAAGGCCTTACTGGACGAAGGGCGGGCACGGAATCGTCTCGCCCACGCCCTCGATGCGGGCGTTGCGCACACTCACCGTGAAGCCCTTGTCCGCGCTCAGGCGCAGGGGCGAACCGACTGCATTCAGTTTCGCGCCATGCTCGGCAAAGCAGGTCAGCGGGATGCGCAGGGTCGCTGGCTTGCCCGCAGCCCCAAGGCTCTGGCTGACGTCCAGCTTCACGCCCGCAAAGGCAACCATCACCGGCCCCGACCCGCGCGCATCGAGCCGCCAGTCGAGCCGCAACGCAAAGCCGCCATTGAGGTGGCGCTGCATATCCACCACCGGCCCGTCGAGCGCGATGTCGCCCTTGCCGCCCCAGGTAAACTGCCGCGCGTCTTCCTGCGCCGCCACATCGACCGCGCGCATGGTGACCACGCTGTCCAGCCCCAGCCGCCACGGTTCGATCACCTTGCCGGCACGGATGAAGGTCGTTTCACTCAGCAGGCTGCCCACCTCGACGCGAGGGTCCTCGTTGACCTTGCCGACGCTCGCGGGCTTTGCGTAACTGAGACCATGGCCGACGCGCCACAGCGGCTCCACCATCGGCGAACGGGCATCGCGCGGCCAATCAAACGGGAGCGTCCCGGTAAAATCGCGCGGCGGCTTGCCGTCCTTGCGCGCGACCAGCACATCGGCCACGCCCTGCCCCTGCGAGCCCGGTTGCCACGCCGCGACGAAGGCATCGGCCACGTTCATCTCAGGTCCCACGAACATCGGACGGCCCGACAAAAACAGCGCCACCACCGGCACGCCTTGGGCCTTGAGCTGCTTCATCAGCTCCAGTTCGCCCTCGCGCGACTGGAACAGCAGGTTCGGCACATCGCCCTGAAACTCGGCATAGGGCTGTTCGCCGAACACCACGATGGCGACATCGGGCTTGACCGCGCCCTGCCCCTTGGCAATCTCGGCGGAACCGCCCGCTTCGGCCACGGCCTCGACGATCGCGCGACCGATGGTGCGGCCCTTGGGGAAATCGGCGCCCGTCGTGTCGGTGCCCTGCCAGGTGATCGTCCAGCCACCGGCCTGCATCGCCATGCTGTCGGCGCCCGGCCCCGTCACCAGCACCTTGGCACCCGGCTTGATCGGCAGGACCGACCCTTCGTTCTTGAGCAGGACAAGCGACTTGGCGACGGCCTCGCGTGCCACGTCGAGATGCGCCTGCGCCCCCACGGCTGCGGGATCGCCACGCTCGACCAGCTTAGGCCCCATCAGCCCAAGCTTGTACTTCACCCGCAGGATGCGCCGCACTGCGTCATCCAGCCGCGCCATCGGGATTGTGCCATCGCGCACCTGACGCAAGGTGTTGTCGTACAGACCCTTCCAGCTGTCGGGCGCCATGTAGAGATCGAGCCCGGCGTTGATCGAGGCGGCGCAGTCGGTCGGCGTGCAGCCCTCAACCTGACCATGCCCGTTCCAGTCGCCGACGACCAGCCCCTCGAAGCCCATCCGCTTCTTGAGCACGTCGGTCAGGAGCGAGCGGTTGCCGTGGTTCTTTGCGCCGTTCCAGCTCGAGAAGCTGGCCATGACAGTCAGTGCCCCGGCGTCGATGGCAACGGGATAGCCCTGTGCGTGCAGGCGGACGAGTTCGGGTTCGGCCAGTTTGGCATCACCCTGGTCCTTGCCATGTTCGGTTCCGCCATCGGCAAGGAAGTGCTTGGCGCTGGCGGCAACCTTCTCGGTCGTCAGCGGCTTTCCGGCAAGCAACGGGCCCTGCAGCCCCTCGACCATCGCCTTCGAATAGCTGGCGATCACCGCCGGATCGCTCGAATAACCCTCATAGGCGCGGCCCCAGCGCAGGTCCTGCGGGGCGGCGAGCGTCGGGGCGAAAGTCCATTCGATGCCAGAGCCCGCGACCTCGGCCGCCGTCGCCACACCGATGCGCTTGATCAGATCGGCGTCATGCGCCGCACCAAGCCCGACGTTGTGCGGAAAGATCGTGGCTCCCGGCAGGTTCGAATGACCGTGGACCGCGTCGACCCCGAACAGGATCGGCACGCCCGCCCCCGCCTTGCGCGAAGCGGCGCGGAACTCGTTTACCAGCTTGAGCCACTTGGCGGCATCGGCACGCTCGTCGCCATAAGGGCCGCTGTTGCCACCGGCGAGGATCGACCCGAGCGGATAGCGGGCAAGGTCTTCAGGCTTGATCGAGCTGATATCGCCCTGGATCACTTGGCCGACCTTCTGTTCGACCGTCAGCTTGCGCAGCAGCCTGGTGATGGCCCGCTCGGTCCTGGCGTCGGTGATGGTCGACGGACTGTGAGCAACCGGCCAGTTCGCCGGATTGGCCACCGCGCTTTCCTGCGCTGTTACCGGCGCAGCGGCCAGCAGGAATGATAGCGCCACCACACTTGCCATGGCAGGACGCAGGCTTCCCTTCGACATCGACTTCCCCAAATTCTGTGAACGTTCTCAATCGAACGTCTCACATGTTTGCGAGCGGAAATCAACCCTTGACGAAACGGCTGTCAGGCAGCCCGTCGCAATCCGATGAGAAGCACGGTTGCGCAAAGCGCGAGCAACGCCAGAACCACGAAAAGCGCGCTGAAGCCGAGGCTTGGCACAAGCGCCAAGGTCAGCGCAGGCATCGCCAGCGACGGGATCGTGTTGGTCAGGTTGAACAGCCCGAGATCGCGCCCGCGCCGCGCGCTGTCGGGCAGGACCCGCAGGGTGTGGGCGCTATGCAGCGCCAGGAACGCCGAAGTCGAAAGACCGAACAGGATGTACCCGGCAATCGCGCCGTCGCGCCCTGCGGCAAGCGCCATGATGATCAGTCCCAGCGCAGCGCCGACTGACGAAAGCACCAGCGGTGAAACCGGCTGCCCGGTGCGGTCTGCCCGGCCGCCGGCCACAAGCGCGACCAGCGCGCCGATGACCATCGCCGTCAGCAGGACGCGGGCAATCGCGCCGTCGGCAAGGCCCGGATCGACCGAGCGCAGCCACAGGTAGAAGAAGGCAAACAGCGAGGCTTCGGAGATCTGCACCAGCAGGCGGGCCAGCCACATGCGCGTCGCCATGCCCTTGAGAACCTTGCGCGCAACAGCGCTTCCCTCGGCCGGCTTTGCCACGCCTTGCGCAAAACCGTCCTCACCCAGCAGCACGAGCGGGAGGACACAAAGCGCCACGATCACGCCCACGACGGCAAAGCGCGTTTCCAGCGAGAAGGCGTCGCCCAAAGTTGCCAAGGCCCGGCAAGCGCGCCCGAAGCCGGGGCGAAAGCGAGCAGACCACCAAGCAGCCCCTTGCGCCCGTCCGGCACCTGATCCCCGGCCCACGCAGACAGCGGTCCGAGCATCATGTTCAGCCCGACCTGCCACAGCGCGATCACCGCGGTCAGCGAAAGCAAGGTCCCGGTGCGCGGCGCAATCTGGAGCATGACGCTGGAGAGCAGCAGACCCGCCAGCACGAAGGGGCGGCGCCTGCCGACAAGGTCGCTCGCCCAGCCAAAGGCGATGTTGCACAAGCTGGCGGCAATCGCGCCCAGAAACGTCGTTGCAGCCAGCCAGCGCACGGCCTCGCTTCCCGCCAGATCGCCCACGTGCATCGGCAGCAGCAGGGTCAGGAACGGGACGTAGGCAATCGTCGACCCAGCCCACGCCAATGCATAGAGCGCAAGAAAGCGGTGTTCTCGGGTCTGTCCGGCGATCACGCCCCGCAGGCCGCTGCCGGGCCGGTGGAGCCACGGACCTCAAAGCCCATTGGGAGGATCACCGCGCCTGCAACCTCTTCGCCCTTCTGCACCGCAATCAGGCTGCGCACCGCCGTGGCCGTCGTCTCGGCAATCGGCTGATCGACGGCGGTCAGCGCGGGCCGGGTGAAGCGCACCAGTGGGGTGTTGTCGAAGCTAACCAGCGACAGGTCCGCCGGAATGGCAAGGCCCAGTTCGTCGGCAATCTCGACCGTGGCCAGCGCCATCTGGTCGTTGCTGGCAATGATCGCGCTCGGCCGATCGAGGCTGGCGAGCAAGGCGCGAGCGGCCCGCACGCCAGAGGCATAGGTGAAGTCCCCGGCCTCGAGCAGGCCCGCGGTGGCGAGCCCCGCTGCCTCCATCTCGGCCTTCCAGCCATCGATGCGCTTGGCCGAGAGGCGATACTCCGATGGCCCGGAAATGAAGCCGATGCGCTTGTGGCCAAGCTCGATCAGATGCCGCGTCGCCGTGCGTGCGCCGCCTTCGTCGTCCATCGAAACCATGATGCCATCGGGCAGCCCTTCCTCGTGCACTTGCGCGCCGATCCGCGCGAACGGCACGTGGTGGCGGGTCAGCGTCTCGAGGATCTGCGGATTGTCAGAGTGCGGCGGGGTGAGGATCGCGCCATCGGGCTGTAGCGCTGCAATCGCCGCGCCCAGTTCACGCTCGACGTGATCGTTGTGGGTATCGACAAGTTCGAAGATCAGGCGATAGCCATGTTCGGCGCATTCGAGCATGCCGCCCAGCAGCATCTGGTCGACCCAGTCGGTGCCCTGCCTCGCCCGCCAGTCGGCAATCGTGCGTTCGCGGTCGTTGAGGGCGAGGATCAGGTAGGAGCGCGATCCGCTCATCCGCTGCGCCGCGATCGAGGGCACGTAGCCCAGCTTGTCGATCGAGGCCTGGACCTTCTCGCGCATCTCGGGCCGGACATTGGCCTCGTTGTTGATCACGCGGCTGACCGTCTGCAGCGAGACGCCCGCATCGGCCGCCACGTGCTTGATGGTTACCGCCTGCCGCCTTCGCGCCATGGTAGCTCAGTTACCCCCGCTCTTCGTTCCCACGCCCGCGTTAGCGGCTTCGCCGGGCTTTTGCCATACGCGGACCCAGTCAACCGCCATTGCCTTGGGAAAGCCGGAAGCGTCCACGCCCTTGGTGTTGCGCCCCTCTGGCAAGTGCCCGCCGATGGCGAGGTTGAGGATCAGGTGGAAGGGCTTGTCGAACGGCGCGCCCGGCTTGTCAGACCCCAGCGTGTGCCATTCATGGGGCATGCGGCGGGCATAGTCCTTGCCGTCGACGCGCCAGACCATGCCATCCTTGTCCCACTCCACCTCGTAAGTGTGAAAGGCGGTCGGATCGGGGAGCTGCGTTTGCTCCGAGATATAGCGGTTGCGCGGCGGCTGCCCGCCGAAGTGGATCGTGCCCAGCACATGGTTCTCGCGGCCGCCCTCGCAAGTCTCGCAAGGCTCGCCGAGGTTGACCGCCTCCATGATGTCGATTTCGCCCGAACGTGCCCACCCGCCATAGGCCCAGTCCTCCGGCAGCATCCAGATTGCCGGCCAGGTGCCTTGCCCCTGCGGCAGTCGCGCGCGCACCTGTACCTTGCCATAGAGCCACGCCGCCTTTCCGGCGGTTGAAAGACGGGCGGAAGTGAACGGCTTCGACCGCTTCGCCTCGGACTTCTCCATGCTGTCGCGCTGGTCGCGAGGGTATGCCGGGCCGGTGAAGTCCTCGCGCTGGGCGATGATCTCCAGCACTCCGCCGCTCACGCGATGGTTGGCCTTGCGCGCAGTGTAGCACTGGCGCTCCTCGTTGCCGCCGCCCCAACAATCCTCGGCAAGGACCCAATGATTGCGATCAAGCGTGGTGCCGTCAAACTCGTCGGCCCACACGAGTTGCCAATCGGGTTGGACCGCCGCTGCAGCCAGAAGCAGAAAACTCATGCCGCGGCCGGAACCTGCGCGCCGCAATAGCGCGCCACGTAATCGCCATGCGATGGCAGCGCGGCAACCGTGCGGCTGACCTGTTCGCGCAAACTGCCAAGCAGATGCCTCAGTTCCTCGTCGCGCAGCTTGGCGGCGACGGGGTGGTGGCTTTGCGGGTTGATCCCCTGCCCCATCATCACCTGCACCCACGAGTTCTCCGCGAAAAGCTCCTCGTTCTTGCGGAACACGCGGCCGGTTTCGCGGAACAGTTCCATCTTGTGCTCGAGGCTGGCGGGCACTTCCATGCTGGCGCAATGCCGCCAGAACGGCGTGTCGCGGCGGTCGGTCGCCTTGTAGTGCAGGACCAGGAAGTCGCGGATCTGCTCCATGTCGGTGAACTGCTGGTCGTTGAACTCGTCGATGTCGCGCTGGCTGATGACGCCCGCCGGCAACATCCGCACGATGCGCAGGATGGCCCGCTGGATCAGGTGGATCGAGGTAGACTCGAGCGGCTCCATGAACCCGCCCGAAAGCCCCACCGCCACGCAGTTGCGGTGCCATTGCTTGCGCCGCGCCCCGGTACGGAAGCGGATGTGGTTGGGCTTGACCAGCTTCTCGCCCTCGACCGTAGAGAGCAACTTTTCGAGTGCGGCTTCGTGGGAAAGGTAGTCGCTGCAATAGACCACGCCATTGCCCTGGCGGTGCTGCAGCGGAATGCGCCACTGCCAGCCCGCCTCGTGCGCGATGGCGCGGGTATAAGGCACGGGCGGGCGCACGCTCGATGTCTGGATGGCGATGGCGCTGTCGCAGGGCAGCCAGTGGGTCCAGTCGTCGTAGCCTGCGCGCAAGGCGCCTTCGATCAGCAGCGCGCGAAAGCCGGTGCAGTCGATGAACAGGTCACCCTCGATGCGGCGGTCGCCCTCCAGGACCAGCGCCGCTATATCGCCGCTCTCGCCATCGAGTTCGACGCGGGCAATCTTGCCCTCGATCCGCATGGTGCCATCGGCCTCGGCCATGGTGCGCAGGAACTTGGCATAGAGGCCGGAATCGAGCTGGTAGGCGTAATTCATCCGGTCGTCCGGCAAGTGCGCGAACTTGCCTGCTTCCGCTGCCTTCAGTTCAAGGCAGTATTCGCCGTAGGGCTCAGTGTGGCCGCGCTCCAGACCGTGGAGCCAGAAGTGCTGGAAGCCTGCCGACCAGTGATCCTTGCCGGTGCCGCCGAAAGAGTGGAAGTAGTTCTCGCCCTCGACCCGCCAGTTCTCGAAATTGATGCCCAGCTTGAACGTCGCCTGCGTGGCGCGCATGAACTCGGCCTCGTTGATGCCGAGCAGGCGGTTGTAGGTGACCAGCGGCGGGATCGTGCTTTCGCCGACGCCGATCGTGCCGATCTGCTCGCTCTCGACCAGCGTGACCTGCGCGACCGGCCCAAGCGTGCGGGCAAGCGCGGCGGCGGCCATCCATCCGGCGGTGCCACCTCCGGCAATGACGATGCGGCGGGGCAGATGCGAAGCGGTCATTGGCTGAGGCTCCTCAGGATGAACTGGTGAATGCGGGCAGCGCCCTGCGCGTCGATGGGGCCGAGCGCGCCCTGGCCCTCTTCGGGAATGTGGGCGCGGGCTTCATCGCCGCCCGAGAACACGTAGTAGTCGAACAGCTCGCGCCACACCGCGCGGTCCGCCTCGGGCAGGTCGCGGATGGCGAGCAGGGCGTGGGTCAGCGCGGTCTGCGGCTGGCCCATGTAGCGCGGCGTATCGCGCCACCAGTAGTTGAGCAGGATGTTGAACGGTTCTGTCGCCTCGACATGGTGCCACCACATCGAGGGGATGAACAACGCATCGCCGGGTTCAAGCTCGGCCACCTGTCCATGCGCCAGCGCCTCGGCGAAGCGCGGGTGCGCGTCGAAGTCGGGCGCGGCGAAGTCGACCATGCTGACCGCGCGGCCCGCCGGGTGTTGTCGATGGGGCCGAGGTAGAGGTTGCGGAACTGCTCGGGCGGGAACAGCGTGAAGCGGCGACGCCCGGCGACGCAGCAGGCAAGGTTGTCGGGAAAGTCGTTGTGCGCGGCGATGCGGGTGGGCGATCCGATCCACAGGCTGGTGATCGGATCGCGCGTGCCGAGGTCTACGCGGTTCTCGGCGTCGACGCTCTGGAAGTGCGTCGGCACGTCGATCGAGCCGAGGTAGATCACCGGATGATCGGCGCTGCCTTCGTTGGCATCGAACCCGGCGAAGATATCCGCCAGCTTGCCGCGCGCGGTACGGAAGTTCATTTGCATGGCAGCGTCATAGAACAGGCGTCCGCCGCTGCCGGGGTCGGCCAGCGAGACGGTGAACGGCACTGGCCGCGCGCGCTCGACCAGATAGGCGCGGGCGGCGCGGGCGGATTCAAGGCCCGCCTGTACCAGCGGCCAGTCGCGCACCAGCCCGCGCAGCACGAACGGTTCGCGCGCGCCCTGCAGCATGGCGTCGAGATCGCTCAGGTGTTCGAGTGTCCTCTCAGCGACTGCAGGAAGCTTCAGGGCAGTTGTTTCAGCCACCGGCAACCTTGGCATTCTTGCGCGCGACCAGATCGCCGAAGTGGGAGAGCGAGGCGATGATCATGTAGATCCGCGCGAGGTGGCCGCTGGCCATGAGGTCTTGCAGCGCAGGGCCATCGAGGGCGGAGAGCTTTTCCTCGTTGATCGTGTGATAGCCGACCAGCGAGTTCTTCGCGCCGTCATCGAGCGTGACTTCGAGGGTGAAGGACTCGGCAAGGTCATAGCGGTCGAGCGCGGCGAAGAAGTCGGCGGATTCGCGGTGGGCGTGGTCGAGATCACCGAGCTTGGCGGCGATGTCCTCAAGGTAGGGCGTGGGCTGGCCGCTCGCATCGAACACACGCACGCCCTCGCCCGTCCTGCTGATGCGGGGGTGGTCGAGATCGACGTGGACCTGGCCCACGCCATCGGGCGTCGCCGCGCGGCCGACAAGGAACGGGCGGATCGCCATGAAAAGCGGGCGGTAGGGTGCATCCCATGCACCATCCCGCAGGAACAGGTTCTCCCCCGTCTCGAAGCCCAGCAGCGCCAGCGCTTCCAGCTTGCCGGTCGCAAGATCGCGGCGCAGGACGATGGGATAGTGCGCCTGAACCGAGCGGAACTCGGCCGGGACCGTGGCACAGGCCATGACGTTGTCGCCAAGTTCGGCGCTGGCGGAAGTGTCGATGCGCAACTCGCCGTGATCGGCGGGATTGAGGACTGCGTGGTTGCTCATTTCACTGCCGCTCCGTGCATGACGATTGAGTCTGCCGCCGCGGCAGGGCGCAGGGCATCGAGATAGGTCCGGTTCGAAGGCAGCGCCGCCGCCAGTGCGCGCGAACGCTGGCGCACTTCGGCAAGGGTCTGCGAGGCCGCCGCGTTGTGCGCTCCGGTCGGCACGGGGAAGCCCATGCCATAGAGAACGTATTGCTGGCTCGCCGCGCAGAACAGTTCGTCCATGCGTGGGAAGTCCCACGCCGAGGGAGGCTGGTCGCGCCAGAGTTCCAGCACCTCGGCAAGCCGTGGCGGGATCGTGGCGGGATCGCGCTGCGCCAGCCAGTAGGGCTCGGGCCGACGGCTCAGGACATAGTGCAGCTTGAGAAATTCGACGATGCGGTCCCAGCGGTAGCGAAACAGTTCGTTGAAGCGATCGGCCAGCAGGCCCATCGTCGCCGCGCGGCGCGGGAAGTTTTCGGCGAGCGCCTTGATCGACAGCTCGATGGTGACGATGGCCGAGGCTTCGAGCGGTTCGATGAAGCCGGCCGAGAGACCCACGGCGAGGCAGTTGCCCTGCCAGAAACGCTGGCGGTGGCCGGTCGAGAAAGTCAGCTTGCGGGGGCGCAGCGCGGATAGGTCCGTCCCCGGCATCTTCGCCGCAACATAGGAGCGCAGCACGTCCTCGGCGCGCGCATCGTCCATGAAGCGCGAGGAGAACACGCAGCCGATGCCGCGCCGCGTCGGCAGGGCAATGTCCCAGATCCAGCCCGCTTCGTGCGCGGTGCCGATCGTCTGCGAGGCAATCGCGCTGCCGGGTTCGACCGGCACCTGCAGGGCAAGCGCGCTGTCGTTGAAGGACACGTCGGACCGGTCCACCCACGGCACGCCGCAGTGGTCACCGATCAGGATCGCGGCGAGCCCGGAGCAATCGATGAAGAAGTCACCGGCAATTGTCCGCCCGTCGTGCAGGCTAAGACTGGCGATGTTGCCCGCCTCGTCGTCGGCAACGGCAGTCACCTGCGCCGAGATATGCGTCACGCCGAGCCGCGTCGTCGCATGGCGCTTCAGAAGCGCGGCAAACTTGCCGGCATCGAGATGATAGCCGTAGTTCAGCGCCCCGGCGTAATCGGGCATGGCGCGCTGGCGTGGCGCGAGGTTCTCGTCGCAGGCCGCAGCTTGCGGCGTCATCAGCGTGGCGAAGGGAAGGTCCGGCGATTGCGCGCGCCACGCCTGCAGCATGGCAGCCATGTCGCCCGGCGGGGGCGGCGTGAACGGATGAAGGTAGCTGTCCTGCGCAGAACCATCGACCCAGCCATCGAAGCGCGAACCCTGCTTGAACGAAGCGTCGCACTGGCTGAGGAACTCCGCCTCGTGAATTCCGATGGTGGCGAGCGTTTCGCGCATGGTCGGCCAGGTGCCCTCGCCCACGCCGATGGTCGGGATATCCGGCGCCTCGACGAGGGTGATGGCAAGTTCGGGCCGTCGCGCGGCAAGCAGGCACGCCGAAAGCCACCCTGCGGTGCCGCCTCCGACGATGACAACCTGCTTCACCGACCCGATCATCTCTCACCCGTTTCGGCCACCGGTTGATCCGGCCAGCCTCTCAGTCTTCAAAACCCCTGCGGCCCGCACTGCCGAAGCAATACGGGCCGCCGGTTCTTCGTTACCCGAAGGTCATCCCGTCAGGCTCAGAAAGTAAACCGCGCACCGGCAGCATAGCGCGCATAACCCGGTGCCGCAAAGAACACGGTCTGGTTGTTGCGCTGATAGCCCTTGCGGTCGGCGTTGGTGATGTTGATGCCTTCGACGAACACCGTCACGCCCTTGCGGATTTCGTACGATGCGCTGGCGTCGAACTGGCCATAGGCCTTCACGTAGTACGGATCGAAGCCGTAGCCCGAGAGGAACCCGTCACGCCAGTTATAGGCAACGCGCGCCTGCAGACCGTTCTTGTCGTAGAACAGCACGGCGTTGGCACTGTCGCTGACCCCGTTCACCGCGAACTGCGGGATGGTGTAGCGCAGGGTGTTGTCGAACTTCGTGTCGCTCTTCACCACGGTGTAGTTCAGGATCGCACCGAAGCCGGTATCCCAGAAGCTGTGCTGGACCGCGAATTCCCAACCCCACAGCTTGGCCTTCTGGTCGCTGTTGGTCGGCTGCGTGGTGATGAAGTTGACGAGCGGATCGGACGCCTGGCCGACGACACCGGTGACCACCCCGTTGTTGTCACGAATGACCGTCGAGGGGAAGTTTGCGCCGATGTAGTCGAGCAGTTGCTGCGCGGTGGCATTCGGACCCAGCGCTGCCCGTGCGGCTGCGGCATTGGCGCCGGCGGCAGCGTTGGTCAGGCCGAACGCGGGCTGGTTGACCTGCGTCTGGCTGATGAAGTTCTTCACGACCTTGTGGAAGAAGCCCACCGAAACGTAGCTGGTCGGCGCGTAATACCATTCAGCCGAAAGATCGACGTTGTTCGACTTGTACGGCAGCAGGCCCGGATTGCCGCTCGACGCCGTGCTGCCACCGATGCGGATCGGCGAGGCGAGCGTGGTGCCGCCCTGCAGCGAGGCATAGTCGGGACGCGTGATCGTCTGGCTGTAGCTGGCGCGCAGGCGGACGTTCCGGACCGGCTCCATGTCGAAGTCGATTGCCGGCAGCCAGTTCTCGTACTCGCCCTTGAGCGAGGCGGCAGCGACTTGCTGCGGGTTGCCGTAATCGATCGCGGTTTCATTGCCGCCAGTCCAGATGGTGCGGACCGGGATTGGAACCTGCGCGGTCGAATCGACCTTGGTCTTCTCGTAGCGAAGGCCGAGGCGCAGGTTTGCCGTGCCCGCGCCCAGATCGAACGAGTGCTTGGTCTGCACATACGGCGCCCAGGTCCGTTCGCGGACGGTGCGGTCGGTCGTGTACTTGGCGATGCAGGTGCCGGCCGTAACGGCGGTGCTGCAGATCCCGATCTTGCTGTCGAGCAGACGGATCAGGCCGTCGGTGTCGATGTTGAAGTAGTTCGGGATGATCGAGGCATCCTGCGAACCCGACATGCCGGAAAGATCCTTGGGCAGATCGCGGATCTGGTAAAGATCGTCCGGGGTTTCAGCTGCCGAGAGCGTGCCGCCCCAGGTATCGTTCTGGATCACGCCGAATGCCGACCGCACCTTGTTCTCGGTGTAGGTAACGCCGAAATCGAGGCTGTCGATGAACGAGGCATCGAAGTCATACCCACCGCGGAAGGTGACCTCGTTGATCTCGTCACGCATGTAGGCGGTGCGGAAGGCGTTGCCGGCAGGGCGGATATTCGAGGCCTTGATCTCGGAGCCCGGATACATCTGCACGCTGATGACCGGCATGTCGGACGTGTAATCGACCTTCTGCGACTTCACGCCGAAGATCGCACTGCCAACGGCAATGCCCGAACCATAAGGCTTGGTCGGCTTGCTCTCGGCGGTCGAGTGGTGGCCATCGAGTTCGAGGCGAAGACCACCGGGACCGTCCCACTTGAGGTTGCCGCCGATCGACTGGTTGCGCGAGCGGTTGGCCGCAACCGCACCGGTGATGGCGAGGTCCTTGCCGGGGCCAAAGTTCTCGGCATAGAAGTTCGGGCCGGCCGCCGGGCCATCGGTCCAGCTGCTGGAAGTATCGCCGTGGTTGAACCACACGCCGATCGAGTTGGTGCGGGCGTCGATGGTGTTCTGCGAGAAGGTGTAGTCCACCGTGGCAGTCAGCGTGTCGGTCGGCTTGACCTGCACCACGGCCTGGCCGTTGATGCGCTTGCGGCGGAACGTGGTGAAATCGTAGCCGGCGTTCTGCGTGACCTGGTAGATGTCGTTCGGGCCGGGGCGGTTCTGGATGTTGGCAGCACCCGGCGTGCCGGGCTGCGCCAGCGAACCCCAATTGTTTTCCGAACCGAGATAGCCTTCACGCCAGCCCGCGTTGAACTGCGCCTGGCTGGCCTTGCGGTCCTGATACGAACCGGTCAGCAGCACGCCGATGCGGTTGTCGGCAAAGGTATCGCTGATGATGCCCGAGACTTCAGGGGTAATGCTTGTGCCGTCGAACAGCGAGGTGTCGTAGACCGCCTTGGCGCCGATGCTGCCATGGAAGCCGGGGCGCTCGAGCGGCTTGGCAGTCTTGATGTTGATGACCGAACCGATGCCGCCGGTGGCCAGCGAGGCGCGGCCCGACTTGTAGACTTCGACGCCGGCAATGCCTTCGGAAGCAAGGTTGGCGAAATCGAACGAACGCGAGGCCGGGGCGCCGCTGCTGCCGCCGAGGCTGGAGGCAGGCATCTGGCGGCCGTTGAGCAGGACAAGGTTGAAGTCCGGACCGAAGCCGCGAACGGTGACGGTGGAGCCTTCACCACTGTTGCGATCGATCGAAACGCCGGTGATGCGCTGCAGCGATTCGGCAAGGTTGGTATCGGGGAACTTGCCGATATCTTCGGCGGAGATCGCATCGACGACGCCCTGCGCGCTGCGCTTGATGTCGAGAGCCTTCGACAGCGAGGCGCGGATGCCGGTGACGACGATGGCTTCGCCTTCTTCAGCCGGAGCAGCGGCATCCTGCGGCGCTTCCTGCGCGTGGACGGCCTGCCCGGCGAGTGCGAGTGCAAGGGCACCCATGCTGGCTGCACGAACGGCAGCGGAACGTGTCATGGAAACCTTCATGATCCTCCCCTTTTACAACCTCGGCACTGCCACGCGAAATGCTCGCCATCAGCGCTCTTGTGAACGTTCACCTAATTGAGAACGTTCACGCGGTCAAGGGGCTTCGGCGCCCATCGCGCGAAAGCCTAGTTCTTTTGGGCAATCCCGGCAGGCACTTGCACGAAACCACGGAAATCCGTTTGGTGGCGCGCCACTCTTGGCATAGCGTTTTGGCCAAGCGGCGGCGTCAATGGTGCCTCTCTCCTGCCAGCCGCGTCAGGGATTTCCACCGATGCGCGACCATGACCTTCGAAGCAGGGCCGTTGGCGAGATGCATTTGCGGCGCTGGCCGCCCTTGCCGGTGCCTTGCCATATCGTGCAGTGGGTCCTTGCGATCGACGACAGCGAGCGTGCCGAGGAACTCTCCGCCATCGAGGCATTGACGGAGAGCACTGACAACGTCGGCAATCCGACGCACCGCGAAGGCCGGATCAACGAGAGGGTCACCTTCACCTGGGAACGCCAGAGCGAAGGCAGCAGCCTGACGCTGTTTTGTGCGCCCTGCGACGACGAGGGCTTTCTCGATCCGACTGACGATGCAGAGCTGTCGGCCGCCATCGCCTGGGCACGCACCCTACCCGGCCAGATCGTGCGCAGCACGCGCGTGTGGCTGGCGCAAAGCGATGCCGACGTCGAGCAGGTTCTCCATCGCCACCCAATCAATCGCGATGAACTTGTTTCCAGCACGCTGGGCGGCGGAATCCGCATATGGTCGGACTTCCGGCTGAAGGACGATGGCTTCGGGCGGTTGCTCGCCGCGGCCAACGGCATCGACCGGCGCGATCTGACCCGCCAGATCCAGCGCCTGCAGGAACTGGGCAACTATCGCAACAAGGCGCTGCTCGGCCTGCCGGTTGCCCGCGAATGCTGGCCCAAGCTGGATGCAGCCGAAGAACGCCTGAGCGATCTGGCAAACCGCATCGCCGACAGCGACGCGCGCGACGACAGCCTGCTTGAGGAACTGTCACGCCTCGCGCTCGATCTTGCCTCGGTCGCAACCGCGATCTCGTTCCGCATGGACGCCACCCGCGCCTACGGGCAGATCGTCGAGGAGCGTCTGGAGCAGCTCGACGTGCAGCCGGTCGAGGGTTACGCCTCGCTGGTTGATTTCACCCAGCGCCGCTTCCGCCCGGCCATGAACACCTGCATCGCCACCAGCGAGAGGATCGAGCGCATCGGCGAACGCACCGAGCAGCTGACGTCGCTGCTGCGCGCGCGGATCGATACGCGGATCGAGAACCAGAATGCCGAGCTGCTGCGGTCGATGGAGCAGTCGATATCGATGCAGGCGCGTTTGCAGCAGCTGGTCGAGGGCCTGTCTGCGGTGGCGCTCAGCTACTATGTTCTGGGGCTGATCAAGTACGCGCTCTATGCCGTGCCCGACAGCGCATTGGGCGTTTCGGACGAGTTCGTGATCGGCTTGCTGGTGCTGCCGATGGTGCTGGGCGTGTGGTGGACGATGCACACACTCAAGGACCGATTGATCAAGACTTCTGATCGGCAATAATTCCGCTTGTCCTGACGGCCATATGTGTCCACACTTCTGGACAGATGGCGCGCTTCCCCTTCTCTGCGATCGTCGGTCAGGACGAGATGAAGCTCGCGCTCCTGATCGCAGCGGTCGATCCCTCCATCGGCGGAGTGATGGTGTTTGGTGACCGTGGGACAGGCAAGTCCACCGCTGCCCGCGCCCTCGCCAGCCTGCTGCCGCCGATCATGGTGATGGACGGCTGCCGCTATGGCTGCTCGCCCGATGCGCCGCATTCCTGCCCTGGCCCCTGCGAATCGAACAAGGCCAGCAAGCGGCCGGTGCCGTTCGTCGATCTGCCACTGGGCGCCACGGAAGACCGGGTGCTCGGCTCGCTCGATCTGGAACGCGCGCTGCGCACCGGGGAAAAGACGTTTGAACCGGGGCTGCTGGCGCGGGCGCACCGCGGCTTCCTCTACATCGACGAGATCAACCTGCTCGAAGACCATCTGGTCGACCTGCTGCTCGACGTGTCCGCCTCGGGCGAGAACGTGGTGGAGCGCGAGGGGCTGTCGGTGCGCCACAAGGCAAAGTTCGTGCTGATCGGCAGCGGCAACCCGGAAGAGGGTGAACTCCGCCCGCAGCTGCTCGACCGCTTCGGCCTTTCGGTCGAAGTGCGCACCCCGCGCGAGATCGAGAACCGCGTCGAAATCATGCGCCGCTGCGCCTCGCACGATGCCGACAGCGAGGCATTTGCCTCGCAGTGGGCCGAGGAGGACGAGAAAGTCCTGCAGCAGATCGCGCGCGGGCAGAAGAAGCTGGCGAAGATCGAGGTGCCGGATAGCGTGCTGATCGATGCCGCCGGGATCTGCAGCGCCGTGGGCGTTGACGGCCTGCGTGGCGAACTCACCCTGATGCGCGCCGCGCGCGCCTATGCGGCGCTGAAGGGCGCAAAGGTGGTCAAGCGCGATCACCTGCTTCACGTTGCGCCGATGGCCCTGCGCCACCGCCTGCGCCGCGACGTGCTCGACGAAAGCGGATCGACCGCACGGATTGATCGCGCGATCGCCGAACATTTCAAATGACAAATGCGATGGCAGATGCGCTCTTGGCAGCGCGCCTGCTGGCCGCAGACCGAAAGCTTGGCGGCATGGTGCTCCGCGGCGGCGGACCGGCGCGCGATCTCGTTTTGCAAGCGCTGCGCGGATTGCTTCCCGAGGGCACGTCCTTCCGCCGCCTGCCCGGTCATATCGATGAGGACCGGCTGACCGGTGGCACAGACATTGCCGCCAGCCTCGCCACGGGTTCGCTGGTTCTCCAACGCGGCTTGCTGGCTGAGGTGGCGGGCGGCGTGCTGGTCGTGCCCATGGCGGAACGCCTGCGCACGGACACTGCGGGCCGGATCGCCCAGGCGCTCGACAATGGCGGCGGCTTCCTGCTCGTCCTGCTCGACGATGGCGAAGGCCCGGACGAGCGCCCGCCGCTGGCCCTGATGGAACGGGTGGCTTTCGACCTCAGCCTGCAAGGGGTGCGTGCGGCAGACCTGCACTGCGAGATGCCCGAGCCCTGCGATGCAGGCCGCGCGGCCGCGCTCGAAAGCGAGGCGATGTCAGCCCTTGCTGCCACTGCAACAGCGCTTGGCATCGCGTCGATCCGCCCGCTCTTGCAAGCCGCTGCGGTTACAAGGGCGCACGCGGTGCTTGGTGGACAAGACACCGTCCGCCGCACCGACCTTGAAGCCGCAACCCGCCTCGTCCTTGCTCCGCGCGCGACGCAGCTGCCGCCCGAACCCGAAGCGCCCCCGCCTCCCGAACCGGAGCGAGAGCCGGAAGAGGCAGAGCGCCCGGACAACGACGACGATGACGACAGCGCGCCGGACTTGCCCGAAGACCTGCTGATCGAAGCGGCCCGCGCCATGATCCCGCCTGATGTGCTCGAACTGATCGCATCCGGTCGCGCACAGCGGTCGGCGCGTGGCGGAGGCGCTGGACGCCGCACCGGTTCGGCACTGCGCGGCAAGCCCCTTGGTGCGCGCCCGGGCATGCCCGGCGGCGGTGTTCGCATGGCGCTCGTCGATACCCTTCGCGCGGCGATCCCGTGGCAGCCCTTGCGCAGGCGCGATCCGGCTCCCGCAGGTGCCGGCCCGATCCGCTTTCGTCGCGACGACCTCAGGGTCCGCCGCTTCGAGGAATGCGCCACGACGGTCACCATCTTTGCGGTCGATGCCTCAGGCTCGGCAGCTCTCGCCCGCCTGTCCGAGGCCAAGGGCGCGGTCGAGCTGATCCTTGCCCAGGCCTATGTGAAGCGTGCCGAAGTGGCGCTGGTCGCTTTCCGTGGGACCGAGGCAGACCTGCTGCTGCCGCCCACGCGCTCACTGACCCGCGCCAAACGCGCCCTTGCCGAACTGCCCGGCGGCGGCGGCACCCCGCTTGCCCGCGGCATTGCCCTGACCCGCCAGTTGGCAGATGCCGTGATGAGCCGCGGCCGCACACCGTTTCTCGTATTCCTAACCGACGGCAGCGCGAACATCGGCGCAGACGGCTCATCCGGCCGCGCCCAGGCCAATGCCGACGCGCTGACCGCCGCACGGGGAATTGCCAGCGCGGGTCTTGATGCCGTGGTGATCGACATTTCCCCGCGCCCTCGGCCCGAAGCTGCCCGTATCGCCGAAGCCATGCGGGCGCGCTACCTGCCGCTGCCCTTCGCCGATGCCAAGGCGCTCAAGGCGGCGGTGACGCTTGCTGCCGAGCCTCAGAAGAAACGCGCATGAGCGGGCCACGCTGGAACGTCGAAGGCCGGAACTGGCCCAACCGCGAGGCAAGCCGCTTCGTGGAGACGCCCGGGCTCAGATGGCATGTTCAGGTCACCGGCGAGGGGCCGACGATCCTGCTGCTCCACGGCACCGGCGCGGCAACGCACAGCTGGCGCGACGTGCTGCCACTGCTGGCGCAGGACTTCACAGTGATCGCCCCCGACCTGCCCGGCCACGGTTTTACCAGAGGCCGTCCGCGCCAAGGCTTGACGCTGCCCGGCATGGCAAGTGCCGTGATCGATCTGCTCGATGCGCTGGACCATAAGCCATCGCTGATGGTCGGCCACTCCGCGGGCGCGGCCATAGCAATCGAGGCCGTCCATTTGCAGGGCGCAGCCACACCCCTGATCGGCTTCAACCCCGCGCTGATGCCCTTCCCCGGCCTTGCCGCCAAGCTGTTCCCTTCGCTGGCCAGGATGCTGTTCGTGAACCCGTTCGTGCCGCGCATGCTGGCCGGCATTGCCCGCATTCCCGGCGAGACCGGGCGCTTCCTGCGCCGCGCCACAGGCTCTGCCATCGATGCCATGGGAATTGCCGCCTACGAGGCGCTTATGGGCAATCATCACCACTGCGGCGGGGCGATGGAAATGATGGCAAGCTGGGACCTTGAAGCGCTCAGCCGGTTGCTGCCGCAGTTGATAAACCGCGTGCTGCTGGTCCATTCCAGTGGCGACACCGCCGTGCCGCTGTCGTCTGTAGAACAGGCCGCAAGGCTGATCCCCGATTGCCGTGTGGAAGTGCTGCCGGGATTGGGGCATCTTGCGCATGAGGAGTGCCCCGCGAAGGCCGCTGAACTGATCCGCACGTTCGCCGCTGCAAGCGCGCAAAAGGAGGGAGAGCCAGCATGAATTCGATGAGCGAACACTTCGGCTGGGTGGAAATCGTCTTCACCGCCGTCATCGCGCTGGGCTTTGGCGTCTATCAGCTATGGTCAGTCAACCGCGAGATCGCCAAGGACAAGGCGAAGAAGCAGAACCCGGAAGACTAGCCTTGCGGTATCCGGTACGGCAGCATGAACTGCACGATTGGCGAAGAAAAACGATCGAGATCAAGGCTTTCCTGTACCGCCACGACCGGCTCTCCGAACAGGCGCGATGACAGGGTGGAGCGGGCATAGAACGGCGCGTCCTCCCAGGTGCGGATGACGCTGGCATGGCCTCTGTCCGCCCGCGTCTTGCGCTCCATCTGCCATAGTGTGTTCGGCAAGGGCGCGACCGGCGGCAGCGCTTCCTCCTCGTGCGGCACCCCGTCCGCACCGAAGCGCAGGGCGCTGGCAAAGCCCTGGCCATTGCGACGGATGCCCTCGTAGCAGACCACCGACCCGCTGCGCCCATGGGCGCGGGACCAGTGCCAGACGCGGAAGCCTTCCTCCAGCGACTCCGCGCCGAAATTCGAATCGAGATAGGCGCTGCCCTTCCAACTGAGACCGGGCTTTTCCATCCGGACCTCGATCCGCGCGCGCGGGGCAATGCAGTGCCAGCGGTGGCGCCCCTCCGGGTCAAGCGAGAAGGCGCGGTCGTTGGTCGCTTCGGGATAGACGCGAACCTTGCCGGCCACACGACGCTGCCACGGCACCCCAACCCGCTTGTCCATCTCCTCGATATCGATTTCGAGCGAGTCTCCGGTCCAGCGCACCGCGCTCGGCCCGATCTGCAGGTTGTCCGCATCGCGCGCGACGCTGCCGCGCCCACGCTCAGTCATGGTCCAGCGCGCGCCGGGGCCGTAGAGCGCCACGTTCAAGGCGCAGTGCTGCAGCGGATCGCCGCGGCCGCTTTTCTTGTAGTAGGGCGAAAATACACTGCCGATGAAGGCGATGATCGTCAGCCCATGGCGTCCGCACTCGCTGATCGCATCGACATACCACCAGCCATAACCACCGGGCGGGATCTGCGCATCGAAGCGAGGTCTTGCACCACAGCCTGCATCGCCAGTTGCCCGGACAAGGCGGCCATCGGCACCCCGGCCCCCGGATGGGTGCTTCCACCCGCGCAGTAGAGCCCAGGGATCCGGGTCCGCGTACCCTGCCGGAGGAAGGACGCCGCCCAACCGTGCGAGGCCCGACCATAGATCGCCCCCCGGTCGAGGGCAAAAAGTTCTCGAAGGCGTTCGGTGTCAGCAGCGTGTGGGGAAAGTTGTCCTCCAGCTCCAGTCCGCAACGCTGAAGGCTGCGCCTCATGGCCTGTGTGCACCGGGCCTTCTCCTCTTCGGTGTAAGTATGGGTGTCGCCATTGGCGGGCGCATTGACGATGATCTGCAGACGTTCACGGTGGCCCGGCGGCACATCGGCCCCACCCTCGCGGTCGAGCGCGCAAACATAGACGCTGGGATCGCATGGCGGAGCCCCACCGCGAATGTCGCTGAATTCGCGGGCATAGTCGGGCGAGAAGAACACGTTGTGGCGCTGCAGCGCGAAGCCCGAGGTGCGGGCATTTGCCAGCCAGACCATCGCCGAGAGCGACCGCTTGCGCACGCCATGCGATGGCACCGCCATGGCGCCCAGAGGCCCGAAGCGTCCTGCGGCGAGAGCCTCGGGATCGGCATTGGCGACAATCGCATCGGCGGCAATCCGCTCGCCATTGCTGAGGATCAGGCCCGATGTGCGTCCTTGTGCGGTCTCTATGAGGGCGGCGCCGGTACTGAAACGGAATTTCGCGCCGTGCATCTGCGCAAGGCGCATCAGAGCTCCGGCCAGCGCGCTCATGCCGCCTTCGATCAGCCAGACGCCTTGCGCCTCGACGTGGGCAATCAGCATCAAGGTTGCCGGTGTCTCGAACGGGGAGGAACCGCAGTAGGTCGAATAGCGCGCGAAAAGCTGGCGCAGACGCTGGTCGGCAAAGTGTTCGCCCAACACCTTCCACATCGATTCGTAGGGCCGGATCGCCAGAAGATCGCCCATGCGCCACAGGCCGATGCGCCACATCAGCGGAAGCGGCCAGCTGACCTTGCTGCCGCGCATCATCGGACGGTCAATGATGCCGTGAATGCGCGCGGCCTCCTTGCGAAAGGCGCGGAAGCCTGCGGCGGCCGAAGCGCCGGCAAAGTCACCGATGGCCTGCTCGCTCAGTTCCGGATCGGCATGGAGATCGAGATGCCGCTCCGGCCCCCACGCGTGGCGGGCGATCACGTCGGCGCGGCGGATGTCGACAAAGTCGGCCAGGTCGGCACCGCACGCAGCAAAGATGCCCTCGAACACGTCACGCAGGGTGAAGACGGTGGGCCCGGCATCGATGGAGGCGCCGTCAACGATAAGCTGACGCGCCTTGCCGCCGGGGTGCGCGGCTTTCTCCACGACGGTGACGGCGGCCCCGCGCGCAGCCAGCAGCGCGGCTGCCGTCAGGCCGCCGATGCCCGCGCCGATGATCGCCACCCGCGATGCCAAGGCATGCTCCTCTCTCGGAGGGAAACCCTCCACCGAATACAATTGACCTTTACACCACAAATGTCCAATCTTTTGGACATATGCTGGACGTTGCCCCCTTGACGGATGCGCCGCCGGCGCAGAGCCCTCCCAAATGGCCCCCTCGGTGGCGACGCCGCTGGACCCATTGGCGCAACCGGGTTCTGGGCAGCCCGGTGTTTCAGGACTGGGCATCTCGCCTCCCCATTTTCGCAAGCATCTCAAGGCGCCGCGCCGCCAGCGCATTCGATCTGGTGGCGGGCTTCAGCTATTCGCAGGTCCTGCTAGCCGCGGTCCAGGTCGACCTGCTCGACCTGCTCGATGCTGGACCGTGCGGTGCCGACGATATCGCCCGGTCGGCCGCACTGAGCCGCGCCGCCGCGACTCGGCTGCTGCGCGCCGCCGCTGCACTGGACCTTGCAGAAGAGGTTGCTCCGGGCTGCTGGATGCTCGGTCAGCAGGGCGCCGCGCTGCTTTCCAACCCCGGCGCGCTTGCCATGGTTCGACATCACCCGCTGCTTTACGCGGATCTCGCCGACCCGCTTGCTCTGCTGCGGCAGGACCGGCAGAAGCCAACCGCCCTGTCGAATTTCTGGCACTATCACCCTGAAACCGATGGTGAAACTGCCGGTCGGTACTCCTCACTGATGGCCGCTTCGCAACAGATGGTTGCGCAGCAGGCGATGGGTGCCTACGCCTTCGATCGCCACCGCCGCCTGCTCGATATCGGCGGCGGTCATGGCGCTTTCGTCAATGCGCTGGCCGCGGCATGCCCTTCGCTTGAGCTGGGCATATTCGATCTGCCTCCCGTTCTGGCTGGTGCGACGAATCTGCCGCCGCGAGTCTCCCGACATCCGGGTGACTTCTTTGCCGATACCCCGCCTACAGGCTACGACTGCATCACGCTGTCGCGAATTCTCCACGATCATGACGATGATCGCTGCCTTCAGATCTTGCGCGGAATCAGGGCAGCTCTTCCCGAGGACGGCCGCCTTGTCATTGCCGAACCGATGGCCGGCGCACGCGGGGCAAAAGCCATGGGTGACGCCTATTTTGGCTTGTATCTCTGGGCGATGAACTCCGGACGCCCTCGCACACCAGCTGAATATGGCGAGATGCTTCGCAAGGCGGGCTTCCCGCACTGGCAGCAGAAGCGCACGGCAATGCCCGTGATCGCCTCGGTCATTGTTAGTTCATATTGACAGTTATAACCGTCCAATCTGTTTGACACTCTTTGGCGTTAGCGTATGGTGAACACTGCCTGACAGTACCCATCCGGATACTGCGGCACGGCCCGGATCACCGGGAGAGGGGAAGACCGGCATGGAGTCGCTGGCGGTCATACTGGAAGCACCGAGGCGCATCGCGCTTCGCAGGCTTGCCTTGACGTCAGGACAAGGCTCCGACGCCGCTTCCGCCGCGCTCGCCCCTTCTGACGTTCTGGTCGAAGTCCAGTGGAGCGGCGTAAGTGCCGGAACCGAAAAGCTTCTCTGGTCGGGCGAGATGCCCAACTTCCCGGGCATGGGGTACCCGCTGGTGCCCGGATACGAATCCCTCGGCCGCATTGTCGACGCCGGCAGCGAAGTGCAGGCCCGCATCGGCGACTGGGTCTTTGTCCCCGGCGCGACCTGTTATCGCGATGCGCGCGGCCTTTTCGGCGGCACGGCGCGGCAGGTGATCGTGCCATCGGCGCGCGCCCTGCCGGTCTCCGAGTCGCTGGGCCAGGATGGCGTGCTGTTCGCGCTCGCCGCCACTGCGCTTCACGCCATGAACGGCGGCGACCCGCCCGATCTGATTATCGGCCATGGCACGCTGGGCCGCCTGCTTGCGCGGATGACCATCGCTGCTGGCGCCCCTGCCCCCACTGTCTGGGAGCACAAGCCCGCCCGCCGCACAGGCGCGCAAGGCTACAACGTCATCGCCCCCAAGGACGATGACCGCCACGATTACGCCAACATCTATGATGCCAGCGGCGATGCCGATTGCCTCGACCTGCTGGTTCCGCGCCTGCGCAAGAGGGGCGAGATCGTGCTGGCAGGTTTCTACGCCAACCGCCCCAGCTTCGCTTTCGCCCCCGCGTTCCGTGCCGAGGCACGCTTCCGTGTCGCCGCCGAATGGGGCCCGGACGATCTTACCTCTACCCGCGCCCTGATCGACAGCGGCGCACTCGATCTTGCCGGTCTGGTCTCTCACCAGCGCCCGGCTGAGGAAGCCCCGGATGCCTATCCGGAAGCCTTCCTCGATGCCGACTGCCTCAAGATGGTCCTCGACTGGAGCAACTGCGCATGACGATGCTGGATACACATGCCGCCGCTCTGCGCGATGAAGCGTCGATCGAGCCTGACGCCCCGCACACCGGGGAAGTGAAGAAAGAGACGCAGATCATCGCGATCTATGGCAAGGGCGGCTCGGGCAAGAGCTTTGCCCTGTCCAACCTCAGCTACATGCTCGCCCAACAGGGCAAGCGCGTGCTGCTGATCGGCTGCGATCCCAAGTCCGATACGACCAGCCTGCTGTTCGCCGGCAAGGCCTGCCCCACGATCATCGAGACCTCTTCAGCCAAGAAACTGGCCGGCGAGGAAGTGCGGATCGAGGACGTCTGCTTCCAGCGCGACGGCGTGTTCGCGATGGAACTGGGCGGTCCCGAAGTCGGCCGCGGCTGCGGCGGTCGCGGCATCATCCACGGCTTCGAGCTGCTCGAAAAGCTCGGCTTCCATGACTGGGGCTTCGACTACGTCCTGCTCGATTTCCTGGGTGACGTGGTCTGTGGCGGCTTCGGCCTGCCGATCGCGCGCGACATGTGCCAGAAGGTCATCGTCGTCGGATCGAACGACCTGCAGTCGCTTTACGTGGCGAACAACGTCTGCAAGGCGGTGGAATACTTCCGAAAGATGGGCGGCAATGTCGGCGTTGCCGGCATGATCGTCAACAAGGACGACGGCACCGGCGAGGCGCAGGCTTTCGCAAACGCGGTCGATATACCGGTTCTGTGCGCCATCCCGGCGGACGAGGACATCCGGCGCAAGTCGGCGAATTACCAGATTATCGGCAAGCCCGGCGGGCAATGGGGCAGTCTCTTCGCAGAGCTTGCGTCCAATGTCGCGTCGGCACCGCCGCGGCAGCCCACGCCCCTCGACCAGGATGGACTGCTTGGCCTCTTCTCCCCCGAAGACACCGGAGGCAACGTCGAGTTGGTCCCGGCGACACAGGCTGACATGCGCGGCGGATCATTCGAGAAGAAGCCCTCGCTTGAGGTGGTCTATGACGAGGTCTAGGCCATGACAGACCTCGTTGATGGGGCGCTTCACGCGCGTGAACCGGACCGGATCGAACTCGATCCGCCGGTCGAAGGCGGCGGCTGCCACGCAGGCGCGGACGTGCTGCGCGATGCGACGAATAAGGCGCAAGGCTCAGAACTGCTGGACCGCTACGCCGCCGACTACCCGGTAGGCCCGCACGATCAACCGCAATCGATGTGCCCGGCGTTCGGTTCGCTGCGCGTTGGCCTGCGCATGCGCCGCACCGCAACCGTCCTCTCGGGCTCGGCCTGCTGCGTCTACGGCCTGACCTTCACCTCGCACTTCTACGGCGCGCGCCGCACCGTCGGCTACGTGCCATTCAGTTCCGAAACGCTCGTCACCGGCAAGCTGTTCGAGGACATCAAGGAAGCGGTTGAGGGCCTGGCCGACCCGGCCGATTACGACGCGATTGTTGTAACCAATTTGTGCGTGCCCACTGCCAGCGGCGTACCGCTGCGGTTGCTGAAGAAGCAGATCAACGGCGTGCGCATCATCGGCATCGACGTGCCGGGCTTCGGCATCCCCACACACGCCGAGGCCAAGGACGTGCTGGCAGGCGCCATGCTCGCCTATGCGCGCGAGGAAGTGGCGCAAGGGCCGGTCGCGGCCCCACCACCCGCGCCGACAAGCCGACAGTCACGCTGCTGGGCGAAATGTTCCCGGCCGATCCCGTCGGCATCGGCATGATGCTCGAACCGCTCGGCCTTGCTGCGGGGCCGGTCGTCCCTACCCGCGAATGGCGCGAGCTTTATGCCGCGCTAGACTGCGCGGTGGTGGCAGCAATCCACCCCTTCTACACCGCCAGCATCCGCGAATTCGAACATGCCGGGCGCACGGTCGTCGGCTCCGCCCCGGTCGGCGCGGAAGGCACGACGGCGTGGCTCGATGCCATCGGTGCGGCCTGCGACGTGCCTGCCGACAAGGTCGAAGCCGCCAAGGCGCGCTTCGTGCCGATGATCCGCGCTGCGCTTGCCGCCAATCCGATAAGGGGCCGCATCACGGTTTCGGGCTATGAAGGCTCCGAACTGCTGGTCGCGCGGCTGCTGATCGAGAGCGGAGCGGACGTGCCCTATGTCGGCAGTGCCTGCCCGCGTACGCGCTGGTCCGATCCTGACCGCGCATGGCTGGAGGCGCGCGGCGTCCGCGTGCAATTCCGCGCCAGCCTTGAGCAGGACATTGCCGCGGTCGAGGAATTCCGCCCCGACCTTGCCATCGGCACGACGCCGGTGGTGCAGCATGCCAAGGCCCAGGCGATCCCGGCGCTCTACTTCACCAACCTGATCTCGGCCCGTCCGCTGATGGGCGTGGCGGGGGCTGGCAGCCTTGCGCAGGTGATCAATGCGGCGATGGCCAACAAGGCGCGCTTTGACAGGATGTCGGCGTTCTTCGAAGGAGTCGGCACCGGCCCTGCCGCCGGGATCTGGGAAGAGACACCGCAGGACCGCCCGGCCTTCAAGAAGAAGTATGCCGCCCTCAACGAAGCCGCACGCAAGGCGGCAGAGGCAGTGGGCACATGAGCCTCGTCCTCGATCATGGCGCTCGACATTTCGTCGTGATCTCCCTTCGCGCGGGAGGCACGGCATGACCTTGGTTCTCGATCACGACAGGGCCGGCGGCTACTGGGGCGCGGTCTACGTCTTCACGGCGGTCAAAGGCCTGCAGGTGATCATCGACGGCCCGGTCGGGTGCGAAAACCTGCCGGTTACCTCCGTGCTCCACTACACCGACGGCCTTCCGCCGCACGAACTGCCCATCGTCGTCACCGGCCTAGGCGAGGAAGAGCTGGGCAAGACCGGCACCGAAGGCGCGATGAAGCGCGCGTGGAAGGTGCTCGATCCCGAACTGCCGGCCGTCGTCGTCACCGGCTCCATCGCAGAAATGATCGGCGGCGGGGTTACCCCGCAAGGCACCAATATCAAACGCTTCCTGCCGCGCACCATTGACGAGGATCAGTGGCAGTGTGCGGATCGGGCGCTCAGCTGGCTCTGGTCGGAATTCGGCCCCAAGACCGTCCCCGCGGTCAAGCCGGTCAAGGAAGGCGAAAAGCCCAAGGTCAATATTCTCGGCCCTTCGTACGGCATGTTCAACATGGCGAGCGACGTCCACGAGATCCGCCGCCTGATCGAAGGCATCGGCGCAGAGGTCAACATGGTCTTCCCGCTGGGCAGCCATCTGGCCGATGTCCGCAAACTGGCGGATGCCCAGGCGAACGTCTGCATGTATCGCGAATTCGGGCGCAACTTGTGCGAATTGATGGAGCGGCCGTACTTCCAGGCCCCAATCGGGCTCGATAGCACCACCCGCTTCCTTCGCGCGCTCGCTGCCGAACTCGGGCTTGACCCCGAACCCTTTATCGAGCGCGAGAAGCACAGCACGATCAAACCGCTGTGGGACCTGTGGCGCTCGGTCACGCAGGACTTCTTCGCCACGGCCAGCTTCGGCATCGTGGCGAACGAGACGTATGCGCGCGGCATCCGCCATTTCCTCGAAGACGACATGGGCTTGCCCTGCACTTTCGCCTTCTCGCGCAGCGCGGGCGTGAAACCCAGGAACGAGGACGTACGCGCCGCGATCCACGGCAATCCGCCCCTAGTGCTGTTCGGCAGCTACAACGAACGCATGTACAGCGCCGAAAAGGGCGGCCGGTCGATCTACATTCCGGCCAGCTTCCCCGGCGCGGCGATCCGTCGCCACATCGGCACCCCGTTCATGGGCTATTCTGGCGCGACCTACCTCGTCCAGGAAGTGTGCAACGCGCTGTTCGATGCGCTGTTCAACATCATCCCGCTGGCAACCCAGCTCGATGCTGTCGAGGCAACCCCGGCACGCGATACCCGCGAACTGGCGTGGGATGAAGACGCCAAGGCGCGGCTCGACCAGATCGTCGAGGCACAGCCCGTGCTGGTGCGCATCTCCGCGGCCAAGCGCCTGCGCGATGCAGCCGAACGGGTGACGCGTCGCCACAACGAAACCCGCGTCAGCGCCGACAGGCTCGCCGATGCCATGCTCGAGGCGCAGGTGACATGACCTGCGCACCCATCCTTCCGCGCTCATCCCAGGCGCAACAGCTTGCACGGTCGCCCCTCTCCGGTCGCCCGTGTTCCCCCATCCTCGCGGGTCAGTTCCGCGTGGATATCGAAAGAGGTCTTCCGCCTCTCGCACATCAACAACGACTGGAGATTGGGCAATGAGTGATCATGACGATCGCTTCGGGCTGAGGACCTACCTCACGCCTGAGGAAGCAAAGGAATTCCACAAACTGTTCATGAGCAGCTTCGTCGGCTTCACCGCCGTCGCAGTGGTCGCACACGTCCTCGTCTGGATGTGGAAGCCCTGGCTCTGACGCATCCATCTGTCGACGGCGATTGCCTGAGGCAGAACCTTCAACACTTGCACAAGGACTAAGACCATGTGGAGGATTTGGCTTATTTTCGATCCGCGCAGGGCTCTGGTTGCCCTGTTCGCATTCCTGTTCGTGCTCGCACTGGTGATTCACTTCATCCTGCTCAGCACCGATACGTTCAACTGGCTCGATGGTCCGAACTCGGCCCAGGGCATGGCGAACGCAGCAGCAGCGGCGCCCGCAGCGCCCTGACGCCAACTGTGCGAGAGGCGGCGGCGCTCTAGTCGCCGCCTCCTGTGGCAGCCAATCAGAACACAGCTAAGCCCGTCGCGCCGCGGCGGGGAGGGGGTAGAACCATGGCACTCCTTAGTTTCGAACGAAAATACCGCGTTCGCGGTGGCACGTTGATCGGCGGCGACCTGTTCGATTTCTGGGTGGGTCCGTTCTACGTCGGCTTCTTTGGCGTGGTGACCGCGATTTTCGCGTCGCTGGGCACTGCGCTCATCTTCTACGCGGCATCGCAAGGGCCGACGTGGAATCCCTGGCTCATCTCGATCGAGCCGCCAGATCTCAAGTACGGGCTGGGCCTTGCCCCGCTGGCACAAGGCGGGTTCTGGCAGGTCATTACCGTCTGCGCGCTGATTTCGTTCAGCAGCTGGGCGCTGCGCGAGGTCGAGATCTGCCGCAAGCTGGGCATGGGATACCATGTGCCGGTTGCCTTCAGCATGGCCATATTCGCCTACTTCACGCTGGTGGTGATCCGCCCCGTCCTTCTGGGCGGATGGCACTTCGGCTTCCCTTACGGCATTTTCAGCCACCTCGATTGGGTTTCCAACACGGGGTACCAGTACCTGCACTTCCACTACAATCCGGCCCACATGCTGGCAGTCTCGTTCTTTTTCACGACGACGCTTGCGCTCGCCCTTCACGGCGCGCTGGTGCTTTCGGCGGTGAACCCGCCCGAAGGCGGCGAAGTGAAGTCGCCCGAGTACGAGGACACCTTCTTCCGCGATCTCATCGGCTACTCGGTCGGCACGCTGGGCATTCACCGCGTCGGCCTGCTGCTGGCCCTCAACGCGGGCTTCTGGAGTGCGGTGTGCATCGTGATCAGCGGGCCGCTGTGGACCAAGGGCTGGCCCGAATGGTGGACCTGGTGGCTCAACCTGCCGATCTGGTCGTGAAGGAGCACTGAGCGATGGCGACCTATCAGAACATTTTCACCCAGGTCCAGCTGCGGGGCGAGCCCGAAGCCGGGATCGCCCTTCCCCCGGCAGCGAGCCGCGGATCGGCAAGGGATCGTTCAACCACATCATGGGCCTGATCGGCCATGCGCAGATCGGCCCGGTCTACTTGGGCTGGACCGGCGTGTTCGCGCTGATCTTCGGCTTCTTCGCGATCGAGATCATCGGGCTAAACATGCTCGCCTCGGTAAACTGGAACCCGATCCAGTTCGTGCGCATGCTGCCCTGGCTGTCGCTTGAACCGCCGGGACCGGAGTATGGCTTCACCCCATTCGTGCCACTGGCCAAGGGTGGCTGGTGGATCATGGCCGGGTTCTTCCTGACCACCTCGATCATCCTGTGGTGGGTCCGCACTTATATCCGCGCCCGTGCGCTTGGCATGGGGACGCACGTGGCCTGGGCCTTCGCCTCGGCGATCTGGCTCTACCTCGTGCTCGGCTTCATCCGCCCGTTCTTCATGGGCTCGTGGGCGGAATCTGTGCCGTTCGGCATCTTCCCGCACCTTGATTGGACGGCCGCTTTCTCGATCCGCTACGGCAACCTGTTCTACAACCCGTTCCACGCCTTCTCGATCGCCTTCCTCTATGGTTCGACCCTGCTCTTCGCGATGCACGGCGCCACCATTCTTGCAGTCGGTCGCTACGGCGGTGAGCGCGAGATCGAGCAGATCACCGATCGCGGCACGGCCTCGGAACGCGCCGCGCTGTTCTGGCGCTGGACCATGGGCTTCAACGCCACGATGGAATCGATCCACCGTTGGGCCTGGTGGTTCGCCGTGCTGACGACGCTCACGGGCGGCATCGGCATCCTGCTGACCGGCACCGTGGTCGACAACTGGTACCTCTGGGCGCAGCAGCATGGCTATGCTCCGATGTATCCCGATACCGGGGTCATCGATCCCGCAACGCTGGGAGTGCGGGCCAATGAGAAGGACAATCGCAATCGCCGCATTGGCGAGTGCTGCGCTGACCCTTTCGGGTTGCGAGCTAGGGCCAAAGCAGTCGGTCCAGAACGGACATCGCGGCACGGGGATGGACCAGGTCACCTTGAAGAAGGTGGCCATGGCCAAGGACGACGTGCCCGCCCCGCCATATGATCCGCCCTCGAACGACGGACCTCGCGCCGGCGCGGCCTACCAGAACGTGCAGGTTCTGGGCGACGTGTCGGAAGAGCAGTTCACCTACACGATGGCTGCGATCACCGCGTGGGTTTCCCCTGAGCAGGGCTGCAACTACTGCCACAACCCCGAGAACATGGCCTCGGACGAGAAGTACACCAAGGTCGCTGCGCGCAAGATGTTGCAGATGACCCGCAACATAAACTCCAATTGGAACAAGCACGTGGCGAACACGGGCGTGACCTGCTGGACCTGTCACCGCGGCAATGCGATCCCGGCCAACTACTGGGCCCTGCCGGAAGCCGGGAAGAACGGGATCATCGGCAACCGCCACGGACAGAACAATCCGGTTGCCGCGTCGGCTTATTCCTCGTTGCCGGAAGCGTCTCTGGCGCTTTACCTGACCGGCGATCCCAAGACCGACAGGTCGATCCGGGTCGTTTCCGATACCCTGCATCCGACCAAGGCCAATGAGCTTTCCATCAAGGAAACCGAGCCGCAGTATGCACTTATGAACCACCTGTCGACGTCGCTGGGCGTGAACTGCACGTTCTGCCACAACGCACAGGCGTTCAAGCCGTGGAACATCAGCACGCCCAAGCGCGCCACGGCGTGGTACGGCCTGCGCATGGTACGCGACATAAATGGTCAATATATCAGCAGCTTGAAAGACGTCTTCCCGGCGCACCGCAAGGGCCCGATGGGCGATCCATTCAAGGTGAGCTGCGCCACCTGCCACCAGGGCAAGAACAAGCCGATGGGCGGGTACAAGATGGCCAAGGACTACCCGGCGCTGTGGGGTGCCCCGATGGCGACACCGGCGGCAGCTCCTGCAGCACCGGCGGCTCCCGCAGCTCCGATTGCCGCTGCGGTTTCAACCGCAACACACTGATCCCCCGCAGGAATGTGGGACCTGAAGGGTCCGCTGGAGCTTCTCCGGCGGACCCTTTTTTGTGTTTCCAACTCTCCGGGGCAGAACGGCAACTCCCCCGCAACTCACCCCAACTCTGCCAGACGAACGCGCGACTGTCAGAGGCTGCGGCGACGGCGCACAACGTCGGCGATGTGCACCGGGAAGGAGAGCGCGATCGGGGCTGAAATCCACGGCCAATCCGCGCCGACCAAGGCAGCGCGAAGTCCAACGACGATCAGTGCGGCAGGCAGCAACATGGTGAGCAGATCTGCGACTTTCCATCCCCGCAACCGCAGCCAGAGCGCTTCGAGCAGGAGTGCGGCGAGGACGATGTCGGCGGCATGGCCCGAGGCGAAGAGCGCTTCCATGGTGCCGGGCAATGCCCTTCCTTTAACCGAACGGCGCGTTGAGGCGGACGATTTCCCAGTTGAGCGCGCCAGCCACGGTGACCCAGGCGATGTAGGGCAGCAGCAGGACTGCCGAGAGCCGGGATATGCGGCCGCAGTAGACGATCAGCGTGGCGATCGAGAGCCACAGCAAGCACAGCTCCCAGAATGCCCAGTCGGGCCGTTGCATCCGGAAAAAGATGAGGCTCCACAAGATGTTGAGGAAGCCGTTCAGCGCGAACAGGCCGATCACCGTGTCAGACGTTCGCGAGGTGCGCGAGGCGCGCCATGCCACGACCCCGGCGATGGCGCACAGGGCGAAGATCGTGGTCCAGGCAATCGGGAAGACCGGGCGCGGCGGCGTGAAAGCGGGCTTGATCAGGGAATCGTACCAAGGCCCGAGATCGGTGATCGTGCCGCCGACCATCGCCGTGGCAAAGGCCGCGAGCGTGGCGATGCCAATCGGAATGCCGGCGGGCATGAGCGAGGCCCGCTTCATCCGGCAGCGGGCCTCAATCCCAGCAAGTGCGCGCAATCCTTCAGGAAAATGCGCAGGTGCGCCATCGGCTTTGCGCGCACCAGCTTCTTGTTCATGTAAGCCTGCCAGGTCAGCTGCTGGACATCCTTGTCCGCACACATCTCGACGAAGCGTTCGCGGCGCTTGTCGCTGGAATACCAGAAATACTGCATGATCCCGAGGATCCAGAACACGCGGCCATGTTCGCGCAGGAAAGCCTTGCGCGCCCGCTTCAGCAGTGCGGGATTGCCGCTGGCAAGGAAAGCGTCGCCGGTTTGCGCGGCGATCCGGCCGCAGACCATGGCATAGTAGATGCCCTCGCCCGAGGCAGGCGCGACGACTCCGGCAGCGTCCCCAGCGACCAGCACATCGCGGCCATTGTCCCAGCGCTTCAGGGGCTTGAGCGGGATCGGTGCGCCTTCGCGGCGGATCGTCTCGCAACCTTCGAGGCCAAGTTCATCGCGCATCTGCTTGACCGAGCCGCGCAGGGAAAAACCCTTGTTGGCGCTGCCGACGCCGATGCTCGACGTTTCGCCATGGGGGAAGACCCATGCGTAGAAATCTGGCGAGAGCTTGCCCTGATAGAGCACGTCGCAACGCGAGGCGTCGAAGCCTTGTTCAGTGCTTTGCGGCGAACGGACGACTTCGTGGTAGGCGAAGACGCAGGGGTTCCGTTCGGCACCTGGGATGTTTTCGCGCGCCACGCCCGAACGCGCGCCGTCAGCGCCGATGACGAGGCGGGTGCGGACTTTCCGCACTTCGTCGCCGCGCGCTTCGTGGTAGCAGACGACCGCGCCGGGATTGCCATCCCGCTCGATCCTTTCGTACGTGCCGACGCGGCGCTCGGCTCCGGCCTTGGCGGCACGTTCGCGCAGCCATTCGTCGAAATGGTCACGATCGACCATGCCGACGTAGCCGATCTCGCCCACGGGCATGTCCACCGCACGGTTCGAGGGTGCGACCATCCGCGCCGAGCGGGCGCGCGCGACGAGCAGCGATTGAGGGACATCGAATTCCTCGAGCAGGCGCGGTGGAACCGCGCCGCCGCAGGGTTTGATCCGCCCGGCCCGGTCAAGCAGCAGGACCTTGCGGCCGATGCGTGCCAGATCCCACGCGGCCGTGGCTCCTGATGGTCCACCGCCGACGACGACGACATCGTATTCAACCCTGTCGGTCATGCCCCTGCCGTCCCCAGTTGGGCGGGGATGGCCCGCCGATATGTCACACGCATCGCGAGGATTGCCGAGATGAGGAACAGGCTCGCCTCGAAAGCGAAGATGAGTTGGAAGGCTTGCGACACCTGCCCCGTGGCACCGCGCACGAAATCGACGCCGAGAGCGCCGGTGAGGCCGCCAAGGCCGAAGGCGATGGCCTGCGCCGTGCCCCAGACGCCCATGCGCACGCCTTCGCGGGTGCGCTTGCCGGCACCAGCCAAGCCCATCATCGAGCCGATGGCGGAGACTGCGAAAGCGCCGTTGAAGAAACCGAGCGCCGCAATGTTTGCCGCCAGTGGCCAGCCCGGACCAGCCTGAGCCGCCATCGCCAGCCCGGCCAGCGCGACGGCCGAGCCGATGCAGCCGAGCATGGTCCAGACGCGCAGTTCGATCGGCATGCGCCCGGCAAAGGCACTGCCGCCCAGCCCGGTCACGATCATGCCAACGAGCACGCCGCCGTGCTGGAGTCCGGAAAGGCTGGTCGACTGGCCCGGCGACATCTGGAACACGAGCCCGGCAAAGGGTTCGAGGATGAGGTCCTGCATCGAATAGGCGAGCATCGAGACGAAGATGAACAGGGTAAAGCGACGCGACTGCGGATCGCCGAGGATTTCGGCGATGGCTTCACCCAAGGTTGCCGGGGGCTGACGGTTCTCCGTCGGCACGGCGCCAGTGGTCTTCGCTTCAAGCCCGAGCATGGCAAGGCAGGTGAGCGAGATTGCCGCAGCCACCACACCGCCCGCGACCACGAACAGGCGCTGTTCGGAATAGGGATCGAGCAGCGCACCGGCAGTGCCAGCGGAAATGACGATGCCGAAGACCATCATGATCCATGTCGTGGCAGCAGCAGCAGCACGGCGTTCCGGCGCGACGCCGGACGCAAGTATCGCGAGCATCGAGGTTCCCGCGGCGCCAACGCCCGCGCCGATCAGCGAGAAGGCGATGACGGCGAGCGCGATGCCTGGTGTCCGGGCATCGTCGAGCATGGTCGTGGCCTGAACAGCGAGCATTGCCCCTGCCCCAAGAATGGCCATGCCGCCGATGACCCAGGGGGTGCGCTTGCGCCCGAGGTCCGAGCCGTGGCCCCACAGCGGCCGTGAAAGCTGGACCATGTAGTGCCAGGCCACCAGCCCGGCGGGAATGCCGGCAGCAAGGCCGTATTCCAGCACCATCAGGCGATTGAGCAGGGAAGTTGCGATCATCACCATCGCGCCGATCGAGGCCTGTACGGCCCCGAGCCGGACAATCGAAAACCAGCCGAAACTGCGGTTCATCAGACATACCCCCAAGGCCGAGTGCCGAGGCGAGCATGCCGAGCACGTAGAGTGACACGCCGGTGGCGTTGTACCACGGCGCATTGCGCGCCGGGGCCGACACCAGTTTCGGCATGAGCGCGAGTTGCGCAGCGAGCAGGACCGCAACCACCCCTGCGGAGATGCGGTGTCCCCACATGACCATCAGCGCGACGACGATCACTTGCGGCACGGCCATGACGGCGCTGGCGAGCAAGGCAGCCGGTCGTTCACCGAGCACGACCGGGAGCGAGCGCAGGCCGGTCGCCCGGTCACCCTCCACGGCCTTGAAATCGTTGAGTGTCATGATGCCGTGGGCACCGATGCTGTAAAGCGTGAGGACCACGAGGACATGGACCGGTGGCAAGGACCCGGCCATTACGGCAGCGCCGGTGAACCAGCTCAGGCCTTCGTAAGTGAGGCCGACGACGGCGGGGCCGATCCAGCCGCTGGTCTTGAGGCGGAAGGGCGGCGCGCTGTAGGCCCAGGCGCAGGCGAGGCCGAACACGGTGGCGATCAGCACCCACTGGCCGGTGAAGGCGGCAACCGCCAGCGACAGGGCAGTCCAGCCGATGGCGATGTAGAGGCCCAGCGCCCGCCGATGCGACCCGAGGGAATGGGCCGGTCAGGTTCGTTGATCGCATCGACGTGGCGATCGAACCAGTCGTTCACGGCCTGGCTGGTGCCGCAGACCAGCGGGCCAGCCAAGAGGATGCCGGCGATGAGGAAGGTCCAGCGACTTAAAGGGGACACGCCCGAGGACACCACGCCGCACATCAGCGCCCACATCGGCGGGAACCACGTGATTGGCTTGAGGAGTTCCAAGACGTCGCGAGCCGCCGGAGGCGGCGTCATCCCAGCGGAGACTGCAGATTGCGCCATGGGCAAAGACTATGCCCATGCACCCAAGGCGTCAAATCAAATTGACACTTTATTCGTCAAGTGAATCAACCAGATTGCCGAGGCCATAGCGATGCAGCTTCGAATAGAGGCTCTGCCGGCTGAGGCCGAGGATTTCGGCGGCAGAAGCGCGGTTGTTCGAGGTGTATTCGAGCGCTGCCTCGATGCAGAGACGTTCGATCAGGTCGGTGGATTCGCGCACGATATCGCGCAGTGACATGCGACCCACCAGATCGGTGAGTTGTTCGACCGAACGCGGGGCGTCTGCCGTGACGGGAAGGTCGCGCAGGCGGCGACCGATCGGGCGAATCACGAAACCGTAGTGCGGCTGGTCATCGCCGGTCTTCACAGCGGAAAGTTCGACCGGCTCGCCATCGAAACCGTCCCGCGCGCCGACCACCGTGCTGACATTGCGAGCAATGTCGTGCTTGGCGAGCTGGCCGTCGATCAGATCGAGATCGATGCCCGGACGCCCGACGAAATCCGCCAGCGGACGCCCGCGCAGCTGATCGACGGTGGCGGCAGAGACGAGTTCGACAAAGGCCGGATTGGCGGCCTGAATGACCATGCGGGCATCCGTCAGCACGAAGGCATCCGGCATGGCCTCGATCACGCGCATCATCTCGCCCGAGGCGTGCTCGGCGACGTTGGAAGCACCGGACAGGCGGATGAGCAGAAACTGCCCGCCTTTTTCGCGAAAACCGCTGGCTGAAAGCATGACGGCATCGTCGCTGTTGTTGGGCTGCACCTCGATCGGGAGGACGCCCGGCGAAACGAGGGTCGACCCGAGGAAAGCGATCAGGTGTTCGCGCGCGGGGCGGGAGAACAGCGTGGTCAGCTTGGCGCCCTGCAGCGTGCCGTTACGGGCCTGGAACAGCTGGTGCGCGGCGCGGTTGGCCTCGCGGATACGGAAAGCTTCGGCATCGACGATCAGCACCGGATCGAGCGACTGGTCGAACAGCATGCGGTAGCGCGCTTCGAGCTGGCGCAGGCGCAAATAGTCCCGCTCGAGCGATTGCTGCGCCTGCAGGACTCGCTGCTGCAGGGCAGCGGCATCCCGCATGTCCCGGCCGATGGCGATGGCGTTGGTGCTTTCACCGAGGCGGACCACCACGAAACGCAGCGGCACTTCGCCTTCGGTCGTGGTCTGGTTCACCTGGCGCCAGTGCTGGGTCACGCCCTTGCGCGCATTGGCCAGCATTTCCATGACCTTGGGCCGGCTTTCCACCGATACCGTATCGAGCCAATCGCGGCCGATCCACTGCTGGGCATCGGGAAATTCACGCGGGTTTGCCGTCACGTCGACGATCTGGCCACCTTCATCGAGCACCAAAGCAAGATCGCCCGCCACCATTGCCAGGGTCGCTGCAGCATCCGGTCCGAGCGCCTCGAAATGGGTGCGGGGACTGGCGAAGGGCAGCTTCCCTTCGACGGAGTTATTGCGGGAAGGCATCAGTCGAGCCGGCTATCCGAGGGGATGTTCGGGGCGGACCGATCCGGCGTGTTTCCTGGCAACCAGCTTTTCGGCAAGAACGAGAGCCGATCGCGCATCGGGAGCGGTGCCATCGGCGCCCACTTCATCGACGATACCCGGATTGGCATTGACCATTCGTCCACCAATAAAGACCTGAACCCGGGCGTCCGAGAGACGCTGCGAATGGAACAAATTAGGTCACTGAGATTCGCGTTAGTGCAATCGCAACTGACGGTCAAGCCTATGACATCAAAGTGTCTTTCGGCGATAATTTGCAGCAATTCCTTACGCTTGGGTTCAATCAGCGCCTCAGTTTGCCAGCCAGCCCGGGCAAAGACTTCCTCGATCATCAGCGTGCCCAGCGCATGCCTGTCACCGGGCATCGGAGAAAACAGCGCACTGCGGGCGCGGTCGCCATCGGAGTCGTCGGCAGGAAAGCGCAACGCGACCTGCCGCATGACTTCCTGCAAGCGCCACAAGCCCATTGTGACATCGAGAAAATCGCACTCGTCCTCTTCCCAATGCTGGCCGAGGCGGCGCGCGGAAGGGGCAAGCAGATCGACGAAGATCGATTCAATTGCGATGCCGCGCGCGATGAAGCCTTCGACGACTTCGAGCAATTCCTCGGCATCGAGATCGAGCGGCAGCGAGGCGAAGCTGGCGGCGTCGGACGGATCGACCGAGAGCGTGCCGGTCACCCGGCCCTTGGGCACACCGGACGAATGGGCGAGCAAAAGACGAGGAATGATCTGCTCCTCGATCAAGCTGTTGACCGATGCCGGCCCTCTGGCGGGAGAGGAATTGTGTCCATCCGTGTGGGTCGGACCTGATCGCAAGCCTGGGGCACGTCTGCGACGTGTCCGCCTTACTGCATCGGCGTTGGCCTCGGACCCATAAACAGTCGCCATGGCAGACCCCTCCGGCCTGTGGGGTGCAAATCGCACCCGCCGGACTGTCGGATCGATAGTTCGACTCTGACCGGAGCCAACACTCTACGCCTGTAAACTGTTGCTGACAAACCCTGATCTGTCATTTTTATTTGTCGTCAAGATAGATTGACACTTCTGCAAGACGAGGCGTAGTCTCCAGTTCTCGAAGGCCTGGTGCCTCAGCCCGCGAAAGGGGCCGAATGAGAGGGGACGCGATCAGATTTAAAGCCGCAGGCCAAGCACTTGGCACGCAGGCTACGCGCCCGCCGCTTTACACTGCGGAGGAACGCGAGAAGCGCGACTCCACGCGTTGGACGCTGGTGCAGGGCCTGCTCGCCCCCTTCCAGTTCCTGGTGTTTCTGGTCAGTTTGGCGCTAGTTCTACGTAGTCTTGCGTGGGGCGAAGGCGCCGTCGCGGCCGACATCTCGGTCGTGGTCAAGACGCTCACGCTTTATGCGATAATGGTGACCGGCTCGATCTGGGAAAAGGTCGTCTTCGGGAAGTGGCTGTTTGCCCGCGCTTTCTTCTGGGAAGACGTGTTCTCGATGCTCGTGATCGCGCTGCACACCACCTATTTGGTGATGCTGCTGGGGAATTACGGCAGCTTCGAGCAGCGGATGCAGATCGCGCTGGCGGGCTATGCCGCCTATGTCATCAATGCTGGACAGTTCCTGCTGAAACTGCGCGCGGCGCGGCTTGAGGTGGCGGCATGAGCCCCGGCGAAAGCGTTCTTGGATGCGCTCCGGCAGCACAACCACAGGTCCTGCGCGAACGCGGCCAGCGCGAAGTGTTCTGCGGACTGACCGGCATCATCTGGATGCATCGCAAGATGCAGGATGCGTTCTTCCTCGTCGTCGGATCGCGAACCTGCGCCCACCTGCTGCAGAGCGCGGCAGGCGTGATGATCTTTGCCGAGCCACGCTTTGCCACCGCGATCATCGAGGAGCGTGACCTGGCCGGGATGGCCGATTGCCAGGACGAGCTTGACCGCATCGTCGACAAGCTGCTGGCGCGGCGGCCGGAAATCCGCACGCTGTTCCTGGTGGGATCGTGCCCGTCGGAAGTGATCAAGCTGGACCTCGGCAAGGCAGCGCAGCGGCTTGATGGCAAGTTTGCCGGATCGGTGCGTGTCCTCAACTATTCGGGCAGCGGGATCGAGACGACCTTTACCGAAGGCGAAGACGCCTGCCTGACCGCGCTGGTGCCGGAGATGCCTGCTGCGGACGCGGTCGAGGCAGCCAACCTGCTCGTGGTCGGTGCCCTGCCCGACATCGTCGAGGACCAGTTCAAGCGGCTGTTCGACGAGCTGGGCATTGGCCCTGTGCATTTCCTGCCCGCCAAGCGCATGGCCGACCTGCCCAAGGTGGGTCCGAACACCGTCTTCCTGCTGGCCCAGCCGTTCCTGACCGAGACGACCGGTGCGCTGCAGCGGCGCGGAGCAAAGCGGCTCGACGCGCTGTTCCCGTTCGGCGCCGAAGGCACGACCGACTGGCTGCGAGCAGCGGCAGAGGCCTTCGGGATCGACAGGATGCACTTCAACCGCGTCGTGGCTCCGGGACGCGAACGGGCCAAGCGAGCGATTGCCCATCGGCGCGAACGGCTTGAGGGCAAGCGCATCACGTTCCTGCCGGATTCGCAGCTGGAACTGCCGTTGGCGCGCTTCCTGCACACAGAGCTCGGCATGATGCCGGTGGAAGTGGGCACGCCCTACCTCAACCGCGAGCTCAATGCCCGCGAACTGGTGCTGCTGCCGGCCTCGACCCGGCTGAGCGAAGGGCAGGACGTTGACCTGCAGCTTGACCGCGTACGGCTCGACCGCCCTGACCTGACGGTCTGCGGGCTTGGCTTGGCCAATCCTCTGGAGGCCGAAGGACTTTCGACCAAGTGGGCGATCGAACTGGTGTTCTCGCCCATCCACGGCTTCGAGCAGGCGGGTGACCTCGCCGAGCTCTTCGCGCGGCCCCTGCGCCGTCGCGACATCTTGAGGGTATAGGCGATGCAGCTGGCGGTCTGGACATACGAGGGTCCGCCACACGTGGGGCGATGCGTGTCGCCACTGCGATGCAGGATCTGCATTACGTGCTGCATGCCCCGCAGGGGGACACTTACGCCGACCTGCTGTTCACGATGATCGAACGGCGCGGCAAGCGCCCGCCGGTGACCTACACCACCTTCCAGGCGCGAGACCTGGGCAAGGACACCGCGAGCATCTTCCAGAATGCCGCGCGCGATGCCTACGAACGGTTTGCGCCCAAGGCGCTGCTGGTGGGTGCATCGTGCACCGCCGAGCTGATCCAGGACGACCCGGCGGGCCTTGCCGAAGCGCTGGAGCTGCCCTGCCCGGTGATCCCGCTGGAGCTGCCGAGCTACCAGCGCAAGGAGAACTGGGGCGCGGCCGAGACATTCTATCGCGTCGTACGGCAGCTGGTGGATCGCGACGTGCGCCCCGCGCCACGCGAAGGGCGGCGCCCGCTGGTCAACCTGCTCGGCCCTTGTGCCTTGGGCTTCCGCCATCGTGACGACGTGCTCGAAGTGCGCAAGCTGCTGTGGAACCTCGGGATCGACGTCAACTGCGTCGCGCCGCTCGATGCTGCGCCGGACGACATTCGCACGCTGGGCCGGGCCGACTTCAACATCGTGATGTATCCCGAAGTTGGCGGCGAAGCGGCGCGCTGGCTGGATCAGGCGCTGCACCAGCCGGCGATCCGCACCGTGCCGATCGGCGTTGGCGCGACCCGCGAATTCATTGCGGAAGTTGCCGCGCTGGCCGGTGTCGACGCAACCGAGGCTCTGGCCGATCAGCAATCGCGCATGCCGTGGTGGAGCCGTTCGGTCGACTCGACCTACCTGACGGGCAAGCGCGTCTTCATCTTCGGGGACGCTACGCACGCAATTGCTGCGGCGCGCATTGCCCACGAAGAGCTGGGCTTCGAAGTCTGCGGCCTTGGCTGCTACAACCGCGAGTTTGCGCGCGAAATGCGCGCTGCAGCAGCGCTTTACGGCATCGAGCCGCTGATCACCGACGACCATCTCGAAGTCGAGGACGCGATTCTCAACGCCTCGCCCGAACTGGTGCTGGGCACGCAGATGGAGCGGCACATCGCCAAGCGCTTCGGCATTCCCTGCGCGGTGATTTCCTCGCCGGTGCATGTGCAGGACTTCCCGGCGCGCCACAGCCCGCAAATGGGCTTCGAAGGCGCCAACGTGATCTTCGATACCTGGGTCCATCCGCTGGTGATGGGGCTGGAAGAACATCTGCTGACGATGTTCCGCGACGACTTCGAGTTTTCGGACGAGGCCGGCCCTTCACACCTGCACGGTGCAGCGCGGCGCCACGAGGGCGAGAGCGCCCCTGCCCCGTCAGCCCCCCGCGCGGTCGAAGTCGCGGCGGCGCAAGTTTCCCATGGTGACCTTGCCGAGGCCCGGCCGGCAGGTTCGCAGATCTCGTGGACCGCAGAAGCGGAACAGGAGCTCAGGAAAGTCCCGTTCTTCGTGCGCGGAAAGGTTCGCCGCAACACCGAGGCCTTTGCAGTTTTGCAGGGTCGCGGCGCGGTGGATCTGGCCACGCTCTATGATGCGAAGGCCCACTATGCCCGGTAGCCGCGCCCCTCAGGTCCGTGTCGCAATCGTCACACTGGACAACCACCTCAAGGCAGGAGTCGAGCGCGCCGACGCGCGACTGCGGCAGGACAATGTGAGCGTCACGCTCCATGCCGCTACCGACTGGGACCGGCCCGGCAGCAAGGCGCTGGAAACAACCAAGACCGCGATTGCCCAGGCCGACATCGTGATCGTGACGATGCTGTTCCTTGACGATCACATCCGCGCGATCCTGCCGACGCTGGAGGCCCGGCGCGAGGACTGCGACGCGATGGTCTGCCTGATGTCTTCGGGCGACGTGGTGCGGCTGACGCGGATGGGCGGCTATCGCATGGATGCGCCGGCCAAGGGGCCCCTCGCCATGCTCAAGAAGCTGCGCGGATCGGGCAAGCCCGGGGCGAATTCCGGCGCGGGCCAGATGCGCATGCTGCGCCGCCTGCCGAAGATCCTGCGTTTCATTCCCGGAACCGCGCAGGACGTGCGCGCCTACTTCCTGACGCTGCAGTACTGGCTGGCGGGGTCGGACGACAACGTGGTGTCGATGGTCCGTGCGCTGATCGACCGTTATGCCGCCGGCGAGCGTCTGACCCGCCGCGGCATGACCAAGGCCGAAGCCCCTCGCGACTATCCCGAAGTTGGCGTCTATCACCCGCGCACCGAGCAGAAGCTTTCGGACAGCCTGCGCCTGTTGCCGACGAAGCATGGGCCGAACGGCACGGTCGGGCTGCTGTTGCTGCGCTCCTACCTGATCTCTAAGGATGCCGGGCATTACGACGGCGTGATCGCGGCGCTGGAAGCGGCTGGTCTGCGCGTCATCCCCGGCTTTGCCAACGGGCTGGATTCACGCCCTGTCATCGAGAAGTTCTTCCTCAAGGACGGCGAGCCGGTGGTCGACGCGGTGATTTCGCTGACCGGCTTCTCGCTGGTGGGTGGCCCTGCCTACAACGATGCCAAGGCGGCCGAGGAAATCCTGAGCCGCCTGAACGTGCCTTACATCGCTGCGCACCCGCTGGAGTTCCAGACCCTGGAGCAGTGGGGTGCTTCGCGGCAGGGTCTGCTGGCGCTGGAATCGACCATCATGGTTGCGATTCCGGAGCTTGACGGTGCGACCATGCCGACGGTGTTTGGTGGCCGTTCGGACGGTGCGGGCAAGGCTTGCGCGGGTTGCGCGAAGGCATGCGTGTTCGAAAGCACCGGGCCGGTCAACGCGATGCGCGCCTGCCCCGAGAGAGTCGAGGCGCTCGCCGCCAAGGTCGTGAAGATCGTGGCGCTGCGCAAGGCTGAGCGAGCAAGGCGCAAGGTGGCGATCACCATCTTCAACTTCCCGCCCAATTCCGGTGCGACCGGGTCTGCGGCGTTCCTTGCGGTGTTTGAATCGCTGCTGGGCACGCTCAAGCGGATGGCGAGCGAGGGCTATCAGGTCGAAGTGCCCGAGAGCGTGGACGCACTGCGCGATGCCATCCTGAAGGGCAACGCCGAGCGATTTGGTGCCGATGCCAACGTCTACACCCGCATCGATGCCGACGAGCATGTGCGACGCGAGCCTTACCTCGCGGAGATCGAGGCACAGTGGGGTCCGGCGCCGGGCAAGATCCAGAGCGACGGTTCGCACGTCCACGTGCTGGGTGCGCGGTTCGGCAACGTGTTCGTGGGCGTGCAGCCGGGCTTCGGGTACGAAGGCGATCCGATGCGCCTGCTGTTCGACGGCGATTTTGCCCCGACGCATGCGTTTTCGGCCTACTATCGCTGGATCCGCGAGGACTTCGGTGCCGACGCCGTGGTGCATTTCGGCACGCATGGCGCGCTCGAATACATGCCGGGCAAGCAGGTTGGCCTCACCGGCAAGTGCTGGCCGGAGCGGTTGCTGGGTGACCTGCCCAACTTCTACCTGTTTGCCGCAAACAACCCCTCCGAAGGCGTGCTGGCCAAGCGGCGTTCGGGCGCGACGATGCTGAGCTACCTGACGCCACCGCTGGCGCGGGCCGGGCTCTACCGCGGCTTTGCGGACTTGAAAGCGAGCATCGAACGCTGGCGGATGACGACCGATGGGGCAGAGCGCACGGCTCTCGAGGAACTGATCTGGGACGAGTGCGATGCGCTCGACGTCACTGCCGAAAGCGTGATGGAGCTGAGCGCCAATCTCTACGAGCTTGAGCGCACGTTGATCCCGCACGGGCTGCATGTGCTGGGCGAGGCGCCAACCGGGGCCGAGCGCGCGGAACTGGTCGAGGCGCTGATGGACGCGGGCGAAAGTTCGGCCGAAGCGATCGAGGCGGCGCTGGATTCCTGCGATGAACTGGGCGAGCTGATCCATGCGCTTGACGGCGGCTACATCCGCCCTGCCCCGGCGGCGACCTGCTGGCCAATCCCGAAGTGCTGCCGACCGGGCGCAACCTCCACGGCTTCGACCCGTTCCGCCTGCCGACGCGATTTGCCTGCGAGCAGGGCAAGCTGCAGGCGCAGCGGCTGCTGGCGCGCCATGCCGCGAACGGGGAAGCCGCGCCAGAAAGCCTCGCCATGGTGCTGTGGGGTACCGACAACATGAAGAGCGAGGGCGCGCAGATTGCGCAGGCGCTCTCGCTGATGGGCGCACGGCCGCGGATGGACAGCTACGGCCGCCTGGCCGGGGCCGAACTGATCCCGCTGGAGGAACTGGGCCGTCCACGCATCGATGTGGTGGTGACGCTCTCGGGCATCTTCCGCGATCTGCTGCCGCTGCAGACGCGGATGCTGGCCGAAGCAGCGTTTCTGGCCGCGCAGGCCGATGAGCCGCTGGAGATGAACTTCGTTCGCAAGCACAGCCTTTCGCACATGAGCGAGCATGGCTGCGACATGGAGACCGCCGCACTGCGCGTTTTCTCAAATGCCGAAGGGGCCTATGGCGCGAACGTCAACCAGTTGATCGAGGGCGGCGTCTGGGCCGATCCGGACGAGTTGGCCAATGCCTTCGAGACGCGCAAGGGCTATGCCTATGGGGTCAAGGGCACGCCGGTGGCCCAGCGCGACTTGCTGCGCAGCGCGCTGAAGGACGTCGATTTCGTCTATCAGAATCTGGAGAGCGTCGAAGTCGGCATTACCGATCTGGACCAGTACGTCGACAGCCTTGGGGGAGTCAGCCGGTCGATCGCGCGGGCCAAGGGTACAGAAGCGCCGGTCTATATCGTCGATGCGACGGTGGGCGAGGCCAAGGTGCGGACGCTGGCCGAGCAGATCGACCTGGAGACGCGGACGCGGACGCTCAACCCGAAGTGGTTCGAAGGCATGCTCAAGCACGGCTTCGAAGGCGTGCGCAATATCGAGCAGCACGTGACCAACACCGTGGGCTGGTCGGCCACGACCGGCCAGGTGGCGCCGTGGGTCTACCAGCAGATCAGCGAGACTTTCGTGCTCGACCCGGCGATGCGCGAGCGGCTTTCGCAGCTCAATCCGACCAGCTCGGCCCGCGTGGCGAACCGACTGCTCGAGGCGTGCGAGCGGCGCCTGTGGGAACCCGACGACGATACGCTCGAAGCGCTGCGCATGGCCAGCGACGAGCTCGAGGACAGGCTGGAAGGCGTGTTCGTGGGGCATGCCCCTTCCACCATCACTTCCGCAATTGCGGCGGAATAGGAGTTTGCGATGAACCTGCTCGACCCAAGGGCGCGCTTCAGCCAGCCGGACGGCGAAGGATCGGTGCAGGTCTCCCTGGACCCGCGCGACGAGATCAAGGGCGCGAAGGTTTTCGCCGTCTACGGCAAGGGCGGGATCGGCAAGTCGACGACGTCTTCAAACCTTTCCGCCGCGTTCTCCAAGCTGGGCCATCGCGTGCTGCAGATCGGTTGCGACCCCAAGCACGATTCCACTTTCACCCTCACCAAGAAGCTGATGCCGACGGTGATCGACGTGCTGGAAAGCGTCGAGTTCCACGCCGAGGAACTGCGGCCCGAAGACTACATGTTCGAGGGCTATAACGGGGTGATGTGCGTGGAGGCCGGTGGTCCGCCTGCAGGCACCGGCTGCGGCGGCTATGTCGTGGGGCAGACGGTCAAGCTGCTCAAACAGCACCATCTGCTTGAGGACACCGACGTGGTGATCTTCGACGTGCTGGGCGACGTGGTGTGCGGCGGCTTTGCCGCACCACTGCAGCATGCCGAGCGCGCGCTGGTGGTAGCGGCGAACGACTTTGACTCGATCTTCGCGATGAACCGCATTGTTGCGGCGATCGGTGCGAAGGCGAAGAACTACAACGTGCGGCTCGCTGGCGTGATCGCCAACCGCTCTGCCGCGACGAACGAGATCGACCGCTTCAGCGAAGCCATCGGGATGAAGCGCCTGGCGCACTTCCGGGATGTCGATGCGATCCGGCGCAGCCGCCTGAAGAAGTGCACGCTGTTCGAAATGGAGCCTTCGCCCGAAGTGATTGCTGCGCAGCAAGAGTACCTGCGGCTTGCACAAATGCTGTGGGACGGCGTCGATCCGGTGGTCGCCAGCCCGATGAAGGATCGAGATATCTTCGACTTCCTGGGGTACGAATGATGGCCACGCAATTTGCCCCCAACCGCTATGACAGCCAGCGCGAAAAGCTTGCCGCATACTTCGATGGCACCGCGCAGAAGGCGTGGATCGACCTGACATCGAACGCCAAGGTGAGCGGCATCCGCGCCACGGTCCGCGCCGGGCGCGATGCGATGCGCGCGCAGCTGCTGGGCTGGCTGCCCGAGGACTTGCGGCGGCGCGACGTGCTGGACGCGGGTTGCGGCACCGGCAGCCTGAGCGTGGAAGCCGCCTGCCGCGGGGCAGTAGTGACCGCCATCGACGTGGCGCAAGGGCTGGTCGACATCGCCGCCGAGCGGGCGCCGTCCTACCTTGGTCATGGCCGCATCCAGTGGCGCGTAGGCGACATGCTCGACCCTGCACTGGGCAGCTTCGACCATGTCGTGGCGATGGATTCGCTGATCCACTACACGCTGACGGACATGGTCTGGGCGCTTTCTGCGCTGACCCGCCGCTGCACCGGCTCGATCCTCTTCACCTTTGCCCCGTACACCCCGCTGCTCGGCGCGATGCATACGGTCGGCAAGGTCTTCCCGCGCTCCGACCGTTCGCCCGCGATCGTGCCGATTGCCGAAAGCGAACTGCGCGCGGCGCTCAGCCAGTTCGAAGGTTGGGAAGTGCGCCGCTCGGGCCGGATCTCCAGCGGCTTCTACAAGAGCCATGCGATGGAGCTGGTGAAGATCTGATGGCGCAGGGGCAGGCCCTTTCTGCGAAATGGAGCAAGGTGGCCCTTACCTGGCTGCCCTTCGCTGATGCGGCCAGCACCGAAATTCCGCTGTCGCGCCTTCTGCGCCTGTCGCTGTTCCAGGTGAGCGTGGGTATGATGACCGTGCTGCTCAACGGCACGCTCAACCGCGTGATGATCGTGGAGCTGGGCATTCCGGCCTGGCTGGTCTCGCTGATGATCGCCATTCCACTGCTGGCCGCGCCGTTCCGTGCGCTGATCGGGCACAAGTCTGACGTGCATCGTTCGGTGCTGGGCTGGCGGCGCGTGCCTTTCATCTGGTTCGGCACGCTGATGCAGTTCGGCGGCCTGGCGATCATGCCGTTCGCGCTGCTGCTGATGGCGCGACCCGAGCTTTTCGCGATTGGCGTTGTGGCGAGCGCGCTGGCGTTCCTGCTTGCAGGCTTTGGCATGCATACCACGCAGACGGCGGGCCTCGCCCTGACGGGCGACCTCGTGGATGACGAACGCCGCCCGAGGGCCGTGGCTCTGCTCTACCTTGCGCTGCTGGCGGGGATGATGATCGCGGCGCTGGTGATCGGCGGACTGCTAGCCCACTTCACGCCGACCCGGCTGGTGCAGGTGATCCAGGGATCGGCCATCCTGACCTTCTTCCTCAACGTAATCGCGCTGTGGAAGCAGGAAGCGCGCAGTTCGGCAATCGCCTCTGCCGACACGCCGCGCCCCGCATTTACCGACGTTTGGCAGAGCTTTGTCGCCGAGCCGATCACGATGCGTTTGCTTGTGGCAGTCGGCCTGGGGGCCACGGCGTTCTCGATGCAGGATGCGCTGCTCGAACCCTATGGTGGAGAGATCCTTGGTCTTTCGGTGGGAGCGACGACGTTCCTGACCGGGGCTGGTCGCTGGGCGCGCTGGTCGGCTTCACGCTTTCGGGACGCTGGCTTTCGCGCGGAATGGATGCGCTGCGGATTTCAGGGTTCGGCGCAGTCGTCGGCATAGCGGCGTTCATGCTGGTAATCTTTGCGGCACCGCTCGGCAGCCCGGTTGCTCTCCTTGCTGGTGCGACCGCGATCGGTGCGGGCGCTGGGCTGTTCCTTGTCGGCACGCTGACCACGGCGATGGCGCTGGCGACCGAGAAGACATCGGGCCTCGCCCTGGGCGCATGGGGCGCGGTGCAGACGACCTTCGCCGGGCTGGCCATCGCCATGGGTGGAGTGCTGCGCGATCTGGTTTCAAGCCTTGCCGTCTCGGACGAGCTGGGCCTGACGCTGGCCAACCGGGCCACCGGCTATGCCACGATCTACATCATCGAAATCTGCCTGCTGCTGGCCACGCTCGTCGTGCTGGGCCCGCTCGTAGGCCAGACCCCGGCGGCCATCCGGCGGGAGGGACGAAGCTTCGGACTGACGGAATTCCCCACATGAGCAGCAGGGGCACAGGGAACGTGAAGAGGACACGCACATGAACTACGGCAATATCGTCGGCACGATCGATGCCGCTCAGATCGCGATGATAACCTTCATCGGGTTCTTTATCGCCCTTGTTTTTTGGCTCCGGCGCGAGGACCGACGCGAAGGCTATCCGCTGGAAGACGCGCTGACCGGACGCCTGCTGAGCGAAGGCGGTCCGCTTTCGGCTGCGGCGCCAAAGACCTTCATCCTGCCGTTCGGCAAGGGCACGAAATCCGTTCCCACCGGAGAGCGCGATCCGTTCGAGGTCAACGCCAAGCGCCGCGAGAACTTTGGCGGCGCGCCGCTGAGCCCGGTGGGTGACGTTTTTGCCGCAGGCGTGGGCCCCGGCTCCTATGCCGACCGGGCCAAGTGGGCAGACATCGACGCGCATGGCAATCCGCGCATCGTGCCGATGGGCCTGGTGCCGGAAATCAGCGTGGCCACGGCGAGCACGGACCCGCGCGGGCTTCCCGTCTATGGCGCAGATGGCCTGAAGGCTGGCGTGGTGACCGACATGTGGGTCGACCGGGCTGAGCACATGGTGCGGTATCTGGCAGTGGATACGGGCACCAAGACCGTGCTCGCACCTATGCCGATGGCAGTCGTCAAGAAGAACGCGGTAATCATCGACGCGATCAACGCCGCTGACTTTGCCGGTGCCCCCTTCCCCGCCAATCCCGGCGAGATCACCCGGTACGAGGAGGAGCGCACCGTTGCCTACTTCGGCACCGGCTACCTCTATGCCAACGAGAACCGGCTGGAACCGCTGATATGAGCGAGTACGACCACGAGCCGATCCGCGGGCTGCCGGGCGATCTGCCGCCCGGCGAGAGCATCCTGTGGCAGGGTTCGCCAGACTGGCGAACCTTTGCCCGCAGCGCTTTGCACACCCGCTGGGTGAGCGGATATTTCGCTGCGCTGGCCGTTCTGGGCCTGGCCTCTGGCAAGCTGTTCGGCGCGGGTGCGGCCGTGGTCGGCGGGGCAATCACGCAGGGTCTGCTTGCCGTGTTCGCGATCGCCGTGGCGAAGACGACGGTCTACACGATCACCAACCGCCGCGTGGTGCTGCGCATCGGCGTGGCGCTGAACAAGTGCGTGAACCTGCCGCTGGCAATGATCGGCTCGGCAGACCTGCGGCCGCAGGGTGGCGGGCATGGCGACATTGCGCTGACACTGGTCGGGCGCCACCGGCTCGGCTTTGCGATGCTCTGGCCCCATGCCCGGCCCTGGCGGTTTGGCCAGCCGAGCCCGATGCTGCGCGCTCTCCCCGATGCGGAAGCGGCTGCCAAGGTGCTCGCCAAGGCTTGCGCAGCAGTGGTGCCGAACGAGGCTGCGGCGGTGCGCGCCAAGGCGGCGCCAGTGCGCGACCATGGCCTGCAGGGAGCGGCGGCATGAGCCTTGTCCATGACCATGAGAACACTGTCCCCCGACCGGCCCTGATGCTGGCAGGTGCGCTGGTGGCGACGACGCTGGCGCTGACAGCGCTGGTGCGGGTCGGCGTGCTCGAGCGCGAGGCGGTGCCCGCCGTGGCGCGGGCGCGGGACAACGTGGCGGCGCTGGAAATGCGGCACCTCGCTTTCGAGGACCGGGCGGACGGGGCAGTCGTGGTCAAGGACGCAGATGCAGGTTCGACGCTCGCCGTGATGAAGGGCGAGAATGATGGTGGCGGGTTCGTGCGCGGGGTGATGCGCGGCATGGCTCGCGAGAGGAAGATGAAGGGGATCGGCCCAGCGGCTCCCTTCGAACTGACGCAGTGGGAGAACGGATCGCTCTCGCTGCGCGACCCGGCGACGGGGCGTTCGATCGAGCTCGGCTCGTTCGGCGCAACCAACCGGGCCGCCTTTGCAAAGTTCCTGAGTGGAACGGCCGTGAAGGGAAATCAGGCATGATCCGCGCCCGCGCCTTTGAAGTGCCCTGCCGCGTGGCGGTGGAGCAGAGCGAGGCGCATTTCCACGCGCATGTCGAGCTGGCGGGCAATCTTGCCGTCCAGCCCGGCGACAAGGTCCGCGTTCATGGCGAACCGATCCGCGTGGCCTTTGGGCAAAGCGCCGTGTTCGAACGGACGGCAACCGTCGTTCGTGCAGGCCCCCTGCTGCGGGGCTGGATGCGGCTTGTCGCCTACCTTGGCCTGACCGAGCTTTACGAGGTCAGCTTCAATCCTGGGAGCCTGAGATGAACGCGATTACACTCGAACGTCCTGTGGCGGCGCCGGAGAGCGCGCCCAAGCCCGATGTGCACAAGATGGTGAGCCACGAGACCGTGCTGAGCCCGCGCTTTTACACCACCGACTTTGCCGCCCTCGATTCCATCGACGTATCGCTGGTGCGCAAGGAGTGGGACGAGCTGATGGCCGAGATGGTCAGCGATCCCAACAAGAAGCACTTCAAGCGCCAGGAAAGCTTTGCCGGGGTGATCGAAGCGCTGGAGCCGGAACTGCGGGCCGAGTTCATCGACTTCCTCGTCAGTTCCCTGACCTCCGAGTTTTCGGGCTGTATCCTCTATGCCGAAATGGCCCGGCGCACGAAGAATCCGGACATGAAGCTGCTATTCAAGCTGCTGGCGCGCGATGAAAGCCGCCATGCCGGGTTCATCAATGAATCGCTGAAGGATGCGGGCATCGGCATCGACCTCGGCTTCCTGACCAAGGCCAAGAAGTACCATTATTTCAAGCCGAAGTTCATCTTCTACTCGGTCTACCTCTCCGAGAAGATCGGCTATGCCCGCTATATCGCGATCTATCGCCAGTTGGCCGCGCACCCGGAACTGCGCTTCCATCCGATCTTCAACTGGTTCGAATCATGGTGCAACGACGAATTCCGCCATGGCGAGGCTTTCGCGCTGCTGCTGCGCGCGGACCCGAAGCTGCTGACCGGCATGAACAAGCTGTGGGTGCGGTTCTTCCTGCTCGCCGTCTACTCGACGATGTACGTCCGCGATCACGCGCGGCCGGTGTTTCACAAGGCGCTGGGGCTCGATCCCGAAGCCTACGACTATCGGGTCTTCGAGATCTGCACCGCGATCAGCCGTCAGGTCTTTCCGGTGGAGCTCGATACCGATGATCCGCGTTTCCGCCGGGCGATGAAGCGGCTGCTGGTGGCCAGCCAGCGGATCGAAGCGGGCAAGAAGCGTGGGGGTGTGGCGGGTGCGCTAATGCGGGCCTCGGGCGCACTGGGCGCGGGTGCAAATTTTGCGCGAATGTACCTGCTGCGTCCGCGCCGCAACGAGCTGCCCGCAAGCGTGAGGATGCAGCCCGCGTGGTAAGCTGGACCGGCCACGTCCTTCCGGTGATCGCCACGATCGCGGTCTGGTTCCTTGCGACCGGCCTGATCGCATGGGCGGACAACCGCGAGCGCCGCACTTTCCCGCGCAGCCTGATGCTGGCGGGAATTGCGGGCGTTGGCGGGCTGGCAGTGGTGGCCTGGTCGATGAACAAGCCGACGTTGACCGGGGTCTATGCGGCGTTTGCCGGGGCGATCCTGATCTGGTCGTGGCACGAGATCAGCTTCCTGACAGGCGCAGTGACCGGACCCCGGCGCGAAGCCTGCCCGGCGGAAGCGCGCGGGCTGGAGCGGTTCTTCCATGCCGTAAGTGCCGTGGCCTGGCACGAAATTGCGCTGGCATTGAGCGCCATCGGACTGATCTCGCTCAGCTGGAACGCCACCAACCAGATCGGCGCGATGACTTTCACGCTGCTGCTGGCGATGCGGCTTTCGACCAAGCTGGTGATCTTCTTCGGCGTGCCGAACATGAGCACCGAAATCTTTCCGCCGCATCTCGCCTACCTCAAGACCTACTTCGGCCCGCGCCGGATGGGCCTGGAACTTTTTTTAGCGATTGCAGGCACTTCCGCTCTTGCGGCGTGGCTTGGTTTGATCGCGATCAATGCGCCGGAGGGCAGCGCCAGTGCATCGGGCGCGAGCCTGCTCTTCGCGCTGGCCGCCCTTGGCGCACTCGAACACCTGTTTCTGGCCCTGCCGATCCGCGACGGGGCGCTGTGGGGTTGGGCCCTGCCCAGCCGCCGACCTGCCAACTGACCGCACAAAAGAATTCACGAAGAGGACCGACGACCATGGACTACGAGGGCTACTTCAAGGGGGAACTGGACGCGGTCCGGGGTGAAGGTCGCTATCGGATCTTTACGGAGCTCGAGCGCAAGTGCGGCAAGTTTCCGCACGCCACGCGCTATGTCGATGATCGGACCGAGCAGGTCACGGTGTGGTGCTCGAATGACTATTTAGGCATGGGGCAGCACCCCGCGGTTCTTGAAGCCATGCACAACACGCTCGACGAATGCGGCGCGGGCGCGGGCGGCACGCGGAATATCTCGGGCACGAACCACCACCACGTGCTGCTCGAACAGGAACTGGCAGACCTGCACGGCAAGGAAGCGGCGCTTCTGTTCACTTCGGGCTATGTCTCGAACTGGGCGGGCCTTGGCACGCTGGCGGCGAAGATTCCGGGCTGCGTGGTGTTCTCGGACGCGCTGAACCATGCCTCGATGATCGAGGGCATCCGCCATTCGCGCGCGACCTGCCGGGTGTGGCGCCACAACGACGTGGCGCATCTCGACGAGCTGCTTTCGGAATATGGACCGGACGTGCCCAAGCTGGTGGCGTTCGAGAGCGTCTATTCGATGGACGGCGACATCGGGCCAATCGCCGAGATCCTCGACGTCTGCGAAAAGCACGGTGCGATGAGCTACATCGACGAAGTCCATGCCGTGGGGCTTTATGGCCCGCGCGGCGGCGGCGTGGCCGAGCGTGAAGGCCTGATGGACCGGATCACCGTGATCGAGGGTACGCTGGGCAAGGCGTTCGGCGTGATGGGTGGTTACATCGCAGCATCAGAGGCGCTGTGCGACTTCATCCGCACCTTCGCCAGCGGGTTCATCTTCACGACTGCCCTGCCCCCTGCCCTTGCCGCAGGCGCGGCTGCCAGCATCCGCCATCTCAAGACGAGCGAGATGGAGCGGGCCCGGCACAAGGAGCGCGTGGCGACGGTGCGCCGCCGTCTCGACGCGATCGGCATTCCGCACCTGCCGAACCCCAGCCACATCATTCCGGTGATGGTGGGCGACCCGCACAAGTGCAAACGCATCAGCGACTGGCTGATGGACAACCACGGCATCTATGTGCAGCCGATCAACTATCCCACCGTGCCGCGCGGGACCGAGCGGCTGCGCATCACGCCATCGCCGGTGCACAGCGATGGCGACGTGGACAAGCTGATCGAAGCGTTGAGCGACATCTGGTCGCAGTGCGAACTGGCGCGGCGTTCAGCCGCCGCTTGAGGGCGAACTGGCGCGGCGTTCGGCCGCCGCCTGACGCTTGCTGACATGCAAAAGGGCGCGGACAGTTGATGTCCGCGCCCTTTCTTTGCGACCCGAAGGGGCTTGGCTCAGTTCGGAGCCTTGAGGTAGGCGATGACGTCGGCGCGGTCCTGTGCCTTGGACAGGCCGGCAAACGACATCTTGGTGCCCGGCACGACACGTGCTGGCTTCTCGAGATACTGGAACAGCTTTTCCGCAGACCAGGTGATGCCGCTGTTCTTGTTGGCGGCAGAATAGGTGTAGCCCGCTTCCGTACCTGCCTTGCGACCGACGACACCGGCAAGCGACGGACCGATCATGTTCTTGCCCGCTTCAAGCGAGTGGCAGGCCTGGCACTGGGCAAAAACGGTCTTGCCATGTGCAGCATCGCCGGTCAGCGAAGCGAGCGTTGCGCCATCGAGCGTGTCTGTCGAATCGGCAGTTGGCGCAGCAGCGCTTGTTGCCGCTGCGGGCGCAGCCGCAGCGGTTGTTTCAGCAGGCTTTGCCGCTGAGTCGGCCGCGGTCTTGTCCGAGCTGCCACCGCCACCGCAAGATGCGAGGAGCAGGGTCGCAGTTGACAGCGCAAGGTATTGAAAAACTTGCCTCATATGCATCCACCCTTGTTTCGTGTAGACGCACGAACGGACCACACGATGGGAAAGTAGAACACTCTCTGCAGCTCTCCGCAACACGGTATTTCGGGCCGGATCGAAGATCGTTGGCAAGTGTTGTTTTGACACTTTTTTGCCTGTGCCGATGCTTGCAATCAGGTCTGCGGCAGGCACTGGGATCCGGCGCCGAGCATATGTCGGTCAGGCAGGCACGGGCCATACCTGAAGCACTGAAGTGCCGTCGCTCATCGCTCGACAGCACGTGGTTAACAAAGTTTCTGCAGCAATAGCTACCTGAACGGAAGCTTCTGCCTAGTAACAACAGCTATGCAGCAGAAAACCTAAAAAGAGCAGATCGTAAGCCATCAGTCATGTCGTCGGCCGGAACGGGCGGAGGGAACATGACTATCCCGATTGGCACCATTACGAACCTGAGCACCGCCCCGGACATCCGCGAGGCGATACTCGATGATCTGAAAATCCATTCCTCGATCGAGATCGATTGCGCGAGCGTGGTCGAAGCCGACCTCACCTTCCTGCAGATCCTCGTAGCGGCGCACAAGTTCGCCGAGCGGGAAAGCAAGACCATCTCGATCCTTCCTGCCGCAGATCCGGCGATTGCCAGCCTGATCGAGCGCGCCGGGCTGACCGGGCCGCTTGCTGCGTCCTGTACCAATCTCTGTGCGACCGGAGCCACCGAGCAATGACCACCATACTCACCGTCGATGATTCCATGAGCGTCCGGATGGCAATCCGGATTGCGTTGTCGGGAGCCGGACATCAGGTCGCGGAGGCAGCCGATGGCAAGGAAGGGCTGGAACAGGCCAGGTCATCGAAGTTCGACATGATCATCACCGATCTCAACATGCCGAACATGAATGGTCTGGAGATGATCCGGGAAATCCGCAAGCTGCCGCTTCAGGCCGGTACGCCGATCATATTCCTCACGACGGAATCGGATGAGGGCATGAAGCAGCAGGCAAAGGCCGCAGGCGCGACCGGCTGGCTGGTAAAGCCGTTCGTGGCCGAAAATTTGCTGAAGGTAACCCGCAAGGTGCTGGGGCAATGAACGGGCAGGACCCGATCGAGGCCTTCCGGATCGAAGCCGGGGAGCTACTCGAAGCGACCGAGCAGGCCTTGCTCGATCTCAGCCACGACCTGACCAGCCGGGAGCTCATCGACACCGTCTTTCGCGGGATGCACACGCTCAAGGGCTCGGGCGCGATGTTCGGCTTCGATGCCCTGGCAGCATTTACCCATCATTGCGAAACAGCATTCGACAAGGTGCGCAAGGGGCAGGCCCGCGCTTCGGCAGAACTGGTAGCCCTGACGCTTTCTGCCATGGACCACATGCGCACCCTCATCGACCAGCCGAACGGCGATGGCGTCGACAACGAAAGCGCCGATCTGCTGGCCGGGCTCCAGGCCCTGCTGGATGGAGAAGGCGCCGCTGCAGTGGTGGGCTGCAGCGAAGATGCCGCTCATGACACAACCGAGCGCGCAGACACCGGGCTTGGTCAGGGGTGGCATCTGCACTTCCGCCTGCCCGCCAATGCGCTTGCCACTGGAACCAACCCGCTGCTTTTGCTCGACGAGTTGCGGGAACTGGGCGCCACCAATGTCGCCGCCGAGTTCGACGCGGTTCCCTCGCTTGATGAGCTTGACCCGACGCAGTGCCTGATGGGTTGGTCGATGGATCTGCCCGCCAGCGCGAACCGCGAGGTCATCGAAGATGTTTTCCTGTTCGTGCTCGACGACATGGAGCTGTCCATCACGCCGATCGCGGGCTTGAATGACGAAGTCGGTGCAACGGCGGAAGACGGTCCGTCAGACACGGCTGTGGCAGTCGTGCCCTCACCGTTGCCGCATGCGACAGTGGGCAGCGCGGAAGTGGCCAGTGCTGAACCTGCCAGCGCAAAAGCCGCGCGTGGCCCCAGCGAAAGCGTGCGCGTGCCGGCAGAGCGCCTCGATCTGCTGATGGATCGGGTGGGCGAGCTCGTGATCGTGCAGAGCCGCCTCGCCCAGCTTGCCGGAAACGGCATTTCCGGCCCCGCGGGCGAACTCGCGCTGCGTTCGATCTCGGAAGAAGTAGAGCGGCTTGCCAACGAACTGCGCGACACGATGATGGTCTTGCGCATGGTGCCGATTGCCTCGTTGTTCGGACGGTTCCGCCGTCTGGTCCACGACCTGGCCCGCGAGACCGGCAAGTCGATCGATCTGACGACCGATGGCGAAAGCACCGAGATCGACAAGACAGTTTCCGAAAGGCTGGCCGATCCGATTGTCCATCTGATCCGTAACGCTTGCGACCATGGGCTCGAGACCGAGGAAGAACGCCTTGCTGCGGGCAAGGCCGCGTCCGGCCGCATCCGGCTTTCGGCCCAGCAGGCCGGTGGTGAAGTGCTGATTACCATCGAGGACGATGGTCGCGGCATCAGCCGCGAGCGCGTCCGCGCCAAGGCGGAGGCCAATGGCCTGATCCAGCCGGGCCAGGTGCTGAGCGACGGCGAACTGCTGCAGCTGATCTTCCAGCCCGGCTTTTCCACCGCTGCCCAGATCACCAACCTGTCAGGCCGTGGCGTCGGCATGGACGTGGTCAAGCGCACCATCGAGGGCCTGCGGGGACACATCGACATGACCAGCGAACCCGGCAAGGGCTCGGTCATAACCCTGCGCATTCCGCTGACTCTGGCGATCATCGACGGGCTGCTCGTGAGGGTCGGGCAGAACAACTACGTGATCCCGTTGGCGGCGGTCGAAGAGTGCCTCGAGCTGAGCCTGGAGGAGGACATCCGCTCACGCGGGAGGAGCATGATCCAGTTGCGCGAGCGCCTGGTGCCCTTCCTGCGCCTGCGCGAGCTTTTCGCGACCGGCACCCGGCCCGATCCCTTCCAGAAGATCGTGGTGATCGCAACCGGCGGCGAGCGGGTCGGCCTTGTCGTCGACCAGATCATCGGCAGCCACCAGACCGTTATCAAATCCATGTCGAGCCTGCACCGCTCGATCCCGAGTTTCTCCGGCGCGACCATACTCGGTGATGGTGGGGTCGCGCTCATTCTCGATGTCGTCCAGCTGGTTGCGCTGGGCCAGAGCCATGAGGAGCGGCTCCGTGCCGCAGGGTGACGCCATGACCACGACAGGCACAACGCCATGGGATGATAACGGGCAACTGGAGGTGCTCACCTTCGACGTAGGCGATGAATGCCTGGCAATCGAGGCTGTCAGCATCCGCGAGATACTCGACCTTTTGCCCGAAACGCCCGTACCGGGTGCGCCGGACCTTGTGGCCAGCGTCGTCAACTTTCGCGGCAAGATCATCCCGATCGCCGATCTGCGCGTAGCCTTCGGCATGCCGCGCAATCCGGGCGAGGAGGCCAATTCCGATCACCGCATCGTCGTGATCGAGACCGAGATCGGCGGAGAGCCGCTCCAGATCGGGCTGCGCTCGGACAAGGTCCACGAAGTGACGATCCTGGACAAGACGCACAGCAGCGAGCCGCCCGTGCTGGGCATGCGCTGGAAGCGGGAGTTCGCGCGCGAACTGGTGCGCCAGCCGGGCTCGGTCATCGTCATTCCCGATTTGCCCACAATCTTCACGTCCCTCGCGGAGGCCGCATGATGCGCAATGTTTTTTCGAGAGTTTCCGAACAGCAGGTTCTCGATGAGGTAAGCCGGGTCGAGCAGGCGCTGTCCAGTGGCAACCTGCTGCTTCGGCTTGACGAAACCAACGGGAACGCCCCGACGCGAGCCGTGATGGCGGCGTTCAATCGGCTGCTCGATGCCGTGACCAATCCGGTGCAAGACTTGTCCACGCAGATCGCCCGGATGACCGACGAACATGCAGCCGGTGATATCGATGTCGTGATCGATGCCAATGCCCTGCCCGGCAAGCTTGGCATCATGGCGACGCAGATCAACGATCTCGTTACAGCACACATCAACACGAAGAAGCAGGCCATGGCCTGCGTGCGCGAGTTCAGCCTCGGGAACTTCGATGCGCCGATGGAGCAGTTGCCTGGCAAGAAGGCCTTCATCAACGACACGATCGAGACCTTGCGCGGCAATCTTGTCGGGCTGATCTCGGAAATGAAGCACATGTCGAGCGAGCATGATCGCGGCGATATCGACGTGGTCATCGATCATGCGAAATTCCACGGCGATTTCGGCATCGTGGCACGCGGCATCAACGACATGGTTGCCGGCCATATCGCGGTGAAGAAGAAGGCGATGGCCTGCGTCAAGGAATTCGGCGTCGGCAACTTCGAGGCTCCCCTCGAACAGTTCCCGGGCAAGAAGGCCTTCATCAACGATACGATCGAAACCCTGCGCGGCAACCTTACGGGCCTGATCGCAGAGATGAAGCACATGGCGGTCGAGCATGACCGCGGCGATATCGACGTGGCGATCGACGATACCAGGTTCGAGGGCGACTTCGGACTGGTTGCGCGCGGCATCAACGAGATGGTCGCGGGCCACATCGCGGTGAAGAAGAAGGCCATGGCCTGCGTCAAGGCGTTCGGCGAGGGCAATTTCGACGCCCCGCTCGAACAGTTCCCGGGCAAGAAGGCCTTCATCAACGATACGATCGAAACCCTGCGCACGAACCTGCGCGAGATCACCGCAGAGATCCAGCGACTGATCGTGGCCGCGACCGAGGGTCGCCTGTCGGAGCGCGGCGTTGCCTCACGCTTCGTTGGAGACTTCGCCCGCCTCGTCAGCGGCATCAACGGCATGCTCGACGCGATCATCCTGCCGATCGAGGAAGGCAACCGCGTGCTGCGGCTGGTCAGCACTGGCAACCTGCAGGAAACCGTCGATATAGATTGCCACGGCGATCATCAGCGCATGCGTGACGCCATCAATTCCCTGGTGACCAACCTGAAGAAAACCGCCGGCGTGGCCGACCGCATCGCCGATGGCGATCTCACGGTCGAATACCGAGCGCTTTCGGACGACGACCAGCTTGGCAGCGCGTTGATCACGATGATCGACAAGCTGCGGACTGTCGTCGGCACGACCACTGCTGCGGTCGACAACGTCTCGGCCGGCAGCCGCCAGCTTGCGGCAAGTTCGGAGCAGGTCTCACAGGGCGCGACAGAGCAGGCCGCATCGGCCGAGGAAGCATCTGCGTCGATGGAGCAGATGGCCGCGAACATCAAACAGAACGCCGACAATGCGGCGCAGACCGAGAAGATTGCCCGCCAATCGTCCAAGGACGCTGAAGTTTCGGGCCAGGCGGTGGAGAAGGCGGTCAACGCCATGCGCACGATCGCGGAGAAGATCAGCATCGTTCAGGAAATCGCACGCCAGACCGACCTGCTTGCCCTGAATGCCGCTGTCGAGGCAGCCCGTGCCGGCGAGCATGGCAAAGGCTTTGCAGTCGTCGCTTCCGAAGTGCGCAAGCTGGCCGAACGCAGCCAGAGCGCGGCGGCCGAAATCGTCTCGGTTTCCTCAGAGACGGTGAAGGTGGCGACAGACGCAGGCGAAATGCTTGCACGACTGGTTCCGGACATCCGCCGTACCGCCGAACTCGTGACCGAGATCAGCGCAGCGTGCCGCGAGCAGGACATCGGCGCGTCACAGATCAACGAGGCCATCCAGCAGCTCGACAAGGTCACCCAGATCAACGCCAGCGCATCGGACCAGATTTCGTCCACGTCCGAGGAACTGGCTTCTCAGGCCGAGGAACTGCAGAGCGCCATTTCCTTCTTCCAGACCGGCAACAGCTACGTCGAACCGCGTCAGAGTGCGCCGGTCCGCCGCCAGGCAAGTCCGCCGCGCAAGACGGGCGTGGCACCTCGCGCAGCAGCCAGACCGGCAAAGCGCAACAGCGTTGCCGAACAGAAGGAGCGACTGGCCGGCTTTGCCCTGAACCTTACCGACGGTGGCGCAGACGCCGACGATGCAGACTTCGGACGCGCGGCATGAGCAGCGCGAGCGAACTTCAGGTCGTGGAATTCGGCCTGGGCAACGAAGTCTTCGCCATCCCCGTCGCCCTGGTGCGCGAAATCCTTGATTACACGCCACCTTCCTACCTGCCGAATGGCCCCGCGCACTTCATTGGCCTCACGGACCTTCGCGGCCAGGGCGTGCCCACGGTCGACTTTCGCCGGCGTCTCGGCCTGCCGTCTGTCGACCCCACGCTGGCGACACGCATCCTGATCCTTGACGTGCGGTTGCCAGACCGCCTGCTGACGCTGGGCGTCGTCATCGACCGGGTGTTGAGCGTCACGAGCTTCGAGAAGGCAGAGATAGAACCTGCCCCGGACATCGGGATCAGCTGGAATTCCGAATACATCACCGGCGTGGTGCGCCGGAACACGGGCTTCGTGGTCATCGTCGACGCGGCCCGGATTTTCACGACCGAAGATGCCATCGGGATCGGCAGCGAAAGTCAATTGGTCAACGCTTGAAACACCCGCGACAGCGAACGGAACGCGCTGTCGCGACCGAGGTGAACAGAACAAGAAGGACGGGAACAGCAATGGTCATCAATCCATTCACGGCAGTTTCTTCTGCCCAGGTTCAGCAAGAGATTGCGCGCGTGCAGGACGCCATCGCGAACGGTGACCTTGGCGCTCGGCTGCATGGCTCGGGATGCAACATGCGGACCAGCGCCCTTATCGACGCGATCAACGGGCTGCTCGACCATTCGCAGGCTCCGGTCCGCGACCTGGGCCGCAAGCTCAAGCACATGGCAGCCGAGCATGAGCGGGGCGATATCGACGTGGTTATCCCATCGGACAACCTACCGTCCGAAATCGCGGAGATGGCCACTGACATCAATCAGCTCGTGAACGCCCATATCGCGGTGAAGAAGCTGGCGATGGGTGTCATCCACGAGTTCAGCCTCGGCAACTTCGACGCCAGGCTCGATCCGCTGCCGGGCAAGAAGGCCTTCATCAACCATACGATCGAGACGCTGCGCGATAGCCTGACCGGATTGATCGCCGAGATGAAGCACATGGCAGACGAGCACGAGCGGGGCGATATCGACATCGTCATTGACCATGCCCGCTTCCCGGGGGACTTCGGTGTCGTGGCGCGGGGCATCAATGACATGGTCGCCGGCCATATTGCCGTGAAAAAGAAGGCCATGGCCTGCGTCAAGGCCTTTGGCGAAGGTGACTTCAGCGCTCCGATGGAACAGCTGCCCGGCAAGAAGGCCTTTATCAACGACACGATCGAAAGCCTCCGTCAGAATCTTCGGGCGATCACTTCGGAAATCCAGATGCTGATCAACGCGGCCACTGCCGGCCGCCTTGGCGAACGCGGTGACGATCGGCGTTTCGTCGGGGATTTTGCCAGCCTGATCAGTGGCATCAACGGCATGCTCGACGCCACGATCCTGCCGATCGAAGAAGGCAATCGGGTGTTGAGCAAGCTCAGCGCAGGCGATCTTGGTGAGCGGGTTGAGATCGATTGCCAGGGCGATCACCAGAAGATGCGGGATTCGATCAATGTGCTGGTCGACAACCTGCGCGCCTTTGCCAGCAACGTGAGCCTTGCCGCCAACGAGGTTGCCGAAGGCAGCTCACAGATGGCAACCAGCTCGCAGCAGCTGTCGCAAGGTGCGACCGAACAGGCCGCGTCGGCAGAAGAGGCCTCGGCCTCGATGGAGCAGATGGCCGCGAACATCAAACAGAACGCCGACAATGCAGCGCAGACCGAGAAGATTGCACGGCAATCCTCAAAGGACGCCGAGAGTTCGGGAATTGCGGTCGACAAGGCGGTCATCGCCATGCGCACGATCGCGGACAAGATCGGCATCGTGCAGGAAATCGCGCGTCAGACCGATCTTCTGGCCCTGAACGCCGCAGTCGAAGCCGCGCGCGCCGGAGAGCATGGCAAGGGCTTCGCTGTCGTTGCGTCCGAAGTGCGCAAACTGGCCGAGCGTAGCCAGAGCGCAGCCGCCGAAATTGTTTCGGTTTCGGCCGAGACGGTGAAGGCAGCCAGCGAAGCCGGCGAGATGCTGGGCAAGCTGGTTCCGGACATCCGCCGCACGGCAGAGCTTGTTTCGGAAATCAGCGCCGCGTGCCGCGAACAGGACATCGGCGCATCGCAGATCAACGAAGCGATCCAGCAGCTCGACAAGGTGACCCAGCAGAACGCCAGCGCCTCGGAACAGATTTCGTCGACGTCGGACTCGCTGGCGGCGCGCGCCGAAGAGCTGCAACAGACCACCGCATTCTTCCAGTTGGAAGAACAGCGCACGTTTGCACCAGCGGCTCCGCGCACGCAGCGCACCGCCAAGCCGAAGCCGGCACCTCAGGTCCGCGCCAAGGCTCGGCCCGTAAAGCCGAACTCGGTCGCCCACCAGAAGGAGCGGCTCAACGGCTTCGCGCTCGACCTGACCAGTGGTGGGGCGGACCATGAGGACAGCGACTTCGGCCGGGCGGCCTGATTGAAGACTGCCCGTAACACCCTCAAGAAAATGGTGCGCACTTGAACGATCTCAGCCCCCTCTCCTTTGGTCTGGCAGCCGATAGCGATCGCATTTCCGCAAGGCAGTTCAAGGCGCTTGCCGAACTGATCCAGCTTGAAACCGGCATCAACATCAAGTCCAGCAAGCAGACCATGTTGGAGGGGCGGCTGCGGCGGCGCGCCCGGGCGCTCGGCATCGATACGCTGGGCGGGTATTGCGACCTGGTGCTCGGCGGACAAGTCGATGCTGACGAGATCGAGCACCTGATAAACGCGGTTACCACCAACAAGACCGATTTCTTTCGCGAACCGGGGCACTTCGATTATCTGACGAGCACCGTCCTGAAGCTCTATGCAGAAGAAGGCTGTCGCCAGATCCGATGCTGGAGCGCGGCATGTTCGACGGGCGCCGAACCGTACACGATCGCCATGCTGCTGGATGACTTCACGACGCAGCACCGCGGCATCGACTATCGGCTTATCGCCACGGACATCGATACCGAGGTTCTGGGAACGGCAATAAAGGGAATCTATCCTCGCGAACAGGTGGAGCCCGTCCCCGCTCCACTGCGCCGACGCTACATTCTCGAATCCAGGGATCCGCAACGGCAAGAGATCCGCATTGCTCCTGAAATTCGGCGTCGCGTGGCTTTCGGCAGGCTGAATCTTATTGATGACACCTATGCACTCGATCAGCCGGTGCATCTGATCTTCTGCCGCAACGTCCTGATCTATTTCGACAAGCAAACGCAGGAGCAGGTCGTGCAACGCCTGTGCGAGCAGCTTTTGCCCGGCGGATATCTCTTCCTCGGCCACTCGGAGTCGATCACCGGCTTCAAGCATGACCTCACCCAGGTTGCCGGCACGGTATTTCGGAGGTCATGATGAACAAGCGTCCCGCACGTATCCGCGTTCTGGTGGTCGACGACAGCGCAAGCGTGCGTCAGACCATGAAGGCGATCCTCGAGGAAGACCCCGAATTGGAAGTCATCGGCACTGCCGCCGATCCCTTTGCGGCAGCCCGCATCATCCAGACCGAAGTGCCGGACGTGATCACCCTGGATGTCGAAATGCCACGGATGGACGGCATCACCTTCCTGCGCAAGCTGATGAGCCAGTGCCCCGTTCCCGTGGTCATGTGCTCTTCATTGACCGAGCAGGGTTCCGAAACACTGCTGCAGGCGCTCGAGGCCGGGGCCGTGGATGTGATCCTCAAGCCCCGACTGGGCGTGGCTGACCACCTGAGTGAAGCTCGCGCGGCCATCTGCGAGGTTGTGAAGGGCGCGGCCAAGGCTCGCGTCTCGGCCCGCAAACCTGTGCCACCGCGCATGAGGCCGGAGCAGAAGCTGACCGCAGACGCAGTGCTGCCGCCGCCCAGTGGCCGCGCCATGAGCCGGACGACCGAAATGGTGGTCTGCATCGGCGCGTCGACAGGCGGGACCGAAGCCCTGCGCGAGGTCCTCGAAGCCCTGCCCGCAAATTCGCCGGGCATCGTCGTGGTCCAGCACATGCCAGAGCGTTTCACGCGCGCATTCGCCAGCCGTCTCGATTCCCTGTGCGAGGTTTCGGTCAAGGAGGCCGAGCAGGGCGACACCGTCATGCGTGGCCATGTGCTCATTGCGCCGGGGGCAAGCATACCCTGCTCGAGCGGCAGGGTGCCCGCTATCTCGTCTCGGTCCGCGATGGGCCGCTGGTTTCCCGGCACAAGCCGTCGGTCGACGTGCTGTTCCGCTCTGCCGCGCGGTGCGCCGGTTCAAACGCGGTGGGCGTGATCATGACCGGCATGGGAGATGATGGCGCGCGCGGACTGCTTGAGATGAAGGAGGCAGGCGCACGCACTTTCGCGCAGGACGAGGCAAGCTCGGTCGTGTTCGGAATGCCCAAGGAAGCAATCGCACGCGGTGCGGCCGACCGGGTGCTGGGGCTCGACACGATTGCCGGGGAAATCCTCCGGGCGACGGCGCGCTGAACGATGGCGGCCCTCAAACTTGTCGTCACTCCGCCCGCAGTGGACGTTGGTCACGCAGCGCTGATCGAGGATCTGGTGGCGCTGCTTAAGCGGCTGGACGAAAGCTTCGACATGGCAGGCACTCACCTGTTCCAGTCGGTGGCACGCATCCAGAACATCACCTCGGCGCTGACCGAGGTGACCGGCATGTTTGATGGCGGGGTCGGCGTCGAAGCCGTCAACGGGTTGCGGATGGCTGCCGAATCCCTGCGCAACGTGCGCAGCCTGGTACAAGGCAGGTCTCACGAGATCGCGACCATGCACGAGGCCGCGCGGGCTTTGCGTACCAGCGCTGCAGAGGTCATGCGCTGCCTGCAGGTCCTCGACATCTACGGCATGAACGTGAAGATCACCGCGTCGGGCCATCCGCAATTCATGGAATTTGCCGATGCCATGCGCGGAAAGCTGCATCAGGGCGACAGGGAGCTGATCGGCCTTGACCACATGCTCGGCGGGCTTCTGGAAAGCCTGCGCGAGATGGGCCAGAACGACCGCTTGCTGGATCGCGAGTGCGCAAAGGTCTTTCCGCAAGTGCCCGATGCGCTGATGCGCGAAGCCGGCAACCTGCAGCAGCACCAACTGCGCCTTGGCAATCTGGCCAAGACCATCGCCAACCTGGCGCAGGCGATCCAGACCGAGCTTCATGCCGCCATTCAGGCCATCCAGATTGGCGACAGCGTACGCCAGCGGCTGGAGCACGTGCTGGCGAGTTTGCGCTTGGCTGAAGCGAAACGTCAGGACGGCAGCATGACTGGCGCTGCGGCGGCGCCATTGCTCCGCGTTCATGCTGCATTGTTCGAAGCGGCAATCACCGACTATGCGCGCGACAGGGCCGAGCTCGCTGCGTCGCTGTCGCGACTGCAAAGCCAGTGCAAGAACCTTCAGGGCCCGAGCGACCACCAAGCGAGCGAAGGCGACGGCGACATGCTGGGGCGCATCGAATCGAGCGTTGCTGAGGCGCACTTGATGCTTCGCCAATTGGACCGCGCGAACAGCGAAGGCATGGCGACGCTCGATCTGATCCTGCAGACGGTCGACGAAGTGACAGAGCGCGCAGAAGCCATCACCCGGTTGCGGCTCGACGTGCAACACATGGCGATCAACATTGGCCTGAGCTGCCGCACTGCGCAGCTGATCGGTCGTCCGGTGATGGTGATCGCCAACGAGATCAGGACCTATTCCGAACGCCTTGACGCGATAGCCGATGCCATCCAGCGGACGCAGAACAACCTGTCGGCGCCCTGCCATCGCCTGCAGAGCCAATCGCAAGACAACGGTGCGGCATCTGGCGAACTCTTGGCCCGCTTTCTCTCCACGATCGGTGATTGCAACGAAAAGGGCCGACAGGCGATGGCCGTGGTCGACGCCGAGTCCGACCAGCTCGGGTCAAGCCTTGCGCTGGCTATCGATGCGCTGGAGGAGGCAGGGATGCTGGAAGCGTCGATGCACAGCCTGTCAAAGGCCTTGCAAGACGCCGGAGCGGATGCCCAGCCGGTCGGGGGCGACAGCGCGGTGCTGTTGCAGGCGATGCTGGACGACCTGGCGCGAAGCTACACGATGGCGGACGAGCGGCTGATCCACAATCAGGCGCTGGTCGCTGGCCTGACCGGAATTGCCCTGGCGCCTGAGATTGCGCCGGGTGCCGAAGACGATGACGAGGATGATGGCCTGTTCTGAAGCAGGTCGATCATCCGGCGGTCTCAATCGACGGTCGTATCCACTACCGGCGCCTCGGGCCCGTTCTTGAGGATCGATTCAATGGCATTGCGGGCGCTGGCCTTGCTTGCGTAGCCTTCGGTCCAGAAGATGGTTTCACTGTTGTGGCAGAAGTAGGCGACAAACTCGCCTGCCTTGTTCCGGCGAATCTCGAAACGGTGCGCCATCATGATTCTCCCTGTCCTTGGCCCCTGTCCTTGGCCCAGATCGTTAGTTACCACGGGAAAGGCGAAGCGCATCAGGCAAATCACGCGCACAGGGTTGATTTTTGCCTGCGAATGGCGGATGCCCGCCAGCATAAAGTAGCGGGCGTTTGACCCGCCAGGCAAACGAGCGCCAGCGCGCGTCGGGGCCGTGGAATGGGAATGGATCCTGTGTCTGCGGCGGCAAAGTCATCATCTGCCAATAGCAACGTCGCCAGCGCAAATGCAGGTGCGGAGCACTGCGCCTGCGCGGCACGCGACCATGTCCCGAACATGCACGAACGCAATTGCCCCGTTGCCGGGGCAGGAACGCCAGAAGGTTGACCATGAACCCCAAAGACTTCGCGATAAGCCTCGATCTTATCAATCGCCACTACCAGGAGCCGAACCGCAACCGGTTCGAAAGCAAGTATTTCTGGGAGGAACTTTACCCCCTGATCGCCACGGCAGGCTTCTCTGCCATCGAGATTCCCTATGAGCCGGTATGGCAGTTCGGCGGACGCAGCGGCGTGCCGATGAACCGCTATTGCATCAACACCAAGTACGCCAGCGCCGCGCAGTACCGCGAAGTTCTCAAGCAGAGCGGGATCGAGCGCGTCACCGGCGTGACTTTCGATCCCAACCTGTTCATGCGCAACGACAATATCCATTTCTACTTCGGCGCATCGGGCCATTTCGCCGGTGAAGCGCTGGCCCATGCGGCAGACCTTGGCGCTGACTATTTCGCCATCAGCCCCTCGCCCTATTACGGGCGCATCAAGCAGTACCACCCCGATATCGACGCGCAGATCGAAATGTTCACCGATCGCACTGTCGAACTGCTGAACGGCCTTGCCGCCAAGGCCGAGGAGCTCGGCGTCAAGCTTGTCCTGCGCAACGAATACTGGAGCCTGTTCGGAGGAGAGCGCGTGCTCCCACTGCTTGCGCGCTTACCCGAAAGCGTCGGCCTTGACGTCGATACCGCCAGCCTCAGCGTCGCAGGCATCGACCCTGTGCAGTTCATCACTGCGAACATCGCCCGCATCGGCTGCGTCCACCTGACCGACACCAGCTTCGTTGACAGCAACGAGACCTGGAAGACCCCAACCCCGAACACCCACAGGGCCATGCCACGCAAGTGTTCCGCGATCCCGGCACCGGTTCGGTCGATTTCGCCGCGATTGCCGCAACGCTCGACAAGCTCGGCTACGCCGGCCCCGTGACATGCAGCGCCCGCCAGACGCGCGATCCGTTCCGCGCCCTGCTGCGCACGCGCGCCCTGCTCAACCAGCTTTGATTTCCGGAGTTGTCCGAAATGCCCAACATCCAATACGCCAACATGAGCCACTGGAAGTCGATCCCCTACAAGCAGATCGATAACTTCCGCGACTTCTACTACGAGGACAAGACCAACAGCGCCTACTATTCCGACTGGGACAACATCCTGAAATACCAGTCGGCACTGGGCTTCAACGGCATCGAGATCGCGCCGTGGGACATGGCCGACATCCTGCCGCTGTTCGGCTCCCCTGAGAATTTCACCGCCTTTGCCAAGGAGCGCGGCGTCGAAGTCATCGGCATGTTCCATGGCGCCCACGCCTCGCACGATGCCAGCCACTTCGATGAGGCCGTGCAATCAGGCCGCGAGGCGGTGGACACCATCGTACGCTTCGGCGGCACCTACATGAACACCTGCCCCACCCAGAACTACTTCGGATGCGGCCCCTTGAGCCGCGAAGAGGTGCAGAGTTGCGCCAAGGTGATGAACGAGATTGGCCGCTACGCCACCGACAAGGGCGTGAAGATCGGCCTCCACAACGAGTTCTTCTGCGCGATCAATCTCGAAAACCACCGAGAACTGATCGAATCCACCGATCCCGCGCTGGTCCACTATTGCATCGACACCGCCCAGATCTCGATCATGGGCGAGGACCTGTTGACGTTCTACAACGACTACCACGACCGCATCAGCACGTTCCACCTGAAGGACACCGCGTCTTCGGCCCAGCCCGACAGCCTGCGCCATTCGCAGGATCCGGAAATCACCGATGACGGCACGCGCTGGTTCTGGGAACCGGGCATGGGCACGCTGGACCTCAAGGGCCTGTATCGTGCGCTCAAGGAGCACGGGTTCAAGGGCTGGATGTCGATCGAGTACGACGGTTCGCCCGACCTCCTCGCCTCGATGGCGATGACCCGCTACTATCTCGATAACGAACTGCGCCCGATCTACGATTGATCTGGCCGGAATCGCGCCGGCGCATAGGCGTCGGCGTCGATTTCCGCGGTGAGATCGTCGCGTGGCAGGCCGAGCAGCAGTTGCGCGCCAAGCCGGGCCGCGGCAGGCGCGGTCTGGATGCCGAAGCCGCCTTGCCCGGCAAACCAGAACAGACCCTCCACCGCCGGATCGAAGCCGTAGACCGGCAGGCGGTCCGGCGAGAAGGACCTAAGGCCGGCCCAGCGACGCTCGAGGGCGGCGATGTTCCAGTCCACCACGTGCTGAAAGCGGTCGATGGCGATGGCGACATCCAGTTCCTCGGGCGCGGCATCGCCGGCGACGTCGGGAATTTCGTCGTGCGGCGAAAGCCACAGACGCCCGGCTTGAGGCTTGAAATAGAAGTCCTCATTGATGCCCAGCGTAAGTGGCAGGGAATCTGCCGGGGCAGGATCGGTGCGCAATTGCACGATCGTGCGGCGCAACGGCTGGACGCCGAGCGGGCGCGCGCCGGCAAGGCCCGCAAGCGAGTCCGCCCATGCTCCGGCGGCATTGGCAATGATCGGAGCGCGTGCCTCGCCTCCAGCCCAGGCCAGCCGCCACTGTCCGCCTTCCCGCTCCAGCCGCTCGACGCGGGACCGCACGCGCATCACGGTGCCGGTGCGCTTCGACGCTGCGAGGTAGTGCTGATGCAAGCCGGCAACGTCGATGTCAGCGCAGCCGGGCTCCCAGGCGCCAACAACCCATTCGGGCTTGAGCCCGGGCACGCGGGCTTCGAGCGCAGACCGGTCCTGCAGATGCAGGATGGCTCCCAAGGCGGTGAACTTTTCGATGAAAGCCTCAACCTTGTCGCGGTCCGACGCCTGCCCAATGTTCAGAGCACCACGCGGGGACAGGAAGCCCCCTCCCGCAAGTACCGGCCCGAAGCCATCGTCAGCGGAAAGACGCCAGGGCCGCCGTAGGTCTCTTCCCAGAACGCGGCGGAACGGCCGGTGGTGTGGTAGCCGGGGGTGTCCTCCGCCTCGACCAGTAACACGCGGGCATGTGGCGCGCATTCGGCGGCGAGACTGGCGCCTGCCATCCCGGCGCCGACGATGGCGACGTCAAAATCTCCGGCAAAGATGGTCACGCGGCGTCTGCCTCCGCGCCGGGCGCCATGCGGTCGAGGAAATCGTCGATCGCGGCCATGACCTTGTCTCTTACCGGATCGGCCTCGCGCAGCAATTCGTGACGGGCCTCCCGCCCCCAGGTCATCAATTGCGCACGCGGGAGGCGGCGTGCGGCACGCTCGATCGCTTTCCAGCTGACCAGACCATCGTGACGCGCGGCAAGCAGCAGGACAGGCACATCAACCGCCTCGAGAGTGCCCGGCGCATCCAGTGCGAGCATCGAGGCATAGGCGCGCTCGACCCAGCGCCAAGAGCCGGGCCCCATGCCGAGGACGGAGCGCTGCAGCTTCCATTGCGCCTCGTCCTCGTACCGTTCGGCGTCATGCGTCAGCAAGGTATTGCGGGCGGCGGCGGTCGTCCCGGGCTTTTCGCTGATCTTCCAGGCGGGGCGGGCGGGATCGCCGAATCGGCACATCGCTTCGGCCACCTTGTGAAGCGCGCGATTCGGTCCCGGAGTGAGAAAGCCCAGCATGGGAGCACTCAAGACCACCGCAACAGGGTTAATACGCCTTTCCGCAAGAGCACGTAGCACGAGATGACCGCCCATCGAATGGCCGATCACGACATGGGGACCAGGCGTCTGGTCGACCCATTGAGACCAGAACGCGGCGAGGTCCTCAATCCAGATGGAGAAGTCCTCGACGTGCCCGATTGCAGGATGCGCCGAGAGGCGTCCCGAGCCTGCCTGCCCGCGCCAGTCGAGTGCGGTTACGCGCCATCCTTCTTCATGCCAATAATCGAGAGATTCCAGATACTTCTCGTAAAAATCTCCACGCCCTGGCAAGAACAGGATCGACCCGCGCGGTCCGTGTTCGGCAGGTGGAACCGCGTGGCCGAGCCAGTCGATCCGGCGGATGACATGGCCGTCTGAGGCGGTCCAGAAACCTTCGTTCGCATCCGCCGGAATCGCCCTGCGATCGATCCGACTCCTGGTACCGAACTCCATGCCTGAAACGCCTCCAATGGCGCAGTTGCGCGCCAAGGTTTGGTTACCGTTTGGTAAGTGATTGTCCCGTATGCCCCAAGACATGCAGGGGAACATCTTCGTTTACGGACTGGTCGGGGCATTGGCAATCGCGCTGCTGGTTGCCGCCTTTACCGATATCCGCCGCCGCCAGATCGACAACTGGCTGAACGCTGCCATCGCGCTGTCTGCGCCGGCCTACTGGTGGGCATCGGGCTTGTCGCTGTGGCCAGGCGTGGCGATGCAGGTGGGTGTGGCGTTTATCGCCTTCGTCGTCCTCGCAGGCCTCTTTGCGCTGAAGCTCATGGGTGGCGGAGACGTCAAGCTGCTGGCGGCGCTGGCACTGTGGTTGCCGCCCCTGACCTTCGTCAAGCTGCTGGTGATCATGTCGCTGCTGGGCGGCGCGCTGACCATAGTCGTCGCCGCGTGGCACTACACGGTAACGCGCCGGCGCGATGCAAAGATCCCTTACGGCGTGGCAATCGCCAGCGCCGGACTGATCGTCCTGGCCCCGATGCTCGAGGCCGGCTGGCGCTCCGTTACAGGTGCATGAACACCATATCACAATTTTTAACCATTTTGCCCGAGACATGCGGGCCTGAGTTAAGAGGGCGGGACAAGTAGCATGGACAAGAGGAAGCTGATGTTGCTGGTGGGGGCGCTGATCGTTGCGATCGGCACGGCCTTCGCGGCAAGGAGCCTTTTCGCTGGCGCGTCCACGCCCCAGGCAGAAGCTGCGGCAAAGATGCCGATGGGCCCGAAGGTGCTGGTAGCCCAGCGCGCCCTGCCCGTCGGCACGATCATTACTGCCGACTCAATCAACTTCCAGGCATGGCCCAAGGACATGGTTCAGGACGCCTACTTCGTCGAGGGCGAAGCTGACATGCAGAAGCTGCTCGGCACCGTGGTGCGCAACCCGATGACTGCCGGCGAGCCGGTGACCAAGGGCAATCTCGTTGCCCCCGGCGACCGTGGCTTCCTGGCAGCTGCTCTCGGGCCAGGCATGCGCGCCGTGACCATTCCCGTCTCGGCCCGCACCGGCGTTGCCGGCTTCGTCTTCCCGGGCGATCATATCGACCTGGTGCTGACCCAGACCGTAAAGGGCAGCGGCGACAGCGGCATGGCGCTCAAGGCCTCGGAAACCATCCTCAAGAACCTGCGCGTGCTCGCCACGGACCAGTCGACCGAGCAGGAAATGGTCGAGGGCAAGACCCGCGTGCGCACCTTCAGCACCGTCACGCTCGAAGTAACGCCCAAGATTGCGGAAAAGATTGCCGTGGCCCAGACCATCGGCACGATCAGCCTCTCGCTGCGCTCCCTGGCCGACAACTCGGCCGAGCTTGAGCAGGCGATTGCCTCGGGCGACGTCAAGATCCCGGCCGGCGCCAGCAAGCAGCAGGAAGAGGCGCTGATCAAGCAGGCCATGGCCCGCCCGATCGAAAGCACCAAAGCCAGCTTCGTGACCGGTGGCGACGTATCGCGCTTCCAGCGCACGACCGTGCCAGTGGCGACTGCTCCCGCAAGCGGCGGATATTCCGCACCCGCCGCAAGCTCTGCCCCGCAGATGGCAGCAAACGGCCGACCGGTGCCGACCGGCCCCGTGGTCCGCGTGACCCGCGGCAAGGACACCGAAAATGTCTCGATAGGAGCGAAGTGATGAGCTGCGCTCCCCACACCAAGATCATGCGACAGATCCCGACCTCGAAGGGCAGCACCATGAACCGCCGTTTTTCCTCCAAGCTTCTCACGGCCGCGCTGATCGCTGCCCCGCTGGCAATGATGCCCGCTTCCGGCATGCTCCACGCACAAAGCCTGACGAGCCCTGCCCGCACTGTCACGATTTCGATCGGACGCGGCGAACTGGTCACCGTGCCGGGCCGGATGGCTGACGTATTCGTCGCTGACGACAAGGTGGCAGACGTCCAGGTCAAGTCGACCAACCAGTTCTACGTCTTCGGCAAGTCGGGCGGTGAGACCACGGTCTACGCCAGCAACGCCAAGGGCGATGTCGTGTGGTCGGCAAACATCCGCGTCGGCAACAACATCGACTCGATCGACCAGATGCTGCACCTCGCCATGCCCGAGGCCCGCGTCAACGTCGCGACGATGAACAACACGGTCCTGCTGACCGGCACCGTCGGCGCGCCCGAAGACGCAGCCGAAGCCGAACGCCTGGTCCGCGCCTTTGTCGGCGACAAGACCAACGTGATCAGCCGCCTGAAGATGGCAACGCCGCTGCAGGTCAGCCTGCACGTGAAGTTCGCCGAAGTCAGCCGCACCCTGGTACGCGACCTGGGCGTGAACCTCACCAGCATCGACGGCACTGGCGGTTTCAAGTTCGGCATTGGTCAAGGCAGGTCGGTCGGATCGTTCTTCACCACTGACCGGAACCTGCCGTTTGGCGTCGGGACGTCATCGACCACAGGCTTCACCTTCGACCCGACCAAGGTGACCGAGGCGAATCCACTCGGCTTGGTGGAAAAGCCAGGCAGTTCGGTGACGGCCGCCGCTACGGGCACCACCATTGCCGGAATGGGCAAGTTTCTCGGCCTCGATCTGCTGGGTGCGCTCGATGCCGCCGAGACGATCGGCCTCGTCACCACTCTGTCCGAGCCGAACCTGACCGCGCTTTCGGGCGAGACTGCCGATTTCCTTGCCGGCGGCGAATATCCGATCCCCGTCTCGCAAGGGCTTGGCACCACCTCGATCGAATACAAGCGCTACGGCGTCAGCCTTGCCTATACGCCAACGGTCCTGGCCAATGGCCGCATCTCGATCCGCGTGCGCCCGGAAGTCTCCGAGCTTTCGAGCACGGGCGCGCTGAAGCTCGACAGCGTCGAAATCCCCGCCCTGACCGTGCGCCGTGCCGAAACGACGATCGAACTCGGTTCGGGCCAATCCTTCATGATCGCCGGCCTGCTGCAGAACGGCGCGCAGAATGCCCTGACCAAGATGCCGGGCGTGGGTGACGTGCCGATCCTCGGCTCGCTGTTCCGCTCGACCCGCTATCGCAAGGGCGAAACCGAGCTGGTTATCGTGGTTACGCCGTATCTGGTGAACCCGGTCAACGCCAGCGACATCAAGCTTCCGACCGACGGCTTCCAGAGCCCGAACGATATCCAGCGCCTGCTTGGCAACATGGAGCACGACGGCATCACCGGTGGCGATCGCCCCAAGCCGACCGAGAAGGAAGGCACGGTTCAATCCGGCCCCAAGGTCGGCAGCCTCGACAAGCCCGCGAAGGCATCGCAGCCCGCCGATCGCCGCAGCGACAAGAAGGTCGCCAGCGTCGAACCCGGCTTCAGCATCCAGTGAACGAGGGACAGCCCATGCGCACCAACCACACCCGCCGCGCTTCCGCCGCGCTGCTGCTTTCGCTGGCGACAGTCCTTTCGGCCTGTTCGGCCAATACTCCCGAGAACCGCATGCTCAATTCGGTGCATCAGCCGATCGTCGAGCGTGACCGCTACGTCTTCGATGTCGAGACGCTGCCGGGCGGCGGCATTTCGATAACGGAACAACGGCGCCTCGCCGGATGGTTCGAGAGCCTTGGCCTCAAGTATGGTGACAAGATTGCCATAGACGATCCGTTGCAGTCAAAGGCAACGATCGCGTCAGTCGATACGGTGGCCGGTCGCTGGGGCATGTTCGTCGACGGCCCCGCCCCGGTAACGCCCGGTTATGTCCCGGCAGGCGGCGCGCGCATCGTCGTGACCCGCGCCACGGCCTCGGTCCCTGGCTGCCCCGACTGGACCGCCAAGTCCGACTTCTCGATGAGCAACCGGACGACGTCGAACTTCGGCTGCGCCATCAACAGCAATCTGGCTGCGATGGTCGCCGACAAGGAACACCTCGTGAAGGGCGCCAGCACCACCGGCGAGACGGTGGTGATGAGCGGAACCAAGGCGATCGACAGCTTCCGCGCCGCCAAGCCCACCGGCGAAGATGGCCTGAAGAGCAATGCGACGTCCAATGCCTCTGGCGGCGGCGGCGGAGGAGGAAACTGACATGAGCTGGAAGAATGCCAATCGCGATGCCTTCGCCGCCTTCATGTGCGACGAGACCGCGCTCGACGTCCTTCGCCCGGTCGTCGTCGACATGGGCTGGGCTCCGGAAAAGTGCCACCGCGGTGGCCTGCGGAACGCGATCCAGTCGCTTTCGATCACGGCCAGCCCGAACATTCTCATGGTCGACCTGTCGGAAAGCGGCGACCCGCTGAACGACATCAACGCCCTGGCCGAAGTTTGCGAGCCCGGCACCGTGGTCATCGCCGTGGGACAGGTCAACGACGTGCGCCTCTACCGCGATCTGATTGCCTCGGGCATTCAGGATTACCTGCTCAAGCCGCTCAACGCAGGCCAGATCCGCGATGCCCTGGTTCAGGCGCAGGCGATCTTCGCTGCGCCCAAGAGCCATGATCCGTCAGCGGCGAAGCGCCACATCTCGACCGCCATTGTCGGCACGCGCGGCGGAGTCGGCGCATCGACGCTGGCGACATCGCTTGCCTGGCTGTTCAGCACCGATCACAAGCTGCCCACCGCGCTGCTCGATCTCGACGTGCATTTCGGCACCGGCGCGCTGACGCTGGATCTCGAGCCCGGCCGAGGGCTGACCGACGCGATCGACAATCCAAGCCGCATCGACGGCCTGTTCATCGAACGCGCCATGATCCGGGCAAACGACAACCTGGCGATCCTGTCGGCCGAAGCACCGATCAGTTCGCCCCTGATGACCGATGGCAGCGCGTTCGTGCAACTGGAGGAGGAATTCCGCCAGGCGTTCGAGATGACCGTCATCGACATGCCGCGCAACATGCTGATCAACTTCCCGCACCTGCTCGGTGACGTGAATGTGGTGATCGTTGCAACCGAACTGACGCTGGCTGGCGCGCGCGATGCCATCCGCCTGCTTTCGTGGCTCAAGACCAATGCCGCCCACGCCCGTCCGATCGTGGTTGCCAACAAGGTCCAGGCCGGCGCCAACGAGATCAGCAAGGCTGATTTCGAAGCCTCGATCGAACGCAAGATCAACTTCATGTTGCCCTACGATATCAAGGGGGCGTCGAACGCGGCCAAGCTCGGTCAGTCGTTCGTTGCAGCTAATCGGTCCTCCAAGGTCGGGGCCACGATCCGGGACATCGCTTTCGCGATCATCGGAACCGGTGAGGAAGAAGCAGCGCCAGACACCGCAGCCAATGCGCGCAAGCCCTCGCTGCTGGGCAAGTTCGATCTGAAGAAGATGCTCAACAAGCCAAAGGCCGGTGTGCCCGCCTGACGGCTCGCATTCGCTTGAGGTGACGGGAAGAGACCTGCAATGGGGAATACGATCCAGCTGATCCTGATGGCCGGCGGCATGATGGCGGCGATGGTGCTTGGCTATGCCGCACTGTCCGGCCCTTCCGCGTCCAAGGAAAGCGGCCGCCGTCTCCAGTCCGTGCGCTTTCGCCATTCGGACAGCGCAGTTGACAAGGTCGAAGCGCAATATCGCAAGACCGTGGCAGCCCGCAAACCGCGCGCGGGGAAGATCGCCGGCTCGGGATCACGGATGGAGGCGCTCGAACTGCGGCTCCATCGGACCGGCAAAGGCTGGACAATGTCGCAGTACCTCTATGTCAGCGGCGGCCTGACTCTGGCGGTCCTGCTGCTGGTCTTCGTCAAGACCGGAGCGCCCTTGCTGTCGCTCGTCGCCGGGCTGTTCGTCGGCATTGGCTTGCCGCATTTCATCGTCGGTCGGGCAATCGGCAAGCGCGTCGAGAACTTCACGACACGCCTGCCCGATGCGCTCGACCTGCTGGTACGCGGGCTTCGCTCCGGTCTTCCGGTCACGGAAACCCTCGGCGTTGTCGCCAGCGAACTCCCCGGCCCCGTGGGCGAAGAGTTCAAGCTGGTGACCGACCGCATCAAGGTGGGTCGCACCATGGAAGAGGCGCTGCAGGACACCGCCGATCGCCTCAACATGCCGGAGTTCAACTTCTTCTGCATCACGCTGGCGATCCAGCGCGAGACCGGCGGCAACCTTGCCGAGACGCTTTCGAACCTGTCGGACGTGCTGCGCAAACGCGCGCAGATGAAGCTCAAGGTCAAGGCAATGAGCTCGGAATCCAAGGCATCAGCCTATATCGTCGGCTCGTTGCCCTTCATCGTGTTTGCCCTGATCTATACGATCAACCCGGCCTATCTCAGCAAGTTCTTCGTGGACGAGCGCCTGATCATTGCCGGTTTGGGCGGCCTCACCTGGCTTGGCATCGGCTCGTTCATCATGGCCAAGATGGTCAACTTCGAAATCTGAGCGGGAGGGACCGGCCATGATCAACAACCCCGCAGGACCAACGCTGCTCGGCTTTGACGTTTACCTTGTCGGTTCGATCCTGATCGGGATCGCCGCCGCTGCCGTCATGCTTGCAGTCTACGCTGCCGTTACCGTCCGAGACCCCATGGCCAAGCGGGTCAAGGTCCTGAACGAACGGCGCGAGCAGCTCAAGGCCGGCATCGTCACTGCCAATGCCCGCAAGCGCCAGAGCATTGTCCGCCGCAACCAGACCACCGACCAGATCCGTGGCTTCCTCGAATCGCTCAAGGTTCTGCAGGACAGCCAGCTGGCGGTGATCCAGCAGAAGCTGGCGCAGGCCGGCATCCGCAAGAAGGAATGGGCTGTCGCGGTCATTCTTGGACGTCTGGTCGGCCCGATCACGCTGGGTCTTCTGGGGGCGGTTCTCTTCTATTGGACCAACACCTTCGGGGATTGGGGGCCCATGAAGCGGATGGGCGCCTTCATGTTCATGCTCATCGCAGGGTACAAGGGGCCCGACGTCTTCATCCAGAACATGGTTTCCAAGCGGACCAACGCGATCCGCAAGGGCCTGCCCGATGCGCTCGACCTGCTGGTCATCTGCGCCGAGGCCGGCCTGACCGTCGACGCTGCCTTCAGCCGCGTCGCTCGCGAGCTGGGCCGTGCCTATCCGGAACTCGGGGACGAATTCTCCCTCACCGCCATCGAGCTGTCGTTCCTTACCGATCGCCGACAGGCGTTCGAGAACCTCGCCTATCGTGTCGATCTGGAGTCCGTCAAAGGCGTGGTGACCACGATGATCCAGACCGAGCGTTATGGTACGCCCCTTGCCTCGGCGCTGCGCGTGCTCTCTGCCGAATTCCGCAACGAGCGCATGATGCGTGCCGAGGAAAAGGCGGCAAGGCTGCCCGCGATCATGACCATCCCGCTGATCCTGTTCATCCTGCCTGTGCTGTTCGTCGTGATCCTCGGCCCTGCTGCCTGCTCGATCAGCGACACCCTGATCAACAAGAAGCCAGGAAGCTGATCGGACCAGCCAAGGCAAAATGAAAAGCCCCGCCGGACATCCCGGCGGGGCTTCTCGTTTTGCGGCAGAATGCGATCAGGCGCGGGTGACGGTCTGGTCGATTGCGCCGAAAATGCTTTTGCCCTTCGCATCGCGCACTTCGATGCGCACCGTATCGCCCCACTTCAGGAACGGTGTCGAAGGCTGGCCAGTGGTAATCGTTTCGACCATGCGCTGTTCGGCAATGCAGGCGTACCCCTTGCCGCCTTGCGACACAGGGCGGCCGGGGAGCCATCGGGATCGCGATTGGACACCGTGCCTGAGCCGATGATCGTCCCTGCCCCAGACTGCGGGTCTTTGCAAGATGCGCGATCAGCACGCCAAAATCGAAAGTGCATTCCTCGCCTGCCTCGACCCGCCCGAATGGCTGGCCATTGAGATCGACTGCCAGGGTCCTTGACAGCTTGCCGCTGTTCCACGCCTCACCAAGGCTGGCGGGCGTCACGAACGCTGGCGAAAAGTGGCTGGCAGGTTTCGACTGAACAAAGCCGAACCCCTTGGCGAGTTCGCCCGGAATAAGATTGCGCAAGGATACGTCGTTCACCAGGCCGACGAGACGAATGTGCTTGAGAGCTTCGTCCGGGGCAACGGCTTGGGGAACGTCACCGGTTACGACGACGATCTCGGCCTCGAAGTCGCAACCCCATGCTTCGTCCGCCAGGACAAGCGGTTCGCGGCCACCACGCAGATCGTCGCTTCCACCCTGATACATCAGTGGATCGGTCCAGAAGCTTTCCGGCAGTTCCGCCCCCCGTGCCTTGCGGACGAGTTCGACGTGGTTGACGTAGGCGCTGCCATCGGCCCACTGGTAGGCGCGGGGCAACGGGGCGCACGCTTCGCGCTCGTGGAACCGCTTGCGCGGAATGGCTTCGTGCGCAAGCTCGATGGATAGCGCTTCGACCAAGGGGAAGTAGCGGTCCCAGTCATCCAGCAGGGCCTGCATCGTCGGTACGATGTGATCGGCGTCGGCATACCAGGCAAGGTCGTTCGACACGACGATCAGCCGACCGTCGCGTCCCTGCGGCAGCGATGCGAGCTTCACTTCTCGTCGCCTTCGAGCGTGCGGGCAGCTTTCAGCAGCTTCTCGAGGATGGCGCGCAGCTTTTCCTGTTCACGCGGCGATATGGCCGAGAAAATCTTCTGGTACATCTCGAACGCCTGCGGCCAGATCCTGCCGTGCAGCTCGCATCCAGACGTCGTCAGTTCCAGATGATGAGAGCGCCCGTCCTGCTCGTTCGGGCTGCGCTGGACCAGTCCCCGCTCCTCTAGCACCTTGCACGCGCGATTGACGGCGACTTTGTCCATCAACGTGGCTCGGACCAGATCGCGTTGGGTCAAGGCCCCAGCGTCACCCAATACGGCCATGATCCGCCATTCGGGAATCTTCAGGCCGAATTCGCTGCGATACTCGCCCGCGATAAGGCCACTCACCGCATTCGAGGTGATGGCCATACGGTAGGGCATGAAGTCGGTGAGGCGCGTTTGTGTTCCGGGCATGATTTCGTATCACATGAAACCAGCCTGATGCGCAAGAGCGAAATATTATGACACCAAGCGGCGGCGTGCGCGTTAGATCAATGCGCACAGAGACGCTAGACGACATTTTCTTTATGCCGCCATGCCTCCAGCTTTAGCGCGCAGAGCAGCACCAAGGGTGCAGCATGGTTTCATGCTGCACCCGTTCGACAATGCAATTCCGTTCAGTGTGCGAGGATACCGGCCATGATGAAATCGACCGTGTGCTCGCGGTAGCTGTCGCGCAGTTCCTCGGTCAGAGTGTCCTGATCGAAGCAGTGCTTCAGCACCAGACGTGCCGAGAAGAAGCGATCGGCCGCACCGGTAACGGTGAAGTAGAACAATTGCGGGTTGATCGGCCGGAACACGCCAGCCTTCACGCCATCGCCAATGAACCGGTTGTAGGCGCGATGCAGCGGCAGCAGATACTGGTCAGCGATTCGCTTCGCTTCAGCTTCGTCGCTGTCACGAACCAGCCGCATCAGCAAGCGATTGAGGTACGGGTAATCGAAGTAGGTATCGATGCACTTGGAGATGTGCAGCCTCAGCTTTGCCTCCGGGCTCATGTCGTCCTTGGCAAGCAACGCGTCGACCGACTTGACGATGTTTTCCATGTCGCGGTCGAGCAAGGCCTTGAGCATGCCCGCCTTGTTGCCGAAGTAGTACTTCACCAACGCGGAGTTCAGCCCGGACCGAAGACTCAGTTCCGAGAGGGAGATATCGACCACGTCCCCCTCGCGCATGATGGTCGACGCGGTCTGCAGAAGCTGCTCGCGTGCGCCCGGCGTTTCCAGGCTTTCCCCCTTTGACACTTCCGTATTCATTCCCAACCCGGCTCATTCCAAAACGGATAAAACGCAGGCATATCCGAAGAAACGCGTCCGGGGTAGCGGGGAGCGCGTTTTTCAAGGAAACTCGCGATGCCTTCAGCGGCATCGGCACCCCGCGAAAGGGTATAGATTGCCCTGCTGTCGACCCGGTGCGCCTCCATCGGGTGCGACAATGAGGGGTTGTGCCACAGCATCGCGCGGGTCATCGCGACCGAGACCGCGCTGGTGTTGTCGGCAATCTCGCGTGCGAGCGCGATTGCGGCCGGCATCAGGTCCTCGGGTTCATGCAGCGAGCGGACAAGGCCGCCACGCAGGGCTTCCTCGGCATCGAAAACACGGCCGGTCATGCACCATTCCAGCGCCTGAGGCAGGCCGACGATGCGCGGCAGGAACCAGCTCGAGGCCGCTTCGGGCACGATGCCGCGACGGGCAAAGACAAGGCCAAAGCGCGCCTTGGTCGACGCGAGGCGGATGTCCATCGGCAATTGCATGGTTACGCCGACGCCCACCGCCGCGCCGTTGATCGCGCCGATCACCGGCTTCTTGGACTGATAGATGCGCAAGGTGATCATGCCGCCGCCGTCTCGCACGCGGGGATCGGACAGGTCTTCCACCGTATCGCCGCTGGAGAAAACGTGCTTGCCGTCGCTGGGTGTGAGATCAGCCCCGGCACAAAACGCACGGTCCCCTGCCCCGGTGACGATCACTGCGCGCACGCTGTCATCGGCATCGGTGCGATCGAACGCGTCGATCATCTCGTTCATCATCGTGCCGGTATAGGCGTTCATCTTTTCCGGGCGGTGCAGCGTGATGGTTGCGATGCCATCGGCGATGTCGAGCTTGATCTGCGTGTAGTCGGCCACGAAACTCTCCCGAAACGATGGAGGCGGGGTTCGTGCCCCGCCCCTCACCTTCAATTCAAATCAGCGCGGTGCCATGCGAATGGCGCCATCAAGGCGAACGTCCTCGCCGTTGAAGTAGCCGGTTTCGATCATGCACATGGCGAGGTTGGCATACTCTTCCGGCATGCCGAGGCGCTTGGGGAACGGCACGGATGCGGCGAGCGCATCCTTCACGTTCTGGGGCGCACCCTGCAGCAGCGGGGTGTTGAAGATGCCCGGCAGGATCGTGTTGACGCGGATGCCCTCGCTCATCAGGTCGCGTGCGATCGGCAGGGTCATGCCGACAACGCCGCCCTTTGAGGCCGAGTATGCAGCCTGGCCCATCTGGCCGTCTTCGGCAGCGACCGAGGCGGTGTTGACGATGGCGCCACGCTCACCGAACTCGTCGCAGGGATCGAGCGTCATCATACCGGCGGCCGACTTGGCGATGCAGCGGAAGGTGCCGACGAGGTTGATCTGGATGATCCAGTTGAACGCATCCATCGGGAAGTGCTTGATTTCGCCGGTTTCCTTCGACCGGCTGGCAGTCTTGATCGCGTTGCCGGTCCCGGCGCAGTTGACGAGGATGCGCTCCTGGCCATGCGCAGCGCGAGCCTTGGCGAAGCCGGCATCGACGCTCTCGTCGCTGGTCACGTTCACTTCGCAGAACACGCCGCCGATCTCGGCAGCCATGGCTTCGCCCTTTTCCTTCTGCAGATCGAAGATGGCGACCTTGACGCCCTTGGCAGCAAGGGCACGAGCGGTGGCAGCGCCGAGGCCGGAAGCGCCGCCGGTAACCACGGCAGCAACGGTATTGTCGAGCTTCATTGCGAGTTATCCTCTCTAAAGGGCTGAAAAATCAAAGAGCTTCGATGATGGTGACGTTGGCAACGCCGCCACCTTCGCACATCGTCTGCAGGCCATACTTGCCGCCCCGTGCGCGCAGGGCGTGCACGAGCGTGGCCATGAGCTTCGTGCCCGACGCGCCGAGCGGGTGACCGAGCGCAATCGCGCCGCCGTTGACGTTGAGCTTCTCAGGGTCCGCGCCGGTGTGCTTGAGCCAGGCCATCGGCACTGAAGCGAAGGCCTCATTCACTTCGTACAAGTCAATGTCCGAGATCTTCATGCCGGCCCGCTGCAACGCTCGGTCAGTGGCGAAGAGCGGTTCCTCGAGCATGATCACCGGATCGCCTGCTGTCACCGTCAAATTGTGGATGCGCGCCAACGGCGTAAGGCCATGCGCCTTCAGGGCGGCTTCGGAGACGACCAGCACGGCGCTCGATCCGTCGCAGATCTGGCTGGAGCTGGCAGCGGTGAGCGATCCTTCGGGGCTGAGCAGCTTGACCCCGGCAATGCCTTCGAGCGTCGCATCGAAGCGGATGCCTTCGTCCACGGTGTGCATCGCGGGGCCTTCGGGAGTCTCGATTTCGACCGGCACGATCTCGCCCGCAAAAGCCTGGGCATTCGTTGCGGCGATGGCCTTCTGGTGGCTGTTCAGCGAGAAGCGGTCGAGGTCGTCCTTGGTGAAGCCGTGCTTCTTGACGATCATTTCCGCGCCCATGAACTGCGAGAACATGATGCCCGGATACTTCTCGTCCAGACCGGGCGACTTGTAGTGGCCGAGGCCCTCCTTCATGTGGAACGTGGCGTTCGAGCCCATCGGCACGCGGCTCATGCTTTCCACGCCCGAGGCGATGACCACGTCCTGCACGCCCGACATCACCGCCTGCGCGGCGAACTGGATCGCCTGCTGCGATGAGCCGCACTGGCGGTCGATGGTCACCGCAGGCGTCGATTGCGGCAAGAGCTTCGATGCGAGCACCGCGTTACGGCCGACCTGCATTGCCTGCTGCCCGGCCTGGGTGACGCAGCCCATGATCACATCGTCAACCGCAGTCGGATCGATGCCAGTGCGAGCGATGATGGCATCGAGGCTGCGCGCGGCGAGATCGACCGGGTGAACGCCCGCAAGCCGTCCACCACGGCGTCCTCCGGCCGTGCGCACTGCGTCGACGATATAGGCTGTAGCCATGTGTTCCGACTCCTCTCGATACTTCTTTAATCGAACGATTAAGGGGCGATATGGCGCTGGTCAAGCGGGCTTGTGCGGTTCGGCAGCGCGCCCCATAGACCGGGGCGTGAGCAAGGAATCCGACCTGATCGCGGCGATGCGCGCGCTGGCCCTGCACCCCGCGGCGCGCGGGCTGGCCGACGACTGCGCTGTGCTGCCATTCGGGGGCGAGACGCTGGTGCTGACTCACGACATGATGGTCGAGGGCGTGCACTGGCTGCCGGGGCAGGACATGGCCGACGTCGCGTGGAAACTGTTGGCGACCAACTTGTCCGACCTTGCGGCAAAGGGAGCGGAACCGGTCGGCGTCTTGCTGGGCTTCACGCTGGGCGAGGAGGATACGCGCTTCGTTGCCGGGCTTGGCGAGGCGTTGCAGGCATTCGGCGTGCCCCTGCTCGGTGGCGACACCGTCAGCGGCACAGGGCCGCGCAGCCTGGGACTGACAGCGCTGGGACGCGCGACCTTTTCACCCGTGCCTTCGCGCAGCGGGGCGAAGGCGGGCGATACCCTCTGGCTGACCGGGCCGGTTGGTGCGGCGATGCTGGGGTTCGAGGCACTGCGGGACGGGACCGGCCGTGACAGCATCGCCTTCCGAAGGCCCTTGCCGCGCCTTGCCGAAGGCCGGGCACTTGCTCCGCTGGCAACCGCAATGATGGACGTTTCCGACGGCCTGCTGATCGACGCCGCGCGCATGGCGCAGGCCAGCGGCGTGACCTTTGCCCTTGCTGGCGACGCAGTGCCCTTCCCTGTCGCCCTGCCCGACGTTCGCCGGGACGAAGCTATGCGCTGGGGCGATGACTACGAACTGCTGTTCACGCTGCCCGCCGGAATTGCCCCGCCTGTCGCCGCCCATCGCATAGGGGTCGCGCAGGCGCTAACGTCATCACCTGTTATCGTCGATGGTGCAGTGCCGCATGGCAATCTGGGTTATATGCACGATTAAAAACCCTTTGACCAAGGTCATGGAAGGGCTTGCGGGTCAGAAATAAAACGATAGCTTCTCGCCCACCCGCAACGACGGGGACGGGCCATTCGTGGCACCGGACATAAAGGGGGATGCCAACGTGAACCTAGTCGTATTATCGATAATACTCGGGTTGCTTGCCGTCGTTTATGGCTTCGTAACCAGCCGCCAGGTGCTCGGCGCACCAGCGGGCAACGCCAAGATGCAGGAAATCGCCGCCGCCATCCAGGAAGGCGCGCAGGCCTATCTCAAGCGCCAGTACACCACCATTGCGATCGTCGGCGTGGTCGTCGCCGTCATCATCGCAGCCACCCTCGGAGCGATCTCCGCCACGGGCTTCGTGATCGGCGCGGTGCTGTCGGGCGTCGCGGGCTTCATCGGGATGAACATCTCGGTGCGCTCAAACGTGCGCACGGCAGCCGCTGCACAGAACGGCCTGCAGGCCGGGCTGACCCTTGCCTTCCGCGCTGGCGCCATCACCGGCATGCTGGTGGCGGGCCTCGCCTTGCTCGCGATCGCAGTGTTCTACCACTACCTCACCGACATCGCCGGTTACACCGTGGGTGGCGATGACCGCACGGTGGTCGATGGCCTCGTCGCCCTCGCGTTCGGTGCCTCGCTGATCTCGATCTTCGCGCGCCTTGGCGGCGGCATCTTCACCAAGGCCGCAGACGTCGGCGCCGACCTCGTCGGCAAGGTGGAAGCAGGCATCCCGAAGACGATCCGCGCAACCCGGCCGTGATCGCCGACAACGTGGGCGACAATGTCGGCGACTGCGCCGGCATGGCCGCCGACCTGTTCGAGACCTATGTCGTGACCGTGGGCGCAACCATGGTGCTGACCGCGCTGCTGCTCAAGGGCCTCGGCGACGCGCTCGGCGCGATGATGGCCCTGCCGCTGCTGATCGGCGGCGTGTGCATCGTCACCTCGATCATCGGCACCTATTTCGTCAAGCTCGGCTCCTCCAACAACATCATGGGCGCGATGTACAAGGGCTTCCTTGTCACCGCCGTCCTGTCCGTCGGTGCGATCTGGTGGGCGATTTCCTATGCCCTCGGGGACATGGAAACGCCGATGAGCTACACCATCCTCGACAATACGGTGACGTTCACCGGCCGCGTGCTGTTCTACTGCTCGCTGCTCGGCCTGGTCATCACCGGCCTGATCATCTGGATCACCGAGTACTACACCGGCACCAACTACCGCCCGGTGCGCTCGATCGCCAAGTCGTCGGAAACCGGCCACGGCACCAACGTCATCCAGGGTCTGGCCATCAGCCTTGAATCGACTGCGATGCCCACGGTCGTGATCTGCGCCGGCATCATCATTGCCTACCAGCTCGCCGGGCTGATCGGCATTGCCTATGCAGCAACCGCAATGCTTGCCCTGGCCGGCATGGTCGTGGCATTGGACGCCTATGGTCCTGTCACCGACAACGCCGGCGGCATTGCCGAAATGGCCGGCCTCGATGATTCGGTGCGTGAAAAGACCGACGCTCTGGACGCGGTGGGCAACACCACCAAGGCCGTGACAAAGGGCTATGCCATCGGCTCGGCCGGCCTTGCCGCGCTGGTGCTGTTCGCCGCCTACACCACCGACCTGCGCGAGTTCTTCCCGAACCTCGCGGTCAGCTTCAGCCTCGAAAACCCCTATGTCATCGTCGGGCTGCTGCTCGGCGCGCTCTTGCCGTACCTGTTCGGCGCAATGGGCATGACCGCAGTGGGCCGCGCGGCGGGCGACGTGGTAATCGATGTGCGTGACCAGTTCCGCGAAAATCCGGGCATCATGGCGGGTACCTCGAAGCCCGATTATGCGCGCACCGTGGACCTCGTCACCAAGGCCGCGATCAAGGAAATGATCGTGCCCTCGCTGCTCCCGGTGCTGGCACCGATCGCGGTCTACTTCGTGATCGCAGCTGTGGCCGGTCAGGCCAACGGCTTTGCCGCGCTTGGCGCCCTGCTTCTCGGCGTGATCGTCGGCGGTCTGTTCGTCGCTATCTCGATGACCTCGGGCGGCGGCGCATGGGACAACGCCAAGAAGTACATCGAGGACGGCAACCACGGCGGCAAGGGCTCCGAAGCCCACAAGGCCGCTGTCACGGGTGATACCGTGGGCGATCCCTACAAGGACACCGCTGGCCCCGCCGTGAACCCGATGATCAAGATCACCAACATCGTTGCGCTGCTGCTGCTCGCGGCACTTGCCAGCAACGCTGTGGGATAAGCAACCAACGCCCAAGTTGGGGAGAGGACACCCCGTCCGGAGCAATCCGGGCGGGGTGTTTCTTTGCTGGCTTGTTAACCGAGTTTTCGCGCATTCCCCTAAGGCCGGGAGCGGAGACCCGGAACCTTGAACGTCGCGACATTCACCACGGCAAGTCTGCCCATGCCGCTTACACAACCGGGCGCGGCGGTCGCGTCGGTGCGGGCGTGGCGCGAGTGGACCGAGGCAGGACGGCGCGCGCAGTGGCAGGCCTTGGCCGACAGTGCCTCGACACCCAATCCGTTCTTCGAACCGTGGTATCTGATCCCCTCATTGGAAGCGTTCGACACCGACGGCAGCGGACGGCTGCTTACAGTTGAGCTCCGTGGCGAACTGGTCGGATTGATGCCGCTTGGCAAACCGCGCCGCTATGGCCGCTGGCCGCTTCCGCACCTCACGATATGGCTTCATCCCAACGCTTTTCTGGGCGCGCCCCTGGTGCGGGCAGGGTGCGAGGCTCTGTTCTGGCAGGCACTGCTGCAATGGGCCGACAAGCAGGCGGCGAGCGAACAGGCGCTGTTTCTTCACCTTGCCGCCATGCCACTGGAGCAACCGCTTACCGAAGCTCTGTTCGATCTTGCGGAGGCACAGGGCCGAAAGGCCTCGCTGGTCATGCGCGAGCAACGCGCGCTGCTGCATTCCCCCCTCAACCCGGAACTCTATCTGGAGCGGGCGCTGACAGGGAAGAAGCGCAAGGAGCTGCGTCGCCAGCATGCTCGGCTCGCCGAACAAGGCGAGCTGGACGTGCAGCGCCATCAGAACGGCATCGAACTGGACGGCTGGATTGCCGCCTTTCTGGAGCTTGAGAAGCGCGGCTGGAAGGGCGCCAGCAACAGCGCCATGGCCTGCGCGCGGGAGACCGAGACCTTGTTCCGCAAGGCTCTCGAAGGCGCGGCAGCCATTGGCAGGCTCGAACGCCTCGCCCTCACGCTCGACGGCCACCCCATCGCCATGCTAGCGAACTTCCTGACGCCGCCGGGCAGCTTTTCCTACAAAACGGCCTTCGACGAGAACTTTTCGCGCTACTCTCCGGGCGTCTTGTTGCAACGAGAGAACCTCGCGCTCCTCTCGCGACCGGACATCACCTGGTGCGACAGTTGCGCCGCGCCCGATCATCCGATGATCGACAGCCTGTGGACCGAACGCCGCCCGATTGGCCGGATTTCGGTAGGAATCGGCGGTAGCGTCCGGCGCAAGCTCTTCGAAACTCTCCTGTCGCTCGAACTGGGGCGCAATCCTGTCGGACTTGGCCGATGAACGAACAGACTGCCTTTGCAGATGGATCTGCGCCTCTCGATGCGTTTGACGAGACGTCCCGCGCTGCTTTCGCCGCGTCCTACCCCGAAGTGCCGCACAAGCTGGTCCACCGGCTGGGCATGCACCCGCTGATGCAGCTCGACTCTTTGGCGATCCTGGGCGAGGCCCTGCCGGAACGCTCCGTCGAATACAATCGCGCGGCTTTGCCATTGGGCCTCAACGGTGAAAAGGCGCCTGCCAACGGCATCGGCATCGGCGAGACGATCCGCAACATCGCATCCACCGGCAGCTGGGCTGCCCTCAAGAACATCGAGCAGAACCCAGCCTATGCGGAACTGCTGGACAGTCTGCTCGACGAACTGCGCCCGGTGATCGAGCAGCGCACCGGCGCAATGCTCAAGCCGCAAGGCTTCATCTTCGTCACCAGCCCGGGCGGCGTGACACCCTATCATTTCGACCCCGAGCACAACATTCTTCTGCAAGTCATGGGATCGAAGGTCATGACGATGTTTCCCGCAGGCGATGCCCGCTTCGCCCCGGACGAAACCCACGAAACCTATCACACCGGCGGCGGGCGCGAACTTTTCTGGCGCGATGAGCTGCTCGCCAGCGGCAAGGACTGGCCGCTGTCCCCGGGCGAAGCGCTCTACGTGCCGGTCATGTCGCCCCATTTTGTCCGCAACGGCCCACAGCCGTCGGTATCCCTGTCGATCACGTGGCGATCCGAATGGAGCTTTGCCGAAGCAGACGCGCGCGCCTTCAACGGGTTGCTGCGCAAGTTCGGCATGAAGCCGCGCCCACCCGGGCGCTGGCCGGACGGCAACCGCGCCAAGGCGCTGTGCTGGCGGCTCTACGCCAAGGCGCGTGGCCTGCGCTGAATTGATCCCGTTGACGTAAACGGCAGCCACGTCCATCGCGCTGGCATGACCGACTCTGACAAACCGACTCCGCAGGAACTGGTCGAAAGGCTGCTCGACCTTCTCGACGTGAAGGACCACGGCGGCGACCGCTTCGAGGGCCGTCGCAAGATCGGCGGCGTCGGCCGCGTGTTCGGCGGCCAGGTGATCGGGCAGGCCTTGGCGAGTGCAGAACGCACCGTGCCGGCCGACCGGCCCGTCCATTCGCTCCACGCCTATTTTCTGCGTGGGGGAACGAGGATCACGAGATCGACTTCAAGGTCGAGCGCGATCTGGATGGGGGCAGCTTTTCCAATCGCCGCGTCGTGGCCAGCCAGCTAGGCAAGCCGATTCTCAACATGGTCGCTTCGTTCCACAGGCGCGAAGACGGGCGGCACCATGCAGAACCGATGCCTCAGGTTGTCGGGCCGGACGACCTTGCCAGCGAAAGCGAGTTGCGCCTGCGCTATGCCGCGAAGATGCCCGAGAGGCAGCGCCAGCAAATGCTGCAACCACGGCCGATAGAGCTACGCCCGATCGAGGCCCGGCACTGGATGAACAATGGCCCGCAGGAGCCGCGTGCCCATACCTGGTTCCGCTCGGTCGGAGCGCTGCCCGACGATCCCCGCATCCACCGTGCGGTCCTGGCCTATGCCAGCGACATGACCTTGCTTGGTACTTCCACTCTTCCGCACGACATCAGCTGGTCAAAAGGCAACCTGATGGGGGCAAGCCTGGATCATGCGATTTGGTTCCACGACGATTTCCGCGCGGACGAATGGCTGCTCTATGCCTGCGACAGCCCTTGGGCGGGCCGCGCGCGCGGTTTCAATCGCGGGCGGATCTACACGCAGGACGGTCGGCTGGTGGCCAGCGTGGCGCAGGAAGGCCTGATCCGACCGATCGGACCAAAAAAGTCTTCCGACTGATCAAGGCTTCGAACAGACGGCCCCGGCGATGCGGGGCTTGTCGATCATCGCGAAGACCACCCGGCCAAGTGACGTCACGCCCGGTTGGCCGGCAAGCTCCCTCGCCACCTTCTCGAAACGGTGGCAATTGGCAGCATCGGTTGCGCCGCCGCCATAGCGGTTGCCCAGTTGCGTGGAATAGCTTTCGTACGCACGCTTCTGCGGCGCGAAGAATGCACGCATGCGCCGGTCCGCCGCCGCAAAGATCGGGCGATGCGTGCCCATCATGGCTTCCATGACCGGGCCGATGTCGGTCCCGATCGCCTTGCAGCGCAGGGTGACCGCCATCATCATCGTCTCGAATTCGTGCACGCGCGCGGCGGTGATCGTCTCTCGATCAAGGCACGTTTCTGCGTGAGCTGGATTCGCTGCCAGCAGCACGCACGCCATCACCAGTTCCACTGCGCGCCTCATTTCGTTGCCGTCGCAATCTGGCAAGTCGTGACCGGCAAGGCCATGATCTGGTCAAACTGGCGAACCACCGCCGCCTGCCGCGCATAAGTGCCGGCGGCAACTTGCTGCTGATAGGAACTGGCCTCGGCAGCCAGCGCGTTCATCGGTGAGGGATCGCGGGAGAGCTGGTAGCTGTCATAGGCCTGCTGCAGCTTCTGCATATGGGCAATTGCCGCATCGTTGTTGGCACGAGCGAGATCAAGATACGGCTTGTAGCGAGTCTCATAGAACGCATTGCGCTGTTCGGCCGAGCAGAAAGAGGTCGGCAATGGCAGGTCGGCAATGTCGGCCAGAACCGGCCGCTCGGGCAGCGCAAAACCATTAGCAGCCACGACCCGGTCCGTGCCGCTACCAACTTCCTGCGAACGCGCGAGTTCAAGCAGAAGATTGGCATCGCTGGTCACGTCAGAGGCTTCCGCAACGGCAGCCTTGGGCGTTCCAACCACTGCCGGCTTTGGTTCCGCAAGGGGCGGCAACGATGGCGGCGCGGCGGCAGGTGGCGGCGAAATCACTGTCGCAACGGCCGGCGTCATGGCCGCAGTGGCAGCAGCCGGCGCAACAACGGGAGCGGGCATTGGCGCGACTGGTGCAGGCAGGGACAAAGCCTTGCGCAAGGTGGCCAGTTTCGCTCGCGCCAATCCGGCAAATGTGCCGGCAGGGTACTGCTGCAAATAAGCATCATAGACCGCCGGATCGTCGCTCCCGGCAACCGATTGCCAGAACGCAAGCTCAAACGGCGAGCCGACGCCATTGGCGGATTGGGCATGCACAGGCGCGGACAGGCCCAGAAGCAGACCTGCTGCCAGCGGAAGTGCCGCCATGCGCATTGTCAGCCCCACCATACCATTAGCCCCCGGCTCAATCCAAATTCGATGCAACTTCTGTAGACAACAGACAGCAGCAGCCTGAAACCGCTCCAAACAGAATAGGTTACCGTCGCGTCAATAGTATTTTTGCGTATACCTTGCCCTAATTAAGCAAGTGTGTCGCTCTTTCGCCAAAATCGCGCCAGTTCAGTCCCTGCGCTTCCAGCCAGCCGTCATCGTAATAGGTCTGGGCATAGCGCAGCCCTGAATCACACAGGATCGTTACAATCGATCCCACCTCACCCGCAGCCGCCATTTCTTCGACAAGCTGCAGGCAGGCATGGATATTCGTTCCGGTCGAACCGCCCACCGGTCTGCCGATCCGCGCGGCAATGGCGCGCATCGCCCCGATCGATGCCGCATCGGGCACGGCGATCATGCGATCGATCACCTCCGGCACGAAAGACGGTTCGACGCGCGGGCGGCCGATGCCTTCGATCAGGCAGCATGCCCCGGCGGCGGGGCAGTTACGTTGCGGTCGGCATGGTGGCGGTGGAACACCGAGCCTTCGGGATCGGCAACGCACAGCCGCGTCGGGTAGCGGCCATAGCGGATGAAACGGCCAAGCGTGGCAGACGTGCCGCCCGTCCCCGCCCCGCAAACAAGCCACGACGGCACCGGATGATCCTCGCGCGCCATCTGCTGGAAGATCGATTGCGCGATGTTGTTGTTGCCGCGCCAATCGGTCGCGCGCTCGGCGTAAGTGAACTGGTCGAGGAACAGGCCGCCCGCTTCGGCCGCAAGGCGTTCGGCCGCAGGGTACATCTCGCCCGCGCTGTCGACCATGTGCACGTCGCCACCGTGAAAGCGGATCGCCTCGATCTTCGCAGGCGAAGTGCTGCGCGGGATCACCGCGACGAATTTCAGGCCAATCAACTTGGCGAAATAGGCCTCGGAAACAGCGGTTGATCCGCTGGTGGCATCGACCAGCAAGGTATCTGGCCCGATGCGGTTGTTGCACAAGCCATAAAGGATCAGCGAGCGCGCCAGACGGTGCTTGAGGCTGCCGGTCGGATGGACGCTCTCGTCTTTGAGGTAGAGCGTGATCCCCGGAAACTTGGGCAGTTCCACGCGGATCAGGTGCGTATCGGCAGAGCGGTTGAAGTCCGCCTCGATCCGGCGCACGGCCTCGTCGCTCCATGCCCTGCGCTGGTCTGCCATCACGCTCTCCATCCTCTACCCGTTCGGATGATAGAAGTCGTAGACGGTTTGCGCCACTGCCGCGCTCACGCCCGGTGCGCGCTGCAGATCATCAAGGCTGGCGGCCCGGACCTTGCCCGCCGTGCCAAAGTGCAGGAGCAGCGCACGCTTGCGTGCCGGACCGATGCCGGGAATCTCGTCCAGCGGGCTGGCGGTGATGGCCCGGCTGCGCTTGGCGCGGTGTGCGCCGATGGCAAAGCGGTGAACCTCGTCGCGCATGTTCTGCAGGTGGAACAGCACCGGCGAGTTGACCGGCAGCATCTTCTCGCGCCCATCAGGGAAGTGGAACACCTCGCGCCCCTCGCGTCCGTGGTGCGGACCCTTGGCAATCGCAATCAGCGGCACGTCCTCGATGCCGAGTTCGCCCAAGGCCTCCTTCACCGCCGACATCTGCCCCTTGCCGCCGTCGATCAGCACAAGGTCCGGCCACATGCCGCTTTCGCGATCGGGGTCTTCCTCCTGCGCTTTCCCGAAGCGCCGGGTCATCACCTCGCGCATCATGCCGAAGTCGTCGTTGGTCTGCGCGGTCTTGATGTTCCACTTGCGGTACTGGCCCTTCACGAAGCCTTCCGGCCCCGACGATCATCGCACCCAGCGCGTTGGTGCCCTGAATGTGGCTGTTATCGTAAACCTCGATGCGCTGCGGAACGTCCGGCAATTCGAGGAATTCGGCGAGTTCGCGCATGACCCGCGCCTTGGTGCCGCTTTCGGCCATCCGCCGGTCAAGCGATTCCACCGCGTTGCGCTGCGCCTGCTCCATCAGCCTGCGCCGGTCGCCACGCTGCGGCACCGAAATCTCCACCTTGCCGCCTGCGCCTTCGCACAGCGCCTCGGCCAGCAGCGCGGCCTCGGGCAGTTCGCGGTCAACCAGGATCAGCCGAGCAGGCGGGACTTCCTCATAGAACTGGGCGAGGAAGCTGGTCATCACCTCCTCTTCCGAAAGCCCTTCGGTGTGGCTTGGGAAAAAGGCGCGGTGGCCCCAGTTCTGGCCGCCGCGAATGAAGAAGGCCTGCACCGCCACCTGACCGCTCTTCACAGCCATGGCAAAGACATCGGCATTGCCAACGCCCTCGGCATTGATTGCCTGGCTGCCCTGGATGAATGTTGCCGCGCGCAGGCGATCGCGCAGCATCGCGGCACGCTCGAAGTCGAGGTTCTCCGCCGCCTCCTGCATCTGCGCCTCGATCTCGCGCTGGACCGCGCTCGACTTGCCGCCGAGGAAATCCTTGGCCTGCCGCACCAGCTCGCCATAGTCCTCGGGGCTGATCCTGTCGACGCAAGGGGCCGAGCAGCGGCGGATCTGATACAGCAGGCAGGGCCGGTCACGACGCGACATGAAACCGTCGTTGCAGCTGCGCAGCAGGAACAGCTTCTGCAGCGCGTTGATCGTGGTGTTGACGCTCCCCGCGCTGGCAAAGGGGCCGTAGTAGTTGCCCTTGGCCTTGCGCGCGCCGCGGTGTTTCTGAATGCGCGGGAATGCATGATCGCCGCGCAGCAGGATGAACGGGAATGATTTATCGTCGCGCAGCAGCACGTTGTACGGCGGGCGGAAGCGCTTGATCAGCTGTGCTTCCAGCAGCAGCGCCTCGGCTTCCGAATTCGTCGTGACGATCGTCATGCTGCGCGTCTGGCTGACCATGCGCCGCAGGCGGTTGGGCAGGCGATCGACCTGGGTGTAGTTGGCGACGCGGTTCTTGAGCGCCCTTGCCTTGCCCACGTAAAGCACATCTCCGCGCGCATCGAGCATGCGGTAGACACCCGGCTTGGGTCGCAAGGTGTTCACCGTGTCACGGATGACCGAGACCCCCAGCTCGATATCAGGCTTGTCCGCGCCGCGCACGGTCGTGGACGCGCGATCTTCGTGGAAGCGCTCGGTATCGCGGTCGGGTGGAGGGGCGGGCGTGCGGGCCATGGCGTAACCTTGCAAATAGTCGCTGAAGCGCGCCGCGCAATGGCAAGGTGGCCGGTTTTCCCAAAGTCATCAGGGTTTTCCCTGATGATCCATTTCGGCGGTTTTAGGGCCGTTGCGCCACAATCCGCACATGATCGGGCAACCATTCGGAAAGGCTGGAACGAGCGCAAGCGCCATTCCTCAAGGGCGCCGTGGCGATGCCCGCGTTCGCCTGCATCTGCCTGCACGCCTGATCCTCCTGACAAGCGTGCAGGCCTGCATCCTCGAGGATCTCTCGGCTACCGGAGCCGCCCTTATCCCCGAGGAAGGCCTGCCCCCGGTCGGCGCTTCAGCGATCCTGCAATGTGAACATATCGAAGCCTTTGGCCAGATTCGCTGGGCCCGTTATGGCCGTTGCGGCGTGATGTTCGAGGAAAAGCTGCCGCTGTCGCAGGTCATCGCCCTCAGACACTTCTCCGATAACTACGAGCAAACCGAGCGCGAGCGCCACATGGAGCGCGCCCGCGCCTGGGTCCAGGGCAAAAGCCGCATCGTCTGAACCGTCAGAACTGCTTGCGGAACTCGATCTCGAATACCCGCCCGCGCGGATCGAGGTAACCGGGCTGATAGCGCAGCGGGACGCTGCCGGTGTCGTCGGTCACGCGCTGCTGGGCGTTGAACACGTTGTCGACCGAGAGCGAGAGGCGTGACCCTTTGAGGAAGGGCACCTTCTCGACCAGCTTTTCCTTGCGCCCAAGATCAGCGAAGAGGCGCAGGTTGAACGTCGCGATCGGATCAAAGCGCAGCGTGGTCGAGCCCGGAAGTCCGCTGGCATCGATGCGCGAGCCGCCCGTGTAGTTTCCACTGAACCGCAAGCCGAACCCGCGGTAGAACCCGCCGCCTTCCATCTCGAGCGAATGGCGCGCCACGCTCCCGCTGATGGCCTCACCATCCAGAAGGTTGAGCACGGTGCCACCGGGTGCGATCTGCACGGATTGCTGGAAACGCACGGTATGGAACACGGAGAGGTTCCACCGCCCCGGCCGTCGGAGTTGAACCCGCCGCGTCCGCCGCCGCCGCCCATGCGCGGGCCTGCGCCGGGAGGAGGACCGCCCGCCGGAGGACCACCAGCTCCGGCGCGAGGACCGCCGCCTCCGCCACCACCGCGCGCGGCACCGAAGGGGCCACGCTGCATGTTGGGGTCAGGCTTGCCGAAATTGCCGGAGAGATTGATGCCGTAGCGCAGGCGCGAGCCCTTCTCTTCGGCGAAGGTAACCGGGCTCTGGTCAACCGACACGATCCGCCCCGAGGCATCGCGAATGACGCGCCCCGGAAACGCCGCTTCGACTTCGGATGTCAGCAGCGGGAAACTGTTGGTGGTATTGGTCGAGCGGTTGCGGAAGTATTCAGCGACGAAAGTCGAATCCTTCAGGAACGGCAGCGTCCAGTTGAGACCGAACTTCCAGTCGCGCTGGCGTTCCTTCACGAGGTTGGGATTGCCGCCCGAGATCACCCGCGCCAGCACCGTCTCGCCGCGCGAAAAGTCATAGATCGAGACGTTCTCGGTCAGGATCGACGGACCGCCCAGTTCGGTCAGTGTCGGCGCCTTGTCCGCGGCAACATAGCTCGCCTGCAGGGTCAGCTTTTCGGTGGGGCTGTAGGTCAGCCCGCCGCCCCAATTATAAAGCGTGCCGAAGTCCGAAAGGCGGTGCACTTCGGCATTGGCGTTGAGCGAGAGGTCGCCCACGCCGGCACCGAAGCCTTCCCTGCGGCTGGTAATCGGCAGATCGATGCTGAAGCCCGCTTGCGCATCGCCACGCTTGAGATTGAGCTGCCCCGTGCTGGTGCGGGTATCGCTGCTTTCGATGCCAGAATAATCGAACCCGGCCTTGACGGTCAGCGCCACTTCACCGCCCGGCAAGCGCAGCGGACGGCCTGACAGCGTAGCGAGACTGGTAAGCGAGTCCGTCTTTGACAGCGCACGGTCAGCCGCACCGGGAATGATCGCTGCCGACGGCAAGGCGCCCGAAGCGGCCAGCGCGCCCGAAGTGACCAGCGCTTGCAGGCCTGAGAGGTCTGCCCGGCGGTCGATCGTGCTTTTCGTCTCGACGTGCCCGCCATCTGCGGTAACGGCCAGGTTCCAGTTCCCCAGCGGCTTGTTCAGCGCCGCGCTCGCCTGCAGCGTCGTGGTGCGACGCCGCGTCGTCAGCGGCTGCGGATCGAGTGTGAAGCGCGAGAAGCTGCCGCTCGCATCTGTCAGCGTCACCCCATTGAGGCCGTTGAGCGAGCGCGAGTCGTCACGCTGGGCGAGCAGGTTGACGCTGAGCCCCGCCCCGCCGCCAAGCGCGCGGGCCAGCGTCGCGTTCAATTGCGCAGACTTCGAATCCGCAATCAGCGTCCGGTATGCGGCAGGATCCGGGTCCCCCGCGACGCGCGTCGCCGAAGTGCCGGGCTGGACGATCCCGCGCTCCGCCTCGGTCAGCGGGCTTGCATCCTCGAGCTTCCCCGTGACATTGATGCGGTTGCCGCCGGTAATCTGCGTCAAAGTGAATTCCTGCTCCCACTCGGTAAAGCCTCCGCCACTCGGCAGGCGCAGCTCGCTGTCGCTGCCGAAGCTGCTGAAGTTGTCCTTGAGGATGAAGTTCACCACGCGCTGGTCGGGCCGGTAGCCATACTTGAGCGCGACTTCCTCGGGCAGCACCTCCACTCGGCGGATGGCTTCGGGCGGCAGGCCGCGCATCTCGCGAAAGCCCGAAATGCGCATGCCGTTCAGCAGCACCACCGGCATCCCGCCGCCCCGGCCACGCCCTGATGATGTCTGCGGCGAAAGCGCGGCAAGGAGTTCTTGCAGCGAGCCGGCCCCGTAGGAAGCGATCGCGTTTTCGTCGAGCACTGCAATCGGCGGCTGGGCGGTATCGACCTGGCCCTTGATGCGGGTGGCGACGACGAGAATCTGGTCGTCCTCGGCTGTAATCGGGTTGCCTTCAAGATCCTGCAGCGCGTCCTGCACAGGATCGTCGGTTCCGGCGATCACGTCCTGCGCCACGGCGGGATTGGCCACCAGGAGGCAACAGGCAATGGCAGCCAGCGAGGGCGCGGCGGAAAATCTCACGTCTGGAAATCCTTGAACTCAGAGGTTGCCGGGCAAGCGTCGGCTCTTCAACGTCACACCTGCCGAGACGGTCCCGCAGTGGCTATGCGCATTTGGTATCAGTTTGTCGCACTGCAGCATGCATGGTTACATCGGCAGCGAAACCTGAACCAAAGCTGGTCACTGCCCGCGCGCCTCTTCCCTTTTTCGCCCGGCAAGGCTATGGGCCGCCCAATTCCTCTGCGCGTGGATCATTTTCGATGACCTGCGCGTTCCTTTTGCATACCTCTATACAAAGGCATCCGAGCCCGCCGATGGCGAAAGAAGAACTCCTCGAAATGCGCGGACAGGTGGTGGAACTCCTGCCCAACGCAATGTTCCGCGTCCGCCTCGAAAACGACCACGAAATCCTCGGCCACACCGCCGGCAAGATGCGCAAGAACCGCATCCGCGTGCTGGTGGGCGACGAAGTGCTGGTCGAACTCACCCCTTACGACCTCACCAAGGGTCGCATTACCTACCGCTTCATGCCCGGTCGCGGCGGTCCCGGCGGCTTTTGATGACGGGCGAGCTTTCGCCCGCGTCATCACCTCACCAACTGGTTCTGGCATCGGCCAGCCCGCGCCGGCTTGAACTGCTGCGGCGCATCGGCGTCACGCCCTCGCGCGTCCTCGCCACCGACATCGACGAGACGCCGCAGAAGGGTGAGCGTCCCCGCGCCCATGCGTCGCGCCTTGCTGCAGAAAAGGCTCGCGCTGCTGCCGTTCTTGCGCCCGGCAGCGTGATCCTCGCGGGCGATACTGTCGTTGGTGCGGGAGCACGCATCCTGCCCAAGGCGGAAGACGAGGCCACGGCACGCCACTGCCTGGCCCTGCTGTCAGGCCGCCGTCACCGCGTATTTTCCGCCATTGCGCTGGTCACCCCGGACGGCAAACTGCGCGAGGCCCTGTCCGAGACCATCGTTCGGTTCAAGCGCCTCTCCGATGAGGAAGTGGAAAGCTACATCGCCGGTGGCGAATGGCACGGCAAGGCCGGAGGCTACGCCATACAGGGCAGCGCCGAAGGCTTTTGCGACTGGCTGTCGGGCAGTCATTCCGGCGTGATCGGCCTTCCCCTTTTCGAAACCCGCAGGCTTCTGCGGGCCGCAGGCATCGATGTCCGCTGATTGGCTCCATGAAGCAGGGATCGGCGAAGAACGCGCGATCCTGGTCTCGGGCGGCCGCATTCTTTCTGCCCGAGTCTGCTGGGGAGAGAAGGTGCGCCCCGGTCTGGTCGCGCAGGCCCGCCTCGTCACCCGCCACGCCGGCAGCAGGCGCGGGGTCGTGCGCTTCGATGATGGCGCGGAAGCGCTGGTCGACCAACTCCCCCGCGAGGCTACCGAAGGCGTGAGCCTGACCGTGCGCGTAACCCGCGCCGCCATCGCCGAACGCGGCCGGACCAAACTCCCTGTCGTCCGCCCCGCCCCCGGCGAGGATCCTCGCCCAGCACCAAGCTTGCGCGAAGAACTCGAAGCGACCGGCGCTTCGGTCAAATCGGTCGCCATCACGGGCCGTGCCTTTGCCGACAATGGCTGGGACGAACTCGCTGAACAGGCCGTCACGGGCGAGATCGCATTCGCGGGCGGCTCGATCATCGTCAGCCCGACCCCGGCAATGACACTTATCGATATCGATGGCACGCTTCCGCCGCTGAAGCTCGCGCTGTCCGCGGTCGATGTCATAGCCGATGCGCTGCACCGGCTTGATATCGGCGGATCGGTCGGCATCGATTTCCCGACGCTGCACGAAAAGAAGGACCGCCAACACGTCGACAAGGCGCTCGGCGATGCGCTGATCGACTGGCAGGGCGAGCGCACCGCGATGAACGGCTTCGGTTTCGTGCATCTGGTGTCGCGGCTTGAACGCGCCTCGCTCGTGGCGCGATACACGCGCTTTCCGGTCGCTGCCGCTGCCCGTGCACTTCTGCGCAACGCCGAGCGCGTCAGCGAGCCCGGCGCACTGTTGCTGACCGCCCATCCGCGCGTGCTTGCCGCGATTCTCCTCGCATGGGAGACGGAACTGGCCAGTCGGACCGGCCGCACGATCCGCCGCAAGGAAGACCCGGCCCTTGCCCTTTCCGGCGGATTTGCCCAAGGCGTGCCGCTATGAATACGCCTGCCGCCCGGCCCACCCAGAAGCGCTGTCCGATCTGTGGCAAGCCCCGCAGCGAAGCCCATAGTCCGTTCTGCTCCACGCGCTGCAAGGACCGCGATCTGGTGCAGTGGCTGGATGGCGGATACGCTATCCCGGGCCGACCGGCCGACGAGGATCCGGAAGACTAGCCCACTCCAAAATTTTCGCGCGATGGGGCTTGCCAAGCCCGCGCCGCTTCGCCATAGGCGCGCTTCCCATCGCCTGCAGGTCCTTCCGAAGGACGCGGCAAAGGACGATGCCCGGGTAGCTCAGTTGGTAGAGCAGCGGATTGAAAATCCGCGTGTCGGCGGTTCGAATCCGTCCCCGGGCACCATTTTCACTGGTCTCCACATCATCACTTGATCGCCCTTGCGATCTGCTTGACTGTTCCCGCCTGACGTCTGCTTGTTGACAGGCGGGGGAGGAAGCGATGCGGGTCTGCGTGGCCGGGGGACGGGGACGATCGGGCGCGCGGTGGTTCGCGAAATGGTTAAGCGCGGGCATGTGGTCACTTGCCTGTCGCGGCGGCCGGACGATGGTCTGGCGGCAATTGCGCAAGTCGCTCTCGCCGACCTTGCCGATACGAAAGCGTTGGGGCGAATTTTCGCCGAGGGCCGGTTTGATGCGGTCATCTCGTGTGTGGCTTCGCGCACTGGGGTGCCCGACGATGCCTGGGCGATCGACCACCGGTCCAACCTCAATCTGCTCGGCGCCGCCCGGGAAGCAGGCATCGGGCAATTCGTGCTGCTTTCCGCGATCTGCGTGCAAAGGCCGCTGCTGGCGTTCCAGCATGCCAAGCTGGCGTTCGAAGCTGCGCTTGCATCATCCGGTCTGCGCTATTCGATCGTCCGCCCGACCGCGTTCTTCAAATCACTGTCCGGACAGATCGAGAGGGTCAGGGCCGGCAAGCCGTTCCTCGTCTTCGGGAATGGCGAATTGACTGCGTGCAAGCCGATCAGCGATGGCGATCTTGCCGCCTACATTGCCGACTGCCTCGATCATGAGGACCGCTGGAACCGCGTGCTGCCGATCGGCGGCCCCGGCCCTGCTCTCACCCCGCGCGCGCAGGGGAAGCATTGTTCGCAATGCTGGGTCAGGAGCCCCGCTTCCGGTCGGTGCCGCTGGGGTTTCTGGGCGCGATTGCCGGGATGCTCGGGCTGGCTGGCAAGGTGATCCCGGGCCTAGCCGCCAAAGCGGAACTGGCCCGGATCGGGCGATACTATGCCAGCGAATCGATGCTTGTGCTCGATCCGGCAACTGGCCGATACGATGCCGAGGCGACACCTTCGACCGGCAGCGATACCCTGTTTGACCATTACCGCGCCGTGCTGGACGGCCGCGCCAGCGTCGATCGCGGCGATCACGCGGTCTTTTGAGTTTCCGCTGGAAACGATCATATTTGATTGCTATTGATCGTTTATTGAAAATTCTGCGGGAGAGCGCAGTGCCGTCAGGCGCAACCATCGTCATCGATCTCGGCAAGACGCTGAGCAAGGTCAGCCTGTGGGACGCAGGCGGGACGATGCTCGACCGTCAGGTGCGCCCCAACGTGCCGCTGGAAGTCGACGGTATCCGCCGCCTCGATGCCCCCGCAACGGGCAAGTGGCTGATCGAGACGCTGGCCAGCTATGCCCATGCGCCGGTGGAGACGATCGTGCCGGTCGGCCACGGCGCAGGCGTGGTGGCGCTGGTCGACGAGGCAATGGCATTCCCGCCGTTCGATTACGAGCAGCCGATCCCGGCGACAATGCTGGCCGAGTACCGCGCGCAGCGCGACCCCTTTGCCGTGACTGGCTCCCCCGCCCTGCCCGACGGGCTCAATTTCGGCAGCCAGCTGTGGTGGATGGAGCGTCTTGCCCCTGAAGCCATGGCCCGCGCCACGCTCCTGCCTTGGGCACAATACTGGGCCTGGTTCCTCACCGGCAATGCTGCCAGCGAGGTGACCAGCCTTGGTTGCCATTCGGACTTGTGGTGCCCGCAGGAGGCCGATTTCTCGCCCATGGCAAAGCGCCTCGGCTGGGCAGAGCGATTCGCGCCGCTGGTCCGCGCCGGGGATACCGTTGGCAACTTGCGCCCGGAGATCGCCGCGCAGACCGGCCTTTCTCAGAACGTGCGCGTGCTGGCAGGCCTGCACGATTCCAACGCCGCCCTGCTCGCCGCCCGGGGCTTTGCCGAGATTGCCGACAACGAGGCGACCGTCCTGTCCACCGGCACCTGGTTCATCGGCATGCGGCTTCCGGCAACACCCGTGAACACCGCCGACCTTCCCGAAGCGCGCGACTGCCTCGTCAATGTCGACGTCCATGGCCGCGCAGTGCCCTCGGCCCGTTTCATGGGCGGGCGCGAGATCGAGACGCTGATCGAGATCGACACCCGCCGTGTCGATATCAAGCCCGACCAGCCCGCGTTGCTTGCCGCCGTGCCAGAGGTGTTGCGCGCACCGCGAATGGTCCTGCCAACACTGATGCGCGGCTTCGGACCCTATCCTCGAGGCACGTTCGACTGGGTCAACCGCCCCGAAGACTGGTACGAGCGCCGCGCGGCGGCCTGCCTCTATGCCGCGCTGGTCACGGACACCGCGCTGGACCTGATCGGATCCACGGAACGACTTCTGGTCGAAGGGCGCTTTGCCGAGGCCGAAGTCTTTGTCCGCGCGCTTGCAGCCCTTCGCCCCGACACCGCCGTCTATACCGCCAACGCGCACAACGACGTGTCGTTCGGCGCGCTCCGCCTGATCGATCCTTCGCTCAAGCCCCGCGGCGAACTCGTTCGTGTCGAACCGCTGGACGGTGACCTCGACACCTATCGCAACCGCTGGCACGCCGAAATCGACGCCGTTTCGAAGAGAACCGCCGCATGATCGCCGCCTCCATACCGGACTTCCGCGAACTGGCGCGCCGCCGCCTGCCGCACTTCCTGTTCGAATACATCGACGGCGGGTCCTATAGCGAGACGACGCTCAGGCGGAATGTCGAGGACTTGCGCGACATTGCCCTGCGCCAGCGCGTGCTGCGTGACGTTTCGGGGCTGGACCTCTCGACCGAACTGTTTGGCCAGAAGCTCAAGCTGCCCGTCGCCCTCGCCCCGATCGGCCTTGCCGGGATGAACGCGCGGCGCGGCGAATGCCAGGCCGTGCGCGCGGCTGAGACGGCGGGAGTTCCCTTCACGCTCTCGACCGTCTCTGCCTGCTCGCTCTCAGAAGTCGCCAAGGCCGCGAGCAAGCCGTTCTGGTTCCAGCTCTACATGACCCGCGACCGCGGTTTCATGCGCGAATTGCTGCAGGAAGCGGTCGAGCTGAACTGCTCGACGCTGGTGTTCACCGTCGACATGCCGGTGCCGGGCAGCCGCTACCGCGATTACCACTCAGGGCTGGCCGGAGCCTCGGGCATGAAAGGCGCGCTCCGCCGCACGCTGCAAGGCGCGATGAAGCCGTCATGGGCGTGGGACGTCGGCGTGATGGGCCGCCCGCACGGTCTTGGCAACGTGATCCGCAAGCTTCAGGGCAAGACCGGGATCGAGGACTTCTTCGCCTGGATGCGCGAGAACTTCGATAGCTCGATCTCGTGGAAGGACCTCGATTTCATCCGCTCCGAATGGAACGGACCGCTGGTCATCAAGGGCCTGCTCGATGCCGAGGACGCGGTGGAAGCGGCCAACCTTGGCGCGGACGGCATCGTCGTCTCCAACCACGGCGGCCGCCAGCTCGATGGCGTACCCTCCACCGCCCGCGCCCTGCCCGCCATTGCCGAGGCCGTGGGTGACCGGATCACCGTGCTGGCCGATGGCGGCGTGCGCTCGGGCCTCGATGTGGTGCGCCTGCTAGCGCTCGGCGCCAAGGGCGTTCTGCTCGGCCGGGCCTGGGTCTTTGCGCTGGCGGCGCAGGGGCAGCAGGGCGTCGAACACATGCTCCGCCTGATCGAGGCCGAAATGCGCGTCGCCATGACGCTGACCGGGGTGAAAAACATCAGCGAGATCGACCGCTCGATACTCGTAAAACCATAACGAAAAGGGACAGGAACCGATGGGCGCGAACCCGCTTCTGGGTGTAATCTTTCACTGGATCGGAGGCTTCTCTTCGGCCAGCTTCTATGTGCCGTACAAGCGCATCAGGCTGTGGTCATGGGAAGTGTTCTGGTTGGCCGGTGGCCTGTTCTCTTGGGCCATCGCGCCGTGGCTGTTCGCCTCGATCCAGACGAACGACCTCATCGGCGTGCTCTCCGCCACGCCGCGCGAAACGCTGCTGTGGTGCTGGTTCTGGGGGGCGATGTGGGGTTTCGGCGGGCTGACCTTCGGCCTGACCATGCGCTACCTCGGCCTCTCGCTCGGCATGGCCGTGGCGCTTGGGCTCACGACCGTGATCGGCACGATGGGACCGCCGATCTTTGACGGCACCCTTGGCGCAATCGCAGCCACCACCAGCGGCAAGCTCACCCTGCTCGGCATCGTGATCACGCTGGCGGGCATTATCGTCGTTGCCCGCGCGGGCAACGCAAAGGAAGCCGATCTTGGCGGCGCGGCATCGGAAGGCGTGGCCGAGTTCAACTTGCGCAAAGGGCTGTTGATTGCGACCTTCTCGGGCGTGATGTCCGGCTGCTTTGCCTGGGGTCTTGCCGCCGGACAGCCGATCCGCGACCTCACGCTGGCAGCCGGGACCGACCCGCTGCGCCAGGGCCTTCCCGTGCTGTGCGTCGTCCTTGCCGGCGGCCTCACCACGAATGCCCTGTGGTGCGCGTATCTGATCGCCAGAAACAAGAGCTTCGGCCAGTTCTTCGGCGCGCCCTCGGCTGAAGCGCAACCCGGCGAGCGCCCCAACCTGCTCGCCAACTGGCTGCTCGCGGCGCTCGGCGGCACGCTGTGGTACGGCCAGTTCTTCTTCTACACCATGGGCGAGAGCCAGATGGGCGAATATGGCTTCTCCTCGTGGACCCTGCACATGGCCTCGATCATCCTGTTTTCCACGCTCTGGGGGTTCGCGCTCAAGGAATGGAAGGGCGCCTCCCCGCGCACCCGCGCGCTGGTGTGGACCGGCATCGGCCTGCTGGTCGGCTCGACCATCGTGATCGGCGCTGGCAACATGCTGCAGGCGAGTGCATAAGCGCAGGCCAAGGGGACGGTAGGCGCATGCACGCGGCAGAACGGGAAAGACGCATCTTCGAGGCGCTGCGGCCGACGGGCTTTGTCAGCTACCGCGATCTCGAGGTCCTGCTCGATGCCTCGCCCGCCACGATCCGGCGTGACCTGACACGGCTGGAAGAGACTGGGCAGATCATCCGAGTCCACGGTGGCGCCAAGCTGCCAGAGGGCGACGATGCGAGCGGCCCGCGCCTGCTCGGCACCTCGTTCGACCAGAACATCACCCAGAACCTGGGGCCAAAGCAGGCCATCGGCAAGGCAGCGGCGGCGCTGTGCCAGCCGGGCGAAGGGGTTATGATCGATGGTGGCACCACCACGCTGCAGATGTGCCCGCATCTCGACGGTCTCGGGCTTCAGGTGCTGACCAACTCGCTGCACATCGTCAACGCCCTGCTCCCGCAGCAGGGCACGCGCATCCTGCTGCCTTCGGGCGCCGTCTTTCGTGAACAGAACATCATCCTCGCCCCTGCCGGCGAAGAATCGATGCCCCGCTTCCACGCCCCGCGCCTGTTCATGGGCGCCGCCGCCATCGGGCCGCAAGGCGCGATGCAGGCCGATCCTGTGCTGGTCGCCGCCGAACGCCGCTTGATCGACCGGGCCGAGGAGGTGATCCTGCTCGTCGACAGCAGCAAGTTCCGCAGCCAGTCCGGCACCATCGTTTGCGGGCTGGGCGAGATCGACACGGTAATCACCGACAGCGGCATCGCGCCCGCAGCAGCCGCAGCCCTGCGGGACGCGGGCGTGAAGCTGGTCGTCGTCTGACCCTAGGGTCAGGACCCATTACTCACGCGCGAGCCCCGCTCGTCCTGAGCCTGTCGAAGGACGCAAGCACCACGCCAGATGCTTCGACAAGCTCAGCATGAGCGGACTTGGGAAATTCGGTGAACAGGCAGCAAGGTTACTTCGCCTGTTTTCGCATCTCCAGATAGGCCGCTTCACGCTCTTCCGGCGCAAGGGTGAGAAGGTATCGGCTGGCTTCCCTGAACGTCAGGAACGGCTTTTCATCAACGACGATCGGCACCGTACGGCCATTGTAGATCCGCCGCAGCAATCGGCGTTGCGGTCTGGTCAGCGATGCTTCGGCTTCTCCGGATTCCGTTTCGAGTTCCGCTTCAAGGCCCGTTTCAATGTCCATTTCAGGGCCTATAGGGCAGAGCAGCGGCGCCCGCCAATTCAATCGGGCAAAGGAGAAAGAATGAGCGGAGCATTCACGCAGACCGAGCTGGGCGAGCATTTTGCCCACTGCATCCAGGTGCTCGGCGGGACGACAACGGCCAGCCGGCGACTGGGCATTGATGAACGCGCGATTCGGCGCTTCGTCAACGGTGAGAAGCCCGTTTCTCCGCGCCTGATGCAGGATACCGCGTCGGCCCTGCGCGCGCTGATCGAAGAAGCTTCCGCTGCCGAAGCGCGCATCACCGCTGCACTCGGCACTTGAATCTCAGCGCAGGTAGCGCCTGACCAGCCGCTCGGCCGCCGCGCTGACGTCGGCCCAGGCCTGCTCGAAATCTTCCTCGTCGCCATAGTAGGGATCGATCACCGCGGTGCCCTTGCGACCCGGCACGAGGTCCATCAAAAGCGCGACTTCGGCGATGTGGCGCGATGGCTCGATCCGGCGCAGGTCCTTCAAATTCTGCTGGTCGAGCGCGAAGATGTGTCCGAAGCGTGTGAAGTCTTCCGTGGTGACCTGCCGGGCGCGATAGCTCGAGATATCGAGACCGTGCCGGCGCGCGGTTTCCTGCGCACGCGGATCGGGCGGGCGACCGACATGCCAGTCCCCGATGCCGGCAGAATCGATGGTCATCGCCACGCCTGCCGCCACGGATTGCGCGCGCAGGGCCGCCTCGGCGAGAGGCGAGCGGCAGATGTTTCCAAGGCAGACGAACAAAATCGAAGGTTGGCTCACGGGATCACGATACTCCGCTGGCTGGGTCGCCCCAGGCCAATCAGAAACGGATCCTCTCCCTGCCGCGCAGTGAACATGCTTCGGGACGCAATGTCCATCCATTTTCGAGCAATCAGCACCTGCCCGATCGCCCCGCCGAGCGTCTCGCCGGGTCCGAGCAGCACCACACGGTCAGGCGCGAATTCGCGGATGCCCACGGTCATCGCGGCGGTAAAGTCATAGGGCTGCAGGATCTGGTGGCCGAAGGTATAGTCCCACAGCTCATCACGGTTGCTCTCGAACCGCCGCCACACCTTGCCGCGCCCATCGATCAGCGGAACCTGCGGCTGGCCGAACCAGTCTACCGGGAACTGCGCCCGCGCCGAAGCGCTGCTCGGCTGCATCAGTGGGGTATGGAACGGCCCATGCCCGGCAAGCCGCATTGGCGGGCGCGATAGCGTCGGCAAGTCCTTCTCGAACGCATCGAGCGCCGCCACCGGCCCCGCAACAACCAGCATCCCGCCCAGCCGGATCGAGGGCAGCACCCCGTTGCGCGCCATCGCCGCTTCCACCTCGGCCAGCAGCGCGGGATCGACCGTCCAGTCCTCCCCGGCCAGTACCAGCACCGCCTGCCCGCCCGGCTCATGGCGCTGCGAATTGATCCCCATGCCATCGGCAATGGCAAAGCCATGGCTTGGCGAGACCGCCCCGGCGCAGGCGAGCGCGGTGTACCAACCCATCGAATTGCCGGTGACCGCGACGATCTCGAACCGCTCCCGATCAATCCTGAGGAAATCGAGGTAAGCGCAGGCATGGATCAAGGGCGCGGCATTGTCGCCGCGCAGGTGCGCTGCGGTAAACTTCGCCGCCCCATCCAGCGCCGACAAGGTCTCCTTCCCCGCCTCGGCCCGCATGGCATCGAACCGCGCCAGCCATTCGGATTCGGCGTGCTGCTGCCGCAGATACCCCAGTTCCGGCGCGTTGTATGTCCCGCGTCCCGGGCAGACGACAAGGACCGTCTCCTTAGCCACGCACCATCTCCAGCACCTTGGCCACGATCCCGTCGCGGCTCGGCAGCGTGTGCGTCGCAGCCCGAGCCAGCGGAATGAAGCTGTCCGTCGCCGCCATGCGCGCAATCGCCTTGCCCGGCGCACGTTCGGCCAGCAGCGCCATCAGCGCCTCGTTCTGCCCACCGGTAATGCGGCACTCGTCCACCACCAGAACCCGCGAGCACGGCGCGACCGCTTCGATCACCGCATCGTCATTCACCGGCCCCAGCCAGCGCAAGTCGATGACCCGCACCGCAACGCCCTGCTCGGCCAGCAGCTTCTGCGCCTGCAGCGAAAGGTAGAACCCGTTGCCATACGTCACGATCGCAAGGTCGCTGCCTTCGCCCGCAACGCCGATCTCGCCAAACGCAATCTCGCCCTCACCGGGCGGCTGGTAAAGGCTGGCCCACAGCCCATCGCCTGGCTCATGCAAGTCGCGCGTCATGTAGAGCGCAATCGGCTCGACAAACACGACCACGCGGCTCTCCTCATGCGCCAGCCGCACGCATTCGCGCAGCATTGCCACGGCATCGCGGCCAGAGGACGGCACCGCCAGGACAACGCCCGGAATGTCGCGGAAGACGGCCAGCGAATTGTCGTTATGGAAGTGCCCGCCGAACCCCTTCTGGTAGGGCAACCCGGCGATGCGAACGACCATCGGGTTGGTATACTGCCCGTTCGAAAAGAACGACAGCGTCGCCGCCTCGCCCCGGATCTGGTCCTCGGCATTGTGGACATAGGCGAGGAACTGGATCTCCGGCATCGGCAGCAAGCCGTTGTGCGCCGCCCCGATCGCCAGGCCCAGGATCGCCTGCTCGTCCAGCAGGGTATTGATCACCCGCGCCGACCCGAACCGCGCATGCAGCTTCTGCGTCGCGGCATAGACCCCGCCCTTGGGCCCCACGTCCTCGCCGCAGACGATGGCGTTGGGATACTGCAGCAGCAGGTCAGCCATCGCCCAGCTGATCAGCTTGGCCATGTGCTGTGGCTTGTCCATCGCCGCGGCATCATCGGCAAACAGGGTGGCACGGTCTTGCGCCGAGGCCACAGGGCGCCCCACGCCCTCGCGCCTCGGCGGCACGATGCTCGCCATCACCGCCTTGGCATCGGGCAGCTTGGGCCGCCGGATCGCGAGTTCCACCTGCCGTTCGAGCGTCGCCTCGATCTCGTCGTAGACGCCGCGCACTTCGGCCGCCGACATCACCCCTTCCTCGATCAGCAGCGCAGCGCTCGCCAGCAGCGGGTCCCGTTCCTCCTCGGCGCGCACTTCCTCCTTGGTGCGATAGGCCAGCTGCACGTCGTTCCCGGCATGGCCATAGAGCCGCACCGTCTTCATGTGCAGGAACACGGGCTTCCGCTGCCGCCGCGCCATCGCTTCCGCTTCCCGCGCCGCCCGCATCGTGTCGACAAGATCGGAGCCATCGCAGGCGATGTAGTGCAATCCCGCGCGCCCAGAGAAATTCGCCTCGATCCACCCCGGCGGCGTGCGCGTGGAAATGCCGATGCCGTTGTCCTCGCACAGGAAAACTATCGGCATCGGTGTGCCCTGAAACGCCGCCCAGCAAGCCGTGTTGATCGCGCCCAGCGCCGTCGAATGGTTGGCGCTGGCATCGCCAAAGCTGCACAGCACCACGCCGTCCTTGGCCAGCACCGTCTCGCTCCAGCCCATACGCCGCGCGATGCCGATGGAGAACGCCGCCCCCACCGCCTTGGGCAGATGACTGGCGATGGTCGAAGTCTGTGGCGGGATGAACAGCCGCTTCGATCCCAGCACCTTGTGCCGCCCGCCCGAAATCGGGTCCTCGGCGCTCGCAGCAAAGCTCAGCAGCATGTCCCACGCCGGGTTCTCACCGGGCACGCGGTGCGCGCGGTGGATCTGGAATGCGGCATCGCGATAGTGCAGGAACGCCATGTCATCCACGCGCAGCACTTCGGCCAGCACCGCGTTGCCCTCATGGCCCGAGGAGCCGATCGTATAGAACCCCTCGCCCCGCGCCTGCAGCTTGCGGCTCATCCGGTCCAACTGGCGAGACAGCGCCTGCGACCGGAACAGCGCCGCCGCACGCTCCGGCGCCAGCCCCACATCCTTCAGCGCAAGGTTCGAGCGCCTGCGCGCCGTGCCGTTTTCCAGCGCATCAAGGAACTGCCGGTGAACCTGCTCGGCGGCATCAAGCGACATTGCGGATGGTTTCCCTCGTAACGAAACCCGGTCATAGCCGGAGCGTGTGCCGGATGGGAACCCCGTCTTATTCTGTTTCACGCAGAGACGCGGAGAAGAAAGGGAGACGCGGAGAAAAGAACAAGGATTTTTCTCACGCGAAGCCGCTTCAGTCACCGATCTTTGGTTTCAGTTGAGGAGCAAGGCCTGCGGCGCTCACGACATCTTCGCGTCTTTGCGCCTTTGCGTGAGTCAAATCTGCAAAACTCCGCGCCTCCCTTCTCCTCCGCGTCTCTGCGTGAACCAATCTACCTCAAATCCACGACCTCCACCCGCGGCAAGGCCACCGCCCCCGGCTGCTCGCCCCAATGCCGCGCATTGAGCACGCCCCATCGGCGCGCAGTTCAGCCACCAAGGCCGTATCCACCTCGGCAAAAACCCACTGCGGCGCGCCTTCAACCCCGATCGCCAAGACGCCATCCTCCGGCATCCCCCGATCCGGAGGCCCATAGACCGCAGCCGCGCCCCGGTTCACATCCACCGCCGGAGACCACGCCGCCTCGCCCACCGTCGGCGATTGCACCACAAAGCACTGCCCCTCCAGCGCGCGGCCTTGCGCCCCGATCCGCACGCGCCAGTAACCGTGCAGGCTGTCCGTGCAGGAAGGCACCAGCAGCACCTCGGCCCCTGCCTCAACGCAGGCCCGCGCCAGCAGGGGAAACTCGCTGTCATAGCAGATCGAAACGGCCAGGCTTCCTAGAGCCGTATCGAACACCCGCAGCGCGGCTCCGGGCGCAATGTCCCACTGCTCCCGCTCGAACCGCGTCATCACCAGCTTGTCCTGAACCGAGGCCTTGCCATTGGGCGCAAACAGCCGCGCCGCATTGCGAAAGCGCCCGTCCGCATCCTTGCGCGGCGCTGATGCAGCCAGAACATGCATCCCCGTCCGCGCCGCCAGCTCACCATGAAGCGCATCGACGCGCGGCAGCAGCGCCGAAACCGTCTCGATCGACCCCGCCAGATCGCCCATCGTCGCAGGATCAAGGCTCGCCAGTTCCATCGCCCCATATTCGGGAAACACGGCCAACGAAGCCCCCGCCGCTGCCGCCTCTTCCACCCACCGCGTCAGCTTGGCCTCATACGCCTCCCAGCCCTCCAGCCGGTCAATCGGATACTGCGCGGCAGCAACAACAAACCGCATCATTCCCCCCTCCCGCAGGCGGGAGGGGCGCTTCTTCCTTCCCCCCTCCCGCAGGCGGGAGGGTTTGGGGGTGGGCATTCGCCTAAAGGCGAACCAGAGCCCCTCACCACGTCCGCATCCAGTACTGCATCACGTTCACCTTCTCGGCCTCGTCGCCATGCTCCTTCCACGCAAGCTCGGTGGTCAGGTCCGGAACCACGGCATAGCCGCGCCGCGCCCAGAAGGCATCGAGGGGCGAATAGTCTTGCGGCTTGGCCGGATGGTCGTCAGCCCGCACCACTGCCGCAAAGCACGCCGCATTGGCACCGCAGCGCACCGCCTGTGCCTCGCGGTGGTCGAAGAAGGCGTGGCCAATTCCGTGCCCGCGATAGTCCGGCAGCAGCACGCTCTCGCCGAAATAAAATAGCCGCGAAGTGTCAATGCCGCGCGCCTCGAACGGCGCCCGAAACTCCGCCTTCTGGTGCATCATCGGAGCGGCCGTCGCCGCGCCGACAATCCGCGCCCCGTCGAGCGCCGCCACCAGCACGGCATCTGGCGCCGCCGCATATTCGGCCAGATATTCCGCCTCATACGTCGCATCGCCATCATAAAGGTAAGGATAGGCCGCAAAGACGGTGATCCGCAGCTGCGCCAGATCATCAAGCGCCGCCGCAATCTCCGCTCCGGTCAGAGGGCGGACCGCGATGCTCAACTTCCCACCACCTGCTTCGTCCAGTCGGCAAGGTTGTAGTACATCGTCAGCCGAGTGATCTTCCCGCCTTCGATCGCCAGAAATGCCCCCGCCGGCAGCACGTAAGTCTGCCCGTTTGCCTCTGGCAGGCCCTCGTCGGTCGCGAGGTATTGCCCATGCACCACGAACTCCGCCGCGGCCCGCGTGCCGTCCTCGCTGGCCATCAGCACGATGTCTTCCAGACGCTCCTTGTAGCACCGCTCCATATGGCCCAGGAATTGCGCAAATGCCGCCTTGCCGACAACCCGCTCCCCCTGATTGATGTCATGCGCCACATCATCACTCAGGCATTCCAGCATGCCCTCCCAGTGCCCCGCATTGAACGCGGCGTAATAGCGGGCGAGCAGGGCAATCGCGTCAGTTCGGGCAGCAGGACTGGTCATGCGTCGGTCTCCTTTGCCCGCAGCCTAGCGCCCCCCGCCGCACCATTCCAGCGCCCCGCCCTGCAAGGCTCCATTGCACAGGCGCATCCAATTGCACTTTGACGCATGTTGGCCTATGGGCGGCAAGAACGCCCCGGCGCTTGCGATGGATTCGCCTCCAACGCGATGCCGGGGTTTTGTATTCTGGCCGGGCCGCTGCCCGGCGCCGTGCAGGAAGACGTCATCATGTCCCGTCGCCGCCAGATCTACGAAGGCAAGGCCAAGATCCTTTATGAAGGCCCCGAACCGGGCACGATCATCCAGTATTTCAAGGATGATGCCACCGCCTTCAACGCGCAGAAGCGCGGCACGATCAACGGCAAGGGCGTGATCAACAACCGCATCAGCGAGTACGTGTTCACGCGCCTCGCCCACATCGGCATCCCAACCCACTTCATCCGCCGCCTCAACATGCGCGAACAGCTCGTGCGCCAGGCAGAGATCATTCCGATCGAAGTGGTCGTGCGCAACATCGCCGCAGGCTCCATCTCCAAGCGCCTTGGCATCGAAGAGGGTGAGCCGCTGCCGCACACCCTGATCGAATACTATTACAAGGACGATGCGCTGGGCGATCCGATGATCGCCGAAGAACACATCGCCTGCTTCGGCTGGGCATCGAACGAGGAAATGCAGGACATCTCCTCGATGGCCATCCGCGTGAACGATTTCCTCTGCGGCATGTTCGCGGCGATCAACATCAGCCTCGTCGATTTCAAGCTCGAATTCGGCCGCATCTGGGATGGCGATTACAGCCGCGTGATCCTCGCTGACGAAATCAGCCCCGACGGCTGCCGCCTCTGGGACATGACCACCGGCGAAAAGCTCGACAAGGACCGCTTCCGCCGCGACCTCGGCGGCGAAGAGGAAGCCTACCAGGAAGTCGCCCGCCGCCTCGGCCTGCTCGAAAACGACGGCGGCCCCAGCGAAGTCTTCGACTTGGGCGCCCACCGCAAGCTGCGCGGCAAGAAGTAACCCACAAATCCTCCCCGTTTTCCCGCAGGGCAAATGGGGAGGTGTCAGCCGCAAAGCGGCTGACGGAGGGGCAGTGCTTGCCCTAGGCCCCCTTCGGCAACGGAGGGGGTTTTTGTTTGCCCCAACACCCCATTGCACCCCTGCCCTCAACCGGGCACACCGCTGCGCAATGATCCTGCGCCGCCTGCTTCCCCTCGCCGCTGCCCTCACCCTCACCGCCTGCGCCGCGCAGCCTGCGCAGATCGCCAGCGCTCCCAAGCCGACATGGGCCTTCCAGCAAAGCGACCTCCCCCCGATCCCGCCTACCGCTACGGCCAGCTGCCCAACGGCATGCGCTTCATCATCCGCCGCAACGCCACGCCCATCGGCACCGCGCAGGTCCGCATGGACATCGCCACCGGCTCACTTGACGAGCGCGAGGGCGAGCGCGGCTTTGCCCACTTCGTCGAGCACATGGCCTTCAACGGCTCGACCCGCGTGCCCGAAGGCGAGATGATCAGGCTGCTCGAGCGCAACGGCCTGTCGTTCGGCGCTGACACCAACGCCCAGACCTCGTTCGAGCAGACGCTCTACATGCTCGACCTGCCGCGCAACGATGCCAAGCTGCTCGACACAACACTGATGCTGATGCGCGAGACGGCAAGCGAACTGACCTTCGACCCTGACGCCGTGGCGCGCGAACGCGGCGTTGTCCTGTCCGAACTGCGCGACGGGCAGGGCTGGAGCCGCACCAACCTCGAAGACCAGCTCGCCTTCTTCTACCCCGACGCGACGTACCCCAAGCGCCTGCCCATCGGCACGGTCGAAACGCTGAACGCTGCCACCGCGCCCGCGCTCAAGGCCTTCTGGGCGCGTGAATACGTGCCGTCGAAGACCACGCTGATCGTCGTCGGCGATTTCGATCCCGATGTGGTCGAGCAAGCCATCCGCACCCGCTTTGTCGACTGGCAGGAGAGGCAAGAAACCCCGCGCCCCGATCAGGGCAAGGTCGATCCGAAGCAAAAGGCCAGGGTCGACATCCACCTCGATCCCTCGCTGTCCGAGCGCGTCACCGCCTCGCGCCACGGACCATGGCTGCTAGAGCCCGACACCATCGCCAACCGCCGCCGCAACCTCTTGCGCCAGATCGGCTATGGCGTGGTCAACCGCCGCCTCGCCCGCCTCAGCCGTACGATCGACCCGCCGTTCCGCGGCGCGGGCTTCGGCACCAGCGAGGTGTTCCGCATCGGCCGCACCACCAACGTCATCGTCGATACGGTGGACGGCGGCTGGCAGCGCGGTCTTGCCGCCGCAGCCGGGGTCTACGCGCGCGCCCTCGCCTCCGGCTTCACCCGAGCCGAAGTGGACGAACAGCTCGCCAGCATCCGCACCGGCCTCGAGAACGCCGCCGCCGGGGCCGACACCCGCAGCCACGGCACTCTCGTCGGCGCCGCCCTCGCCCTGATCCGCGACGACCAGGTGCCGACCACGCCCGAGTCCGGCCTTGCCCGCTTCAACCAGTTCGCCCCGACGATCACGCCCAGGACCGTGCTCGCCGCGCTGAAAGAGGAAGCCGTCCCGCTGAAGGACCCGCTGCTCCGCTTCCAGGGCCGAACCGCGCCCAAGGGCGGCGAAGACGCGCTGCGGAACACATGGGCCAAGGCCACCCGTGCCGAGGCTCCGGCGGGCGAGGTCCCCGCGCCCATCCCGTTCGCCTACACCGACTTCGGCCCAGTCGGCACGATCGCCAGCGACACCACCGAACCGCTCTACGGCATCCGCCAGATCCGCTTTGCCAACAACGTCCGCCTCAACCTCAAGCGCACCGATCTTGCCAAGGACCGCATCGACGTCCGCCTCAATCTCGATGGCGGCGAGATGCTCGATACCCGGGCCGACCCCCTCACCACCGAAATGACCGGCGTGCTGGCGCGCGGCGGTTTGGGCAAACATAGCGAGGACGACCTCCAGACGCTGCTCGCCGGCCGCTCGGTCGCATTCGGCCTCGGCGCATCGGGAGACACCTTCTCCGCCGACGCCACCACCACCCCGCGCGACCTGACGCTGCAGCTCCAGCTCTTCGCCGCGCTGCTGACCGACCCCGGCTACCGCGCGGAAGGCGAAGTGCTCTACCGCCAGAACATCGCCAATTTCTTCGCCCGCCTGCGCTCCAGCCCGCAAGCAGCCCTGTCCAACGCCATCGGCGGCATCCTGTCGGACAACGACCCGCGCTTTACTCTGCAACCGCAATCCGCCTACACCGCGCTGAGCTACGACAAGCTCCGGCGCGACATAACCCACCGGCTCACCCACGGCGCCATCGAGATCTCGATTGTCGGCGATATCGACGAGGCTGCGACAATCGACGCCGTCGCCCGCACGTTCGGCGCCCTCCCCCCGCGCGAGGCCGATTTCCGCCCCTACACCGCCGAACGCAAGCGCAGCTTCACCGCCAAGCGCGGCCTGCAAGTCATCCGTCACACCGGCGAGGCCAATCAGGCCGTGGTCCGCACCACCTGGCCCACCCGCGACGATCGCGATCCGGACGAGGCGATGGCCCTCTCCCTGCTCGCCGAAGTCGCCGGGATCGAGGTGCTCGACAGCGTGCGCGAAAAGCTCGGCAAGGCCTACAGCCCCGGTGCGTCCAGCGCCCTCAGCCGCGTCTGGACCGGCTACGGCACCTTCACGATGAGCGCCTCGGTCGATCTGTCCGACGTTGCCGCAACCCGCGCCGCGCTTCAGGAAACCACCCGCAGCCTGATCGCCTCGCCCGTAGACGACGACGTCCTCCAACGCGCCCGCGCCCCGATGCTCGAACGCATCGACAATGCTCTCAAGACCAACGGCGGCTGGAGCGCTCTGGCCGAGCGGGCGCAGACCCAGCCAGACCGCCTCACCCGCGCCAAATCCGCCCGCGCCCGGCTGGAAAAGCTCACCGCGGCAGACCTGCAAGCCGTGGCCCGCCGGTATCTCTCACCCGAAAAGGCCGTGCAAGTTCTGGTCCTGCCGGAAGGAGCGGAAGTTCCGTGAGCGAATGAGTGCGGCGATCCGCGCTTGGAATCCATAAATCCGAGGCATGCCGAACCGCAAATATAATCTATTTTTCAAATTCCGCCCCCTTATGCATACGACTGCGCAAATCAAAAGCAGTCGATAAAAGGGAGACATAAGTGAGCAATAAATCAGTCATCCGCTGGACCGTGTCACTGGCCGCTCTGTGCGCCGCCAGCCCGCTTTTTGCCCAGGAAGCGCAGGTCACCCAGGCCGATGAAGGCATCACCGACATCGTCGTCACCGCGCAGCGCCGCGAGGAAAGCCTGCAGCGGGCGGCCGTGGCGGTAACCGCCGTGACCGGGGCAGACATTGCCGATGCCGGCATCACCGAGCTTGTCGATCTCCAGAAGCTCGTGCCCGCTCTGGCCGTTGCCCCAACCGGCGGCACCACCAGCTTCTTCCTGCGCGGCGTCGGCACGAATTCGCAGAACTCGTTCTCCGAGAATGCCGTCGCCTTCAACTTCAACGGTGTCTACGTGGCGCGGCCTTCGGCTCCTGCCGGTGCATTCTACGATCTCGCCCGCGTCGAAGTGGTCAAGGGACCGCAAGGCACGCTCTACGGCCGAAACGCAACCGGCGGCGCGATCAACGTCATCCCGCGCAAGCCCGATATCGGCAATTTCGGCGGTGAAGTGCGCGCGGAATACGGAAACTACGACAGCAAGAAAGCATCGGCGGCGCTCAATCTCCCGATTGGCAATTCCGCGGCATTGCGTGTCGCCGGACAAGTCGTGGATCGTGATGGCTTCCTCACGGACGGCTACAACGACGAGAAGGGCGAAGGCGTGCGTGCCTCGTTCCTGGTCGAACCTTCGGCCGACTGGTCGGTGCTGCTGGTCGGCGATTACTTCAACCAGCATGGCAAGGGCTGGGGCAGCGTGCTTCTGCCCAGCGCCACGCTGAACGCGCCCGACCTGAACGATCATGTCGGCATTTCCAGCCCGGCCGCGCTGACAGCGATCCGCAACCTCGCCGCAGGTGTGTTCGCGCCCCCGTTCTGCGGCGGCTTTGGCGGGTTCGTCACCAGCGGCTGCATCGACCTGCCGGCAGATACCGGCTTCCTCGACAACAAGTTCTATGGCCTCAGCGCAACGATCGAGGGCGACCTTGGCTTCGGCAAGCTCACGCTCCAGCCCGCCTGGCGCAAGACCGACATCAACTTCGTCACCTATCTCCCGGGCTTCCGCGGGGAAATCACCGAAAAGGCCGAACAGTTCTCGTTCGAGGCTCGCTTTGCGTCGGATCACGATGGTCCGCTCAACTACGTGCTCGGCGGTTTCTATTTCAAGGAAGACCAGAACGCGCTGAACTTCTTCCGCCAGGGTGATATTTCCACCACCCGCTTCACGCCGAACGTGAATACGGAAAGCCTCGCCGCCTTTGGCCAGTTCACCTACAAGGTCACCGATGCGCTGCGGCTGGTTGCCGGCGGACGCTATACCAAGGAGACGAAGGACCAGTTGACCGCCACGGTGTCTGGCGGGCGGCCCGGACCGGTCAATCCGCCGCTTGGAGCGCCCTTCACCGGCGCCCTCGATTTTGAGAAGTTCACGTGGAAAGCCGGCATCGAGTTCGATGCAGGGCCGTCCTCGCTCGTCTACGCCGATGTGTCTACCGGCTTCAAATCCGGCGGTTTCTTCGTTGCCGCGCCGCCGGAAAATACCTTCGCCCCGGAAACTCTCACGGCTTATACCGTCGGCAGCAAGAACCGCTTCTTCGACAACAAGCTGCAGCTGAATGTCGAGGCGTTCTACTGGGATTACACCAACCAGCAGATCACCTTCGTGGGGGGCGTGCGCACGGCGAACAACATATTCGCCCAAGGCTCCCGCACCGAGAACGCCGGCAAATCCCGCATCTATGGCTTTGAAGCCGAAGTGCGCTTCCAGCCCAGCCGGAACGACAAGTTCGATCTCAACCTGCAGTACCTGAATGGCAAGTACAACAGCCTCCGGACGGCCAACTTCTCGCCCACGGGTGCGCCGGTTGCCACGGGCTGCACCACCTTGGGCAGCCGCCTCGCCAACCCGGGCGTCCCGGGCAACAATGCGCGCTTCTATGATATCGACTGTTCGGGCAAACCGGCTGTAAACGCGCCAAAGTGGTCACTTGGGCTTGGCTACGAACGCGGCTTCGATCTCACCGATTCCATGCGCCTGCTGCTCGGTGGTCGGACCTCGATCGAGTCGGGTCGCTTCCTCAATCCAAACTATCGCCCGGAAGAGCGGCAAGGCGGGTTCATGATGTCCGACGCCTATGTCACGTTTGAAGGAGATGGTGGCCGCTGGACAATCACCGGCTTCATCAACAACATCGAGGATGAAGAAGTGATCGTGCGGTCCGGCTCGCGGCCGATTCTCGACTTCTCGGTCGCGACTCTCGCTCCGCCCAGAACCTACGGCGTCCGCATGGGTTACAACTTCTGATGCGCCTGGCCATCATCGTCGGCTTCGCCCTGGCTCTGGGCGCGCCCGGAGAGTTCGCCCGGCTTGCGGCACATGAGCCAGCCAACAATGGCTCGCGCTTCATTACGCTGGGCACAATGGGCGGGCCGGTTGGTGATGGCCGCCGTTCTCAACCGGCCAACGCGCTCGTCGACGGGAAGGATCTCTATCTCGTCGACGCAGGTGACGGGGTCGTGCAACAGCTGGCGAAGGTTGGCCTTGCGCTTCCGAACGTCACGGCGGTCTTCCTCAGCCATCTCCATGCCGATCATACCGGCGGCCTCTCGGCGGTCCTGGCCCTGCGCAACCAGACCATGGTTGCGCAGAAGCTGACGGTCTACGGCCCGCCCGGAACACGGGAAATGGTCGAAGGCATGATATCCTCGATGCGACCCGCGGCCCGTGCCGGATACGGAATACCGGGCAAGCCCTGGCCCGATCCTGCAGGCATCGTATCCGTGGTCGAAGTGGGCGATGGCTTCACGGCCAGCGTGGGCAACATGGTCGTCCGTGCCGCACAGAACACCCACTACGATTTCGCTCCGGGCAGCGAGGAGGACAAGGCCTTCAAGTCCCTGTCATTCCGCTTCGAAACGGCCGGGCGCACGATCGTCTATACCGGCGATACCGGGCCGTCCGCTGCCGTCGAAAAGCTGGCAGCAGGGGCTGACCTCCTCGTGAGCGAAATGATCGACATTGATTCCACGATGGCAACGGTCGCCCGCAACTCGCCGAACATGCCGGAAAAGGCGAAGGCGGATCTGGTTCGGCACCTGACCACGCACCATCTCGCCCCGCCAGACGTAGGCAAGATGGCTCGGCATGCTGGGGTCAAGGCCGTCGTCGTCACGCATTTCGCAGGCGGCAGCGCAAGCGCCGCGCAAGTCGAAGGCGTCAAGGCAGGCGTCCGCGCCGAATACCAGGGCCCTGTGACGATCGCCAACGATCTCGATAGCTTTTAGGCTCAGGCCCCATTTTTCGCGGCAGGCGAGAGGCGCCCCTTTCCTCCCCCCCTCCCGCAGGCGGAAAGGGTCGGAGGTGCGGCTCTTCCCCCCTCCCGCAGGCGGGAGGGGTCGGGGTGCGGCTCTTCCCCCCTCCCGCAGGCGGGAGGGGTCGGGGGTGGGCAAGCGGCGAAAGCCCCGCCCGACCGCCCCCGCCTACCCGGTCGTAAGCCCGTAAAGCACCATCGCCGCCTGATTTTCCGCCATCCAGTCGACGTTGAGCGGCTCTGCCCCCACCGGTTCGAACACGTTGCGCCACAGCGCGGCAAAGATGATTCCGCCCGCCACGCATTGCGCCGCGGTCTTCGGATCGGGGCAGGCAAATTCGCCCCGGGCAATGCCATGGGCAATAAGCCGCTCGATCGCGCCGAGAATGCAGATCATCGCGGTCTCGTGGTAGAACCGGGCAAGCTCGGGGAAATTGCGGCCCTCGCCCACGATCAGGCGCGGCAGGAAAGCCATTTCCGGGCTGGCAATGCGCTTGATGGCGTTCTTCACGAAGGCGCGCAGCAATGCCGGCGCTGGAAGGCTGCCGTAGTCGCTCGGCAGCAGCGTCGGCATCATCTCGGTGATGACTTCGGAAACCAGCGCGCGGAACAGAGCCTCCTTGCTGTCGAATGCAAGGTAAAGGGCGGCGCGGCTGATGCCCACGCGCTTGGCGACGTCCTCCATGCGGGCGGCGGCAAAGCCCCGTTCGGCAAATTCCTCGCGCGCGGCGTCCAGAATGCGCTCGCGCCGGTCTGCTGGCGTAACTCGTGGCATGACCGTTCAATAACTGACGCGTCAGTCATGTAAAGCGGGAAAAGTCCGGTGGCAGGGCACCCGGAAGCGTTGCGTGGGGTGCAGTTATGATGTCCAGGCAGCCCTGCCACCGAAAGGAGTTTTCTCCTTGCGGAGTAAGGTCTTGATGCCATCTTCGTGCGGTTTCGTCTCGGCGTTTTCCTACTTAAGCGTTTTGTGCTAAGTCCCGAAAACTGGCGCTTTACCTCGGATTCCCCCCACCAGCCGCACTGCGCCCCCGCGCCTTTGCCGAAGTTTCTCTGAACAGTGTAAACCGCGTAAACCCGCCGCCTTGCTCTTTCGGCTCTCCCGATGCATAGGCGCCCGCAAGATTCTCCAGCATTCAGGTTCCGAAAGGCCCGCCGATGAAGGTCCGCGTCATTGTCACCCTCAAGAACGGCGTTCTCGATCCGCAAGGCCGCGCCATCCACCACGCTCTGGAAGGCCTTGGTTTTGCAGGCGTGAACGATGTGCGCGCGGGTCGGGTCATTGAACTCGACGTGGCCGACACCACTTCGGACGCAGCGCTCGACGAGATGTGCAGCAAGCTCCTCGCCAACATGGTGATCGAGAACTACCGCATCGAAAAGGCAGCCTGAGCTTAGGAACCCGCGCCATGGCTTTCACCTCCGCCGTCATCACCTTCCCCGGCTCGAACTGCGATCGCGACATGGCGGTGGCGATCGAGCAGGTCTGCGGCGGCACGGTCCATCGCGTCTGGCACGGCGATGCCGACCTGCCGGACAACCTCGATTTCATCGCCCTGCCCGGCGGCTTCTCCTATGGCGACTACTTGCGCTCCGGCGCGATGGCGGCACGCTCGCCGGTGATGCAGGCGGTGGTGCGCGCGGCAGAGCGCGGGTGACCGTGCTCGGCGTTTGCAACGGCTTCCAGGTCCTGACCGAGGCTGGCCTACTGCCCGGGGCGCTGATGCGCAACGCCGGCATCCGCTTCGTCTGCCGCGACGTGAAGCTCACCGTCGAGAACAACCAGTCGCTGTTCACGGCGGGCTATGACGCTGGCCAGCAAATCACGATCCCCGTCGCGCACCACGACGGCAACTTCTTTGCCGACGATGCCACGCTCGACCGGCTCGAAGGCGAAGGCCGCGTGGCGTTCCGCTACGCAGAAGGCGTCAACGGCTCGGCACGCAACATCGCGGGCGTGCTCAACGATCGCGGCAACGTACTGGGCATGATGCCGCACCCGGAGCGCATGATTGAGGCGGCGCAGGGTGGTTCGGACGGCCGCGCGCTGTTCGAAAGCGTCATGCGCGGGCTGGTCGCCGCCTAACCGGCGGCCCGCTCGCGGAAGCGGGTCTGGCCGAACAGCGCGAGCGCATCGGTCCGGTTCATCGGACGGCCGAAGTAGTACCCCTGGATCTTCTTGCAGCCCAGGCGGCGGATGCACTCCAGCTCGGCCTCGGTCTCCACGCCCTCTGCCGTCGTCGACATCTCCAGCGCGTCGGCCATGGCGACCACTGCGCGAATGATGGCAAGGCTTTCCGGGTTATCCTTGGCCGCACCCTGCACGAAGCTGCGATCGACCTTGATCGTCGAGAAGCGCATTTTCCTGAGGTATCCGAGCGAGGAATAGCCGGTGCCGAAATCGTCAAGCGCAACGCCGCAGCCAATGCCCATCAGGTTCTCGAGGGTCATCTGCGCAGTCGTGCCATCGCGCACGAAGATGCTCTCGGTCACCTCGATCTCGAGCCGGTTCGGCGCCAGACCGGTTGATGCAAGTGCGCCGACCACGGTCTCGGCGAAGTAGGGATCGAGCAGCTGTTCGCCCGAGACATTGACCGCGATCTTGACGTGTTCGGGCCAGTTCATCGCCTCGAGGCATGCGGTGCGCAGCACCCATTCGCCGATTGGCACGATCAGGCGCGTGTCCTCGGCCAACGGGATGAACTTTGCCGGGCTGACGAAGCCATGCTCGGTGCTGTTCCAGCGGATCAGCGCCTCGAAGCTCAACACCTCCTCGCTGGTGGCGTTTACCACCGGCTGGTACATCAGCGAGAACTCGTTGCGCTCAAGCGCGTGGCGCAGCGAGAACTCCAGTTTTCGGCGCTCCTCGGCATGGGCATGGAGCGAGGGCTCGTACACGCAGTGCCGCCCGCCGCCCTCATCCTTGGCACGGTAGAGCGCAAGGTCGGCATTGCGCAGCAAGGTCTCGACCGTCGAGCCATCGCGTGGGCCGATGGCGGAACCGACGCTGGCCCCAACGTAGAGCATGTGGTGGTCGATCTCGTAGGGCTGCGAAAGTGTGCTGATGATGCCAGCGGCGAGTTCGGTGACCCGCTCAACATCAGCCGCATCGCGGATCACGATCGCAAATTCGTCTCCACCCAAGCGGCCGCACACCTCACCTTCGCGCATGATCAGCTTGAGCCGCTCAGAAACGAGCGCGAGCAACTGGTCACCGACGAGGTGGCCGAGTGTATCGTTGATCGCCTTGAAGCGGTCTAGATCGATCATCATCAGGGCGCAGCGCGTGCGCCACTTTTCGGCATAGCCCATGGCTGCACCCAATGACTCGGTAAGCATCAGGCGGTTGGGAAGCCCGGTAAGCGTATCGTAGCGGGCAAGGTAGGCGATCTTCTCGGCGCTTTCACGCTGTTCGGTGACATCCGAGCCGACACCGCGGAAGCCGACGAAAGTGCCGTTCTCATCAAACTTGGGGGAAGCCGAAAGCTCCCACCAGCGGTGGCCGCCATGCAGAGAAACGCGCACCAGCAGGTTTGAGAAGCTCTCACGACGCTTGAGCCGCTCGGCCAAGTCATGCAGGCTGGAGTGGAAATGGCCGCTATCCCAGGCAGGTCCGGCAATCAGCTGGATCAGAGGCTTGCCATCGACATCCTCGGGGTCCTGGCCGAGCGCAAAGGCAAAGCGCGGGCTGACCGAGCGGACGCGGCGGGTGGCATCAACCTGCCACAGCCAATCTGCATCGCCTTCCTCGAATTCGCGCAACAGCAGCGAAACGACTTCGGCCTTTTCCGCCATGCCTGCTTCGGCGACCCGCGCGCCGAGGAAAGTGCGCGCAGCCTCAATGCCGCCGATGCTGACGATCAGCACGAAAGCGACCGCAACAGCGGCCGCGATGTATTCCCCCAGAACAGGAAGGCAGCGACGCCCGACAGGCCGACAATCCCTCCGAACATCACCGTAGCCATTGGCATGGCGGCAAATGTCACGGCCATGCCGGTCATCAGCATGGCGAGGACCGTCCACAGCGTCATGCGCTGCGACTGATCTCCGAATGGCGAAAAGACCAGCATGGGGATGGCCCAGATCAATGCCACGAACAGCGAACTGATCGTTTGCCGGTGCATCTCCTGACGGCTCACCCGACGCCGGTCGGCATCGATCAGTGTGCGGTCGAACCTTGCGCCGGAAATAAGCACGCCGACCAGCAGCGCCATCCAACCGACCAGAAACGCGACATGGACGTCGCCGGCGTAAGTCTGCAGAACCAGCAGTGCCGCCATCGCATGGGCGACAAGCCGGGCGAACGTGAGCTTCGCAAGGCTTGAGTACTGCAAGCCGCGCAACCGGCCCCAATCGCCCTCGGCCGGATCACACAATCCGACCACGGCAAGGATCGGCAGTTTCACCGGTAAAGCGTCGGGTTCAGGCGCGTTGGGGTTCGTCACGATGGTTGAATTACAAGGAATTCATTATCCAATCGTAAGCATCCCGAAACTTTGCGGCGCTGCCGAGCGCGAGAAAAGCCCGCCGCGCCTGGCATGAGGCGCGACGGGCCGGACTTTCCTCCCCAGGAAAGGTCCAGTGGGGCAGTGCCGGGAAATTAACGTCCCAAGGCGCTGCCAAGCCGATGGTAGAGGTTCGAGAACTTCACCGACTCCGGCTGGTCCTCGATTGCCTTCAGGTAGTGCAGTACGGCTTCGCGGATCAGCTTGAAGTCCTCGGTCGAGAGGACCGCGCGGGCACGTGCAGGTTCAGCCATGGTGGGTCTCCTTCTTGGATCTTCGAGGCGTGATTGCCGCGAGGATTTGCTGTGCTGCCGGATTTCAGGCGGCGAACTGGTTCATCGTGTTATGGACGCCGCCAGCCTTGAGAGCGGCTTCGCCCGAGAAGTATTCCTTGTGATCGTCGCCGATGTCCGAGCCGGACATGTTCTGATGCTTCACGCAGGCGATGCCCTGGCGGATTTCCTCGCGCTGCACCTGCTTGACGTAGCCGAGCATGCCCTCTTCGCCGAAGTAGCGCTTGGCGAGGTTGTCGGTGCTGAGCGCAGCGGTGTGGTAGGTCGGCAGCGTGATCAGGTGATGGAAGATGCCCGCTTGGGCCGCAGCATCGCGCTGGAACGTGCGGATGCGCTCGTCAGCTTCGATGCCAAGCTCGGTGCTATCATAGTCCACGCTCATCAGCTTCGAACGATCGTAGGCTGAGACGTCCTTGCCTGCTTCGACCATCGCATCATAGACTTGCTGGCGGAAATTCAGCGTCCAGTTGAACGACGGGCTGTTGTTGTAGACCAGCTTGGCGTTCGGGATCACTTCGCGAATGCGGCTGACCATGCCACCGATCTGGCCGATGTGCGGCTTTTCGGTTTCGATCCACAGCAGGTCCGCGCCGTTCTGCAGCGAGGTGATGCAATCGAGCACGCAGCGGTCCTCGCCGGTTCCGGTGCGGAACTGGTAGAGGTTCGAAGGCAGGCGCTTCGGGCGCATCAGCTTGCCATCGCGGGCAATCAACACGTCGCCGTGGCCGAGGTTCGAGGCATCGACTTCATCGCAATCGAGGAAGCTGTTGTACTGGTCACCCAGGTCGCCCGCTTCACGGGTGTAAGCGATCTGCTTGGTGAGGCCGGCGCCAAGGCTGTCGGTGCGGGCAACGATCACGCCGTCATCGACGCCGAGTTCCATGAAGGCGTAGCGGACCGCGCGGATCTTCGCGAGGAAGTCCTCGTGCGGAACGGTGACCTTGCCGTCTTGGTGGCCGCACTGCTTCTCGTCCGAGACCTGGTTCTCGATCTGGATGCAGCAGGCACCGGCTTCGATGAACTTCTTGGCGAGCAGGTAGGTCGCCTCGGCGTTGCCGAAGCCCGCGTCGATGTCGGCGATGATCGGAACGATGTGCGTTTCAAACTCGTCGATCTTGTGCAGCAGGCGGTGGGTGTTGACCGCATCACCAGCCTTTTTGGCCGCATCAAGATCGCGGAACAGCATGCCGAGTTCGCGGGCATCAGCCTGCTTGAGGAAGGTGTAGAGTTCCTCGATCAGGTCCGAAACGCTGGTCTTTTCGTGCATCGATTGGTCGGGCAGCGGGCCGAATTCGCTGCGCAGCGCGGCGACCATCCAGCCCGACAGGTAAAGGTAGCGGCCCTTGGTGGTACCGAAGTGCTTCTTGATGGAGATCATCTTCTGCTGGCCGATGAACCCGTGCCAGCAGCCGAGCGACTGCGTGTAGTTCGCCGGATCAGCGTCATAAGCCTCCATGTCGCGGCGCATGATCTTGGCGGTGTAGCGGGCGATATCGAGGCCGGTGTGGAAGCGGTTCTGCAGGCGCATGCGGGCCACGCTCTCGGGCTCGATGCCATCCCAGGTCTGGGCGAAAGGCGCGATGGCCTTGCCTGCTTCGACGATCTTGCTGTGGTAGGTCATTTCCCGTGTTCCCTCACGTGGTGTGCGTCTGTGTGAGATCGGGGTAACGCGCGAATCGCATTCGCGGAACGGCGCGCGAAGTGATGTTGTCAAACTTTACAGGATATGCTTGTAAAGTTGTGCAGTCGCTACAAGAGACCTGTAAGATGTCGACAAGTCCGCTTTATCTGGGACCTCGCCTGAAGCGCATTCGCCGAGAACTGGGGCTGACACAGCAGGCGATGGCGGACGAGCTGGGCATTTCGCCAAGCTACATTGCGCTGATCGAGCGGAACCAGCGACCGCTGACAGCGGACCTCCTGCTGCGACTGGCGCGGGCCTATAAGCTCGACATGGCGGACCTCGCCAGCGACGAGCGCGACGATTACGCACGCAGGATGGCGGACGCGCTGCGCGATCCGATCTTCACCGATATCGACCTGCCCGCGCTGGAAGTGTCGGACGTGGCGGCAAGCTTCCCCGGTGTGACCGAGGCGCTGCTGCGGCTTTACGGGGCATGGCAGCGCGAGCAGCAGGCGCTGGCCGAGCAGCGCAGCGCGGTGCCGGGCACGGGCGCGAGCGATCCGGTGGGCGAGGCGCGGCGCTTCGTGGCGGCGCGGCGCAACTACTTTCCGACGATCGACTCCAAGGCCGAGGAGCTTTCGGGCGAGATCGAGAAGGCGGGCGGTCCGGCGGAATGGCTGCGGCTGCGCAGCGTGCGGGTGCGCTTCCTGCCACCCGACGTGATGATGGGCGCAATCCGGCGCTATGACCGGCACAACGAGCAGTTGCTGGTCGATGACACGCTCCCGCCTTCAGGGCGGGTGTGGCAGCTGATGCAGCACATTGCCTATACCGTGCTGCGCAGCGAGATTTCGGGAGTTATCCGGGGGAAAGCTTTGCCAGCGATACGGCGGCACAGCTCGTGCGGCGAGCGCTGGCGGGATATGCAGCGGCGGCGCTGGTCATGCCCTATGACCGCTTTGCGCGGGCCGTGGATGGACGGCGCTATGACATCGAGGCGTTGTCCGGCCAGTTCGGGGCGAGTTTCGAGCAGGTGGCGCACCGGCTGACCACGCTAAACCGGCCGGGGCAGGAACGGGTGCCGTTCTTCTTCATCCGCGTGGACACGGCGGGCAACGTCTCGAAGCGGCTGGACGGGGCGGGCTTTCCCTTTGCGGCGCATGGCGGGGGGTGCCCGCTTTGGTCTGTGCACGAATGCTTCCGCACGCCGGGCGAGATCGTGACGCAATGGGTGGAACTGCCCGACGGCCAGCGCTTCTTCTCGCTGGCGCGGACGGTGACTTCGGGCGGCGGCGGATTCGGGCGGCCACGCTGGACGCGGGCGATTGCGCTGGCCTGCGCGGCGGAACATGCGCCGCGGCTGGTCTATGCGGCAGGGGCCGATCCCAGGGCGGTGGAAGCGACGCCGATCGGCGTGACCTGCCGCCTGTGCCACCGCGCGCAGTGCACGGCGCGGGCCGAGCCGCCGATCGGGCGCGAGATCCTGCCCGACGACTACCGTCGCGGGGCCGAGCCGTTCAGCTTTGCGGAGAGTTGAGCCAGAAGCGGATTATCATCGCCACAGCACCTAGCGCGAGGACGCTGCCGAGCCAGATCGCAGCCATCCAGCCAAGGCGTTGCCACAGGGGCCTTGCCTCGGCCCGCTCCGCGCCTTCGAGGCGGGGATCAATGATAGCCATGTTCGCCCACCTTCCCCCGGAACACCCAGTAGGCCCAACCGGTGTAGGCAAGGATCAGCGGCATGATCAGGCCGACGCCGATCAGCATGAACACCTGACTGCGCTCGGGCGCGGCGGCGTCCCAGATGGAGATGCTCTGCGGCACGACCCATGGCCACATCGAAACGCCAAGGCCGATCATGCCGAGCAGGAACAGGCCGAGCGCGTAGAGGAACGGGCGGACTGGCTGGCGCTGCTGCAGCGAGCGCAGCAGGGAGATGGCGAGCGCCGCCGTCGCCAAAGGGACTGGGGTGAGCCAGAACACCATCGGTTCGGTGAACCAGCGCTGGAAGTACTGGTGGGCGAGGAATGGGGTGGCGAGGCTGACGGCGGCCATCAGGGCGAGCGTGGCAAAGGCGGCGAGCTTGGCGAAGCGGAAGGCCTTGTCCTCGGCGCTGCCTTCGACCTTGATCGCCAGCCAGCAGGCGCCGAGCAGCGCGTACCCGGCAACGACGCCCGCGCCGGTCAGCAGCGAATAGGGCGACAGCCAGTCGAGCCAGCCTCCGGCATAGGCCCTCCCCTCGACGTGGATGCCCTGCAGCAATGCGCCGAGAGTGATGCCTTGCGCCAACGCGGCGACGAGCGACCCGGCAAAGAAGGCACGGTCCCAGAAAGCGCGGTGGCGGGGATCACGCCAGCGGAATTCAAAGGCGACGCCGCGGAAGACGAGGCCGAGCAGCATGGCGATGATCAGCGGATAGGTCGCTGGCAGGATGATCGCATAGGCCAGCGGGAAGGCCGCAAGCAATCCGCCCCTCCGAGCACCAGCCAGGTCTCGTTGCCGTCCCAGACCGGCGCGATGGCGTTCATCGCCTGATCGCGCTCGGCCCCTTCTTCAAACCACGGGAAGAGGATGCCGATACCGAGGTCAAAGCCATCCATCACCACGTACATCAGCACGGCGAAAGCGATGATCAGGGCCCAGATCGTGGTCAGGTCGATCATGATGCGGCTCCGTCGGCTTGAGCATCCATGTGCTGGGCAGGCGTGATGCCGGCCGAGCGGATGGGGGCGCGCTCTTCCTCTTCCAGCGCAGGTTCGTGCGGATGCGGCGCGTCCTTCATCAGGTGGAGGATGTACCAGGTACCGATGCCGAAGACCGCGAAGTACACCACGACGAAGGCGGCCAGCGAGGCGGCGACGGCGGGTGCGGCGATGGGACTGACCGAGTCTGCCGTGGTGAGCAGGCCATAGACGGTATAGGGCTGGCGGCCGACTTCGGTCGTCACCCAACCGGCGATCACCGCGATGAAGCCAGATGGCCCCATCAGCACGGCGAGGCGGTGCAGCATCGGCCAGTCGTAGAGCCTTTTGCGCATCCGAGCGACGAGGCTCCACAGGCCAAGGCCGAGCATGAGGAAGCCGAGGCCGACCATGACGCGGAACGACCAGAACACGATCCACACCGGCGGGCGCTTGTCCGGCGCAACCGTGTCGAGGCCGGCGAGCGGGGCGTTCGGATCGTGCTTCAGGATCAGGCTCGAAGCCTTGGGGATGGCGATGGCGTAATCGAGCTTCTGCGCCCTGTCGTCGGGAATGCCGAACAGATAGAGCGGCGCGCCTTGCGGGTGGGACTGGTAGTGCCCCTCCATGGCCATGACCTTGGTGGGCTGGTGCTCGAGCGTGTTGAGGCCGTGCATGTCGCCCACGAAAATCTGAATCGGCGCGACGAGCGCTGCCATCCACATGGCCATCGAGAACATCTTGCGGGCGTGGAGGTTGGCACGGCCCTTGAGCAAGTGCCACGCGCCGACTGCGCCGACGACAAAGGCCGTGGTCAGATATGCGGCGATGACGGTGTGGACGAGGCGATAGGGGAAGCTGGGATTGAAGATGATCGCGGCCCAGCTTGGACCTGGGAGAAATTCGCCGTTTGCGCCAATCTCGAAGCCGGTAGGCGTCTGCATCCAGGAATTGACCGACAGAATCCAGAAGGCCGAGATGAACGTGCCGATGGCCACCATCAGCGTGGCGGCGAAGTGCAGCCCCCTGCCCACCCGGTTCATGCCGAACAGCATCACGCCGAGGAAGCCAGCCTCGAGGAAGAAGGCAGTCAGCACCTCATAGGCCATGAGCGGGCCGATCACGCCGCCGACCTTGTCGGAAAACACCGACCAGTTGGTGCCGAACTGGTAGGACATGACCAGGCCCGAGACCACGCCCATCGCGAATGCGACCGAGAAGATCTTCAGCCAGTAGCGGAACAGGTCGAGGTAGAGTTGCTTGCCGGTTTTCAGCCAGAGCCCTTCAAGCACGGCGAGATAGCTGGCGAGGCCGATCGAAAAGGCCGGGAAAATGAAGTGGAAGCTCACCGTGAAGGCGAACTGCATACGCGCCAGAACCAGCGCCGCCATTTGGCTGTCCATACCTGCGAACACGTTTATCTCCCCTGCACGGGATCGGGCGTCTTCTTGTGGCGCCTCAATGACTTCCTAGCCGTATATGAGCATAAGCTAAAGTGATATTACCGATGCAACGCTTGCAGTTTCTGCATCCAGAGAACCGCTGTGCGGAAGCGACGTTCCTCCAAACTTGCAGCATGTGGCCTGGGGGGCTATCGGCGCGCTTCCCGCCCGAGTTCGCAGGGCCGAAGAAAGCACCGCCGTTGTCCAAGATCATCCCGCTTGCTGATGTCGATCCCGCGCTGGTCGAGCAGTTGCTCGATGCAGCGTTCGAGCCGACGCGGCACCAGCGAACTGCCTACAAGGTGCGCGAGGGCATGGAGCCACTCGGCAACCTGTCGTTCGCGGCGCTTGACGACGAGGACATGCTGGCGGGCACGATCCAGTGCTGGCCGGTGGCGCTGACCGACGAAAGCGGCCGCATGCATCCGATGATCATGGTCGGCCCGGTGGCGGTGATGCCGCATCTGCAGGGCGAAGGCTTTGGCAAGGCGCTGATGACGGCGGCGCTTACCGCCATCGACCCGCGCGCGCCGCTGCCACAGGTGCTGATCGGCGATCCCGAGTACTACGAACGCTTCTTTGGCTTCAGCAACGCCCAGACAGGCGGATGGCGCCTGCCGGGACCGTACGAGCAGCATCGCCTGCTGTGCCGCACCGCCAATCCTGCCGTCCTGCCGCAAGAGGGCATGTTGGGGCCTTGGCGACGCTGATCCGATCTGGCATCGGCAAACGGTGCCTTACACACCCCCGCCCGAACTCGCATCCCTGAGCCTCACCGAACTGGCCGCGCAGGTGGCTGCGCGCAAGCTGCCGCCGGTCGACCAGTGGAGCCCACAGGAACTGGGCGACAGCGAGATGCGCATTGCCGCAGATGGGCGATGGTTTCATCAGGGTGGCGAGATTCGGCGTCCGGCAATGGTGCGAGCGTTTTCATCGTTGCTGACGCGGGACGAGCAGGGCCAACACTGGCTGGTGACGCCGTTTCAGAAGCTGGCCATCGCTGTGGAGGACGCCGCTTTCCTGGCGACCGATATGCAGGTGAAGCTGGATCCGGAGGGACGCCCTGCTTTGGCCTTCCGGCTCAACAGCGACGACCTTGTGATCTGCGGGCCGGACCATCCGCTGCGGATCGCAGGCACGGCCGAGATCCCGGCGTTTTACCTCGCCGTCCGAAACGGCACGGAGGCCCGGCTCAACCGCAGCACCTACGGACAGCTGATCGAGCATGCCCTGTCGCGGGGCAGCGGTGACCTTGCCGTGGAAAGTCTTGGCCAGCGCTTCGCGCTGGTGCCCGGCACATGAGCCTGCTGACAAGGCTTGCGCAGCTCTATGCCGAGGGACACCGGGAGCCTGCCAAGGAGCTTTACGAAGACTGGCGCCCCTGCCCGAGCACGGTTTGCGGCCCGCGGCTGTGCTGATTGCCGTGACCGAGCGACAGAACCATCCGGATGGCCCCGGAGTGCTCCTGATTCATCGGCCCTCGCACATGCGCGCGCATCCGGGGCAAGCGGCATTCCCGGGAGGCAAGCTCGACCCCGGTGAGACCCCGATCGAAGCCGCCCTGCGCGAAGCGAACGAGGAACTGGGCATCCGGCCAGAGGACGTGTCTGTGATCGGCGAAACCGACCGGTTCCGCACGGGCACGGGGTATGACATCACGCCGGTGCTGGCGATGGTCCCGCCTGACCTGCCGCTGCAACCCAACCCTGCCGAAGTGGCGGACTGGTTCGAGCCGCCGTTGGGCTTCCTGCTCGACCCGATGCAGCATGTCTGGCAATCGGCAGAATGGAATGGGCGCAAGGGGCGCTTCATCGAGATCCTGTGGAACGAGCATCGCATATGGGGCGTGACGGCGGCGATCATCTCCAATCTGGCAAAGCGGATGAGCTGGCATGACTGAACGCCTGCCCCCAGCAGCATGGACCGGGCGCGAGGACCTTGCGGCGCTGGTCACTGCGCTCGATCCGCAGGGTGAGGGCAATTGCCGCTGGGTTGGCGGAGTTGTGCGAGACACGATCCTTGGGCTTTCGCCGAAAGACGTGGACATGGCGACGACGCTTCTGCCGGAGGAAACCGTGGCTCGGCTGGGCCAGGCGGGGATCAAGGCGGTGCCGACCGGCATTGCCCACGGGACGGTGACTGCGGTTCTTGCAGGGGGCACGGTCGAGATCACGACGCTGCGCCGCGACGTGTCTACCGATGGCCGCCATGCGACGGTCGCGTACTCGACCGACTGGCGCGACGATGCGGCGCGGCGCGATTTCACGATCAACGCGCTCTACGCCGATCCTCGCACGCTGGAGGTGTTCGATTACCATGGCGGGCTGGCCGACCTCGCCGCCCGGCGCGTGCGATTCATCGGCGATGCCCGCGAGCGCATCCGCGAGGATTACCTGCGCATCCTGCGCTATTTCCGGTTTCAGGCACGGTTCGGTTCGCTTCCTGCCGACGCCGCTGCCGAACAGGCGGTGGCAGAACTCGCCGCCGGGATGAAAGGCCTTTCGCGTGAGCGGGTGGGCTGGGAGCTGATGAACCTGTTGGGCCTTCCCGATCCGGCCCCGACAGTGCGCCGGATGGCTGAGCTTGGCGTGCTGGAGCAAGTGCTTCCCGAGGCCGGAAGCGAGGAGTTGAATGTTCTTGCCGCTCTCATTGAGAACGAGCGCGCGGCTGGGGTGCAGGCCGTGGCGTTGCGGCGCTTGGCCGCGCTCCTGCCGCCCGACCCGCCGCTGGCCGAACAGGTCGCCGCGCGGCTGCGGCTTTCGGTGGCGCAGCGCAAGCGGCTCGCCAGTGCCGCGGCGCGCAACGCTGGGGAAGCGGACGGCCGGGCGCTGGCCTATCGCATCGGCATCGAGGAAGCGCGCGACCGGCTGCTCATCGGCGGCTCGTCCGTTGCCGCGCTGGAGGGCTGGACAGTCCCGATCTTCCCGCTGAAAGGGGGCGCGATCGTGGCTCGTGGTATTACGGCGGGCCCTGAAGTTGCGAGGCTGCTGCGCGCGGTTGAGGATCGGTGGATCAGCGAAGGCTTCCCGGACGACGCAAGAGTTTCAGCAATCCTTGATGAAGCCTTGGCGCGTACCAGCCAATAACGCGACTGATGCTGCGCAAGCCCGTGCCTAAGCCGGGAAGCGGCTTGAACCGCTTGAGCCGCTTGCGACCCGCAGCGGGCAAGGACCAAACGAGGTCTCGCTCGATCACAAGCTTGCGCGCATCCGGACGGAAGTTCTTGGAATCCGACCAGAAGGAACGGCACGCGGTGAGATAGAGCATTGGCCGTGCCTTATCGCTGTTATTGGCCTGACCGCGATGGCGGACCATGTAGTCCCAGATCATGCAGTCGCCGGGGAGCAGCGGGCTGGTTACAGGCGTGTCATTCGCGCCTTCGCCAGTGCTCGAGAGATGAGTGCCGAGAAGAAACTCGGTGCCACCGTTGATTCCATTCACTTCGATCAGGGGGATCGAAATGGTCAGCGCATAGGCGGGAAGACTGCCGGCAAAGGCGCTGCCCGGAAACAGATGCGCGTCGTCGGCGTGATACCCTTGCGTGGTTGCTCCGGGAAAGGAACTGATCACGCCGAACGATTCATAGACCCAGTCACTGCCCAGCGCTGCGCTGAACAGGATATCCAGCGCCGGATTGAGCAGCATATCAATGGCTGGGGCCATGCTGCGATCAATCGGAACCAGACCGTTCATGCGCTTTGTGCCGACGCTGAGATAGTCTTCGGGCCGGGGTGCGTCTGAATCATAGGCGCCGGGAACGCGGCGGCGAACATGGTCAGCAATTGACAGGACGACTGCCGGATCGAACAGACGCTCGAACACGATGACACCATCGCGGGCAAGGCGGATTGCGGCTTCGCTGGCCTGATGCGGGCCGAAGCGGCCGATCTGATCCACTGCTACCCCTTCCACTCGCGACGCTCTTCGGCAGCACGGAGCACCTCGTAGGAGACCTGCAGCTTCTGGAACTGCTCCGCCGCGGCCTTGTCGCCCGGCCGGACATCGGGGTGGACTTCCTTCGCCTTGGAACGCCAGGCCTTCTTCACCGCATCGAAATCGGCGTCCGGTTCAAGGCCGAGCGTTTCGAGGGCGCGCAGTTCGTCCCGGCTGCGGGTGCCATCGCCGGAACCGCCCCATTCGGCCCATGCGGCCTGCTTGAAGCCCGAGGCCTCGCCGCGCTCTTCGGCTTCGCGACGCTCGGCTTCTTCCTTGTCGAGCCCTTCGAAGTAGTTCCAGCCCTGGTTGTATTCTGCGGCGTGCTGCTGGCAGAAATACCAGCGATCAGGATTGTTGGGTGATTTGGGGGCCGGGCAATCACCCTTCTGGTCGCATCCGGCACGATCGCACAGGCGCACGGGCGCAGCCTCGAAGGCGCTGCCGTAGCCGCGCCAGCGGGGAAAGCCCCAGTCAGACGATCGTGTGTTGCGTGCCATTGCCTCAATCCCAAGCCAAACCCGCAGGAAAGGTCAAGATGGGTGTGGTGCCGGGAATGCGAAAGGCCCGAACCTTTCGGGTCCGGGCCTTGCCTGCATTGTAAGGGGATCAGTTGACCGTGACGGTGACCGCGCGGCGGTTGCGTGCCCACGAATCTTCATCCGAACCAAGCGCCAGCGGGCGCTCCTTGCCATAGCTGACGACGGTGACGCGCGAGGGATCGACGCCGAGGCTGACCAGGTAGTTCTTGGCCGCATTGGCGCGGCGTTCGCCCAGCGCGATGTTGTAATCACGCGTGCCGCGCTCGTCGCAGTGGCCTTCGATGGTGATCGACTTGGCCGGATAGCGCGCCAGCCACGAGGCCTGGCTTTGCAGGATACCCTGATCCGATGCGTCGATGTTGTAGCGGTCGGTGTCGAAGTTCACGGTGTCTGAGATGACCGACGCCACGAAATCGGCCTGACTGCCGGGCACGGGTCCGGTCGGCTGGGTCGTCTGAGGGGTGGTCTGCGTGGTAGTGGTGGTACCCGGCTCAGGCGGAAGCTGCTTGGGCTTCGACGCACAGGCACCGAGGCCAAGGGTGACAGCGGCAACGCCGGCAATCAGGATGGAGCGGTTCATGGGCATTCTCCTTTGGAGAGAGGGGAGAGATGGCGACGCAAGGTGCAATTTCGGCGATGCATTGACAAGGGCGCTGATCCTTCCTTGTTCAGGGCAGGACAGGGCCCCATGCAGGGTCTGAACCATCGACCGGCGTATTGAGTTTCCGCTCGTTGCGCCCGGTCAGGTCAACCTGCCAGATTCCGGTCTTTCCGCTGCCGCGTTCGGTGCGGAAGAACTGCACGATACGGCCGTTGGGCGACCAGGTCGGAGCTTCGTCCTGCCAGGAATCGGTGAGGAAGCGCATGCCCTTGCCATACGGATCGGTCACGGCAATGCGGAAGTTGCCGCCGATGTGGGTGAAGGCGATCTGGTCTCCGCGAGGTGACCATTCGGGCGTGGCGGCGCGACCGCCGAAAAAGCTGATGCGCTTCTGGTTCGAACCGTCGGCGTCCATCACGTAGAGCTGCTGGCTGCCGGAACGGTCGCTTTCGAAGACGATCTTGCTGCCATCGGGCGAGTAGGAGCCGCCGACGTCGATGCCGGGGCTGTCGGTCAGGCGGGTGGACTGGCCGCCGGTGGCGGGGACGCGATAGATGTCGGTGTTGCCGGCAATAGCCATCGAATAGAGAATCCATTTGCCATCGGGCGACCAGCGCGGGGCGAAGGTGGGGTTGGTGCTGGACGTCACCAGCGTCTGCTGGCCGGTGCCGACGTTATAGACGTAAATGCGCGGCGCACCGTTGAGGTAGCTGAGGTAGACGATCCGGCTGTAATCCGGCGAATAGCGCGGGGTCAGCGCGGTGGCCTGGCCATTGGTGATGAAGCGGTGATTGGCGCCATCGGAATCCATGATCGCCAGCTGCTTGCGGCGGCGATCCTTGGGCCAGTCTCGGCGATATAGGCGATCTTGCTGTCGAAGAACGGGCTTTCGCCCGACAGGCGCGAGTAGACCATGTCGGCGCACTTGTGTGCGGCGCGCCGCCATTCCTCGGGCTTGACGACATAGCCCTGCCGCGCGAGTTCGGACCCAAGGGCAACGTCATAGAGATAGCAGCCGACAGTCAGGCGGCCATCGTCGTTGGCCTTGACGAAGCCCTGCACCAGCATTTCAGCAGAACGTCCGCGCCAGGTATCGAAGGTGGGGGCTGCGACTTGCGGGAAGGCGACTTCGGGGAGCTGGTCGGGGCCGACCGGCTTGAACAGGCCGTTGTTGCGCAAGTCGTTGAAAACGACGCGGGCGACGTTGCGGCCAAGCGCTTCGGTGTTGCCACCTTCGGCTGCGGTCGCAACCGAGGCGTTGGTCGGGAAGGACGGGATAGCGATGCCGAGGTCCTGCCACTCGTTCTCGTCGGAGACGGAACCGGTCAGCCCCTCGTCGGCAGGCGCCTGTGCCGCGGTCGATGAAGGGAGCGTGGCCTGCTGGGCGGCGACAAGCGCAGGCATCGAGACAAGCCCTGCGGCAAGAACGAGGAAACGCATCTTCATTGGGACAACTTCCTGTCAAAGCGGAAGGCGGTGACGCGCTTCCAGCCCGAATAGTAGGTATCGGGCAGATCGAATGGAGCAGCAAGCTGCACGGCGCGGATGGCCTGTTCGGCATGGCGCTTGGCTTGCGCTTCGTTGGCAGGGGTGATGCCCTGTTGATCGACGACGCGAGGGCGACCGGCGAGGCTACCGTCCGGGTTGAGATCCCAGGCGAGGATCGTGATCAGCTTGTCGGCATCGACGCCCTGCGGCGCTGCCCAGTGCGGCTTGATCTGGCGCGAGATGGCGCTGGCAAGAGACGCCTTGACCTCCGGACCTATGGTGGCGGCGGGCGGTGTCTTCGCCGTGCCGGGCCTGGTCGCGCCGGGGATGCCGGAGAGGAAGTCCGAGCCGATGCGGCTGCCGCCGGACGGCGCGTCTGGGCGGCGGCGCGGACTGGCGTCTGCGGGCTTGGCGGGAGCGGGCTTGGCGGGCGTTGCCTTCGCTGGAGCAGGCTTTGCAGGCGCAGGCTTGGGCGGCGCGGGCGCAGGCCGTGGCGGGGCTGGCCTCGGCGGTGCCGGCTTCGGCGGGGCAGGCTTGGGTTGCGGCTGGGGCTTGGGCGCAGGCTTGGGAGGTGCGGGCACCGGCTTTGGCTTAGGCTGCGGGACCGGCTGCGGCTTGGGCGGCGCAGGCACCGGCTTCGGCGGCTCGGGGATCGGCTGGGGTTGCGCTTCGGGCTCGGGCGCAGGCTCGCCGAGTTCGGGCGCGACATCGGGTGCCGCCTCGGCCATCGGGTCGGGCGAGGTCGACTGGTCGGCGATTTCGTCGGAGAAGGTCACTTCCATCCGCTGCGGCGGTGGCTTGATCGTCTTGCCCGGCGGGGAGAGCATCAGGAAGCCGAGCAGGCCGGCGTGGGCCAGCGCGGCGATGGCCAGCCCTGCCCCTTCCTGCTTCGAGAGTCCTTCTGCGGTGGGTTCGCGCATCGCTTCCAAGCCTATTGCGGCGCGGCTGAACTGTTGGTGACCAGCGAGATCGACTTGAAGCCCGCAGCGTTCAGCTCGCCCATCACGGCGGCAACGCGGCCCCAATCAAGCACGCGATCTGCGCGCAAGGTGACGAGCGGGGGCTTCGGACCTTTCTGCAGGCCGGCAAGGCGGTCAGTCAGTTCGCCGGGAGCAAGCTGCTGGTCGTCAAGGAAAACTGCGCCCTGCGCGTCAATGGTAACGGTGATCTGGTCCTGCTGCTGGTCGAGCGGATCTGCCTTGCTGTCGGGCAGGTCGACCGGCACACCCGCCGCCAGCATTGGTGCGGTGACCATGAAGATGATCAGCAGCACGAGCATGACGTCGACAAGCGGGGTGACGTTAATCTCGCTCATCGCGGCGCGCCCGCCACGGCCTCTGCGACCGCGACCGCCTCCGCCGCCCGAACCCATGGACATCGCCATGCCTCAGGCCTCCAGTTCGCGGCTGAGCGTGGCGTGGAAGCGGTCGGCGAAGCGATAGAGCCGGGTTTCGAAGCGGTTCACGCGGTGTGAAAAGCGGTTGTAGGCGATGACCGCCGGAATGGCCGCGAACAGACCAATGGCGGTGGCGAACAGCGCTTCGGAAATGCCAGGTGCGACCACGGCCAGCGAGGAGTTCTGCTGTGCGCCGATGTTGAAGAAGCTGTCCATGATGCCCCACACCGTGCCGAACAGGCCAACGAATGGCGCCACCGAGCCGACGGTCGCCAGGAAGTTGAGGCGGCTGGCGAGCGTGTCGGTTTCCGTTACCACCGCGCCATCGAGTGCGCTGTTGAGGCGCTGGCGCGTGCCTTCGCGGTCAATTGCCTTGCCCGACGTGGACCGGCGCCATTCCATCAGCGCCGCGTTGACCACGCGGGCCGAGGGCAGGTCGCGGCCCTTGTTCTCCTTCTGGAACTGATCGATGTCGCGCGCTTCCCAGAACTCCTTCTCGTACTTGTCGCAACCACGCTGGACACTGCCCATCTTCAGCGAGAACCCGATAATGATAGTCCACGTCCAGATGCTGGCGAGCACGAGCCCGACCATGACCCCCTGGACGACATAGTCCGCATCGAGGAACAGTTGCACGGGGTTGAGCGAAGTCGGCGCGAAGGCAACGCCATTGGCGAGCATCGGGAGAATCATGCGGTTTCCTGTCCTTCGGGAGCAGTTGCAATTGTCTGGAAAGCGGCCATCCATTCGCGCGGTTGGCGACGGGGGCGACCATTCGGCGCGACGAAGGCGACGCGCACCCTCGCTTCGCACAGAAGCGTCTCGTTCCTGAACGCACGCTGCACGATCCAGCAGGTGGCAGGGGAAAGTTCGTCCACGTGGCTGCGGATGAGCACTTCGTCATCCAGCTTGGCAGGCCGCAAGTAGCGCAGGTTCATTTCGCTGACGGCATAGGCGCCCTCGCCCGCTTCGTGGGCGGCACGCTGGTCTATGCCGAGCAGACGCAGCATGTCTGACCGGGCGCGTTCGAACCAGCGCAGGTAGTTGGCGTGATAGACGACAGCCGAAAGGTCCGTGTCCTCGAAGTAGACGCGGACCGGGTAAAGGTGCTGGGAGCCATCGAACTGGCCAGAGGGGGCAAGCGGCAGGGACATTCGTTGGCAACCCTACCCTTGCGACGAGTCGAAGGGCAAGGGGTGGTTAACGTCTTACCCCCGTGTTCGCCCCGTTCAGCGCACCAGCATCGGGCCAAGCGGCTGCCCGGCGAAGAGGTGAACGTGCAGATGCGGCACTTCCTGATGGCTGTTGGTGCCGGTGTTGGCCAGCAGCCGATAGCCCGGAGCCACCAGGCCGAGATCACGCGCGACCTTGCCCACGGCGCGGACAAAGCCCGCGATTTCCGCTTCGGACGCTTTTTCGGAGAAATCGTCCCAGCACACGTAGGCCCCCTTGGGGATCACGAGGACGTGGGTCGGTGCCTGCGGATTGATGTCGTGAAACGCCAGCGCATAGTCATCTTCGTAGACCGTGCGATTGGGGATCTCCCCGCGCAAAATCTTGGCGAAGATGTTCTGGTCATCGTAGGGGAGCGTTGCGTCAACGGCCATGTCAGTTGCTCCGGCTGGCTTTTTCGGCGATCCCCGAGGTGCCTTCGCGCCGCTCGAGCTCGGCCAGAACTTCAGCGATCGGCACGTCCTTGGCAGAGAGCAGCACCATCAGGTGGAAGATCAGGTCCGCCGCTTCGCCGATGAGTTCCTTGCGGTCTCCGGCGAGCGCGGCGATTACGGTCTCGGTGCCTTCCTCCCCCACCTTCTGGGCGATCTTGGCCAGACCTTTGGCGTTGAGTTTGGCAACATAGCTGGCGGAAGGGTCGCCCGCGCGACGCTGGGCTATCGTGGCTTCGAGCCGCCCAAGGATTTCACCGTGTTCCATGAGCCCCGCAATGGCGCGGAACAGGCGTGCCGGTCAACCCCGGCGCTTGGCGATGTGGCGGCCGACGATCAGGCCGACGAGGCCCATGCCGAACAGGGCGCCATCAGTGGGTTCGGGGATCGAGATGCCACTCGACTGCGCCATGGCTGGCGCGACCGACAGCAGGACTGCAAGGAGGGACGTTCCGATACGAAGCACGAGCAAGCGACCTTGATTGTTAACGCCAAGCTCTTGCCAGATCGGAGGTTTCCGTAAAATCCCTTAGTTCAGATGATTAATGCCCCATCTTGGGACTCAGGACCTTGCAGGCAGTCCTGCGGCCCGAAGCGCGGCATGCGCCTCGGCAATCGAGTGCGTGCCGAAGTGGAAGATCGAGGCTGCCAGCACGGCACTGGCATGGCCCTTGGTCACGCCTTCGACAAGGTGATCGAGGCTGCCGACGCCGCCGCTGGCGATGACCGGGACCGGTACGGCATCGGCGATGGCGCGGGTAAGTTCGAGGTCGTAGCCCTTTTGCGTGCCGTCACCGTCCATCGAGGTGACGAGCAATTCGCCCGCGCCAAGCGTGGCAAGGTTGACCGCGTGGGCCAGCGCGTCGATGCCGGTGGCCTTACGCCCGCCGTGTGTGAAGATCTCCCACTTGCCGGGAGACACCCGCCGCGCATCGACCGAACCGACCACGCACTGCGCGCCGAACTTCTCGGCAATGTCGCGCACCAATTCGGGCCGGGCGACTGCGGCGGAATTGACCGCGACCTTGTCCGCCCCGGCGAGGAGGAGGGCGCGGGCGTCTTCGACTGCCCTGACCCCGCCACCGACGGTGAGCGGCATGAAGCAGACTTCAGCCGTGCGCGCGACGACATCCAGCAGCGTGCCGCGACCTTCGTGGCTGGCAGAGATATCGAGAAAACACAGCTCGTCCGCGCCAGCCTTGTCGTACGCACGGGCCTGCTCGACCGGATCGCCGGCATCGCGCAAGTCGACGAAGTTGACGCCCTTGACCACGCGGCCATCGCGGACATCGAGGCAGGGGATGACGCGGACGCGGACGGTCATGGCTCAATCCTTCGTAAGCCCTCTCACCTTCAGGGGAGAGGGTTGGGAGAGGGGCTGGCGCAACATGCCCCTCTCAACTTCGGCTAGTCAGCAAGCTGACAAGCCTTCGTATCTCTCCCCTGAAGGGGAGAGAGCAAGACCTTAAGCCTCGGCCATCGCGATCGCAGCGGCAAGATCAAGCTTGCCTTCAAACAGCGCGCGGCCGGTGATGACGCCTTCGATGCCGTCGACCTCGTGAATCTTGAGCATGCGGATGTCGTCGATGCCCTTGACACCGCCGCTGGCGATAACCGGGATGTCGACGCGGCGGGCGAGTTCGACGGTAGCGTCGAGGTTCACGCCCTTTAGCAGGCCATCGCGGCCAATGTCGGTGAAGAGCAGGCTGGCGACGCCTGCGTCCTCGAAGCGGCGGGCGAGATCGACGACCGAGACGTCCGAGACGTCGGCCCAGCCCTCGGTGGCAACCATGCCGTCGCGCGCGTCAACCGCGACGACGATGCCGCCGGGGAACTCCTTTGCCATGTCCTTAACGAACTGCGGGTCCTTGAGCGCAGCGGTGCCCATGACGACGCGGCTGACGCCCAAGTCGAACCAGCCCGAGACCGCCTCGCGCGTGCGGATGCCGCCGCCGAGCTGGACGTGGCCGGTGAAGGACTTGAGGATGCCTTCGACCGCCTCGCGATTTTCGGCCCGACCGGCAAACGAGCCGTCGAGATCGACGACGTGGAGGTATTGCGACCCGGCCTCAGCGAAGAGGCTTGCCTGATGGGCGGGGTTATCGCCGTAGACCGTGGCGCGGTCCATGTCTCCTTCGGCGAGGCGAACGACCTGGCCAGCTTTCAGGTCAATGGCGGGAAAGACGATCATGGAGCGCGCGCCTAGCAGGCGATCACGCGGAACGGAAGGCTTCCTTCGGCACATGCGTGATCCGGCAGGCAAGATCAGCTTCGCCCGAGGCAACGACGTAGCGATCCTCGAGTTCGGCAATGCCCGTGGTGAAGACAACGTCGCGCAGATAAAGCAGGTCTTCCAAGGGCCGGGTCAGTTCGGCATTGGGTTCGAGCAGAGGGGTGTGACTGCCGCCGATGGTCTTCCACGGCTCGTCCGCATCGAGCAGGGTCCAATAGGTGCGGTAGATGCCGACGATCTCCTTCGGTTCGACGCCATGCCAAAGGGTAAGCCAGCCACGCTTGCCGTCGACCTCGGTCAGGATGGGAGGCGTGCCGCCACCCATGCGAGCGGTGGCCGCGGTGCCGGCGTGAGGGCGAATGCCCGGCTCGACCCGTGGCCTCCAGTGCAGAGCGTCAGGAGATGAGGCGAGGTTGATCGAGGGACCGGAGCGCCACTCGCTGCCCGGTGGATAGGCGAAATACAGATCGCCCAATGGCCGGGTCTGCGCCCAGTACTCGCCATGGACTAGCCCCTCGAAGATCAGCATGTCCTTGTTCTGGTGATCGAGCACGATACCTTCGAAGTACCAATCGAGGCCGTTCTCGGACGAATAGAGCGTGGTCGAATGGCGCTCCGGGCTGACCGAACAGGTGGTCATCAGGTAGGCGCCCTCCCCATGCGTGAGATGCGGGCGTCCTCGGTGCCGTAGCACTGGAACGAGCCTTGGGGCGCAATCGCCTTGTCGTAGTGTATTGCGACCACGTTCAGACCGTCGGGCGACATTTCGACCGGGAGAAGCCACGACAGCGAGGTCAGCGCCATGATCTTCCAGCCGCCGCCGTGGAGCAGGAACTTGCGCGGGTCCGAAGTGTCGGCGAGCTCCAGCGGCCAGCCATCGAGGACATAGCCGCCTTCGTGCCAGCGGATCGCGTGGACCTTGCCGTCACGGATTGGCTGGCGCAGCGCTTCGGCAACGCGGACCATGAACAGCAGGTTGCCGTTCGGCAGCACCGTCATCCCGGGGTTGAAGGCCCCTAGCACGTATGTCTCGGCATCGAAGTGACCGCGCAAGGGGGATTGCGCGAGGTCCACCATGAAGGGCGTGAACACCAGACGGTCGAACGGAAACGTGGTCATGCGGCAAGAGCCTCCTTCAAAGGAAGAAAAGGCCCGGGTGCGCGTTACAGTTCCCTCAGGCTAACCGGTCAAGGCTTCCATTCAAGGAAGCGGGCGAGCAGCGAAAGGCCGTAGGACTGGCTCTTTTCCGGGTGGAACTGCACGCCAAGGATATTGTCGCGCGCCACCGCCGCGACGATACCGCCGCCGTGATCGCTCATTGCCGCTATGTGCGCGCCCTCCTCGGGCACGAAGTGGTAGGAGTGAAGGAAATAGGCCTCGCCCGGTTCGAGCAGTTCGGCACCGCCCTGATGCGGCATCGGAGCGACGTCGTTCCAGCCCATGTGCGGCACCTTGATCGACGGGTCGGCCGGCTCGATCACGCGCACTTCGCCGCCGATCCAGCCAAGGCCGTCGGTCGTGCCGAACTCGATGCCGCGATCGGCGAGAAGCTGCATGCCGACGCAGATGCCGAGGAAGGGGGCGCCGCCGACGAGGACGCGCTCTTCCATCGCTTCGACCAGGCCGGGTACGGAGGACAACGCCGAGATACAGGCACGGAATGCACCGACCCCGGGAAGCACGATTCGGTCCGCAGCGCGGATGACGCTGGGATCGGACGTCACCACGACGCCTTCGGCACCCGCTGCTTTCAGGGCGTTGGCAACCGAGCGGAGATTGCCCGCGCCGTAATCGACCAGCGCAAGGGTATCAGCCACCGAGGATGCCCTTGGTCGAAGGGACGGCATCGGCCTTGCGCGGATCGATGGTGATCGCCTGACGCATGGCGCGGGCAAAGCCCTTGTAGATGCCTTCGATGATGTGGTGGTTGTTCGAGCCGTAGAGGCTTTCGATGTGCAGCGTGATGCCGGCCGCCTGGCTGATCGACTGGAACCAGTGCTCGAACAGCTCGGTGTCCATCTCGCCCAGGCGAGGCTGCGTGAAGGCAGCCTTCCAGATCAGCACCGGACGGCCCGAAATGTCGAGCGCGACGCGGCTCAGTGCCTCGTCCATCGGCGAATAGGTGTGGCCGTAGCGGGTGATGCCCTTCTTGTCGCCCAGTGCCTGGGAGATGGCCTGGCCCAGCGCAATGGCGCTGTCCTCGGTGGTGTGGTGCTGGTCGACGTGGAGATCGCCCTTCACCCGGCATTCGATGTCGATCAGCGAGTGGCGGCTGAACTGCTCGATCATGTGATCGAGGAAGCCGATGCCCGTTTCCACCTTGTAGGTGCCGGTGCCATCGAGGTTCACCGACACGGCAATGTCGGTTTCCTCGGTCTTTCGCGTGATCGATCCGGTGCGCATGGGAAAGCGCCTATACGCCGCTCCGGTTTAGAATCAATGTCCGTCCCCACTTGACCCGAACGGCCGGGAGGTCAGTTGTGGCGGCATGAGCGATGCACCTGACAGCCTGATCCCCTACGACGAAATCGTGCAGGAGGCGCTGCGCGCCGTGGTCGGCAGGGTGCTGGGCGAAGTTGCTGCCGGCGGCGGGATGCTGCCGGGCACCCACCACTTCTATATCACCTTCAAGACCGGCGCTCCCGGCGTGGACATTCCGCAGCGTCTGCGCGAGCGTTTCCCCGACGAGATGACGATCGTGCTGCAGAACAAGTTCTGGGACCTCAAGGTCGAGGCAGATCAGTTCAGTGTTGGCCTTTCGTTCAACCAGATTCCTTCGACCCTGGTGATTCCGTTCTCGGCCATCACCGCCTTCGTTGATCCGGCAGTCGATTTCGGCCTGCAATTCCAGGCTGTTGTCGATGACGAGGCCGAACCGGTTGAGCCGGCCGAGAATGATTCGCCGGAACCAGCCGACACGCCTGCCGTTGAGCGGACCGAGGACGGGTCGAACGTCGTCACGGTGGATTTCGGCAAGAAGAAGTAAGGGGCTCTGCCCCGCTGACAGAGGGCAAGGGCATGGCGAAGAAGGGCAAGAAACTGGCCGATGCGGCAAAGGACGCCGCTGACAAGGTGCCTGCTCCCAGCCCCAACCCGATGACCAACCTGATTCTGGCGGATATCGCCCTGCGTGCCGGTGGTTCGCTGCTGCGCCGTGGCGTCGAGAAAGGCCTGATCGGGACAAAGATGGGTTCGAAAAAAGCGGGCCGCGTTATCCAGGGACGCACGATGATGCAAACCTTGGTCGGCACCGCCATTGCCCGCGTCGCCACACGCTCTGTGCCCGGCGCGATCGTTGTCGGTGGCGGCCTGCTGGCCAAGACCCTCTATGACCGCCGTCGCAGCAGAACCGCCGAGGCAGAGGGCGAAGCTGCAATCGAGGAACAGGCCGAGCGCGGCAAGAAGAGCTGAGCGGAACCATCCCCACTTGACCATGCGGGAAGCGATGCGCCACTAGCGCACATGGTTCACGAGTCCCAAGACGACGACACCCTGCACCGCCGGGGCCTCATGCTCATCCTGTCCTCGCCCTCCGGCGCCGGCAAGACGACGATCGCGCGCAAGCTTCTGGCCGAGGACAACGAGATCGCTGCGTCGGTCTCGGTCACTACGCGACCGATTCGTCCCGGGGAAGTCGAGGGCAAGGACTACTACTTCGTCGACAAGGTCGAGTTCGACCGCATGGTCGAGGCCAACGAGTTCTACGAATGGGCGGTGGTCTTCGGCAACTGCTACGGCACGCCCAAGGCGCATATTCGTGACCGGCTGAAAGCCGGTGGAGACGTGCTGTTCGATATAGACTGGCAAGGCACCCAGCAGCTTTACCAGAAGGCGCAAGCCGATGTGGTGCGCGTGTTCATCCTGCCGCCGAGCCTTGAAGAGCTGCGCCGCCGCCTGACCGGGCGCGGTACCGACACGGCCGAAGTGATCGCGGCGCGGATGGACCGGGCCCAGGCCGAGATCAGCCACTGGGACGGTTACGACTACGTGGTGATCAATGACGATGTCGAAGGCTGCTTTGACAAGGTCCGCGAGATCCTGGCCGCCGAGCGCATGAAGCGGACGCGCCAGACCGGACTGATCGACTTTGTGCGCGGGCTGATGCGCGGCTGAAGTGGCAATGGTGCCCCCACATGTATGAGGGCACCCAAGTAATCTTCCCGATCAGTGACCTGACGGATCGATTGCATTGTCCGGGATCCAGCCGTTGACGATGCCGCCATCGATCGGCAGCGGCGTTCCAACGACATAGTCGCCGGCGCGGCTGGCGAGGAAGATTGCGCCACCTGCCATATCTTCGATCGTGCCGATCCGTTTGGAGGGAATGCCCTTGGCAGAGGCTTCGGGATTCTTGGCCGCAGCCTTGTTCATTTCGGACGGGAACGCGCCCGGACAAATGCAGCTGGCGACGATCTGGTCCTTGATCAGGCGGGCAGCCATGCGGCGGGTGAGATGGATCAGCGCCGACTTCGAAGCCTGATAGCTGTAGGTTTCCCACGGATTGACACGCAGGCCATCGACTGAGGCGATATTGATGACTTTCGCTGGCTGCTCCTTGCTGGCGGCAGCCTTGAGCAGACCGTGCAGCTTCTGCGTCAGGAAGAACGGGGTCTTGACGTTGAGGTCCATGACCTTGTCCCAGCCGACTTCCGGAAAATCCTCGAAGTCCGCGCCCCATGCGGCACCGGCGTTGTTTACGAGGATGTCGAGCTTGCTTTCGCGGCCGGCAAGGTCGGAAGCGAGTTGTTCGATGCCGGCAACGTTCGAGATATCACCGGGAAGCGCGATGCACTTCTCGCCGAGGCGGGCGGCAGTTTCCTCGACCACGGCGGCCTTGCGGGCGGTGATGTAGACGCGCTCGCACCCGGCAGCGATGAAGCCTTCGGCAATCATCTCGCCGATCCCGCGCGAACCACCGGTGACGACCGCGACGCGGCCTTCAAGGCTGAAGAGCTTGCTGAAATCCATGTGTTGTTCCTCTGCGCGCCCGTTTTCCGGGTCGTGTCCCCCTCCCCGCCGGGGAGGGGCGATTGCATCAATAGCCGCTGAGCTGGGCCACGCGTTCGGCGTGGTAGTACTGGTCGCCCATGAACTCGGCGAGCGAACGGTCGCGCTTCATGTATAGGCCGATGTCGTATTCGTCGGTCATGCCGACGCCGCCGTGCATCTGCACGCCTTCGCGCACCGAGAGGTTGCAGGCCTTGGCAGCCTTCGCCTTGGCGACGGAAACCATGAGGTCTGCTTTCTCCGAATTGCCATCGAGCAGCTGCTGCGCCTTGATGACCGCGGCTTCGGCGATCTCCAGTTCGGAATAGAGGTGCGCGGCGCGGTGCTGCAGCGCCTGGAACTCACCGATCAGCTGGCCGAACTGCTTGCGCGTCTTGAGGTAGGCGGTGGTGATGTCGAATGCGCCCTGCCCTACGCCGGTCAGTTCAGCGGCAGCGCCGATGCGGCCGGCGCGGATGACCTTGTTCAGCAATTCGCGCCCACCATCGACTTCGCCGATCACGCAATCGCCGTCGAGCTCGACATTGTCGAAGGTGACGTTGCTGGCCATCGCGCTGTCGACCAGACGCAGGTTCTCGTGAGTCACGCCTGCGGCATCCTTCGGCACCGCGAACAGCGTGATGCCGTCGTTGTCGGTATCGCTGCCCGAGGTGCGCGCAGCGACGATGATTGCGTCAGCCGATGCGCCCTGCACCACGAACGCCTTGCGCCCCTGCAGGCGGAAACCGTTGCCGGCCTTCTCGGCCTTGCAGGCAATGCGTTCGGGCGGTGCTTGGGGCCTTCATCGACCGCCACGGCCAGCACGCTGTCACCTGCGATCACACCGGGGAGCCAGCGGCCGCGCAGTTCGTCCGAACCGCCGGACAGCGCGGTCACGCCCATGACCGAGGTGGTCAGGAACGGCGACGGCGTAAGGTTGCGACCGATTTCGCGCAGGACGATGCCCGCCTCGACGTGGCCCATGGCAAGGCCACCATCAGCCTCGGTGGCAAGCATGCCGGTGAGGCCCATTTCGGCAAACTGCTTCCAGAGGGCGTGGCCGAAGCCATCCTGGCAGTTCATTTCGCGATAGTGGCGCAGCTGCTTCTTGATGCCGCCTTCATCGGCCATGAAGCCGGTGACGCTCTCGGCCAGCATGGCCTGATCTTCGGTGTGGTAAAGGGGCATCGATCAGGCTCCCGGCAGTTCGAGGATGCGTTTGGCGACAACGTTGAGCATGACTTCGCTGGTGCCGCCCTCGATAGAGTTGGCCTTGGTGCGCAGCCACGAGCGCGACGGCGAACCGCCATTGGTACGCTCGCTCTCCCATTCAAGCGCGGTTGCCCCGCCTGCCGACATCAGCAGTTCGTGGCGACGCTTGTTCAGTTCCGTGCCGGCGTACTTCATCATGTTGGGCTGTGCGGGATGGGCACGGCCGACCTTGGCCTCATCGAGGAACTTCTCGCCCATGCAGGCATAGGCCAGCGCATCGACGTCGAACATGGCGAGGTCTGCGCGCAGGATCGGGTCTTCGAGACCATTGCGGGCAACGACAGCGCCAATGGCGTTGAGGCGGTCACCGCCGCCGGCGCCCGAGATCATCTCGCGCTCGTGACCGAGCAGGTACTTTGCGACATCCCAGCCGCGGTTCAGCTCGCCGACAATCTGGTTCTTCGGCACGACGACGTTGTCGAAGAAGGTTTCGCAGAACGGCGAATTGCCGCTGATCAGCTTGATCGGCTTGGTCGTCACGCCCGGGGTGGTCATGTCGAACAGCAGGAAGCTGATGCCCTGGTACTTGTTGGTCTTGTCGGTCCGGACGAGGCAGAAGATCCAGTCGGCCTTGTCGGCGTAGGAGGTCCAGATCTTCTGGCCGTTGACGACCCAGTGATCGCCCTTGTCCTCGCCGAAAGTCTGCAAGCTGACGAGGTCCGAGCCCGAGCCGGGTTCGGAGTAGCCCTGGCACCAGCGGATTTCGCCGCGGGCGATCTGGTTGAGGTAGTGAACCTTCTGCTCTTCCGTGCCGAACTTCAGCAGCGCGGGGCCGAGCATCCAGATGCCGAAGCTGGACAGCGGCGGACGCGCGCCGATGCGAGCACATTCCTCGCGCCAGATCTTCGCTTCGGCCGGAGACATGCCGGCGCCGCCATAGGGCTTGGGCCAGTCGGGCACGGTGTAGCCCTTGGCGGCGCAGCGCTCCATCCAGGTCTTCTGCGCTTCGTTCTTGAACTTGAAGTTGCGTCCGCCCCAGCAGACGTCGCCCTCGTCACGGACGGGTTCACGCATTTCGGCAGGGCAGTTCTCTTCAAGCCATGCGCGGATTTCCGCGCGGAAAGCATCAAGGTCTGACATGGTTATGCTCCTCTCTTAATCGGAAGGTTAAGGCGAGTCGCGATGGTCTGGCAAGCGCGGATTTGCGGCACCTTTCCTGCGCTTTGGGGCAAATCGTGCATGCCGTAGCGTAAACCCCATCGCCATTGACGGACGGTCTTTCGCGCCTAAGCTGACGTAAACGTAAAACGACATAAAAACGCTGGAGAGAGGGATGCGATTCAACGGCAAGACGGTCGTCGTGACCGGCGCAGCTTCGGGAATCGGACGGGCGACCACCATCGCCTTCGCGGCCGAGGGGGCGACGGTCTACGCGGCGGACATCGACGAGGCCGGCCTCCTGGCGACGGCGAGCGCATCCAACGGCAAAGTCGTTACCGCCCGCTGCGACGTCACGCGTTGCGAGGACATCAAGGCCCTGATGGACCGTGCTGCCGCAGAAACTGGCGGCATCGACTCGGTCTTCAACAATGCCGGTGCTGGCGGAGACCGCGCACCGATCGACGAGATCGAGCCCGAAGGCTGGGACCGGACGATGGACCTGCTGCTTCGCTCCGTCGCGTTCGGCATCCGCTACGCCGTACCACACATGATCGGACGCAAGGGCGCGTCGTTCGTCAACACGTCCAGCGTGGCCGCAGTCGGCCCGGGCTATTCGCCCACCGCCTATGCAGTCGCCAAGGCTGGCGTCCTGCACCTGACCAAGGTCGCCGCGGCAGACCTCGCCAAACACCAGATCAGGGTGAACGCGGTGCAGCCAGGCTTCATCAACACCAATATCTTCACCGCTTCGCTGGAGATGCCGGCCGAAATGGAGGCGCAGGCCAAGGGCGTGATTGCCGCAATGTCGCAGCAGGCGCAGCCCGTGGCGCGGGGCGGGCAGCCTGACGACATTGCGCAGGCCGTGCTGTTCCTTGCCAGTGAGGCGGCAGGATTTGTTACAGGCACATCGCTGATTGTCGACGGCGGGATCACCATCGGGCCGCGTCATAGCTGGGACCCGAATATGCCGGGCCTGTTCGACGCGCTTCAGCAGATGGTCGACAGCGGAAAGGCTGCATGATCCCGATCGAAGGTCGCGTGCCGACCCGGCTCGCCTTGGCGAACGGGTTGGGCAGTGTCGCCTATGGCGTGAAGGACAACGGCTTCGCCACGTTCCTCTTGCTCTTCTATAACCAAGTGCTCGGCATGGATGCGCGGCTGGTCAGCCTTGCCCTGCTGATAGCGCTGGTCTTCGACGGGTTGATCGACCCGATCGTCGGGCATTTCAGCGACCGTACGCGCACGGCCTGGGGGCGTCGCCTTCCGTTTCTCTACATCGCCCCGATCCCTCTCGGGTTCGCATGGATCTTCCTGTGGTCACCCATTGGCGAGCCGAGCTTCCTGATGCTGCTGCTCTCGGCAATCATGGTCCGGGCGCTGGTTGCCATGTGCGAAGTGCCTTCGGCAGCGCTGGTGGCGGAGATCAGCCGGGACTACGACGAGCGCACGCGCCTAACGCGCTTCCGCTTCCTGTTCTCGTGGGGCGGCGGGCTGCTGATGCTGCTGCTTGCCTACGGGGTATTCCTGCCAGATGCGATGCTGGCTCGGGAGGGCTACCGCAATTACGGGCTGTTCGGCGCAGGACTTATGGTCACCTGCGTCCTCGTCTCGGCAATCGGGCAGCATCGCGCGGTGGCAGCGTGGCCGCCTGAGCGTGAGGCCAGCAAGAGCGCCTTCGCCTCGTTGGGGGAGATCCGGGAAAGCTTTTCCCACCCTGCATGCCTCATCGTGATGGCCGGGATTGCCGCTGCACTTACAGCGCAAGGCATCACCTTTGCGCTGTCAAACTACCTCTACCTATACGTCTGGAAATTTACCCCCACTGCATTGCAGGCATTTCCATTTCTGCTTTTCGCCAGCGTCGTGGGTGCCTCGATGCTGGTCGGGCGGGCACAGAAGCGCTGGGGCAAGGCCGGGACGGTGATGCGGATGGCCCCGATCGGCATGGTGTTCTGGGCCGGACCACTGATGTTGCGCTGGCTCGGCCTGTGGGCTCCTGACGGAACGACCGCATCGCTTGGCATGATGTTCGCCTGTACCTTGCTGTCCAACACCTTCACCGTGACCGGCACGATGACCTTGTGGTCGATGGTCGCCGACGTGGTGGAGGCATCCGAGGAGCAGACCGGGCGGCGATCCGAAGGGACGCTTTCGGCGGGCGCGTTCCTTGCCTCGAAGTGTGCGGGCGGACTGGGCGTATTCATCACCGGCCTATTGCTCAGCTATGCCGGGCTTGAGGCGAACACAGCGCCGGATGCCGTCCTGCCGGAAGTCACCCACCGCCTGAGCCTCGCCTATGTCGCGAGCATTGCGGCTCTCGCCGGGCTCACAGCTTTCGTCGTGCGGCACTTCCCGATCGACCGCGCAGCGCATGAGGCGCGTCTGGCGCGGCTCGATCAGGTTGCAAAGGCCGACCCCGATGCGGCGGGCCTTCACCCCTGACGATGAAATGACCTTGATCAACGACATGACTTAATCGGTCACTTAATTTTCGCTTGAATTCGCACATGGCCCGATGGACAGTGCCGGGCAACCAAGGAGAGGCTCATGGATTTCGAACCGACCGACCGCCAGAAGTACTGGCGTGACCGCGTCCGCCAGTTCATCGAGGACAACGTCCGCCCGCGCTATAAAGACTACAAGGCCGAACAGGCGACGGGTGACCGCTGGAAGGTGCTGCAGACGGTCGAGCAGGAGAAGGCCAAGGCCAAGGCTGCCGGAATCTGGAATCTGTTCATGCCGCCGCGCAATGGCGGTCACCATCACGTCGAGGAAAGCTTCGAGTTCGAAGGCCCGGGCTTGACCAACCTTGAATATGCGCTCTGCGCCGAAGAAATGGGCCGCATCGGCTGGGCCAGCGAAGTGTTCAACTGCTCGGCACCCGATACCGGGAATATGGAAGTGTTCCATCGCTACGGCACGCTGGAGCAGAAGGAGCGGTGGCTGCGCCCACTGATGAACGGCGAGATTCGCTCCGCCTTCCTGATGACCGAGCCGGCAGTGGCCTCGTCGGATGCGACCAATATCGAAACCTCGATCCGCCGCGAGGGCGACGAATATGTGATCAATGGCCGCAAGTGGTGGTCGTCGGGCGTGGGCGATCCGCGGTGCAAGATCGCCATCGTCATGGGGAAGACCGACTTCGAGGCCAAGCGTCACCAGCAGCAGTCAATGATTTTGATGCCGCTCGATGCGCCCGGCGTTGAGATCGTTCGTCACCTGCCCGTCTTCGGCTATGACGACGCGCCGCATGGCCACATGGAAGTGGTGATGAAGGACGTGCGTGTGCCGGCGTCCAACATTCTCCTTGGCGAAGGACGAGGCTTCGAAATTGCGCAAGGGCGCCTCGGGCCGGGCCGCATCCATCACTGCATGCGCACCATCGGCGTGGCCGAGGAGGCGATTGCCAAGATGGCCAAGCGCCTGCAATCGCGCGTGGCATTCGGCAAGCGCGTGGCTGATCAATCGATCTGGGAATGGCGCATCGCGCAGGCCCGCATCGACATCGAGATGACCCGCCTGCTCTGCCTCAAGGCGGCGGACATGATGGACAAGGTCGGCAACAAGTCGGCGGCGCTGGAAATTGCGATGATCAAGGTCCAGGCGCCGAACATGGCATTGCGGATCATTGACGATGCGATCCAGGCCCATGGTGGCGGCGGCGTCTCGGAAGACTTCGGTCTTGCGGAAGCCTATGCCCACCAGCGCACCTTGCGACTGGCCGACGGACCCGACGAAGTTCATGCCCGCGCCATCGCCCGTATCGAGTTTGCCCGCCATTCGGAATTGCCAACTGGCGACCGTGGCTTCAGCTCGGGCGATCTGGGCGTGGCTCGGTAAGGAGAGAGAAGATGAAAGCCGCCGTACTCGTCGAACCGGGCAAGCCGCTCGAAATCCAGGATCTGACTGTTTCCAAGCCGGGTCCGCATGAAGTGCTGATCCGCACGGCGGCCTGCGGGCTGTGTCATTCGGACCTGCACTTCATCGAGGGCGCCTATCCGCATCCGCTCCCGGCCGTACCGGGACATGAGGCGGCGGGCATCGTCGAGGCGGTCGGTTCGGAAGTGCGGACCGTGAAGGTGGGTGACGCAGTGGTCACCTGCCTCTCGGCCTTCTGCGGCCATTGCGAGTTCTGCGTGACCGGGCGAATGTCGCTGTGCCTTGGGGCCGACACCCGGCGCGGGGCTGGCGCGCCCCCGCGCCTCACCCGGACCGACGATGGCAGCACTGTGAACCAGATGCTGAACCTCTCGGCATTTGCCGAGCAGATGCTGGTGCACGAACACGCCTGCGTTGCGATCAACCCGGAGATGCCGCTCGATCGGGCGGCGGTAATCGGTTGCGCGGTGACGACTGGGGCTGGCGCGGTGTTCAATGCCGCAAAGCTCACGCCGGGCGAGACGATTTGCGTGGTCGGCTGTGGTGGTGTGGGTCTGGCCACCATCAACGCGGCCAAGATCGCCGGTGCCGGACGTATCATTGCGGTCGATCCGATGCCGGAGAAGCGCGAGCTGGCGAAAAAGCTTGGCGCGACGGACGCGCTGGATGCCGGACCCGACGCGGCCAAGGAAATCGTCGAGATGACCAAGGGCGGCGTTCACCATGCGATTGAAGCGGTTGGGCGCCCGGCCTCTGGCGACCTCGCGGTTGCCGCGTTGCGGCGCGGCGGGACGGCGACGATCCTCGGCATGATGCCGCTGAACCACAAGGTCGGCCTTTCGGCGATGGACCTGCTGTCGGACAAGAAGCTGCAGGGCGCCATCATGGGCGGCAATCACTTCCCGGTAGACCTGCCGCGCCTGGTCGACTTCTATATGCGCGGGCTTCTCGATCTCGACACCATCATTGCCGAACGCATTCCACTGGAAGGCATCAACGACGGGTTCGAGAAGATGAAACAGGGTCATTCCGCCCGCTCGGTCATCGTGTTCGACCAATGAGCGGGGCGGTGATGGACGCGCAGGCAGCGTTTACGGGGACGGTTGTGCCCGAGGGCGCCGACAAGCTGGACGAGGCGAGCCTGACCCGCTGGTTCGAGGAAAGCGTGGCGGGCTTTCAAGGCCCGCTTACGGTCTCGAAATTCAAGGGCGGGCAATCGAACCCGACCTATAAGATCGACAGTCCTTCTGGACCCTACGTCCTTCGGCGCAAGCCCTTCGGCAAGCTGCTGCCTTCCGCCCACGCGGTGGACCGCGAATACAAGGTTCAGGCGGGACTTTCAGGAACCGGCTTCCCGGTCGCTCGCCAGTACGGGCTATGCACTGACGACAGCGTCATCGGGTCGTGGTTCTATGTCATGGGCTGCGTTGACGGACGGACGATCTGGGACGGCGCAATGCCAGGCGCCACGCCCGAGTTCCGGCGCGCGACTTACGACGCCATGGTCGATACGCTTGCCGCACTGCATTCGGTAGATATCGAGAAGGCCGGCCTTTCCGACTTCGGCAAGCCGGGCAATTACTTCGGTCGGCAAGTCGATCGCTGGACCAAGCAGTATCGCCTCTCGGAAACCGAGACGATGCCCGAGATGGAGCGGCTGATCGAATGGCTGCCCGCTACCCTCCCCGAGCAGACGCGAACCAGCGTTGTCCATGGTGATTACCGCATCGACAACATGATATTCCATCCCACACAAGCCAAGGTCGTCGCGGTGCTCGATTGGGAGCTTTCCACGCTGGGTGATCCGCTCGCCGACTTCACCTATTTCTGCACGGCCTGGGTGCAGGACAACGGCGGGCGATCCGGCGTGCAGGACCTCGATCGCAAAGCGCTGGGCATACCCGAACTTGATGAAGTGGTGGCACGGTATTGCGAAAAGACCGGGCGTGACGGTTTGCCCGGGCTCGACTGGTATGTTGCCTACAACTTCTTCAGGCTGGCCGGCATCATCCAGGGAATCAAGAAGCGGGTGATCGACGGTACGGCCTCAAGCGCTCACGCCAAGGCGATGTCGGAAAGAGTTCGCCCGCTGGCAGAACTGGCCTTGAGCTTTGCGGTGAAGGCCGGGGCCTGATACCGGCCCGTCCATGGCAGATCAGAAGCGTCTCAAGGTCTATTTCGATGGCGGATGCCGGCCTAATCCAGGCTCGATCGAGGTGGCTGCGGTGTTGCGCGGAACGGCCCATGTGCGGACTGACTTGGGCAGCGGGACGAATGGCGATGCCGAATGGCTGGCGCTTATCCATGCGCTTGAAGTGGCGCAGGCCAGCGGCGACACTGAGTTTGATCTGTTGGGAGACAGCCGTTCAGTGATCGAACAGGCCAATGGCCGCGCGAAAGCGGCGTCGCCTGCTGACCGGAAGCATCTGGAGCGCTTCCGGCAATTGGCTGAAGCGAATCCCCCCGCCCGCGTTCGATGGATCAAGCGTGAGCAAAACCTTGCAGGCATCGCCTTGAATGCCAGGCACCCGCGCTAGGCAAAGAAAAAGCCCCGGAGGCAGTACCTCCGGGGCCGTGATCTTCTAGCTTGGCAAGCACGTCAGGCTGCTTCGGCCTTTGCCCCTTCCCGCTCGGCATTCAGTGCCTCGGCCAGCAGGAATGCCAGTTCGATCGACTGTGCTGCATTCAGACGCGGATCGCAGTGGGTGTGATAGCGATCGGCAAGGCCTTCCTGCGTGATCGCCACGGCACCACCGGTGCACTCGGTCACGTCCTGCCCGGTCATCTCGATGTGGATGCCGCCCGCATGGGTGCCTTCGGCGCGGTGGACGGCAAAGAAGCCCTTCACCTCGGTCAGGATGCGGTCGAACGGGCGGGTCTTGTAGCCGTTGTCGGCCTTGATGACGTTGCCATGCATCGGATCACACGACCACACCACCGGATGGCCTTCGCGCTTCACGGCGCGCACCAGCGGAGCGAGCCCTGCCTCGACCTTGTCGTGGCCGAAGCGGCTGATCAGCGTCATGCGGCCAGCTTCGCGCGAGGGATTGAGCGTATCGAGCATGCGCAGGAGCGCATCGGCGCTGAGCGAAGGACCGCACTTCATGCCGATCGGATTGTTGACGCCGCGCAGGTACTCGACGTGAGCCGAACCTTCGAAACGCGTGCGATCGCCGATCCACAGCATGTGGGCGCTAGTGTCATACCATTCGCCAGTCAGCGAATCCTGCCGGGTCATAGCCTCTTCGTAAGCCAGCAGCAGCGCTTCGTGGCTGGTGTAGAAGCTGGTGCCCTGAAGCTGGGGCACGGTGCGCGGATCGACACCGCAGGCTTCCATGAAGTCCAGCGCTTCGCCGATCTTGTCGGCCATCTCGCGGAACTTGGTGCCCCACGGGCTCTTGCCGATGTGGTCCAACGTCCATTGGTGGACCTGGCGCAGGTTGGCGTAACCGCCGCCTGCAAAGGCGCGCAGCAGGTTGAGCGTCGCCGCCGCCTGGCTGTAGGCCCGCAGCATGCGCTCGGGATCCGGAATGCGCGATTCCGGCGTGAAGTCGATGCCGTTGATGTTGTCGCCAAGGTAGCTCGGCAGTTCCACTTCACCGATTTTCTCGACCGGAGAGGAGCGCGGCTTGGCGAACTGTCCGGCCATGCGACCGACCTTCACCACCGGCTGCTTGCTGGCGAAAGTCAGCACGACCGCCATCTGCAGCAGCACGCGGAAGGTGTCGCGAATGTTGTTCGGATGGAACTCGGCAAAGCTCTCGGCACAGTCGCCGCCCTGCAGCAGGAAACCCTTGCCCGCGGCCACTTGCGCGAGGTCGGCCTTCAGTGCGCGCGCTTCGCCAGCAAAGACCAGCGGCGGAAAGCTCGTCAGGGTCTTCTCGACCTCGTTCAGCTTTTCGGCATCGGGATAGACCGGCAGATGCCGACCTTCAAACCCGCGCCACGAATCCGCAGTCCAGTTCTGTGCCACTTTCCATTCCTTTCAAGAGGCGCGCCCATACGCCCCCTGCGCAAGAAAAGCAAAGGAAGGCTTACTCTCACAGCAATCGATCATCGCGATCACGCGCAAGGCCATCGCCAGGGGCAGGCGTATAGGGAATTTACCTTAGTCACCTCATCAGGATGTCTTGGTGGACGGGCGGTTAACCGTGCAGATCCCACCAAAGGTCGTTCGTTTTCCCATGCTTGCCCTTCGCCGCCTTCTGATTCTACTGGCCCGAAGCCGCGGAGGGAACATCCTGCCTCTCTCGGCCATGGCAATCTTTGCCGTGGCAGCACTGATCGGCGGCGCCATCGACATAAGCCGCGCCTGGCGCACCCAGACCAGGCTGCAGGCGGCTTGCGACGCAGGAGTGCTGGCCGGTCGCCGCGCCGTCACCACCAACGGTTTCGATGCCACAGCAAAGGCGCAGGCGGACAATTACTTCTTCGCGAACTTCGACGAGACCCACCAGGGTTCGCGGGACACGAGCTTCGAACCAACGTCAGCGGACAAAGGCGGCACCATCGACGCCGTGGCGACAACTACGCTTCCGCCCCTGATGATGCAGATCTTCGGCTTTCAGGGTTTCGATCTGAGCGTCAGTTGCACGGCCTCGATGGGCGTGGGCAACAGCGACATCATGATGGTCCTAGATACCACCGGGTCCATGAGTTCGCTTCTGGCAGGCAGCACGCAGACGCGGATCGAAGCGCTGCGCGCTGCAATGAAGAACTTCTACGCCACGGTCGAGAACGCCCTGTCAGGCACAAACGCTCGCGTGCGCTATGGATTTGTGCCGTACAGTTCTTCAGTCAATGTCGGAAGGCTGCTACTCGACCTGGACCCGTCATATCTCGTCGACAACTGGACGATCCAGTCTCGCAAGGCGATCTACCGAACCGTGCAGACATTGAGCGGCTACGGCACGCCGGTCAGCGGGAGTCCGACAACCACGACGACCCTGCCAACCTACTCATTATGGGCAAACTACGGCTCCAACGTCTATCTGCTGTCAACGTCGTGCAACAGCGCCAAGCCGGCTGATACCGCCTGGACCAATTCGGGCAGTGCCACCTCCACCTCGACGACGACCACGAACTCATCCGGCCAACAGGTCGTGACGACCGTCGTGACCCAGCCACAGACGGCGACGTTCTATCAATGCGCCTGGCAAATTCTGAATTTCAGGATCCAGTCACGCACGGGCTCACGCAACTCCGTGACAACGACGACCACAACGGCCGACCCCATCTATACAAGCTCGCAAGTCTTTGATCATTGGGAATATCGCCCGTGGAATTATGACACGAGCCGGTTCAAGAATTTCGAAGCGGTCTCCACACCAACCGGCGAGAACGGCGCGTCTGTTTCGTCAACTTGGAAAGGGTGCATCGAGGAGCGCGCAACCGTATCCGAGCCGAGCTTCACATGGTCATCGCTGGGGGGCTTCAACCCGTCCGGCGCCTTGGACCTCGAAATCGATTCCGCCCCTGATAGCTCCGCATCCAGCAAATGGGCGCCGATGTGGCCGAATGTCGCCTACATACGGACGGTCACCTACAACGGCACTGTTTACATGAACAGTACGGTACCGTCATCGCAGGGACAGCAGGCGGCATCATTCTGTCCGACTGGCGCGCGCTTGCTGGCGACGATGAACAAGACAGCGTTCGATGCGTTCGCGGATTCGCTCGTTCCCGAAGGCGCGACCTATCACGACATCGGGATGGTCTGGGGAGCGCGGCTGGCATCGCCAGACGGCTTATGGTCGAGCACTGTTCGCCAAGCGCCCACGAACGGCGGCGAGGTTTCTCGCCATCTGATCTTCATGACCGATGGCGAAATGGCGCCCAGCTACTCCATCCAATCGGCATGGGGCATTGAGTACCATGATCGCCGTGTGACCGATGATGGTGTAAACGAAGACGCTGCGCGCCATAACTCACGGTTCCTCGCCCTGTGCGAAGCCGTGAAGGCGAAAGGGATCCGCATTTGGGTCATCGCGTTCGCGCAAGCCATGACGACCGAACTCCAGACATGTGCTTCAAGTTCGAGTGCCTTCACGGCAGCCAACGCAAACCAGTTGGACGCGGCTTTCCAGTCAATCGCCAAGCAGGTCGGCGAACTGCGGGTAGTGCAATGACATTCGCGCAGCTCTGCAAAAATGAAGATGGCGCAACAATCGTCGAATTCGCGATTGTCGTTCCCCTTTTCCTGTTGCTGCTCATCGGCATCATGGACATCGGGCAGATGGTCTATGGCAAGTCGGTCCTCACCGGCGCCGTCCACCGTGCCGCACGCGATTCCTCGTTGGAAACCCGCAATACCAGCGAAGCCGACGCGTCGGTACTCGATGCGATCCGCCCAGTCCTTCCTGGTGTAAACATCAAGACGAGCCGGACCAGCTACTACGACTTTGCCGACGTCGGCCGGGCTGAAAAATGGAACGACAATAATGCCAATGGCGTGTGCGACGCCGGCGAGACATTTACCGACGAAAACCGCAATGGTCAGTGGGACCAGGATGTCGGGCAGAAGGAAAGCGCCGGTTCGGCCAATGACGTCGTCGTCTACAAGGTGACAGCAACATTCAAACCCGTGTTCCAGGTTCCCTTCATGCCGAAACTGTGGTCGGAACGAACCCTTTCGGCGACTGCAGTGACGAAGAACCAGCCGTTCGGCAACCAGACGGGCTATGGCGCCACGGCCGGGAGCTGCCCATGACGCTGCTGCGCAGGCTGCTCGACAGGCAGGACGGGGTATCGACCGTCGAATTTGCCCTGGTAGTGCCATTGTTCATGATATTGGGGATGTACGGGGCCGAAATTGCGTGGCTCAACGCCGCCTCGATGGAGGCAAGCCAGGTTGCTCTGGCACTTGCTGACAATGCTTCGCGTCTCGGCCAGACCGACAACAGCGGCGTGACCCCGACCGTTACCAGCAACGATGTGCAGTCGGTCCTTACAGGCGCGCTGGAGGAAGGCTCTGACATCGGTCTCGCCGAAAACGGCCGGGTGATCCTGTCAAGCGTTGAAGTCCATCCGGTGACTGGCAAACAATACATCCACTGGCAAAAGTGCATGGGTCAGCGCAAGCAGGCCTCTGCCCATGGAAAGCCCGACGCGACGGGAAGTGCCTTGTCTGCAATAGCTTCGGGCATTTCGCTCGGCGGCAGAAAGGTCACGTCATCAAGTAATAGCGCCGTGATGGTTGCCGAAGTCTGGTACGAATACAACGGGCTGTTCGGGACCATGTTCGTCCAGCCGATCACGATACACGAACAGGCAGCCATCATCGTTCGCGACGACCGAAATGTCGGCCCTGGCCTCAGCGGTACGAACAACAAGATCGATTGCTGAGGCCGTCCGGAGACTTTTGCTCAGCGCTTTTCCGGGACGACCTCCAGGCGCCAGCTCTTGTCCGCTCGCAGGTATTTCTGCGCCAGAGCTTGCATTCGTTCGGGCGTTGTCTGGCTGTAATCGTTGAGGATCGTGCGGATTGCAGCGATCTTGCGCGGATCGTAGGCCGCCCCTTCCAGCTGGAACATGTAGAAGCCGTTGCCGGTACTGGCACGCGTAATCAATTGCTTGAGCGGTTCGGTCACCCGGCTGATCTCGTCTGCTGAGGGCGGCGTGGCAGCAAGTTCAGCCGCGATCTTGTCAACGGCAGCAAAGAAAGTGTCGAAATCTCCCGGCCGCAATTGGACCATCGCCGAGAGGTACCCGCCCGACGGCAGATCGAGCGGCCAGCTTGAACCGACTTGCGGCGCATAGCTCGCTCCCACCTTTTCGCGCATCGCGTCGAACAGGCGGTTGTTGAAGATCTGCGCCAGGATTTCGAGTTGGCGACTTTCGCGTACCCCGGCCTGCCCGCCCCCGGTTGGCCATGCTACCACGGCCGCAGCCTGCGAGGGATCGCCGCGATGGGTCAGGACCAGCGGCTCGGCGTTGTGTGCCGGGATGTTCGGGGCAAGTGTCGGCGCCGCTGTTGGAGTGCGGACGGGCAAAGCGCCGAAAGTCTTTTCCAGAGCGGCCAATGCCTGTTCGCGCGTGAAATCGCCGAACATGTCGATCTCGATCGGTCCTTCCGAAAGCAGCGGCTCCCATGTCTTGCGGAAGCCCTCCGGAGTTACCTTCTCCAGTTCGGCCGGGTTTGGCGTGGCGTAGCGCGGGTCTCCATCGCGCAACAGCCAGTTGAGATCACGATTGAGCACCGCATTGGGGGCCGAATTGTAGCTTTCGTATTGGAGCTTTGCCGCAGCCTTGGCTCGCAACACCGGATTGGCGTCCCAACGCGGCATGCCCAGCTTGGCGGCCATGAGATAGAGCTGGTCGGCAAGGTCCGCCGGGCGCGTGTCGGCCGAGAGCACGAATGCCGTGTCGTCGATGTTGAAATCGAGGCTCAGCTTGCGGCCTGTTGCCAGACGGTCCAGATCATCCCGCCCGAGTGCGCCAATGCCGCTGTCCATCAGCGCCACCTCGCCGATCGGGCCATAAACCGCATCCTGGGGCTGGATCGCGGAGTAGCCGCCGCCAAACCGGGCCTTGATGATGATCCGACCGGGCTCGGCATCGTTGGGCCACAGCAGAACGCGGACACCATTGGAGAGTTCTACCTGCTCGATGCCAAGCAACCCGATCGGTCGCGCGCTGGCGACAGTACCCGGAGTTCCGACCGGCGGAAGGTCCGAAAACTTGAGGGCATTTGCCGCCACGCGGCTCTCCGACGCAGCCTTGACAGGTGCAGTCAATGCGGCGCGCAGGGACGCCTCGTCAGCCTCCCCTGCCTTGGGCGTGATCATCATGGGGCGGACCACGGTTCCCTTAAACAGGGCCCGGGTATGATCAAGCACGGCTTGCGGCTTGAACAAGGGGATGGAACGCCTGAAAATGTCGTAGACGGTGTCCGGGTTGGCCACCGTCTCGCGAATATCGACGGCGTTGACGATATCGTCAGCCGCCTTGGACCCGGCAATGGTGGACTGCGTTTCGACCGAGACCTTGAAGGCGACTTCAAATTCCGCAACTTCGCGATCAATCTCTGCCTGGGACGGCGGCGTGGCCAAAGCATCGGCAATGACTGCACGCACGTCTGTTACCGCAGATTTCCAGTCCTCGCTCAATGGCGTGACCGTCACGATCGTGGCGTCGGCCGATCGCGAAAGCTCCTGCTTCATCTCGTCCACGGACGCCACCAAGTAGCTCCCGCCACCGCGCGCCCGTGCCTCGAGCCGGCGATTGATCAAAGCCAGCGCAAGGCGATCAATCATCAGACCCTGGTTGTAGGCGATGGTGTCGTTGACCTTGGTCCACGGACGCAGGATTGCCCAGTTCACAAGGCGGGGCAGGTCCGGCTCGACCAGTACCTTCGCCTCGCCAACCGGGTTCCTTGGATCAATTCCGGTCGGCGCGATCGGCTTGCCGAAATCGGGCTGCAACGGCTTCTTGCCAGCAACTTGCCACCCGCCGAACCACTGCTCGATCCGCGCGACCAGTGCTGCCGGATCAGCGTCGCCCGCCACCACGATTACGGTATTGTCGGGGCGGTACCACTTGTCATGAAAGGCCTTTACCCCTGCCGCATCGGCTGCTTCGAGAGTCTCTACAGTGCCGATCGGGCTGCGCGCGGCCAGAAGCTGGCCCTTGAAGAACAGCCCCCGCGTTGCGTCCAGCACCCGCGACTGCGCGCTCGTGCGTTCGCGCATTTCGGCAAGGACGATCGGAACCTCGGTCTTGACGCCGCGATCGGTAAAGATCGGCGCAGTGATCATGCCCGACAGCAGCTTGAATGTTTCATCCAGCTTAGGTGCCGTAGCATTGGGAATGTCCAGCTTGTAAACCGTCTGCGTCGGGCTGGTCTCGGCGTTGGTATCGCTGCCGAAGGTGGCGCCCAACCGCTGCCACGTGGGAATCGTCTCACCTTCCTTGAGATACTTCGATTCACGGAAGGTCAGATGTTCGATCAGGTGGGCATAACCGCGCTGCGGCTCGGTTTCGTACATCGAGCCCGCGTCAACCAAAACGCGGATCGATACCTGCTCGGGCGGAACACCACTGTGACGGACTGCGTAACGGATACCGTTCGGCAGAATGCCGAAGGTCCAGGCCTTGTCCTGCGGAACATCCGAACCCTTGTAGAGCCATGGCACGTTGGATTTCGTCGCCATGGCCGGAGCCTTGGCGGGGACCTCGGCGACCACGGGGGCCGCCGAAACCAGCAGGAGGGATAGAAACAGGCCGAAGCGCCGGGGGCGCGTGTTACGGGATCGCATCACCCGACTATAGGAAGCCTTCTTATGAAGGACCAGTGAATAGACCCGTTACTGCGAGGGAGTTGTCGTGCCCGGCTGAGCAGGTTGGGCTGCCGATTGCGCCGCACGCATAGCTTCGACTTCCGCAGCGGTCTTGAAGTCGACCAGTTCCACCTGAAACACGAGATCCGCATTTGCACCGATTGGGCCTGAACCTTCCGCACCGTAACCAAGCGCCGAGGGCACGCACAGGCGCATCAGGCTGCCCTTCGACAATAGCTGCAGGCCTTCAGAAAAGCCCGGAATGACGCCATCGACGGGAAATGCCGCCTGCATGCCTTGATCGAACACCTCGCCATTGGCCGCCAGATAGCCGACATAATTGACCAACACGAAATCGCTCTTCGTTGGCTTTGCGCCTTCGGCCGGCTTGAGCAGCATCGTGCCAAGTCCGCTGACAGTCTTCGCAGAGCATAGGCGCTGTGCAGGCGAGACTACCGGATTCAGTGGCATGGGAATGGCGACCGCCGATGGCGCGACCGGCTTGGCCGCAGGCGCGGCGGCATTCAGGGCCGAAGCGCCGAAGGCGCATGCAAGAACAGCGGGGGCGAGGCGGACGAGCGCATGGGAGAGCTTGATCATCTCGCTGCATTAGCGGGCCTTGGAAGGTTCCGCCATGAGACCTTGCGCTGAAACTGCGCAAAACCCGGCTTTTCTTGCCCTTGACCACGGGAAGGACCGGCCTACATGCGAATCATGTTCATCGAGACCGAAACCACGCCGAACCCCGCAACGCTCAAGTTCCTGCCCGGTGAGCAGGTCATGGCGAGCGGAACGCGCGAGTTCACCTCGCCCGAAGCTGCCGAGGCATCGCCCCTGGCGCAGGCCCTGTTTGATCTCGGCGACGTGACCGGAGTGCTGTTCGGACGCGAATTCGTTTCGGTCACCGCCGCCCCAGGCGTTGAATGGGCCGGACTCAAGCCGCAGGTCCTGTCGATCCTGCTCGATCACTTCGTAAGCCAGGCCCCGCTGTTCGTTGGCGGCACCGCAGCCGGCATCGCCGTTCCTGCCGAAGCTGACGAAAACTTCGCCGATGACCCGGCCGACGCCGACATCATCGACCAGATCAAGGATCTGATCGAGACGCGGGTGCGGCCTGCCGTGGCCAATGACGGCGGCGATATCATCTACAAGGGCTTCCGCGAAGGCGTGGTCTACCTTCAGATGCAGGGTGCCTGCTCCGGCTGCCCGTCGTCGACGGCCACGCTGAAGAACGGGATCGAAAGCCTGCTTAAGCACTACGTGCCCGAAGTCAGCGAAGTACGCGCGGCCTGATCCGCCCGGCATGCGCAAGCTCGTCATCGATTGCGCGACGGAAGCCTGCTCGGTCGCACTGATCGACGATGGCGAGCTGGTCGCGGGCGAATTCGCACTGCTTGGCCGCGGCCATGCCGAGCGGCTGGTGCCGATGATCTCCGCGCTGCCCGAAAAGGGCCGCGCCGACGAAATCGCCGTCGACATCGGTCCTGGCAGTTTCACCGGCATCCGCGTCGGACTTGCCGCAGCGCGTGCGCTGGGACTTGCCTGGAGCGCGAGGGTAACGGGCTTCGAGAGCCTTTCCCTGGTCGCTGCCATGGCTTTGGCCGAGCAACCGGGACGCCCCGTGGATGTCTGCATGACCGGCGGCCATGGGGAGTGGTTCTTCCAGCCGTTTTCGGCAGATGGATCGCCGCTGGCCCCTTTGAGCTCCCTCGCCCCCGACGTGGCGGCAAGTCGCACGACTGCAGGATTGATCGCCGGAAGCCAGGCTATCGCGCTCGCGTCGCGTTGTCCCGGTGCTGTGGCGCTCGATATCCGGCCAGATGCGCGCCAAGCTGACTTGCTGGGCGACCGCGCCTTTTGTGCCGACCCCCGCCCGAGCTATGGTCGCGCGCCGGACGCACGGCTGCCGTCCGCCGCCTGACCGCAAGGCACACCACTCATGATCGCGCCGCCTGACGACATTGACCGAATCATGACGGTGATGGAGCAGGCATTCCCACCCGAGTTCGGCGAGGCGTGGAACCGCAGGCAAGTCAGCGATGCCTTGTGCTTGGGCAATTGCCGCTACGGTCTGATCGCGCCCGATGGCAGCGAAAACTTGCTCACCTCTGGTGAAACTGCCGGATTCTTCATGAGCCGAGCGGTACTGGACGAGGAAGAACTTCTTCTTTTTGCTATTGCACCACAGTACCGGCGGATGGGCTTGGGCCACGTCCTGCTCAAGCGCTTCATACAGTCTGCCCAAGATGGCGGGATGAGCCGGGTTTTTCTAGAGATGCGCCGTGATAATCCAGCAGGCGTCCTTTATGCTGCTCATGGATTCCGCCAAATTGGATTAAGACCCGGTTATTATCGCACTTCAACTGGCGCCCGGATTGATGCGATCAGCCAGGAACTGACTTTTCACAATTGATACGATACTTAGGATTTGTCCCAAGGTGATTGACAGGACAAGCGTTCTGTCGTGAAATCGGTTGTGTCCTGTCAGGATAGGACTATAAATGTGATCTGGATCACCAAACCAAGTCGCGAGTCCAAAAATCGGCGCGCAGGAAAAACATAGAAAGTCGGATTTGCCATGACTGAAATTCAGAACGACATGCGGGAGACCTTGATCACCCTCACCTCGGACATCGTCGCCGCCCACGTGAGCAATAACAGCGTGTCGGTAAACGACCTTCCCGTCCTGATTTCAAACGTTTATTCCGCGCTTTCTGGTCTGGAAACGCCAGTCGTCACGGAAGAACCTGCTCCCGAGCCTGCCGTTTCGATCCGCGCTTCGGTCAAGAACGATCACATCGTTTGCCTGGAAGATGGCAAGAAGCTCAAGATGCTCAAGCGCCACCTCGCCACGCGTTACAACATGACCCTGAACAGTATCGCGCGCGCTGGAATCTTCCTGCTGACTATCCGATGGTCGCTCCGGCCTATGCCGAGAAGCGCCGTGAACTTGCCAAGAAGATCGGCCTCGGCCGCAAGCCTGCGCCCAAGCGCGGGCGCAAGACCGCAGCCTGATCAGCGCGCAGATTCCTGGCGATGACTGTGCGCAATACGATTGCGCGCAGTTGAAGATTTGGCCCGCCGGTCTATAGATCGGCGGGCCGATCCTTTCTTGACGAGTACCCAGTGCATCAGCCGATCGACATCGAAGCTCTCTGTGCCGAACGCGGCCTGCGCATTACCGACCAGCGCAGGACGATCGCGCGCGTCCTTTCAGAGAGCGACGACCATCCCGACGTCGAAAAGCTGCATGAGCGCGCCTCGGCCATTGACTCGCGCATTTCGATCGCGACGGTTTACCGCACGGTGCGTTTGTTCGAAGAGGCCGGCATTCTCGACCGGCACGATTTCGGTGACGGCCGCGCCCGTTACGAAGCGACGCCCGAAGCGCATCACGATCACCTGATCGATGTAGAGACCGGGAAGGTCATCGAATTCGTCGATCCCGAACTTGAACAGCTCCAGCGCCAGATTGCGGAAAAGCTTGGCTACCGCCTCGTCGATCATCGCATGGAGCTTTACGGCGTGAAGCTTGAACGCGACGGCTGACGCCATCGCTCGTCCGGCCATTTCGCTTGTCGGACGCCTGCGCATCGCCGTGCGGCTCGCAGCCATGCTGCTTCTGCTTCTCTTATGCGTACCGCTCTACTATGTCTGGCGGATCCTGAGGCTGCACAATCCGTGGCCACGGGTGTTCCTTGGCGGCATCGCCCGCATAGCCGGTGCGCGGGTCACGATAACCGGCGCGCCATCGCGCAAGGGCGCCTTTCTCCTCTCCAATCACGTCAGCTGGCTGGACATCCCGGTCATCTCGGGCGCGAGCGGCAGCGCCTTCGTCGCCCACTCCGGGCTGGCCGATGTCGGTCTGCTCAAATGGCTGTGCGAGATGAACGACACGGTCTTCGTCGCCCGGCATGAACGACGCTCGGTCCATGCCCAGGTCGAGCAGGTGCGCGCGGCGTTGACGGATACGGGCGCCCTCACTGTGTTTCCGGAAGGCACCACCAGCGACGGGGCCGGCCTGCTGCCGTTCAAGTCATCGTTGCTGTCCGCGCTTGATCCGCCGCCGCCGGGAATTGCGATACAGCCGGTGTGGCTCGACTATGGGCCTGACGTTGCCGGGATGGCGTGGGTCGGTGAAGAGCACGGGCTGGACAATTTCCTCAAGATCCTTGCCCGGCGCAGGGCGATTCCGGTGACCGTTCATTTCCTCGCGCCACTCGGGCCTGACGAGACGGCCAACCGCAAGGTCATGGCTACGGCAGCACGCGAACGCATCCTCGCGGTCATGAGCCGCACGCGTTAGACAAACCCTGCCAAATCCACTATCGGCGCGGCCCATGTCTTCAACCGCAAATACTTCTCCCAAGACCTTCCGCGTCAAGAGCTTCGGCTGTCAGATGAACGTCTATGACGGCGAGCGCATGGCCGAGCTGCTGGCGGCAGAAGGCATGTCTGCCGCTGGCGAAGGAGACGATGCCGACCTCGTCGTGCTCAACACCTGCCACATCCGCGAGAAGGCAACCGAAAAGGTCTACTCCGACATCGGGCGCTTGCGCCGCGAAGATGGCTCAGCACCGCTGATTGCCGTCGCGGGTTGCGTCGCCCAGGCTGAAGGCGAGGAGATCATGACGCGCGCGCCAAGCGTGAAGGTCGTGGTCGGCCCGCAGTCCTACCATCGCCTCCCGGAAATGGTTGCCGAGGCAGCCTCCGGAAAGCGAGCCACCGAAACGGACATGCCGGCGGAGGCCAAGTTCGCAGCCCTGCCAAAGCGCCGCAAGTCGGCCCCTACCGCCTTCCTCACGGTGCAGGAAGGCTGCGACAAGTTCTGCACATACTGCGTCGTGCCGTATACGCGCGGTGCGGAGATCAGCCGCCCATTTGCCGACCTGGTCGAGGAAGCAAAGCTGCTCGTTGCCGGCGGCGCGCGCGAGATCACGCTGCTCGGGCAGAACGTGAATGCGTGGCAAGGCGAGGACGACAAGGGCCGCAGCATCGGTCTTGATGGACTGGCGCGCACCCTTGCTGCCGACCCGGACCTCAAGCGCATCCGTTACACCACCAGCCATCCCAACGACATGACTGATGGCCTGATCGCCGCGCATGGCGAGCTTGAGAAGCTGATGCCCTTCCTCCACCTGCCGGTGCAAGCAGGTAGCGACCGCGTGCTGAAAGCGATGAACCGCAGCCATACGGCGGAGAGCTATCTCAAGGTGCTCGAACGCATCCGCGCCGCCCGCCCGGACATCGCGCTGTCGGGCGATTTTATCGTCGGTTTCCCGGGGAAACGGATGCAGAATTCGAAGCAACGCTGCGGCTGGTCGACGCTGTCGGCTATGCGCAGGCGTTCAGCTTCAAGTATTCCCCCCGCCCTGGCACCCCTGCCGCAACGATGCCCGACCATGTTCCGGCACCAGTGATGGACGAGCGCCTTCAGCGGCTGCAAGCGGCGCTCAACCGCGATCAATTGGCTTTCAACCAGGCCAGCCTTGGCAAGACCTGCCAGGTCCTCGTCGAACGCCGCGGCAAGCATCCCGGACAGTGGCTCGGCAAGTCGCCCTGGTTGCAATCGGTCCACTTTGTGGGCGAATCCGAAATCGGCCAGATGGTTACGGTAAAGCTTGTCGAAGCAGGTCCGAACTCGCTGGCAGGTCAGCTCGTCTAATTGCCCTGTGCAAAGTCTGCGCGCGCGTCTTGTGTGTGCAACTTCCGTTCCTATGCTCTGACTCAGGCCCAAACCTGAAAGGAGCTCATGGCCCGTAAACCCCACCGCGCCGACGAGGCGCATCATCGCCCGGAATCACAGCATCGCCGTGCCCGGGTCGAAGTCGAGTTCAACGAGCAGACCGTGCTTGGCGCCCTGTTCGGCCAGTTCGACACCAATCTCGTGCAGATCGAGAATCGGCTGGGAGTTTACATTTCGGCGCGCGGCAACCGCGTGCTGATCGAAGGACCAGACGACGCCGTCGCCCGTGCGCGCGACGTGCTGAAGGGCATGCACCAACGGTTGCTATCGGGGCAGGAACTTGATTCCGGCGCGGTCGAATCACTTATCGCGATGAGCGTTGAGCCGACGCTTGAAGGCATCATCACCGGAGCTCCGGGTGGTGCGCCGCCAATCATGATCCGCACCCGCAAAAAGACGATCATCCCGCGCAGCCCGACCCAGATCAACTACATGAAGGCGTTGATCAGCCATGACGTGATTTTCGCGCTGGGTCCGGCGGGCACCGGCAAGACCTATCTCGCCGTGGCGCAGGCCGTGGCGCAGCTGATCTCTGGCTCGGTACAGCGCCTGATCCTGTCGCGCCCGGCGGTGGAAGCTGGCGAACGCCTCGGCTTCCTGCCCGGCGACATGAAGGAGAAGGTCGACCCCTACCTTCGCCCGCTCTACGATGCGCTTTACGATTGCATGCCGCCCGAACAGGTCGAGCGCCGCATTGCCTCGGGCGAAATCGAGATCGCGCCCATCGCCTTCATGCGCGGGCGCACACTGGCCGATGCCTTCGTCATTCTCGACGAGGCGCAGAATACCACCCCTGCGCAGATGAAGATGTTCCTCACCCGCTTCGGCCAGAACAGCCGCATGGTGATTTGCGGTGACCCAAAGCAGGTTGACTTGCCCGGCGGTGTCGGCGCCAGCGGCCTCAACGATGCGGTGCAGCGCCTGGAAGGCGTCGATGGCATCGCAACAGTGCGCTTCAATACCGCCGACGTGGTGCGCCATCCGATCGTCGGACGCATCGTCGAGGCATACGAAGGGAAGGACGCTTGAGCGCGCCAATCCTGGAAATCGACATCGATCCGGTCTGGGGCGAGGAAACCGATTGGGAAGACCTCGCCAATCGCGCCGCCGAAGCGACGGCGCAGATCGCAGGCGAACTGGCGCACGAGAACCTCCTCGTCAGCCTCGTCATGGCCGATGACGAGGAAGTCCACGCGCTCAACAAGCAGTGGCGGGCCAAGGACAAGCCGACCAATGTCCTCTCCTTCCCGATGCTCAGCCGCGAGGAAGTGCTTCACGCCGCGCGCGATACCGACGCGCCAGGAATGCTAGGTGACTTGATCCTCGCCCACGGCGTCTGCACGCGTGAGGCGGCAGAGAAAGGCGTGTCGGTCGAGGTCCATGCTACCCATCTGGTGGTGCATGGCCTGCTCCATCTTGCGGGCTACGACCACGAACTGGGCGAGGCCGAAGCCGAGGAAATGGAGAATCTGGAGCGGAAGGCGCTTGCGCTGATGGGCATTGCCGACCCATATGCGGTCGAAGACTGACCAAGTGAGGGAATACGACAGTGCCCGAGGGCAATGGCTCCACCGGCGAAAGCCGGTCGGGAGACGGAGACAGTAGCAGTAGTCGCACCTTGTGGCGCGCGATCAGGGCCTTCTTTCGCGGGCCCGACCACGATCAATCACTGCGCGCGCAGATCGAGGAAGCGATCGACGAGCACGAGGGCGAGGTCCATCAGGACAGCGGCAGCAACGGCAACGGCGATCTTGTCCCGCTCGAACGACAGATGCTGCGCAACCTGCTGCACTTCAGCGAACACGACGCCGACGACGTAGCCATTCCGCGCGGCGAGATCATCGCCGTGCCCGCCTCGGCCACGTTCGAGGAGATGGTCGCAGCGTTTGCCGAGCACGGCCACAGTCGCCTGCCCGTCTACGGCGAATCGCTCGACGAGATCGTCGGCATGATCCACGTGAAGGACGTATTCGGCATCATCGCCGGCATGATGCTGTCGAACAAGCAACCGCCCAAAGACTGGACGAGCCTGATGCGCCAGCCTCTATTCGTGCCCCAAGCCCGGGGCGCACTTGACGTATTGGCCGACATGCGCAGCCGCCGTACGCACCTTGCAGTGGTGATCGACGAGTATTCGGGCACAGATGGCATCATCACCATCGAAGACCTGGTCGAGGAAATCATCGGCGAGATCGAGGACGAGCACGACGATGCGCCCGAAGAATTGCTCCGTCGGATCGATCCCGATACCTGGGACGCCGATGCGCGGGCCGAACTGGATGACGTCGCAGACACCGTCGATCCAAGGCTTGCGGAAGTGGAGGAAGACGTGGATACGCTCGGCGGTCTGGCCGTGGTTTTGGCCGGCGAAGTGCCGCCGGTCGGTCGCGTGCTTGAACATGCCAGTGGTTGGCGGCTTGAAGTAACCGGGGGCGATGAACGGCGCCTCACCCGCCTCAGGCTGCATGCGCCACAGGCAGTGCTGGCCGAAGAAGAATAGGACGAAGAGATGATCCGCCGCCTGCCCCCACTGCGTTCGCTCGAGGCGTTCATTCGCGTCGTGCGCGCAGGCTCGGCCAAGACGGCGGCCGCAGAACTTGCCCTCAGTCCTTCGGCTCTGTCCCGTCGTCTCGGTGCGCTGGAGGATTTCGTCGGCAAGCCGCTGTTCGAACGCAAGCATCAGGCGCTCAAGCTGACCGAGGAAGGCCAGCAGCTTTATGATGCCGTCGCCCCGTTGATTGACGAGATGGCGGACCGGGTCGATCGCCTGATCGATACCGGCAAGGTCATGCGCCTGCGGCTCGGCGTACTTCCGCTGTTCGGCAGCCAGCGCCTGTTTCCGCGCCTGGGCGAACTGCGCAAGCTGCACCCGCAGTTGCACATCGATATCGATTCAGGCCACGCGGCAGAAACCAAGCTTGGCGACACCATCGATGCCGCCATCGTCCTTTCCGAAGGGCCGGACGCATCGCTCCATTCGGTGCGGCTGGATCACAACCGCGTCCACGCGATTACCTCGCGCGAACTGGCGGCCGAACTGGGCGAGCGGCCTGATATCGCCAAGCTCTCGAAACAGACATTTCTGGTACACAACGACCTTCCGGCAAGCTTCGAGGCGTGGAAGCGCGCACTGCACCTCGAGAAGCTGGAACCTGCCGCGATCGATCATTTCGACTCCGGGCAGCTGATACTCGAGGCAGCGGCCCAGGGCCTTGGCATCGCAATCATGCATGATGACCACTATCATCGCAGCCATGATTCTCGCCTCGCCCGGCTTTACGACATCGACGTCGACAGCCCCTATTCCTACTGGTTCGTTTGCCGCCCGCGTGCGCTGCAATCGCGCCCGGTGCGCCTGTTCCACGACTGGATGCTGAAGGCCGGGCTTTGACCGTCAGCCGCCGCCGCGCGGTTGCGGTCAAGATCCATTGCCCGGTTTCGGCCCTGACATTCGATGCGTTGCTAAATGGCGATGGCGACGCGGTCGAACACGATCCTGCCGCAGCTGCCATGCTGGCCGTGATCCGCGCCGACAATCCCTTGGGCGACTTCAAGCTCTACAAGGGTGTTTGCGAGATATCGCCGGGATGGGAAAGCTTCCAGCCCGGACCCGATGCCGAGCCGACAATGGGGAGTGCGGGAGAGCGCGCCCTCTCCCCGACAGCGATCATCACGACCTACGCCGATGCAGACGCGGACCTCGCGCCTGCACTCGAAGCGCTCATGGCTGCTCACCCTTGGGAGACCCCGGTTATCGAGCTGTCCGAGGTACAGCTACTGGAGCGCTGACGAACAGCTTGGTCTGGTATCCGATAGCTGGAGCATGAGCGTATCGCCCATGCAGACTCCTGGGTGCGCTTTACCCTTGTGCTGTAACTGGGGAGCGCTTTGCCAATGACTTCGCCCTATCGTCACTATGCCGGGAAAGTGTCCTATCTCAATGCCTCCGGGCAAGAGTGGGGTCGAGAGCATTTCTCGGGCTCGGTCCATTCTCGGGGCCGCTCCTTGCGGGCGGTCTGCGAAATGGACGATGCGCGGCTCCTGCGTGAAGCGAACTGGTCTGTGACAGAGGATTGGCGGCCCCGGGAAGGCTACGTCCGCAACACGCGCGATGGCAGCATGATCGGGGCGTGCTGGTATTCCGTCACAGACCGCATGGTGGAATGCGAAGGCATTACTGCCGAGGAAGGCCGCGTCTCGAAACGCATCGAAGCGCGGCGCGCAATTGACTTTCTCGGCATGCACCCGCTGGCGGGCGACGCCATTACCGCGATGGTGCGCGGGACAGATGAGCGCGGCGTTGAGAAACCCCTGCTTTGCGCTGCCAATTCAATGGCGCATCTCGGTGATCAGGATCTGTCCGTCATGCTGGTCGAACCCGTCGTGGCCTATATGGGAGCCGAGCAGATTACCGTGGGCGCAGGCACATTTGATGCCTTGCGCTACACGATCCGCTGGAGCGATCAGGTGCCGCATCTGACGGACTACTGGATCGAGCCATCCGATTGCCTGCCCCTGCTGGCGGTCCTGCCCTCGATTGGAGAGCGCTACGAGTTGATGGAACTCACGCGCTCACCCGGCAACGCCAGCTGAAGCACCTTTATTCGCCCAAGGCGGGACAACGGTAGACGCCGCCTAGTGCGCGCAGGCCAGCGCCTCGACCACGTCTTCCAGCCGCGCCGGATCTCCCAGTGCGATGACGTGGCCGTCCGAACCCGCGTGCAAGGGATCGCCATTCCAGTCGGCCATGGTTCCGCCCGCGCCTTCGACGATCGGCACCAGCGCGGCCCAGTCGTGGAGCTTGAGGTTCGCCTCGCAGACCAAGTCGAGCTGGCCCGTGGCAAGCATGGCGTAATTGTAGCAATCGCCGCCCATGACCATGCGCTTGTGATCAGTTTTCGCAGCAAGGCCCATGAAGTGGCCGCCATCATGGTCGTCGAAATAATGCGGCCCGGTCGTCGCCAGCGTCGCGTCCGACAGTTCGCGGCATACCCGCGTCTGCACCGGCTTTCCGTTTAGCGTAGTCCGTTTGCCCATGGCGCCAACCCAGCGCTCCCCGGTGATGGGCTGGTCGAGCACGCCGAGCACCGGAAATCCTTCGACCACCAGCGCGATCAGCGTGCCGAAGATCGGGCGTCCGGCCAGAAAACCCGCTGTTCCATCGATCGGATCGAGCACCCAGCTTCGTCCCGACGAACCGGCGGTCGAACCGAATTCCTCGCCAATGATGGTGTCCCGCGGCACCTCAGCCGTCAGAATACGCCGCATCGCCTCTTCGGCTGCACGGTCAGCCAGGGTTACCGGCGTCGAATCGCCCTTCCGCTCGGCTGCTACGGTGCGGAAGTGCGGGCGAATGGCCTCCGCCGCAGCGTCGGCAAGGCGCATGGCAAGGGCGATATCGTTTTCAAGCTTCATGCCTTGGCTCTGCCTGCTTTGGGCCAATACGGTCAACCCGCAGAACATGAATCGTCATTGGACAAATGCGGCTGCGCAATTTTAAGGAAGCCGTGACAAACCGCACGCAGGGAAGATTCTAGGGGCGCTAAATCTGCGTGCACCGATTGTCTTGGGGGCACGCTAGATGAGTCGCAGCAACAGGCCAGGCGTTGATCGCGCGATAGTCTCGCCGATCGCCACGCGCGATGGCCAGCCGATTTCCTACAGCCGGGCACCAGCCGCGGACCTCGATCGCTGGATCGGAAGGCTCTATGTAACGATCGTCGGGACCCCGCCCGAACACCGCCTCGACTGCGGACTGTTGAGCGATTTCGCGTGCATCCGCATCCAGTTGCGGGGCAAGTGGGAAGCCACCACGGCCGATGGCGTGCGTACGTCTCAGCGTGCCGCAATGCTGTTTGGCCCGCATTCCCGTCGGATGCCGATCAGTGTCACCGGCAGTTTTGTCAGCATCGGCATCTTCCTGCGGCCGGGCGTGTGCCATGCGCTGCGCGGACCCGAGATCGCAACGCTGACCGACAGGCTGGCGACGTTTGCCGAACTGGAAATGCCGGAGCAGCGCTGGCTGGACATGTTCGATCCCGATGGTTCCCCGGAAGACTGGGTTCAGGCGATGGAATGCGAGATGCGCAGTCTGATTGCGGATCGCGCCGTGCGCGAGCCTGATCCGATTTCCGCCCGCTTCGAAGCCGCTGCATTTGCCGATCCTACGGTCAGCATTGCACGATTGGCGGAAAATCTTGGGGTGACACAGCGTCGGCTGGAACGCATCGCCCGCCGCGATTTCGGCATGCCGCCCAAACAGGTTCTCAGGCGTGCGCGCGCTCTCGACATGGCCAGCCACCTTCGCGGCGTGGCCGACCACGACGAAGCCGAATCGATTGCCCTGCGCTATTACGATCAGAGCCACCTTATCCGCGAGTTCACCGCGCTGTTCGGAATGAGTCCGCGCCAGTTCGTGGAGCGTCCCCAACCGCTGATGACGCTGGGCCTGGAAACACGACAGGCGCGCAGGCTTGAGGAAATTCGCAGGCTGGAACCGGGCGAGGTCAAGCCCTGGGAGTAAGCGGCATTGCGTGGCTTCGCTTCACCGCCTAGGCCAGAGGCATGGCCAGGGCTGACCGTCTCGAACGTCTCGACAAACGCCGCTCCGAAATGGAAGCGGACTATCGCGCTGCGCTGATCGAAGCGCTTGAAGTGACTGCAGCGGGCAAATGGGGCCTGTTCGATCACAACGCTGACAAGATCATGCGCGCCGCGACCGCGCCGATTATCGACAACCTCATCGAGCTTGCCGACGAGATCGCACAAGCACGGGAGGCCTTGTTCATGGAGCCGTTCGCGCTCCATGACGAGTTCATGGCATCACGCGGCAAGCCTCCGGCCAACGCCGTGGGCGAGCCGAAGCAGGCTCGCGCATGGCTGGAACGCTTAAAGCGGCAGGATTAGTCGAACAGGCTGGAGACCGAGCTTTCATCGGCAATGCGACGCACTGCCTCGCCGATCAGCGGAGCGATCGTCAGCACGCGGATGCGATCGGAAGCGGCGGTCGCTTCCGTCGGCATGATCGTGTCGGTGATGACCAGTTCCTTGAGCGCCGAGTTGCTGACGCGCGCAACCGCGCCGCCCGAAAGCACGCCGTGGGTGATGTAGGCCGAAACGCCTGCAGCGCCCGCATCCATCAGCGCCTGCGCCGCGTTGCACAGGGTGCCGCCCGAATCGATGATGTCATCGATCAGGATGCACATGCGGCCCTTCACGTCGCCGATGATGTTCATGACTTCGGACTGGCCGGGGCGGTCACGACGCTTGTCGACGATGGCGAGCGGGGCATTGTTGAGGCGCTTGGCCAGCGAACGCGCCCGAACGACGCCGCCGACGTCTGGCGAAACGACCATCAGTTCCTGCGTGCCATAGCGGGTCTGGATGTCGGCAGCCATGACCGGCGCTGCAAACAGGTTGTCGGTCGGGATATCGAAGAAGCCCTGGATCTGGCCAGCGTGAAGATCCACCGCCAGCACGCGATCGGCACCGGCCTGCGTGATCAGGTTGGCCACGAGCTTGGCCGAAATCGGTGTGCGCGGGCCGGGCTTGCGGTCCTGGCGGGCATAACCGAAGTAGGGGACGACCGCCGTGATGCGCTTTGCCGAGGCACGGCGCAGTGCGTCGATGCAGATCAGCAGTTCCATGAGGTTGTCGTTCGCCGGGTAGCTGGTCGACTGGACGACGAAGACGTCCTCGCCACGGACGTTTTCGTGAATTTCCACGAAAACTTCCTCGTCAGCGAAGCGGCGCACGCTGGCGTCGGTCAGCGGCATTTCGAGATAAGCCGAAATGGCGCGGGCGAGCGGCAGGTTCGAGTTGCCGGCCATGATCTTCATTGCGTGCGATTCCCTCGGATTCGATCCCCAACGCGCCCTTAGCCCATGATGACAGCTTTGCAACTCTTGGCAGCCATGGGCGTTGCCGCCCAGCGAACAGTCCCTTAGGAGTCGGGCCATGGCCGATACGCTCCGCATCACTCTCGCCCAGCTCAACCAGTCGGTTGGCGACCTTGCCGCAAACGTCGCGGCCATGCTTGCCGTGCGCGAGAGCAATCCGGATTCCGACCTGATCGTCTATCCGGAACTGATGCTGATCGGATATCCGCCGGAAGACCTGATCATGAAGCCGGCCCTGATCGAGCGGGCCGCCACCGAACTCGAGAAACTCGCCAAGGTCACCGCAGACGGCGGCCCCGCGATGCTCGTCGGCTCGGTATTCGTCCGCGATGGTGATCTGCACAATGGCGTCGCCCTGCTCGAAGGCGGACGCATCGCAGCCACCCGCTTCAAGTACGAGCTGCCCAACTACGGCACCTTCGACGAAAAGCGCTATTTCATGCCGGGCCCCTTGCCGGAGCCGGTCCTGTTCAAGGGCGCAATGCTCGGCCTGCCGATCTGCGAGGACATCTGGCACCCCGACGTCTGCCGCCACCTGGCCGACCTTGGCGCGGAAATCTTCATCTGCATCAACGGCAGCCCTTACGAGATCGACAAGGACGTCCTGCGCATCGACGGCGTTGCCAAGCGCCGCGCGATCGATACCGGCATTCCGCTGGCCTACCTCAACCGCGTCGGCGGGCAGGACGAGATCGTGTTTGATGGCGCCAGCTTCGTCGTCGGCCCGAAGGTGCGCTGTGGGTGCAGATGCCGGACTGGGAAGAATCGGTCGTTACCACCGTCTGGACGCAGACCGCAGTTGGCTCCGGCTCGCGCTGGCGCTGCGAGCCCGGCGTTGACCACGAACTCGCCGAGCACCCCGAAGACATCTACTGCGCAATGGTCATGGCCCTGCGCGACTATGTGAACAAGAATCGCTTCCCCGGAGTCGTGCTCGGCCTGTCCGGCGGCATCGATTCGGCGATCTGCGCTGCCATTGCGGTGGATGCGCTTGGCGCGGACCGCGTTTGGTGCGTGATGATGCCGAGCCGTTACACCTCGCAGGAGAGCCTCGAGGATGCCGAAGGCTGCGCCAACATGCTGGGCGTCCGGCTCGACACCGTGCCGATCGCCCCGGCTGTCGATGCCTTCGACGCCATGCTCGCCCCGGTCTTTACCGGCAAGCAGCCCGACCTGACCGAAGAAAACATCCAGTCGCGCATTCGTGGCGTGACGTTGATGGCCCTGTCGAACAAGTTCGGCCCGATGCTGGTCACCACCGGTAACAAGAGCGAGATGAGCGTCGGTTATGCCACGATCTATGGCGACATGAACGGCGGCTACAACCCGCTGAAAGACGCCTACAAGACGACCGTCTTTGCAGTCTCCGAATGGCGCAACGCGCATCGCCCCAAGATCGGCCTCGGTCCTGACGGTCCGGTGATGCCGCAGCGGATCATCACCAAACCACCAAGCGCAGAGTTGCGCCCGGACCAGAAGGATTCGGACTCCCTGCCCCCTTACGACGTGCTCGACGCGATCCTGCAGGGGCTGGTGGAGAACGAGAAAAGCGTCGACCAGATCGTGGCAGAGGGTTTCGACCGCGCGACGGTCAGCCGCATCGAACGGCTGCTCAACATCGCCGAATACAAGCGCCGCCAGGCCCCCCGGCGTGAAGCTGGGCGCGCGCAACTATGGCCGCGACAGACGCTATCCGATAACCCACGGCTTCCGAACCGGAACCTGACATGCTCCGTCCCGTAGTTGTTTTGTCATTCAACTATCTGGGAATATTCACGAATGCGGAAAAGCTCCCGCCTGAAGGGTAGCGGCTATCTCGTGTCGAGTATGAGCGTCGTGCTGCTCGGAGTGCCAGCGCTCAAGTCTGCCAAGGATGAGCCTTTGATGCTCGCTTTCATGCTGACCGGGATGCTGCTGTCGATCGTCGGGATGGCCCTTCGCTGGCGATCCCACCGCGTAGCCGCGTCGAAAGAGTAATTGCGAACGATTCGCATTGACCTGAGGCATCCCCATGCTAACTTGCGAATCGTTCGCAAGAAAGGATGCGCAATGCCTGCAGGCCAGTCCTCCACCCGCTTCTCCGTCCTGATCGATAGTCTGGCCCGCCCGCAGGACGTGCGCGGCCTTTCACTGAAGGGTTTGCACGTGACCATGGCGATGCGCCTGTGCGCACTGTTCGAAGCGTCTGGCCGCGATCCCGTACCCGACCTTGCCCAGCGCTACCGCTCCATCGAAGCGGCCTGCGCCGTCCATGGACTGGTGCAGACGATCAAGCAGGTCTGGCCCGAACCGTTCATGGTCAACCGCCCCTGCTGCCTTGCCATGACCCCGGACGAGACGACGCTGGCCGCCCTCGCCCGCGCCGCCGTTTCCGGCAAGCGCGAGGCCTTTTCGGACGCGATCACCGGCTTCGTCCGCGCCGACCGCCACGAAGCGCTCTACAACGCGACGATCCACGCCGTTGCCCTGATACCGTAACCGCCAGCCTTCCCCTTGCAGCAGCGGCGCGCTAGGGCAGCGCGCATGACAACGGTAACCCGCTTCGCCCCCTCGCCCACCGGCAAGCTCCACGTCGGCAACGTTCGCACTGCACTCCACAACTGGCTCCTGGCGAAGAAGACCGGCGGCAAGTTCATGCTGCGCATCGACGATACCGATGCCGAGCGCAGCCGCGAAGAGCACGTCGAATCCATCCGTGCCGACCTTGCCTGGCTTGGCCTGACCTACGACGGCGAGGAGCGCCAATCGCTGCGCACCGAACTCTACGAACGCGAGTTCCAGCGTCTGGTCGAGGCCGGTCGCATCTACCGCGCTTACGAGACTGCGCAGGAACTGGATCTCAAGCGCAAGATCCTGCTCGGCCGAGGCCTGCCGCCGATCTACGATCGCGCAGCGCTCAAGCTGACCGAAGCTGACCACGAGGCGAGAGCCGCTGCAGGCGAGACGCCGCATTGGCGCTTCCTGCTCGATCACGACCAGCCGATTGCGTGGGAGGACGGCATTCGCGGCCCTCAGAACTTCGACCCGCGCCAGATGTCGGACCCGGTGATCCGCCGCGCCGACGGTTCGTGGCTCTACATGCTGCCCTCGGCGATCGACGACATTGCCATGGGCATAACCGACGTGCTGCGCGGCGAGGATCACGTCTCCAACACCGCCACGCAGATCCAGATGTTCACCGCGCTCGGCGCCCAGCCTCCCCGTTTTGCCCATGAAGCGCTGCTGACCGGCAGCGAAGGCAAACTGTCCAAGCGCCTCGGCGCCTTGGGCATGGCCGATTTCCGCGAACAGGGTATCGAGCCTGAGGCGATCGTCGCCCTGCTCGCACGCCTTGGCACGTCCGACCCGGTCGATCCGTCACTCGATGCCAATGCGCTGGCGGAAAGCTTCGACCTGTCCCGCTTCGGCCGCGCGCCCGCCCGCTTCGACGAGGCCGACCTCCACCGCGTCAACGCCCAGATCGTCCACCGGCTACCCTATGCCCGCGTCGCCCACCTTCTGCCCGAAGGCATGGGCGAAACCGCATGGGATGCCATCCGCCCCAACCTCGCCCATATCGACGAGGCGAAGGACTGGTGGCAAGTCGTGACCGGCCCGGTCGCAGCGCCGGCCTTCGACGAGGAAACCCGCGCCTATCTGTCCGAAGCAGCGAAGGTTGCCACGACGCTGGACTGGTCTGCCGAACCGTGGCGCGCCCTGACCGCTGCCCTCAAGGACAGGACCGGCCGCAAGGGCAAGGCACTGTTCCTGCCGCTGCGCCAGGCCCTTACCGGCCACGACCACGGCCCGAAATGGCCGCCCTCCTGCCGCTCATCGCGCAGGATGAAGCGGTGCGACGGCTCTCGGCCTGACATGGAAAAGGGGCGGCAGCCCTTCGGCCCCGCCCCTCTTTTCCTGATCAGCAGTCCGATCAGGCAGCGACGACGCTGGCCTTGCGGATCACGCCCGGGTTTGCCGGCGGCTCGCCCTTGGGCAGCGCGTCGATCAGGTCCATGCCGCTCTCGACCTGGCCCCACACGGTGTACTGCTTGTCGAGGAAGCGTGCATCGTCGAAGCAGATGAAGAACTGGCTGTTGGCCGAGTGCGGATAGCTGGTGCGCGCCATCGAGCACACGCCGCGCACGTGCGGTTCGTCGTTGAATTCAGCCTTGAGGTCAGGCTTGCTCGAACCGCCCATGCCGGTGCCCTGCGGGCAGCCGCCCTGCGCCATGAAGCCGGGGATCACGCGGTGGAACTTCACGCCGTCGTAGAAGCCTTCGTTCGCCAATTCCTTGATGCGCTCGACATGGCCGGGAGCCAGATCGGGGCGCAGCTTGATCACAACGTCGCCGGAATCGAGCGTGAGGACCAGTTTTTCGTCAGCCATTAGTCGCAATCCTTGCTTGTTTGCGCGCCGATATAAGGCTTGCGAAAAGAAAGTCACGCATAGGTCTGCTAGGCGGTTGCAATTGACGCCTCAGCCGGTAACCCGCGCCTATGGAGCGCGACGACGACATCATCGACAGCCTGCTCCCCGACGTGGACGAAGCGCCCGCGCCGGCCGAACCCTCGCGCAATTCTGAAAGCCTCGACGAGGAAGACAACACTCTCCGCCCCGGCTTCGTCCGCCGCGTCGCCGAAGCGCTCGAGGCCGGTGACGACGAGACCGTCTACAACCTCGTCGAACCGCTCCACCCGGCAGACATCGCCGACCTTTTCGAGCTGATCGACCAGGACGACCGCGTCAAGCTTGCGCGTGCGATCAATGACTTGCTCGGCGGCGAGGTCATCGCCGAGCTTAACGACTACGTCCGCGAATACCTCGTCGAGGAGCTCGAGCCCGAGGAAGTCGCCGACCTAGCCGAGCAGATGGAGACGGACGACGCCGTCGCCCTGATCGAGGACCTTGACGAGGAAGACCAGCAGGCCGTCCTTGCCGAGATGGAGCCGGAAGATCGCGCCGCGATCGAATCCGCGCTGTCCTATCCGGAAGAAACCGCCGGCCGCCTGATGAGCCGCGATCTGATCGCGGTGCCCGAGGCGATGACGGTGGGCGATTTGATCGACTACCTGCGCCGCGACGACGAACTGCCCACCGAATTCTGGGAAGTGTTCATCGTCGATCACAAGCACCACCCGGTCGGCACCTGCAGCCTCAGCTGGATACTGCGCGCGCCGCGCAGCGTGCCGCTGGCCGACGTGATGAAGCGCGACCAGACGCTGATCCCGGTCTCGATGGATCAGGAAGAGGTTGCGCTGCGCTTCCAGAAGTACGCGCTGATTTCGGCGGCGGTTGTGGACGAGAGCGGCCGCCTCGTCGGCCAGATCACCGTCGACGATATCGTCCACATCATTCAGGAAGAGGCGAGCGAGGACATCCTGCGCCTGTCCGGTGCCGGCGATGGCGACATCAACGAGCCGATCCTGCTCACCGTTCGCACGCGCCTGACGTGGCTGGTGGTCAACCTCGGTACGGCGCTGGTCGCCGCCTCTGTCGTCGGCATGTTCCAGGGGGCGATCGCGCGCTTTGCCCTGCTCGCGGTGCTGATGCCGATCGTGTCGGGGATGGGTGGCAATGCCGGAACGCAGACGCTGGCCGTGGTCGTGCGCGCGATTGCCACCAATCAGCTGACCAGTTCCAACACGATCCGCATGATCCTGCGCGAGTTGCGGATTGCCGCCACGAACGGTGCTGCGCTGGGCATCCTGATCGGTCTCGGCACGGGCCTGCTCTTCGCCAATCCCCTGCTCGGCGCGGTCATCGGCTCGGCCATGGTGATCAACAATCTGGTTGCCGGGCTCGCCGGAATCATGGTCCCGGTCACGCTTGATCGCCTCAAAGTGGATCCGGCTGTCTCTTCGGCCGTATTCGTGACCATGGCTACCGATGTCATGGGCTTCTTCTCGTTCCTCGGCCTCGCCGTGCTGAGCGGCCTTGCCTGATCCGGAAGAAGTTCATGCCCCTGCACATGACCAAAGTGGCCTACGGTGCCCAATCGCTGGCCGAGATCCATGAATGGTTCTCGGACACCGGTCGGCGCGGAGGGGCGAAAGTCGCCTACCTCACCACCCGCAACCGCCCCAAGCGCGCCGAGGAAATGATCGGCGGTTCGCTCTACTGGATCCACAAGCACCAGCTCGTCGCCCGCTCGGAAATCGTCGGGTTTGAGGAGGCCGAGGGCGGTCGCACCAACATCGTCGTCAGCACCAAGCTGATCGACGTCCACCCCAAGCCCCGCCGCGCACATCAGGGCTGGCGCTATCTCGAGCCAGCCGACGCGCCTGCAGACCTTGATGATGGCGAGGCGGGAGAAGTGCTGCCAGCACAGATTGCGTCCGAACTGGCAAAGCTTGGGCTGGTCTAAGCCATGCCCGCAGCTTCGCGCGCCAGCACCTTGCGGATCAAGTCGGCATAGACGTCCGGCTCCTGCGCGCCGGGACGATCAGCTTGCCGTTGATCACCACCGCCGGCACCCCAGTGACGTTCCAGTCCCAAGCCTGCCGCTCCTCGGCGGTAACGATCGCATCGATCTGCGGGTCAATCATCGCCTGTAGCGCATTGAGCCGGGGCAGGCCGACACTCTCGGCTACTTCCGCCAGCACTTCGGGATCCGACACATTGCGCCGCCCCTGGAAGTGGGCGTCAAACAGCGCGCGTTTCAGCGCCACTTGCAGGTCCGGCCCGAAATCGCGCAGGGCCCAGGTCAGCAACCGGTGCGCCATGCGCGTGTTCCACATCATCGCCGGTGGCGCTTCGCCATCGCCGGTATAGTCGAACGAATAGCCCGCGCGCTCGGCAGCCTGTCGCAAGGTTTCCCGTACGCCCGCCGATTGTTCGGCCGTACGGCCATACTTGCGCTGGATATGCGCGGCCTGCTCCTCGCCTTCCTCGGACATGTCAGGGTTCAGTTCGAACGGATGGAAGCGCACCGTGGCATCCACTTCGCCGTCCATGCTGGCCAGCGCCTTGTCGAGCTGACCCAGCCCGATCACGCACCACGGGCACATCACGTCCGACCAGATGTCGAGCGTGACCTTGCCGGGCGCGCTCATTGCGAGAGCCACCATTTGAGCAGGTGATGCGCGACTGCAAAGGGCGGCGGGGCAATGAACGCGCCGTCCTCGGCCCCCGTCATGGCGTAACGAACTTCTTCGCGGGTGAACCAGCGTGCGTCGTCGAGTTCGGTCACGTCGATGGTGATTCCACGCTGCGTGGTAAAGGCGTGGCAGGCGATCATCAGCGAGGACGGGAACGGCCAAGGCTGGCTGGCGACATAGCGCACTTCGTCCACCTTCACGCCCGCCTCTTCCAGCACCTCGCGCCGAACCGCGTCCTCAAGGCCCTCGCCCGGCTCCACAAAGCCCGCAAGTGCCGAATAGCGCCGAGGCGGGAAACGCGGCTGGCGGCCGAGCAGCAATTCGCCCTCGCACTCCACGGTCATGATCGTGACCGGATCGACGCGCGGGAAGTGCTCGCCCTTGCATGCCTCGTTCGTGCAAGTGCGTTGCCAGCCGCCCTTCGCGAGTTTCGTTGCAGACCCGCAGCGGGCGCAGAAACGATGCCGCGCGTGCCAGTCAACCAGGCTGCGCGCACCGCCGTAGATCGACAAGTCCCCCGGGGAGAGCGCTCCCATCGCCGCCCACAGTCTTGGGTTTGGCGGCGCAACGCTGCCCACGATCGCAGGCGTCACTTGGGCAAAGCACCCGCGCCCTTCCTCGCTGAGGCCGAGGAACACCAGTTCGGCTTCCGGATCGGCATCGGCCAGCGTGCCCCAGTCAAGCCCTCCGTCGGGCGAGATCACCGGGTCGATCCCTTCCAGCCGCAGCAGCCGCGCCCGCCAGTTCATCAGGCTGCCAAGCTTGTCGGCATCGCCCCGGATATGGTCAGCGCGGTCGAGCCCGCCGCCGGCAAAAGCAATCGTCGTATCCATCAGGCTGCGGCCTTCTTCCCCGTTACGTCAGCCAGCACGGCCTTCGCGAATTCCCTGTGCACCGGATAGGCTTCTGACGGCATGTACTGGGTATAGACTCCTGCACGCAGCCCGACCCGGTAATTGACGAAGCCTACCGTGCCTGCTGCACCAGCCCAGCCATAGGTTCCGGCATCCTCGCCCAAGCCCACCGAACCGCCTGCGCCAAAGCCGTTGCCCTTGATGAAGGCTTGCGACAGGTCAGTGCCCGCCGGCAGGAGGTTGCTGGTGCCGAGCCGCACTGCAGCTTCGCTTATCACCTGCCTGCCATCAATCCGGCCGAAGCCCAGCAGCATCCGCAGAAAACGGTCGTAGTCGCGAGGACTTGAAACCAGCCCTGCCCCGCCGAACGGATAGGGCGGCTGATCTAGATAGACCGAAGCCTTGCCCGGATCGATCGGCAGCAAGGCACCACCTACCGCAGCGTAGTTCGTGGTCAGCCGCCCGACCTCGCTCTCGGGCACGCGGAACCACGTCGAAGTCATGCCGCAAGGGGCAAACAGCCGCTCGGCCAGAAACACGTCGAAGGGCTTGCCCGAAGCCACTTCGATGACCCGCCCCATCAGGTCGAGCGCAACCGAGTAACTCCACACCGAACCCGGCTCATAAACCAGCGGCATCGTTGCCAGAACGTCGGCGAACTCGGCCAGACTGCCCAGCGGCTTGGGTGAATCCATGCCCGGCAGGCGCATCCGACTGGCCTGCCCCGGCACCAGCCCCGCGTTGACGTAGGCGTCCTTGATCGGGCCCTTCTGGATGATCGAATAGCCAAGCCCCGCAGTATGCGTCAGCAAGTGCCGCACCGTGATCTGCGTCTTGGCCGGACGCAGATCGGTCATCGAACCGTCGGGCGTGACCTGCACCTGCATCTTGCCGAATGCCGGCAGCAGGTCGGCAATCGGCTGGTCGAGCCGGAGCTTGCCTTCGTCCACCAGCATCATCGCCGCCATGCCGGTGATCGGCTTGGTCATCGAATAGATGCGGAACAGGCTGTCCATGTTCACCACTGGCGCCATCCCCTTGGCCAGAGTGCCACGGGCGATATCCATCGGCGCCTCGCTCGACCCCCAGCCGAGCGCCGCGATCATGCCCGGCAGCTTGCCTGAAGAGACATAGCCATCGAGCATTCCCGTCACAGTGGGAAAGCGCGCCTCCGCCGCGACGCTCGCCCATGCCATCCGCGGCAGAGCCATGCTTGCGGCGACCAAACCGAGCGACCCGATGAACCCGCGCCGCGAAACCGAAACCTGCTGCATTGCTCAGTCTGTCCTTCCAGCGACGGCCAGCCGCGCCGCCTTGGCGAACACGGTCGGCAATCCGGCAGCCTCGATTGTCTCGACCGGCCACCATTCTCCCTCCGGCAGACTAACCGCTTGCGGCTGAACCGGAAGCATCAATTGCAATTCGAGATCGAAATGCGTGAAGCCATGGCGGACCACCCCGCCCGGGCGCCACTCTCCCTCCAGGCCGTCCGGACCGTCGCCCTTGGCTGACCAGCCATCGTCCGGAAGCGCCCGCATCCCGCCCAGCATCCCGCGCCCGGGCCGACGCACCAGCAGGACCTTGCCCTCGCGCTCCACCCAATAGGCCCTACCGGTTCGCAGCGGCTTGGCCTTCTTCGCAGCCTTCACCGGCAGCCGCTCGGGCGAACCTTGCGCGTAACCACGGCATCCCTCGCGCAATGGACACAGCAGGCAGCGCGGAGATCTGGCGGTGCAGATCGTTGCGCCCAGATCCATCATCCCTTGCGCGAAATCTCCGGCGCGCTCCTCGGGCGTCACCTGCCCGGCGGCAAAACGGATCGCCGCCTTGCCCGCAGGCAGCGGCTCGTCGATCGCGAACAGCCGCGCCACCACCCGCTCGACATTGGCATCGACCACCACCGCGCGCCGCCCGAACGCAATCGCGGCCACGGCAGCAGCTGTGTATTCGCCCAGCCCAGGCAATTCGCGCAAACCGGCTTCCGTATCGGGAAAACGCCCGCCCCTTGCCGCCACGGCCCGCGCACAGGCCAGGAGATTGCGCGCGCGGGCATAGTAGCCCAGCCCCGCCCACGCCGCCATCACGTCGCCGTCGTCTGCTGCCGCAAGATCGGCCACCGTCGGCCAGACTTGGGTGAACTTCGAAAAGTACGGCCCCACCGCCGCCACCGTAGTCTGCTGCAGCATGACCTCGGACAGCCACACCTTGTAGGGGTCCTGCCGCTCCTCACCCGGCAAACGTCGCCACGGCAGGCGGCGCGCGTTGGCATCGTACCACGCAAGCAGCAACGGGGCGATTGCCTCCGGATCGAATGACTTTGCGGCTTCCTCTCTGGCTTGCATCGCACACCTATGGCATGGCGCGAAGCGATATGGAAAGCACCCCTTCGGACGCGCCGAAACGCAAGAGCACCCGGTCGACGAAGACCGAGGCGGGCAAGCTCTATGAGCGTCCGCGCGGCGGCGAAGCGCGCCAGATCGCCGATCTCATGCCCGCCATCGGCCGCACCGCCTTCCGCCGCTTCGGCTTCGTGCAATCGAGCGTGGTAACCCGCTGGCCCGAGATCGTGGGCGAGCGTCACGCCCGCCACTGCATGCCCGAATCGATCCGCTTTCCCCCGGGCGAGAAGTCCGAAGGCATCCTGCAACTGGTCGTCAGCCCGGCGCACGCTCCGCTGATCCAGCACGTCACGCCCGAGATCATTGACCGCGTGAACCGCTTTTTCGGCTACAATGCCGTGGCCAAGGTGAAGATACGGCAAGGCGCCGTTCAGGCGCCAAAGCCCAAGGAGGCACCGCGCGCGGCACCTCCCTCGCTGAAGCCGATACCGATGGAACTGGGGGATTCGCTGCGCGATATCGGCGATCCCGAACTGCGCACCGTGCTGGAATCGCTGGCGCGCAGTCTGGATAGTGCAACCGGGGGAAGAAGATCGGATGATCCGCAAGTTTGTAGCAGCAGCGATTGCCGCCACCGCGCTCGTTGCAACGGGCGCATCGGGGCAGGCAGCCAGAAAGCCTGCGCCCCGCCCCGCAGGTGGCCTCAACTGGGCCGTCACCGGCTCCGTCACGCCCGAGGGCCATCACGTCCTCGGCAACCCCGCCGCCAAGCTGCGCCTGATCGAGTTCGTCAGCTACACCTGCCCGCACTGCTCGCATTTCGAGACCGAGTCCGAAGGCCAGCTCAAGATCGGCATGATCGCTCCGGGCAAGGGCGCAGTCGAAGTGCGCAATTTCGTGCGCGATCCAGTGGACATGACCGTGGCGCTGATCACCAATTGCGTGCCCGCCAACCGCTTCTTCCAGCTGCACACCGCGTTCATGCGCCTGCAACCGCAGTGGATCGGCCCGCTTGCCAACTCGACCGAGGCCCAGCGCCAGCGCTGGACCACCGGCACTTTCGCCAGCCGCACCCGCGCCATCGCCAGCGACTTCAAGTTCTATGACTTCATGGCGGCCCGTGGCATGGACCGGCAGGCCATGGACCGCTGCCTGTCGAACGAGGCACTGGCCAACAAGCTTGCCCAGCGCACCAACGATGCTGCCGAGAAGCTCGGCGTCACCGGCACGCCCAGCTTCATGATCGACGGCATCCTGCTTGCCGGCACGCACGACTGGGACTCACTTCGCCCTCAGATCCTCGCGCGGATGAACTGATCCACAATCCCGGAACCACGCCCCTTCAAACCCCGGCAACAATCCGCTAGCGTCCTTCCAAACCGCCAGAAAACGGGAATATCCACACGATGAAACTCGCCCGCGCGCTTCTGCTTGCCACCCTTCCCCTGACGCTCGGCCTTGCCGCCTGTGACAAGAAGGACGCCGCTGCCGGGGGCGAAGTTGCCAGCGCAGAGCCGATTGCCAAGGTGCCGGCTCCTGCAGGCCAGTCGTGGACCGAAACCTTCTCCGTCACGCCTGAGGGTGGTTACCTGATGGGCAATCCCGACGCGCCGATCAAGCTCGTCGAATTCGGCGCGCTGTCGTGCTCGCACTGCGCGGAGTTCTCGGAAAAGGGCTTCCCCAAGCTGCGTGACGACTACATCGCGTCGGGCCGCGTCTCCTATGAACTGCGCCTGTTCCTGCTGAACGCGCTCGACATGCCGGCCGTGCTGCTGGCAACCTGCGGCGCGCCCGAAGCGGTCATTCCGCTTTCCGAACAGTTCTGGGCCTGGCAGCCGAACATGTTCACCAACCTGCAGAAGGACGAAGCCGCCTTCCAGCAGATCCAGAACCTTCCCGCCGACAAGCGCTTTGCAGGCATTGCCCAACTCGGCGGCATGAGCGAATTCTTCGCCTCGCGCGGCATTGCCGCTGCGCAGGGCTCTTCTTGCCTGGCTGACAGCGCCAAGGCCACCAAGCTTGCCACCACCAATGAACAGTGGAGCAAGGAGTTCGACATCACCGGCACGCCGACCTTCTTCCTCAACGGCAGCAAGACCGGCGTTGCCAGCTGGCAGGAACTCGAACCCCTGCTGCAGAAGGCTGGCGCCCGCTAAGGGGGCCAGGACGGGTCGGGGGCCTGATCGGTGCAATTCAAGCGCTTGAAACTCTCCGGTTTCAAGAGCTTCGTCGAACCTGCCGAACTGCGCATCGAACCCGGCCTAACTGGCGTTGTCGGCCCCAACGGCTGCGGCAAATCGAACCTTCTCGAAGCCATCCGCTGGGTGATGGGCGAAAGCTCGCCCAAGTCCATGCGCGGCGGCGGCATGGAAGACGTGATCTTTGCCGGGACAGCCACGCGCCCGGCCCGCGCCTTTGCCGAAGTCCTGCTTACCGCCGAGACCGATCCTGATGGCCCGTTCGGCGCAGAACTCGAAGTCATCCGCCGGATCGAGCGCGGCGCCGGCAGTGCCTATCGCGTCAACGGCAAAGACGTCCGCGCCAAGGACGTCGCGCTGGTCTTTGCTGACGCCGCCACAGGAGCCCACAGCCCGGCGCTGGTCAGCCAAGGCCGCATCGCTGCGGTGATCGCGGCCAAACCCGCCGAACGCCGCATGATGCTTGAAGAAGCGGCGGGCATCGCCGGGCTTCACGTCCGTCGCCGCGATGCAGAGCAGAAATTGCGCGCGACCGAGGCTAATCTGGCGCGGCTTGAAGACATGCTGGCGGGCCTCGAAAGCCAGATCGGTACGCTCCGACGGCAGGCCCGCGCGGCCGAGCGTTATCGCGCCGTCAGCGAGAAGATCCGCCTTGCCGAGGCCCGGCTCGTCTTCGCCCGCTGGCGCGATGCCGCCGCTGCCGCCGATGCCGCGCGCAAGCAAGCCATCGCTGCCGAGGACGCGGTGAAGCAGGCTACCGATCTCGCGCAAGCTGCGCAGAAAGCCCAGCACAAGGCCGCCGCCGCCTTGGCCGAGGCGCGCGACGAACTGTTCGACCGGCGACAGGACGCCGCGGCCCACGGCCAGCGCATGGCTTCGCTCACCGCCCAGCTCGAAGCCGCCGAGCAGCGGGTCAAGGACATCGAACGCCAGCTGACCCGCATCGAGGAGGACCGCGCCAGCGCCGATCGGCTGACCGAGGATGCCGCCACCGCGATGGCGAAGCTGGAGCAGGATCTTGCCGCAGCCGAGGGTTCGCTTGCGGCAGATAGCGAACGCCGCCCGATGCTTGCCGCAGCGGTCGACGATGCCGATCGCGCTGCCCGCGCCGCCGAAGTCGCCCTCGCCCAGCGTGTGGCTGAACAAGCCGGTATTGATGCCGAATGGCGCGTGGCCGAAGCGGCAGTTTCTGCGGCACGACAAAGACTTGGACGCCTTGATGCCGATGCTGCGCGGCTGACCCAGCAGGCCGATGCCCTTGCCCGCGAGGCCGATCCCGCCGCGCAAATCGCCGAGGCGGAAGCAAAGCGCGCCACTGCCGCCGAGGCCATCGCCACTGCGGAAGAACGCCGCGCAGACCTTACCGCCCAGCGCGAGGACTTGTCCGCCCGTCGTGACGCTGCCAGCAATGCCCTGGCGCAAACCCGCGCCGATCTTGCTGGAATCGAGCGGGAGGCAGACGCACTCACACGCGACAAGGCCGCACGGGAAAAAGCACGCTCTGCCAAAGGCTTGGGACAGTCCGCCATCGCCGGAACCCGCGCGGCGCCGGGCTATGAGCGCGCTTTGGCCGCAGTGCTCGGGCGGGATGCCTCGGCTCCGGTAGGCGCCGCCCCGCCAACCGCGGAGGGTCGTTTCTGGACCGGCGCGCAAGTGCCTGAACTACTTGTGGATTCGCTGGCCCATCATGTCCCGCAGTGCCCGCCTGAACTGTCAGCGCGCCTCGCCCTGGTTCGCGTGGTCGACGCCGACGAGGGACAGGCGCTTGCCCCCGGCCAATGGCTGGTGACAAAGGCCGGGCACTTGCGCCGCTGGGACGGTTTCATCGCGCGGGCGAAGGTGCCGCCGAAGCCGCTGCGCTTGAGGCCGAGAACCGGCTGGCTGAACTGCAGGCGCTTTTGCCCGAGCGACGTCAAGCAGTCTCGACTGCCGAAGCCGCGCAGGAGGAGGTTCGCGCCGCGCTTTCCGAGGTGCAGGGCGAACTTTCGCAAGTGGAGCGCGCGCTCTCTGCCGCCGCCGATGCCGAGCGCATGGCGCTGCGGGCCTTGGATGCCGCAGAAGCGGCGCGGGCGCGGCTCGAACAGCGCAAGGCGGAACTGTCGCGGGCGCAGGAAGAGCTTTCGGATCAACGTCTTGCAGCTCAAGCGGAAGTCACGGCGGCCGAGGACAAGCGCAGCACCCTGCCCGATCCGGCGGCAGGCCGGGCGGCGCTGGAGGCGGCGCGGGCGCGCAACGATGCGGCGCGCGTCACCCTGCAATCCGCCACCGCCGCTTCGGCTGCGCTTGAACAGCAGATCGCGGCGGGCAAGGAGCGGCTGGCGGGTCTCAAGGGCGATATCCGCGCCTGGCAGGCCCGCGCGGGCGATGCTGCCAAGCGCTTGGCCGAGATGACCGGGCGGCGCGAGGAGCTGGAGACCGAGCGCGCGATCTCTGCCGCCAAGCCGGCGGGGCTGATTTCCGAGATCGAACAGGGCGAGGGAATCCGCGCGCGGCTGACTCTCCAACTCTCCGAGGCAGAGCGGCAACTCTCCGAGGCAGAAGGCCAACTCTCGCAGACAGAGGCCACACTCGCGGCCGCAAATGAGACACTCGCCACTGCCCGCGAGGCTCGTGCCGGAGCATCTGCCCGCGCCGAGAACGAAGATGCACGTCGACAGGAGATGGCGGCCATTTCGGGCGAGCGCTTCCAGTGCCCTCCACCCCTCCTGCCCGAGCGGTTCGCATTCGCATCAGCAGAGGTTGCCGCTGCGACCGAGGAGTCGGCGGCGATGGACCGTCTGGCGGCGGAGCGGGAGCGGATCGGGCCGGTGAATCTGGTGGCGGCGGACGAGTTGAAGGACGCCGAGGACAAGCATGGCACCTCGGTGGCTGAGCAGGCGGAGTTAACCGAGGCAGTTCATAGACTTAGAGGCTCTATCGGCAGCCTCAACCGCGAAGGGCGCGAGCGCCTGCGGGCGGCTTTCGAGGCGGTCGACGGCCATTTCCGCCGCCTTTTCAGCCGCTTGTTCGGCGGTGGCGAGGCGCACCTAGCGCTGGTCGATTCCGACGATCCGCTTGAAGCGGGCCTCGAGATCTTCGCCCAGCCACCCGGCAAACGCCTGCAATCGTTGACTCTTCTGTCCGGCGGCGAACAAGCGCTGACGGCGGTCGCCCTCATCTTCGCGTTGTTTCTCACGAACCCCGCCCCGATCTGCGTACTTGACGAAGTGGACGCGCCGCTTGACGATGCCAACATCGAGCGGTTCTGCGACCTGCTCGATGCAATGGTGGCCGAAACTCGCACCCGCTACCTGATCGTCACCCACAATGCCGTGACGATGAGCCGCATGCATCGCCTGTTCGGCGTGACGATGGTGGAACGCGGCGTCTCGCGCCTTGTCAGCGTGGACCTGGGCGGGGCGGTAGAACTGCTTGAGAAAGCAAGCTAATCCAGCACGTACCGCGGTCCCGGTCCGGCCGCCGCGGCGCGATCGTCCTTGTTGTAGAGTTGGCAGCGTTCGAGGCTGAGGCAGCCGCAGCCGATGCATTCGTCGAGCTTGTTGCGGGTGCGGGTGAGCAGCTGGATACGGCTGTCGATTTCCTTGCGCAGCGAACGGCTTATGCGTTGCCAATCAAGCACGTTGGGAGTGCGTCCCTGCGGCAGAGCGGCAAGCTCGCGCTCGATTTCGGCGAGCCCCAAGCCCAGCTTCTGGGCAATCTGCACGAAGCTCAACCGGCGGATATCGGAGCGCAGGAAACGGCGCTGGTTTCCGCCCGTGCGGATCGAGGTGACCAGCCCGCGATCCTCGTAGTAGCGGATCGCGCTGACCGCGAGGCCGGTGCGGCGCGCGAGCGTGCCGATCGGGATCAGATCGTTGCGGGTAATGGCCAAGGTTCTGCGACTCCACGCTTTCCGCTTGACCTCAAGTTAGCTTGAGGTTGCAGATTCACAAGCATCGATTCGACGAAAGCTCCCGAAAGGACCCCGACGATGCCCTTTGCCCGCCTTGAACACGTCAACATCTCAGTCAGCGATGCCGAGCGCTCGGCCGCCTTCTTCACCAAGCTTTGCGGGTGGCACGAACGCTGGCGCGGCCCGGCAATCGACGATGGCTTCTCGATCCATTTGGGCACCGAGGACCAGTACATCGTGTTCTACACCCCGCCCGGTGGAGTCTCGACGCGATTCTCCAAAGGCATGCCGCTGCAGCACGTGGGCATTGAAGTGGATGACCTTGCCGCAGCCGAGCAGATCGTGATTGCAGCAGGGCTCGAACCGTTCAATCATGCGGACTATGAGCCGGGCCGGCGGTTCTATTTCTACGACTGGGACGGGATCGAGTTCGAAGTGGTCAGCTATGGCGGTTGAACCGCTCTCTCCTGCGCAGCTTGCGGCCTACCTGGCGCGGATCGGCTTGTCGGCGCCGGTGGCGGCCGACCTGGCGACACTCGACGCGCTCGTTCGGGCGCACGTTCAGGCGATTCCGTTCGAGAACATCGACGTGCAGCTTGGCCGCAGGCTGACGACCGATCCGGATGCGGCCTTTGCCAAGCTGGTCGAAGGGCGGCGCGGGGGCTGGTGCTACGAGCACAACGGCGTGCTGGGCGCGGCATTGGCGGCGATCGGCTTCGACGTGATGCGGATGAGCGCGGGTGTAATGCGGCAGCTGCGGGGGACGAATCAATTGGTTCGCACTTGTGCCTGCTGGTGCAGTGCGATGGCCCGAAGCTGGTCGATGCCGGGTTCGGAAGCTGGCTTGGCGCGCCCGTGCCGCTTGAACAGGGACAGTGGCTGCATGATCCGCTGCCAGTGTCGCTCGGCCGCACCGATGACGCGATGTGGCGGGTCTCCGTCAGCCTTGCCACGGCGGCGATGTCGTATGATTTCGTCGCCCAACCTGCGGATGAGGATCAGCTTTCGACCCTATGCCATTGGCAGGCCACTGATCCTGCATCCGTGTTCGTGCAGAACCTGACCGTGCAGAGGCGGCTTGCAGGCAATTACCTGATGCTCAGGGGCAAGGTGCTGACGGTTGTGGGGGCGCATGGCGAAGAGCGGCGTGAACTGGGTTCCGCCGGGGAACTGGTCAGCACTTTGCGCGAGCTTTTCCTGATCGACGTGCCCGAAGCGGCTGACCTGTGGCCCGCGATCGAGGCGCGACACGAGCGGTTGTTCGGCCCTCAGGCCGCACCGACGACGTAAGCCGCCGCAGCCATCAGCAAGCCGGCAAAGCGATTCGAACGGAACTTGACCAGCGGGTCCGCACCGTCTTCCTTGAGGGTGGCGACCTGCCACAGGAGGTGAAGGGCAACCGGCGCCAGCGCAAGCAGTGCCAGCGGATCGGCGCGAACCTGCCAGATGGCAGCAGCCCAGCACAGCAAGGCCAGCGCATAGAGCGCCCCGACGCCTGCACGAACGTGGCGCCCGAACGACAGCGCGGAGGAACCGATGCCGACCATGGCATCGTCCTCGCGATCCTGCAGGGCGTAGATCGTGTCATAGGCCATGCACCACGCCCAGCACCCGGCGTAGAGCGCAGCCAGAGGGGCAAGGCGTTCAAAGCCGGTGGCCTCGACCCAGCCGACTGGTGCGCCCCACGTAAAGACGAGGCCGAGCCACGCCTGTGGCCAGCCGGTGATGCGCTTCATGAAGGGATAGGCCGCGACGAGCGCCAGGCTGCCAAGTGCCACGACTTGCGCTTCCCAGCGCAGTTGCAACAGGACGAGGAGGCCGACAGCGCAAAGCGTAAGCAGCCATATCCATGCCGTGCGTTTGCTGGTTGCGCCGCTGGCGATGGGCCGGGCGGCGGTGCGCGCAACGCGGGCATCGAGATCGGCATCGACGATATCGTTGTAGACGCACCCTGCCCCGCGCATGGCGATGGCGCCAAGCAGCATCCACGCGAGGATGCCCCAGCGCGCTGTGCCGCCGCCAAGGAACAGGCCCCAGGCGCAGGGCCAGAACAGCAGCCACCAGCCGATCGGCCGGTCGAACCTCGCCAGCAAGGCAAGGTTGCGCCACGGCTGCGGCAAGCTGGCGACCAAGCCCTTGTGCTCGCTGTCGGGGACGATTGTTTCGGAAGCGGTGGAAGTCACATTACAGACTCTTAACGAAAGGCAATATCCGCGCTAGGCGGTTGGGATGACCGCGACTCCTGCCTGGCCACCAAAATCCGCGCCGCGGCTGTTCATCGATACGACGTTGAGCGAGGGATTGCGACTGCCGATCGAGGGGCAACAGGCGCATTATCTGGGCAAGGTGATGCGCGTGGGCGCTGGCGATGCGGTGATCGTTTGCGACAATCGCACCGGTGAGTGGGTGGCGCGCGTGACCGATGCGGGCAAACGCGAGGTTGTTGTCGAGATCGAGAAGCGCCTGCGCGAGCGCGAGGAGGTGCCCGATTTCTGGCTCTGCGCCGCCTTGCTGAAGAAGCCGAACTTCGATCTGGTGCTGGAAAAGGCAACCGAACTCGGCGCGGCGAAGATCGTGCCGGTGCTGACCAGGCGCTGCGTGGCAGACAAGCTGAATCCGGACCGCGCGCTGACGATCATGACCGAGGCGGCCGAGCAGTGCGCCCGCACGGCCTTGCCCGACCTTGGCGAGACGATGAAGCTCGAGCATCTGCTGCGCGAGTGGCCGGAGGAACGCACGCTGTTCTTTGCTGACGAGAACGGCGGGATGCCGGCAGCGGTGGCGTTTTCGATCCACAGTGGGCCGGCAGCGCTGCTGATCGGACCGGAGGGCGGGTTCGACGAGACTGAGCGGGCGCTGGTGCGGGCGCATCCGGCGGCGGTGGCGCTTTCGCTGGGACCGCGCATCCTGCGGGCGGAGACGGCGGCGATTGCCGGGACAGCGCTGTGGATGGGGATGCAGGGCGATTGGTTCGGCTAGGCCCATTCCTTCGCTAACAGCAACATTGCCTTGCAGGTGACGTGCTACAATTTGGCTGGCTAAAACCTGTCCCGGCCATTAACGGATGCGGGCATGAGCACGCGGCAAGTTTCAAATAGCAACGATCCCGTCATCGAAAGCCGCGACATGCTCGTGGTGCCGATGCAGAAGGGCGAAAAGCCCAAGGAAAACTGGCGGATCGGCACTGAGCACGAGAAGTTCGTCTACCGCACAGCCGACCGCGCGGCGCCATCGTACGATGAGCAAGGCGGCATTCGCGACCTGCTGAACGCGCTGACCGAGTACGGTTGGGAGCCGATCATCGAGGGCGGCAACGTCATCGCCATGTCCGGGCCGGACGGAGCGGTGAGCCTGGAGCCTGCCGGACAGCTGGAGCTTTCGGGCGCGCCGCTGGTGAACCTGCACCAGACCTGTGCGGAAACCGGGCGGCATCTTGCGCAGGTCAAGACGATCGGTGACAAGCTGGGCCTGGCCTACCTTGGCATGGGGCTGTGGCCGGACAAGACTCGCGAAGAGCTGCCGATCATGCCCAAGGGCCGCTACGACATCATGCTGCGGCATATGCCGCGCGTGGGGACGATGGGCCTCGACATGATGCTGCGGACGTGCACCATCCAGACCAACCTCGATTATTCAAGCGAGGCGGACATGGTGCAGAAGTTCCGCGTCAGCCTTGCGCTGCAGCCTCTGGCGACAGCGCTGTTCGCCAATTCGCCGTTCCTTGAGGGCAAGCCCAACGGGTTCCTGTCCTATCGCAGCCATATCTGGACCGATACGGACCCTGCGCGCACCGGGATGCTTTCGTTCGTGTTCGAGGAGGGCTTCGGGTACGAGCGCTATGTCGAGTACATGCTCGACGTGCCGATGTATTTCGTGTTCCGCGATGGCAGGTATATCGACGCAGCAGGCTTGTCGTTCCGCGATTTCCTGGAGGGCAAGCTTTCGGTGCTGCCCGGCGAGAAGCCGACGCTGTCGGACTGGAACGACCACCTTTCCACCGCCTTCCCCGAAGTACGGCTCAAGTCGTTCCTTGAGATGCGCGGGGCCGATGGCGGGCCGTGGAGCCGGATTTGCGCTCTGCCGGCGCTATGGGTCGGCCTGCTCTACGATCAGGGTGCGCTGGATGCGGCGTGGGACCTGGTCAAGGGCTGGGACATGGACGGGCGCGAGCGCCTGCGTGCCGAAGTGCCGAAGCTCGGGCTGGATGCGACGCTGCCGGGTGGAGGCAAATTGCGCGATGTGGCAGCCGAAGTGCTGGCGATCTCGCGCTCGGGCCTGGCTGCACGGGCGCAGCTGAACGAGGCGGGCGACAACGAGACCGGCTATCTCCAGCCGCTCGACGAGATCGTGTCTTCGGGCAAGACTCCGGCTGAGCGCCTGCTCGACCTGTACCACGGCGAATGGGGCGGCGACCTTTCGCGCATCTATGGCGAGAAGAGCTTCTGATGATCATCGTGATGGGCACGGTCCGCGTTCCGGTGGAGAACATCGAGCCGATCAAGCCGATGATGGCCAAGGTCATCGCGGCGACGCTCAAGGAAGATGGCTGCATCCAGTATGCCTATGGGCAGGACGTGCTCGATCCCGAGCTGATCCACATTGCCGAGAAGTGGCGCGACATGGCGGCGCTGCAGGCGCACTTTCAAGCCGAGCACATGAAGGTTTGGGCGCAGGAGCGTGCGACGCTGGGGCTGTTCGACCGCAAGATCCGCGTGTTCGAGACCGACGAAGGCGCGGAACTCTGAGGGCTATTCGGCCGGCTGGGCGACCGGTCGGCGCGGGGTGACGGCGCGGGTGAGCCTGCGCATTGCCGCGGTGATCAGGCCGTATTCGGCCATCCATGCGTGGTATTCGCGATACTTGGCGTCTTCGGCGAGGAGGTGCTTCTCCTCGGTGCGGGCGCGCCAATAGTAGACCGCGCTGACCAGCGCGAGAATCACGGTGTTGCGGATCGCATCGACCATCGAGCCGCTGGTGGTGAGGAACGGCAGCGAGGCGAGCCACCAGTAGGCGTTCTTGGACAGGTAGGCCGGGTGGCGGGTGTAGCGGTAGGGGCCGTTGGTCAGCACGCCGCGATAGGTGAGGTTCGAGAAGCGCAGGCCGAAGGCGACGGTGGCCCAGGCATAGACGGCGGTGAGGAGCACCAGCGCTCCCGCCCAGAGCCAGAGCAGGCCGGTCTGGCCTTGGAGCCAGTAGGCCCACTCCGCGCCGTTGTGGCGATAATCCAGCACGTCGCCATCGCCCATGAGGATGAACGGCGGGTAGCAGATCAGCGCCGCGACCCAGGCCGAAAGGTGCGGGTTGGCGGTGCGGATCTGCGCGTCGAGCGGTTTCATCGTGACGAGGTAGCCGACCATCGCGATCTGCACGTCGATCATGAACATCGTCTCGATCAGCAGCGTGCCGAGCGCGACGGGATCGTGGAGGACGGAAGCCCAGTCGAAATGGATGACCGCGGCAAAACCGCCGGGGACGATCGAGATCATGAAGGCGCAGAAGAAGCCCTTGACCAGCCATGCGAGGGCGTGGCGCTTCACCTCGGCAGGCTCCCACGGTTCGCGGCCTATCAGCATCGCGCCAAAGTGCCACGAAGCATCGCGCGGGTTGACGAGAACCCGGTCGAGCCAAAGGACATAAGGGATGGCGCCGAGGAAGAGGAAGGGCGCGGCTGTTTCCAGCACTTCCATCGCGAAGACGTATTGTCCGCGCCAGTACCAGCGGGCGATGCAGTAGGCGAAGGCGATGACGGCCCATGTGATCCAGAGTCCTGCGATCTTGGTGATCGAGATGTCGATCACTTCGCGCAAGGGACGGGGCGAGGACCAGTCTATGCCGGTCGATGGGCGCAGGTGGACTTTCTCCACCAGCAGCGCGTAGCCGACCATGGCGCTGCCCGAGAACAGCAGGGCGGCGAGCGCTGCGGAAGGGCCGTCCATGACTTCGGCGGGGGCGGAAAGGCCCAGGGTGGTGACGATTTGCGGCCAGAAGCGGCAGGTGAGCACCCACAGCGCAAGGCCGACGACCCCGGCAAGGCCGGTGCCTGCGGAGACGTCTGACGGAGGCGGGGCCGGACGGGCGCTCATGCACCCGTCATTCGCATCAAAGGGTTAGGATATGGTTGTGATGGCGCGCCTGATGCCTTGAGCAGGCCCACCCCCAACCCCTCCCGCCTGCGGGAGGGGAGCCGGATCAGCGGAACGCAGTGATCTTGCCGCCATCGTCGAGGATGTAGAGCGTCTGGTTCGCCACGACCGGGGCGAGCGTGACGCTGGAGCCGACCTTGGTGAATTCGCTCACCGTGCCGTCGGTTACCGAAGCGCGCAGGACTTCGCCGCGCGAGTTGGCCATCCACAAGTGGTTGCCGGCGAGGATCGGGCCGGTCCAGAGGATCTGGTTCTTCTTCTTCTTTTCGTTCTTGTAGCGCTGAAGCTGCGTCATCCAACGGACCTTGCCGCTCGACTTGGCGATGCACAGCAGCTTGGCCTCGTCGGTCAGCGCGAAGATCCAGTCCCCGGCGATGGCGGGGGTGGAGATGCCGGCGAGGTTGAGTTCCCAGATGCGCTGGCCGGTGACGAGTTCATAGGCGGCCATGCGTCCACCCTGCCCGAGGGCATAGACGCGGCCGCGTTCGATGATCGGATCGGCGTCGATGTCGGTCAGGGTCGAAACGGACGTGGCGATCGAAGTCCGCGCCAAAGCGTCGGCCCAGAGCTGGCGACCGTTCTCATAGCGATAGGCGACGAGTTCGCCCGAGGAGAAACCGGCGACGATGGTGCCCTGCCCTGCAGCCGGCGAAGCAACGCCGAAGACGTTGGTCTGGCCGACCGAGGCGCTTTCGCTCCACAGCACCGCGCCATCGGCTTCGTTGAGGGCGAAGAGCTGGTTGTCCTGGCTCATCACCATGACCTGCCCGAAGGCGACGGTGGGCGAGCCGCGCAGCGGGCCAGCGGGCTTCACGCGCCACTTGATCTCGCCGGAGCCTGCATCGAGCGAGGCGACTTCGCCAACGCCGTTGGTGACGTAGACCTTGCCATCGTCGTAGGAGGCGCCGCCGCCGAAGGTCGACCCGGCGTTCTGCTTTTCGGCGCGGACCGAGGTGTCCCAAACGCGGGCGCCGGTGCTTGCGTCAAAGGCGTGGACGGTGCCGTCCGTGTCCATCGCGAAGAGCTTGCCGCCGCCGACGACCGGAGACGCAGCAAGGCGCTGGCGGGCGTTCGAGCCCTTGATCGAGACGCTGAAGGCGCGCGAGGGCGATTCCGCGAGGGCAGCGTGGCCATAGGACTTCGAGGCGTTGCCGCCACCTTGCGCGAATTCGGTGTTCACTTCCGCAGCGGGAAGGACGACCGTCATCAGCGAGATCGAATCATCGACCTTGGTGCCGGCATCGATCTTCGAGAGGATCGGCTGGCGCGAGCCGACCGTCGGCGTGGTCTTCACGCCCTTCTTGAAGACACCGCAGCCGCCAAGAGCGAGCGCAAGAACCACCACGCTGGTCAGCGAAGCGCGGCGGAAAGTGGGTTTCGGCGTCATCGGATGCATCCTCAAAACTTATTGCGCGCTCTGCACGATCGTGGCGGTGCCGGGATCTTCCACGGCATCCACCCCGAGCAACCCGGCCATCTGGCGCGTGCGGCGGCGCAAAGTATCAGGCACGGTCTTGTCCTTGGCGATCTGCGCGAACATGGCGCCGGCAAGGTCATTCTTGCCCTGCTTGACGTAGGCCATGCCGACGAGTTCGCCCGCGCTGCCGAACCAGGCGTTGCCGGGCACGGCAAGGGGCTTCAGACGCTCAACCACCTTGTCCGGGCCGAGCTGGTCGAAGGTCAGCGAGACTTCGCGGATCGTGGCGAGATCACGATAGGCTTGCGGAATTTCGGCATCAGCGGCGATGGCAGCGAAAGCCTTGGCCGCCTCGGCATTCTTGCCCTGTTCGGACAGGACGCCAGCCGCCAGCATCTTTGCCGTGGCGCGATAACCATCGGTCCCTTCGGCAGCGAGGGGGGCGACCGCATCGGTCGCGGCCTTGAGGTTGCGCACTTCCAGACTGTCGAGCGCCTTGGTCAGCACTTCGCCCTGTTCGGCAGCCTTGGCGTTGCTGTGGTTTTCATACCAGAGATAACCGCCCAGACCGAGCAGGCCGGCCACGATCAGCGCGCCGACCGGCTTTCCGTACTTCTGGATCGCGGTGTAGACCTGATCTTCGCGCAGGGCATCGTCCACTTCGCGCAGGAAGGCATCGCCCTGCCCGGCCGAGCGTTCGGCGAGCTGGTTGGAACGGGATTGCGGACTATCAGGACGGAGAGCCAAGGCAGCGCTTTCGGGAATTGGTTGACGTTTGCTAGCGTGTGTCTGGCGCGGTGTTTAGCGGATGGGCCCGCCTTTTCAACGGAATTGATTGTTCCCGCCCACCTGCCGCGACGCGCGTGAACCCTGCATGAAGGCGAGTGCCAAGGTGCGGTTCACGGGAAGACATCAAGGCCGAGGGTCTGCGCGTAGACTTGCGCATGGTGGCCGGCCATGACCGCCTCGTCGAATTCGGCCCGAGCGCGATCGCGATTGGCCTTGCCGATGGTGCGGCGGAGGGATTCATCGGCGGCGAGTGCGATGATGGCCTGGGCGAAGGCTTCCTCGTCGCCCGCAGAGGCGATGTAGGGCCGGTTGGGTTCCGACACCATCTCGGCAACATCGCCCACGGCCGGGCTGGCAACGGCGAGCCCGGCGGCCATCGCCTCGATCACCGACAGCGGCGCCTGCTCGCTGTCGGACGAAAGCGCAAAGAGATCGAACAAGCCGACGGCGAGCGAAGGGTCAGCGACGTGGCCGGGCAGATGGACGCGATGACCAAGCTCAAGGCGGATCGCCTCGGCAGTGATCGCTTCGCGTTCCGGGCCTTCGCCGAGGATGACGAGGTGCCAGTCGGGCGGCAGGTCCTTCATCGCGCGGACCATGCGCGGCAGGTTCTTGACCTCGCGCAGGCCAGCGAGCGTGCCAAGCCACTTCTCGCCGGGGCGCTTGACCACGCGGGGCAGCAGGTCGGGCTTGGGCTTGCGCGCGTAGAGACCGGTGTCGATGCCATTGGCGATGCGCCGAACGCGGCTGCGCGGCTGGTGCCAGACGGTGAGCGCAATGTCCTCAAGCTGGCGCGAAGGGACCATCAGCGCGCTGGCACGGGCAAGCGCGACGCGGCGATACCAGTTGCGGCTGGTCTTGAGGCCATCGGCCTCATCAGCATTGAAGCCATCTTCGTGATGGATCAGGGGCGGAAGGCCCATGGTGGGCGCGAACACCGCGTGGGCCATGCAGGCGTCCATCGCGCCCCAGTTGTAGGTCAGGATCAGGTCGAAGCCCTGCATCGCCCGGGCAAGCTGGCGCAAGCGGCCAACGCCGAGCTTGCCGGCGAGCGGCGGAAAGCCGAACGGGAAGAATGCCGACACCTTCGCGTCGATCAGGGCCTTGGCACCCATGGCGCCGGGCTGGGCCGAGACGATGTGATGCTCGATCGGCCGGTCCTTCCGCCCCTTCCCCAGCGGTTCATCAGCGCGACGGCACGCCGTTCCTTGCCGCCGGCATCGAACGTCGAATGCAGGTGGAGCAGTTTCAGGGGGCCTTTGACCGGTGGGCGGCTCATGCCCGGGCCAGAAGGCGCCCGATTGCGGCGACGCTTTCCGGTTCGTCCAGCGTGGGAGCGTGGCCGATGCGGGGCAGCGTGACGAGTTCGACGCCGGGGCGGCTCGCCATCTTTTGCGCAGTCGCGGGTTCGAGAATGTCGGAATTTTCACCGCGCAAGATCAGGAGCGGGCGGGTGGCGAGTGCGTCGAACAGCGGCCACATATCAACTTGCGGGGTTGCGCCTGCCGGGGCCTCGAACGGCTCGGCAATCTTCATGTCATAATCAAAGGCGATGCGCCCGCCGGTGCCAAGGACCATGATGCGCTTGGCGTAGCGCAGCCATTGGGTGATGTCCCAATCGGGGTAGACATCGCCGCTGCTTTCCTGAAGCGCGCGGGCGGCGTGCATCCAGGTTTCGAAATTGCGCCCTTGCCCGACATAGCCGCGAATGCGTTCGAGACCTTTCTCGGAAACCTCGGGGCCGACGTCGTTGAGCACGGCGGCGGCAATGCGCTGCGGGTTGGACACGGCCAGCAGCATGGTGAGCAAGCCACCAAGCGAGGTGCCGATGGAAACGAAACGCTCAATCCCTTCCTGCGCCAGCAGCGCCTCGACGTCCTGCAGATAGTGCATGGGCGTGTAGGTCATCGGGTCCTTGGCATAATCGCTGTCACCCCGGCCGCGCATTTCCGGGCAGAGGACGCGCCAGGTGCCGGCAAGGCGAGCGGCAAGGTCTTCGAAATCGCGGGCGTTGCGGGTCAAGCCAGGCAGGCAGATCACCGGGGGCTTGGCGGAATCGCCGTCAAAGTAGCGAAAATGCAGGCGCAATCCGTCGCTGCTGGTCCAGTAGCGATCTTCGTATTCGGCCATTTCGTCTGGTATTCCGCGTGAAATCGGGGGTGCCTGCTTGCGGGCAGGCCTGGTCATGCCCACTATTGCCGGATGCAGGCGCTCCCGCAAGACGCGATCTATCGCCCCTCACCCCGCATCATGGCTTTGGCCGACTGGATCGGCGATCCGGTGAAGGCGGCGGACTTTCCCGAAACCCGCCTGCGCTGGCGCAATGACAGGGCGGCGGCCGAGATCGGGCTGGCCGGGCTGAGCGACGAGGAATGGGTGGAGCATTTCGGGCGGTTCAAGCCGCTGGATGGCAACATGCCGGGCCCGCTGGCGCTGCGCTATCACGGGCACCAGTTCCGCGTTTACAACCCCGACCTTGGCGACGGGCGCGGCTTTACCTTTGCGCAGATGCTCGATGGCGATGGGCGGCAGATGGACCTTGGCACCAAGGGGTCAGGGCAGACGCCGTGGAGCCGTGCGGGCGACGGACGGCTGACGCTGAAGGGCGCAGTGCGCGAGATTCTGGCGACCGAAATGCTCGAGGCGCTGGGCGTGAACACCAGCCGCACGCTTTCGGTGATCGAGACCGGCGAATCGCTCTATCGCGGAGACGAGCCCTCGCCCACGCGGTCGGCAGTGCTGGTGCGGCTAAGCCATGGGCACATCCGCATCGGCACGTTCCAGCGGCTGGCAGCGCTGGGGCTCGAAGACGAGATGGCGCAACTTGTGACCTATTGTCTGGCGAACTTTCCAGGCTGGCACGGGGATGCGCCCCATCCGGCGGTACGCTTCTTCAACCAGGTCATCGAGCGCATGGCGGACATGGCGGCAAGCTACATGGTGGCGGGCTTCGTCCATGGCGTGCTAAATTCCGACAACATGAACGTGACCGGCGAGAGCTTTGACTATGGGCCGTGGCGCTGGTTGCCGAAATGGGAGCCGGGCTTTACCGCGGCCTACTTCGATCATCAGGGGCTCTATGCCTATGGCCGTCAGCCCGAGGCAATTCACTGGAATTGCGGGCAGTTGGCGGTAGCTTTGCGGACATTGGTGGAAGCGCCGCCGCTGATCGAAGCGCTCAACCGCTATCCCGAGCTTTACCAGCAGGCCATGACCCGGCGGTGGCTGTGGCGGCTCGGCGTGGAACAGCGCGGGCTGGAGGAAGATACGGCGCTGATCGGGGCCTGCGAGAAGGTGATGGCAGTTCAGGGACTTGGGCCGGACGCCTTCTTCTTCGCCCATCGCGGCGGGCGCGGACCATTCGGAGCGAGCGACGAGGAGCAGGCGCTGAAGGCGGCTCTGGCGCCTTATGTCGCAACCGCCAGTAGCCATCCGTACTGGTCCGATGCAGCGCCGCAGTCCATGCTGATCGATGAAGTCGAGGCGATCTGGGCTCCGATTGCCGGGCAGGACGACTGGACCAGCCTGTTCGCCAAAGTGGATGCCGTGCGGCGCATGGGCGAGGCAATGGGCGCAAGGCCGGAACCTGCGGGCCATTTGACCGGGTGAATTCCGAAACGCGGGGGTGGTCCCGCCCCTGAATTTTGTTTAATCGGTAACCAAGGCCGCGTTACGGTTCGTCCGGGATCAGGACCCATCGTTCGCGCAAGAACCGAAAAGAAGAGCAGGCAAATCCGTGGCAGCTGCCGAAATCGTCTCATTTGAACCAGCAACCGGCGCCGAAGTGTGGCGCGGCAAGATCGGCGATGTCGAAGAAGTCGTCGCGCGCGCACGCAGGGCGTGGCCGGCATGGGCAGCGCAGCCGCTGGCCACGCGCATCGAGCTGGTGCGCCGCTTCGCCAACGAAGTGCGCAAGGACGCCGACAAGCTGGCGACGATGATCTCGCGCGAGACGGGCAAGCCCTTGTGGGAAGCGCGCACCGAGGTCGAGAGCGTCGTCAACAAGGTCGAGATCTCGATCCGTGCCTATGCCGACCGCACGTCGCAGCGCAAGCTGGACAGCGCGCTGCAGGGCACCGCGGCGCTGCGGCACAAGCCGCATGGCGTGCTGGCGGTGCTGGGCCCCTACAACTTCCCAGCACACCTGCCCAACGGCCACATCGTGCCGGCGCTGATTGCGGGCAATGCGGTGGTGTTCAAGCCTTCGGAGAAGACCCCGGCGACGGGTGAACTGCTGGCGCAGTGCTTCCACCGGGCCGGTATATCGGCGGCAGTGGTGCAGGTGCTGATCGGCGGTCCGGCCGAGGGGCAGGCGCTGGTCGCCCATGACGGGATCGACGGCGTGCTGTTCACCGGCTCTGCCCACGCCGGCATCGCGATCAACCGCAAGCTGGCCTCCAACCCCGGCAAGATCGTGGCGCTGGAGATGGGCGGCAACAACCCGATCGTGGTGTGGGATACGCCCAAGATCGAAGATACGGCGACGCTGATCGTGCAATCGGCATTCACCAGCGCCGGGCAGCGCTGCACGGCCGGGCGGCGCCTGATCGTCAAGTCCTCGATGTACGACGATGTGGTGAGCCAGGTGAAGCATCTGGCCGACCGCATCATCGTCGGCGCGCCGTTTGACGAGCCGGCGCCATTCATGGGCCCGGTGATCGACAACCGCACGGCGGACGGGCTGACCGAGAGCTTCGTCTACTTGCTGTCGTCCGGCGGTCGGCCAATCAAGCACTTGGTCCGGCTGCAAGAGGGTCTGCCTTTTCTGAGCCCGGCGATCATCGACGTGACAGGTATGGCGGAGCGGCCTGACGTGGAACTGTTCGGCCCGCTGCTGCAGGTGGTGAAGGTCGACGATTTCGACGAGGCGATTGCCGAGGCGAACAACACGCGGTTCGGTCTCTCGGCCTCGCTGATCGGCGGCAGTCCGCAGGATTACAACCGCTTCTGGGCCAATATCCGGGCGGGCGTGGTCAACTGGAACCGGCCGACCAACGGGGCGTCGTCTGCCGCGCCGTTCGGCGGCGTCGGACTTTCGGGCAATCACCGGCCGAGCGCCTATTACGCGGCGGACTATTGCGCCTATCCGGTCGCCTCGAGCGAGATGGACCAGCCACGCGCGAGCATCGGCGTGGGTCTGCGCAGCGAGTAGATTTCAGCTTTGCGGATCGGGGAGCGGCAGGGCCGGGTCGATCGGGCCACCGGGCACGATTGCGAGATTGCGCATGTTCTGCTGGCTGAGGTCGGGATCGACCATCAGTTGCCCTTCGAGCGCCTCGGTCATCACAGGGTCGAGCGGCGTCTTGTCCTGCTCGACCGGCGCAGAACTGCAGGCCGCGAGAATGAGTGTCAGAACGAGGCCAAGGCTGCGCATGGCGTTGAATTAGCGCGGCCTGGTTAAGAAAAAGGGAGCGCCCCGCATCTGCGGAGCGCTCCCTTGCCGACCTTTCAGTGCGACCCGAAGGACGGTCAATTCCTCAGAAGGCCTGGCTTAGCGGCAGCGCGAGCCACCTCGGTCAACCTCGCGGCCGAGCAGGGCGCCACCGGCGGCACCGAGGATCGCGCCGAGAGTGCGGTCACCATAGTCACCGGCAACTTCACGGCCGAGCAGGGCGCCGGCTGCACCACCGATCAGGAGACCGGTCGTGCCGTTCGAACGGCGGCAGTAGTAGCGGCCGTCGTTGCCGCGCCAGACGCGAGTGTTGCGATAGACAGGGTCACCGTAATAGCGACGGTCGTTGCTGCGGTAATAGTCGCGGTCGTAACCACGACCATAGTAGCGATCGCCGCGCCAGTCACGGTCGCGACGGCCATGTTCCCAGCTCTCGCCATTCCAGCCTTCATTCCACTGGGCGGCAACAGCGGTGCTCGCCTGAGCCTGCGGAAGAACTGCGGCGCTTGCCGGAACGGCAGCAGCGACGGTTGAAGCGGCAACCAGAGCCAGGGCGGTATTCTTCAGGTTGAACATGATCGTTCTCCTCACTTCGTTGAGGACCCGCACCGTTTGGAGTCTGGTCCTGTTGCTTCGTTGGTTAAGGTTTACGCCCGCCAACCTGAACGGAAAGCAACCAGAGCTTCAGATTTGAATTTTGCGGTGAAGCGATTGCAGTTGCCGATGAAACGACGGCCAAGCCGGGGTTGGCCCAGTCCAACATTGCTGGCAGGGACGCTGCATGAACGAATCCAGCACCTTGCGCCGGGACTCACAGCAGCGCTGGCCGCTTATGTGATGTGGGGCTTGCTCCCGCTCTATTTTCGAGCGCTTCACGCGGTGCCGCCGTTGGAACTGGTGGGGTGGCGCGTGTTGTTCACGGTGCCGGTGTGCTTCGTGATCATCAGCTTTCGCAAGCAGTGGCCTGCTGTCAGGGCGGCGCTGACCAGCGGCCATGTTCTGGGCCTGCTGGTGCTGAGCGCGCTGCTGATCGGATCGAACTGGTTGATCTTCGTGATCGCCATCAACAACGGACACGTTCTGGCGACGAGCCTTGGCTATTACATAAATCCGCTGATCAACGTGGTGCTTGGCACGGTCTTCCTCGGCGAGCGGCTGTCGCGGGTGCAGTGGGCAGCAGTGGCGCCAGCGGGTGCGGGCATTGCCGTGCTGCTCGGCGGTGCGCTGGATACGCTGGCGGTCGCGCTGTCGCTGGCATTCACGCTTGCGTTCTACGGCTTCGTGCGAAAGAAGGCGCCGGTCGGCGCCGTGCCGGGGCTCACCATCGAAACGATGCTGCTGGTGCTGCCGGCGTTGGTCATCGTCTGGTTGGGCGCCATCTCGCCAGCCGGTTCAGCGCTGCTGATGGGCGGGCAGGAGACGCCGCTCTTGATCGCCTCGGGCGTGGCAACGGCGATTCCGTTGCTGCTCTTCGCCGTGGCAGCGCGCAGCCTGCCGCTCTCGACGCTGGGCTTCGTCCAGTTCCTGTCACCGACGCTCAGCTTCATCCTCGGGCTGACGGTATTCGGCGAATCGCTCGACACCACAAGGCTCGCCTGCTTCGCGCTGATCTGGTCGGCGATCGGGCTCTACAGTTGGGACATGCTGAAGCGGGCCCGTCAGCCCTGAAGTTCAGGCCAGCCGCCATCCCAGGGTTTCGCCCGCATGGAACGGCACGATCAGCGTACCGTTGCAATCGAGCACTTCGGGGACTTCGACCGGGGCCTTTTCAAGCGTGATCGTGCTTTCGTTGGCGGGCATGCGATAGAACGCCGGACCGTTGAGCGAGGCGAAGGCCTCGAAACGGTCGAGCGCGCCTTCCTCGTCGAAAACAGTGACGTAGCTTTCGAGCGCGTAAGGCGCATTGAAGATGCCGGCACAGCCGCAGGCGGTTTCCTTGAGGTGCTTGGCGTGGGGCGCAGTGTCAGTGCCAAGGAACACGCGGTCACAACTGGACGTGGCCAATTTGCGCAGGGCGAGACGGTGCTTCTCGCGCTTGGCAACCGGCAGGCAGAACGCGTGCGGGCGGATGCCGCCAACGAGCATGGCGTTGCGGTTGATATGAAGGTGCTGCGGCGTGATCGTGGCGGCGACATTCGGCCCTGCCCCTTCGACGAACTGCGCAGCCTCTTCGGTGGTGATGTGTTCGAACACGATCCGCAGATTGGGCATGTCGGCGACAAGGCGCGTCAGCGTGCGTTCGATGAACACGGCTTCGCGATCGAATATGTCGACGTGGCTGTCGGTGACTTCGCCGTGAATCAGCAGCGGCATGCCGATGCGCTGCATGACTTCCAGCACCGGGTAGATATTGCGAATGTCGGTTACGCCATGGGCCGATCCGGTGGTGGCGTGCGCGGGGTAAAGCTTGGCGGCGACGAACACGCCCTCGGCAAAGCCGCGTTCGACTTCAGCGGTGTCGGTCGAATCGGTGAGGTACAGCGTCATCAGCGGGGTGAAATCGCTGCCCGCCGGGAGCGCGGCGAGGATACGGTCGCGATAGGCGGCGACGCCGGCCACATCGGTCATCGGCGGGAAAGGTTCGGCATGACGATGGCGCGGGCGAACTGACGCGCGGTATAGGGTGCGACGCCGACGAGCACGTCCCTGTCACGCAGGTGGGTGTGCCAATCGTCGGGGCGGCGGATTGTCAGAGTCGTCGTCGGTGTTGTCGTAGCCATGGGGTTCCCCTTAGCCGGGGCGCATCCTATCTACCAGTCATGACCCGCTTGTTTGAACGTGCTCTCATCCGCCTTTCTCCGCTTGAGCCCGGCGAGGATGTTGCGGGATTCCTGCAGGGGCTTGTCACCAATGACGTGAAGGGCGCGCTGCCGGTGTGGACCGCGCTACTGAGCCCGCAAGGCAAGGTGCTGTTCGACTTTCTCGTTTGGCCCGATGGTCTGGACGGCCTGCTGATCGATTGCGAGACGGCCAGTGCCGATGCGCTGGCCAAGCGGCTGACGCTGTACCGGCTGCGGCGCAAGATCGGGATCGAGCGGACCGATTCGCTCGGCGTGTTCTGGGAAGATCATCCCGGCGATGGTGGCGCGGATGACCCCCGTCTGCGCGCGCTGGGTCAGCGGTGGATCGGGCCGGTGTCCGAGGCTGACGAAGCGGCAGACGACGCGTGGCGCGCGCACCGGCTCAAGCTGAGCGTGGCCGAGGGGCAGGCCGAGCTGGGCAACGGCGAAGTGCTTTGGCTGGAGTGCAACGCGGTGGACCTCAACGGCGTGAGCTTCACCAAGGGTTGTTACGTGGGCCAGGAAAACACCGCGCGGATGAACTGGCGACAGAAGGTCAACCGCCGTCTGGTGGTGGTGCCGCTGGAGCAGTCAGACCTTGGGCGGCAGCGCGCGGCCTATCCGGAACTGGGCCTTGCCGTGGATCATCGGCGGGTGGAGGACATTCCAGCCGATCTGACGCCCGGCTGGATGGACCTTAATCCGCCTGAGTAGCCTGCTGCGCCGCGATTCCCTCGATCAACATCTGTTCGGCGCGATCGCGGGCGGCGGTGCGCGGCAGTTCCAGACCCTTGGCCAGCGGGCCGCCCATCAGGGCATCGCCCAGAGCCATGAGCGTCAGCGCCAGTGTGGTGCTGCGCTGCGCGTCCGAGCTGTATTCCTCAAGATCGACGACGAGATCGTGAATGGTTTCCACGATGGGGTCGAGCGCGTCTTCGTTGCCGGAGAGCAGCATCCACGAGGCCAACGCTCCGGCGCCTTCACGGTCAAAGGCATCGAAGGTGAGGTCCACGACGTCGCGCGGCTTGCCGATGCCCGATCGGCTGGCGATCACCGCTTCGCGGATAGTCGCGCAGATCGTCTCGGCAAGGTGCTTGGCCAAGGCCTTCTGAAGGCCTGATGCGGAGCCGAAGTGATGCAGCAGGTTGGCGTGCGTGCGACCGATTCGCCCGGCGACAGCCTTGAGCGTGACAGCCTGTGGTCCCGCCTCCACCAGCAACGCACGCGCAGCTTCAAGCGCGGCCATGCGGCTTTCTTCGGGCGGAAGACGCTTCCTTATTGACATTGGTGTAAGCACGCCTAGATTACGGCTCATGACTGCCATGACCCCCACGATCGCCCTAGAGCGCACTACTGCGAACGGCAAGGCTGCGCCCACCCCTCCGGACCTGACGATCACGATACGCGACCGTCGCTTTGGCCGCAATGAGCCTGCGGGCCGCTGGTGGCTGGCTGGCGATCCCGTGGCGACGGCATGGCACAACGCGCTGTCGGGCACGTTCCCCGTGGCGAGGCCTTCTTCATCGAGGCGGTAAAGGCGCATCGTGATGGCGTTCCGCCGAAGCTCGAGGCCGAGATCCGGGCTTTCGTAAAGCAGGAAATCAATCACACGCGCGAACATATCGCGTTCAACCGCCAGGCCGAGAACGCCGGTTACGACATGGCGCGGATCGACAAGCGCGTGGAGGAGCTGCTGGCGCTGACGAAGGACCGCCCGGTCATCCTCAATCTGGCGGCGACTATGGCGCTTGAGCATTACACCGCGATGATGGCGCACGAATTTCTTGCCAATCCGGCGCACTTTGCCGGCGCTGAGCAGGAAGCGGCGGACATGTGGCGCTGGCACGCGATCGAGGAGATCGAGCACAAGGGCGTCGCCTATGACACGTGGCTTCATGCGACGCGAAGCTGGAGCCGTTGGAAGCGCTGGAAGGTCAAGAGCCTGATGATGGTGGTGGTGACCAAGAACTTCATCACCCACCGCGTCGAGGACACGCTCGATCTGCTGGCGCAGGACGGTCTGACCGGCGCGAAGTGGAAGTGGAAGCTGGCTGCCTACCTGTTGTGGAAGCCGGGCGTGATTCGCCGCATTTTCCCGGCGTGGCTGAGCTACTTCCTGCCGGGCTTCCACCCGTGGCAGCACGATGATCGCGCGCTGATCGGCAAGGCGGACAGCGAGTTTCCGGATGCGGTGATGCCGCGCTGAAGATCGAAGGGCTCCCCGCGGGGAGCCCTTTTCGTTGCGGGTCAGGCGGCGCGGCGCATCGGCTCGAAGCCACCGTCTTCCGGGCCATCGCAATCGACCGGGGCGACCAGATCGATGACGTGGTGAACCGTGGGTGCAGGCTGGGTGCGCGCCGGGCTATGGCCGAGACGAATCTCGCCAGTCGGCCGGAAGCCGGCCTTCTCCAGCACCCTTGCCGACGCCGGGTTGTCGGCAAAGTGACGAGCGTTGACGCGGTGATGGCCGAGCGTGCGCGCGAGGGAGAGGACGCTGCGCACCGCTTCGGTGGCAAAGCCTCGACCCCAGTGTGCCTGCGCAACCCAGTATCCGAGCTCGGTCTCGCCCGATTCCTCGATCAGGCCGACGCAACCGATCAGGCGCGAACCGTGTGCGCCGGGCAGCGTTGCAAGGAAGTGCGGGTGATTGCCCCCTGCGGAACCGCGACGAAACGCTTGGCGTCGTCGGGGCCATAGGGCCATGGCGCGCGCGAGAGATTGCGGACGACGGCCTCGTCATCGATCAGGGCATGGAGCTCGGCCCAGTCCTCCGGCCAGGCAGGCCGCAGGAACAGCCGTTCGCTGCGAATGAACATTTCAAGTCTCCTTCATCGGCCCCTCTGCCGACGCGCAGCTAAAACGCTGACGTGACAAAGGTATTGCGCCCTGCGCCGGATCGGAGCTCCAATGCGTCCGATTGCGAGGGAACGGTTTGCGTCCGAGGGAGACATGAAAAGAGGGAGATGGGCGGGGCCCTCTCCCTCTATCGGCCAGCTGCGAAGTGCTGGCGGGGCCATCCCATCGGGATGGCCCTTTGAATGACCATCCGGTTATTCAGCCGCTTCGGCCATAATATCGACCGACACGTACTTGCGACCAAGCTTGCCAGCGTGGAAGCGTACGCGGCCTTCGCCGAGCGCGAACAGCGTGTGATCCTTGCCCATGCCGACGTTGGCGCCCGGGTACACGCGGGTACCGCGCTGGCGGATGATGATGTTGCCGCCGACCACTTCCTGGCCGCCGAACTTCTTCACGCCGAGGCGACGACCGGCTGAGTCGCGACCATTGCGCGAAGAGCCGCCTGCTTTCTTGTGTGCCATCTCAGATTACTCCGAATTCCGTTTACGCTCAGGCGACCGAGACGATGCGCAGCAGGGTCATCTGCTGGCGGTGACCGTTGCGGCGGCGATAGTTGTGGCGACGGCGCTTCTTGAACACGATCACCTTCTCCGACTTCGCCTGGGCGATGATCTCTGCCGAAACAGTGACCTTCGCGGCGTCAGCCAGCGAATCGCCTTCACCGGCGAGAAGCACTTCACCCAGCGTGATCTTGTCGCCGGCTTCGCCTGCCAGCTTCTCGACCGCGATCTTGTCTCCGGCGGCGACCCGATACTGCTTGCCGCCCGTGCGCACGATTGCGAACATCGTTCTGTGTATCCGTTCCAAAAGCCCGGTTGCCCGTGGCGATTCCAAATGAGGCGCCCAACGCCTGCGAATCGCTGACTGAGGGCAACATACCGATACCCCGCTGCTGCAGGGCCCCGGAAAGAGTGGCGCGGATAGTCAAACACGTGCCCGCTGTCAATGCCCGCAATCAATGGAGCCTGACAGCTTCGCGCCCAAAATCCGGCCACTTGGCGCGCAGTCGCCAAGCAAGGCTGGCGAGCGCACGTGTCCATGCTATGGCGACGTTCATGGCCCGCCACAAGACCTTGATCGCCCCCCGCACTGCAGCCCCGCGTACTGCCGTTATTGCCGCGCTTGGCGCCGCAATGCTGCTGGGCGGATGCGCCGACCGCGACAAGTTTCCCTCGCTCGCCCGCAGACCCGCGGAGGACGCCTATCGCACTGCGCAGGCTACGCCGCCTGCTCCGCCCGCTCCGGCTATCATGTCCGAAGGCATGGCCAAGCGGCTGGCGGACCTGACAGCGCAAGCGCGCAACGCACATTCCGCCTTCGAGGGTGGCCGGGCGTCGGCCACTCGCGCTGTCAGCGCGGCACGCGGCGCAGCGAAGGGCACAGAGAACTGGTCGGTGGCATCGCTGGCAGTGGCGCAGCTGGAATCGGCGCGGGCACGGGCGGGACTGCCGCTTGCCGATCTTGACCGGCTGGAGACAGAGGCAGGCAACCGGGCGGTGGACGGGTCCGACGCGGACCTCAAGGCCGTCCGCGAGGCGCGCGGCGAGGTGGAGGCGCTGGTGGCGAGCGAGACTGCAGTGATCGATTCGCTGCTTTCGCAACTCGCCGGATAGAAAAAGGGCGCCGCGCAGAGGCGCAGCGCCCTTCGGGGGATTCGCTGTTTCAGCGGACGGTCGCGACAATCACGGCGATGACCAGACCCCACACCGCGATCAACACTGGCAGGATGAGCACCTGCGCCATGGCCGAGCCGGCATCAAGCTTGCCCGAAAGGGTCTGGATGCCTTTGCGGCGGAAATCGTACCAGCCAAGCGCGTCCGGGTGCCGGTCCGCGCCGAGTTTGGTCCAAGCTGCGGGGATGCCGAAAGCACAGCCGATGAACAGCACGAATATCGTCATCGGGATGGCGAGTTCACCGTTGCCGAAGATCGAGGCCATCATCGTAATGAATGCGAGATAGCCGGCGGCCGAGACGGCATAGAGCCCGCCTGGCAGGCCGAAGTTGCGATCGACGGTGGTATGGTGCGGCTGCGCGACGATGTCGGCGACATGCTCGATCCGGTCTGCGGCGATGTGCATGCTCATGGACTGGCTCCTTTTGCTGGAGCCTTCATGCACCCGTCGCGACCGCTATTCCTTGACGGGAATCAAATGGCGCTGGTCAAATGCGCCAACGGGAAATGTCTTCGTGGTCCTCCGGGCGGGGTTCGATCCAGCGCCAGCCCGAAGCTGTCTTTTCGCGTTTCCAGAACCACGATTCGCTCTTGAGGTGGTCCATGGCAAAGTCGGCCGCCGCGAAAGCGTCGCGGCGATGACGGGCGGCGGCACAGACGAGGACGATGGCATCGCCGGGATGCATCACGCCGCTGCGGTGAAGGATCAGCAGGCCTTCGACAGGCCAACGTCTTTCGGTTACGCGGGCCAGCTCTTCCATTCCGGGGAGAGTCATCGGCTCGTAGTGCTGGAGTTCGAGCGCCTCGACGCCACCCGAATCGCGGACCTGGCCGAGAAAGGTGACAATGCCGCCCGCGTTTGGGTGCTGCGCATTGAACGCCGCGATCTCGGCGGCCGGATCGAACGCCTCCAGCGAGAGGCGAACGTCAGCCACCGCTCACCGGCGGGAGGAAGGCGAGTTCGTCACCTTGGCCAAGGACAACGCCGCCGACATCGGTGAGGAGACGACCATTGAGCGCCATGCGGATTTTCTCGCCCAGCAACTGGACGGCGAGTGCAGGGTCAAGCCTGGCAAGGACCTGTTCGACAGGACCTGGCTCAACCGGCAGCTCCGCCGCACCGGCCACGTCTTCGAGCCGCCCCATGAACACCAGCTTTGCCATGGCTCAGCCGCCGGTCGTGGACATGTGACGCGACACTGCAGGCGCGCTGCCCGGCTTGTCGATCACGAAGGAATGACGTTCCTGCTTTTCACCCATGGCGCGGGCGAAGCATTCGGACAGCGCACCGTCGGGGTCATCGGAGCGCAGCGCGGCGCGCAGGTCCACGCGCCCTTCGCCGCCGAGGCACATGTAGAGCTGGCCGGTGGCGGTAACCCGAACCCGGTTGCACCCGGCGCAGAAGTTTCCGGTCAGAGGCGTGATGAAGCCCAGCCGGCCGCCGGTCTCGGCAATGTCGACATAGCGGGCGGGACCGCCTGAACGCGCATCGCTGTCAGTCAGGGTCCAGCGCTTCTCCAGATCGCGGCGAACGGCATCGAGCGGAAGATAGTGATCGAAGCGATCGCCCTCGACCTCACCCAGCGGCATGACTTCGATCAGGGTCATGTCGTGCCCGGCACTGTGCGCCCATTCGATCAACGAGGAAATCTCGGCCTCGTTGATGTCCTTGAGCGCGACGGCGTTGATCTTGACCTTGAGCCCGGCCTCCTTTGCGGCGGCGATGCCTTCGAGCACCTGCGGCAGCATGTCGCGGCGGGAGAGCCTGGCAAATGCCTCACGATCCAGCGTGTCGAGCGAGACGTTGATGCGCTTTACGCCGGCAGCGGCGAGCTCGTCGGCGTATTCCGTCAGCCGGGTGCCGTTTGTGGTAAGGGTGAGTTCGTCAAGTCCGTCACCGAGCTTGCGGCCCAGCGCGCGAACCAGTTCCATCATGTCGCGGCGGACCAGCGGCTCGCCCCCGGTCAGCCGAATCTTGCGGACGCCGCGGGCGATGAAGTGGAGCGAGAGACGGTGCAGCTCTTCGAGGCTGAGGACTTGGGCCTTGGGCAGGAACTCCATGCGCTCGGGCATGCAGTAGGCGCAGCGCAGATCACAGCGGTCAGTCACCGAAAGGCGAAGGTAGGTGATCCGGCGGGCGAACCGATCAATCAAAGGCGCTTGGCTGCTCACTTCTCGAGATATACGAAGTCGCGCGCGTAAGATTCAAGGGCTGCGCCAGCATCGACGAACAAAGTCTGTCCGGTGACCGATTTGGCACTGGCCAGGTAGTGCACGGCATCGGCGATTTCATCAGCGCCGGGCAGCCGCTTCAAGGGCATGATGTCCTCGAGCCGCCGCCATTGTTCGGCATCGTAATCCGCGGTCGGCAGAATCAGGCCCGGCGCAACGCCGTTGACTCGCACCTTCGGCGCCATGGCGCGGGCCATGGTCCGGACCGAGGCGTGGAGCGCCTGCTTTGACAGTGTGTAGCTGATCTGGTCCGGCACGGGATTGAGCACGCGCTGGTCAAGAATGTTGACCACCGAACCATCCCGCTCACCCAAGGCCTCGGCAAAGGCGCGGGTCAGCAGAAGAGGGGCGAACAGGTTCACCCGGAAATGCTGTTCAAGCGCTTCGGAGGTGATCGTCTCCGCGCGATCATCGTGGAACAGCGAAGCGCAGTTGACCAGAAGGTCCGGTGAGCGACCGGCAAGCGCGGTGACATCGGCCAAGAGGCTGGGCGGATAGGCCGGATCTTCGAGGTCCCCCGAAATGGGGTGGACCGCAGCACCAAGCCATTCAAGCTGGGCTTTGAACTCATTGTCAAACGTGGAAGGCCGGTGGGCGTGGAGCGCCAGATCCCAGCCCTCGCCCGCGAGCTTGCGGGCAATCGCGCCGCCGATCCGGCGCCATCCGCCGGTGACAAGCGCGAGGGGGCGCTGGCTCAAGCCTTGCGCTCGCGCTTCAGCGTGATCCCGATTTCCTCGCCGTTCTCGCTGATCGCCAGCTTCACGATCTTCACTTCCACCCACTGAACCCGGTCATCCTGCAACATCAGCGTTTCGATGATGTGGTCTGCCACGGCTTCGATCAGCTTGAAATGCACCCCCTTGGGCAAGCCTTCGGTGGCCGCGAACTTGAGGTCCATGTAGTTCTTGCTCGCGGCAAGCGGGCAATCGGCGGTGTAGCGATCCTGATGCCTGAGCCCGACGCGCATGGTGATGCGCAGCGGCTGCGGACGGCCGGTCTCTTCCGAATAGATCCCGGTGAGGACATCGGTTTCGAGATTGGCGACTTCGAGGATCAGGCTATCGGACATGGGTGGGCTCTTTGGCACCGGCGTGGATGTGAGTCCATTGCGCCGGGTGGGATTCAGGTTTTCCAGCGGGCGAATATAGCTGTCGGCAAGTGCCGCCCGCCTTCGCCCTGTTCGCGGATGCACAGGTCGCCGTGCTCGATCGTCCCGGGCAGGTCCTTGAGCGCTTCGGCCAGCAGACCGGCGATGGCGAGGGAAGACATGCGCACGGCGTAGACCGTGAGGAACAGGAAACGGCTGTCGGCGTCGAGCAGTTGCGCGCAATCGGCAATCAGGCCGGGAAGGCTCTCCTCAAGCCGCCAGACTTCGCCATCAGGGCCACGGCCGAACTTGGGTGGATCAAGGATGATGCCATCGTAACGGCGACCGCGGCGGACTTCGCGGGCGGTGAACTTGGCAGCGTCATCAATGATCCAGCGGACCGGGCGTTCGGCCATGCCTGACAATTGTGCATTGGCGCGGGCCTGGGCGACGGACTTTTTCGAGGCGTCGACGTGGGTGACCGGGCCGTACTCGGACAGCGCCAGCGTGCCGACGCCGGTGTAGCCGAAAAGGTTCAAAGTCTGCGCGTCAGGCTTGCCGGCAAGACGCTCGCCCATCCAGTCCCACACCGGGGCCATGTCCGGGAAGAAGCCGAGATGGCGGAACGGCGTGCAGGAGGCAGTGAAGCGGACGTCGTTCCAGCCGAGCACCCAGCCCTCGCGCGGGACCGGGCGGTCAAACTGCCAGCGGCCGCCGCCGTCCTCGTCGGAGCCGGGGACGAACTCGGCGTCGGCGCGCCAGTCCGAAGTGCGCGGCGTCCACATCGCCTGCGGTTCAGGACGGATGAAGCGGTGCGGGCCATATTGCTCCAGCTTACGACCGTGGCCGGAATCGAGCAGGGCGAAGTCCGCCCAGCCCTCGCCGACCATCAGCTTTGACTGGAGATCGAGATCAGCCATGCTTGAGCGTCGCGCGCTCGGCGACGTAGGCGGCGACAGCGTCATACTCGCCGGGCAGGCGATCATAGCGCTCCTCACGCTCGAACAGGTCACCCACGCGAGAAGGCAGGCCGGGACGAACGCCGGTGGCACGCTCTACCGCGTCCACGAACTTGGCCGGGTGCGCGGTGGCGAGCGTGACGATGGGGACGCCGGCGGGGATTCCCTCGGCAACGCGGGCGGCGTGGAGGCCGATCGCGGTGTGCGGGTCCAGCACCTCGCCGCAAGCCTCATAGGCCCAGCGCATGGCGTTGGCCATCTGCCCGGCGTCGGCGCGCTCGGAGGTGAACAGCTCGGCCGCCGATTCGCGCTGCGCGTTGGTCAGCTGCATCGCCTTGGTCGCTTCAAAATGCTTCATCTGACCGGCGAGCGCGGCGCCGTCGCGACCGCAGCCGTCGAACAGCAGGCGTTCGAAGTTCGACGAGACCTGGATGTCCATCGACGGGGCAGCGGTTGGGGTAACGGTGCTGGCAGAATAGTCGCCGTTCGACAGCGCACGGTGGAGGATGTCGTTGACGTTGGTGGCCACGATCAGGCGCTCGATCGGCAGGCCCATCTTCGCCGCAACATAGCCAGCGAACACGTCGCCGAAGTTGCCGGTCGGAACCGAGAACGCGACCTTGCGCTGCGGCGCGCCAAGCTGGAGCGCTGCGTAGAAGTAGTAGACCACCTGCGCCATCAGCCGCGCCCAGTTGATCGAGTTCACGGCGGCGATGCCGAAGCGGCTGGTCATCGCGGCATCGTTGAACATGCGCTTCACCATCGCTTGCGCGTCGTCGAAGCTGCCGTCGATGGCGATGTTGTGGACGTTGGGGGCGATGACCGTGGTCATCTGGCGACGCTGTACATCGGACACGCGGCCATGCGGGTGGAGCATGAAGATGTCGACCTTGGCACGACCTGCCACCGCGTCAATGGCGGCAGAGCCGGTATCGCCCGAGGTGGCGCCGACAATGGTGATGTGCTCGTCACCGCGGGCGAGGAATTCCTCGAACAGCAGGCCGAGGAGCTGCAGCGCGACGTCCTTGAACGCCAGCGTGGGGCCGTGGAACAGTTCGAGCACCCACTGCGTCTCGTCGAGCTGCTTCAATGGCACGACGGCAGCGTGGGCGAAGCGACCATAGGCCTGCTCGCACAGTTGGAGCAGGCGCTCCGGCGTCAGGCAATCGCCGACGAAGGGCTGCATGATCGTCTGCGCCAGTTTGGCGTAGGGCAGCCCGGCCATGGCGGCGATCTCGTCCGCGCTGAACTGCGGCCAGGTTTCGGGCACGTAGAGCCCGCCATCCGAAGCGAGGCCTGCGAGCGTGACGCCCTGAAAATCGAGCGAGGGTGCCTGCCCCGGGTGCTGACGTACTTCATGGGTTTGCGCGGTTAGCGGCCAAGGGCGCAAAGGGCAAGGATTGAGGAGTCAGCCCCGCTCGCGCCATCGCTTGCGCAGAGCCAGGCCATAGATCACCAAGGCGACGAGGGCGAAGAAGAACCACTGGACGGCGTAGGCGAGGTGGTTGTTGGGGATGTCGCTGGGATTGGGCTTTGCACTGGCCTCGAAACCGGGAGCCGCCGGATCGGCAATGAGGCGAGCGCTTCCATCCATGTAGGGCGCGATCAGGCCACTTACCTCGCCGCCTTTCCATTCGGGATGTTGGGGACCTTGGGTCCAGCCCGCCTGAACGTAAGCGGTCTTGTTCCCGCCGATCCCGCAGAGCACGACATGGACATAGCCCGCCTGATCATTGCCGTTTCGTCCGGAGATGGAGTTCCAATTCGAAGTGAAGCGGCAATTCACACTCGACCGCCGGAACAGAACAGCCTCGGTCTCCTGCGGATTGGCTGATGGGAAGGGCACTGCCGCCGGATTTGCCATGGCCGCCACGTAGTGCGCCAAAAGGCTCTGCTTCCATTGCAGGCGCTCAAGCTGCCAGACCCCAAGCCCGACCATCGTCAGGACAGCAGCAATCACGATCACGGTAGGGACGATCGGCACGCGCCGCATCAGAGGGAACCTTCCTTTTCGAGTCGCGCCATCAGCACGGTCGCCTTGGCGTAGCGCAGGGTGACGGTCACGACCGTTGGCACCAGCGCTCCCCACAGTCCGATCAGCGCCCAGATCGGCAACTGCACGAAGTCATCCAGCTTGAGCGCGGCAAGAACCAGCAGGATCGTGACGGGTAGGACGACGAGATACATTTCTCGCCCACGCGGCTCGTGGCGTTCGAATTCAAGACCGCACGCCTGGCAACGCTCTGCCAGCGCCGCGAAGCCAGACCACAGCCCTTTTGCACCACAACGCGGGCACAAACCGAAAAGGGCAGCCTGGGTGATCCCCGGCTGCCCCTTCGTGCTGCGATCGCCCTTGGGGCTGTCGCCAGACGGCATCAGTGGATCTTGTAGCCCCAGCCGCCCCACACGTAGATGGCGACGAACAGGAACAGCCACACCACGTCAACGAAGTGCCAGTACCATGCGGCAGCTTCGAAACCGAAGTGCTGACGCGGGGTGAAGTGGCCCTTGTAGGCGCGGACCAGGCAGACGATCAGGAAGATCGTGCCGACGATCACGTGGAAGCCGTGGAAGCCGGTGGCCATGTAGAAGGCCGAACCGTAGGTGTTGGTGCCGAAGGCGAATGGCGCGTGGGCATACTCGTATGCCTGGATCATCGAGAACACGACGCCGAGGATGATCGTTGCCCACAGCCCCTTCTTGAGGCCGTCACGGTCACCGTGGATCAGGGCATGGTGCGCCCAGGTCAGCGTGGTGCCAGAGCACAGCAGGATCAGAGTGTTGAGCAGCGGCAGGTCGAACGGATCCATCACCGCTTCGATCGCCTTGGGAGGCCACTGCCCACCGACGACTTCAGCAAGCGTCGAAGGGAACAGCGAGAAGTCGAAGAAGGCCCAGAACCAGCCGACGAAGAACATCACTTCCGAAGCGATGAACAGGATCATGCCGTAGCGCTGGTGGAGCTGCACGACCGGGGTATGGTCACCGGCGTGCGCTTCCTTGACGATCTTGCCGAACCACGAGAAGAACGTGACGATCACGCCCAAGAGCCCTGCGAAAAAGATGGCGTGGCCGCCAGCCATCTTGTGCATGTAGAACACGCCGCCGGTCGTCATGGTCAGCGCCGAGATAGCAGCGATGAAGGGCCACACGTCGGGCGGCAGAATGTGATAATCGTGGTTCTTTGCGCCGGCCATGATCGTCGAAATCCCCCAGTCAAATCTGGTCGTAATGGCAGGCCCGAAGCAGAACACTCCGGGCGCAGTTCAGTTGCGCCTTTATCGCCGTGCTTGCGCGCGGTCCAGAGGCTTTTCTGCCAATGAGGCAAGAGGCTTTGTCCCGGCAGAATTGCCGGCCTGCGCCGCACTTTCGGGAGTCTCGTTGAACGTATAGCTCAACGTGATCTCCTCGATGTTGCTGGCGCCGGGATCGTCGAGAATCGCCGGATCCACATAGTAGATGACCGGCATGCGTACGTCCTGACCCGGCATGAGCTTCTGCTCGGTGAAGCAGAAGCACTGGATCTTGTTGAAATACTTGCCGGCCTGCTCGGGCGAGACGTTGAAGATCGCGGTCCCGGTAATCGGGCGATCCGAGAGATTCCGGGCCTCGAACGTCGCGATCTTGCGCTCGCCAATGCGCAGATCCTGCGTCACCTGCTGCGGCTTGAACATCCACGGCATGCCCGGCGCGGTGTTGGCATCGAAGCGGACGCGGATCATCTTGGCAGCGACCTTCACGCCGGCCAATTTCTCCGAATCCGCCCGCTGCGTGGTGCCTCCGTAACCGGTGACCTGACAGAACAGCCGGTAAAGCGGAACCGACGCATAGCCGAGCCCGAGCATCGCCAGGGCAGCACCAGCAGCCATCAGGCCGACATTACGGTTCTTGCGCGGGTCTGGAACGACTGCGCCAGCCATGTCAGTGGTTCACTTGTGCAGCAATCTTCACGATCGAAATCGCGAAGAACAGCACGGCGAGCGATCCGAGCACGATGCCGAGCACCTTGTTTCGGCTGCGCTGGCGCGCGCGATAGAGCGCGGTCTCTTCCTTGCCGAGGTGCGTATTCTGCTTGGGGTCGTTCATCATTGCCAGCCTTGCACTGTGGCAAGCCGGTCCCCCGCCAGCATGCCGAAAAGGACGAAAAGGTAGAGGACCGAATAGGCGAACAGCCGCTTCTCGGGCTTCATCTTGTCATCAGGCTCCGACTCGCGCAGCCCGACCTTGATCGAAAGCGCAACGAAGATAAGGCCAAGGACGAGCGCCGAAACTCCATAAACCCAGCCGGTACCACCGATCCACCACGGCGCGAGCGTGACCGGCAGGAGCAGCAGGGCATAGATCAGTATCTGACGACGGGTCGACTTCTCGCCTGCGACGACCGGCATCATCGGGATGCCGACCTTCGCGTAATCGATCTGCACAAACAGGGCGAGTGCCCAGAAGTGCGGCGGAGTCCACATGAAGATGATCAGGAACAGCAGCACCGGCATCAGCGTGATGTTGCCGGTCACCGCCACCCAGCCGATCAGCGGCGGGAACGCCCCTGCCCCGCCACCGATCACGATGTTCTGCGGCGTGCGCGGCTTGAGCCAGACGGTGTAGATCCAGGCGTAGTAGAAGATCGAGAAGGCAAGGATTGCGGCCGCAAGCCAGTTCACGCCCAGCCCCATGATCACGACGGACCCGCCCGACAGCGCAAAGCCGAAATCACGCGCCGAGGTCGGGTCCATGCGGCCCGACGGCAGCGGGCGCTTCGACGTGCGCTTCATGCCTGCGTCGATATCGGCTTCCCACCACATGTTGAGCGCCGCGGCGCCGCCAGCACCGACAGCAATGCACAGGATTGCAGTGAAGGCGAGGATTGGATGGATCTCGCCGGGCGCTGCGAGGAGGCCGCACAGGCCGCTGAAGATGACCAGCGTCATCACGCGCGGCTTGGTCAGCGCGAAGAAATCGCGCCACTCCGCGGGCAGGGCTACGGTCGAGCCGAGGGGTGTTGCAGAATCCATGATTGGCCGCGCCTATACGCGCACCTGACGTTCATGGAAAGCGAAACGGGACGAGGCGTTGGGGCAGGTTTGGTGTGCTTGATACTGAAAGAAAAAGGGCCCCCGGATTGCTCCGGAGGCCCCTTCTGTTTCAGCCCTTGGGCCGACGACGTGCTCAGTGTGCGTGAGCGGCGTCGTCGATCACCGGCAGGGTTTCGAACTGGTGGAACGGCGGGGGTGAGGACAGGGTCCACTCCAGCGTCGTCGCACCTTCACCCCAGTAGTTGGCTTCAGCCTTCTTGCCGGCAAGGAATGCGTAGAGGATGTTGATGAAGAAGATCACGATCGAGACGGCCATGATGACGTAGCCGATCGAAGCGATCTTGTTCCAGTACGAGTAGGCCAGTGCGTAGTCAGGATAACGACGCGGCATGCCCTGGACCCCGAGGAAGTGCATCGGGAAGAAGATCAGGTTCACGCCGACGAAGAAGACCCAGAACTGCAGGTGGCTCAGGAACTCGGAGTGCATGCGACCGCTCATCTTCGGGAACCAGTAGTAGAACCCGGCAAAGAGCGAGGTCACCGCACCCAGCGACAGAACGTAGTGGAAGTGCGCGACGACGTAGTAAGTGTCGTGCAGGTTGTCGTCCACGCCACCGTTCGCCAGAACAACGCCGGTGACGCCGCCCACGGTGAACAGGAAGATGAAGCCCAGCGCCCAGACCATCGGCGACTTGAACTCGAGGCTGCCACCCCACATCGTTGCGATCCACGAGAAGATCTTGATGCCGGTCGGAACCGCGATGACCATGGTCGCTGCGGTGAAGTACATCTTCGTGTTCACGTCGAGGCCGGTGGTGTACATGTGGTGCGCCCACACGATGAAGCCGACGACGCCGATCGCAACCATGGCGTAGGCCATGCCGAGGTAGCCGAACACCGGCTTCTTCGAGAAGGTCGAGATGATCTGGCTGATGATGCCGAAGCCCGGCAGGATCATGATGTACACTTCGGGGTGACCGAAGAACCAGAACAGGTGCTGGTAGAGAACCGGATCACCACCGCCGGCAGGATCGAAGAAGGTCGTGCCGAAGTTGCGGTCGGTCAGCAGCATGGTGATGGCGGCGGCCAGAACCGGAAGCGCCAGCAGCAGCAGGAACGCGGTGACCAGCACCGACCACACGAACAGCGGCATCTTGTGCAGGGTCATGCCCGGCGCACGCATGTTGAAGATGGTGGTGATGAAGTTGACCGCACCCAGGATCGAGCCGGCACCCGAGAGGTGCAGCGAGAAGATCGCGAAGTCGACCGCAGGACCGACCGAACCCGAGGTGGAAAGCGGTGCATAGACCGTCCAGCCGGTGCCGGCGCCCATGCCCGTGCCACCCGGCACGAAAGCCGAGAACATGAGCGAGCAGAAGCCCACGAAGGTCAACCAGAACGACACGTTGTTCATGCGCGGGAAGGCCATGTCCGGCGCGCCGATCATGATCGGAACGAACCAGTTGCCGAAGCCGCCGATGATTGCCGGCATGACCATGAAGAACACCATGATCAGGCCGTGAGCCGTGATCAGCACGTTCCACATGTGCAGCGTGGCGTTGAAATCGGCAGCGTTGCCACCGAGGAAGTTGGTCCACCAGCCAAGGTACTGGATGCCCGGCTCGGCCAGTTCGGCGCGCATGATGCCCGACACCGCACCACCGATGATCCCCGCAAAGATTGCGAAGATCAGGTAGAGCGTACCGATGTCCTTGTGGTTGGTGGACATGAACCAGCGAGCAAAGAAGCCCGGCTTGTGGTCATGATCGTGGTCGTGCGCATCGTGATGCGCATCGAAACCTTCGTTTGCTGGAATGGTGGCCATCTCGGTCAAACCTTGTGCATGAACATCGCGTCAGGCGGCAGGAGCAGCTGGAGCTGCTCCCACGGTGCCGCCGGGCTGGGTCTTCACCCATGCCTCGAACTTGTCGCGCGGCAGGGCTTCCACCGCGATCGGCATATAGCCGTGGCGGGCGCCGCACAGCTCGGAGCACTGGCCGTAGTAAACGCCCGGCTCCTTGATGAAGAGAACCTTCTCGTTGATGCGGCCCGGTACAGCGTCGAGCTTGAACCACAGCGACGGCACGGCAAAGGCGTGGATCACGTCCGAACCGATGGTCTGGATGCGGATCGGCTCACCCGCCGGAACGACCATGCGGTTATCGACCGCGAGGTGACCAGGCTCACCTGCCTTTAGAGCATCTTCTTCCGACAGCATGTTCGAAATGACTTCGAAGCCGCCGTTGTCGGGATAGGTGTAACCCCAGTACCACTGGTAGCCGGTCACCTTTACGGTCAGCGCACCCTTGGGTGCCGGATCGTACTGGTGAGCAAGAAGGCGGATCGACGGAACCGCGATCACGACCAGGATGAGAACCGGAACCAGCGTCCAGATCACTTCGATCAGCGTATTGTGGCTGGTCTTGGAAGCGACCGGATTGGCGCGCTTGTTGAACTTGGCCATGACGACCAGCAGCAGCACCAGCACGAGGATCGAAATGGCGACGATGATCGGCATGAGGATCACGTCGTGCATCCAGAGGCCTTCCTCGCCGATCGGCGAATACTGGTCCTGGAAGGTCCATCCCTTGTCGACCGGCTGGCCCTTTCCGGCCGTCGGCTTCATGGGGTGTAGTAGCCCTTGTCGACCGGAGCGGCTTCGGCGGCAACTGCAGGCGCAGCCGAGTCGCTGGCGGCAGCAGCCGGTGCAGCGGCGACCGGAGCTGCAGCTTCAGCTGCAACTGGCGCAGCAGGCGCTGCAGCCATGGCCTGTGTCCCGAAAGTCAGCGCGGCAGCGACGCCAAAGGTCCGGAAAGCTTTGCCCATGGAACGGGCGGTATCGGCAAGACTCATCGTCAAAGTTTCCGCTTTTTCCCTGTTTGCGCGCTTGTTGCGCTGCATCAAGGAGGCGCTTGCGCACCTCCTCTAAGTCCCTCGATCGGACCGGCCTATACGCGCGGTTGTCCCAAGCCTCAAGCGCCAGCGCGCATATTTTTCATGAGGCTGTCATGGCCATTCGGGCAATGGCGAAACAGTCTGTTACAGGGGTGTTCGAAAAGGGTTGCTCCCGGCGCAGGCAAGGGCCATTTGCGAGGCGTTGCAGCAGTATTCCAGGCAGAACGATGCTCGAAGACGAGATCCTTTCCGAATTCCGCGCCAGCCAGGCCTTGCTCGAAGGACACTTCCTGCTGTCTTCGGGGCGGCACAGCGCACATTATCTTCAATGTGCGCGCGTCCTCATGGACCCGATGCGGGCCTCGCGTCTTGCAATGGCCACTGCCCAGAAGATTCCGCGCGAATTGCGCCAGCAAATCCAGAAGGTGGTGTCGCCGGCCATGGGCGGCGTTATCATCGGCCATGAGATGGGGCGTGCACTCGGCGTGGAAGCGATGTTTGTCGAGCGGCCGACCGGCACCTTCGAACTGCGCCGCGGGTTCTCGCTCAACCCAGGCGAAAAGGTGCTGATGGTCGAAGACGTGGTGACCACCGGCCTATCAAGTCGCGAGGCCATCAAGGCGATCGAGGAAGCCGGCGGACAGGTCATTGCCGCTGCAGCTCTCGTCGATCGATCCGCGGGCAGCGCCGATCTTGGCGTACCTTTCTTTCCGCTCGTCGCGTTGAACTTCCCGACTTATGCGCCCGACGAACTGCCACCGGAACTTGCCGCGACGGAAGCCGTGAAGCCCGGGAGCCGTGCCAAGCCGTGAACAGCATCCTCGCCCCTGCCCGCCTTCGCCTAGGCGTGAATATCGATCACGTCGCCACAATCCGAAACGCGCGCGGCGGCCATCATCCAGACCCGGTGCGCGCGGCAGAAGTCGTGGCCAGTGTGGGGGGTGACGGTATCACTGCGCACCTGCGGGAGGACCGCCGCCACATCCGCGACGAGGACATCGCGCGCATCCAGTCGGCAACCAACCTGCCGCTGAACCTTGAAATGGCCGCGACGGACGAGATGCTGGAGATTGCATTGCGTCACAGGCCGCATGCGGCATGCATCGTGCCCGAACGGCGCGAAGAGCGCACGACTGAAGGCGGGCTCGATGCAGCAGGCCAGCACAATCGACTGGCGCCGATCGTCTCCCGCCTTGCCGATGCGGGTATTCGTGTGAGCCTGTTCATCGCCCCCGAGGCTCGGCAGATTGAAGCCGCCATGAAGCTTGGAGCGCCAGTGGTGGAGCTCCACACCGGTGAATATGCGCACGCCGAAGGTGAGGCACGCGCGGTCGAGCTCAAGCGGATCTCGGACATGGCGGCACTTGCGGCACGCAATGGCATCGAGCCCCACGCGGGGCATGGGCTGACCTATGACAATGTCCAGCCGATCGCCGCAATCCCGCAACTGGCCGAGCTGAACATCGGGCACTACCTGATAGGGGAAGCCATCTTCGTCGGACTCGAGGCAGCGGTGCGCCGCATGCGCGACCTGATGGACGAAGCGCGGTAACGGCCGCACCATGATCATCGGCATGGGCTCGGATCTCTGTAATATCGAGCGGATCCGGAACTCGATCGAGCGGTTTGGCGACCGCTTCATCGACCGCGTGTTCACCGAAGTCGAGAAAGCCAAGGCCGCACGGCGCCCGCTCACGGTTGCTGGCACGCTGGCCAAGCGCTTTGCCGCGAAGGAAGCGTTTTCCAAAGCCGTCGGGACCGGTTTCAAGGCCGGGGTGTTCATGAAGGACATCGGAGTCGTCAACGCGAAGTCGGGTGCGCCGACGCTTGCGTTGACAGGCGGGGCTGCAGCTCGCCTTGCCGCAATAACGCCCAAGGGTTACGAGGCGATAGTTCACCTCACCTTGACCGACGACCACCCGTGGGCTCAGGCCTTCGTGGTCATCGAGGCCCGCCCCCTGGCAGAAAAGTCCACAGTTTGACCGCCGAAACTTCCGACCAGCCGCAGCAAGACCTTTCGCCACCACCACCGCCCCCGGTGGCGTGGATTGGTGGGCAGAAATCCGCGGTCTTTTACTGATGCTGCTGGCGGTCGTGACGTTTCACAGCCTCATTGCCAAACCGTTCTACATTCCCTCGATCTCGATGATGCCCAACCTTCTGGTGGGCGACCGGCTGATCGTTGCCAAATACCCCTATGGCTGGTCCTGGGTTTCGGCATCCTTCCACATCTTGCCTCGGGGGTCGGAGCGCTTGCTGCCCAGGACCCCGGAATACGGCGACATCGTGATTGCCGTGCCACCCGACAGGGACGAAGACTACATCAAGCGGGTGGTGGCTCTTCCCGGCGACCGGATCGCAGTGATCCACGGACAGATCATCCTGAACGGCAAACTCGTGCCGCAGCAAGCAGAGCCGCCAGTGCAGATCCCTGCCGACCCGCAGCTGTCATGCGACGGTGCCCCCTGCTACGACATGTTCGAGCGCTACCGGACCCGTCTGGATGACGGCCGCGAAGTGTTCGAGCTGCCGGCCTTCCGGGAGACCCTGCCCAACGGGGCCAGCTATGTGATCATCGACCACATGGACCAAGTGCTCGACAACTATCAGGAAACGCTGGTTCCGCCGGGACATGTCTTCCTGATGGGCGACAACCGCGATCATTCGGCCGACAGCCGCGCCCCGATCGAAGAACGTGGTCTTGGTGGACCGGTGCCGCTGGCCAATGTCGGCGGTCGCGCCGAGTTCGTTACCTTTTCGCTCGACGGCAGCGAAGGCTGGAACCCGTGGACCTGGTGGTCCGCCTTGCGCAAAGATCGCGCCTGGACCAGACTGCGGCCGGAAATCCGTCGACAACCCTTGGTGACGGACGGCCCAGACAAGCGGTGAAGCAAATGGATGAATGCGAAGCCACCGCAACGGCCGGCCCGACCGACATCACCGACAATCTGGTGCGCCGAGAGGCAAAGAAAGCCGCTGTCTGGTTGGGAATCGCCGGGTTGTTCGCGCTGGCGGTGCTGCTGGCGCAGCCGATCATGGTCATCATAGGCGGCATTGTCTTTGCTGCGATGATCGATGGCGGCCAGCGGTTGATCGCGCGGGTGGTGCCGCAGCTTCCCCGCAGCTTCAGGATCGTCATTGTTCTGGTCGGCACGCTGGCATTTCTGGTGTGGGTGGTGATCTTTGCCGGCGGTCAGATCGCAGCGCAGGCCGCTGAATTGCCTCAGGTCATCCAGACGCAGCTCACCAGGTTGAGCGCCTGGGCGGAAGGGCATGGCGTCAACCTGCAGAACCTCGATCTCCAGAACATCGCGGGGCAGGTTCTCGGCAGCGTCGGGCAGGTCACAAGGGCCTTGGGAGGCGTCCTGAACGGCTTCACCACGGCCTTCCTGATCCTCATTCTGTCGATCTACTTCGTACTAGAACCGGACCTCTACCGCCGGGGCTTTGCCTGGATGCTGCCGGAGGATAGCCGCGAGCATTGGGAAACCACGGCTCTGCGCATGGGCAAATCGCTGCGGATGCTGCTGTTTGGCCGCCTGCTCGGGATGACAGTGGAAGGGGTGGCCACCTGGGCCCTGCTCGCGTGGTGGGGCGTTCCGATGGCCGCTCTACTGGGTTTGCTGACCGGACTTCTGGCATTCCTGCCCAACATCGGCGCGCCTATTTCCGGCGCCCTGATGATCATGGTCGGCTTTTCCGGCGGGACCGAGATGGGACTGTTCTGCATCGCCGTCTATATCGTCGTGCAGACGGTCGACGGGAATGTGATCGTGCCGATGGTGGCCAGGAGGACAGTCGATCTTGCCCCCGCCCTCGTGCTTGGCGCACAGTTGATGTTCGGGCTGCTGTTCGGGATTCTCGGCCTCATGCTGGCAGATCCGATCGTGGCCATGCTCAAGATCGTGCTTGAACGCCAAGCCGAACGCAATTCTGCAAACCGGGTCGATAGCTGAATCCGCCCACTCGAGATTTGAGACGAAGAATGGTCCGCAAGTTCCTGTATCTGATGGCTCTCCTCATCGTGATGGTGATTGCTGCCGTCTTTGCGCTGAGCATCTGGCAGAACGAACTGACCCGCTTCGCCTTCGTTCCGCGCGTGTCGTACGGCAGGCTCGAGCCTCTTCCGGCCGATGCCTATTCCGGAAACAGCATGTGGTTCGCACGGCCGGGGCTGCAGAAAGATCCGGCGCAGTGGGTCCCGACGGGCGTCAACGCAAGCGGGGCAAAGGGACCTGCTGCGGTATTCTTCATTCACCCGACGAGCTATCTCGCGCGGGAGCATTGGAACGGCCCGCTGGACGATACGGACACCAATCGGCGCGCAACCTTCTTTGTCCAGGGCATGGCTTCGGCCTTCAACCAGCAGTCGCAAGTCTGGGCTCCGCGCTACCGCCAGGCCGCTTTCGGCGCTTTCCTCACCGACAAGGCCGAAGGGGAGATGGCGCTCGAATCAGCATATGTCGACGTGCGCCAGGCTTTCGACGCGTTCCTGGCGAACGTGCCCGCCGACAAGCCTATAGTACTTGCCGGGCACAGTCAGGGCGCCCTTCACCTCATGCACCTGCTCAAGGATCGCGTTGCCGGCACTCCCCTCGCCTCGCGCATAGTCGCGGCCTATCCGATCGGCTGGCCGATATCGGTCGAGCATGATCTGCCAAAGATGGGCCTTCCGGCCTGCGCTTCGGCCGACGCAGCAGGATGCGTGATGACGTGGGCCAGCTTTGCCGAGCCTGCCGATCCTGAGCTGGTGCTGGAAGCCTACCGCACACGGCCTGCCCTGGACGGCAGGCAGAAGGACGCGCGCCCCGTGCTGTGCACGAACCCGCTGACCGGAAGCGTTGGCGGCTCCGCCCCGGCGGCCGCCAATCTGGGCACGTTGAAGCCGAGTGAGCATCTCGATTCCGGAGAACTGATCCCGAAGGCCGTGCCGGCCCGCTGCGATGCCAAGACCGGCTTGTTGATGATCGGGGATGCGCCCGATCTCGGGCCCTTCGTTCTTCCGGGCAACAATTATCACGTTTACGACATACCGTTGTTCTGGGCGAACCTGCGCGCCGATGTCGCGCGGCGTGCGGCGGCATGGGAGAAACTGCACGGGGGCGCAGCCAGGTGATCACCCAGTCGGCCCTGATCATGCGAGACGAGCTGCCTGAAGGCGGCGTGCTGATGGGGCTGGACACCGGCACCAAGACCATCGGAATCGCCCTGTGCGACCGCGACTGGCGCTTCGCCACGGCTGGCAAGACGCTTCAGCGCGGCAAATTCACCGCTGACAAGGCGAAGCTGCAAGCGCTGATCGAAGAACGCGGTGTCGTAGGGCTCGTTATCGGCCTGCCGCTCAACATGGATGGATCCGAAAGCCCGAGGTCGCAGGGAGCAAGGGCTATCGCTCGCAACCTCGAAGACCTGGGGCTGCCGATCCTTCTGTGGGACGAGCGGTGGACGACGCAAGCCGCCGAGCGGGCGTTGATCGAGCAGGACTTCAGCCGGGCCAAACGGGCGGAGCGCATCGATTCGCACGCCGCAGCGCTTATTCTGCAGGGTGCCATCGACGCGCTCGCCGGAAGCGCATTTTAATCGCCCACTTAATACGCTTGTAATCCCTCCATAGCTGCGGCAGGGAATTCGCCATGGATACAACGCCAGAAAGCACCGGAGGAAGGCCCGCGATCCCGCCGGGCATGGATTTCAACCCGTCGCAGTTCGGCAAGTTCATGATGCGGCACGGGCACACCGGCTTTATCGGCATGCAATATCGCGCCCATGGGGACAATTGGGTCGAGCTGGGCCTGCCCTGGCGCGAAGACCTGGTCGGCGATCCCGAGACGGGCGTCCTGGCGTCCGGACCGATAATCAGCCTGCTCGACAATGCCACGTCGATGTCGGTCTGGGCGCTGCGCGGTGGCTTTCGCCCGCAAGTGACGCTGGACCTGCGCGTCGACTATGTCCGCGCCGCGGCGCCGGGCAAGATGATCGTTGCCTGGGCAGAGTGCTACCAGTTGAAGAAGTCGATGGCCTTCGTCCGAGGCATTGCCCACGATGGCGACATTGCCGACCCCGTAGCGCACGCCGCGGGCATCTTCATTCAGGTTGAAGCGGACGGGTGGGCACGTTCACCAGGAGAAGCGAAGTGAGCGAGTCCAGCGAGCTCCTGTCCGAGCGTCTGCCGCCCTACGCGCGATCGATGGGCATGCGGATTGCGGGCATGCTGGACGGTGCCCCGCTTCTGGCAATGGATTTTTCCGATCGCGCCATGGGTCGGCCCGGGTTCCTTCACGGCGGCGCTATCGCAGGCATGATGGAAATCGCGGCGATCATGGCTCTTCACGCCCATCTCGGCGAAGAGGACGCGAAGACGCGAATCAAGCCCGTGAACATTTCCGTCGAATACCTGCGGGGCGGGGTGACGGTGGAAACCTTCGCGCGCGGTGAGGTGATCCGCGCGGGAAGACGCATTGCCAATGTGCGCGCCGAAGTGTGGCAGGCAGACCGGAACAAGCCTCTGGCAAGCTGCTGGATGAACTTCCTGATCAAGCCGAAGAGCTAGTCTTCGACGATCTTCATCAACCGGCGTTCAAGCGGAGACAGGACGCCCGCCAGGTCATGACCGCGCTTGAGGACTTGCCCGGCTTCTCCGAACAGCGCCCACATGCCCTGTTTGCTGCGCAACGACGGGCGTTTCTCGATCCGCGCTGTCGGGCGTTCCGCTGTTCGCTTGAATGCTGCGAAGACAGCTGCTTCCTTGCCAAAGTCCATCGCATAATCGCGCCAGAGCCCGGCTGCGACCATCCGGCCGTAGAGATCGAGGATCTTCAGCAGTTCCGGCCGTTCGAAACCGACTTGCTGGATCGCACGCGCGTTCGGGAATGGGACGACGGTGCCGGACGTCCCGGCATCAGGGCCGTTCACGCTCAGCTGCGGTTCCTTCTGCCGACCGTCGTCGGGGTAGGCGCGGGCGAAGTATCGTCACCACCTGTCTGAGCAGCGACAAGCGCCGCGACCTGTGCCTTGAGGGCTGCCACTTCGGCTTCAAGTTCATCGACCCGCGTACCGCCATTGGGTTCGCACGGCTCCTTGCACGGGGTGCCGTAAGGAATGAATTCCTTGAGCCAGGTTTCAGCAGGAACCAAGGTAGAGCGAGCTTTCAGCCCGACCATCGTGGCGCCTTCGGGCACATCGTCGGTCACAACGGCGTTTGCCCCTACCCGCGCGCGGGACCGACCGTGATCGGCCCGAGGATCTGAGCGCCCGAACCGATGATCGCATTGTCGCTCAACGTCGGGTGACGCTTTCCGGGGACGCCATTGGCAGGGTTTGTGCCGCCGAGTGTGACGCACTGGTAGATGGTGACATTGTCACCAATCTCGGCCGTCTCGCCGATAACGGTGAAACCGTGGTCGATAAACAGGTGCTTGCCGATCTTGGCGCCCGGATGGATGTCGATCGCGGTCACGAAGCGTGAGAAATGGTTCACCAGACGAGCGAGGAAAAACAGCTCAGCCTCGAACAGCCAATGCGCGATTCGGTGGAAACCGACTGCCCACAGGCCCGGGTAGAGGAGAATCTCCCAGCGCGAACGGGGCGCTGGATCGCGCGAGCGGATCGAGTCCAGATAGGCGATCAGGCCGTTGAACATGCCCTGATTCTCTCTCTTTCAGGCGCTTAAAGCAAGCGCGGCTGGAATTCCCCTGTCCGCTCGGCAAGCGCGTCGCGGACCAGTGATATGGTGACGGGTGATTTACGCTCAAGAGACAGCCGGTCAAGAGTTTCAATCAGCAACTCGATTTCTGCGTGCGTGCGTTCCACTCTGGGCAAGAGGTAGGCAATCGCCTGCTCGCCCAGAACAAGCCCTCGCCGCGCGGAATGTTCCACGATCAGGCCTGCCACCAGCTCGTCATCCGGTGCGCCGATTTCGATCAGCAAGGCCGAGCCCAGACGCGAGGCAAGGTCGGGCAGAGCAACCTTCCACTCCCCGCGCGCGCGATCGCTGACCAGCAGCAATGGACGGCCTGACGCTTGCGAGCGGTTCCATTGATGGAACACTTCGTGTTCTGGCCGCGAATCGGCGCCGTCAATGACCTCGCCCGCACCGGATTCCGCAAACCAGCGGGCCAGCAGGCTCTTGCCCGAACGCGGTGGACCGACGAGAATCGCTGTTCTGAACGGCCAGCTATCGACCGACTGTAGCGCGTCGATGACGGGCTCCAGACTTGGCCCCATGACCACAGTCTCGGCACTGCGAGCCGTCAACAGCGGAAGGGCAATCTGCGACGACATCTGCGAGTTATACGCCCGGACCGCGATTGTGGTTACTTGCGAATCGAAAGCGCGCCTGCGCCCACGGTGACACGCCAGCCTTGTGCGCGCAGTGCCGCAGCCAAGGCTTCGATTTCACCGGTATAGGTGACGCGCATGACCGAGGTGCCACCAATGGCAATCGAGCTTGAAACCGCGCTTTTTACCCCGGGAACGCTCCGCACTGCCGACATGCCGGCGTCGACAGCCGGGCCGTCAGACGTGGCAAACTGGATCGTGAAGGTCGAAACCGCCGCTGCGGTGGTGGGCGTGGGTGCAGCGATCGGCGTTGCCGCTGGTCCGTCTACGCTCGTTGACACCGCTACAGGCCCTGCCGTCGCCAAGGTCTGTTCTATCAGCTTCGGATCGATCTCGGCAGCCATGTTGAGCGTGGGATCGGGCTTGAGAATGCCGGCGACAAGCGCCTGCGTATAAATTCCGTCGAGCCGGCCGATGGCATCTTCCAGCATCTTCGGCACTTCGGCTTCGCTCCGCGCTGTAAGCGAGAAACTGCCGAGAAAGCGGTTGTCCGGGCCGAAGCGCGCCGTGAACGTACCGGTGACAGGGCCGCCCGGGAACTGCCGATCAAGCCGGGCAATAGGGATGATGACGTCGGATGCCCCGAACTCGTCAAGGATCAGTCGCCACCAGTTACGGCTGCGGCGATCAAGCTGGCCGGCCGTCAACAGGAGCGAATCGGACCCGGCCCCCGCCGGTCGGACATAGTCGATGGCGCTGTTGCCCGTCCGGTACTCCGCCCAGGCCTTCTGCCACGGTGTGCGCGTTTCGAATACGGTCGCAACCCCGCCCTGATAGAGCACGGGCACGACCAGCAACGGCGCCGAACGCGCCTTGACCCCGGTCATGCCCAGTCGCTCGCCAGTGCGGGCGCGGTCAAAAATCACGCCAAGACGGGCGATGTAACGCCGCGGACCAATCTGTTCGCTTTCGACCACAACGGCGGAAACCATCGATTCGATTGTCGAATCGTCGAGCCCCGGCGCAGCACCGCCACTGCCATTGCTCTCCCAGAGTTTGGCCCAGGCCTTGCGCTGTGCTTCGCGCCAACCATTGTTGCGGGCGTCCTCGGCATTATCTCCAGAGACATTTACCTCGATGCCGCGCACTTCGTAATCGCCGTTGCTGGCAATTGGCGGAATGCCGCGATCGCCTTCGATCTGTGCGACAAGCGCCGCCCCGCCGAGGCCTGCGATCAGGGCAATGCCCAGCATCAATGCCTTGCGGTTTTTCGCTTTTTCGAATGGCAAATGCAGCGCGACCAAGGGAACTCCGAAACCAGTCATGGACGGAAGGACCGGCCACTAACGCACACGGAATTCGAATTCCGTAACTGGATGCCCGCTTTTGCCGAAACGAAAGTGGAAATCCAAGCAGGAAAGCGCTAGGCGCGCGCACCATGAGCGACAAGCAGGAAAAGCCCGAGAGCTATAGCTACGCCAAGGCTGGCGTAAACATCGCCGCTGGCAATGCGCTGGTGAAGGCCATTGGGCCCTTGGCGAAGTCAACCGCCCGTCCCGGCGCGGATGCGGAGCTCGGCGGCTTCGGCGGCTTCTTCGACCTCAAGGCGGCAGGCTACAAGGACCCGCTCCTTGTTGCCGGCAACGACGGGGTCGGCACCAAGGTCAAGCTGGCGATCGATCATGACCGGCATGACAAGATCGGCATCGACCTTGTCGCCATGTGCGTGAACGACCTGATCGTGCAGGGCGCCGAACCGCTCTTCTTCCTCGATTACTTTGCGACCGGCCGTCTGGACAATGGCGTGGCCGAGCGCGTGGTCGCCGGCATTGCCGAGGGCTGCAAGCAGGCCGGATGCGCCCTGATCGGTGGCGAAACCGCGGAAATGCCCGGCATGTACGCCGATGGTGACTACGATCTCGCCGGCTTCTGCGTTGGCGCGGTCGAGCGTGGCGAACAGCTGACCGGCGACCGCGTGGCCGAAGGCAACGTGCTGCTCGGCCTCGCCTCTTCCGGTGTGCATTCGAACGGTTACTCGCTGGTGCGCCGCCTTGCCGCGGACAAGGGCTGGAAACTGGACCGCCCTGCCCTGTTCGACAACGAACGCCTGCTGATCGACTACCTGATCGAGCCGACCCGCATCTATGTGAAGAGCCTGCTGCCGTTCATCCGCTCGGGCCGCATCAACGCACTCGCCCACATCACCGGCGGCGGCCTGCTCGAGAACGTGCCCCGTGTCCTGCCACAAGGCCTGCATGCGCGCATCGATGCAAACAGCTGGGAGCAGAGCCGCCTGATGGCGTTCCTCCAGGCCCAAGGCAACATCGAGCCTGAGGAAATGGCCCGCACCTTCAATTGCGGCATCGGCATGATCCTGGCGGTGGAAGCGGCCGAGGCCGATTCGCTCGCCGCAGATCTCGCTGCAGCGGGCGAGACCGTCTATCGCGTGGGCACGATCATCGCGGGCGAAAAAGGCTGCACCGTCACCGGCAGCGTCGAGACGTGGTCCGCCCGCGAGGCATGGGAAGCCACCCACATTGGCTGACCGGGTCCCCGTCGCCGTCTTCATTTCGGGCAGCGGCACCAACATGGCCGCGCTGCTCTATGCAAGCCGTGCGGCGGACTGTCCTTATGAGATCGTCCTTGTTCTATCGAACAATCCGGATGCTTCGGGCCTGAAGCTTGCCGAAGCCGAAGGCGTGGCGACGTTCTGCCTGCCGCACAAGGGCATTCACCGGCCAGACCACGACGCGATGATGGAGGCCGAGGTGGTAAAGGCCGGGGCGCGCTATATCGCTCTGGCCGGCTACATGCGCATCCTGAGCCCTGAGTTCGTCGGACGCTGGGAAGGCCGGATGCTCAACATCCACCCTTCGCTGCTGCCCAAGTACAAGGGTCTGCACACCCACGATCGCGCGATAGAGGCTGGCGACAGCCACGGCGGCTGCACCGTGCATCTCGTGACAGCCGAACTCGACGATGGCCCGATCCTTGGCCAGACGCCGGTAGCGATCATCCCCGGCGATACGGGTGACAGTCTCGCCGCTCGCGTCCTGTTCGCCGAGCACCAGCTCTATTCGCGGACGCTGGCCAGCTATGTTGCGCGCGAGAACAGCGCCGAATGGTTACTCGAGAAGGTGCGCGGCCTCGCTGCTGCCCTTCCCGATGTTGAAGAGCGTGAAAGCCACGGTGCCCCCGGCTGGCGCGTAGGCGGCAAATACTTCGCCTATTTCAACGATCAGCACCACGGCACCCCGCACATTGCTTTGCTGGTGAAGACCAGCGGACAGGATGAACTGGCCGCCCTGATCGAGCAGGACGAGGGCACCTGGTTCCGGCCCGCCTACTACGGTGCAAGCGGCTGGGCGGGGCTGATCCTCAACCGGCCCGATGTCGATTGGGAGCACGCCGCCGACTGGCTTCGCCGCAGCTGGGCCGCCGTGGCGCCCAAGCGGCTCGCCGCAATGCTGGAGTTCTAAAGAGCGCCATGCAGCTCACGGCTATCCACCGCATCTACGCACATACCGGCCTGCAATCGTTTGTTGAGGCAAGCGGCGGGCTGTTCGTGGTCGGCTTTCTGGTCAAGCAGGGGCTAAGCCCGGCGCTTGCGCTGGCCAGCTTCGCTCTTGTGCTGATCTCACGCTTCGCCCTGCGAGCGGCAGTGCTGCCTATCGCCCATGCGCACGGACTGCGCGCCGTGCTGCTGCTAGGCTGCGGCGTTCGCGCTGCCTCGTTCCTGATGCTGCCGTTCGTCGAGGGCACGGGACTGCTGCTGCTGGCGTATATCCTCGTCTCCGGGCTTGGCAGCGTGCTCTACTGGACCGGTTATCACGCCTATGTCTCGGCCGCTGGCGATAACGCCGCGTTGGGTCGGCAGGTGTCGATCCAACAGGCGACCACTGCCGCAGTGGGAATCGTTGCCCCAGTTGCGGGAGGCTTTCTGCTTTCCGGCGCGGGGCCGGTCATCGGCTTTGCCGTTATCGCGGCGATGCAACTTCTTGCGGGCCTGCCGCTGGCCGGCGCCCCCAATCCGGCGATCCCCCGCGAAAGCCGTGCAGATCCCGCGATCGTCAGCGCAGGGCGTCGCATATACTTTGCCGAGGGGCTGCAATCGGGCTGCTCGGTCGTGGTCTGGAACCTCGCGCTGTTCGTAACTCTGGGACAGAGCTTTGAAAGCTTTGGCGGCGCCCTGGCACTTGCGGGGCTGGGCGCAGCGGCAGGCAGCCTGATCATCGGCCGGCTGATCGACGGCGGGCGCGGTACGCATTCGCTTGCGCTCGCCTATGGCCTTGGTGCTGCGGTTCTGGTGCTCAAGGCTCTGGCGTGGACCTCTCCCCTGCCCGCGCTTGTTGCCACGGCGCTCGGGGCGCTGGCCGCGCCGATGCTGGCAACGGCCATGCTCTCGCCGCTCTATGCCATGGCACAGCGCTCGCAATGCACCTTGCGCTTCAACATGGCGACAGAGGGCGGGTGGGACCTCGGGTGCTCAACTGCCGCACTGGTTGCCGCAGCCCTGCTTGCGACTGGTTTCGGCTACACGATGCCGATTCTGCTCGGCCTGCTTGCAATAGCCGGAATCGCGTGGGGCCTGACCCAGTGGTATCGTGCGGAACAGGCCTTAACAGCCTAGATCTCGCTGGCCTGCACCTGCGGCCTGCTTTCCCGCGTGCCACGATAGCGCACCGTTGAATCGTTGGGGTCTCCGGCGATGATCACGTGGTCTTCGTGCACTTCGACGAGTTCTGCCGCAAAAGGCATGTCCTCGAACATCGGGCTACCGACGATGCGATAGCTGACCGTGTCGCCGACCTTGAATGTCGCCGCATCGAAGTTGAATTCGAAGGGACAATCGCCCCCACCCATGCCCTGCATTCTTCAGGTCTCCTCTGGCGCATGACCTTAACAAAAAGGCCGCCGGAGTGAACCGGCGGCCTCTTGTCATTTTGCCTGAGCGATGGCTCAGAATTCGTAGCCGAGCGTAATGCCATATGTCCGCGGCGGCATCAGCGTGCCACCGATCGTGCGGCTGGTGGCCACCGCGTAGCTGCCCGCCCAGACCAGTTCGTTGGTCAGGTTGCGCACCCACAGGTTGACCGAAGTCCGGTCGTCCGAGTGGCGGTACTTCACGTTGGCATCGACCATCACATAGCCGTCGGCGGCCATGCGATCGTCGTTGAACTCGGTGTGGTACTGCTTCGAACGATAGGACACGTTCGTACCGAACACCACGCTGGCACCGCTCGAAAGGTCAGCCGTGTAGGTCGGGTTGAAGTTCAGCGTCCACTTCGGGCTCATGCGGGTGGCGTTGCCCGACAGGTCTTCGTCAGGCAGCGAAGCGCCGCCAGGGCCGAACAGCGCCGCGTTCAGCGGGTTCTTCGAGAAGAACTTGGTGAACTTGGAGTTGAGGTACGCTGCCGAAGCATCGATGGCGAGGCCATCGATCGGGCGCCAGCGCAGTTCGAACTCAGCACCATAGGCCCGCGATTCCGCCGCGTTTTCGAGCGCGCTGGCAAAGAACGGCGGGTTCGGGATCGGGAAGGTCCGCTGGAACTGACCGTTCTTGAGCTTCTGGTAGAACACGGCAAGATTGGTCTGCAGCGAGCCGGCGCTATACTTGATGCCGCCTTCGAAAGCCTCGACCTTCTCCGGGTTCACGAACGGCGTGACCGCTGTTGCCGAACGGCGCGAACCGATTTCGGCAGTGCCGGACTTGAAGCCGCGCGACCAGTTGAAATAGGCCATCACATCGTCATTCGGACGGAACTCGACACCCAGCGAGGGCGAGAAGTCATCCCAGGTCTTCGACGTGTCCCACTGCAGCGGATCGAGCACGAAGCCGGTCGCCGCGGTGCCGATCCCGCTGTTGTTCTTGATCTTGCGCTTTTCCCACGAGTAGCGGCCACCAGCCTTGAGCGAGAGCTGCTCGGTCAGGTCATAGGTCACGTTGCCGAACACGGCCCATGTCTCGACATCGAGCTTGCCGTCGAACTGCACGCGGAACGGATCGGTGTTGGTAAGAACGTCAAAACCGATGTGATTCTCGACGCGGATGTCTTCCTTCAGGTAGAAGCCGGCGAAGACTGCATGCAGTTTGTCGGTGTCGACGTTGAGCTGCAGTTCCTGGCTGAACTGGTTTTCGAACACCGGCTGCCAGTGATTGGCGCTGGTGCGCACGGCGTTGGTCTGCGCCAGCGGGTAGCCGGCGTATGACGACATGTCGAAGTCGTGGAAGAAGATCGCGCGGAAGTTGCGATAGCTGGTCAGCGACTTGAGCGCGACCGTGTCGGACGCTGCGTAGTCCATGATGCCGGTGAAGGCATACTGCTTGCGATCGTTGATCGGGTCGTAGTTCGTGTTGAGGTTGCGGACGTTCTTGGCAAACGACGCGGCGCTGCCATCAGCGTTGGTGCGCTGACCGAGCGCCGTAAGGCTGGCGACCTGAGTGCCGGGAACGAAACTTCGCGGAACTTCACGGCCAGCGAGCGATCGTTCTCGGTGTGCAGTTCGCCGGTCAGCAGGATCGAAAGCTTGTCGGTCGGCAGGAACTGCAGGTGACCGCGCACCGACCACTGGTTGGCGTTGTCGATCTCGTTGCCGGTGAACTCGTTGATGCCGAAGCCATCTCGCTTGATGCGCTGGACTGCGACGCGCGCACGCACGCCTTCGGCGATCGGACCGCCGATCGCGGCATCGGTCTGCACCAGGAAGGCATCGCCGCCGAGGGTCTGACGAACGTAGCCGTCGAGCTTGTCGGTCGGCTTGGCGGTGATCAGGTTCACCGCGCCGCCGGTGGCATTGCGGCCATAAAGAGTACCCTGCGGCCCGCGCAAAACTTCGACGCGTTCGAGATCGAACATCGAGCCGAGCTGCGCTTGCGCGAGGCCGACGACAACGCCGTCCACATGGAGCGCGACCGACGGGTCAACGCCCGGCAGCGAGCTCGACAGGCCGATGCCGCGGATGAACAGCTTGGCGAAGTTGAAGTCGTTGCCGAAGCTGATCGAAGGCACCAGCGCCTGCAGGCCTTCGAGGTTGACGGTGTTGTTGGCGGCCAGTTGCTCGGTACCGACAGCGGCAACCGAAAGCGAGACGTCGGAAAGCGACTGCGCACGCTTTTGCGCGGTCACGATGATTTCGCCGCCCTCTTCGGACGAGGCCGCATCCTGAGCGGCGTCCTGCGCGAGAACAGGTTGCGAAAGGGCAAATGCCGCTGCGGCGAACAGACTGGTGCGCGCCAGCAGGCGCGCGGAAGCGCGGGTTGTGAACATCAGGTATCCTCCCTGAAGAGACCAAAGGCCTCAGCGTTCTCGTGTTGGAACAAAAGGATGCCTACGCCTTGTATGCCCCGCTTACAATTATGGTTATGTCGGATAACATGTGATTTGCAACGAAGCGTTGCATCCGCGCAACATTGGCCGAAGGTCGGTATCGCACCCACGAAAAAGGCCGGAGCATCGCTGCCCCGGCCCTTCAATCAACTGCGGCTTTCGCCGATCAACCGACGATTTCTTCCGGCTTGAAGAAGTAGGCGATTTCGATCGCCGCGTTCTCGTCCGAGTCCGAACCATGAACAGTATTGGCTTCGATCGATTCAGCCAGTTCCTTGCGGATCGTGCCGGGTTCGGCGTTGGCAGGGTTGGTTGCGCCCATGATGTCGCGGTTGCGCTGCATGGCGTTCTCGCCTTCGAGCACCTGCACGACGACCGGACCCGAGATCATGAACTCGACCAGGTCGTTGAAGAAGGGGCGTTCCTTGTGAACGGCGTAGAAGCCTTCGGCCTGCTCGCGGCTCATGTGGATGCGCTTCGAAGCAACGACGCGCAGGCCTGCTTCTTCCAGCATCTTGGTGACCGCGCCGGTCAGGTTGCGACGGGTAGCGTCGGGCTTGATGATCGAAAAGGTGCGGGTAACCGCCATGGGAGCGTTCCTTGCAAAAGGGGAGATCTGATTGCGCGCGCCCCTAGCGAGGTTTGTGCTGCGGTGCAAGGATGGCGGAATCAACGACGAACGAACGCAACTGTCTCGCAGGCTTCGAAGGGTGGACATTGGACTTTTGCGAACCAGTTGTCGTCAAAGCCGGTCAAATCACAGAAACTATTCAGAAGTGCTCGCCATTCGGCACATTCCTCGTGGAAAAAATGGATCTGGCCGGAAACGACAACCTCGCAGCAGATCAGATCTGTCGTGATCTCGTCGCGCTTGAAGAAGGTGACACGATCAATTTGAGGAGGTGAGAATGGAAGCGAAGGCTCTCCGCTCACGGTCCCTCCTTCCACTTGCCGCCCTCCTGCCGCCAGTAGCGCCGCTCGACCCCTCGCGGCTCCCAAGCATTCGCCAGCAGCCGCGTGCGTCGTCGATCCGGGCGGGGAGGAACAGCAGGAAGACGCGTTCGAACTCGCCCTCGCGCCAGATGCCGTCGGCCAGCGCCAGATACTTTGCGCCGTTAGCCGGCTCAGGGACGTCCGACAGCAAGATTGGCTGGCGGTGGTCGTTGTCGGTCCCGGCGCGGCCGTTGGCAAGGAACGTCTCGGGCAAGCGCGTCCACAGCGCCTCGCTGACGCGGCGGAGCTGCGCTTCATCGTCTGACACGACCAGCAACCGCTCACCCGCGCCAAGGGTATTGCGCGCGATCAGCGGAAGGACCTGTTCGGCCGGATCATTGGTAAGCTGGTAGAAATCGACACGCATCAGCCAGCCACCTTGCTCTTGCCGCTACGGCAGCGGTCGGAACAGAACTTCACATTGTCCCAATCCCGCTCCCACTTCTTTCGCCATGTGAACGGGAGACCGCATGCGGCGCAAACCTTCGTCGGAAGATCAGATTTGCGCCGCATCTTTGGCATGGGAAAGCCTCAGGCTTCCAGTACGTCGCGGACGTAGCGGTCGAGCACGCGCACGCCGAAGCCGGTCGCGCCCTTGTCCCAGGTCTGGCCAGGCTTGTCGGCCCAGACCATGCCCGCGATGTCGAGGTGCGCCCACGCCACGCCCTTGTCGATGTAGCGCTGGAGGAACTGCGCGGCCGTGATCGACCCGCCATAACGGGGCCCGACGTTCTTCATGTCGGCAATCGGGCTGTCGATCAGCTTGTCGTAGGACGGGCCGAGCGGGAAGCGCCACAGCTTGTCGCCCGAGGTCTTGCCGGCTGCATCGAGTTTGGCGGCAAGGTCATCGTCATTGGCAAACATGCCGCCGTATTCATGACCGAGCGAAATGATCATGGCCCCCGTCAGCGTGGCGAGATCGACGATCGTCTTCGGCGAGTATTCCTTCTGCACCCAGGTCAGCGCGTCGCAAAGCACGAGGCGGCCCTCGGCGTCGGTGTTGATCACTTCGACCGTCTGGCCGGACATCGATGTGACGACGTCGCCGGGCCGTTGGGCGTTGCCATCGGGCATGTTCTCGACAAGGCCGCAGACGCCGATCACGTCGGCCTTGGCCTTGCGCTTGGCTAGTGCGAGCATGGTGCCAGCGACAGCGCCAGCGCCGCCCATGTCCCACTTCATGTCTTCCATGCCGCCAGCGGGTTTGATCGAAATGCCGCCGGTATCGAAGGTCACGCCCTTGCCGACAAAGGCGGTAGGCTTGTCAACGTCTGCGCCCTTCCAGCGCATTGCCAGTAACTTCGGCTCACGCACCGAACCTTGCGCCACGCCGAGCAGCGCGCCCATGCCAAGCTCGCTCATTTCCTTGAGGCCAAGCACGAGGATCTCGACGCCAGTACCCTCCAGCCGCGCCTTGGCGCGTTCGACAAAGCTTTCGGGGTAGATGATGTTGGCGGGCTCGGCGACGAGCTCACGCGTGAACTCGATGCCCTCGGCAAGCGCCGATTCGATTTCCCAGGTTGCTGCAGCGCCTTCCGGGGCATTGACCGCGACGATCTCGGTCAGTGACGGCTTCTGCTCATCGCTCAGTTTCGTGCGATAGACATCATGGCGCCAGCCGCGCAGCCTTGCGCCGAACAGCACCGACGCCGCCTCGGCGCCGGACAGGCCGGAACCGCTGAAATCGATGGCAAGCGAAGTCTCGCCAGAGGTGAGGTACTTGGCGGTCAGTGCTGCGCCGGCCTTCTCGAGGCTGGCGCTGCGATCGGCGGCGTCTGCCTTGCCCATCCCGGCCAGAGCCAGCCGCTTCACGCCGGAATCGCCTGCGACAAAGGCCTCGAATACCTGCCCTGCCTTTCCGGCAAACCGGGCGGCCGAAGCGCCTTCGCGCACCACTGCATCAAGATCGGAAGGCAGCGCATCCTGCGCCACGAGACGGGCGACCAGACGGGGAAGCGGGGCATCGCTGGTGCGGAAAACGACCTTCATCGGGAACTCCTGAACGGAATGGACGTCACACTTCGACGCAAGCTGGGCGGGAAGCGGAAATTGTGGAATTGCAGTTAGGGTGCACTGGTGCGATAGGCAAGCGCATGCAACCCGCCCGGCGGCCGCAGCCGCAAGCCCTTGATCGACGCTTGCGCCTTGCGCGCTTGGCCGCTGCCTCCTCGGCACTGGCGCTATTCTCTACACTCAGTGCGCAGGCGAGCGCGCAGGAAGCGCCGCTTTCCTCGCCGGCGGGCGACGAATCCTCGGTCGACGATGTCGTTCGCTTCGAGGCGGACAAGGTCCGCTACGACAGCAACGCCGAAAAGGTCTTTGCCGACGGCAACGTCGTGCTCCGCCACGATGTGCAGACCGTCCGCGCTGATAATGTCACCTGGGACCGCACAACAGGGCAGATCCTCGCCACAGGCAACATCCGCTTCGTCGATGAGGACGGAAATACCGTCTATACCGACAAGGTGGAGCTGACCGACGAGTTCAAGGCCGGCGCAATCGAGGACCTGCTGGTCGTCCTTCGCACCGGCGGGCGCCTTGCCGCAGAGCGCGGGACGCGCGACGAATACGGCAACATGACGCTCGAAAACGCCGCGTATTCGGGATGCGCGGTCGAAGACAGCAAGGGCTGCCCGAAAAAGCCGAGCTGGGAAGTCACCGCCGCTCGCGTGTACTTCGATGCCAAGCAGAAGCGCGTGAAATACAAGGGCGCCACACTGCGCATGTTCGGCGTGCCGATCCTGCCGCTGCCCGGCCTCGGCCACACGTCGGACTTCCGTGCCGAAACCGGCCTGCTGATTCCCGACTTCCGCCTAGGCGCGGCAAACGGCGCGGAAATCAGCGAGACCTGGTACTGGCGCATCGCCGACAACCGTGACCTTTCGCTGACCGGCACGTTCTACACCGGGTCGCTACCGATGTTGACGGCCAAGTACCGGCACCTCACCAACCTCGGCGCGTTCCAGGTTACCGGCTATGCGACGCGAAGCTCGCGCATTCCGCTCGGCAGCACGTCGACGGGCGCAGCCAACGCCAGCCAGCAGTCATGGCGCGGCTATCTCGACGCCAACGGCAAGCTCCAGTTCTCACCGCACTGGAGCCTGACCGGCAACGCTCGTTTCGCCTCGGACCGCACCTTCCTGCGCCGCTACGACATCAGCCGTGACGACCGTCTGCGTTCCTCGCTGAATCTAGAGCGCATTGACGACAACAGCTATCTCTCGATCGCCGGCTGGGTCACGCAGACCGTCCGCGTCAACGATCCCCAAGGCATGGTGCCCCTCGCCCTGCCGGCGATCGACTATCGCAAGCGCGTGGCATTCGATGGCGTGCCGGGCCGGTTCGAACTGGAGGCCAACAGCCTGGCCATCGTCCGCACTGCGGGACAGGACAGCCAGCGCGCTTTTGCCCGCGCGCAGTGGGATCTCCGCACGATAACCGGCATGGGTCAGGAAGTGACACTCACCGGCCTCGTGCGCGGGGATGCCTATCATAGTTCAGACAATGACCTTACCACGACAGCCATCTACCGCGGCTTGCCGGGCTGGCAGACTCGCGCCATCGCCACGGCAGCCGTGGACGTGAAGTGGCCTTTCGTGGGCGAGGCATTCGGCGGCACGCAAGTGCTGACGCCGCGCCTGCAAGTCGTGGCGACTCCGGGCGTTCGCAACTTCGAAATCCCGAACGAGGATTCGCGCTCGGTCGATCTGGAAGACACCAACCTTTTCGCCCTGAACCGCTTCCCGGGTCACGACCGTATCGAAGACGGAGTGCGTTTCACTTACGGCTTCGATTGGACGTTTCAGCGTCCAGGCCTTCGCGTGATGACAACGATCGGCCAAAGTTATCGTCTGTCGAGCCAGGCGACGATCCTGCCCGACGGCACCGGGTTGACCAATCGCGCCTCGGACTATGTCGGCCGCACAACCGTCCGGTTCGGCGACGTCATCAAGTTCACGCACCGCTTCCGGCTCGACAAGGACAGCTTCGCGCTTCGCCGGAACGAGTTTGACGCGACGATAGGGAACCATCGCCGCTATATCGAGGCGGGTTATCTCAAGCTGAACCGCAACATTGCGACCGCATTCGAGGATCTGCAGGACCGCGAGGAACTGCGTATCGCCGCCCGCACACCCATTACCAATGCGTTTTCCGTCTTCGGCTCGGCAATCGTCAACCTGACGGACCGCAACGAAGACCCGACCCGTACGTCAGATGGTTTCCAGATGCTCCGGCACCGCCTTGGCGTGGCCTACACCGACGATTGCCTCGACCTCTCCTTCACATGGCGGCGTGACTATGTGAACATCGGTGACGCGGTGCGCGGCAACTCCTTCCAGATTTCCCTTTCGCTCAAGAACCTCGGGGTGAAATAGCCTCTTCTATTGCCCTTTTGCGTCTGATGCGCCACTCAGCTTGGGTTAAGCCGCCCGCGGCCAGAGAGAGATCATAGCAGAAGGCCGCCGTACGAGCGCCAGTTCGACAGGACAAATTCCAAGACCATGACGTCCAAGCTGAAGATCACCCGCAAGGCGGTTTCGCGCACGCTGGGTTCCACCGCCATGGCGCTCGGTGCGCTTTCGATCGCCGCCTCGCCGGTTCTGGCGCAGGGAGCAAATGCGCCTCTCAACATTCCGGCCAATCCGACCATGTTCGGAACGAACGATCCTAACGTCCGTCGCGCGACTGCCATCATCAATGGCGAGATCGTGACCGGCACCGACGTGGAACAGCGTCTTGCCCTGATCGTGTCGGCCAATGGCGGAAAGATCAGCGCAGAAGAAACCGAACGCCTGCGCATGCAGGTGTTGCGCAATCTGATCGACGAAACGCTTCAGATTCAGGAAGCCAAGGCTGCCGACGTACCGGCCGACGACGCGCAGGTGGAATCGACTTATGAGCGCGTGGCCACGCAGAACTTCGGCCAGTCTCCCGAAGCGATGGAAAAGTATCTCGCACGTATCGGCTCGTCTGCAGCTTCGCTCAAGCGCCAGATCCGCGGTGAAATCGCATGGCAGAACCTGCTGCGACGTAACGTGCAGCCGTTCGTCAACATCTCGGAAGGCGAAGTGCAGGAAGCCATCCAGCGCCTCCAGGCCTCGAAGGGCACCGACGAATACCGGATCGGCGAAATCTTCCTCGCCGCAACCGATGAGAACAAGGCTCAGGTCTTTGCAAACGCAGAGAAAATCGTCGAGCAACTGAAGCAGGGAGGCAGTTTCGTCGCCTACGCCCGGCAGTACTCGGAAGCTTCGACCGCTTCGGTGGGCGGCGATCTCGGCTGGATCCGCCTTGGCCAGTTGCCGACCGAACTTGCGGCGGCTGCGGGATCAATGGCTCCCGGGCAACTTGCCGGCCCTGTAGAAATCCGTGGTGGGTTCTCCATCCTCTACCTGATCGACAAGCGCCAGGTCCTTACTGCCGACCCGCGTGATGCCCTGCTGAGCCTCAAGCAGATTTCGATCGAGTTTGCCAAGGGCACCTCAAACGATCAGGCGACCAAGCGCGCCGCAGAGTTTGCTGCAACCGTGAAAGCGATCAAGGGCTGCGGCGATGCCGAAGTGCAAGCCACCAAGATCGGCGCCACTGTTGTTGCCAACGATCAGATCAAGGCACGCGATCTGCCCGCCCAGCTGCAGGATACCTTGCTGAACCTCCAGGTCGGGCAGACAACTCCTCCGTTCGGTTCGATCGACGAGGGTGTTCGTGTGCTGATGCTCTGCGGTCGCGATGATCCGCAGGTCGCCAGCGGCCCCAACTTCGACGAGATGATGGCGCAGATGGAAGACGATCGCGTGAACAAGCGTGCGCAGACCTACCTTCGCGACCTGCGGCGCGACGCTGTCATCGAATACAATTGATCTTCAACCGGCGGCTCTGATCAGTTCGGCAGCCGTCGGGCCATTTTCTAGCAGCTCCAACAGTCCTCGCTCGTGCCGCGAAAGCCATCGCGTCGCGCGCGGGAGGCGCAGTTGCTGCCGCCAATGCTCCTGTTCCTCGAGCAGGTCCAGCACAGCGGGATGAATATAGCTCTTCCGGGCGATTGCCGGGGTGTTTCCGAGGTGCTCGGAGACTTCCGCCAGCAGCGCCTTGAGCGAAACCTGATCAGCGGCCTGCGCCAGTGCTGCAAAACCAAGGACGCTGGCCCGCCACGTTCTGAAGTGCTTGGCAGTGAAGTCTTCGCCCATCACCTCGCGCAGCCAGTTGTTGACGTCTGATGAGCCCACCGGACACGGGTGACCATCCTCGTCAAGGTACTGAAAGAGGTTCTGTCCCGGCAGATCCTGCATCTTTCTCACGAAGCGAACGAGCCCCCGATCGGTTACCTGCATTTCCCGATCCTTGCCCGATTTGGCCCGGAAGCGCAGACGCAGCACCTGCCCCTTCACCTCGGCATGGCGCATCCTCAGCGTCGTCGCCCCGAAACTGCTGTTGGCACGCACATAGGCTTCGTTGCCGACGCGTATCCCGCCGCTGTCCAGTAGCCGCACGACGCTGGCAATGCAGCGGTCGCGCGACAGCTTGCTACGCTCCAGCTCGTCCGCCACGCGCGCTCTGACCAAGGGCAGCAGACGACCAAAGACGGCACAGCGATCGAACTTCTCGCTTTCCCGTTCAGCCCGGAAGTCAGGATGATAACGGTATTGCTTACGTCCCTTGGCGTCGGTCCCGGTCGCGAGAATGTGACCATTCGGAGCAGGACAGTACCAGGTGTCGACATAAGCCGGAGGCAGGGCGATCGCATTGAGGCGCGCGATCTCGGCGCGGTCCGCGATACGCTTGCCTTTCGCATCGAAATAGGCCCAGCCTCTGCCGCATCGTCGCCGTGTCACGCCGGGAAGGTTATCATCGACATGCACGAGTTTTGCGGCTTTGCTCTCCATAGGTCGGCGAACGGCTGCAGCGCGCTTGCAGTTCCCGCGTCACGCCGCGATATAGTATGCAATACTAACAAATTTCGAAGGAGCTCCTGATGTCAGAAGAGTACGTTCCGCCAAAGGTCTGGACGTGGGACAAGGCGAATGGAGGCGCCTTCGCCAGCGTCAATCGCCCGATTGCAGGCCCCACCAGCGAGCGTGACCTGCCGATCGGCAAGCACCCCTTTCAGGTCTACTCGCTCGGCACACCCAACGGGCAGAAAGCCACCATCATGCTGGAAGAACTCCTCCATATGGGCTTCTCCGAAGCGGAATACGACGCTTGGCTGATCAAGATCTTCGATGGTGACCAGTTCACGACGGGCTTTGTCGACATCAACCCGAACTCCAAGATTCCGGCGATGGTCGACCGGTCCGGACCGGAACCTTTCCGGGTTTTCGAATCGGGTGCGATCCTCATGCACCTGGCTGAGAAGTTTGGCGTCCTCTTGCCGACATCCGGTCAGGCGCGTGCCGAATGCCTGTCCTGGCTCTTCTGGCAGGTCGGCTCGGCGCCCTTCATCGGGGGAGGCTTCGGCCACTTCTACAACTATGCGCCAATCAAGATAGAATACGCCATCGATCGCTATGCGATGGAGACCAAACGCCTGTTCGACGTCGCCAATCGCCAGCTTGCCAAGACCCGCTATCTCGCCGGTGACGATTACACCATCGCCGATCTCGCCACCTACACCTGGTTCGGCAACATCTACCGGGGCGAGGCCTATGGCGAAGCTGCAACCTTCCTGTCCATGCACGAATATGAGCACGTGGGACGTTGGGTCGCAGAAATCGACGCACGCCCCGGCGTTCTGCGTGGGCGGCTGGTAAACTCGCAAAAGGGCCTTGCGGAACGCCACGACGCGAGCGACTTCGACGCCCTGCCCCCTGAAAAACTGCAGAGCATCGTCAAGGGCTTCTGACGAACTAGAAGGGGTGGGCGGACCTTCCCGCTTACCCCTTTCAAGCCCTCTTGGCATATGGCCTGACCGCGCTATAAGCGCGCCTCCTGTTGGGGCGTCGCCAAGTGGTAAGGCACCGGTTTTTGGTACCGGCATTCGCAGGTTCGAATCCTGCCGCCCCAGCCAGAGTTCAAAAACCCCGAAAAATAGGGGTTTTGAGCCAAGAGTTGTAGCACCTCGCTGTAGCACCTTCTGTAGCACTCATGCATCTCCCGGTGAGTGAGCGATAGGGTGTTGAAGACAGTAAGACCATATCCCATCTGCGACTCACCAGCTTGCTGCATTCGTCCGAATCGCTCATGCACGGCTCCAGTCCAAAATTGCTTCAGGCGCGCGTGGCTTGATCAGATTTAAGATGGGTATGCGTTTTGCCGAAGCGTCATTCACGTAGGCTGTGGCCGACAAAAACTTCCCTTTTGTGCCGTCCTGCGTTAGCTGCTCTGCACTAAAATCAGCCGCAGGTCAGGCCGCCATTTCGATGCCTTCAACTAACAAGCTCAAGACTTATCGGCGCTCAAACCTATCGTCCAAAAATCCAGCAAAATTGGGCGTGAGAAAGCTGAATCAGGCAATTAGAGAGCAAGCAGAACGAGAGCATGAAGTTGTTCAACTCACTGCGAGAGATGCTCAGATTCGCGCGAGTCTCATGGGCTCAGGGAGATACCCTCCTGACCCTTTGTCAGTATGGGCTGATTTTGAACAATACAGGGATTATACCAACCTGGGTGAGGAACATCTCAATCCTTGGAGAAACGTTGGTCAGTATCTCAAGCTTCATCTCCTACTTCGCGCGACTCTCATTTTCGGTGGCTACTCCTTCACCGCGAAAATCCGGCCAGACCTTGAAAGCAAATGGAGCGCTAATGGCTGCAACCCATCCGAACGAATTTTTAAACTCATCTCGAACGGTTTGGCAGAAGAAGGGCTGAGCAAGCTTCCACTGACATACGTCATCGAAGGAAAAGGGCGACGCGGATACGGCTCGGTCGGCTTACACATCCATGGCTTCGTCCAAACCGAGGATCCACATGTGGCAACGAGACTCAAGGTCATGTTCTCACGGAAGTTCGCTGATCATCCGAAAGGCCGTGCCGCTGCAGGATATGCAGCAAAGGCAGGTGACCCTGTGCAGTTCAAACCGATCTACGACGCAGGTGATCCCGCCAATAATACGGCTGGTCGGTGGGCCTCTTACATCACGAAGAACGTGCTCAGGCTGGATCAGCGTCTTCGGGACAAGCGAATCTTCGTCACGAAAGAAGGGACGGCATTGGCACGTGAGCTTTGGTCGTTCATGCGTGATGAGAGTTGACGAACGTGGTGGTCGAGAAGCTGGCAGGGATCACAATCTGAATCCAGACATGCCAGCGTTGGGTTTGCATGCCCCTTCCCACCGTTCCTTCATCACTCTATTGGAAATGGCGGAAAGAATTGGTCTGGGACAAACCCGCCAGTCGCAATCGCACGCCGGAGCGGCAGGTTTCGGTTGAAGCGAACGTTCGCGGTTGCAATGGAGTAGTCCATGGATGAGCATAGTTGGCTTGTCGCGGACTGGCGGCTCGTGGCGCGGACCGGTCGAACGCTGCCACCGATCGGTCCAGCTCTCAACCTTTAATCGAATGGCTGTCTTTTCAAATCGCCCCCCGGGGAGGGGCGGTCAGGAAAATCACGCAGTCTCGGAAGCAGTTGCGGCAGCGGAGAACGCAAATTGCGTTTCACACCCACCATGGGCGCACACCGGCTTGTTTAGTGGAAAAGGCCGCTGATATTTTGTCCGTCCGCAGCCGCTACAAGCAAATTGGCTACGGAACGCCATGAATTCGGCCCAGCGCGTCTTCTCGTCGCCGATCGACCCGTCACCATAGGGGCCTTCCTGAAAATGGCTCCCGAAGTTCTCGACCGTGCCATTAACGAGGCTGTTAATAAAGCGGTTGTTGACGCCGGGCACGTCCGCCGGCGCGAGGCCGATCCTCTTAAGAAATGCACCGATCGCAAGTGCCAATTCCGACCGCTCGTAGGAAAAAGCGCGCTCGAGCGCCCGGATGCGCACATCCACACCAAAGCCGCGCGCAAGACCGAGAAGCCATTCCTCCTCGGCCTGCCTCATCTCGTTTGCTGCAGACTCGCCTGCGTCCCAGCGCGCCTCGATCATTTCGTCCGTCACACGGTGGTCGGCAAACCGCGGACCATAGGCCGGGTCGAGACCGATGATCCGCGTGAAGCTCCAATTCTTTGCAGCGAGCTGGTCTTTAAGATAGTTGAAGAAGCGCTCGTCGTGGGTGACCAAAATGATCTGGAAGTCAGCGAACATCTTCGCGATCAGCGCACCGATCGCGCGGCGGTGGTCTGCATCGTAGGACGTGACGATATCATCGAGCGCAATCACCGGCGCGCCGATGTTGAAGCGCTTGATTGCCGCGAGCCGCAATGCCAGCGCAACCGAATGAATCTGTGAGTCACTAAGATATCCACCGGGTGGGACGCCGTTCCGATTCTCAGCAAAGTCGATGACCAGCTGCATCTTGTGCTGGGTCGTGTCCTCTTCGCCCGGCAATTCGAGCCTTATCGGTTTCGCTCCTGCGCCTTGAATTTCCTGATAGATCTCGTTCATCGGCACCTGGAGCAGGTCGAGCAGCGACTGCACCTTTGCGCGAATAGCATCCGAGATTTGTTTCGCCTGGGCAGTCAACGCTTCATGGAGCTTCCCAAGCTCTTGGGAGGTTCTCACCGCCAAGCCGATTTCCTCCTGTAGCTCGAGCAAGGAGTCGATCTTGGCTTTCGCCTTCACCCAAGTGTGGTCGCCCTGCTTGGCCTCGATATCCAAAATCTGCTGATCCAGGTCCGCGATCAGCGCGGCAATCTTTGGGATAACTTCAGCCGCGTCGGGAGCTTCGGCTGCCGGCCATCCGGCTATGCCAGCCTGATAGGCGATCAGCTGGGACTTGATCCCGGTTCCATCATCGTCAGCCAGGTGCTCAATAAGGGCGGGCAGTCGGACCAGCAATCGGTTGTGGGCAGTCGTCGCAGCCTTGTTGGCGTCATCAAGCGCAGTCTTCGCATCACCGTAGGTCTTCAAATCGTCGAGATGCTCGACGAGGAGATCCCGAATGCCGGTAACACTGCCGGCCTGCGTTTGATCGATCGGCGTCTCACATACCGGGCAAGCTTCGAGTGCGGTGCCATCATCCGCAAATAGCGCTTCAGCTTCCTTCCAAACTGCCCTGAACACCGTGCCGGATGCCTTGTCCCGCTCATCTACTTCCAAGGCCTTCGCATCGACCAGTTCCGCCAACGCCACGCCGAATGACGGGATCGCACCGGATACAACCGGATCGCCGTCATTTTCGGGCTTCGTCTCCAGCCAAAGGGCAGCGGCGGTCGCTCGCACCTGTTTCAAGCCAGCAAGCCCGATCCTGTTTTCCTCGGCCTCGACCCGCTTCTCAACTTCGGCGTAGGCGCTATCCGATGTAGCTAGGACCGCGAATGTCAGCGTGTCATCAAGCGGTGCGACCACCGCTGCGTTGATATGCGCCAGCACTGCCGCGTCGTCCCATTTCTGAAGGGCTTGGGCGGTCTGTTTACAGACTTCGCCATCCAACCGCGTCAGCTCGACCTGACTCTCGGAAGCTGCCTTCACGTCCTTGCGGAGCGCGCGCAGATTTTTCTGCACTTCGACGAGCGGCGTCAGTTGCAGCCATCCGGCGATGTCGGCGTAGCGGGTCTCGGGTTTATGGGTCTCGACGAATGTTCGCAGGGTGTAGCCGCGCACAATCGGAGAGACGACGAACGCCCTTTGCATGGCGACGGCTGTCGCATGAATAGGCCGGTCATTGCCGGCTGCGGCACGATGGCCCTCTGCGACCACTTTTTTGGTGACGGTGGCGAACTTCACGGTGGGCGCGATGCCTGCCGCCTGCGCACCGGTATGTCCGAGGGCAACTGGTCCCGCCTGATTGTTAAGCGAGCGCTGGCCGAGACGCTCTAGCGTGCCGTGCTCGGAGAACAGAAATTCAAGCGCATCGATCACGCTCGATTTGCCACTTCCGTTCGGCGCAAAAATCGCAAGGGACGGCTTCTTGCTGAAATCGAACGTCTTGGGCTGGAGATAGGCCCGGAAACCTTCAAGGGTCAGCGAATGAAATCGGGTGGGATCAGCCATTGGCGACCGCCTCTTCCTCTAGTGCAGCGCGTTTGGCGGCAAGCTCGACGATGGCAGCCTTGGCGTTGGCCACCGCATTGGCGTGCAGCCCCACGGTCAGGAGATTATCGGTGAGAATGCTGGCGAGATCCGCGTCAACACCCTGGGACCCTTTCAGCGTTTCCGCGAGCTTGGTGAGGAAGGTTTCCGGGGTCTCAACCTCTGGCGTCGTAACCTGCTCCACACCATCGGCGATTGCCTCTGCCAGTGCAACTTGTTGGTCATCCTCCGGCATCTTCCCCCCTTCATTGATCAGCTAGTTTTCTTAGGACCGCGCTGTAAGCCAAGGACCGGCATAACATGCGACGGGGCCAGGGTATCTAAGTAACTGCGGTGGGCGGCAGCTATAATGTTGTTGGCAACGCGCATGAAAGGATGGCAGCTTCTGGGCATCGGCTATTTGATACTGAATGGTCGAGATGAAGCGCATACCTGCTGGTCGGTAGCTGCCGGAAGCGGAACGCCGCATCATGTGATCGACTGCCTCTTCGGATCGCGCCTCTCATCGTAACCCATCTACAAGCTGTTCGACGAGAGCACCCTGCTTTGCTGGTTCAACGAACCGGCACAAAGTCTAGCACCGATCGGTGCGGCATCCAATCTACCGCACCGACCAGATAAGAAGACAGACTGTGGAGACCAGATAGACAAATCTGCTCATGGCTTCCAAACACTGGACGCGATCTAAGCGTCCTCGAGAGCATTGACCCCGTTCCACCAAAGCCGCAGTTCACCAAAATCCAGAAACCCTTCGGTGGCCAATATGTTGGTCAGTTCCTCGATTTCCTTGGCGTATGTGCATACGATGTCCCACGCCACCCTCCACAGCCTCTTGACTTCAGCAGTCGCACCGAAGATTTCCGAGCTCTGCGGCGGGTTGGACAGTTGCTCCTTCAACCATCTCGAAAGCTCTGCCAGTGGTTCGCGAGGGTCAAAAACTTCCGTTATCAGCAGGGACGCCAGTTTCTCACCCTCAGCAGCAATTCCTGGCCACATCTTCATCCGTGTCCGTCCAGATGCACGAAGAGCGGCAATCTCAGAAGCAAGGACGCAGACGGTATACCAGTCGTCCACATCCTCCTCGGACAGATTTCTCATGCACGAGGAGCAGGCGCAAATAGCAGCCCACGGAAGCCAGACATCGGAGTCATCGGGGACGTCTTCAATACTAACTTGCTGAACAACAACGCCGAAATGCAGTGTTGCGACGGCATTGGCTGCGGCACGTGCAGCCGGAAAAGATGTAGAATGGATGGTCTTGGCATTTAGCCTTCCAATAGGCTCCTTTAAGATGATGCGAGGAGCCGAACCCAATAACCACGTTTTCCTCTAAAACACTTTGGCTTTCGTTACAGAATCGCGTCCGCGTTTTCCTTGAGGCATCATCTTGAGCCAACCAGCTGAGAGAACAAAAAAGCAGATCCGGTGGCAACGAAACAAAGCGGCGCAACGCGCACGCCAGCGTGCTCAAAGACAGCCAGCAGAGCTGGCGCCCGACTTTCTTCATGCTTTAGATGTCGAACGTATGAAACGCGGCAGCTGGGATGCAATCCGTTGGGCATGGAACAGACCGGAGCTGAATTATTGGACTTCGAACGGCGGACCACATTGGCTGCGAAAATATGGGGGCATTGGCATGCTTTCGCGGCCAATATTTGGACAGCAATAGTCGAGCTTGAGGCGCAGCTCGGTCCTGGCAAAGCTACTCCGACGCGGATTTCTCGGCATTTGGCTATGAAAGGTTGGTTGGCGGGGTATACGGAAAACACCGCTCGGATACGTGTCAATCGCGCACGAGCCACCATCATAGCTCTGGAGCAAGCAGCTCGTAATGACCCGAATGCAGAGTTCTGGCTGCCATTCCATTTTAGCAATGACGATGCCGGCTCGAGTTGAACGAGACCAACACCACCTTGGCTATGACCCATGCGCTTGGCAAGACAGCCCACCTCGATTTCCCACCCGTTTCCATTGATCATTCAATTTATAACACTCGCATCAACAACGAAGCGAGTAACAGCATGAAACTTTTCAAGATTTCCGACATCAATCTCGTCGAGCCATTTACCGTGGTTGCAGAGTCACGAGACCGTGCCGCGGACTACTTCATCGCATGCCTCAATCGCGGCTTCGGGCACGTGCCGGTGATCGAATATGCCGTGACCCTGTGGAACCCCAAAAACATCGACGACCATAAAGGGTTGCGGGAAGTTCTCGGGCAGCCAGGAACAGTGTGGACTTGGGAGGGACGTGAGCGGTGGGAGTTCGCCAACCCCTATGACATCGACGTCCGCTAAATCGTGGGGTGATATCACGCTCGTAAGCGATGTCCTGAGCCCACCTTGCGCGGGTGATACGGAGCGCCGAGTGTCCGCGCCCTGATTGTCGAGGGGCTGGTGCTATGACGATGTCATGTGATGATGCTGGTAGCAGCGGTGTGCGGCGCTTCGAGGTTTTCACCGGCGCTGGAAAGCGGCGGGACTGGCCGCCGGAGGTGAAGGCCTCGATCGTTGCGGAGAGCTATTCCGGCAAGCAGAGCGTGAGCGCAGTGGCCCGTCGTCATGGCATGTCGGCATCCCAGCTCTTCACGTGGCGTCGTTTGCTCCGCAAGGAGATGGAGGGGCGCGGTATCGCGCTGCCTGCCCCGTCTCGCGAGACTCCCATGTTCGTTCCGGCGGTTCTCGAGGAGCAAGAGCCATCGCCTTCGATTGTGGCGAGCAAGCCGGCATCGCGGCGCAGGAGCGCCAGGGCTGGCGCGATCGAGGTCGAGGTAGCGGGTGCGCTGGTCAGGATCGGCAGCAGTGCCGATCCCGATACGATATCCGCTGTGATCACCGCCCTTCGAGCTTCGCGATGATCGGCCCAGCGCCTGGCGCCAAGGTGATGGTGGCGACGAAGCCCGTGGACTTCAGGAAGGGAGCGGACTCGCTCGCGGCGCTGGTGGCGGCCGAGTATGGCGGCAAGCCGTATTCCGGCGTGATCTATGTGTTCCGCGCCAAGCGCGCGGACCGGATCAAGCTCATCTGGTGGGACGGAACAGGCCTCTGCCTGATGGCCAAGAGGCTGGAGCAAGGCAGCTTCCGATGGCCCCGGATCCAGGAAGGCGTGATGCGCCTCACAGCCGCCCAACTGGGTGCTTTGCTGGAGGGGCTGGACTGGCGCCGCGTGCACGGCGGGCGCCGTCCTATCGCGCCCCGGATTGCCGCTTGACGGGGTAGGCGCAGACTGATTCAACCTACACATGCTGATGGAAGCGGACCTTCCCGATGACGTTGATGCGCTGCGCGCGCTCGTCCTCGAGCAGGCTCGCACACTGGCCGATCTCACCGATGCCAAGAGCAAGGCAGATGCTCGGATCGAGCGGCTGCAGGCGATCCTCGAGGCCTTCCAGCGGCATCGGTTCGGCCGCAAGTCCGAGCAGCTCGATCCCGATCAGTTCGAGCTTGCGCTTGAGGATATCGAGACGGCACTCGGCAGCGTGCATGCCGCAACTGATGCCGCGCTGCCCAAGGCCAGGGGCGAACGCCCCCGCAAGACCAACCGCGGATCGTTGCCCGCCCATCTTGAGCGGATCGAGCAGATCATCGATGTCGAGGAGAAGGCCTGCCCCTGCTGCGGCGGCGCGCTCCACCAGATCGGTGAGGATGTGGCCGAACGCCTCGATGTCGTTCCCACCACCTTCCGCGTGCTGGTCACCCGGCGCCCGCGCTATGGCTGCCGCTCGTGCGAGAGCACGGTCGTCCAGGCTCCGGCACCGGCACGGATCGTCGAAGGCGGCATCCCCACCGAAGCGCTGATCGCGCAGGTGCTCGTGTCCAAGTATGCCGATCACCTGCCGCTCTACCGTCAGGCGCAGATCTATGCCCGGCAGAGTATCCAGCTGGATCGCTCGACCCTTGCCGACTGGGTCGGAAGGGCGGCCTGGTATCTGCGTCCCTTGCGCGATCATATCCTCGAGAGACTGCGACGATCCGAGCGATTGTTCGCCGACGAGACCCCCGCGCCCGTGCTCGAGCCGGGGCGCAAGAAGACCAAGACCGGTCAGATCTGGGCCTATGCCTGCGATGATCGGCCATGGGGGGCAGTGATCCGCCGATGGTCGCCTATGTCTACGCCGGTGATCGCAAGACCGAGCGACCCGAAGCGCACCTGCACGGCTTTGCCGGCATCTTGCAGGTCGACGGCTATGGTGCCTATGCCGCGCTTGCCCGGCGTCATCAGCAGATCCGCCTCGCGTTCTGCTGGGCGCACGTGCGCCGCAAGTTCTACGAGCTGGCCGAGAGCTCGCCGGTAGCAGCCGACGTGCTGCGCCGCATTGCCTCGCTCTACGCTATCGAGGACGAGATCCGCGGCCTATCCGCTGACGAGCGCCGCGACGCCCGCGACCAGCGCAGCCGCCCGATCGTCGACGACCTCTACAGGTTCCTCGAAGCACGCGGCCGGCAGGTCAGCGCCAAGAGCCGCCTTGGAGAGGCGATCCGCTATACGCTGCCCCGCTGGGACGGGCTCATCCGCTTCCTCGATGATGGGCGCATCGATCTCGACAACAACGCCGTCGAGCGCGCCATCCGCCCGCTAGCTCTCAACCGCAAGAACGCCCTGTTCGCTGGCTCCGACGAGGGCGGCGACAACTGGGCGGTGATCGCCACGCTCATCGAGAACTGCAAGCTCACAGGCATCAACCCGCACACATGGCTGACCTCGACGCTCACCAGTCTCGCCAATGGCCACCCCGCATCGCGGATCGACGAGCTCCTGCCGCACGCCCACGTGGGCTGAAAACAGCGCTTACTCACGCTCGGTGCCCCAGGATCGAGAAGTCCTAGAGCGCCGAGCTTTCATTGAACGGGGTGCCGCCGATCCGCCGGTGCTGGATTCCGTCGGTTATACCGAGGCGTTAGGAGGTGCCGCTGCCGAAGCGAGGCATTCGGACGACATGTCAGCGCCGGGAAGTCTTCTCCGCGAGAACGCCGAAACGCCTAAGCCTCAGCCCTCCGACGCCGGCATGAATAGAACCGGCGCCTCGGTTTCCTCCTGCGCACTGCGCAACCAGTCACGGGGCGAGATGCCCTGTGCTTCGATCGCGAGAAGCGGTGCCGGCCGGGTTGCGAGTGCCGCTTCTCGGTCGCGCAATTTGCGCGCAACGGGTCGGGCTCTTTCGCTGGCACTGGTAAGCTCGAGCGACCAAGCCTGACTGCCCGGCTCGACCGCTTTGGCCTCAACCTCTTGTCGGGCGAGATCGGCGAGGCCGAGTCGTCCTGTAAGATTCTGTAGCGTGCGCGATGCATCGCGAGCTGCTTCGCTGCTCGCCGCAGTTTCATTGCAGGCCGCGAGAGCAGAGAAGCGCAGACCCGACGCAAGCGCGAAAGCGTCCAGCATCGGATCCGCCGGCGCGTATCCATCCGGGCCCGCAAGCAGATATTCGGCGCGTCCAGCAAACCTGTTTTGAAGCCGGTGCGCCTCGCGAGCCACGTCGTGCCACTGACGCTCGGCGCGACCCGCATCGGTCAACAACCAAGCCTCGTCCATCTGCTCGGCGATCGTTTTTAGAGCGGAGAAATCAGTCTCGATGATGTCACGGCGGACCTCCTCGATCTGCGCACTCACTGCGTGAATCAAATTGGCCACGTCATCGACGGCACGCCTAACCCCATCGATCTTGGCTGATACCATGGCGAAGCCGGCCATCGACACACCGATACCAGCTGCTCCGAGGGCCAAATTGGCAATACCCATGTCATTCAGCACGTCCACGCCGCTGCGGAGATGATCAATGCCGCCCGACATGGGCTCGAGCTTGTCTTCAATGCGGGCGATGCCGCCTTCCACTCGCCCTAAGCTTGCCTCTACTCGATTGGAGCTCTGTCCTAGCGCCGCTACGGCATCTTCGATCCGGTGTGCGGTCCGGCTGGTGTCGAATGTTTTTTGCACCGCGGTTACGCCGAGATAGGCGGCGGCGACGGGCGCCGTTGCAGGATTTGCCAAGGCGACGAGCGCCGCCATGGCGCGCGTCTCCTGCATGTAGCCGACAACCTTCCCCGTGGACATGTCTCGGAGCATTGATCCGAACGGCCCGACCTTCCCGGTCTGAATGAACGTGATCACTTCCTTGGACGCGTGCTTAAGCGCGTATCGCCCGGCCGTCTGTATAATGCTCATTGAATACTTGCCCTTGCTTCACCGCAGACGCTATCGATCAGATCGGTCACTTGCGCGAGAACCGGTCGAGGGTCTCCAGCGCTGCCCATCCATCTCGTGCCGATCCGAACAGCAGCCGCAGAACGCAGGCGCTCATACAGGCCGGCACGCGTCTGCAAAGTTCGCTCAGCGGCGACCCCTGCTTCCCAAACAGCATTTGCCGCCATTTCCCCGAGCTCGCTGACCTTCCGGACAAGCGTGAGATTCCCTAGTGACCAACTGCTCGAGGTAGAGGCTTCGGATTGGGAGACTTCGGCCGTCGAACCATCCGACGAACCCGAACCGCCGACAAGATCGCGGTTCACGTGCGCCTGATCCTCGCTTACGGCAGCAATTGGAAAATCAAATCCCGTGCTTGCTGAGAGCGCGTTGCCATAGGGCTCGAAGGTCGGCGAAATGGCCGCGAGCTCGCGGCCAGCGGATTGCAACAGGCGCTCCAGTGCGCTCGGCACAGCCTCACACATCAAAGCATCGATGCGGTGATCCGCAAAATTTGCCGGGTCCCATACGCTGTCTTTGAGGCTTGCCTGATCAAGGCTGGACTCGAACCTGCTGCGCGCTTCGTCGGCAAGGTTGTTAAGCAGGTGGTAGGCAGCCAGAACTTGGCGGTCACGCCACTCAGCAAGTGCTTGCCGCTCTAGTGCAGCTTGCCAGTCAAGCATCGCGCTGGAATCCCCCACTAATCTTCCGTGCTCGGGGAATGGACGGAGAAACGGGTGCTGTCCACCACGAAGAAGCCAACGGACCGAAAACGATGTAGAGCTGGTGCGAGCGTTCAGTCCTGAGGTGCATCGAATGACCGTCATTGCCTGGATCATTGCCGGACTTCTGATGATCATTCTGGGCCGAGCTCTGGCTCCGTTGATCGCTGCCCTTGTGCTTATAGCCATCAAAGTGACCTGCGCCGCCGCATTAGGAGTCGGGACGGCCCTTGCCGTGAGTTACGCCGCAAACCAAGCGGGGTATCCAGCGCCGGAGATTGCCGGTGCAGCGGCGGGGTTGCTGCTGTTTCTGACGGTGGCGAACGCACTCTTGCACCAAACTGGTGCGGTAAAGGACCACCCCTCCCCGACGACATCAAGTTGCGCCGCTAATGACCCGCGACAGCCAGAACTCGCTGACGAAGGCGATCGGCCATTGGAATCCGATCCTGTCGTCCAAGCGGCATGGGCAAAAGCGGAACAGCTGGTCGGCGCAAACAGAGAGCTTAACTCGGCCCGCAGAAGCTGTGCAGCGTTGCTCCGGCTCGCAAACGAAGATGAACTCGACGTCCGGCTGATAGATCTGGCCGCAATGGTTACCCGCAATGTTCCAGCTTTGGTGGCCGAAGTCAGTGCGCTCTGGATCGATGGAACTCCGCAGGAGCGGCGAAACCTTGCCGAAGGATTGTCCAACGATCTGGTAAGTTTGGGCGAGGCATCGGCAAAAGAGGTCGAACGACGTCGATCTGAAAGAAAATCGAGGCTTACTGCATTGCGGGCACACGTCGCAGCTCGGATCGGGGACGAGAATGAAGGTGGTTAGGCTCTGGACCCGCCTTGGGTCTCATCAGTCCGGCTTCGGCAAAAATCCTCGGCCTGCTGTGTTGCCAGATTCAGAACGCGGGACCAAGCTAGGCGGGAAAACGCGCCAGATGCCATCTTCGCAACAGTGGGCAATGCCGGACTTGCCTGCAAACATTTCATCTCGGAGCGTGATCTTATTTCCGTGCAAAAGCCACGCTGAGATTTCGACGGCTGCCCCAAACTGGGCGTCCCACCCGTTGAGGTGGCGACTGTAGGCGTGGAGCAGTTTCGTCGCCTGTGACGTGACCCCCTGATTTTCCTCCAAGCTTGATTAGAGTCCGGCCATTGGAAGGACGGACAGATGAAGCGAACGAGGTTCACGGAAGAGCAGATCATTGGCGTGCTGAAGGAAGCGGAGGCGGGTGCGAAGACCGCTGACCTGGCCCGGCGGCACGGTGTGTCGGAAGCGACGATCTACAACTGGAAGGCCAAGTATGGCGGCCTGGAGGTGTCGGACGCGAAGCGGCTGAGGGCGCTCGAGGACGAGAACGCCAAGCTGAAGCGGCTGCTGGCCGAGGCCATGCTGGACAACGCTGGCCTGAAGGATCTTCTCGCAAAAAATTGGTGACGCCCGCTGCCAAGCGAGAGGCGGTCGCACGTCTCCAGGCATTCCTGGGGATGAGTGAGCGGCGGGCGTGTCGTGTGATAGGCGCTGACCGGAAGAGCATGCGCTACGCCTGGCGCGATGCCGGTCTGTTTGAAGCCATCAACACCGTGCTGGTTATGAACTTGCGGGGAATCGAAGGACGCGAAGCCTCGCCGAGTGCTGGAGTGATCGATAGCCAGTCGGTGAAGACCACTGAAAGTGGCGGAATTACGGGCTTTGACGCTGGCAAGAAGGTCAAAGGCCGCAAGCGGCACATCCTGACAGACACCTGCGGCTTCCTGATCTTGATTCTCGTCCACACCGCCGACATTCAGGATCGCGACGGTGCTGTCGATGTGCTGGCCGCTGTTCGCACGCGGTTCCCCTGGCTGCGCCATGTGTTCGCTGATGGCGGCTATGCCGGCGACAAACTACGATCCGCTCTCGTCGGCATGGGCAGGTGGACAATCCAGATCATCAAGCGTTCCGACAAAGCCAAGGGCTTCGAGGTGCTACCACGCCGATGGGTTGTAGAGCGAACCTTCGCATGGCTTGGCCGCTGCCGACGCCTTGCCAAGGACTGGGAAAAGTCCATCGCGTCTTCAACCGCATGGGCACTCATAGCTTCAATCCGAATGCTCACGCGCCGAACCGCAAGATATTGCTGGAATTGAGAAACTTCTGAATCAGGCACTAAGGGGTGAAGCGCACGGTCAAAGTGTCGCGACGTTCGGTGGACGCATTGGACCGCTCGGCAGAAACTCGCAGTGCGTCGACCGTTGCTCGCGTCCGAGGTGCCATTTTCAGTCTTCTTGACAAAAAAATGCCCGTTACGCTTGCAACGATCCATCGGGAGACGCAACTCCTCGATCCTGCGGCCAAGCCTGTTGCAACGTCCACGATCTTGCGCAACCCGGAAACCATAGTGCTCTATCATGCTCATGCCACGGAAAGGCCCAGAAGCAGGATCGTCATAGCGGATCGGGCTTTGGTCAGGATGTTACGGCACACCAAGCGCGACCTCGTTTGCGCTCTGAACGATGCGCACGAGCAACTGATCGATCGCGACGAGCAGCTCGCCGAGCTTGCCGCCGCCAACTTGGGATTGCGCCAAAACCAAGATCAGCATTGATGAAGGGGCCGGCTCGCCGCTGTGAGCCGGCCCCTTCCAGTTTGACGCGGACGCGGTTCAGATAGCGGGCTGTTTGAGTAGCCCCTAGATTTCTGGACACCTTCAATCCTAATCTTGATGACAGGAGGCGACGATGGTCGGAACGAGCGGCGCTGCCACTGCAACATTGTGATCAAAATGCAGGATAGCGATCAACGTCACTAGCCTTGGGCAGCGCTAGAGTTTATCTTGGTTCAGGATTTTCCGACGGCGATATTTCGATTGCCCAAGAAAGTTAGATGTGAGTTTTCTGGGAAAACCTCAGACCGAACGATGCGGGGTAGCATCAGATAGAGTTCTTCGGACTGGCAGTTCGGATCATGGCGCTATAAGTCACTGCAGAGTCATATGCTTTGCTGATTTTGCGGTCTAACTATCCCTCCAATTCATGTTTCGTCCAATCAATGGCATTGATTTGTTCAATAAATGGGATTTTTGCTAGCTCTAAGCTCATATCCAAAACAAGGAGAAAAGAGTGCACACCGTTTTATGGATTTTGGGCGTGATACTGTCCACTTTTGTATTATTGCTCATTTATGGTCATTTCTTTCCACCAACACCAGAGCAGTTGGCGGAGCAAGAGCGACTGAAGGTATTGAAACAGGCACAAAAGCAAATTGCGTCGGAGAGATCGGAAAGGAGAAGGCGGAGAAGAAATGCCCCTGCAAGAAAGGCGGCTCGTCAGCTCGCCTCAGACGAAATTTTCCACGGACCGATCAACCCTGCTTTGATCTGTCCTCACTGCGCAACTAAGGGCAAAGTTCACACGCAATCTGTGTCTAAGAAGCAGGGAATCAGCGGGGCAAAAGCCACAGGTGCATTGCTGACCGGAGGTGTTTCTTTGCTCGCTACGGGCCTTTCCGCCAAAGAAAAAAAGACAAAGGCTCTTTGCGGTCATTGTCGATCTGAATGGATATTTTAAGTAAATCTCTAGAAGTCGTCAAAAAAGGGCAAGGCGATAGTCGGATTGAGACTATGTGGATGAAGCCAATCCAGTGGACTTTTAAAGGTTTTTTGCCGGTTACCCATCTCAATAAGCCACCTTGACTTCGAATGCGAGCGGACTGATGCTGCCCAGATTTGAGTGCCGGCTCCGGGTATTTTATAGTCTGTTAATAGACTGGAAGATGGAGATCTCTGCCTGACGCCGGGTTAGCGTTGAGACCCAATCACGCCCAGAAGGCCACGGCGGCAGCGAGGCTTACGGCTGACAGGAAGTTTCTGGCGAGCTTGTCGTAGCGGGTTGCGATACGGCGGGAATCCTTGAGGCGGCAGAACATGGCCTCGCCCCGCCAACGGTTTTTGGATCGACGTGCGTCATACTGGATCGGGCACTTACGGTTGCGTCGACCGGGGATCACGGGGATTGTGCCCTGCTCGCGCAAGGCAGCCCAGTTGCGGTTGGCGTCGTAGCCCCGGTCGGCAATCACCCGTTCCATTCCGACGGTTTTGCCGATCAGTAGGTCAGCCCCTTTCACATCCGACGTGTTGCCAGGCGTCAGGACGAAGCGGAGTGGTCGCCCGAGGACATCGACGAGCGCGTTGATCTTCGTTGTCCTGCCGCCACACGAAATGCCAATGGCATTGGCCCGCCCCCCCTTTTTGCACCACCGGCGCTGCGGTGGACTTTGATGTAGCTGCTGTCGCTCTGGCCGGTCTCCGCGATCCAGCCTTCCTCGGTCAGCGCCGCCAGGATACGGAGCCAGATGCTTGGGCGGCACCACCGGCTCCAGCGATTGTAGACCGTCGTCGAAGGGCCGTAATAGTCGAGCACAAGGCACAGGTCATTCCTGTAAAAGCTACACCTACGCAGATTTCTCGGCATTTGGCTCTGAAAGGTTGGTTGGCGGGATATACGGAAACGACCGCTCGTATCCGTGTTAATTGTGCACGAGCCACCATCATAGCCCTGGAGCAAGCAGCTCGTAATGACCCGAATGCAGAGTTCTGGTTACCATTCCATTGTAGCAATGACGACTTGGGCTCGAATTTAACAAGACCGACACCACCGTGGCTACAATCCATGCGTTTGGGAAATCAGCCAATATCGATTTCCCACCCGCTTCCATTGATCATTCATTTTATAACAATCGCATCAACAACGAAGCGAGTAATAGCATGAAACTCTTCACGATTTCCGACATCAATCTCGTCGAGCCATTTACCGCGGTTGCAGAGTCGCGAGACCGTGCCGCGGACTACTTCATCGCATGCCTCAATCGCGGCTTCGGGCATGTGCCAGTCATTGAGTATGCCGTTACGAGATGGAACCCGAAGGATTTTGATCAGCACAAGGGGTTGTGCGAAATCCTAGACAACCAGCAGAAAGGCTGGGCTTGGGAGGGACAAGGTCGATGGGAGTTCAACGACCCCTTTGGTATCGACGTCCGCAAAATCATCAGATGAGTCAAAGCTCGGCTGGTGTGGACCGACAAGTCCTAGCCGGCCGCTCAGCTTAGCATCCGGGTGCTGCCTATACGCCGGGGCAAAATTTCTGAGGTATACCGAGGATTGAGACCACCAATGCAATGTCCTTGCCACCATTACGGCCAGTTCAAGCGGTGGACGAGTCAGTCATGGGCATCAGATTTTAGGCTAAGCTGGACTGCAGAGTTGAAACCATTTTCGGAGAAAACTTGCAAGATGTGCGGCAAGTCACCGACAGGGGAGGCAACGCGTTGTCGACTCATTACGATCACGTCTTAAGCGGGTAGAAGGTAATCTTTGATGCGCAAGCTCACGAAAAAGAACCATGGCTTCACATGACGTATAGTTCGTTACATGCTCATTATCAGGCTCACCGGCTGACTACTGCGGGAGCCGACGAAGATGCGTTTTCCAGGTCGCTGTCCTCGGCCCGGGTCGAGATGAACCCACACCAAGTTGATGCTGCGCTCTTTGCTTTGCAGTCACCATTTTCGAAAGGTGTTCTGCTTGCCGATGAGGTGGGCTTGGGCAAGACCATTGAAGCTGGCTTGGTGATCTCACAGCGCTGGGCTGAGCATCGGCGCAGGATACTTTTGATTGTGCCAGCTTCACTGCGCAAACAGTGGAGCCTTGAGCTCTATGAAAAGTTCGGCATTCGCAGTGAAATTCTCGAAAGCAAAACCTACAACGATCTCGTCAAGGGCGGTCGCAGAAGACCGTTCGAAGATGACGGCCTTGTGAAGATCGTATCTTACGAATTTGCTGCCCGAAAGGCCGACGATCTTCGGAGAGCAAGATGGGACCTCGTCATCTGTGACGAGGCCCATCGGATGCGGAACGTCTGGAGCAAGGCGGGGGCCAAAGGCGCAAAAGCAATCAAGGAAGCTCTATCCGACAGCTTCAAAATTCTACTGACGGCCACACCCCTGCAGAACTCCCTGATGGAGCTTTATGGTTTGGTTTCCATCATTGATGAAACACACTTTGGCGGCACAAATGCCTTCAAGGCGCAATTCACGGGAGCCAATGCTACACCTGCCGCACAGCAGATCCTGCGTGAGCGCCTGCAGTCTATCTGTCACCGAACGCTGCGCCGACAGGTGCAAGAGGCCGGGCACATCAATTTCCGGCAGCGTCATGCCACGACGTTCACATTTGAGCCGTTCGACACCGAGGCCGAACTTTACGAGATGCTGTCCGAGTATCTGCAGGATGCCACAACAATAGCCTACGGTGGACGCATCAATCATCTGGTCGTTCTCCAAGCTCGTAAACAGCTTGGTTCATCGACGTTCGCAGTAGCGCAATATCTGACGACATTGCTCGACCGCCTCCGGGCCAAGGAGCGGGCCTCGGCGGACATGACCGACGACTTCGAAGACACCTTCTCCGAGGAATTCGAAAACGTCGAGCCTGACGACGGTGACGATGAGGAACGGATCGACCCTGTCCAGCTCGCTAACGAGATCGAATATGTCGAACAGATGCGAGATCTCGCGTTGTCGATCGGCGCAAATGCCAAGGGGGAGAAACTCGTTCAGAACCTGCCGCTGGTGCTTGACGAGATCCAAGCCAAAGGCGGCAAGCGGAAAGCAGTGATCTTCACCGAGAGCGTTCGCACGCAACGGTATCTCCATGGGCTCCTGTCCGACAACGGTTACGATGGTCAGATAGTGCTCCTGAACGGAAGCAATGCGGATCCCGAAAGCCGCGCGATCTACCAGGCATGGCGGGACGAGCATGCCGGCACCGACCGGGTATCCGGTTCCAGAACGGCCGATATGAAGGCTGCCTTGGTCGATGCCTTCCGCAGTGATGACAAGACGATCCTTATCGCCACCGAAAGCGGCGCTGAGGGCATAAACCTGCAATTCTGCTCCCTGCTGGTCAATTTCGACCTGCCTTGGAACCCCCAGCGCGTTGAACAGCGCATTGGTCGCTGTCACCGTTACGGTCAGCTTGTCGACGTCACAGTAGTCAACATGCTGAACCTCAAGAACCGCACCGAAGAGCGCATTCTCGAGCTGCTCCAGAACAAGCTGCACCTGTTCGAGGGGTTTTCGGTGCGTCTGACGATGTGCTTGGCATTCTCGCCGATGGCATCGACTTCGAGCGCGAGGTTCTCGACATCGTGCAGCGCTGTCGCAGCGCGGAAGAAGCGGACCGGGAGTTCGACGAACTCACCGCGAAGATCCAAGGAAGCATCGACGAGGCAATCCAGGATGCACGAGCCAAGGTGCTCGAGAACATGGACGCTGTCGTCGTGCAGAAGCTTCAGCGGCGCGGCGAAGCGATTGCGAACATCATACCCGAGCTTGAACGGCGCCTGCTCATAGTCGCCAAAGGGACGCTTTCTGACGCACGTTTTGCCACCGAGGACGCAACTGTGTTCGAGCATGCCGGCAAGCGCTGGTCGACCCAGTGGAAGGAGGCCGACGAACATGACTGGCAATTCTTCCGCATCAGTGACGGGCTTGGGGCCGAGCTGATCGAACAGGCCAGGACGAAGTCATTTGCTGGCACCCCTATCGCGATGACCTTCGATCCTGCAGCCTATCCCTACACAGGCCGTCTGGGCGGTGTCTTCAATCTTGACGGGCAGAGTGGATGGCTACGGGTCATTCGGGCGCGAATGCCGGTTAAGGGGCACCGAAGGAAGAGATCATCGTCGTCGCAATTGCCGACGACGGCACAGTCATCCCATCGGGGGTCGCAGATGGACTCTTCTTCGCTCCCGCCGTCGAGGAGGGCGAAGCGACCAATGCGGCTCCCGAGGAACGGCTTGGCCAAGAAGTAGCCGAGGCATTCGGACAATTCTCGCATCGCCAGAAGACCGAGAACTTCAATTGGCTGCTGGCCGAAGAGGATCGCCTCAATCGCTATGCCAAGGACCAGCAAATCGAGATCCAGGCCAAGCTTGCCGATCTCGACGAAGAGATACGCGATCTGAACAAGGCAAAGCTCTCCCCTCTGCTGTCGATGCAGGATCGCATGAAGGTCCTGCGCGAAACATCGGCCAAACAGGAAGAGCGCGACGATCTCTTCATGCGTCAGCATGAAATCATGAAAGCCGCTCGCAAGGACGTGAACGAGCGGCTCGACGAGATGGCCGCGCTGCTGAATTGCGAGCCCGAGATGGATGTCCTCTTCACCGTCCGCTGGACCGTGCGCAACGGCGCAACCACAAGCGACATGGCGGAGGCTGCCTGACACTATGTTCCCCGAGTTCGGACAGGCCCCTCTCTGCCTCGAATTCGATCTAAGGACCTACGAAGGTCCCTATTACCACGTCGCCAGTTTCCGCGGCCGTGAGGGTTGGCTCATGGCAGCGCGCGGCACCATTCAGAACGAGCATCACCTACTCTCGGCGAAGCTCATCGTGGCGTGTGACGAGAACGAGAACATAATCCTGCCCTTCAAAGCGGAAACGCTCGCACGTTGTGGGTGGAAGAACCTGACCGAAAGCGCAATCGAGCCACCCGAACTTCTCGATGACCTTATGTGCGAGCGGGAAGGCGATCTCTATGCCCGATTTCAGCGCATGATGAACCGTGATCTCGCTGGTATGGAGGAGCAGGCGCAGCGGCAGATCGAAGCCATCGACGCGCGATTGAGAGCCTCGGATCGTCGGCTTGATCGCGAATTGTCGGAACTTCGCCGCCGCCGTCTGATGTGTGAATCTCCTGAGGAGCGGCTGGCCCTTTCAAATCTCATGACCGACATTGAGACTGATCATGAGTTGGCGACAGCAAACTTGCTGGCCGAGCGCGCACTTCAACGTCGCAGAGCTGATGCTGCCGAGGAAATGTTGTGGGAGGACACTGACGCCCTGATCGAAGTCGAGCCGTTGTTTACCATCAATTGGCGCGCGCGCCATGCTAGCAGCCAGATCCAAAATCTGTGGATCCATGGTGGGGCATCAGTCTCAAACAAAAGCACGCAGGCGATATCCGCAAGCTTGCGGAGCAGCGCGTCAAGCGTGAACATGAAGCGCAACGTGCCCGTGAGGAAAAGCCAGCGGAACCAGTGGTAGCAAAAGCCCGCGATCTCCCCAAGAAGGCACGAGCTGCGGGCAAAGACAGATCGATCAATGCTGACAAACTTCCGGCGCGCGCGGACCCGGTGAAGGTCCAAGCGATCATGACGGGATTGGCTCAGACGCCTTCGAAAAGCGCACGTAAGGCTGCCGCTGAGCAAGACGCTCTTAAGCAACTGCCAAAATCAACGGCGCCAGTATTCGGTCAGGATTTCCTGACCAAGCTGAAGGAGCGCAAGCCGACCTCGGACAATGTGACGGTTGTCAACGAGCTACAGCCAGAAAAGACCGCGCCGGAGATTCCTCCGACTTCCCCAACCAAACCGCCCTTCCCCAAGCTCACACCGGCTGCGCTCGATGAGCTTGCTCGCCTGCAAGCGCTACGTGACAAGGTCCAGCGGCGTCTAGACCGCCTCGTTGCCCGACTTGCATCCCGCGAAATGACCGAGGCAATCCGTGGCCCGTTAGAAGAGCGGCGTAGTCACTACAGCGCGTCGCTTGCCGAGTTAGACGCCGAGATGGACTCAATTCGCACTGGGGGGCCACGGCCTTCCCTTCGCAAGATTGTTCCGATGCCAAAGCGCCCTGCTTCGGGCCAAAGTTCCGAGCGGGATCACCTCGTCCAGCAACTGGCCCTCGTCGTCAAGGAGGGCGAAAAACTCCGGCCAGGCTCGCCGAAATTTGCCACGAATCTCGCAGAGCGGAGAGACTTGGAGCATCGCAGAGCGGCGTTGGCCCGACCGACTGCGGATCCCACGAACAATAAAGATCAACAGACTCCCACACCCGCTCTACCGGAGCCACGCGCCCAACCACAGACTGTGCCAGCTCCGTCGATCGCCGCCGCCCCCCTTGCATGCCCACCATCGGGACCAACCCTTTCGCCTGCGCCTTCCCAAGCGCCAACACCTGAACCGGCACCGGCACTGGCACCGTCACCGTCACCGTCACCGTCACCGAAACAGCAAACAGCGCTGCCCAGCCTCCGCAAGATCTGGCTTCGCAAGAAGGCCAACCTCGATGCGCGGGTGCTCGATCTCGAGGCGCTCAAGGCCAGCCACTCGCCGTGGACACAGCCATGGTTCGAAGTGCAGGACCTGCTGAAGAAGGCGCAGGACGAGCTGCACCTGATCAACCAGCGGCTTGGCGTTTCCTCGATTCCCACTCCGGTGGCAAAGCCTGCAGCAAGGCCCGAGGCGCAAGAGCCCCAAGTCATCCCTTCACCAGAGCCTACACCAATCGTGGTGCTGCCGCCCCTGCCGACCGATCCCCGCGCCAAGCTCCTGCGCCGCAAGGCCAGTATCGAGGCGCAGATCGCCGATTTGCAGGAACAGGAGGCGAAGCTGCCTGCCTGGAGCAAAGCTTGGCACGCGGTGCGTGACCGGCTTGCCCCCCTCGAGACGGAGCTGGAAGTCGCCAACGAGCAACTGGCGAAGCTCCCTGCTGTCGCTGAGGCGAAGCCAGTGGAGCCAGCCAGAGTCCGCGAACTCCCAACACCTAAATTCGGCCTTTCGCCCGCCCGAGAAGCTCAGGCACCGCGCCCCACACCGCCAATCCCTGAAGACCTCGCACAGCTCATCACCCGCCGCGATGCGCTGAAACAGGAGTTGCGGGATCATGAGCGCGGCGGGACGAGCGTGGAGGATGGGCCTAACCGCCTCAATGTCTATCGTTCCAAGCGTGACAAGCTGATGGAGCAGATCAGTCGGGCGAACATGAAGATCGCTGCGATCGAACGCAAAGCGGCGGTGGACGGTGCCCCCTCCGTGCAAAGGCCATCCGCGGCTCCCGCGCCCTTCGATTGGACCAGCGAGAGGCAGGATTATCTCAAGCGGCACTGGAAGGCAGGCTTTGCGGCGGACCGGATCGCAGAGGAATTGGGAACCACGCGCAACGTCGTTATGGCGCGTGTGTGGCGGCTGGGGCTTCCCCGTCGTGGACAAGATTCAGCCGGGCAAGACAGCGCCCCGCAAGCACAGTAACGAAAGCAGCATGACCAAGAAGACCAAGCTCGAACTCACCTGGCCCGGCAAGGAAAACCGTCCGCGCCTCGAACCGCGCATCCTGATCGAGGATGCGGGCAAGTCGTATCACGCGGCCAGCAGGGCTGAGGGCGACCTCTTCGACAACATGCTGATCAAAGGTGACAACCTTCTCGCGCTCAAGGCGCTGGAGGCGGACTACGCTGGCGAGGTGAAGTGCGTTTTCATCGATCCACCTTACAACACTGGCTCAGCTTTCACGCACTACGATGACGGACTAGAGCACTCATTATGGCTTTCCCTGATGCGCGATCGGCTGGAGTGCATTCACCGGCTGTTGGCAGACAATGGTTCACTTTGGATAACACTTGATGACAATGAAGCGCATTACTTCAAAGTGATGTGCGACGAAGTCTTTGGGCGGTCGAACTTCGTTTCAAACGCTGTTTGGCAAAAGAAGTATGCACCGGCAAATGATACTCTATGGCTTAGCGCCTCGCACGATCACCTTTTGGTATATGCCAAGGATAAATCGAAATGGCGCGCACGGAACTTAGCAAGGGATGAAAAATCGCTTTCTGTCTACAAAAATCCGGACAATGATCCTCGAGGACCTTGGAGAGCTGATAACTATACCTGCGCAAAAAGTTCGGAAGAGCGCCCAAATCTTTATTATATGATAGAAAATCCAAATACAGGAGAAAAGATTTGGCCAAAAAAATCTCGAGTTTGGGGTTATGGCCCTGAGACCCACGAACAGCATAAATTGGACAATTTGATATGGTGGGGTAAAGATGGTAAGAATAGCGTTCCATCTTTGAAAAGATTCATTTCTTCCCTGAAAAACTCAGGTATCAAGGCTCAAACTGTTTGGACTTGGGAAGAGGTTGGACACACCCAAGACGGCCGACGTGAGCAGATCGCGCTATTGCCTGACGATCCATTTCCTACCCCAAAACCGGAGAAACTGATCGAGCGCATTTTGCAAATCAGCACAGAAGATGGGGACCTCGTCCTCGACTCCTTCGCTGGTTCCGGCACAACAGGCGCCGTGGCCCACAAGATGGGCCGTCGCTGGATCATGGTCGAGATTGGCGATCATGCTGACACGCATATCATCCCGCGCCTGAAGAAGGTGATCGACGGGAGCGATCAGGGCGGCATCTCAAAGGCAGTGAACTGGCAGGGCGGCGGTGGCTTCCGCTACTTCACGCTGGCGCCGTCGCTGCTCGCCAAGGACGCTTGGGGCAACTGGGTGGTCGACCGGCAATACAACCCGGAAATGCTGGCAGAAGCCCTGTGCAAGCACCTGGGCTTTGCCTACGCGCCTTCGCAGGAAGAAGGCGAGTGGTGGCGGCATGGCCAATCGAGCGAGACCGACTTCCTCTATGTCACTACCCAGAGCCTGACCCACGAAGCACTCAAGCGCCTGTCTGACGCGGTGGGGCCGGAACGCACCCTTGTCGTCTGCGCACGCGCCTTTGCCGGCAGCACCGATGCCTTCCCCAACCTTACGGCGGTGAAGATCCCCTCGGCCATACTCACCCGCTGCGAATGGGGACGCGACGACTATTCGCTGAACGTCGCCAACCTTCCTGCGACGCAGGATGCCTTGCCAGAGGAACCCGATCTCGGCCCGCTCTTCGCCGCCAAGGAGGCTGCCGATGACTGAGTTTGCCCCCGGCACCCTCACCCCGCACCAGCGCACCCGCCGCCAGGTCACCCAGCGTCTCTCGCTCCGCCGCCCGCAGGAAGAGGCACTGGCCATCCTCGCCGACGTGGCCGACCGCATCGACTGGAAGAACGAGGCAGATCTTCAGGCCCTGCTGGCGGATATCCGCGCCAGCTATCCCTCGGTCGAAAGCTTCGAGCGCGAATTCCCCTCGCTCTGCTTCGCCCTAGCCACCGGCGTCGGCAAGACCCGGCTGATGGGCGCGTTCATCTCCTACCTCTTCCTCACCGGCCGCAGCCGCAACTTCTTCGTTCTCGCCCCGAACACCACGATCTACGAAAAGCTGATCGCAGACTTCTCGCGGCCCTCGTCCGCCAAGTATGTGTTCAAGGGCATCGGCGAATTCGCCCAGAACCCGCCGACCATCGTGACCGGCGAGAACTGGGAAAACGCCCGCAGCGGCCTCGGCTTTGCCGATGCGGTGATCAACATCTTCAACGTCGACAAGATCAACAAGGAGAAGGGCCGCATCCGCTCCTTCCGGGAAACCTTGGGCGAAAGCTACTTCGACCACCTCGCCAGCCTGCCCGATCTCGTCATGCTGATGGACGAAGCCCACCGTTATCGTGCCAAGGCGGCAGCAAACGCGGTCTACGAACTCAAGCCTCGCCTCGGCATCGAGCTCACCGCCACGCCCAAGACCGTCGGCTCAGCATCCCGCGAGTTCAGGAACGTGATCTACCGCTATGGCCTGGGGCAGGCCATGGCCGATGGCTTCGTCAAAGAACCGGCCGTCGCCACCCGCGCGAACTTCAACCGCAAGGCATACGACGCCGACCAGCTTGAAGACATCATGCTCAAGGACGGCGTGGCCTACCACGAAGCCGTTCGCGTGGAGCTGGAGCTCTATTCCCGCCAGACCGGCGCTCCGCTCGTCCATCCCTTCATGCTCGTCGTGGCGCAGGACACCACCCACGCCGCCAAGCTGCGCGCCCGCATCGAAAGCGACGAGTTCTTCTCCGGCGCCTATCGCGGCAAGGTGGCGGAAGTGCACTCGAACCAGTCGGCCGAAGAATCCAACGAGGCCATGGCCCGCCTCGTCGGGCTTGAACATGATGCACAGACCGACATCGTAATCCACGTCAATAAGCTGAAAGAAGGCTGGGACGTCACCAACCTCTACACGATCGTGCCCCTGCGTGCCTCTGCTTCAGACATTCTGACCGAACAGACCCTCGGCCGCGGCTTACGCCTCCCCTATGGCAAGCGCACCGGCAACGAGATCGTCGACACCCTAACCGTCATCGCACATGACCGCTTCGATGATGTGATTGCAGAAGCAAGGAAGCCCGGCTCGATCGTCGCGATCAAGCAGGTGCAGCTCGGCGAGAATGGCGAGGTCGGCGGAGCCCGCGAAGTGCTTCGCGTCCCCAGCGACTTCGAACGCCGTTTCACGATGCCTGAGCCGGTGGGTGCAGACCTGTTCAAGGATAGCCACGCACCAAGCTGGACTCCCCCGACAGCAGAACAGGCCGCAGTTGCCTCAACCGCGCTCGAACTCATCCGCGAAAAGTATGAGCGCACCCTGCCCGGCGGCCTCGGTGACTTGCGCAAACCCGAGGTTCAGGCTGCAATCGCAGAGGACGTCCGCAAAGCAACCGCAGCCGCTGCGCCCCAGGGCACGCTCGACGGCATCCTGCCGCAACCCGATGTCGAAAAGCTGGTTGCCGAGATCGCCGTCTCCGTGGCGGAACATTCGATCGAAATCCCCGAGATCGTGGTGCTGCCCAGTCGCGAGGTGAACTTCTGGTTCGAGCCGTTCAATCTCACCGGCCTCGACAGCATCCGCTTCCGCCCAAGCGGCGATACGATCCTCATCCGTAACCTGCGCACGGATACCCAGCGTGAGCTCGCCCGAAGCGCTCAGGGACCCTCGGAGGACCGTCTGGAGGACTATATCGTCCGCCACCTCATCGTCTTCCCGGAAGTCGACTACGACAGCCAGGCAGACGAGCTCTACAAGCTCTCGGGCCAGATCATCACGCACTTGCGCTCCTACCTCGAAAAGGAGGATGACGTCGAAGCCGTGGCGCTCGAACATGGCCGCAAGCTGGCGGAGTTCATCCGCGAACAGATGAAGGCGCACTATCGCGAAACCCCGGTGGATTACCGCGCACGCCGTGTTCGTTCGTTCAAGGTGCTCAAGCCCCAGCAGGTCGGCTACGACCCGGCGCGCGTGCTACCGCTTGGCGAGCAGGCCGTGCCCCTGTCCGCCACCCCCAGCTTCGTCTTCACTGGCTCGCGCAAGTCACCCTATCGCATCCACAAGTTCGACAGCGATCCCGAACGCCGCTTCGCGTCCATGATCGATAGCGACCGCTTCCCCGCAGTTGTGCGCTGGCTCAGGCCCGCTCCCGGCCAGTTCGACATCGAATACCAAGGGGCCGCCGTTACGAACCGGACTTCGTGGTGGAGTGCGACACCATGAAGCTCATCGTCGAGATCAAGGCAGAGAACATGCTGGACGATGCCGCGGTGAAGGAGAAGGCGCGAGCTGCGCACACTTGGGTGGAGCATGCCAACACCTTCGCCAACGAGGGCGATGGCAAGCCCTGGCACTACGTCCTCGTGGGGGAAAGCCGAATCTCCGAGAGCCTGACGCTACAGGCTCTAGCAAGCCTCTGAGGAGATGACCTCACTTTGTTTCAGGATTGCGTTAAGGTCGGCATTCGGAAGCGAACATCACCTACGGCCGGATAACCGGGATGCAGAGATCTCCATAGTTGATCTTCGCGATGATGTCCGCCTTCTGCCGCATCGTAATTCCATGCGGACTATAGGTTCCATAAGTGAACCCTTTCTCATGCCCAATCACTTGCGCCCAATCGCTCTCGCGAACGCCAGCGCGTTCCATGATCTGCGTGACGTTCTTTCGAAAAGAGTGGAATACCTTCCGCCTGCTGGAGAAGCCAAGCTTGAGCTTGTAATCTGAGAAGGCTCTTCCAGCATCAGCTCCAGGCTTTTTACCCGGGCCTTCATCATTGAATTTGGGCCAGATCCGCTCATGCGATGCTGTTTGAGCGCGCACGGTTATCCAAGACAGAGCAGTATGAATCGGCACCTGGCGAACCCCTGCTGGCGTTTTAGCCTTGCCAACATTGAAGTAGTGCAGACCCTTATGATCGGGATCGGTGCGGATGTCTCCCCAAGTTAGGGAACAAATTTCGTCTAGACGCATGCCAGTGTAAAGCGCGACGACCATTACCTCCAGCAGATCTTGCCGCTTCGGAGGTTGTTGGAATAGGGTCTTAAGCTCGCTTGATTCCCAAGGCAAATAGGACGCCACAACTCCCTTCCTCAGCTTTTTCGAAAATCCAACAAAAGGGTTATCACCAGAGCAATGCGCTCGATCCTTTGCCCAACTCCAAAGACTTTGGAGGGATCGCATATGCCTGTTCATGGTTTGCGCGGCTAAACCAACATCGCGATTTCCGAATTGCTTTTGCAGAGCGGCCCAATCCAACGACCGAGCCTTTGAGTTGCGAGCCCAGTTCGGATCCATGCGCTTGATCGCATCATGAAAGGCTGCCGCGTCAGATTTTTTCACGAGACGTATCGGCTTGTTGCCCCAAAAGCCGGCGAACAAACCGAATGTTGCCTGCTTTTGCTGCTCGGTATTGGTCACCCTGCCTGCCGCTTGGTCAGTTTTCCAATGGACCAAATACAGCTTGGAAAGATCGAGAAACGAGAGTTCGGCGGTGTTATCGATCGGGTTAAGCGACACTGCGAGAGCATCCTTCACGACCGGACTGGTCGGTTCAGCACCAAGATCACCTCGATTTCGGCGCGTGCAGGTGTGCACCACGTCAATGGTAACTTGAGCAAAGTCGCTCACAAACCCTTTGAACCAAGAGCTTGATCGATCCACTTGGTAGCCGGCATTCACCAGCGCCTTCTCGGCCGGCCCCTCCCACTTGCCAATTTCCCCGGAAGACACGGCCATCGCCATTGAGACAAGCGAGGCTTCACGTTTCTCCAGATAATCGCGGAAGCCCGCAGGGTCATTGAGATAATGCTGACTGCGCGTTTGTTTGAGACTGCTATATGCCTCGTGGTAAACGCTAGAGAGGATCTTCTTTAGCTCGAAATCAGTTGGCACACGGCAAGAATTGCTCGTCGCAGGTGTGTCTCGCAATCGCCGCCATTCCTCATGAAGTTCTGCAAGGATTGCTATCGCCCGTTCATTCGCATCCTTTCGATCCTCGGTGCCAAGGGATCTGGTGAACTCTTTGCGGTGAGTCGCAATCTGAATGTCAATCGGCAGCGGAACACGAAGCTGCCAGAAGCGTGAACGAGATCGGCGAGTGATGTAGCGGTCAATCATGCTGTTCCTGTAGCACTTCCTGTAGCACTTTGTAGTAGCAACATCCCCATTTTATCTAGATCGACAGTGTTTCTGGACTCTCGGAGACATCTAGCTTCGAATCCTGCCGCCCCAGCCAGCACAATACCTCCCATCTCGGCAAAGACGCTTGCAGCGCGCTTGACTTTGGGTGGCCTATGCCACTAGGGCGCGCACCGAAATCCGGGGTCTTGCCCCGCTCATCCATCCCGTTTCGCCGAGTCCTGTCGAAGGGCGTCTTGAGGATCCACCCGGGCAGGGTGGAGGAGTGTATCCATGGCCAATGTAACCGTTATCGGCGCCCAGTGGGGCGACGAAGGCAAAGGCAAGATCGTTGACTGGCTGGCCAGCCGCGCCGATGCCGTGGTCCGCTTCCAGGGCGGGCACAACGCCGGCCATACCCTCGTCGTCGGCGAACAGGTCTACAAGCTCTCGCTTCTGCCGTCGGGCATTGTCACCGGGACGCTCTCGATCATAGGCAATGGCGTGGTTCTCGATCCCTGGGCCTTGAAGGCCGAGATCGAGAAGCTGACCGGGCAGGGCGTGGAAATCAACGCCGAGAACTTCGCCATTGCCGACAATTGCCCGCTGATCCTCCCGCTGCACCGCGACCTTGATGGCCTGCGCGAACAGGCTGCCGGCTCGGGCAAGATCGGCACCACGGGCCGCGGCATCGGCCCTGCCTATGAAGACAAGGTCGGCCGCCGCGCCATCCGCGTGTGCGACCTTGCCCATCTCGATGCGCTCGATGCCCAGCTCGATCGCCTCTGCGCACACCACGACGCGCTGCGTGCAGGCTTTGGCCAGCCGCCGGTCGATCGCGCCGCGCTGATCGCCGAGCTGCGCGAGATCGCACCCTACGTCCTGCAGTTCGCACAACCGGTGTGGAAGCGCCTCAACACCGTCCGCAAGGCTGGCGCTCGCATCCTGTTCGAAGGCGCGCAGGGCGTTCTGCTCGACGTTGACCACGGCACTTATCCGTTCGTCACCTCGTCCAACACAGTGTCCGGCACCGCAGCATCCGGCTCGGGTCTTGGTCCATCGCAGACCGGTTTCGTGCTCGGCATCGTCAAGGCCTATACCACCCGCGTCGGCTCCGGCCCCTTCCCCACCGAACTGGAAGACGAAGTCGGCCAGCGCCTTGGCGAGCGCGGCCACGAATTCGGCACTGTCACGGGGCGCAAGCGCCGCTGCGGCTGGTTTGACGCCGTGCTGGTCCGCCAGTCCTGCGCCATCTCGGGCGTGACCGGGATCGCGCTGACCAAGCTCGATGTGCTCGACGGTTTCGATAAGGTGAAGATCTGCACCGGCTACCGCCTGCGCGGAAAGGTGCTCGACTACTTCCCGGCCCACGCCGCCGACCAGGCCGAAGTCGAGCCGATCTACGAGGAAATGGACGGCTGGAGCGGCACCACCGCCGGTGCGCGTTCGTGGGCAGACCTGCCTGCGCAGGCGATCAAGTACATCCAGCGGGTGCAGGAACTGATCGAAACGCCGGTGGCCCTCGTCAGCACCAGCCCGGAGCGCGAGGACACGATCCTCGTGCGCGATCCTTTCGTCGATTAAACAGCTGCAGCCTCACCGTCCGGGCGGATGGTGAGGCTGCAATGAGTCAGTTCTTCTTGCCGACGGTCACACCCGAATAGATCGATTGCTGTCCGCCCAGCGGATTCAGCTGCAGGAGGAACGACCCGCCCCATTCGGCAGCATTGGCGCCAAAGAACATTCCGTTGAGGAAGCTGGTGCTGAGCACATCGGTGCCGGTTCCCCTCAGGGTGAACGTGTTGCCAACGCCGCAACCTGGGCAATTGCCTGCAAGCGATCCACTGTAAGTGAAGTTGCCGAGGCTCGACGTGGCGTTGTTGCCGACATCGGTCGCCGTCAGCGCAAGGACGGCACTACCGGTGCCTGCGGCAAAGTCCGCCGTGAAGGTGCTGGTCCCCGAAAGCGAAGCCTCGCGCTGCGTGGCACCGTTCCGGCCATAGCCATAGACCACCCCGGAATAGCTTGCCGAGCCTGTCCGCGGTATCTGGAAGCTTGGCGTCAGCCCGCCGAACGGCACATAGTAGTGCGTCGCCACCTGACGTCCGTCTACCGTGTCGGTGCGCACCACTTCGGCAAAACTGGTGTAAGTCAGGGCGATGGAGGGATTGCCACTACCGAACTTGAACACCCGCGCCGTGTAATCGGCGCCGCGATAGACATCGAAGGTGCTCGTGCTTTCCGCCGCCTTGTAATCCGCCGCTGCCAGCGTCTGCGACAACTGCACGGCATTTCCGAAGTTCGTGCCGGTCGTCTTGGACGTGAGGACATAGGACTTGTTCGTCGGATTGTAGGTAACCTCGACATTGGTATCGAGCAGCGCCTGCTCTGCCGGGCTGAAACCATTGACGACATAGTACTGCGAATCGTTGCCTGTCAGAACCGTCGTCGTCGTGAGGCCGGCAAGTCCACTTTGGGAAGCAGTGCCGTCCGATCCGCGCCCGCCTGCAAGCGTCGCTGCCATCACCGCACCGCCGGTGCTGCTCGCCTGAACAACCGCTCCGACCTGCTCCGCGGCAGGTCCGAAGAATTTGCCTGACAACATCCCGTTGTAATCGGTCGCGCCATCAAACGCGATGCTGCCGTTGAAGGCATTTGCGCTGGAAGAGAGCGTCGCATTGCCGCTCCAGTTGCCTGCATCCGCTTGCGTGCCGGGCCAGGCTCCGCCGGTTGCCGGAATGCCATTGCCGATCGTGTAGGCCCCGATTGTCGAGATCGCGCCGGTCTGGAAATTGACGTTGACGCTACCGGTCCCGTTCACACCCTGAATCTTCGCGCCATTGGCCATCAGCCCCCGTTGAGGGCCACATTGAAGGCCGCCGATCCCGTGCGCGGCGTTGCGGCGTTCGTCGTGGCAAAGCCATAGACGAAGGCGTCGATCTGACCGAGGCTCGAACGGCGATCGGTCAGGATGCCGGCGCGCAAATAGTCGCTGCTGGTGTAGAAATCATAAGCCAGGCTGGTGTTCGACGCCTTCGTCGGCTGCCACATGATCCGGCCATCGCTGCCGTAGAACACCAATGGCGCGCCGTTTGCGCCTTGATGAACAGAGGCAATCCCGTTCCCTGCCGCAACTGACGAAAGATTGCCCGCCCCGTCCAGAGTGCCTTTTGCAGACGCGCTCAAGGGCTGGTAGAACTGGTCTGTCGCCGGACTGTCGAGGCTGGTCGAGGTATTGACCGGTGTTGTCCCCCGAGCGCCGTAGATCACGCCGGTCGCTGCGACGTCCGAGTTGGGGTTCTGCGAGAAAGCCGCCCCAACCTCGTCGGCATTGGGGCCGAAGAAAGCCCCGTGCAACTCACCGGTTCCGGCGCTGCCCAGGGTCAACTGCCCAAGAAAACTGTTTGCGCTCTTGGAAAGCAGCGCAAAGGCGTTCCAGTTATAGCCCGCGCGGTAATGTTGGTCTGGACGTCGGTCTCGTCATAGAAACCGCTTCCGGCAATGCCACCCGACAGGAAATCGACCGAAAGCTTGCCTGTCCCCCGAGCGCATAAATGTTCGTGCTGAACGTCCGCGCGCCCAGCAGCTTTACATCGAAGCTGGCCGCGCCTGTCCTCGGCAGCGACCCATTCGGCGTCTGCACCCCATAGGCGAAGGAAGAAATGCGCCCATCGATCGTGGTGCTCCCATTGACCTGGCGCTGCCATATCCCTGCGCCCACATAGCGTGTCTGGCCGGCGGCGGTCCCCGTCGTGGTCAACGAAAGGAACTCGGTCGTGTTGCCCGATACGAACTTGTAGGTCGTGATCGCGCTGTTCGATTGCGTTGCGTCGATGTCGCCCGGACCAAAAGTGCGGCTGCGGGTGCCATCCGAGACAGTCCACGAACGATTGGTGGCATTGTAGGAAACGGTGAGTGCCAAGGCTGAAGCCGACGTGCTGACCGCCGCGCCATTTGTCGGGACGCTTACAGTTCCGACGGACGCGACATTCTTGAAGCTCTCGCTCACAAGCGGCGCTACCAGGCTCGTATTTGCCGTCGGTGTCGGTGTCGGTGTGGGCGTCGGTGTTGGTGTAGGCGTCGGTGTGGGCGTAGGCGTAGGCGTAGGCGTAGGCGTAGGCGTAGGCGTCGGAGTGGGCGTCGGAGTGGGCGTAGGCGTAGGAGTGGGCGTGGGCGTGGGCGTGGGAACCGGCGTAGGTGTGCTGCTGACGCCATTGCCGCCACCGCCGCACGCAGCCAGCATCAGTGCAATGGTCAAGGCAGAAGCTGTCGCAGCCCTGCGGTTATGTCTGGTCATTGCCCTCTCCCCTTGTTGCTAACGCTAGAATGCTGACGTGAGGCCAAGTTCAGCCGCGCGCCGGTCGAAATCGAATATGCCCACCGTCGAAGTGTTGCGCTCAACCCTGAGGCGCAAAAACGGTGCAATGCCCTTCCACTGCAGGGCGCGGAATGTTGCCGAGAGCCCGAGGCTGAAACGGTCATCCACGCGCTTCTTCGGGTAGAGGAACAGGCGCTCGTCGGCCTCCAGGTGCGAGTAGCCCCCGTCAACCACGACTGTCGTCCTGCCAAGCTCCCTGAACAAATACGCTGATGTGCCGCCGGTCCAGTCAGACCAACCAGCATCGCGGGCCGACGTGCGGCTTGCCCGCAACTGCATCCCGCCCCCAAAACGCGCACTGAAGGCCCGATCGATCCCGAAAGTGCCAGCGTAGATCGTCGAATCCTGCAGATCGTTGCGCAGATTATCTAGACGCGAGACTGCCGCCTCGGCACGCAATTGCGATCGTTTGCCCAAAGGATGCTGGAACACCGCTGTGCCGCCCCAGCCCTGACTGAACGCCGCTTGGCCGTACCAGCGCCAGGACGGGCCTCCTGAGAAAGTAATCCGGTCCGCACCAGACTGGAACTCTGGCCCGAACTGTACGGCCAGCGCATAATCGTCGAACTGTCCGGAGCGATAAAAGTCACCACTGCCCGATAGTCGCGCCAGCAGACGCGATCTGGCGCCGAGCGGCAAGCGCAGATACCCCTGCGCGCGCGCCGCAAGCCCCAAGCCGGATTTGGCCTTGGCATCATCGCTCAGGGTGAAGTCGCCGATGACAGTGCCGAGGGTGTCTGCTCTGGTTGCGCGATTGATGTTGCTGTCTGGCGCAAGCGCAAGCTCCAGACTGCCGCCAAGGGTTTTGCAGCAGCAAGCGCTGCAGCATAGAAACGCACGGCCCGCTCGACATCGGCCGGAAGCTGGCCACTCGCCTGTGCAGCTCGCATTTCACGCTCGGCAGCGCCCAGTCGCCCCATCATCGCGTCCATGCGGGCAAGTTCCAGTCGCACCCGCGCTGCGTCCGGCTTTTCATCGAGGATGCGACGCAGTTCTACTGCCGCATCGCGCGTTCGCTTCATCTGGTCGGCAAGCATCATCGCCAGACGAAACCTGGCTTCGCTCCGCAGTTCGATATCGGGATTGCCTGCCAGGGCGCGATAGGCCGTTTCGGCCGTGACATAATCGCCGGCATCGCGAGCCGAATCAGCCAACTGGAAAAGTTGGGCCGCTGTCAACTGCAAGCTCTGCGTCGATTCGTCCTGCTTGGTATTTTCACCAGTTGTTTCAACGAGAAACGGCTGGGCCTGCACTAGTTGCGCTGGAACATCCGAAATGGAGGCAATTGGTGGTAGGAACACCGGCCCGGTATCGCGAACAAATCCTCTCATATCAAGCCTCGAAAACGCGGGGATTCCTCAGACTCCGGGGACGCCTCACCTCGATGTCCGTCAAGCTCCATCCAAAATCGAGATAAATGATCTTGACCTGATCCACGTATGTTCCACTCATGTTCACACTTAGGGCAAGTACTGAGGGAACATTGCAATGACGCTGGTCCAAGCATCTGCACCGAACCGTGCCGCCACCGATCTTGACGCCCGTCCTTTCGCCGACGGGGACGTTGCGTGGCTTAGCCCATCCACGCCGCTTGCCGTGTCGATCTTTGCCGATCGCAGTTATCTTCGCATGGAAATGGCCGAAGATGCATCGGCGGCCGGGTTGCGGGTCTGCGGCACGGGTGAGCTCGCGCAACTTGTCAATTCGCGTGCAGAGCAGACCTTGGCTGATCTCATACTGGTCGATTGCCCCCTCCTCGAAGGTGCCGACATTGCAGCACTTGTCTCGCTGGATGAACGGGCGGCCCGCACCGGCAGCCAACTGATAGTTTCGACAAGCGTAGGGGCACTGGATGATGTCTTCGGCTGCCTCGATCAGTCCGGCGCGCAGATACTGGTCAATCCCTCTCGGTCGGACCGGGTCATCGCGCTCGGCCACATCCTCGCCTCTCCTGCGCTCGCAGCCAAGGGAGGGCGCGTTCGCGAATTGTCGGACACCGATCGGATGTCCTTGCTTCGCTTGACCCAGCAAGTCAGCGAAATCGCCAATCGCCTGGAAACGCTGTCGGGTTCGTCGGCAGGAACCGATCACGTTCACGCCTCGGCCTTCGCATTCGATGCGACCGGAGAGCGGGACTGCGGCGGCATGCGGCTCGGGCGAGGCGCTCGCCCCTCGCTGCCTGACCCTCGCCTTGTCCGCAAGATCATACGCCAGCGCCAGCTGCGCGCCCGCTTCTTCGAGGGCGATCTCTTCGCTGACCCGGCCTGGGACATGCTGCTCGATCTCACAGCGGCGCGGGCGGAGCATAAAAGAGTGTCTGTCACGTCTCTGTGCATTGCATCGGGCGTTCCGCCAACAACGGCGCTGCGGTGGATCGGCCAGTTGACCGAGGCCGAGCTTCTTTGCCGGGCCGAAGACGCCACGGATCGTCGCCGTGCATTCATCGCCCTTTCCGACAAGGCGGCAGATGCAATGGCGCACTACTTCGCGGAAATCGAGGCTGCCGTGCCATCGCTCTGACCGCCATCGTCAAAACTTTCGGCTACGCTGGAAGTCGTAAGGCCATGGGCTCAGCAGCCCGCCACCCAAGCCAAATTATCGCATCTTGTCCGATGCGGCTTGAGATGTTTCGGTCGTGGGTGATCTGCTGAGAGCGGCATCGCGCAACTTGGCCTCGATGCGGGCATCATCCTCCATCGGACTGAGCGTATCCCAGAAATCGCCATCAGCGTTGTAGACGAACGCCTTGGTCGTATGTTCGATGCGGTAGCTGGCGCCCGATTGCGGAATCACCTTAACGAACACGCCGGCATTGTCGGTAATGCGGTTTATGACCTCCGGATCACCCGTCAGCGCAATGATCTCAACCCCAAGACTTTTGACGAAGGCATCGAGGCGCTCCGGCGTGTCCCGGGCAGGATCGATGGTGATGAACACGATCGGAAGGTCTTCATGTGCCCAACCCATCCGGGCACGGATGCGCGAAAGGCGTACGAGCATCGCCGGGCACCGATCCGGGCACGAAGCATAGCCAAAGTATGTAATGTAGGGATGCCCTTTAAGGCCGGACCGCTGGAACAGTGATCCGTCTTGCGCGACAAGCCGATAGTTGCCGTCCTCAGCAACCCCTGACTGTTCGTATTGCTTCTCCGACTGTCTCGCCCACAGGAGATAGCCTGCCGCGCCAAGCAAAAGCAGTAGCACGACAAAAAACAGCGACTTACGCGCCATGAACGATCGCCGGATGTCGCTCTGCATGATCATGCCGCCGAGATAGCAGGTGAAAATGTCTTCGGAAGGATAAGTGTCGGTTTTTAGTCAGAATTAACGATCCTGTAAGTCAGGCTGGCCTTGCCCCGCGCTGGCACCATGACTGACCAGATCGTTCGCCCATCCTTGCGCGCCAGACGTCGCGGGGAGATGCCTTCTACAGTCCCCCCCGAAGAAATGCGCGCCTCGAAGCGCACCGGAACCGGCCGCGCATTGCTGACGTTCAACGCCACCGTACGGGAAACCTTGCTTGAGCCGATCTCCTCGGCGCTGGCCACGATCTGCGTCGCCTCTCCAAGCAGGATCTCGACGTCTTCGCCCACCGCGCGGTCCGGAAGTCCTCCCTCGCCTGCCAGAAGCATCGACCCCTGATCCGGGCCAGAACCAACAGGTTCAAACACGGTGACCGGTCCACCCGGCAGCGGCAGGCCCAAACCGTCTTCCTTGCGGTTGCGGGTGCGCAACATCTGGCGCACGTCTCCGACACGGTCTTCATGGACATCCGCACGATAGAGCGCCTCCATCTTGACGCCATGCCTTTGCGCCAAGGCCACTTGCTTCTGCGCATTGGCTGCCACGGTAACCGGCACTGGCACCCGATAGAGCTTGAGATCGCCGAGGCCCTCCTGCTGCACGGTCACGGGCGCATTCATTGCACCCGCACGCTGGGCAGTCACCACAATGTCGGCCATTTCCATCGCCGGGGCGGGCATGATCATGGGCGGGGGCGGCGGTGCAGGCGGGGGCGGTGGTGCCAGCTGCCATAGCGAACAGGTCAGTTCCAGTTCCCCGCCCGAGGGCTTTTCGCCTTGCGTACTGTCCTCGCGGTTGACCTTCCCGGCGATCACCGCGGTCTCCGCTTCGGCAAAACTCGTGGAATCGCTGCTGGCAAGGGTTACCCACGCCGAGACATCGGCCGTCCGGCCATCCGCGTTCATCTGCACGACGTAGTTGGATTGCCAATCGAAACCCCAAGCGAGGTAGGACAAGGACAGCGTTGCCTTGTGCGCCACCGGACTATCCGTTTCGATTGAAAGCGTGGGCTTCGCTGACAAGTCCTTTGGCGCTTCGGGATAGAGTATTTCGTCCTCCAGGCCGCCGCAGTTGGCAACTTCGAAGCCTGCTGCCGTCTGCACGATGGCAGCCCCATCAGGGCCAGAGCGAATCACCGCGCGCTCTTCACGGACCTTTTGGGTCGCAAGGTCGGTTCTCCGCAAGATGACCGGCCGGCCAAACATGCGCGCATAGAGGCTTCGGGGCGAAAGCAGATCGGCGTCGAGGTTCTTTTCTCGCACACCTGACGGCAGTCCCGTCACGATCGCGCTTTCGGGGAACAGCCCCGCCGCCACGCCTTCGAACCGTACGGTCGCCCTGCCCGCAGGTATCTCCACGGTCCGCTGTTCGGTTACGAGCGCATACCCCTGCAGCCAGTCGAGGTTCATGGCGTCGTCGCTGGCGCGATCGGGCGCACGATAGACGCTCACCGAAACGCTTGCGGGCGCAGGCGAAGTGATGATCTCCTCGCTCGCCGCCGGCGCGGCGGAAAGCAGCAGTGCAAGAGCTGCAGGAAATCGCACGTGGGGCCTAATACCGGGTGTCGAATTGCACGGTCAGCGTGGCCTCGCCGTTGGCAGGCACTGCCACTTGCCACATCCGCTCGTCGGCTGAGCGCTGTTCACCTTTCACGCTTTCGGAAGGTACCCGCGTGTCGTGCCACCAGTTGTCGAGGCCGCCTTGTACCACTTCGACCGTGACCGGCACGGACTTGGCATTGGTCACCTTGTAGCTCATCGTCGTGCGCCAGAAGACCTTTTCGGTCTCGACCGTCACCTCGCTTGGCGCCTTGCCTGGCGTGATCACACGATAGCGGGCTGTCTTCTCCCATTCCCCGCTGTCGATACGCTCCCGCTTCTCCATCACCGGCTGGACCTTCACGTCGAAGGCCTCTCCGGTCTTGAGCGCAAGGTTCGATCCCATCGGCGTGTGTCCGATCGCATTCTCGCCAATGAACTGCGGTTGCCCGCGCATATCGCGCATATACACCCGCACCGTACCCGCAGGTAGCGCATCGCCCAGCCCTGCCTCTCGCGCTGTTGAAAAGCGCAGGACGGTGTCTGCGCTCTGCGGCTCGGTCTGGCTTGTCAGCCAGCCGTTGCGGAAGTGATAGGCCTTGGTTGCGGGCGCGCCGCCGACGTCGAGGAAGCTGACCTGCTTCTGCTGGGCATTGGCCACTGTCGTCCGCCCGGCAATCGGATAGACGTAGAAGTCGCCCAGGCTCTCGCGATTTGCACTTTGTGTTCCAGGTCGGTTACCCGGCATCATCGGTCGCTGGGGACGATACCCGCCATTATAGCCGCCGCTGCCATCGCCCACCGCGCCCGCCACCAGCAGCACCTTGGCCTTGTCGAAGGTCGTGCCGCTGTTGTTGGTGAGCGTGATCCAGCCCTGCACATCTATCTTGCCCGCTGCCTCATCGAACAATGCCACGTAGTCGGCCTTCCAGCCGAACCCGCGCGAGAGATAGCTCAGCGAAACCGGGCGCGTGCCCGGCGCGGTCGTGTCCAGGGTTACCGATAGTGTCGGCCGAGCACGCAAGCCGGGCGGCAAGCTGGGAAACAGCACCCGCGCACCGTAGTTCTGCAGGACCTCGATGTGGTTTCCGACGCGGACGATCGTGCCGCCGTTATTGGCGAGAATCGTCGCCGTCTCGCGCTTGTCGTCAGCCCCGCGCACAAGCGTCACGGTCTGTCCAACGGCCTTGTCCATCAGCTTCTCGGGAGTCAGCAGGTCGTAGTCGAAGTTCTGTTCGACAATGCTTGTCCCCCCGGCATTCAACGTCACCGTTTCCGGTCGGATGGCTGCTGAAACATCAGGAAATTCCTGACGATGCCGGCCCGTCGGCAGCGCCATCTGCCGCACGTCCTGCACCAGCGCGAGATCGTTGCTGTAGATCGTCAGAGACACGTCGCCCTGCGCACTTGTAGGAACGGTCTGGGCCAGAGCCATTGCGGGAACAGCCGTTCCCAGAAGACCAAAAACCTTGCGCATCTGCCCCTCCACCGTTCTCCAATCGCTAACCTGTCGCTGGCGTCAGATCAACGCAGGCTGAACGACGGTTGCGATGAAACATGAGCAGCCTAAAGAGAAGGGATGGCCGAACACACATCAATGCTCCGCGATGGCTTCATCCTGCTTGGATTCGCCCTGGCTTTCGTATTGATTTTCCGGCGCTTGGGGCTGGGCGCAACCTTGGGCTACCTCGTGGCCGGAGCTGTCGTCGGCCCGCAATTGCTGGGTCTGGTCGGAGACGCGGAAGAAAAGCTCGGCATCGCCGAACTGGGCATAACCCTGCTGTTGTTCCTGGTCGGGCTGGAACTGAATCCGTCGCGCCTGTGGAAGATGAAGCGCGATATCCTTGGCCTTGGCCTGCTTCAGGTAACCGCCTGCGGGCTTGCTGTTGCCGGCATGATCCTGTTGACCACGGACTTCAGCTGGGAAGCAGCGCTGGCCCTCGGCCTGCCGCTGGCGCTCTCGTCGACGGCGCAGGTGTTGCCGATGCTGCAATCCTCCGGCCGGTTGCGCACGCCGTTTGGCGAACGCGCTTTTGCAATCCTGCTCTTCCAGGATCTCTCGATCATCCCGATGATCACGATCATCACGGCAATGAGCCGCAATCCGGAGGATGCCGGTGGCCCTCCTGGTTGGCTGATGGTCCTGTACTCGCTCGGTGCGATAGGTGGCCTGATCGCTGCTGGCCGCTATCTGATCCGACCACTCTTTCGACTGATCGGCAATCTTGGCGAGCGCGAAATGTTCGTGGTCGCCGCCTTGTTCACCGTGATGGCTTCGGCGGCCATCATGGAGCTGCTCGGCCTGTCGACGGCGCTGGGCGCATTCGTCGCGGGCGTCATGCTCGCAGACAGCCCCTATCGTCATGAACTCGAAGCCGATGTCGAGCCGTTCCGGTCGATCCTGCTCGGGCTCTTCTTCCTGGCCGTGGGCATGATGCTCAACCTTGCCGCCATCGCCGAGCGCCCGCTGTTCGTCGCCGGCATGGCCCTTGGCCTGATCGCGGTGAAGGCGGCGATCATCTTCGGCATTGGCCGCCTGTTCGGCATGCCCTGGCGCGGCGCGCTCGCCCTCGGCCTGCTGCTCAGCCAAGGTGGCGAGTTCGGCTTCGTGATGTTCGCTCAGGCGCAAAAGGCGCTGCTCATCGCGCCCGAAGCTGCCAGCCTGTTCGGGGCCGTTGTCACCCTGTCGATGGCCACGACGCCGTTCCTGATGATGGCGACCGCCGGGATCCGCCGCGAAGCGGAGAGCGCGTCGTCCGGTGAGCGCGAAGGCCCCCAGCCCGATGGTTCCAATGCCGTGGTCGTGGGCTTCGGCCGCTTCGGACAAGGTGTCACGCAGATGCTGCTGGCGAGCAACATCCCGGTGACGATGGTCGATACCGACATCGAGATGATCGACGTCGCAGCCACCTTCGGGGCCAAGGTCTATTTCGGGGATGGGACAAGGCTCGATCTGCTGCGGCAAGCCGGGGCAGCGGAAGCGGAGATGATCTTCTTCTGCATGGACGGCGATCAGGTCACGGCCGATCTGGTCGAGGCCGTTCACGAGGCTTTCCCGCGCGCATCGGTATACGTTCGCGCCTACGACCGGCGTGCGCTCATCCGGCTGCGTGGCACGCCTGTCAGCGCGGTCGTGCGCGAAGTCATGGAGTCTGCAGTCAAGATGGCGCGCGTCGCCCTTGCTGACGCAGGTCTTTCGGCTGAAGATATTGCGCGCGCCGAAGACATGTTCCGCGCCCGTGACCGTGAACGACTGAAGCTGCAGATCGAAGCGGGCGACGTGCGCGCCGCGCGAGACCGCATCATCACAGAGCCGCAGGCCCGCCCGACCTAGGGTCAGGCAAGCAGCCCGGCGGCCTCGCTGCAGATGCGCTGCGCCAGCGTGCGGTAATCATCCGCGCTTGCCGACTTGGCCCGCCAGGCAGCAACGATGGCGCGCTCGCAGCGCCAGTTCGCAACCGGCAGCCGCACGACCAGAGCATCGCCCCCACTTCCGACCGCAGGTAAAGTTCGGGCAGAATTGCTAGGCCAACACCGCTACCCACCATCTGGTGAATGCTGTCGAGACTGGTGCCCTCGTAATCCAGCAGCATTTCGGCCCCAAGTTCGGCGCACACCCGCTGGACCTGCTGATGATAGTGGTGACGGGGGTCGAGCGTCAGGAAGCGCTCTCCCTTGAGATCCGACCGGTCAATGTGCGCAAGCCCGGCGAGGTGATGGCTGCGCGATGCCACCACGCTCATCGGTTCGTCGAACAGAGGGACGACCTCCAAATCCTCGCCGATCACCGGTCCCGGCCCGACCATCAGATCAATTCTGCCGGAAACGAGCTCACGGCTCTGCTCGGCCGGGATTCCTTCACGGATATAGAAACGCATGTCACTCTGCTCGGCATTGAGCGCACCGATCAGCGCGGGCAAAAGGTAGGGCCCCAGCGTCGGCGTGATCCCCAGCCGGACGACCCCGGACAGCTGCTTGCGGGCGCGCGCCGCAACCGCGCGGATGTCCCGGATCTCACGCAGCACCCGGCGCGCTCGTTCGGCAATCTCCCGACCGACCGGCGTCAATTCCACGTTTTGTGATGCGCGATCGATCAAGGTTGTGCCGAGGCGATCTTCAAGAGCACGTAACTGATGACTGAGCGTAGGTTGCGAAATATTGCAGGATTGTGCCGCGCGTCCGAAGTGACGCAGTTCGGCAACTGCCAGGAAATACTCAAGCTGTCGGACCGTAGGCATGCGACCTCCGATAGAAGCATTCTATCAATTAGTCGCCGATCTTTCGATTGGACGCAACGGGCTGGCCTCGGCAATGTGCTGGGGCAAGGCAGAAGAGGATGCCCCGCCGACGGTCGATTTCCCACAGTTCACGCTCGTCCCCCTCGCTGAACTGCCCGACTGTCCCTTGATGCCTTGCCGGGGCGACGCACCGCCAGTCCGCGTCGCCCCACGAGTTTCGCAACGGGCCTTGCGCGATCAACCCGGCGCAAGGCGCGCCACTGCCGACCTGGCCCGCCCCCGGAAGCGGCAAGCCGTCGGCAGCGGAGCACTGGCGGCGCATTGTGACGACCCTGGCAGGATGCGCCGCCAGACAATTCAGGGCTATCCCGCCCAGACCGAGAGGTCATTTGCCATGCTGAAGATATTGGCCGCGATTGCAGTAACGACCGGAACGCCCCAACCACTGGACGCCCATCACGCCTACCGCTTGCCTGAAACCTCGGCCCCTCGGTCAGTCACGCCGGATCGGCGCTGCTCAAGCACGCGCGAGGTCACGGTCTGCGCGAAGCGAGGCGATGGCATACGTCTGGTCGGAACTGGCGCAGAGGTCGTGCCGCCGCTTCACCAGGCGCAGCTGCGAATCGCACCATCGCGTTGTGCCAACCCGGTCGAAAACGGATTGCGCTGCATCCGTCCCGAAGTGTTCGCGCGCCTGAACCTCGACGACTAATACCAAGGTCACGCTCCGCGTTCGAGCGCTGCGATGATGTGCTGGGCCAGCAAGTGCGCCGTGTCCGAAAGGCCGGGCGCCTCGAGCAAGGCGATCTCGGTTTCGTAAAGCGGCGGCAAGCCAGCGTCATCTCCCGCTGTCGCAAGGCCGGCAGGCACCATCTCCAACGGCAGTACGGTAATCCCGAGGCCCGCGCGCACCGCCGAGAGGCTACCTGCCAAGCTGGTCGATGTATAAGCCACGCGCCACTCGCGCCCCATCGCATCCAGCGCCTCGGTGGCGCGCTTGCGATAGACGCAGGGTTCCGGCGAAACCACCAGCGGCACCCTTGCGAAGTCTGCCGCGGATTGCCGATCCCGCGCGACCCAGACCAGTGGCTCGCGCCAGACCCGGACGCCGTCCTGCACGGCTTGCGTCGGCTGGCGCTTCACCAGGACCAGGTCAAAGTTTCCTGCGTGAAAGCGCTCGAGCAGGTTGAGGGTCAGGTCGCAGGTAACTTCAAGCTCGACCAGCGGGTGCGCCTCGGTGAATGCGGCAAGAACTGAAGGCAGATGAGCCGTGGCAAAATCCTCGGGCACACCGATGCGAACCGACCCGGCGATGTCCGGCTCGAACATCTGGGCCAAGGTTGCATCGTTGAGCCGCAGGATCTGACGGGCCGGACCGATCAGCCGCTCGCCCTCAGGCGTGATTGAAAGGTGCCTGGGGCTGCGCAGGAACAGCGCGCGCCCCACTTGTTCCTCAAGGCGCTTCAGCTGGAGGGATATCGCAGACTGCGTCCGGCCGAGCCTCTCCCCGGCGCGGGTAAAGCTTCCCGTATCGGCAATCGTCACGAAGCAGCGCAATAGGTCGATGTCGAGATTTCGCAGGGCCATCACATGCCTTTATCATTGACGTTTGAAATCTTCAATATTTCATAAATTCGTTTCTAAAATCATCGAACGTGCTGCACCTGCGAAGCGAAGGAGGCACACGATGAACCCGACAACCATGACTGCACCTGCCATCAAGAGCGGCCCGGCGTTTCGCCTCAAGCCTGCCGATTGGCCTGTCTTCGGACTGGGCGCCCTGTTGGCCGCAACCATCGCCACCGGCCATGCCTCGCTCACCACGCCGGGCGTTGCCCTCTCGGGACTCGGCATCCTGATCGCCGTCGTCGTTCTTGCCTTCTCCCGCCGACAACTGCGCGCGGACCGGCGCAGTGATTCCTTCGCACGCCTCGCGACGAGCCTCGCCATCGCGACCGTGTTGCTGGGCGTGACCACCGACGCCATGCTGCTCGCTGCCGCCTGGATCGTCTCGGGCCGTCTCATGGCAGGATTGATCGGCCATGTCGGCGAATGGAGCGAAGCCCGCGATGCCGCGCGCCGCGCCACCATTGCCTTCACCATTGGCGACGTGGCGCTGATCGGCGCAGTGGCCTTGCTTTCGATCGCCGCGGGATCGAGCAATATCCTCTCGATAAAGTCATCAGCCGCAGGGTCCTCCTCGCTCCCGACAACCGCCGCTGCCTTTCTCCTGGTCGTCGCCGCTCTGGCCCGCTGCGCCATTCCGCCCTTCTCGAACTGGCTGATGCGCTCGCTGGCAGCGCCAACCCCGGTGTCCGCCTTGATGCATGCCGGCTTCGTCAATGCCGGTGGGTTCCTGCTCATCCAGTTTGCGCCGATCCTCGAAACATCGCTGCAAGCGCGTTACGCGCTCTTTGCCTCCGGCGTCGTCGCGGCATTGGTCGGCAGTGCCATCATGCTCGTGCGCGCCGACGTGAAGGGATCTCTCGCAGCATCGACCATCGCGCAGATGGGCTTCATGCTGCTCACCGTCGCGCTCGGCGCCTACGCTGCGGCCCTTTGGCACATGGTCGCTCACGGACTGTTCAAGGCCTGGCTGTTCCTGGGTTCGGCCGGTACCATCTCCACCAGGACGACACGTTCCAAGGGTCTTGCCCAGCCGTGGCCTGCGCTCATCGCGCTCGCGACGATCATCGGTGCGATCTTCCTGATCGAAGCGCGCCGGGCTGATGCACTCCTGCCGGTCTGCCTTGCCCTGACCGCGCTGCTCAGCGCCATGGCAGTTGCCGTGCGGTCCCTGCCGCGTGGTCCAATGGGCGCGGTCGTAGCCCTGATGCCGATTGCCCTGATTGCCCTCAACGCTGCGGTGCTTGTCCTCATGACCGCACTCCAGCCCGACGCCGCCCAGCCTTTGCTTTCGCCTTTCGGGCAGCTTGGCATTCTCTCGCTGTTTCTGGCCGGATGGGTCTGGCAGCAACGCATCGTGAGCGGCGAACAGGCCCTGCCTCCCTCCCTCTTCGCGCGCCTGCTTCACGCCGGCAACGCCCTCACCACTTCCAAACCCACCGCCACCCCCGCCATCGCGAAGGACTGAAGCCATGAACATTGCTACCGCGTCACTCGCACCCGATACCGGCGTTCCAGCCAGCCTTCAGGAAGAACGGCGCGAACTCCAGGCCCTGGTGGATATCGCCAGTCAGACTGTTGCCCCGCTCTGGCCGCTGGACAGCGCCATCGCCGTCAATCCGCTGTCGGGTTTCGAAGACCTCCCGTTCGAAGACGCCCTGCCGCAAGCTGCCGAGCTGTTCGGTGCCCGCCCCTCCCTCTCCCTGATGCAGTGGCGCGCGCTCAAGGCAGAAGGCCGCATCGAAGACATCGCTTTCCGCAAGGCCGTGGTCACGGCGCTTGGCGGTCTCGAGCCCGCATTCGCGCCGCTCGGCCCCGATCTCAACGCCTATAACCTTCTGGTGGCGCGCCTTGTCGAGCTGCCAGCAGACGACACCCCGGTTGCCAGGCGCGAACTCACCACGCCGATCGCCGTGCTTGCGCGGTACCTCGCGGCCTTCTTCGACCGCAACGCCACGCTCACCCTGCCCGGTCGCCAGCACGGCCTGTACAGCAGCGTCAGCGCCGCGCTTCGGCACGATCCGGGCCTTGTCCGGGCCGGCGACGAAACTGCCGCGCACTGGCTTGCGAATGCACCTGCCGACCCTCTCGAGATGCTGCTCTTTGCCGCCCGCCGCGATGGCGTCTCGCGCGACCGGCGTTTAGGTTGGCTGCGCGGCCTCGTCGCCGCCTTGCCGGGTTGGGCCGCGCACTTGCGCTGGCGTAGCGAGCATGGCGGCCCCGCAGCGAGTGCATCCGCCCCGGCCTCGATGATCGAACTGATGGCTCTCGTCGCGCTCGTTGAAGGCAGCGTCCGCAGCGGTCCCAGGGCGCTCGCGGAACCTTCCCGCCAGCACGCCCATGTCTGCCGGACGCTGCTTGCCCATTTCGGCCTTGATATGGAAGCGTCCGCCATCTGGTCGCCCGCCGCGCGGGACAGCCTCAACCGGATCGCCGCGATGTCGCTGGCCGAACTGGGCCTGATCTTCCAGCAGGCGGCAGAGGCCAGCTTCCTCGGCACGATCGCCCCCCAGCTCGAAGGCGCTTCGGCCAGGCTGACCGCAAAGGTCAAGGCTCCGGCGGCGGAAGCCCAGGCCGTGTTCTGCATCGATGTCCGCTCCGAACCCATGCGCCGGGCGCTGGAAGCGCAGGGTCGCTATGAAACGGTGGGCTATGCCGGCTTCTTCGGATTGCCGATCGCCATCTCTCCGGCCTGCGATGCACCGGAACGCAATCAGCTGCCGGTCCTGCTTTCGCCCTCTCACGTCGTAGCCGAACGCGCTGCGCAAGGGCAGGAGGCCGAGGCGAACGCCCTGCTGGCGCGTCATGCCGCCCTCGCTGATGCCCGCGCCATGCTGGACACGAACAAGAGCGGCGCCACAGGCTTTGCGACGGCGGAAGCCGCTGGTCCGCTGGCAGCGGTGGCCCTGCTCGCACGCACGCTTGCCCCCGCCTGACTGATGCCTTCCGCAGACGGCTGGTGGGCGAGCGGGGACACGTCCTCACGCCCGCCGCCTGCAACGATCATGGCCATGGCCACGGCACCAACGCGATCCCGCTGGAACAGCGCATCGCCTACGCCCGCACCATGTTCTCGTTGACCGGGCTTTCGCCCGATACCGCGCGCCTCGTTGCGCTTGTTGGCCACGGCGGTTGCACCACCAACAATGCCTTCGCGGCAAGTCTCGATTGCGGCGCTTGCGGCGGCCATCCCGGCGGCCCGAACGCACGGCTCATGGCTGCCATTCTCAACGATGGTCAGGTCCGCGCAGGCCTTACCGATCAAGGCATTGCCATTCCGGACGACAGCTGGTTCATCGCCGCGCAGCATGACACCACCCGCGACGTGGTCGAGATCTTCGATCGCCAGCTCGTGCCGGCAAGCCACGCGGCGGATCTCGCCAGGTTCGAGCAGGCCCTGCAGAGCGCCGGTGCGCAGTGCCTCAAAGAGCGCGCCGCCCGCCTCGGCCGCTCTGCCGACGACCTGCTGACCGGCGCCATGCATTGGGGCGAAGTGCGCCCGGAATGGGGCCTGTCCGGCAACGCCGCCTTCATCGTCGGCCCGCGCGCGCTGACGGCGGAAATCGACCTTGGCGGCAACGCCTTTCTTCACAGCTATGACTGGACAAGGGACAAGGACGGCAGCGCTCTGGCCGGCATCATGACCGCGCCGATGATCGTCGCCCAGTGGATCAATTGCCAGTACCTGTTCTCGACCATCGACAACGAGGTATTCGGCGCGGGCGACAAGACGACGCAGAATGTGGTCGGGGGCTTTGGCGTCGTGCAGGGCAGCGGCGGCGATCTCTGTGTCGGCCTGCCCCGGCAGTCGCTGTTCCATGACGATGGCACGCCCTACCACACCCCGCGCCGCCTCGCAGTCGTCATCGAAGCGCCGCTCCAGCGAGTCCAGGATATCGTCCTGGCGCACGATGTGGTTGGCCGACTGGTCGAGAACGGCTGGATCAATCTTGTCGTCATCGATCCGTGGAAGCACAAGGCCCACCACTGGGTCCGCGGCGAATGGACGTCTCGGCCCTGCTGATCGGCTGCTGCTGAAAACTTGATGAAAACCCATGACACCGCCCGCCTCTGCTCCTAGGGGCGGGCGCCATGAGGGGCCTGCGCACATTCCTGCTGCATAATCGCCATCTGGCAGTGCTGCTGGTCGCGCTGGCGCTCGCCATGAAGGCCGTGATCCCGCAAGGCTACATGGTCAGCGGCACCTCGCGCGCGATTACCATTCTGGTCTGTGCCGACAGCACCGGTGCGCGCTCGTCCGTTCAGGTCACCGTCCCGCAAGGCGCGAAGGAAACCGCCGCCAAGGATCACAAGCCCTGCACTTTCGCTGGCCACGGTGCCGCTCTTCTGGGCGGAGCCGATCCGATCCAGCTCGCCCTTGCGCTGGCATTCGTGCTGGCGCTGGGCTTTCTCGCCATCGCGATGCCGCGCCTTGCGCCATCGCGCCGCATCCTGCCGCCCCCGTGCGGCCCGCCCTCGGAAATCGCCACCTCGATAGCCTGACCGAACCGGTCACTCTGCCCGCCGTCTGAACCCAGACGCGATCGAAAGCGTTCTCCGCATGACTACCCGCATACTTGCCGTGGCCCCGCTGGCCATGGCCTTCTCGCTCGCCACTCCTGCCCACGCCGAAGACGCTGCCGCCGAAGGCGCGGCGATCATCGTCATCGGCCAGAACGATGCCTCCCTCGCCGAACAACAGGCCACGCAGACCCCAGGCGGCACCGATGTCGTCACCTACGAAGACTTCGCCGACCGCACCGTGGTCTCCCTGCGCGATGCGCTGGCCTTTTCGCCCGGCGTCTACGCACAGCCGCGCTTCGGGCAGGAGGTCCGCATTTCCATCCGCGGATCGGGCCTTTCACGCAGCTTCCACATGCGCGGACTGACGCTGCTTCAGGACGGTGTGCCGATAAATCTCGCCGACGACAACGGCGATTTCCAGGAGCTTGAGCCGATCTTCCTCGATCATCTCGAGGTCTATCGCGGCGCCAATGCTCTCCGCTTCGGTTCGGGAACCCTGGGCGGCGCAATCAATGGCGTCACGCCGCGCGGCGACAAGGCGCATGGGCTGTACGCCCGCGTCGATGGCGGCTCGTTCGGCCTTGCGCGCGGCCTCGTTTCCGCAGGCTTCGGCGATAGCGCGGCAAACGCCTGGGCCGGAATCAGCGCCGAACGCCACGATGGTGACCGTCAGCACGCCAATCGCCGGTCGCTGCGCTTCAATGGCAACGTCGGTCTGGCTCTGGCCGAAAACCTCAGCACCCGCTTCTACGTCACCGCCAACCATATCCGGCAAGAACTGCCCGGCGCACTCTCCCTCGTCGATGCCCTGGCCACGCCGCAGAAGGGCAACTTTACTGGCGATCAGGAACGCAACATCGATTCCCTGCGCCTGCAGAACCGCACCGCCATCAGCCTCGGAACCCTGCAGCTCACCTTTGGCGGCTTCTACAACATCAAGCAGCTCGATCACCCGATCTTCATGGTGATCGACCAGAAGTCGGACGATCGCGGCCTCTTCGCCCGTGCCGAATGGGAGGCGGGAATCGTTTCGCTCACTTTGGGCGGCGAATCCCGGTGGGGCACGACCCGCGCCCGCCAGTTCATCAACAACGGCGGCAAGCGCGGCGCGCTCACCTTCCGCGCACTGCAGCGCGCGCGCACGTCCACTGCCTATGGCGAACTGCGGGTCTCCCCCGCAGAGAGCCTGACGCTGATTGCCGGGGCATCTATGCCAACGGCGCGCGTCGACAGGACCGCGAACTGCCGTCCACGGTGACAGGCAACGCTGCCTTCGATGCCTTCTCCCCCGCTTCGGTGCCCTGTGGACTCCGGCCGCCGGGGTTCAGGTCTATGCCAACTACAGCCGCTCGGCCGAGTTTCCGACCTTTGTTGAGCTCGCCCAGCAAGCCGCGTTCGTCCCTGTGCGCCCACAGCGCGCCTGGACGGCAGAACTGGGAACTCGTGGCCGCCTGGGCACCCTGGAATGGGACATATCGCTCTATCGCGCCGACCTTACCGGCGAGATGCTGCAATACACACCGGATGCCAACGTCGGCATTCCCGCCGCCACGTTCAACGCAGGGCGCACGCGCCATCAGGGCGTCGAGGCCGGTCTCTCATGGCAGCCGGCTGATTGGCTGCGCCTTCGCCAGATCTGGCAATATTCGGACTTCCGCTTCCGCGGCGATATCCAGTTTGCGAACAACCGCCTCCCCGTCGTGCCACGCCATGTCCTGCGCAGCGAAGTCCGGCTGGGCAGCGATGCCCTGCATATCGCACCCAGCCTGGAATGGGTGCCGCAAGGCGCCTTTGCGGACTATCGCAATACCGTGCGCGCGCCGGGCTATGCCTTGATAGGCCTCAGCGCGGGAGCCTCGGTCAGCAAGGATATCGACCTCTTCGCCGATCTGCGCAACATCACCAGCAAGAAGGCCGTGGGCGACATCGCCGCCGTCATCACCGCCACTGGCACCTCGGCAATCTACTATCCGGTTGAGCGCCGGGCGATCTATGCCGGCCTGCGCGCCAGGTTCTGACATCTTGAACGAAGCGTGGTGGCGGCAGACAAAGCTGCCGTCACTACGCTTGCTCGATCTTCATCCCCGCACCCCATTGACCTTGCCGGCGAATCCGCGCAATAGCGCCCCACCTCGCAAGAGGGGCGCTTAGCTCAGTTGGTAGAGCATCTCGTTTACACCGAGAGGGTCGGCGGTTCGAGCCCGTCAGCGCCCACCATTTCCTCCCAGCCCATGCTCCCCCGGTCTATGCTCCCGATGCGACAGTCCGTGCGTCTGCGTGCTGTGCAAGCGAGGCGATTGCCGGTATCGTCCGCTGCATGGTCCGGCGCGCTCTCATCGCCCTATCGCTGACCGCCACGCTTGCCGGGTGCATCGGTTCGCCCGACCAGCCGGTGCGCAAGCCGTCGCGCGGAAGCACTGGGGCTTCGCTCAGCCAGTCCCCGCAGACGCGGGCGTGCCTTGCCAATCTTGGCGCCGCGCAAGCGCGTTTCACCCCGCTCTCTGATCAATATTACGGCGCGGGCTGCTCGACCCTTGGCACCGTTCGGCTTGAATCCCTGCAGGCCGACAATGGCCTGCTCAACGTCACCAATCTTGGTCCCGTCTCCTGCCCGGCAGCCACCGCGCTGCAAGGTTGGGCGCGTTTCGGCGTTGACCGCGCTGCGCGCCAGATCCTCGGCAGCCCGCTGCAACGGATCGAGACGATGGGCAGCTATTCCTGCCGCAACGTCGCGGGCACCAGCCGCCTGTCAGCCCACGCAACTGCCAATGCGATCGACATAGCGGCCTTCCGCCTTGCCGACGGCCGGCGGATCAGCATCGTCAACGACTGGAATTCGCAGTCACCCCAGGTCCGCGCATTTCTCCGCACGATCCGCGACAGCGCCTGCAAGCGCTTCGGCACCGTTCTGACCCCGGATTACAACGCCGCCCACCGCGATCATCTGCATCTTGAGCCGGGCGGCCTCAAATCCTTCTGCCGCTAGGGTCCTGACCCTAGATCGCCGACCCGCATAAGCAAAGGGCGGAGGTTGCCCCCCGCCCTTCGCGTTCCGGTCAATCGTGCCAAGTTGCGTCAGGCGGCGACGTCGTCCAGTCCGGTCGCCTCGATCCGCAGGCGGACCGCTTCGGCGGCATGGCGGGCGCCAAGCTTGCCCATCATCTTCATGCGATGGATTTCCACGGTGCGCGGGCTGATGTCGAGCTCGCGCGCGATCGCCTTGTTGCTCTGCCCTTCGGCAAGGCGATCGAGGACTTCACGTTCACGCAGGGAAAGGCGGGCAATGCGCTGACGCGCTTCGGCGGCACGGGCGCGCTGGGCGCGGTAGGCTTCGGCTTCGCGGCTGGCGCGGGCGACGGCTTCATTCAGGGGGCCGATCTGCGTCGGCATGGCGAGATAATCAAGCGCACCGGCCTTGATGGCACGGACGACCGCGGCAGTCTGCGGCGGTTCGGCGATTGCGATGACCGGCAGCCAGTGGCCCGCCTGCATCATCACCGAAATGAGCCGCGGGATGCCTTCTCCCACCGGCTCATCCTGGGCCAGGACAAGGCCGCCGGAAGGCGCATGCGCCAGCAGCTCCTCGGCATTGGCGTATATCTCGGCGTGATGGCCGGCAGCGAAAGCAAGCCGGGCCAATTGCGCCCTACGAGCGGAATCCCCATCGAGGATATGAAGTGTGACACGATCAACCATGACGCTCATTAAGCGCCTGATTTTTTGACTTTGCCACTTGGGTTAGCTTCGTAATGAACCAGAACTGACGTTCATCGGCCTGCTATAAAGGTTTTTCCTTAGGATGAACGCTTCCGGAACGGACCATTTAGGGCGAGGTTAACCAAAAAATGTGATGCAGGACACAAAATTCGCCGGTTTTTCGCAAGCAGTTCCATCACTTATGAGCATCTTGAAAAGCCGACATTAACCAGGAACGCCTCGTTTCGAATCGATATTCTCGAATCAGTTTTTTCGTATCGCTGTTCCGGAATCAGCCCTCGTCCGCTTTGAACGTGTAGTCCGGCAGCGAATGGAAGGCCTGGCGCAGTGCCTCGCTCCAGCTCGACGAGATCGATTTGAAGTAAGGATCGCTCGCCAGAATTCGGCGCTGGTGCAGCGGCTCGAAGCGGTCACGCTCCATCACCAGCAGGTCGAACGGCAGCCCGACCGAAAGATTGGCGGCCACCGTCGAGTCGAACGAGACCATCAGCAGCTTCACCGCATCCTCGAAGCTCATCGTTCGGTCATAGCCGCGCAGCAGGATCGGGCGGCCGTACTTGGTCTCCCCGATCTGGAAGAACGGCGTATCGAAGCTGGCCTCGATGAAGTTGCCCTCCGGATAGATCATGAACAGCCGCGGCTCCATGTCCTGGATCTGCCCGGCCACGATCATCGATGCCGTGAAGCGCGGCCCCTCCGACTTCATCCCGTTGTCCTGCCGCCCCTCGATCACGTTGCGCAGGAGATTGCCGACAAGCGTCGCCACCTGAAACATGGTCGGCGCTTCGAGGATCGAAGGCCGCCGATCGCTTGGCGCCTTGTTGCGCTCCTCAAGCTGCGAGATGACGGCCTGCGTCGTCGCCAGGTTGCCGGCGGTCATGATCGTGATCTGGCGTTCGCCCGGCACGGACCAATGATGCATTTTCCGGAACACGGATATGTTGTCGACGCCCGAATTGGTCCGGGTGTCGCTCATCATCACCAGGCCCTTGTCGAGGATCATCCCCACGCAATACGTCATCGCCTTGCCCCGATCTTGCCCTGTCCCAGCCTAATGCCTGTCCAAGCCTAATGCCTGTCTCGGCCTAATAACGTGTGGTCTATTGTTCCACACGCTGCTGTTCCACGGCAAGCTTCACATGCATCGTCTCGTCCAGCGCACCGTATCTAATACCGGTGATGGGGCTGCATCCTGATAGTCGCGACCGGTCGCCACGCGGACATAGCGGGCATCGGGGCTGATGCCGTTGGACACGTCAAAGCCGACCCAGCCCAGCCCTTCGACATGCGCCTCCGCCCAGGCGTGGCCGGCGTCCTGCTCGATCCGGTCATTCATCATCAGGTAACCACTGACATAGCGCGCCGGTATCCCCAGCGACCGCGCCGCGCCGATGAACACGTGCGCATGATCCTGGCACACGCCCCGTCCCGCCGCGAGCGCACTCTCGGCCGTCGTCTCGGCATTGGTGTGCCCGGTCGAATAGGCCACCCGCTCGCGGATCAGCGCGGAGAGGGCATGCAGCGTGGCAAGCGTGTTCCCCTCCTGCGACAACGCCGAAACCAGCGAGCGGATGCGGGGGCCAACCTTGGTCAGGTCGGTCGGCTCGAGAAATTGCCACATCGGCACGAAGCCCGAATGCTTGCCCATGATCCCGGCTTCATCGTTGGTGGCCACAAGGCCTTCGCAACGAATCGTCACTTCCTGCACGCCCGGATCGAACGAGATCAACGCCACATGATTGCAATGGGCATCATCGTATTCGCACTGCAGCTGCGCCCCTTCGAACGACATCCGCCATTCAAGCACGCGCTGCCCGGCAGAAGTCTTGGGCTTCAACCGCAGCCTCTGCAGGCCCCGGCTGACCGGTCCCGTGAACACGTAATGCGTGGTATGATCGATGGCGAGGCGCATGGAACCCTAGTCGATGAAGCGATAATCGCGCTGGATCTGCATCGCCAGCGTGGTGTTGTTGCGAATGAACGTGCCGATGAACTCGTGCAGGCCCTGCTCGAAGATCGCATCGATCGTCGCCTGATGGAATTGGCAATCGGCATCGCGCAGGATTTCATGGCAGTGCATCTCACTGCCATACTCCCGCGCCAGGCTCGCGAGGTTTGATCGCAGCTTGGAATAACAGAATGCCAGGCTGCGCGGGAAACGTCCGTCGAGGATCAGGAACTCGGCAATGCCGCGCGGGTCCATCCGCCCGGCATTGAGCCAGCGATAGGCCCGCTCGCCCGCCACAGAGCGCAGCACGTTTTCCCACTGCACATTGTCGAGGCTCGACCCGACATAGGATATCGAGGGCAGCAGCACATAGTATTTCACGTCGAGGATGCGCGCGGTGTTGTCCGCCCGCTCGATGAAGCTGCCTAGCCGCGCGAAGTTGTAGATCTCGTTGCGCAGCATGGTGCCTTCCATGGCCCCGCGCACTTGCGTCGACTGCCGCCGGACAAGATCGAGCACATCGCCCAGCCGCGTCTCCGTGACCGGTCGCGCCAGCGCTTCCTTGAGCTTCATCCAGCCGTCGTTGACCGATTCCCACACTTCGCGCGTAATGCCGCCTCGCACCATGCGCGCGTTGGTCCGGGCCATCTCGGTCATTGCCAGCACGCTGCCGGGATTGTCCTTGTCGCGCAGGATGTAGTTGAACACGTGGCTGCCGGTGTACTCGGGGCCGTATCGCGCTTCGTAGCCCGGCCGCAGCCCCAGCGTCACGATCAGCGAGCGCCACTCGTCCGAAGCATCGGAAGCGTCGCGGGTCAGCGCCATGCGGAACCCCGCCTCGATCAGGCGCGAGATGTTCTCCGCGCGCTCGAGGTAGCGGAACAGCCAGAAAATGCCGTTTGCGGATCTACCTAACATCAGTCGTCCAGTACCCAGCTGTCCTTGGTCCCGCCGCCTTGCGACGAATTGACCACCAGCGAACCCTTCTTCAGCGCCACCCGCGTCAGGCCGCCCGGCGTGATGTCGATGCCGTTGGGGCTGACCAGCACGAACGGTCGCAAGTCGACATGGCGCGGCGCCAGCCCGGCCTTGGTCAGGATCGGCACGGTCGAGAGCGAAAGCGTCGGCTGCGCGATGTAGTTCTCGGGCTTGGCGCGCAGCTTGGCCTCGAACGCGGCCAGTTCCTTGCGCGAAGAGGTCGGCCCGATCAGCATGCCATAGCCGCCCGAACCGTGCACTTCCTTGACCACCAGCTCGGCCAGATTGTCGAGCACGTACTTCAGCGATTCCGGCTCGGCACAGCGCCAGGTCGGCACGTTCTGCAGGATCGGCTTCTCGCCGGTGTAGAACTCGACGATCTCGGGCATGAACGAATAGATTGCCTTGTCGTCGCAGATCCCCGTCCCCGGCGCATTGGCAATCGTGATCCCGCCCGCGCGATAGACGTCCATGATGCCCGATACGCCCAGCACGGAATTGGGATTGAACGTCAGCGGATCGAGATATTCGTCATCCACCCGGCGATAGAGCACGTCGATCGGCTCGTATCCGCAAGTGGTCCGCATCGCGATGCGCCCGTTTTCCACGCGCAAGTCGCTACCCTCGACCAGTTCCGCACCCATCTGGTCGGCAAGAAATGCGTGCTCGAAGTAGGCGGAATTGTAGATCCCCGGCGTCAGCACTGCCACCACCGGCTTCTTGCCGTCGCACGCGGGCGGCGCGCAGGCCGCAAGGCTGCGGGCAAGGCGGCGCGGATAGTCCGAAACCTCGCGCACCCGCACGCGGGTGAACAGTTCCGGGAACATCGCCATCATCGTCTCGCGGTTCTCCAGCATGTAGGAGACCCCGGACGGAGTGCGGGCATTGTCCTCCAGCACCATGAAATCGTCCTCGCCGGTACGGACAAGGTCGATGCCGACGATGTGGGTATAGACCCCGCCGGGCGGCGTGAAGCCGACCATCTCGGGCAGGAACGCCACATTGCCCTTGAGCAGGCGCGCCGGAAGCCTGCCCGACCGCACGATCTCCTGCCGGTGATACAGGTCATGCAGAAATGCGTTGAGCGCCCGCACCCGCTGCTCGATCCCGCGCGACAGCTTGCGCCATTGCTGCGCGGTGATGATCCGCGGCACCATGTCGAAGGGAATGAGGCGCTCTTCCGCGTCCTCGTTGCCATAGACGTTGAAAGTGATCCCGGTGCGACGGAAGAAGGCCTCGGCCTCGCTGCCCTTGCGCCTCAAAAGGTCCGGCGGCTGCTCGTCATACCACTGGCAATATCCAGCGTAGGCTGACCGTACCGATCCATCGGCGTTGAGCATCTCGTCATACGACGAGGGCGAGGTTGTTTTCATAGGCTCATCCCGTCTGAGCCCCAAGCTTGCACAACGAATCCGCTTTGCCAAGCGCGCCAATGCTGCACTGCGAAATAAAGTTGCTGGGCACTGGCTGCAGCAATGAGGCGAAGAATCCGGCAAGCAATTCCGCTTGCTTCGGCGCGCGTGGAATGAGACTTAATCGCTCAACTAAAAGTTCGGGAGAACGGCGATGCCACAGGTCCACAAGCGCACCTGCCACATCTGCGAAGCCAACTGCGGCGTGCTGGTCGAGGTCGATGCAGGCAAGGTCCTTTCGATCAAGGGCGATCCCGACAACCCATTGTCGCGCGGGCATATCTGTCCCAAGGGCACTGCCCTGCAAGACCTGCAGGAAGACCCTGACCGCTTGCGCAAACCCTTGAAGCGCATCGGGGCGGACTGGCACGAAATCAGCTTCGAACAGGCCTTTGCCGAGATCGGTGAAAAGACCCGCGCCATCCTTGCCCGCGATCCCGGCAGCACTGCGGTCTACGTCGGCAACCCAAACGCGCACTCCTATGGCAACGCGCTCAACATCGGCTTTCTGGAAAAGGCGCTGCGCACGCGGAACAAGTTCTCGGCCAGCACGGTCGACCAGATGCCGCATCAGGTCGCCAATCTGCGCCTGTGGGGCCACGCCAGCATGTTCCCCATTCCCGACGCGGACCGCACGCAGACGCTGGTCATTCTCGGCGGCAATCCGATGGCGTCGAACGGTTCGCTGTGGACTGTCCCCGATTTCCGCAATCGCATGAGGGACTTGCGAGCCCGTGGTGGCCAACTGGTCGTCATCGACCCGCGCCAGACCGAGACCGCGAAGATCGCTGACAGGCACCTGTTCATCCGACCGGCCACCGACGTCTTCTTTCTGATCGCGCTGTTGCAAGCGGTCATGGCGCGCAAGCCACACCGCCCGGTGCAGGATTTCGTCACCGGTCTCGACGAGATCGGCACCCTGCTGCAACGCTTCGATAGCGAGGCCTGCGCCACGGCCTGCGGCATCCCCTTGCCTGAAATCGAGCGCCTGGCTGACCGCTTCGCCGCCGGCCCCGCAGCGCTCTACGGGCGCATGGGTGTGGCGACGCAGCCACATGGAACACTGAACGCCTGGCTTATCTCATTGATTAACATAGCGTCCGGCCAGCTCGATCGCGAGGGCGGCTGGGTGTTCGGGCGGCCAGCGGTGGACACCGTCAGCGTCCTCCCGCCCGGCTCGATCGGCAAGCACACCTCGCGCGTCTCCGGCCACCGCTCGGTCCTCGGCGAGTTTCCCGCCGCCGCCATGGCCGAGGAGATCGAGACACCGGGCGAAGGCCAGATCAAGGCCCTGTTCGTTGTTGCCGGAAACCCCGTCCTGTCCACGCCCAATGGCTCCCGCCTCGCCAAGGCCTTGGATTCGCTGGACTTGATGGTCTCCATCGACATCTACCGCAACGCCACCAGCGCCCACGCCCACTACATCCTGCCCCCTTCCGGCCCGCTGGAGCGCGACCACTACGGCCTGTTCCTCCTGCCCATGGCCGCGCGCACCATTGCGGTCTATTCGCCCCCCACCCTGCCGCAGGCCGAAGGAAGCTTGCACGATTGGGAAATCCTGCGCGGCCTCGCCAGCGCGATCAGCGGGGAACCGGTGCAGGCCCCGACCCCGCGCGAGGCGCTTGACGGACTTCTCCAAAGCGGACCCTACGGCCTCACTCTTCAACAAGTGGAGGATGCTTCCTCGGGCATCGATCTGGGTCCACCGCCCACCGAACAGTTGCCCGCTCGCCTGCGCTCTGCCTCGAAGAGTGTGGCCTGTGCCATACCAGAGTTCATGGTTTGCCTCGGAGAGTTGGAAATCCCCGAAAATGATGATTCCGTTAGTTCTCTGAGACTTGTCGGAAGACGCCACTTGCGCACCAACAACTCCTGGCTCGCCAACAGTCACCGCCTCATCAAGGGCCCGGATCGCTGCACCGTGATGATCCACCCGGCCGATGCCGAACAGCGCGGCATCACCGACGGCGCAACCGTAAGCGTCCGCTCAAGTGCCGGAGAAATAAGGCTTTCCGCCGAAGTCACCGAGGACATGATGCCCGGCACCGTCTCCATCCCCCATGGCTGGGGCCACGCCCTCCCCGGCGTCGCCATGGCCAATGCCCTCGGCAAACCCGGCGTCAGCGTCAACGACATCACCCTGAACGAAGTCGACCCGCTATCGGGCAACGCAGCGCTGAGCGGGATCGCAGTGGAGGTGGAGGCGGCCTAGAAAGTCGCCACCAGTCGCTTCAACATCGCCGCCACATCAGGATGCGCGGCGAAGCCGAGGTGCGTGCAACGCATTGGAATCGCAAGATCTCGCTCGCCCTTGCGACCACAGGCGGAGCGGGGTGCGATAATGCCGTCGCGGGGGCTCCACAGGGCGATGGTGGGCACCGGCGGCTTGGCCGCCATGTCCTGCCCGATCGGCGGTTCGTCCACGGAATGTCCGGCGATCAACTGGTAGGCGCGCCAGGCGTTGTTGGCGCGGCGGTCTCCGGAAAAGGGCGTGCCCATGGTTACGACCAGCCGCACGGCTTCGGGATGGCGCTTGGCCACCTCACGCGCGAACAGGCCGCCAAGGCTCCAGCCGACCAGCACCAGCGGCTCGCCTTCCTTGCGCGCCATCGCCACGACACGCTCGCACAAGCGTTCGAAGCGGTCCTCGGTCGGGCCGAAGTTGAAGCCGAGGCCCCAGTCGCTGACGCGATGTCCGGCAGCTTCCAGCGCAAGGCGGAGCGGCTTCATGCGCACGGGGTGCGTGCCGAAGCCCGGCAGCAGCATGACGGCGCGCGGTTGCGCGGCGGGTTCGTTCGGCACCAGGTCCTGTCGGGACGCCTGCCAATGCTCCACCGGCGTGCGCAATTCGCCAAGCAGCGCCTGCCATTTCGGGCCACGAGCGGCAGCCGGACGCGGCTGGAATGCCAGCGCGCCGCGCCTGGCGATTTCGTTGCGCAACACCGCAAGACGGGCAGCTGTCTGCCTGATTCCCGCCGTCCGCTCTTGAAGGTTGAACATCATTGCCATTGCCTGCGCGCTATCGGCCTAACCGCGGGTGAACGCCAGCATTTGGCAATTGTTTCAAATTCGCGTCAAGAATCGACACCCGGCGCAAATCACCCCTCGATCACGCGGCTTTGGGGATGGTGCTTGTCGAGATGCTTGCGCAGGATCCTGAGATTGCGCGAGTTCGAGCGAAAGAACAAGTCGAAGGCATCGCCCACCAGCGGCACGGCGCCGAGCGCTGTATCGAACGCAACATTCGCGCCCATGCGCCACAGCTTCCATTTCGGCAGGCCAAGGTTGCGCGCTTCCCATACGATATAAGCGCCCATCGCGGCGGTCAGCACGTCACCCAGAATCGGGACAAGACCCGCAATTGCATCCAGGCCCACATCGCGGCGGATGCCGGGGATGGTGAAGCTGCGTTCGAGCACGCGCTCAAGCATTTCGATACGCTGGCGCACCGCGGCGGGATCGTTGCCGATGCCCGGCAATTCCGGGCGAATGCGCTGGGGACGGGTGGCAGAAACGGAGTGGTCCATGCCCTTTATCTGGGAAGCCATGCCATCGGCGGCAAGGGATGCCATCCCCACGGATTCGCCGCAAAGCCCGACGTGCCGCTGCGAACCATCGACCAGCGCAAGGGCCGGGCAATCGGGATGAAACCGTTGGCCGCAGTGATTTCAGCCTCGGCCTCGGCCAGCAAGGCCGCACGCGCGGCCGGATCGACCGACTTGCGGGCCTCGATCACGCGCTCGTCTCCGACGGGGCTGCACACCGCCTTTTGCACGGTGCATGACAGCTGGTTGAGGAACCACGTGGCCCGGCCATAGCGCGCGGCGATGTCAACCAGGCGCAAGTCTGCCCGGTCCCGCTCACCCACGCGCCGGATCGACAGGCCGATGCGAGCAAAATCGCTTTGCAACTGGTCAAAGACCCGTCCCGAGCCAGGCCCCGACGGCATGGCGACGTTGAGCGTCGGGATGCTTCTGCCGGCACCTTTCCAGGCAGAAACACGGGCGGCCGCCTGGCTTTGACGTTCCTCGACGGACATGCCCTGCCAGCGTTCGCCAATCGTGCCGAGATCGTCCTCGACATCGGGCGAGACGACGCGGGTGGTACCCTGCCAGCCGCCGATATTGAACCGGCCAATCACCGCCTCGCGGTCGATCGCCATGGCCAGCGCCTCGCGATTGGCAGAAGCGCCGAGAAAACCCTGGGTGCTATCGACCATCAGGCCGAACAGGCCGATGACCGGATCAAGCTGGACGTTGCCTCGGGTTAGCCCGATCGAGCCGGCGAGAGGCAGCGTATCGATCCGCCCACCGAGCAGGACATCGGCATAGCCGTCATTGAAGAGAGCCACGGCCTTGTCAGGCGAGGCGAACGTCAGCGCAAGCTTGCGTGCGCGCCGGCCGAAGTCGGGCTGCTTGGGCAAGCCCCGCTGTTCGGGCGGGATGAGCGCAAAGGTGCTGGCGCCTTCCTCGTCCTGCCCCTTCGTCATTGGTCCGGTGCCCTTGCCCTGCCAAAGCAGCGCCATTTCAGGCTGGGCCAGCAGGATCAGCAATTCAGGAACGGGCGCTGACAGGTCAATCTCGATCACGCGATCGGCCATCACGCGCACTTCGTCGATCGCGGCGAGATCAAGCCCCAGCGCCCTGCCTTTCAACCCGGCAATGGTCTTGCGCAGGGCAGCGGCGGCGGCATCGGCGGTAATGCGCTTGCCATCGGGCCAGGTGCCGTCGCGCAGGCGGAAAATGTAGCTCTGCCCGTTGTCGGTAACGATCCAGCGGTCCGCCAGCGCTGGCACGACGCGGCCCTGCTCGTCAAAGCCGACAAGGCCTTCGTGCGTGGCAGAACGCAGGAGTTGCGCGGCAGGCGAAAGGCGCTGTCCGGACTCCTTAAGTGCCGAGGCGCTGCCCATCACGGCGATTTCAAGGGTGCCTTCCCGCGACTTTCCGCAAGCGCCAAGCGCAAGGGCCAAGGCAGTAATGACAGCGTAGCGCAGGATCATGGCGTCAGCCTAAGGCAGCAGCGCGCCAGCGTCCAGCAGGTCAGATCTTGCGCAATGGCCCCGTCTGGGTCGCGATCGGAACTTTCACGAAACGCGGTGTCGAAGGCCCGTTGCCAACGGGAGCACGAGCGAGTTTGGGATCGACTTCCTCGACAAAGGCAATGCCGAAACGGTTGTCCTGGATCCAGGCGACAACCCCTTCGACCCAACCGATGTTGCGCAGGTTCACCTGGACCGGCGTTCCGCGCAGCACCTTCATCTCGCCTTCGGCCATCATGCCGCCTGCGGAAAGATTGCGAACCTTGACGCGGTGTTCAGCCTCGCTGCCCGAAAGGCGCACCTCGGCCATCAGGAAAAGGCTGTCGCGCCCCAGTTGCCGATGGTCGATGTCTGTCACCAAAGGTCCTGTCTTCCTTCGAGAAAACCCACGCTTGTGAACCCATGTGGGTCCGCACGCACCGAACTAGTCAAAATTCGTAGAACTTTCCTAAACGTCGAGGGTAAACAAGAAGTTGCTGCCGCCCTTTGTTAACCTGAATGTCATGGTCCCGGACACGACGTGCCCAGGACGCATGCCTCACATGTCGCGGGAAATTTTTTCCCTGCGTTCATGCGCTTCCTGTGCTTCAACGGTCATCGTTGCGATCGGGCGGGCGATGAGGCGGCCAAGGCCGATGGGCTCACCGGTCACTTCGCAGTAACCATATTCGCCTTCATCAATTCGGCGCATGGCGGAATCGATCTTGGCGATGAGCTTGCGCTGACGATCGCGCGTGCGCAGCTCGATACCCCAGTCGGTCTCGCTCGAAGCGCGGTCGTTGAGGTCGGGTTCGCGGATCGGTCCGTCCTGAAGTGCAGTCAGCGTACCAGCCGCGGCGGAAAGGATCGACTTCTTCCATTCCATCAGCAGGCGGCGAAACCAGTCCTGCTGGGCTTCATTCATGTAGGGTTCGTCGTCATTGGGAACATAATCGCTCGGCATCGCACGACGCGCTTTTGCCAGAACGTCAATCTCGTCACTCAAGACCCCAGCCATTCGGCCCTCCGCATAACAAGCTATCCGCCCCTCCCGGCCTGCATCATTCCCTTGTCAGGCGTGCAAGCTCTTGTCTTGGCGCGCCTATAGGATTGGCCCGTGACGCGCACAAGCACTTAGGCGGCTATGATGCATTAATGACGACTGAAGGGTGAGCAGGCGCACAAGGTTTTCCCAAACTGTTTCATCCGAAAACGGAATCGTTTCGTCGTTAACCATTTGTTGACCAAGATCGTTGACCTTTGCCTTGTCGGAAGACCGGGGGTTCGGTCTTCCTTTCAGGGGGTAGAGGTTATGGGACAGGCCTGGATAAAGCTGGTTGCGGACGAACGCGCACCAATCGGCGAATCGCATGACATTGCCGACATGCTGGTGGCAACGTGCCTGGCAGCCGCAGCTGCAGGCGACACGAGCGCGCTGTTCGATCTGGGCGTTGCCTATTCGACCGGAAGCCACGGCGTGGACTGCGACCTTATCGAAGCGCACAAGTGGTTCAACCTTGCAGCCGTCGGTGGGCATGACGAAGCCGCACAATGCCGGGCAGACGTGGCCGACGAGATGACCGCGCGCGAGATCGCCGAAGCCCAGCGCCGCGCGCGCGAATGGTTGCGTAGCGGACGCGCGGCGGCTTGAGTCTGCCCAATCACCCCTTCCTGAACGGCGTTCTTTCGCCCAGATAAATCTGGTCCTGCGCGATGCCTGCGCGTTCGCGTTCGAGGAAGTCGGCGACCGCGCTGCGGAAGTTGGGATCGGCGATGTAGTGGGCTGACCAGGTGCGCACGGGTTCGTAACCCCTTGCGAGCTTGTGGCCGCCCTGGGCGCCCGCCTCCACTCGTGACAGACCGAGCGCGATGGCGGCGTCGATCGCCTGGTAGTAGCATAACTCGAAGTGGAGGAAGGGCTTTTCCACCACCGCGCCCCAGTAGCGACCGTAAAGCGCATCGCTGCCGATGAAGTTGAGTGCTCCGGCCACCGGTTCGTCCCCATCAAAGGCGAGGACGAGGAGAACCTTGTCGGCCATGCGCTCGCCGATCAGGTCGAATGCAGTGCGGGTCAGATAGGGGCGGCCCCATTTGCGCGCGCCCGTGTCCTGATAGAACACCCAGAAGGCGTCCCAGTGTTCGGGGCGGATGGCGTCGCCGGTGAACTGCCGGATCTCGACGCCGTGCTGCGCGCGGGCCCGCTCCTTGCGCAGGTTCTTGCGCTTTTCGGAACTTAGCGCGCCGAGGAAATCGGCAAAGGATTCGTAGCCACGATTTTCCCAGTGGAACTGGATGTCCGAACGGGGGAGCCATCCGGCCTGTTCGAACAGGGGCAACTGATCGGGCTCGATGAAAGTGGCGTGAGCGGAAGACAGGCCGTTGTTGTCGCAAAGCTGTTCAGCGGCGCGCAGGAGCGGCAGCGCAAGGTCGGGACGGTCGCCCAGGAGCAGGCGCGGGCCAGTCGCAGGGGTGAACGGGGCGCTGATCTGTAGCTTGGGATAGTAACTGCCCCCTGCCCTCTGCCAAGCATCCGCCCACGAATGGTCGAACACATATTCGCCCTGGCTGTGGCTTTTGAGATAGGCAGAAAGCGCGGCGGCGGGGCGCCCGCCCTCGCCCTCGATCACGATGGGCAGCGGGGACCAGCCGGTACGGCCACCGACCGAGCCCGAATCTTCGAGCAGCTGCAGGAAAGCGTGGGATACGAAAGGGTTGCCCTGCCCCGCCAGTCGATCCCAGTCTTCGGCAGCGATTTCCGAGACGGACTTGTGGATGCGCGCGGTGTAGGTCACACGGCGGTCATGCCCCGACGCCTGCGCCCTCGGCAATAGGTCCATCGGCACAGTCTGCGGCGCGGGCGGCGAGTTCGGCAGAGCGGACGGTCCAGGTGAGGACCGGGAAGCCGCGCTTGCGCTGGGTGGCAGCAAACTTGCTCGGCAGGTCGCGCACGTCCCAGGCGAGGAACTGCGGGCGGGCCTGCCAGAAGGCGAGGTGCAGCTTGAGCGCGGCGAACACAGTGCGCTTGCCCTCTTCCGTGACAACAAGTCCATGAACGATGCGCGGGGAATGGCGACCGAACCAGCGGCTGACGCGGGGGTCGAAGCTCATCACCGCGACCGGACCGCGATAGCCCTCGAGCGCGCGCCGCACGGCAAGGCACAACGGCGCGACCCGGATTTCACGCTTCGACTTGACTTCGATCAGCAGCGGCGCGCGGCCGCCGACCTGATCCAGAAAGCTTTGCAAGGTCGGGATGCAATCGGTGCTGCCCGAGAGCTGAATCCTGGCCAGCGCATCGGCGCGGCGGTCTATCACCGCGCCAGTTTCGACAGTGAGGCGATCGAGGTCCCAATCGTGGAAGACGACCGCCTGACCGTCAGCCGTGCGCTGCACGTCGCACTCAATGCCCATGCCCCGATCGATGGCAAGCGCGAAGGCGCTAGGCGAATTTTCGGGGACGCCGGCTCCGTGCAGGCCACGGTGGGCGTAGCTTACGCCGCGCAGCCAGCCCACCCGCGCCTGATCGGGCGCGGGGACCAGAAAGCGGTCAAGCAGGGCGAACAGCAAGGACAGCATCGACTTCGACCGCAGCGCCCAAAGGCAGGACAGGGACGCCAACCGCGCTGCGGGCATGCTTGCCGGCATCGCCGAACGCCGCCGCCATCAGTTCGGACGCGCCGTTGGCGACCTTGGGCTGGTCGGTGAAGTCTGCGGTCGAGCTGATGAAGGCACCAAGCTTGACCACCCGCTCGACCCGGTCGAGTGAACCGAGTGCCGCCTTGACCTGCGCGAGGATCATCAAGCCGCAGGCCTGCGCGGCAGCGGTGCCGTCCTCGAGGCTCACGTTCTCGCCGAGACGACCGGTGACCAGCTTGCCGTCGATGAAGGGCAACTGGCCCGAAACGTGGAGCATGCCGTTCGCCTCGACCGTCGGCACATAGGCCGCAACCGGCGCGGCGGCCTGCGGCAGCGTGTGCCCGAGGGCGGCCAGCTTTGCTTCAACGGAATCGGTCACGAATCTTCTCCATGTATTTGTTCGAGAATCCACGGCAGCGCCGCTTCCCAATCGTCGATCCGGGCATGGGCGTGGCCGGCCTTGTGGGCGCAGTCGATATGCGGGCTGAGCAGCGGTTCGCCGCACAGGTGCAGGCGGATCACCTCCGGCGTCAATTGCGAGACCGAATCGTGGTGCTGCGGCAAATCGTCGATGAACAGGGCGCGCGAGGGGTTATACTCGTCAAGGATCGCCTTGAGCGCCGGGCCTTTCGGCCCCTGGTTGGTGAAGACGCGGGCGTTGATGCCGACATCGGCCAGCTGCTGCGCGCGCATGTCGCGGCGATGATCGTTGAGGTTGGTGAGGATCACCACGTCGGCATCCTTCCCGACTGCGTTGATCCCGGCGACAGCGCCGGCAATGGCTTGCTGGCGATACATTTCGGTGTCGAAGAACTTGTTGAGCAGATTCCAGATTTCCTGCGGCGGCACCAGCTCGCCATCCTTGGCGTAGCGCATCGCCTTGGAAAAATCGGCGCTGTCCATCTTGAAGGTGACGCCCTGTTCCTCGCCCAGCCAGTCACGGAAGGGGGCGACCATGTGCAGCAGCACCTCGTCGCAATCGCTGACGATCAGGGGGCGGCTACTCATGAGCAGGCCGTAAGTTCGAGGATGACACCTTCGAGGCACCAAAATGGCGAACATATCGGGCCGAAATTTTTGCCGCAGGGGCTGGTTGCCCCTGCAAGGAAATTTCGGTTCGAGATGGAAGCCATTTTGGTGTCCCTTCGGGATTTGACCAAAACGGCCATCTGCCGCGTCAGTCGGTCTTGAAATATCGACATATTACTGCGCCCTCCTTCCTAGCACCTGGCCGTTTTGCCTCAAACCTCGAAGGTGCCATCCTCGAACTTACGGCCTAGTTCCTTCCGGGCGGCAATCAGGGTTTCGGGCGAGATGTCGAGCGCGAAGGCCGCGTTGACAAGGTCTGCCTCGTGATTGGCGAGAAAATCGAGAACAGCGCCGAGCATCGCCGGATCGCCGAGCCCCGCCCGCAATTCATCCGGCGTGAGGCCGGTGAGGCTCAGGAAGCGCTCGGCACGGTCACCATCGGAGAGGACCCAGCCGAGAGCCTGCAACGCCAGCGCGGCGGGATCGACGGGGGAGGAAGGCTCGCGGATGATTGTCAGGGCCTTTCGCGGGCAATAAGGGTGGCGCCGTCAGCTTTCGTAAAACAGGCGTGTCAGTGGCAAAAAGAATTCTGGTTGTCGAGGACAACGACCTCAACCGCAAGCTGTTCTGCGACCTGCTGCGCGCCAAGGGTTTCGAGGTGGAGCCGGTGGCCGACGGGCGCGAGGCGATCGAGAAGACACGGCTGTTCATGCCGCATCTGGTGATCATGGACATCCAGCTGCCGAACGTTTCGGGCATCGATCTGATCGAGGCGATCAAGGCGGACGAGGAGTTGAAGGCGATCCCAATCCTTGCAGTGACCGCCTATGCCGGCAAGGGCGATGAAGAGACGATCCGCGCTGCGGGGGCCGAAGGTTATCTTGCCAAGCCGGTATCGATCGGGCCGTTCATGGTGGCGGTGAACGCTTTGGTCTGAAGGTTACATCGCCGCTGCAACGCTGCTTGCGTGCTCGATGACGAAGGTCAGCACCGTCAGGCAGAGGCCCGCCATGAAGCTCTTGTAGGCGTAGGCGAGGTACTTGTACTTCTTGCGCTGAAGGACCTGCCCGTTCTGGTAAATGTCGTGCAACATCGTGCGGAACACGGTTTCATCGGCGCGCAGTTCGGACAGGATGGAATCGGCCCACTCGCCCTCGTCCATGTGGGTGAAGTAGCCGAAGAACAGTTTGTTGGGCTTGCCGTCGTTCAGCTTTGCAGACCTGGGGTTGCTGACCGAGGGCAGGACTGCAAACACCGCGCACATCGCCGAAATGAACGCAAACAGCGCCAGCACCCCCAGCGACCAGGGCATCGCACCGCTCTTCGCCTGCCCCACTGCGATGGTGAATACGAGGAACGTCGCGCCCATCAGGATCGAGGCCTTGGCATCGGCCATCTGGCTCAGCGTCAGATTGATCTGCTGCGAGGTGCGCACCAAGTGAATGGCGTGATTTGAGTATCCCGAGGGTGACGGCATCGATGGGGCGGCCAGCGGTTGTTCGGCCTGTTCATCGCCTTGTGCCATCATTCCCCCCTCGCCGTTCTGGGCGCCGTTCTGGGCGCCGTTCTGGGCGCCGTTCTGTGCGGTTATCCGTATTTCCGGGGATGACACAGAGGCAGCGTGCTTGACAAGCGGGGGCATTGGCCGCTTTTCGGCCTTAATCGTCTGGCAGGGGGCCTCTCCTGCTCCTTGGAGAAGAATTGATGGATCGCGCCGCAACCGCCGAAAAGATCGCCGAACTGATCGAACCCTTCAACAAGAAGGGCATCGCAATTACCGAAGCGACCACTTTTGCCGGCGATCTTGAGTGGGACAGCCTGACGGTGATGGACTTCGTCGCGGCCATCGAGGACGACTTCGACATCATCATCAGCATGAACCAGCAAGCCGAGATCGAGACCTATGGCCAGTTGATCGATGCGGTGACGAAGCTCCAGGGCTGAGGCCAACGTCCGCGCACAGCCGCACGTCCTGAGCGGGTGCAGTGCGGATTTCAGGATGAGATCGAAGATGACCGACCTGTTTTCGAAGTTCGACCCGCTGATCGAACAACGCCGCGCGCTGCTGGCGGGCGGTGTGGAAGACCCGTTCAACCTGGTGATGGAGCGGGTGATCAGCCCGACCGTTGCGGTGTGCAACGGGCGCGAGACGATCCTGCTCGGCACCTACAACTACATGGGCATGACCTTCGACCCCGACGTGATCGCGGCGGGCAAGCAGGCCCTTGATGATTTCGGTTCGGGCACCACCGGTAGCCGCGTGCTCAACGGCACATATGCCGGGCACAAGGCCTGCGAAGAAGCGCTCAAGGAGTTCTATGGCATGGACCATGCCATGGTGTTCTCCACCGGTTACCAGGCCAACCTCGGCATCATCAGCACGATCGCCGGCAAGGGTGACTACATCATCCTCGACATCGACAGCCACGCTTCCATCTGGGACGGCTGCAAGATGGGCGATGCCGAAGTCGTGCCGTTCAAGCACAACGACATCGAGGCCATGGAAAAGCGCCTGAAGCGCGTGCCGGAAGGCGCAGGCAAACTGGTGGTGCTCGAAGGTGTCTATTCCATGCTGGGCGACATTGCGCCGCTCAAGGAGATGATCCGCGTCGCCAAGGCGCATGGCGCGATGGTGCTGGTGGACGAGGCGCACTCGATGGGCTTCATCGGCCCCAACGGGCGCGGCGTGGCCGAGGACCAGGGCTGCCTTGACGATGTCGACTTCGTGATCGGCACTTTCTCGAAATCGGTCGGCACGGTCGGCGGCTTCTGCGTTTCGAACCATCCCAAGTTCGAGATCATGCGTCTGGTGTGCCGTCCCTACGTGTTCACCGCCTCGCTGCCGCCCAGCGTGGTGCACACTGCTGCGACATCGATCCGCAAGCTGATGCACGCCGGAAACAAGCGCGCGCACCTGTGGGAAAATTCCAAGACCCTGCACAAGGGCCTGCGCGACAAGGGCTTCCAACTGGGCACCAGCGAAGCGCAAAGCGCGATCATCGCGGTGATCATGCCCGATCTGGAACGTGGCGCAGCGATGTGGGAAGCGCTCCTGCACGAAGGTCTATACGTGAACCTGGCCCGTCCGCCGGCAACGCCTGCAGGGATGACGCTGCTGCGCTGCTCGCTGTGTGCCGAGCATTCGGCAGATCAGGTGCAGACGATCATCGGCATGTTCGAGCGCGCCGGAAAGGCCGTGGGGATCATCTGATGCGGCTGGTTCTGGCAGCGGTTCTGGCTCTGGCGGCATTCCCGGCATGGGCGCAGAACCGCCCTGCCGCTTCGCCGCCGGTGGTGACGCCGCCGGGGGACGGCATGATCGAAAAGCCCTGCCCGACCGACACGCGCGGCCTGTTCTTCGGCCACCCCTATGTGCGACAGTACGACTGGGCCTGGCAATGCCGCTATGCCGAGGCCGACAAGCAGCTGGCTCAGGCACCGCGCGTGGTGTTCATCGGCGATTCGATCACCGAGAACTGGGTTGGCCTGGCACCGTCGCTGTTCGTGGCAGGTGCTGTCGGCCGAGGGATCAGCGGGCAGACCAGCCCGCAGATCCTGGTGCGGTTCTATCAGGACGTGGTGCGCCTGCGGCCCAAGGTCGTGCACATCATGATCGGTACCAATGACCTTGCCGGGAACACTGGTCCGAACAGCCCCGAAATGTACACGAACCACGTGGCGGCGATGGTCGATCTCGCCAAGGCCAACGGCATCGCCGTGGTGATCGGCAGCATCCTGCCGGCGGCGAAGTTCCCGTGGAAACCAGCGCTGTCCCGGCAAGGCAGGTCGTTGCGCTCAACACCTGGCTGAAGGATTATGCCAAGGCCCGCGGCGCGGTCTTCGCGGATTATCACTCGGCGCTGGTCAATGCCGAGGGCGGGATCAATCCCGAACTTGCACCGGACGGGATCCACCCCAACGCCAAGGGCTATGCGGTGATGGAGCCGATCGCCAAGGCAGCAATTGCCCAAGCCGAGAAGCTGAACGCCGTAAAGAAGCGCTAGTCGGCGCTGTTGCGCTCAAGCCAGCGGGCGCGGATAGCGTCCGAGCCTTCGCGGCTGCCATCATGGCTCCAGCCCGGCTCGCGCACCAGGTACGACAGCTTGTGCCGGAAGGGCGCGCGCCAGAAGTCACCCAGCATCCCGCGCCACTCATGGAACGCGGCGTGCAGCAGGTGGAAGCTGCCCAACTGCTTGACGATGCCATACCGGATCGCAAGATCATCGCGCTCCTGCTGGAACGTGCCAGACAGGCGGTCCCACACGATCAGCGCCCCGGCATAGTTGCGATCGAGGTATAACGGGTTGGTGGCATGGTGGACGCGGTGGTGCGATGGCGTGTTGAATACCGCCTCGAACCAGCGCGGCATGCGACGAACCGCCTCCGTATGAATCCAGAACTGATAGATCAGGTTGGCGCCGCCGACGGTGACGAGCATCGCCGGATGGAAACCGAGGAACGCCGGCCAGATGCGGAACACGAAGGAGAGGGCGAAGAACCCGGTCCAGGTCTGCCGCAGCGCAGTCGACAGGTTGTAGTGCTGGCTCGAGTGATGGTTGACGTGGCTCGCCCAGAACCAGCGCACGCGGTGGCCGGTGCGATGGGCCCAGTAGTAGTTGAAATCGTCGAGCACGAAGCAGGCGATCCACGCCCACCACGCGAACGGCACCGTGGCCACGCGGTGGTCGTAGAGCCACATCGCCGCAGCAAAGACGACGCCAGCCGTCAGTGCTCCCGCAACGGTGCTGCCGAGGCCCAGCGCAAGGCTGGTCAAGGTATCGCGTGGTTCGTATTTCTCGGGCGCGCGGCGTGCGGCCCAGATCATCTCGGCCAGGACCATGATGACGAAGAACGGCACCGCATAAGTGACAACGTCAATCGGCTTCATGCGGTCGCTCCGAGACGACGGAGGCTGGCAGCCCAGACTTGCGCCTGATCGCCAAGGTCAAGAGTGACCGTGCCGAAACGTCGGTCATCGGTGGCGATGGTGAGAAAGCGTCCGTCGAGCCGGACTCCGGCGTGGCTGGTCAACTGTCGGGTAGCGAAATGGCTGCCGTGCTGGCGGATCAGCAGTACCCGGCCGAGCGTGTCGCGGGCAAGCGCTCCAATGCCGGCGCGGTCGACCACGACGTCTTGCGCATCGAAGCCGCAGATCGCATCCTCGGCCAGAGCGCGCGCCTCGTCCGCGCCATGAATGCGGGGATCGCCGCCCAGTTGCATGCGTCTCGCCAGCCATGCCAGCACGAGGATCGCCAGAAGCGATCCCAGCAATTGCAATCCCTTGGCCACGACCGGATTGCCCAGCGCGGTCTCGATCAGGGTGTTCACGCCGCCCCCGGAGCAAGTTATCCCGCCTGCCCGGCGAGCATGTCGACCGTCGCCCGGATCGGCGAAATGTCATATCCGGCGCCAGCCGCACTCGCGGCAATCTCGTCCGGATCAAGGCCCGAGCGGGCCTGCGCCAGCGCCCAGAGCAGGGTCGAACGGGTGCCGGAGCGGCAGTAGGCCAGTACCGGGGCGTCGCCTGCCTGCGCCAAGGCTGCCTGCATCGCCTCGACCTGCGGCATCGAGAAGCCGGCGTGGCTGACCGGAATCGCGACGTAGGCGATTCCGGCATCCCGTGCGGCCGCTTCGATGTCAGCACCGGGCGTCTGATCGTCGGATTCGCCTTCAGGACGATTGTTGATGATCATGCCGATGCCCAGCGCCTTGGCATAGGCCACTTCGGCGAGGCCGATCTGGGGGCTGGCATAAGTCTTGTCGTCGATCTTGCGAAACATCGTGGTGTCCTGACAATCTGTGTGCTCCGCTTCTGCCCAAAGCATCGCCCGGCGGCAAGTAGCGCACGCTTGATCTGGCGGATCGGCACAAATGCCACAGTTTTCGAGGCGAATTGTGGCTGACTTGTCGATTCCGTTAGCGGTCCTGTGTTTTTGCTCTATAGTCTTGGCCGCAAAGGTAAGGTCCGGCCTCTTGAGTCCGGCACTGATTCCCTCGTCGCGCCGCCGGTTCCCGCGTCCGGCCTGCGGTGCCGTGAAGGTTGGGGCGGATTGAAGGTCTATTGATTTCTATGGGTTTTGACAGAGGGCGGCGCGGTCGCGGCAGAGACAAGCGCGACGGATTCGGCGACGAAGGCGGTTTTGATCCCTACGGCGGCGGTGGCGGCTTTGGCGGCGGCGGTTATGGTGACCGCGGCGGCTTCGGCGGTGGCGATCGCTTCGGTGGCGGTGGCGGACGTGGCGGCTTCGGCGGCGGCGATCGTGGCGGCTTCGGTGGTGGAGATCGCGGCGGCTTTGGCGGTGGCGATCGTGGCGGCTTCGGCGGCGGCCCGCGTGGCGGCGGCGGTGGCGGCTTCGGCGGCCCGCGCGGCGGCGGCATGCCTGCCCAGGTTGTCGGCACCGGCAAGGGCGTCGTCAAATTTTTCAACGGCCAGAAGGGCTTCGGCTTCATCTCGCGCGAAGACGGTGGTGAGGACGTGTTCGTCCACATCAGCGCGGTCGAGCGTGCCGGCCTCGAAGGCCTGGCTGAAGGCCAGACGCTGGAATTCAACCTCGTCGATCGTGGCGGCAAGATTTCGGCTGCAGACCTTCAGGTCGTCGGCGATGTCATCCCCGTCGCTTCGAAGCCCGCTGCCCCGCAGCGTGAGCTGACTGGCGAAAAGGCTACCGGCACGGTGAAGTTCTTCAACGCGATGAAGGGCTTCGGCTTCATCACGCGTGATGACGGCCAGCCGGACGCGTTCGTGCACATCAGTGCTGTCGAACGCTCGGGCCTGCGCGAGCTGAACGAAGGCGACAAGCTGGAATTCGACCTCGAGGTCGATCGACGAGGCAAGCACTCGGCGGTCAACCTGGTGCCGATTCAGGGTTGATCCCGATTGCATCGCTTCCGGTAGTCTGACCGGCGGCCTGCAACACATACGCGCACAGATGGCGGTCCTGAAGGGCCGCCATTTGTCGTTTGTCGATTCCCCTTTTTCTATCTGGCTTGCGCAGTATTGTTGCGCCATCCGGAAACATTCGTGACTGAACAGGAGAGCTCTATGTCGATCACCCCGCTGATGCCCGTGTACCCCCGGTGCGGCGTGCGTCCGGTGCGAGGCGAGCATTGCCACCTGATTTCCGAGGACGGCACCCGCTACCTCGATTTCGCCAGCGGCATTGCGGTGAACCTGCTCGGTCATTCGCACGAGCACCTGATCGGCGCGATCCAGAAACAGGCCGCAACGCTGATGCACGTGTCGAACCTCTACGGCAGTCCGCAGGGCGAGCATCTGGCGCAGCGTCTGGTTGACCTGACCTTTGCCGATACCGTGTTCTTCACGAACTCGGGCGCCGAAGCGGTAGAGTGTGCGATAAAGACCGCGCGCGCCTATCACTCGGCGGTGGGCAATGACCACAAGTACGAGCTGATCACCTTCAAGAACGCCTTTCACGGCCGGACCATGGCCACGATCAGCGCCTCCAATCAGGAGAAGATGCACAAGGGCTTCCTGCCCCTGCTCGAAGGCTTCAAGTACGTCGATTTCGATGACCTTGAAGGCGCCAAGGCGGCAATGGGACCAAATACCGCCGGTTTCCTGGTCGAGCCAATCCAGGGTGAAGGCGGCATCCGCGACGCATCGGACGAGTTCCTGAAGGGCCTGCGCGCGCTGTGCGACGAGCATGACCTCGTGCTGATCTTCGACGAAGTGCAATGCGGTGTTGCCCGCACCGGCACGCTCTATGCCTACGAACAGTATGGCATCACGCCCGACGTGATGGCGACGGCCAAGGGCATCGGCGGCGGCTTCCCGATGGGCGCTTGCCTTGCCACCGAAAAGGCGGCGCGCGGCATGGTCGCCGGCACGCACGGCAGCACTTATGGCGGCAACCCGCTGGCCATGGCAGCGGGCGAAGCGGTGCTCGACGTTGTTGCCAACGAGGAGTTCCTGAGCGACGTGCGCGCCAAGGGTGAGCGGCTGCGCGGGCGCATTGAACAGTTCATCGGCAACTACCCGGACCTGTTCATCGGCGTGCGCGGGCGTGGCCTGATGCTCGGCCTCATGATGAAGGTCGAGCCGCGTCCGTTCGTGGCCCACATGCGTGATAACCACCAGTTGCTGACCGTTTCGGCGGGTGACAACACTGTCCGCGTGATCCCGCCGCTGGTGATCGACGACAGCCACATCGACGAGTTCATGGAGCGGCTTTCTGCCGCTGCGGCAAGCTATGCGCTGGAGGCACCGGTTACATGACCAGGCATTTTCTCAACCTCACCGATGCGGGCGGCGATTCCATCGCCGCCATGCTGAATGACGCGATTGACCGGAAGGCGGCGCGCGCCGCCCTTCCCAAGGGCCAGCCGGACGCAGATGCGCCACTGGCCGGCCGCGTCCTGGCCATGGTGTTCGAGAAGAACTCGACCCGCACCCGCGTGTCTTTCGACATTGCCATGCGGCAGCTTGGCGGCTCGGCTCTTATCCTCGATGCCGGGACGACGCAGCTCGGCCGGGGCGAGACTATCGCCGACACCGCACGCGTCCTCAGCCGCATGGCCGATGCGATCATGCTGCGCACCGACGATCATGCCAAGGTCGAGGAACTGGCCCGCTATGCCAGCGTTCCGGTGATCAATGGCCTCACCGACCTGTCCCACCCTTGCCAGATCATGGCGGACCTGCTGACCGTGATCGAGCACGGCAAGGCCCTGCCCGGTCTTGAAGTCGCCTGGTTGGGCGATGGCAACAACGTGCTGAACTCGATCGTTGAGGCGGCGGGGCTGATGAAGTTCAACGTTCGCATCGGCGTTCCGGAAGGGTACGAATCCGACGCTGCGATGATCGAGGCGGCAACGCTGAGCGGCGGCGGCATCCGTGTGGTCCGCGATCCGATCGAGGCCGTGCGCGGGGCCGACGTGGTCGTAACCGACACCTGGATCTCGATGGGCCAAGCCCATGCTGAAGCCAAGCTGGCCGCGATGGAGCCGTATCAGGTCAACGATGCACTGATGGCGCACGCCAAGGCCGACGCCCTGTTCCTGCATTGTCTGCCCGCGCATCGCAACGAGGAAGTCACAGACTCGGTGATCGACGGTCCCCGCTCGGTCGTATGGGATGAGGCCGAGAACCGCATTCACGCGCAGAAGTCTGTCCTGCGCTGGGTGTTCGGCCAGATTTGAAGGATGTGACGTAAAGTGAGTGAACAGGTCCAGCCGTCCACCGGTTTCGATACGGTGATGCACTTCACCCTGCCGCACAAGAATGCGCGCGGCCGGGCAGTGCGGCTGGGCCCGGTTCTAGACACGATCCTTTCGGCCCACGCCTATCCCGCGCCGATCCGCCACCTCCTGGCCGAAGCGCTGACGATCACTGCCCTGCTGGGATCGCTGCTCAAGGGCGAGGACAGCCAGTTGACGCTGCAGGCACAGACGCAGGACGGCATCGTCGACCTGCTGGTCTGCGACTATCGCAACGGCGAGCTTCGCGGCTACGTCCGGCATGACCGCGCGCGGCTTGACGAACTGGGCCCGGTGCCCTCGCTGTTCTCCCTGTTCGGCGAAGGCTATCTGGCAATCACGTTTGATCTTGCCGCCACCGGCCAACGCTATCAGGGCGTCGTGCCGCTTGAGGGCAATTCGCTGGCCGAAGCGTGCCAGAGCTATTTCTTCCAGTCAGAACAGATTCCCACGCTGATCCGCATCGGCGTCAGCAATACGCCCGGCGCCTGTGTCGCCGGTGGACTGCTCCTGCAGCACCTGCCCGAGGGCGAGGAGGGCCGCGAGCGGCTGCACGTGCAGCTGGACCATCCCGAGTGGGAGCATGTCTCTGTCCTTGGTGGCTCGATCAGCGAGGCAGAACTTGTCGATCCGGCGCTCGATCTTGAAAGCGTGGTGTGGCGCCTGTTCCACGAGGAGCCGGAGATCCGTGCCGAGACCGGGACGGCTCTCACCCGCGGATGCCGTTGCACGATCGAACACTATCGCGACATTCTTTCTCGTTTCGCCGCTTCCGAGCGCGCGGAAATGGAGAATGACGACGGGCTGATCGTGGTTGACTGCGCGTTCTGTTCGCGGGAATTTGCGATCGACCTCGACTGACTTTTCGGTCCTGGCCCGAAATGTGACAGCACTTTTCACAATTGGCCGCGCACGCAGACCGTTCCGCCGCGCGAAACGCCGTGATATGATCCAGCATCGAGTGAGCAACGGCACAGACGCCCGCGCTCATGGGTGCGAGTAGAGCTTCATGTCATCACGCCTGATCCCGCTGCGCGGCCTTGGTCGCCCCACAGTCCTGTCAGCGATTGCGGTTGCCGCCTTCGCCGCGACTTCCGGCGTTGCGCAAGGGCCTGCCCTTGCCATGCTTGACAGGCTGGAGCCGGGGCTGTGGGAAGTGCGTGCCCGCGACGACGCGGATACCGTTCAGCTCTGCGTGAACAATGGCCGCAAGCTTATCCAAGTGCGCCACCGTGGCGAGGCCTGCCGGCGGTTTGTCATCGACGATGCGCCCAATATGGTGACAGTGCAGTACACCTGTCCGGCCGGTGGCTATGGCCACACCCGGGTCCGCTTCGAGAACCCACGCCTTGCGCAGTTGGAAACGCAAGGCATCGACAAAGGCCTGCCATTCAACTTCGTCGCAGAGGTGCGGCGGCTCGGTCCGTGCCCGCGTTGAGGCAGGAAGCATAAAGTTACGCGCGAGACCATTGCATCGGGCCGACGGCACGGCTAGCCCATTGGCAATGTTGCAAAGCCCTGAAGTCGCCCAAGCCCCACTCGCAGTCGTTCTCCTTTCGGGCGGACTCGATTCGATGGTTTGCGCAGGCCTGGCCAAGGAGCAGGGTTTCCGCGTCCTTGCACTGACGATCGACTACAACCAACGCCACCGCATCGAACTCGACGCAGCGCGCGTGATCGCGGAGCGCGTTGGTGTGGAGCGCCACGTAATCCTGCCGCTGGACCTGCGCCAGTTCGGCGGCTCTGCGCTGACTGCGGATATCGACGTCCCCAAAGACGGCGTGGGCGACGATATCCCGGTTACCTATGTCCCTGCCCGCAATCTCGTGTTCCTGTCGCTCGCGCTGGCCTGGGCCGAAGCTGCTGGCTCGAAGGACCTCTTCATCGGCGTGAACGCGCTGGACTATTCCGGCTACCCCGATTGCCGGCCCGAGTTCGTGCAAGGCTTCGAAGGCCTGGCGCGGATCGCTACCAAGATCGGCAGCGAGGGTGGTACGGTCACCGTCCACGCCCCGCTCCAGCACCTCAAGAAATCACAGATCGCGCAGGAAGCAGCGCGACTGGGGCTCGACGCTGGCCAGAGCTGGTCCTGCTACGATCCCCTTCCGGATGGGAAAGCCTGTGGCGTATGCGACAGCTGTCGCCTGCGACGCGCAGGGTTTGAAGAGGCAGGCCTGAATGACGGAACCCGGTATAGCGACTAGCACGGACCAGACGCACCATCAGGAGCAGGAAGCGACTGCGTACAGCTGGTACGTCCTGAGCATTCTGGTGCTGGTCTACGTCCTCAATTTCGTTGACCGTCAGATCCTTTCGATTCTGGCCAACGATATCAAGAAGGACCTGTCGCTTACCGACGCAGACCTCGGCTTCCTGTATGGAACTGCCTTTGCGGTGTTCTATTCCCTGTTCGGGATTCCTCTGGGTCGTCTCGCCGACAGCTGGCACCGCGTCCGGCTGATGAGTGCCGGGCTGGCCTTGTGGTCGGTAATGACGGCGGTCTCGGGCCTGTCGCGGACCGGGGGGCAGCTTACCGCCGCGCGCATCGGGGTCGGTGTCGGAGAGGCGACGGCGAGCCCTGCTGCCTATTCGCTCATTTCGGACTACTTTCCGCAACGGCTGCGCGCCACCGCCTTGTCGATCTACTCCTCAGGCCTGTTCCTGGGGGGCGGGCTGTCGCTGCTGGTGGGCGGCCTTATCGTCGAGAAATGGAACGCCGCGTATCCCGCAGGCGGTCCCTTCGGCCTCGTCGGCTGGCAGGCGGCGTTCATGGCGGTCGGCCTGCCCGGGGTGCTTCTGGCTCTGCTGGTAGCCACCCTGCGCGAGCCAATTCGCGGCGCCATCGACGGACTGCCAACGCCGAGCGTGGAGCGCCCTTTCAAGGGGTTCTTCGCCGAGCTCGTGACGGTGATCCCGCCGCTGACGCTGATCGGTGCGGCGCGGCGCGGCCCCTTGGCCCTGATCGCCAATCTTGCCGTAGCCGTGGTCATTGCCGGTGGCGTCTACGCTCTGACCTCGCTGCTGGGACGGTCGACCCGGCAGCAATGGATCTTCGTCGGGGTCGGCCTCTACGCGATCTACAGTTGGGCAAGTGCCCTGCGGGCGCGTGACCTGCCGACCTTCCGCCTGATCTGGGGCACGCCCGCATTCCTGTGCACGACGCTGGGATACGGCATGGTGGCATTCACTTCGTACGCCACATCCTATTGGGCCGCCCCTTACGCCGAGCGCGTGTTCGCCATCGCCAAGGGTGATCTTGGGTGGTTCATCGGCGCGCCCGGTGCCTTGGCCGGATTCCTCGGTGTGATCATCGGCGGCCGCATTGCCGACCATCTGTACAAGCGCCACTCCGCCGGCCGTATCATGGTGACCTTGTTCGGGCTGATCGCGCCGATCATTCCCATGATCATCGCCTTCCGAACCGAAAGCTTCACAACTTTCGTAGCCATGCTGTTCGTGGCACAAACGATGTCGAGCAGCGCCCTTGGCGGTGCCGCAGCGACCAGTCAGTCGCTGGTCCTGCCCCGCATGCGGGGTACTGCCACGGCAACCTTCTTCCTTGCGACCACGCTTGTCGGCCTGGCGCTCGGGCCGTTCATGGCAGGCTATGTGTCCGCGACCAACGGCGATGATCTGTCGCTTGGGGTGCTGTCCACGCTGGTGTCAGCGCCGATTGGGCTGGTTCTTCTCTTCGTGGCAATTCGCAGCGTCCCCGGCGCGCTGGCCAGCCTGGAGCAGCGGGCGCGCGCTGCCGGGGAAACCCTGGCCTGATTAGCCCTGGGTAAGCACGCCGCAGGCAACGCGGCCGCCGCTGTTGCCGCTGGGGTCGGTCTTGTAATCGTCCGGCCCGGCGTGGACGACAATGGCGGTGCCGTCGGCATCGAAAAGGCTGGCGAGCACTGTGGCGGCTGTACCGCTGAGCGGCGCGCGGAGTGTCCCGGTTCCGTCAGCCGCGACAGTGATGTTCGGAAGATCCCGAGATGCGGGCCCGCCGGGTTCATCGTACCATGTTGATGAGCGGTCGGATTCAAATGACCACCAGCTGACGTGAAGCCGGGAGCCTCGCACTTTCCGGTTGTGTGCATATGAATGCCATGCTGGCCAGCCGTCATGCTCCGCACATCGGCGACCAGCGAGAGTGCGGTCCCCGATTGCTCGATCCTGACAGTGCCGACCGAAGCACCCGCCGCGTCAGCAAGCGTGGCCCGTGCCAGCGTCGAAGTCTTGTCCATCTCATCCGTCGTTGCACACGCGCCCAACAGAAGCGAGCAAGCGAGAGGCAGGATTGCGGCCTTGGAAAGCATCGTAACGGTCTCCGATCTGTTTAGGATCATAACGAAAAAGGGGCCGGATTTCTCCGACCCCTTGTTCTTTTTCGGCAAAGCCGAACCTTACATGCCCGAACCCGGACCGTACGTGATTTCCACGCGACGGTTCTGAAGTTCGCGAACGCCGTCGGCGGTCGGCACGCGGTTGTTGCTTTCACCGAAGGCCTGGCTGGTGATCGAACCATCCGGAATGCCGTGCGAGGTCAGGTACGAACGGACCGACACGTTGCGGCGCTCCGAAAGGGCCTGGTTGTACTTCACGGTGCCCGAACGGTCGGCATAACCGGCCAGCATGATCGGAACGCTTGCGCAGTTGCCGTAAGCGGTAACCGCGTTGTCGAGGATCGTTGCTGCCTCAGGCGTGATGTCCGACTTATCCCAGTCGAAGAACACGATGTACGGACCCTTGTTGCAAACCGGAGCCGGCGGCGGCGGAGGCGGCGGGGGCGGCGGGGGCGGCGGGGGCGGCGGGGGCGGCGGGGGAGCCGCTTCTTCCACCGGAGCAGCACCACCGAAGTTGTAGCTCAGCGTACCGAGGATCGAGTGCGAACGGAAGCGCGTGCGAGCCGCGGTGCCGTCAGCAGCAACCAGATCGACCTTGTCGGCGTTGAAGAAGCGATACTTCAGACCAACATCGACGTGATCGCTGATCGGTGCACGAATGCCAGCCAGAGCCTGCCATGCGAAGCCGGTGTCGGAATCGTTGATCGCCACAGCCGGACCGTTGCCGCCAGTGCCGCCAGCGTTGATGAAGTACTTGGCGCGAGCGACGCCAACACCACCACCAACAAAGCCCTGCAGACCATCGTCAGGACCGAAATCGAGCAGGCCGTTGACCATGAAGCTCAACGCATCCGCATGGCCCTGAGGGTTGGTAAAGGTCTGTCCGCCGAAATCGACCGAGTCGTTGTAAGCACGACGGTAGCTGACTTCGCTTTCAAGGCGGAAACCGCCGAAGTCATAACCGACGATGCCGCCGAAGTCGTAGCCATCATGGTTGCTGAGAACGACCTGGCCGTTCAGAGCTTCCGAATCTTCAACCTTCATTGCGCCGGCATCGGCCTCGACGTACCAAGAATCATCTCGTGCAAACGCAGGAGATGCCAAGGCACTCGACGCCAGGGCAAGGCCCAGGACCAGTTTCCGCATTATCGTTTCCCCTTTTAGCGACATCATGCCACGTCGTGCAGGTTGTCTACCGGTTCCAAAGTGGTCATGCAAGCGGACAAACACACCGAGTGTTGCATGAAAACAACGGATTGACTCCATTGTGCAGTGCAAATTCTCGGTGATTGCGCCCTCATGTCCGGTTGAAATGCCGCTAAAGGGAATTGGTTCCACTCAGTTGTCTGAAATTGTGCCGGTTACTTTCAGCAGTTCGATCAGCGCTGCGATTGCCGCCCGCGCTTCGGCATCGACAATCGCGCCACCCTGGGGGCTGTCCGGGGCCGCAGCAAGGGTCCAGCCCCCGTCAAACAGGCGGAACGCGCCGTTCTGGACGTCATAGCTGCGCATGCCGATGCTTGGCTGGACGAAGCGCCACCCCCCTTCCGTCCAGCCGGCAATTGCATTTGCGTGGCCGGTGAAGACTCCTGTCGGGCTGGTTCCCACGATCCATGCTTGTCCGACCGCCGGCGCGGTCGGAGGATCGCTCAAAACGCCCTGAACAGATCCGGCCACGCAAAGATCCAGCAAGGCAAGTGCCTCGTTCACCGTGGTTTCCTTCTGCGCCTGCCCGGCAAGCATGGCTGTGCTGCGGCCCGCGCAAGGCTTCCGGCTCGCCCGCCGAATAGAGGAAGGCCTGCGCCCCGTTCGGCCAGGTCAGGCGCCGGACCGAGCTTTCATAGGTCGGCCGTCGCCATGGTGCCCCGATCGAAAGCAGCCCGCTCTCGCCTTCCACCATCACGCTGCGCGCTTCGTGGAGCGATGATCCGATCAGCGCAATCCGTGCCTCCGGATCGGTCTCGGCCACACCGCGCACCCATTCCGCACCCAGTCGCGTCTTGCCGAACCCGCGCCCGGCCATGACCAGCCACACCCGCCAATCGTCGTCCGGGGCAAGCTGGTTTTCCCGCGCCCAGGTCCGCCAGTCAAAAGGCCACTCGGTAATCTCCTTCTCGTCCAGTCCTTCGACGAAAGCGGCAATGCGCTCGGGGCTTGCTTCGGACAGCCAGTCCAGCATCGCCCGCTCAGCCATGCGCGCTCACGTCGCAGGCGGCCGTCTGGCGCTGGCGATGCACTTCCTCGCGGATCTGCAGCAGCTTGGCGTGAAGCGATCTGCGCACCGCTTCCACGTCGGCATTGTCACGGATCGCCCGCTCGCGCGCCACGGTGTCGCGGTGCTGCGAAAGCAGCCGCAGCGCCGTCGCATTGTCGAACTTGGCGCCGTCCTTCGGCTCGCCAAAGCGCAGGCGATGCAGCACCTCGATCTCCAGCAGGTCGTAGCCCTCGCACAGCGCCTCGCGCCACCGCGCGGCAAACTCGCCATCGTCGCGCTTGTCCTTGTACGCCCGCGATGCCGGAATTTCCGCCGCCGCCGCCGCCGCCGTTACGTTCGATGTTTCGGCCAGCACGGCAAGGAACACCGGTCGCCACGGCCTGTTGCTCTTCCTCGTCTTCGGCGGCTGCGCAGGTTCCAGTTCCCCATGGGGAACGTCCACGCACGCGGCCTCCGCACATGACTCATCGGCACCCGGCTGCACTTTCGGCTTGGCCATGCGGACCATCCCTTTCGGAATTGAGCTTTCTTGACGCCACCGCTTCCGCCGTTCCCGCTGTCAGAACGATTCGGCCTTGCGATGTTCTTGATATGTACTCAATTGGCCTGGAAAGTCAATCAAAAAGTGCCAATTAGGTTATCTATCATCTTCGACATAACCAGACTCAAAGAACCACTGGCACTCCGCCCCCGCCTCCCCTATCCGCACATCCGCAACAACGAACGGGATTCCGATGCTTCGCCGCCTCTACGATTGGACCATGGCCAAGGCCGCGCACCCCATGCCGAATGGTGGCTCGCGCTGTTCGCGTTCATGGAGGCAAGCTTCTTCCCGATCCCGCCGCACCCCCTGCTCGGCCTGATGTGCCTGGCAGAACCGAAAAAGGCGGTGCGCTTCGCCGCGGTTGCCACGATCGCCTCGGTGCTGGGCGGCCTGCTCGGCTATGCGATCGGCTATGGCCTGTACGATACTGTCGGCACCCAGCTGCTGGCCGCGCTGCACCTCACCGAAAGCTTCCCCAAGGCGGCCTGCTACCTGCGCGAATACGGGGTCGAGATCATCATGATCAAGGGCGCCACGCCCATCCCGTTCAAGCTGCTGACGATCACCGCTGGCTTCATCGCCATGCCGCTGGTGCCGTTCATCCTCGCCAGCGTGGTCAGCCGCTCGATCAGCTTCATGATTGTCGGCGTGCTGTTCCGCCTGTTCGGTGCGCCGATCAAGCGCTTCATCGACAAGTACCTCGGCCTCGTCACCGTCGGCTTCGTCCTGCTCGTCGTCGGTGGCTTCATTGCCGCGACGATGCTCGGCGGCAGCGGCCCGTCCGATACCAAGGCCAAGTGCGAACAGGTCGCCCCATCGCCGCGCGCTGATTGTGGAATACGCTTTTCAACCCTCTTGACGGTTCACCGCTTCTTCAGGAATTTTCGTCACAGTTGTAACTGTTTCTGCGACTTTGCATGAGGTCGGAGCATCGCGCTCCAATCGGCCGATGCTCCTTCCAGTACGAAGGAAGGAAGAGCATGGGACGTGTGACTGGCGCCAACACCTTTGGGGAGGACATCCGGCTGCAGATGGAAGGCTACGGCCTGACCACCATCCAGATCCACTACTACCTGCCGGACCACCCCAGCCTGCTGCAGATGTTCGCCTTCCAGCAATACGATCTCGCCCCACGCTTCCCGCGCCTCCACGGCTTCCTCGATCACTGGCGGCGCGAAATCGAGGCCGCACTCCACTCGGTCCGCATCGCCCACAACCACCTGATCGGCCCGCAGGAATGGCGCGCCGTCGATGGCGTGATCTCGATCAACTGACGCGTCCTTTCCCCCTCCCGCAGGCGGCAGGGGTCGGGGGTGGGCAAAGGCGCACCCCCGGAAGATCAAAGCCCGAACCGGTAGGAATACCCCAGACCTACCGAAAACTGCGTGCGCTGCCCGCGCTCGCGGATCAGCGAACTCGCCGCAGGCTCCCCGCCCAGCCGGTCCACGCCCGCGAACACCGCCACCGCCCGCTTCGGACTGAGCGGTCGGATCAGGCTGGCGCCCATCCCATAGGAAACCAGCCCTCCGTCAGGCCGCGAAACCGCCAGCCCGGTGCGTGCCCCCTGGGCACCATCCACCCCGTAATAGGTCCGCATGAAATCGCCGCTGGCAAAGGTCGCCCGCGGCCCGACCGCATAGATCACCTTGCCCGAACGCCCCGAATACTGCGCCAGCACGTCGCCCACCACGCCCTCATGCCCGCCAAAGCCCTGCCGGACCTCGGCGCGCAGGCGCCACTGCTTCTTCGCGCCCAGCCGCTTCTCGACAAAGCCCCCGGCTTCTCCGGCAATGTCCACGTCGCCCATCCCGCGCAGGGCGTCGCTGCCTCCCGCGATCAGGAACGGCGATCCGCCGTCATCCTCGTTCCGCCCGAAGCGGGCCCGCACGATCGGCCCCGCCTTCCAGCCATCTTGATTGACCGCGTTCCAGCCCAACCCGTCCTGCACCGAAAGGAACAGCGTGTCCTTGTAGTTGACCCGCAGGTCCGGGAAGATCGAAAGCGCGGTGTCCTTCGACCCTTGCCACGCCATCCCGAACACCGGTGCCACGCCCACGGTCATCGTCCAACCCTGCGGCGCCATCGGCGGCCCCGCCGGCCGCGCGGGCGCGGTGGCCGAAGGCGCCGTCTGTGCCAGCGCCGGATGCGTCAGGGCCAGATTCGCCAAGGAAAATCCCAGGGCAGAGAGCACCATCGCTCGAATGACACGCATCCTTATTCTCCTCAGTGTAAGTAACGACCCGTGCTGTCCTATGGATTGCCTTCACGACCCGCACTTTGCGGCAATGTGTCGAAAACTTGCCCTTGTGCTGCGGGCGCAGGCCCGCAATCCTCGGGCGATGCTCACGCTCTACCACTGCAAGAACGCCCGCTCCTTCCGCGCGCTCTGGGCGCTCGAGGAAATGGGGCTGCCCTACCGGCTCCACACCCTCCCCTTCCCGCCACGACACCGCCACGAAGGCATGCACGACATCAACCCTCTGGGCACGATCCCGGTCCTGATCGATGGCGACGTGCGGATGACCGAAAGCGTCGCGATCCCGCACTATCTCGCCACGAAGTACGGCCCCACGGACCTCGCCGTCGTCCCGCATGAGGATGGCTATGCCGCCTACCTCAACTTCCTCGTCATGGGCGAAGCGACGCTCACCTTCCCGCAGACAGTCCACTTGCGCTATCAGGTCTTCGCCAAGCCTGAAGATCGCCGCCCCGAGATCGCTCGCGATTACGCCGAATGGTTCGGCTCAAGATTGCGCAATGCCGAAGCGATGATGGGGGAGAAATTCGTCGCTGCCGGGCGGTTCACCATGGCCGATATCTCGGTCGGATACGCGATAATGCTCGCACTGTCGGTCGGTCTCGAAGAGTTCGTGCCGAGTTCGCTGCGCGACCGCTGGAGTTTCCTCTCTGCCCGAGAGAGTTGGAAACGCGCGATTGCCGCCCAGGAATCAAGCGCCTAAGCCCCCGCATGGCCCTCATCGCGTTCAACAAGCCCTTCGGCGTACTCTGCCAGTTCTCCCCGAACGCAGCGGCCCGCCCCGGCCTACGCTTGCGGATTTCATAGACTTTCCGGGCGTTTACCCTGCCGGCCGGCTGGACCATGACAGCGAAGGCCTGCTCCTCCTGACCGACGACGGCCCCCTCCAGTCCCGCATCGCCGACCCCCGCCACAAGCTGCCGAAAACCTATCTTGTCCAGGTAGAAGGCGAGCCGGACGAGGCCGCATTGCAGGCCCTGCGCAAGGGTGTCACGCTCAAGGACGGCCCCACCCTCCCCGCCAGGGTCGAGCGCATCGACGACCCGGCGCTGTGGCCCCGCGATCCGCCGATCCGCGTGAGAAAATCCATCCCCGACAGCTGGTTGCGCCTCACCATCCGCGAAGGCCGCAACCGCCAGGTCCGACGCATGACCGCAGCCGTCGGCCACCCCACGCTGCGCCTCGTCCGCTGGCAGATCGGCGACTGGACGCTGGACGGCATCGCCCCCGGAGAATGGCGGGCGCTATAGCGCCTGCCTATTCGACAGTGACGGACTTTGCCAGATTGCGCGGCTGATCGACGTCGGTGCCCTTCGCCACGGCGACGTGGTAGGCGAGCAATTGCACCGGCACGGCATAGACCAGCGGCGCGATCAGCGGGTGCACCTTGGGCATCTCGATCGTGGCCAGGCACCCCTCACCCGCCTCGGTAATGCCTTCTGCGTCGGAGATCAGCACCACCTTGCCGCCGCGCGCACGCACTTCCTGCATGTTGCTGACTGTCTTCTCGAACAGCGGGCCAGAAGGCGCCAGCACGATCACCGGCACCGCCTCGTCGATCAAGGCGATAGGGCCATGCTTCATCTCGCCGCTGGCATAGCCTTCTGCGTGGATGTAGCTGATTTCCTTGAGCTTCAACGCTCCTTCCAGCGCCAGCGGATAGTCTGGCCCGCGCCCGAGATAGAGCACATCGCGCGCCGGTGCGATCAGGTGCGCCATGCCGGCGATCTCTTCGTCATGGGCCAGCGCTGCATTGAGGCAGGCCGGCGTCTCGACCAGCTGCTCGACGATCTCGGCCTCTTCCTCGCGTGTCAGCCGCCCACGCTTGACCGCAAGGTGCGCCGCCAGCGCCGCGAGCACCGCCAGCTGGCAGGTGAACGCCTTGGTCGAGGCAACCCCGATTTCCGGCCCGGCATGGGTCGGCAGCAGCAGATCCGCCTCGCGCGCCATCGAACTCGTCGGCACGTTGACGACCACTGCAATGGTCTGCCCCGCCGCCTTGCAGTGCCGCAGCGCCGCGAGCGTGTCGGCGGTTTCGCCGCTCTGCGAGATGAACAGCGCAAGGCCGCCCGGCTCCAGCACCGGATCGCGGTAGCGGAACTCGGACGCCACATCGATGTCCACTGGCAGGCGCGCGAACTGCTCGAACCAGTACTTGGCGACCATGCCGGCATAGAAGCTCGTCCCGCAGGCGACGATGGTCACGCGATTGATGCTGGCAAGGTCGAAGTCAATCTGCGGCAGCGCCACGGTCTGCTCCACCCGGCGCAAGTAGGAGCGCAGCGTCTGCGCCACCACCACCGGCTGCTCGAAGATCTCCTTCTGCATGAAGTGGCGGTAATTGCCCTTCTCGATTGCTGCAGCGGTTGCGCCCGAGGCGACGATGGGGCGTTCGACCAGATTGTTGTCCGCATCGAAGATCTGCGCGCCCTCACGGGTGATCACCACCCAGTCGCCTTCCTCGAGGTAGGTAATCCGCTGCGTCAGCGGCGCGAGCGCAAGCGCGTCGGACCCGAGATAGGTCTCGCCCTCGCCATAGCCGACTACCAGCGGCGATCCCAGCCGCGCACCGATCAGCATGTCGTCATGGCTGCGGAAAGCGATGGCGAGCGCAAAGGCGCCGCGCAAGGTCGGCAGCACGGCCTTCACCGCGTCCTGCGGCGAAAGTCCTGCCTCGACCTGTTCGGACACGAGATGCGCCACCACTTCGGTATCGGTCTCGCTCTCGAACTTGCGGCCCCGCGCTATCAAGGCGTCGCGCAGGGTCTTGAAGTTCTCGATGATACCGTTGTGAACCAGCGCCACTTCGCCCGTGGCATGTGGATGCGCGTTGCTCGTTGTCGGCGCGCCATGGGTTGCCCAGCGGGTGTGGGCAATGCCGATCAGGCCCGAGGCCGGATTGCGCGCGAGTTCCAGCACAAGATTGTTGAGCTTGCCCTCGGCCCGCCGCCGCACCAGCTGCCCGCCTTCGACCGTGCAGATCCCTGCCGAATCATAGCCGCGATATTCCATCCGCCGCAGGCCATCGACCAGCCGGTCCGCCACCTGTTCCTTGCCGACGATTCCGATAATTCCGCACATGCAGGCAACTGCTTTCGACTAGAGAGTATAGGGCACCCGGATGCCGGGCATGGTTGCCGGAAAATCCTTGGTATTTCGTGTAATCAGGATCGAACCGTTAACCTGCGCGGTAGCGAGGATATAGGCATCCATCAGCTTCATGCGGCTGCGATAGCGGATATCTGCTGCCGCCGTGGCGATCCGCGCATCGATTTCCACGCAATCGAAATGGCTCAGGGCTTCCCGGACGAGGTCCCGCTTTTCCAGCGCCTCGCCGGCCATCACCTCAGTCCACACTATCCGGCTAATGCGGTGGCTGCGATAACGCGCGATCTCTTGGGCTGCATGGGGCATGCGCCTCAGCCAATCGATGACGATGTTGGTGTCGAAGAACGGTGCAGACAAGGTCAGATGTCTTCATAGGGGCGGCGATCTTCACGCATGGCGCGCTGATATTCCACGCTGTCGCCGATATCGGTGCGATGTGCCCAGAGCCCGGCATAGCGGTCGATCCAGTCGTTGCTGGTATCGCTCTGCACGAGATAGAGCTTCACAGCCTCGCGCACGAGCGCGGCCCGCGACTTGCCTTGCTCGCTCGCGCGCGCATCGAGGGCGGCGATATCTTCATCCGGAATGTCGGCAAGGATGCGAGTCATGACGATATCATGATATGATATCGCGCTATCGTCAAGCCCTGAGGAACGCATCCCCGCCCTCGCCGGTTGCCTGTGGAAACCCATCGCAGGAGCAATCGATGAGCATTTTCAGCAAGATCATGGACGCCATCTCGTGGAAGGGCACGCGCCCGACCCAGACTGGCCAGACGCCCAAGCCCGCGCCCACTACAACCCCCGCCGCTCCTTCTGCATCGACGCCAGCGCCTGCACCAACCGCACCCGCACCGGCGCCCGTTTCGCAGTTCGACGTCGAAGCCAACCTCAGCGAGATGGCCCAGGACAAGGACCTCAACTGGCGCACCTCGATCGTCGACCTGATGAAGCTTCTGGGCATCGATTCCAGCCTCGCCAACCGCAAGGAACTCGCCCAGGAACTCGGCTATACCGGCGCTCTGGATGGCTCGGCCGAAATGAACATCTGGCTCCACAAGGCCACCATGCGCAAGCTCGCGCAGAACGGCGGCAAGGTGCCGGCGTCGATGCTGGATTGAGCGAACGCGGGCTGGAATGCCAGCCCCGCCAAACTCGGTCTACGGGTTCAGTCTCTAATCCGCGAAGAAACCATGCAACTCCGAAAGGGGCACGTCGACTTCCCTGAGAAGCGAGTTCACAATGGCTGGCTTTGATTGGGCAGTGTCGTAGCCGTACGAATCTTGCAATGCATTGGAAAGGTGGCCGATCATATCGGCCATGATCACACCCCCAAGCCTCACGTCCGTCGACTTGGTCGTGGTCAGCGTAGATTCCGACATTCAGCGCGCAATGCAGGCCCTGCTTGGCAATCCAGACGCTAGCCACTTCCAGCGCTTCAGAGTCATCGCGGACCGCTGCTGGTTCGATAAGGTAGTTCGGCACGCTACCCCCGCTTCTCCGCCTTCTTCTTCTTCATCGCATCATGAAAGCGGTCAGCCCAGCCCGGCTTCACCAGCTGCTCTGCCCGCACCATGCGCAATTCGCCGTCGGCGACGTCGCGTGACACTGCGCTGCCTGCCGCGACGATGGCGTCCGCGCCGATCTTGACCGGGGCAATCAGCGCAGAGTTGGAGCCGATGAACGCGCGCTCGCCGATGGTAGTCTTGTACTTGAAGTAGCCGTCATAGTTGCAGGTGATCGTGCCTGCGCCGATGTTGGCCTCAGCCCCCACTTCGGCATCGCCGAGGTAGGTCAGGTGGCTGGCCTTGGCGCCGCGGTGCATCACCGTGTTCTTGACCTCGACGAAGTTGCCGATCTTGACGTCCTCCTCCAGCTTCGCGCCGGGGCGCAAGCGGGCGTAGGGGCCGATATGGACGCCGGGCGAAAGCTCTGCGCCTTCGAGATGGCAGAAGGCATGGATCGTTACGCCATCGGCCACGGTCACGCCGGGACCGAAGAACACGTTGGGCTCGACCGTCACGTCCCGGCCCAGCACCGTATCCCACGAAAACCACACGGTTTCGGGCGCGATCAGCGTTGCGCCATCGGCCATGGCCCGCGCCCGGCGGCGCTGTTGCCAGCGGCCTTCAGCCTCTGCAAGTTCGGCGCGGCTGTTGATCCCGGCGACTTCGTCGGCGTCGTCCGTCACCACCACGGCGCAGGTGCGGCCATCGGCAATCGCGATGTTGACCACGTCGGGCAGGTAGTATTCGCCCTGCGCATTGTCGTTGCCGACCCGCGCCAGCAGGCCGAACAGGTCAGCGCTGCGCACCGCCATCAGCCCCGAATTGCAGACGCGGCACGCGCGCTCTTCCTCGGTCGCATCCTTGTGCTCGACCATCTTCACGATGCGCCCGTCTTCGGCAATCACGCGCCCGTATTGCAGAGTGTCTTGCGGCGCGAAGCCCAGCACCACCGCCGCCGGAGCATCGGCCTCATGCAGCCGCGCGATCATCGCCCGCATCGTCTCGGCCCGCACGAACGGCACGTCGCCATAGAGGATCAGCACGTCGCCATCGAACCCGGCCAGCGCGCCCTCGGCCTGCTGCACCGCATGGGCCGTGCCCAGCTGCGGGTCCTGCACGGCAATCGTGGCCGAGCCGCCCAGCGCCTTCTCCAGCTGCTCGCGCCCGTGGCCCGCCACCACCACCTGCCGTTCAGGCGAGAGTTCGGCCGCGCTCGCCATCAGGTGCTTCACCATCGGCCTGCCCGCGATCGGATGGAGCACCTTGTGCAGGTCGCTCTTCATACGGGTGCCTTTGCCGGCGGCGAGGACGATTATGGCGAGAGGGGTCTGTTCAGTCATGGCCGCACCCTTGCCAGACAAATCTTGCGCTTTCCAGAACAGCAGGCCACTTGGCCACACCATGGCGGATTTTCCTTACCGGATTGTCGGATTCGATCTCGACGGCACCCTGCTCGACACCAGCCGCGACCTTGGCGTTGCGCTCAACCACGCGCTGGCCTTGCCGGTCGGCCACCCGTCCCGCTGGACCAGACCAAGCGCCACATCGGCGGCGGGGCGGCGCAGATGCTGCGCTCGGCGCTGACGGAATCGGGCGGAGTGGACGAGGACGCCTTCCCCGGCCTGCAGGCCAGCCTGATCGAATTCTACGGCCGGAACATAGCCCACCACACCGCGCTGTTTCCCGGCGGTGCGGAGATGCTGGACGCCCTCGACGCGCGCGGCGTGAAGATCGCCATCGCCACCAACAAGGCAGAAGGCCTTGCGGTCAAGCTGTTCGAGGAGCTCGGCCTGCTCCACCGCTTCGCCTGCGTGATCGGCGGTGACACGCTGGGCCGCCACCGCGCCAAGCCCCGCCCCGACATGCTGCATGAAATGGTCGAGCGCTGCGGCGGTGGGCCCGCTGCGTTCGTTGGCGATACCACGTTTGACGTCGGCGCCGCCAAGGCCGCACAGATGCCGGTCGTCGCCGTGCGCTTCGGCTTCAACGATCTCCCCGCTGACGATCTGGGCGCAGACGCGGTGATCGATCACTACGACGAACTGGTGCCAACGCTCGAACGTCTCGCCAGCGTGGCACAGAGCGCCTAGGCTCCCGCCATGACCGCCCCCTTGCCCTTACCATCGGTGATCCGGCAGGCGTCGGCCCGGAACTCGCCGCCGCTGCCTGGGCCTTGCGCGACGCCGAACGTCTGCCGCCGTTCTTCGTCGTCGGCTCGGCCCGCGTCGTCGAGGAGGCGGCGCGCAGGCGGGGCATCACGGCGCCGGTCTGCGCGATCAAGACGCCCGACGAGGTGGCGGAGTGTTTCGACGGCGCGCTGCCGGTGCTCGGTCTCGCCGAACTACCCTACACCCCGGGCGAGCCCGATGATGCAGGCGCAAGCCTTGCCCTCGATGCCCTTGCCACCGCCACCGGCCTCGTCCGTTCCGGCGCGGCCTCGGCGCTGGTCACCGGCCCGATTGCCAAGAGCCGCCTCGCCCGCGTCGGTTTCGACCATCCGGGGCAGACCGAATTCGTCGCGCAGGCCTGCGGCATTTCGCCCGAGAATGCGGTCATGATGCTCGCGGGGCCGAGCCTCAAGGTCGTGCCGATCACGGTCCATGTGTCGCTGCGCGCAGTGCCGGATATGCTTACCACCGAACTGATCCGATCGCGCGCGGCGATCGCTGCATCCGGGCTTTCGCGCGACTACGGCATTGCCAGCCCGCGCCTGGCCGTGGCCGGGCTGAATCCCCACGCGGGCGAGGACGGGCGCATGGGCAGCGAAGACCACGACATCGTCGCTCCGGCCGTGGCGGCCTTGCGCGCCGCCGGGATCGACGCTTTCGGCCCGCTGCCGCCCGACACGATGTTCCACGCCGAAGCGCGCGAGGGGTATGACGTGGCCATCTGCATGTATCACGATCAGGCGCTGATCCCGATGAAGGCGCTGGATTTCGACGCCGGAGTGAATGTCACCCTGGGCCTGCCGATCATCCGCACCTCTCCCGATCACGGCACCGCGTTCGGCATCGCCGGGTCCGCCAAGGCGCGCGTCGGCCCGACCATCGCGGCGCTGCGCATGGCGGGAGAATGTGCGGCGCGGAGGGCTTTGGCATGACCGACCTCCCCCCATTACGCGATGTCATCAACCGCCACGGCCTGTTCGCCACCAAGGCGCTGGGCCAGAACTTCCTGTTCGACGAACAATTGCTCGATCGCATTGCCCGCGTCCCCGGCAAGCTGAAGGGCGAGAATGTCCTTGAGGTCGGCCCTGGCCCCGGCGGGCTGACCCGCGCCCTGCTGCGCGCCGGCGCAAACGTTACCGCGATCGAGATGGACAAGCGCTGCCTGCCCGCGCTTGCCGAACTGTCCGATGCCTTCCCCGGCCAGCTCACCGTGATCGGTGGCGACGCCACCAAGATTGACCCGGCAACGCTGTTCGACGGGCCGTGGCACGTCGCCGCCAACCTGCCCTACAATGTCGGCACGCAACTGTTCACCGGCTGGCTTTCCGGGCAGGACTGGCCGCCGCAGTGGAAATCATTGACGCTGATGTTCCAGCTGGAAGTGGCCGAACGCATCGTCGCCGCGCCCGGCACGGATGCCTATGGCCGCCTCGCCGTGCTGGCGCAGTGGCGCTCTGCCCCGCGCATTGCGATGAAGGTCCACCGCAGCGCCTTCACTCCGCCGCCCAAGGTGATGTCGGCGATCGTGCACGTCGAACCCGGCACTATGCCCGAAGGCGTATCGGCGCGCATGCTGGAGCGTGTGACCGAAGCTGCCTTCGGCCAGCGCCGCAAGATGCTGCGCCAGTCCTTGAAGGGCCTGCCCGGCGCGCTCGACGCCTTGGAAACACTCGGCATCGACGCCCAGCGCCGCGCCGAGACCCTCAGCGTCGAGGAGTTCGTCGCCATCGCGCGAGTGCTGACGAAGTAAGGGCGGACCCGCAAGGCCCGCCCCAAAAACCTCAAGCCGGTTCGGCCACCTTCGCCAGCGCCGCCTTCTTCTTCAGGCGCCAGGCGTGCAGCAGCGGCTCGGTATAGCCGTTGGGCTGCTCCACCCCGTTGAACACCAGATCGCAGGCCGCGCGGAAGGCAAAGCTTTCTTCCCAGCGACCGGCCATCGGCTCGTAGAGCGGGTCGCCCGCGTTCTGCGCATCGACCTTGGCGGCCATGCGCTTGAGGCTGTCCATGACCTGTTCGTTGGTGGCCACGCCGTGCAGCAGCCAATTGGCCATGTGCTGGCTGGAAATGCGCAAGGTCGCACGGTCTTCCATCAGGCCGACGTCGTTGATGTCCGGCACCTTGGAACACCCCACGCCCTGGTCGATCCAGCGCACGACATAGCCCAGAAGCCCTTGCGCGTTGTTGTCCAGTTCCTCGCGCACTTCCTCTTCCGACCAGTTGGCACCATCGGCCAACGGGATGGCCAGAAGCGCCTCGAGACCCGGTGTCGCTTCCCGCGCCACGTCGCGCTGCACTCCGAACACGTCGACCTGATGGTAGTGCATGGCATGCAGCGTTGCGGCCGTCGGCGAAGGCACCCATGCCGTGTTCGCCCCGGTGCGGGGATGGGCGATCTTCTGTTGCATCATGTCGTGCATCATGTCGGGCGCGGCCCACATGCCCTTGCCGATCTGCGCCTTGCCGGACAAACCGTGCGCCAGGCCGATGCAGACGTTGCGCTTCTCATATGCTGCGATCCAGCCGGAGCCCTTGATCGCCCCTTTCCGGATCATCGCACCCGCCTGCATCGAGGTGTGGATCTCGTCGCCGGTACGGTCGAGGAAGCCGGTGTTGATGAACACGATCCGGTCGCGGACTTGCTTGATGCAGGCCGCGAGGTTGGCCGAAGTGCGGCGCTCCTCGTCCATGACGCCGACCTTGACGGTATGGCGCTCAAGACCCAGCAGGTCCTCGACGGCATTGAACAGGTCGTTGGTGAAGGCGACCTCTTCCGGCCCGTGCATCTTGGGCTTGACGATATAGATGCTGCCGGCGCGGCTGTTGCGATGGCGGCCCAGCCCCTTGATGTCATGGCACGCGATGGCCGAGGTGATCACCGCGTCCATGATACCTTCGGGAATCTCCGACCCGTCCTCCAGCAGGATTGCCGGATTGGTCATAAGATGGCCGACATTGCGCACGAACAGCAGGCTGCGCCCGGGCAACGTGATCGCCTCGCCCGTGGCAGACGTCCATTCCCGGTCCGCTTCCAGCGCGCGGGTCATGGTCTTGCCGCCCTTGCTGAAGCTCGCTTCCAGATCGCCGCGCATCAGGCCGAGCCAGTTGCGATAAGCGAGCAGCTTGTCCTCGGCATCGACCGCTGCGACCGAATCCTCAAGGTCTACAATGGCGGTCAGCGCCGCTTCCATCACGATGTCGGCAATGCCCGCCTTGTCGTCCTTGCCGACCGGGTGCGACCGGTCCAGCACGATCTCGACATGCAGGCCGTTGTTGCACAGCAGAATGCCGCCGGGCTTCGTGCCGGCAAACTGCGTCCCATCGCACAGCGGCAGATCGCTTTCACCATCCCATTCGGTCCAGCTCATGCCGTCCAGCGGGAACGTCAGGTCAAGGAAGGCCCTGCCTGCGCTGACAACCGCAGCGCCGCGCTCCTGGTCATAGCCGCCGGGCCGGGCCGGGGCCGCATCGAGCGCATCGGTGCCGTACCAGGCGTCATAGAGGCTGCCCCACCGCGCATTCGCCGCATTGAGCACGAAACGGTCGTTCAGTACCGGCACCACCAGCTGCGGCCCTGCCATGCAGGCAATCTCGCGATCGACATTCTGTGTGCCGATGATGAAGTCATCCGGCTCTGCCACAAGGTAGCCGATCTCGGTCAGGAATGCGCGATACTCGGCCGCATTGATCGGCTTGCCCTTGCGCTCGCGGTGCCAGGAATCAATCAGCGCCTGCAGCGCGTCACGCTTGTCGAGAAGCATGCGGTTCACCGGGGCGAAATGACCGACCAGCTCGGCAAAACCCTGCCAGAACGCGCTTGCATCAAGCCCGAGCGGCGCAATCACGCTCTCGTCGATGAAGGTGGCAAGGCTGGCGTCGACCTTGAGGCCGCTGCGTTCGATTCGTTCGTTCATTTCACCCATGTCCATACGCTCACATAAGCGGCGCCCCGCAAATCTTGCGAAAAGCCGAATCCGATGAACCTGGGGAGGAACGGTCAAAGCCTATGCATGATCCGGCAGGGCATTGCAATCGTGCGCAAGTCTGGCGTCAGCCATAGACCTCGGCGTAGAGCCGCTCGATCTCCGCCGCTTCCGGCACGCGGGGATTGTTGCCCGGCGATCCCGAAACCAGCGCCTGCCGCGCCATTTCCGGCACCACCTCGAACCACCGCGCCTCGCTGATCCCATGAGAGCGCGGGATGGCACGGACAGGTCGGCGTTCAGCGCCGCCAGTTCCTCCAGCAGTCGCGCCACCGCCGCCTGGTCGCCCTCGTCCGCACTGGCAACGCCCATCGCCCGCGCGCAATCGGCATAGCGCGCAAGTGCGGCTGGCGCGGAGAAGGCCGTAACCGCAGGCAGCAACATGGCGTTGGAAAGGCCGTGCGGCACATGGAAGAACGCGCCCACGGGTCGGCTCATGCCATGGACCAGCGCAACGCTGGCATTGGAGAACGCGATCCCGGCATGATGCGCGCCGACCATCATCGCCTCGCGCGCCGCGCGGTTGCCCGGCTCGGCGCAGGCGGTGCGAAGATTGGGCGCAATCAGCTTCATCGCCGAAAGGGCCATGGCATCGCTGAAGGCATTGGCCTTCTTCGAAACGTAGGCTTCGATCGCATGGGTGAGTGAATCGATCCCGGTATCCGCCGTCAGCCGGGCGGGCTTGCCCATCGTCAGTTCGAAATCGACGATCGCCACGGTCGGCAGGAAAGCAAGGCCCGCACAGAGCATCTTCTCGCTGCTGGCCTCGTCGGTCACGATGGTGAACTTCGTCGCTTCCGACCCCGTCCCCGCCGTTGTCGGCACGGCGATGATCGGCAGGCCGGGCACGTCGGTCGTTGCCGGAGCCTTCATCGACTGGACCGGCCGGGGCGCAACCGCCAGTGCGGCAATGGCCTTGGCCGTATCGATCGGGCTGCCGCCGCCAAAGCCGACAACGCAGTCGCAATCGGCCGCACGCAAGGCTTCCAGGGCGGTTTCAACCACAGCCACGGTCGGATCGGGCACTGTCTCGGCGAACACGACCGCATCGATTCCGGCGTCGTCGAGCACGGCAAGCAATGTCGCCACCATCCCGCTGCTCACGAGGAATGCGTCGGTGACGATGAACGGTCGGGACACTCCGCATTGGGCAAGCGCCTCGGGCAACTGCGCCAGTGCGCCTCCGCCTACCCTGATGATCCGTGGAAGATTGATCGCCGCCATACCTGCCCTCTTGCCTTGATCAGCTTATGGGACTGCAAAACAGCCCCCACGGCAAGCTGGCAAAAGCGCCCGGTCAAAATGAGGTCCGTGGTCCCAAGTCGCATGGCTACACCTTGACGGGTACCACGGCTCCGTCGGGATAGGGCATGATCAGCGTCCCGTCAGGGGCGGCGGTGAATGTCGTCTGCGTGGGATAGGGAATGCTGATTCCCTCGGCAGCAAAGCGCTGCATGATTGCCACCAGCAAACGATCGCGCAACGGATGCGCCACGTTCCAGTCGCCACCGGGCACGTCGAGGATCAGGGTAAAGTCAAGCGAGCTGGCACCGAATGCCTCGAACCCCGAACGCGCCACTTTAGCGCCTTCGGCCTGACCCAGTTCCTTCAGCATTGCCGGAACCAGCGCCAAGGTTTCAGGCGGGGTTTCATAGGCGACGCCAATCGCGAACGTCAGGCGGATGTGATCGCGAACCGTAAGATTGCTGATCTCCTTGTCGAGCAGGTTCTTGTTGGAAACGATCAGCAGTTCCCCGCTTACCAGCCTGACACGGGTGGTGCGCATGCCGATGACCTCGACCGTGCCGGTATTTCCGCCCCAGCTGATCACTTCCCCCACCTTGAAAGGCCGGTCGAAGAGGATGGAAATGCCCGCGAACAGGTCGGAGAATATACCCTGAGCGGCAAGACCGATGGCGATGCCACCGATGCCGAGGCCTGCGACCAGTCCGGCGACATTCACGCCAAGGTTGCCGAGTATGAGAACAATGGCGATGGCGAAAACGAGGAACGTCACCAGCGCCCTCAGGATGTTGAGCGCCGAGCTCAGCGCACCGTTGGCGTGCTGGGCCTCCCCTGCGCGATGCTCGATCAGGCCGATCGTCAATTCCCGCACCCACAGTGCCGCCTGGAAGGTGAGGCCGATGGTGAAGAGAAACGCAATGGTCCTGTCGAGCCAGGCCGGTGTCTGCGCGTAACTGGCGACCGCCTCGGCGGCTACCAACACGATGAACCAGAAGCGCGTGCGGCCGGCCATGCGGCCGATGATGGTCTTCCACCCGACCAGGGCCTCGCCTTCAGGGCAGAACCGGCGCCCGAGGTTGCGGATGGCGACAAGCACCACAACCACGACGACGGCAATGCCGATGGCGATTGAGATACGCAGCCAGTTGTCGGTAATCCAGCCGGTCGTGTCGGCAATCAGGACATCGGGGCTGGCGGGCAGGGCAAGTTTTGGAACGGGAGGCGAAGACGTCATGCCTCAATCAAAGGCTGGCCTTCCGATCCGTTCCCGAAGGTGGGGCGTGCGAAGGGTCAGCGCCCCTGCATGTCCCGCGCTTCGGCCGGGATATGCACCACAAGGCCATCAAGCGCTTCGGTAAGTTCGATCTGGCAGGACAGGCGGCTCGTGCGCGTCACGCCGGCGGCCAGATCCAGCATGTCCTCCTCATCGTCGACGGCTGGCGGCAGTTTCGCGAACCAGTCGGCATCGATCACCACATGGCAGGTCGAACAGGCCATCTGGCCCTCGCAGGTTCCTTCGAGCGGCATGCCCTTCGCTTGCCCCAGTTCCAACAGTCGCGTCCCCGCTTCGCCCTCTGCGGCGATCTTTTCACCCTTGGCGGTGACGAAGGTGACGCTGACCATGGTTACAAGACTCCCTGCGCGCGCGCCGCGGCGTTGATCGCCTCGGCAGCCTGTTCCAGTTCATCATCCCCCGTATAGCGTCCGAAACCGATGCGGATCGCGGTTCTGCTATCCCTGTCCGAAAGTCCGAGCGCGCGCAAGACATGGCTTGGCCTGCCCGACCCGCTGGCACAGGCCGATCCCGCTGAAATTGCGATCGTGCGGCATTCCGACAACAGTCTCGCCACGTCCAGCCCCGGCAATCGCAGGTTGAGATTGCCATGCCAGCGCTCGGTGGCGCTCCCGTTCAGAATCCATCCCTCGAACAGAGACAAAGCCTTCGCCCACAGCTTTTCCACATGAAGCCGGTCGGTTTCCGACAGACTTGTGCACAGGGCTGCCGCAGCGCCGAATCCCGCGCAGAGCGCTGGCGAGAGCGTGCCCGAACGCAAGCCGCCCTCCTGCCCCCCGCCATGGATCAGGGGCGCAAGGTCCACCCCGTCACGCACCCACAGCGCGCCGATGCCCTTTGGGCCATAGAGCTTGTGCGAAGACACCGCGATCAGGTCAGCCCCGTGCGGAGCGGCGATCTTGCCGGCCCCCTGCACCGCATCGCACAGGAACAGCGCCCCCATGTCGCGTGCCCGTCGGGCCAGCGCTTCGATCGGCTGGATCGTGCCGATCTCGTTGTTGACCTGCATTACCGCGACCAGGCCCGTCCCCTCCGGAATCGCCACCTCCGGATCGACCAGCCCCATGCCATCGACCGGCAGCACCGCCACGCCGGGATCGAGCGCCCGCGCCGTATCCAGCACCGCCGCATGTTCGATCGCGCTCACCGCCAGCCTCTCGCGACCGCATCCCAGCAGCGCCAGATTGACCGCCTCGGTCGCCCCGGACGTGAACACCACGCGCCCGCCCGGCGGCAGCAGCGCCGCCACCTGCGCCCGCGCCACCTCGACTGCCGCCGCCGCCGCGCGCCCGGCGCGGTGCGGGCTGTGCGGGTTGGCAAAACCGGCAGCCTCCGGCCCTGCCAGCCACGGCATCATCGCCCCGCGCGCTTCCGGGGCCAGCGGCGTCGTCGCCTGATAGTCGAGGTAGATCACCCCCGGATCTCCTTCCACACTTCAACGAACCGGGCGATCTCGGCCTCGCTCGTCTCGCGCCCGATGGACACGCGGATGACCTCGCCCGGATGCGCATAGCTCATCGCCGTCAGCACGTGGCTCGCCTTCAATGAACCCGAAGAACACGCGCTTCCGGCAGAAACGGCGATCCCTGCGCCATCGAACCGGATCAGCTGCGCCGCGCTGGATTTGCCCGGCATGCGATAGGCGGCAATCGTCGGGCTGCGTGGTGATTCCGGTGCGACCAATTCCGCCCCGTTTTCAAGCAGTTGATTCGTCAGCGATTCCCGCAAACCTGAAGCGCACTTGAGCCATGCGTTTCCGGCCTCCAGCGCCGCGACCATGCCCATCACCAGCGGCATCGGCTCGGTCCCGGCACGATAGCCGCGCTCCTGGCCGCCGCCGGGATCGAGCAAGCCGTAATTGCGCACCAGCAACGCGCCGATGCCCACCGGCCCGCCGAACTTGTGCGCCGAAAGCGCGATGATGTCGGCTTCGGGCAGCGGTAGCTTTCCGGCCCTTGCGCGGCATCGACCAGCAACAGCGCATTGTTCGACTTTGCCAGCGCTGCCACCGACGCCAGATCCTGCATCACACCGGTTTCGCTGTTGACCTGCTGGACTGCCAGAAGCGCCTGCCCTTCCAGCTTAAGCACCTGCTCCAGCTCGGAAATCTTGACCAATCCGTTCGCATCGACGCTCAGGCGATGCGCGTCTGGCGTCAGTCGCAGCACCGCCTCGTGCTCTACCGCACTGGTGATGTTCCTGTTATGTTTCCCCGGGGAAACTTTTTTCGTGGCGATCTCCAGCGCCTCGCTTGCCCCGCTGGTGAAGATCACCTCGCCGTCCCAGGCCAGCGCCGCCTTCACTCGCGCCCGCGCACTCTCCAGCGCCGCCCGCGCCGCGCGTCCGGCAGCGTGCGGGCTTGAAGGGTTGGCCCAAATGCGCCAGCCCTCCTCCATTGCCGCCAGCGCCTCCGGCAGCAGCGGGGTCGTGGCGGCGTGATCGAGATAGATCGAATTTAGCGGCAAGATTCGCCCCGGAATGCGTGGAAAGATTGCTTTCGAAGGCTCGGTTTCTATATAGCCATCAGCTTAATTCCCAGCCCCGGCATTCCGTGCCGCATGGGGCCAGACCACAGGATTACCGGACAGGCAATGCCCGCAGTCATTTTCCCCGGCCCCGAAGGCCGCCTCGAAGGCCGTTTCCAGCCCGCCACCCGCCCCCGCGCACCGGTGGCGATGATCCTGCACCCGCACCCGCAGGCGGGCGGCACGATGAACGACCGCATCACGCAGGCGCTCTACAAGACATTCGTCGCGCGCGGTTTTGCCACGCTGCGCTTCAACTTCCGTGGCGTCGGCCGTAGCCAGGGCAGCTTTGACAATGGCATCGGTGAACTGTCCGACGCCGCGGCGGCGCTCGACTGGGTCCAGTCGATCCATCCCGAAGCCAGCACCACCTGGATCGCCGGCTATTCGTTCGGCGCGCTGATCGGCATGCAACTGCTGATGCGCCGCCCGGAAATCCGCGGCTTCATCTCGGTGGCGCCGCCCGCCAACATGTACGATTTCAGCTTCCTCGCCCCGTGCCCCGCCTCGGGCATCATCGTGCAGGGCACCGCCGATACGGTGGTCACGCCCAATGCGGTGCAGAAGCTGGTCGACAAGCTGCGCACGCAGAAGCACATCACCATCCATCACGATGAAGTGCCGCGCGCCAACCACTTCTTCGAAAACGAGATGGACGACATGATGCGCGCGGTAGACAACTACCTCGACATGCGCCTCTCGCCGGACTGCCCGATCCGCTGATCCGTTGGCACCGGCTGGTCGGAATGCCGCCCAGCCGGTCAACGCGGCGTCAGTTCACCTGCCGTTCGCAGCCCGCCCAGTATGGCTCGCGCAAGGTGCGGCGCAGGATCTTGCCGGATGGGTTGCGCGGCAGAGCCGCGATCACGTCGACAGACTTGGGCACCTTGAACCCGGCCAGGCGCTCCCGCGTCCAGTCGATGATCGATTGCGGATCGATCGTATGGCCGGGCTTGGGCACGCACACCGCCTTGACGGCTTCACCCCATGTCGCATCAGGCACGCCGATCACCGCCACTTCCTGCACATCGGGATGGCCATAGATCGCGCTTTCGACCTGCGCGGGATAGACATTCTCGCCGCCGGAGATGATCATGTCCTTGATCCGGTCGTGCATGTAGACGTAGCCGTCCTCGTCGAGATAGCCGGCATCGCCAGTGGCGATCCAGCCATCGGCAGTCATGGTCTTGGTGGTCGCCTCTGGCAGGTTCCAGTAGCCAAGCATGTTGTTTGACGAGCGCGTCTGGATCTCGCCGATCTCGTTGGGGCCAAGCGCCTCGCCATTCTCGCCGACCACGCGGACCTCGACACCCGGCAGCGGCTTGCCGGCAGACCGCATTCGCTGGTTGCCTTCGACGCAGTGGTCCTCGGGCGGCAACATGCAGATCGTGCCGGTCGTCTCGGTCATGCCATAGGCCTGGATGAACTCGGCCCGGAACATGGCGATACATTCGCGCAGCAGCACCAGCGGGATCGGCGATGCGCCATAGATGATGTACTTTACGCGGCTGAAGTCCACGCTGGCGCAATCGGGGTGATTGAGCAGCATCTGCAGGGCGGCAGGCACGATGAAGAAGCGCGTAACGCCCTTTTGCTCCACCGCGTCGAACACCGCGCGCGGCTCGAACTCGGCAAGGATGATGCCCGGCAGCCCCGCGCCGATGGCCATCACGCCAAGGCCGGTGCCGCCGATATGTGCGCATGGCATGGCGACGAGAATCGCTTCGTCGTCCGTCATCTGGGTATAGGGCTGTTCCTGCCCCAGCGATTGCTTGCGCAGGCCGAACAGGTTGCGATTTGAAAGCACCGCCCCCTTGGGATTTCCGGTCGTGCCCGAGGTATAGAGCTGCAGCACCGCATCATCAGGCCCGGCAGCCTCGAAGGCGATGGGCTGCTGCGCATCGATCCACCGCCACGCCTCGTCCTGCGTCAGCGCGATGCGCACGGCAGGGAGCGCGGAGAACGTCTCCGCCAGCCCTTCGAACCCGAGGCCAAGGAACACCGCCTTGGCTTGCGCATCGTCGGCAATCCACGTCGCCTCTGCCGGGGCCAGGCGCCAGCCGACCGGAACCATCACCGCGCCAAGGCGGGCAGCAGCGAAGAACAACGTGAAGTAGAGCGTGCTGTTCTTGCCGAACCAGGCAATCCGGTCCCCCTTGCCAATGCCAAGATCGACAAGGCCCGCGACCACCTGCGCCGTCGTGGAATCGAGCCCGCCATAGGTCAGCGTCCTGTCCGGCCCGTCAAGCGCCACCCCTTGCGAGCGGTCGGCCGCCCAGAAGCGAATGAATTCGTCGAAGGTAAACAGATCGGCAGTGCGCTCTGCTGTCGTCGGCTTTACGGCGGCCTCGCCCATGCGTTGCTCTCCCAAGCAATTTTGTGCAGTTAATCACGCAATTAAGGGAAGGCGCAAGCCACCATTCGTGACAGAGTGCATCGCCTGGTGACCCGAATGGCGGCAGGCCGCCTCAGGCTTCGGCCATGGCCTTCTTGTAGACGCTGTTCAAAGGCCGCTCGAACAGGCGCATGACCATCGGCTCGAAGAATTCGAGCGGCAGTGTGTCGTAGTCCGGATCGAACGCCGGGCAGTCGTACTTCTCGATGAACTCCGCCGTGGCCGCAGCGTAAGGGTGGTCGGCGAAGTTGTCGCGCATGTTGCGATCAAGGCCGATGAAGTGGAAGAAGTTGTAGCCCTGGAAAATGCCGTGGTGCTGCACGATCCACAGCAGTTCCTCGGACACGAACGGCTTGAGGATGGCGGCGGCGATGTCGGGGTGGTTGTAGGCGCCAAGCATGTCGCCGATGTCGTGCAGCAGGGCCATCACGACATAGTCCTCGCTGCGGCCATCGCGGTGGGCGCGGGTCGCAGTCTGAAGGCAGTGGGTCAGGCGATCGACGGCAAAACCGCCGCAATCGCCTTCAAGCAAGCGCAAGTGGGCAAGAACCCGCGCCCCGCCATTGCTTGCGTGAGGCTTGAGGTGCGTCATGATCGCGTCCCAGTCTTCCTGGGTGCCCTCGGTCATGGTGTGGAACTTGGCGGTGGGCAACTCTTCCATCATGCGAATCCTCTCCCCGTGCGCGCTTTCGGCGCATCTGGTTTCACATGAGAGTATCGCGATTATGCCGCTTGGGAAGAGGCCTCGGGCACGAATATCTGGTCGGGCAGCGACAGCGCAAGGCCAAGGCAGCCGAGCAGCAGCACGAGAATTACCCCGAGTGCCGCGAAAAGACCGCCCGCCCCCATCGCCAAAACCGGCCCACCCAGCGCGAAGTAGGCACTGCCCGCCAGCGCAATGCCGAAGGCGCTGCCCATTTGCAGCACGGTCTTGAGAATGCCGCTGGCCGCGCCTGCATGGCGGCGGTCAACCCGGGCCAGGGCGACAGGCGAGACGGGGCCGGAAAGGCAGCCCATCCCGACGCCGGCCAGCAGCAGGGCCGGAAGCAGCAGCGGCAGGCCGGGACCGCCCCAGGCAATCCATGAAAGGGTGGCCGTATTGGCCACAACCAGAGCCAATGCCGCAAAAACCAGCACCCACTTGCCCATCTTCGCAAGGTAGCGCCGCCCGAGGAAGCCCATACCGAGCATGACCCCGGCGCTGAACGGGATATGGACGAGGCCTGTCTGGAGCGGTGAGTAGCCCAGCCGCGATTGGAGGGCGTGGGCGAAAACAAAGAGGAAGCCGGTGTTCGCCGCGGAGAAGATCAGGCCGATCAGAGCGCCGGTGCGGAACAGGCGGTTGTGCAGGAGTTCCGGATCGAAGATGACCGGCTTGCCCGCTCTCGCCCGGCGGTTGAGGCCAGCCCATGCCGCCCACATCAGCAAGGGCGATGCCGCGAGAAGCGTTATGCTCCCGGCATCGATCCCGGCATGTTCGCCGCGCACGAGCGGGAACAGTGCGGCTGCGAGCGCCGCGCCAAACGCAAGCGTGCCGATCACGTCAATCTTTGCGCCCTTGTGCGCAATTTCGCGCGGCAGGTAGCGCCAGCCAGCGGTGAACGCGGCGATGCCGATCGGCAGGTTGATCAGGAACACAGTGCGCCAGCCGAGGCCCGCGATGTCCGCCGAAATCAGCAGTCCGCCGATGATCGGCCCGGCTATGCCGGCAAGGCCGCCGATCACGCCGAACCAGGCCAGCCGCCCTATGCGCTCTACTGGATCGTAAAGGATCTGGATCACCGCCATGACCTGCGGCGCCATGATCGCGCCCGCGGCACCTTGCAGGACGCGCGCCGCGACGAGCAGTTGCGGGTCGGCCGCCGCGCCACACAGTAGCGAGGCCAGCGTGAAGCCGGCAACGCCGGTAAGAAACATCGCGCGCCCGCCGAACAGGTCGCCCAGTCGGCCGCCCAGAATCAGCAGCAGGCCGAAGGCCAGCGAATAGCCTGCCGCGATCCACTGCGCCGCGCTGCCACCAAGGTCCTGCCCGCGCGCGGCGAAGTCTGCCTGCATGGCCGGCAGCGCGGTGTTTATGATCGTCACGTCGACGATTTCCAGCACCAGCGCGGTGATCAGCGTGAAGAAGGCGAGGCTTTTCTGCCTCTCGGTCATGCCGGCGATGGTCGGAGAGGTCACCTCAGATCACGCCTTCACGCAGCATCTTCACCGCCGCATCGCAGGCCCGCGCCGTCAGTGCCATGTAGGTCAGCGAAGGATTCTGGCAGGCGGACGAGGCCATCTGTGCGCCATCGGTGACAAACAGGTTGGGAATGTCGTGCGCCTGGCTCCACTTGTTGAGGACCGACCTCTTGGGATCATTACCCATGCGCGCGCCGCCCATTTCGTGGATCGCCGTGCCACCCGGCCCCGGCTTGTCGAGGCCCATGATCACCGTGCCGCCGGCCGCAGTCATCATTTCGGTGGCATCGACCTTGGCCTGGGCCAGCGCCGCGTGCTCTTCCTTGCCGAACGCAAAGTCGACATGAAGCTGAGGGATGCCGAAGCGGTCGGTCTTGGTCCGGTCGAGCGTCAGGCGATTGCTATCGCGCGGCACGCAGTCGGCAAAGGCGACCAGCACCATGCGCCACATGCCGGGCTGGTGCAGCTTGTCCTTGAGTTCGGCGCCGATCCCTGCCTCGCGCTTGCCAGCGCCCCAGTTGCTTTGCAGTGCGCCCCCTGGAACGAAAAGCCGCGCGTGTGGCCATCGCCGTCCATGGCATCCATGTTGCGATAGCGCGCGATGATCGCACCGGTCGGCCGGTTGCCGAAAGTGGTGCGATCATTGAACTGCGGGAACAGCGCGATGGTCGACAGCGTGTTGGCATGATCCATGATCTGGGTGCCGAGCACGCCGCTCGAATTGCCAAGGCCCGTCGGCATCGCCTCGTTGCGCGAATTGAGCAGAAGGTGGACCGAGTTGAAGGCGCCTGCATTGAGGAACACCAGCCGCGCCGTTGCGCTGCCCCGCGTCCCGTCCTTCGTATTGACATAGCGCACGCCGGTGACGCGCTTCGTCTTGGGATCATAGTCGACCGCCTCGACGATGGCATCGGTCACGACCGTCAGGTTGCCGGTAGCCTTGGCCGCGGGAAGCGTGCTCGATTGCGTCGAGAAGTATGCGCCGAACGAGCAGCCGCGCGCGCAGATCGAGCGGTTCTGGCATTCCGAGCGCCCTTCTTCGGGCTTGGCGACGGTCATGTTCGCAGTCCGGCCGATGGTCAGGCAGCGGCCGTACTTGTCGGCCACGACCTTGCGCACGTGCTCTTCCACCACGTTCAGCTTCATGCCCGGCTGGAACTTGCCGTCGGGCAGCTGGGGCAGGCCTTCAGGGCTGCCCGAAACGCCGATGAACTCCTCGACCTTGTCATACCACGGCGCCAGATCGGCGTAGCGGATCGGCCAGTCGGTGCCGTGGCCATCGCGCTTGTTCGCGCCGAAATCGTAGTCCGACCAGCGGTAGGACTGGCGGCCCCAGGTCAGCGAGCGTCCACCCAACTGGTAGGAGCGGAACCACGTGAAATCGGTATCCGAGCCGGTCGAGTAGGGGTTCTCCTTGTCGTTGACGAAGTGCCCCTGCGTAAACTCGTTGAAGTGGCGGTTCTTCATCTGGACCTGGTATTCGCGGGCATAGAGCGCCGCATCGCCGAGGCCGCGGAACGGCATTTCCCACGGTGCCTTGTTCTCGGTCTCGTACTCGCCGTGGACGATCTCGCGCCCGCGCTCGATCATCAGGACCTTGAGGCCCGCCTGCGTCAGTTCCTTGGCTGCCCAGCCGCCGGTGATCCCGGAGCCGACCACGATTGCGTCGAATTGCATGTCAGTCAGTCCTTATCCGAAGTCGACCGCGGTCCAGTCGTTGGAAATCGCCCTGAAATCGGGCGTCAGCGGCAGGTCGGGATCGAAACGGCCCGGCACTGGCTCGTAGCGCAGCTCCTGCGCCCCGCCGACTTCGCTGGTGTAGTAGCCAGTCAGGATCAGGCCCTTGATCGCCTGCCACGGGCTTTCGCTTTCACGGCTGGCAAAGGCATCGGCATCGAGCGCCTTCACGGCCGCAAGGCGTTGCGCTGCCGGCGCCTTGAGGAAGCTGCCACCAGCCCGCCCGTCCAGCTCCTTCTCGAGCCAGGCGACATGCCGGATCGAGCCATCGTTGCGCGCAAACCGGGCATAGGCGGTGGGGTCCTTGAGCGGTGAGCGCGAGCCATCGAGCCCGTGCGCCAGCGCGAGGATCGCGAAATCGCCTGCACCCACATCGCCCGCACCGGGGGTTGCCGAACGCGGGATCACCAGCTGGCTGACCTCCTTCATCATCAGGCGCTGCCGGTCGCTCGGCGCATCTTCCGATTCGAGCCGGGTCAGGCTCACGGCGGCGGCGGGCATGCCAAGCGCCAAAGCGATCAGCGCCGAGGCACTGACGAATTCGCGGCGGTTCCAGCCGCGCTGCGGATCATTCTGCATCAACCGATGTCTCTCCCGGCGCACGGATCACCGCACGCATGCAATATAGAATCAATACTCTAATTTGGATGCGCGGCGCAAGACTCTTCCTGCACCCAACTCATCTTATTGATCAGTGATTAATCTAGCGCTTTTCGCAGATTTCGCAAAGGGCGTGTATGATCGCGCGGACGATCTCGTCCTTCAGGCTGTAGAAGCGCACTTGCGCTGCCACGCGGCTGTCGACCACGCCTTCATCGCGCAGGCGCGCCAGGTGTTGCGAGACTGCCGACTGCGAAAGGCCGGTCAGTTCAACCAGTTCCGTCACCGAAACCTCGCCCTCGTCCATGCGGCAAAGCATGAGCAGGCGCTCGGGATGGCTCATCGTGCGCATGCGGCCCGCCATGGCGGCGGCATTCTGCTTCAGGTCGGCAAGGCTGGCGGGCTTCATAAGCTCAGCAGATAACGCCGATTGCGCCACGCACAAGACCGCGACACCAACTAAATTACACTTGCCTTATATTAGTTCTAAGTTATATAAAGGGTCAAAGGAGTCTTCCGATGTCCGACCATGCCCTTGTCACCGCCACCGCCCAGATCAGCGCCGCCCGCGCCTCGGCAGCGGCCCCTGTCGTCACCACCTTCTTCGACGAGGCGACTTTCACCGCGACTCATGTCGTCCATGATCCTGCCACCTTGCGCGCCGCGGTGATCGATCCGGTGCTCGATTTCGACCAGGCCTCGGGCCGCACCAGCCATGCCTCGGCCGATCGCGTGATTGCCCATGTCGAAGCCCACGGCCTCACGGTCGACTGGTTGCTCGAAACCCACGCCCATGCCGATCACCTCTCTGCCGCCCCCTATCTCAAGGAAAGGCTTGGCGGGCAGATCGTCATTGGCGCGGCAATCCGCACCGTGCAGGACGTGTTCGGCAAGGTCTTCAACGAGGGCCCGGCCTTCGCCCGTGACGGCAGCCAGTTCGACCTGCTGATGGACGACGGCCACACCTTCCGCGTCGGCGGGATCGAGGCCATAGCACTGCACGTCCCCGGCCACACCCCGGCATGTCTCGCCTATGTCATCGGCGATGCCGTGTTCGTCGGCGATACGCTGTTCATGCCGGACTACGGCACCGCCCGGGCCGATTTCCCCGGCGGCGACGCGCGCACGCTCTACCGCTCGATCCGCCGCCTGATGGCCCTGCCAGACGAGACGCGCGTGTTCCTGTGCCATGATTACAAGGCCACCGGGCGCGACCAGTTCGTGTGGGAAACCACAATCGGCGCCGAGCGCACGGCCAACGTTCATGTCCACGAAGGCGTCAGCGAGGACGAGTTCGTTGCCATGCGCGAAGCGCGCGATGCCACGCTGGGCATGCCGAAGCTGATCCTGCCCTCGATCCAGGTAAACATGCGCGCAGGACACCTGCCCGAACCCGACAGCAATGGCGTGCGTTACCTGCGCCTGCCTGTCGACCTGCTGTAAGGCGCCGACCGTGATCTTCGACCTGCAACATCTGCTGGCGAGCCTGTCCGGCGTGATCGTCGGCTTCGTCCTCGGACTGGTCGGCGGCGGAGGCTCGATTCTTGCCGTGCCGCTGATGGTCTACGTCGTTGGCGTCGCCAGCCCGCACCTTGCCATCGGCACGAGCGCGCTGGCCGTGGCGGCGAACGCCCTGTCAGGCCTCGCCAGCCACGCCCGCGCGCGCAACGTCAACTGGCGCTGCGGCGGCATGTTCGCGGCGGCAGGCGTACTCGGCGCGCTTGGCGGATCGACCATCGGCAAGGCCGTGGACGGGCAGAGCCTGCTCGCGCTGTTCGCACTGCTGATGCTGGTCGTCGCCTTCTTCATGTGGCGCGGGCGCGGCGCGGAGGGGATCGAAGGCGTGGTCTGCAACCGCGACAACCTGCCCCGCGTGCTGACATTCGGTGCTGGCACAGGGCTGCTTTCGGGCTTCTTCGGCATCGGTGGCGGCTTCCTGATCGTGCCCGCACTGATCGCGAGCACATCGATGCCCATCGGCCGCGCCGTCGGCACTTCGCTGGTGGCGGTGAGCGCATTCGGGCTGGCGACCTCGCTGAACTATGCAGCCTCGGGCATGCTCGACTGGCCGCTTGCCTTGGCCTTTATCGCGGGCGGCGTGATCGGCACGGTGCTGGGCACCAAGGCTTCGGGCAGACTGGCCGCGAGCAAGGGCACGCTCAACACGCTGTTTGCCGGGCTGATCGTCGTCGTGGCGCTCTACATGCTGGCAAGGAGCGTACCTGCGCTGATCGGCTAGAGCGTTTTCGAACCAGATCGAATCATCTGGTGGCCAGGAAAACGCGGTGAAACAGGAATCTAGAGCGATCATTCCGATGCAATCGGAATGAATTCCGCTCTAGGTCCCCGCACCGGGCGCAGGCGTCTCGACCAGCTCGGCGATTTCGAAGGCAAAGCTCTTCCAACCGCGCATTTTCGCCGCTTCCTGCGCCGGCGCCCGCTTCTTGCGAGCCTCGGCCAGCGATCTGGCGTGGCCCCAGAACACCTCGGTCTTGCCGTTCTCAAGCTCGGCGACGATCCGCCAGTAGTGCGTGAAACTGTCGGTCGTCGGCCCGATGGTCTTCACGTAACCATCGGGCATCGTCGCAGTCAGATAACGGCGCTTGCGCTTGCTCATCGCCGCTTCTGTGCCGCGATGCTCCTCGGCAAGCAATCCACCAAAGCAAACCGGCGGGACGTTTCCGCTTGCGCGCAAGGCGTGGAGAAACTAGGGGCCGTCACCAGTCGGGGAGTAGCGCAGCCTGGTAGCGCATCTGGTTTGGGACCAGAGGGTCGTAGGTTCGAATCCTATCTCCCCGACCATTTTCTTGAAGTGACGGTTTTCTCACGATTCTGCTCAGAAAGCTGAGTAAGAATCTACAGTTCGTGGAGCGCAAACGTCTCCATGGCTCAAGCGACGGGCGAGGCATTCCGCGCATGGCATCTCACCCTGTGTAGGGTTGGCACCGTGGTTGCCGCCACAGTTTCGCCATGACGCGCACAGTTCGGGAATGAAGCGCTTAGGGTCAGCGCCGCCTTCGACTATGCCCCTCCCCCCCTGCCGCCGCTCGTCAGGAAGGATACATCGGGTCCTGCTCAGGCAGCGACGGCGAGAGTGGGCAGGCGGGCGAGTGAGCGGGAAATGTTGTTGAGCGCGCGCACACCATTGCCTTGGCACTCAAACCGCGTGATGCGCTTGGCCAGCGCTCCAAAAACCGCGGTCAATTCCATGCGGGCAAGGTTCTGCCCTGCACAGCCGTGGGGGCCGTGGCCGAAGCCGAGGTTCTGCTTCTCGCGCCGGTCGATCCGGAAGGAGTCTGGCGCTTCGAACTGGCGCTCGTCGCGGTTGGCGCTGGCATAGCACACCACGACGCGGGTGCCCGCAGGGATCACGCTGCCATCGGAAAGCTCGGCGTCCTGGGTGGTGACGCGAGCGAAGCTCTGGAGCGGCGTTTCCATGCGCACGATCTCGTTGGCCGCGTGCATGGCAAGGCGCGGATCGGTGCGCAGCCTGTCCCATTCGGCCGGGTTGTCGGCAAAGAGCTGGATGCCTGCGGCCATGGCGCTGATGGTCGTTTCGAACGCGGCGACGACGTAGCCCGCCAGCATGCCAATTGCGGTCTCACGGCTGATCTCGCCACGGCGGGAAGAGGCGATCAGCTTCGCGGCAAAGCCGCCTGGCAGCACGCGCTCCTTGTCATAAAGGTTGCTCAGCAGTCCCATCATCTCCTGAAGACCGCTGAGACCCTGTTCCATACGGGCATTGGCCGGACCCGCCGCGTTCCATGATCCCGATGCCAGATCGAGCAATGCAGGGCGCACGTCGTGCGGCCAGCCGATCAGGTCCATGACCACGCCGACCGGCAAGTCGAGCGCAAAGTCGGAGACCGCGTCAAACGTGCCCATCGTCGCAATGCGGTCCACCAGAGCGGAAGCGCGCTGCTCGATAGTGTCCGCCACGGGTTTCAATGCCGCAGGGCCGAGCGCCTCCATCATCAGCTTGCGCCTTGCGGTATGAACCGGCGGGTCCTGACAGATCAGCGCCTCGTCCCATGCGGCATTGATCACGGGATTGAAGCCGATCCCCTGCGCCGAGGAAAACACCTGCCAGTCGTTGAGCGCGCGGCGCACGTCGGCATAGCGACCGATGAAGCAGACGTTCGTCGGCTCCAGCCAGACGGCCGAACCGAGATCGCGCAAGGCACGGTATGTCGGCCAAGGGTCTTCAAGGACGGCGTCCGAGAAGATGTCGACCGTGCTGGCTGGCAGCATCATGTCAAGCGATCCCCTGCTTGCCGGGCGAAAGGATGTGGTTGGGGTCGAGCGCCTGCTTGAGCCGGGCGTTGAGCGCGCGGTTGGCTTCGCCGTATTGCTTCGCCACCAGGTCCATGGTGTTGACGCCGGTGCGATAGCTGGCCCAGCCACGCTCGCCAAAGCGGGTGACCATCTCGCGGATGCAGTCGTCGGCTTTCTTCTCCTCGACCGGATCTTCCTTGTCATACTGGATGAAGATCAGGTGGTGCAGTTCGCGCCCGCCGATGGCGTAGGCGACCGAGTAGTCGAAGCCATATTTGCCGAGGATTTCCTTGGCAAGTTCGGTCTGCTGTTGTGTCTCGATACCCTTGGCTGGAGCGACCGGCGCAAAGCAGCACATGCCCCCGCCGCGCCAGCGCATGATGCCTTTCTCCTCGAGCGTAAGCTGGCCGGACATCAGGTTCTTGTGGTGTTCGAACCACAGGTTGCCGCCCATTTCCTTCTCGGTCAGTACCTCGCCGCCTGATGCCTCGAAGGCACCGCGCACGATCGGCTCGATCGCGGCGATGATCTCGTCGGTGCCATAAAGCGCGAAGTAGGTGTTCCACATGCCGAGGCCGTGCTTCTTCGCAAAATCGCGCACCACGTCATCGGGAATGCTTTCCGGCTTGTCCCACAGCTCCTCGCGGCGGTGGAACATGGCGATCTGGTAAGCCGCGCCCATCATCAGCACGACGTTGGGAATGAGGTTGTTCATGCGGAACGGGCGCATGGCATCGACGATCTTGGCGACGTCGCCCATCTCGTTGTGGCGCACCATGAACGGCTTGAAAGCGGGCGGCTTGGGCATGAGCCAGAAACCCAGCTTGGTCACGACGCCAAAGTTCGATTGGGTGAAGATGCCGTCGATGTAGGGCCCGTAGCCCCACTTGAACGCCTGCCAGGTCGTCGAATTCTTGACGCTGCCCATGCCGGTGCGCACCACCGTGCCATCGGCCAGCACCACTTCCATGCCGCACTGCATGAAGAAGTGATCGCCATAGGGGGTGTAGCCAACGCCACGTTCAAGCGTGTTGCCCAGCGGCGAGACGATCGGGCCGACCGTGGGCACGTCGAGCCAGAACGGCAGGTTGTGCTCGTCCAGATAGTCGCGCAGGTCCTGGTAGGTGACGCCCGGTTCCACAAGCGCCGTGCCGAGTTCGGCATCGATCTCGATGATGCGGTTCATGCGCTTCATGTCGAGGATCATCTGGCCACTGCTGGCAGGCGTGGCGCAGCCATAGCCCATGTTCTTGCCGGTGGAGACGGTCCACAGCGGGAGCTTGTATCTGTTGGCGACCTTCAGGATCGCCTGCACCTCCTCGACCGAGGCCGGGGCGACCGCGCCAGACGGCACGTGCTCGTGACGGGGATCTGGCGTGAAGCTCTTGGCATATGGCAAGGTGGTTTCGGGATCGGCAAAGACCCATTCCGCTCCGACGACCGCGCGCAGTTCTTTGACGGCTGCGGCAAAGGCGCCCTTGTCGAGATGAGCCGGCAATTGGCGCGGGCCATCAAGCGGCGAGGCGAAAGCACTCGATCCCAGCATGGCGGCACCCACGGCGCCGGTCCGGATCACATCGCGGCGGCTGATACCGGTCATTCGCCCTTCTCCTTCGGGTCGGCCTTCGAGGCATTGAGCCATTTTGCGAGCGCCTTGAGTTCAGCATCGCTGATTTCGGTCGGTCGGAAGGCGACCATGCCGCGCGGGCCGGTGCGGACGTATTGCTCGATCACCTCGACCGGCAGGCCACGCCCGCGGATGATCGGAGCCACGTGCTGGCCATGGCAGTAGCCACAGGTCTTGGCGTAGACAGTCTCGGGCGGGCGCGGCGCAGCCGCAGCACCGGCTAACCCGGAGCAAGCCACAGTCGCGATAGATATGGACGCAACAATGGGACCGGCAAATCGCCGGTTACGTGCCAAGACAGGCATTCTGCGCTTCTCCCAACCATCGGCTTCTGCGACCGAGGACATCGAATCTAAATCCGACAACATGTCAGATTCAAGTTGGGATATGTTCGATCTTGCAGATCGTCAAGTTTATCCTTGGAGAGGTGCCGGGACCAGCGCGGGCAACGGCTTTTCGGTGATTTCCCGTGCATCTGCCGGAGCTACACCGAGGCCCACGAGGATCGTGGCGACGACCTGTTCGGGGTAATTGCCGTCCCGTTCCTCTCGCAGCATCGTCGAGATCGCGGCGATGGTCGTCCCCAGGATCGCATCTCTGCCAAGGGCGCTGTCCGCGATCGTCAGGTAACCGGCGGCGATCGCCTCCATCACCGTAAGTTCTGCCTGGCGGAAGGTTTCCGCGCCGAAGATGATGCCATTCGCGCTGAGATTGATCATTGACCGCCCCCAGCCGGGAACCTCGCGCACGCGGTGCAGATAGAAGCGGATTGCTGCCGAGATGCGTTCGCGCGGGTCGGGCAGGAGCGAAACGGTGTGGGTGACTGCGGTCAGGAAATCGTGGGTGACCTCGTAGGTCACGGCTTCACGAAGCTCGCTCATGCCGGAGAAATGGTCGTAGAACGTCGCGCGGGTGATGCCGGCGCGCTGCGAGACGTCCTCGATCCGCGCGTAAAGGCCATCTTCCTCGCCAAACAATTCGAACGCTGCGGCGATGACCTTGGCGCGTGTCTTCGCTCGCCGCTGCCGGCCCAGTTCAAGCCTGCGCGCCTTGTCAGATCTTGCGTCTGCCACCTTCAACCTCGCACCGTTTGCATGGGCTCATAAACCAATCTGACAAATTGCCAAATCTGGCACCGGCTTCGTGCAGGCAAGAATTTGTTGGCAGAATGGCGCAAGTTGCCTGGAAACCGACTTGCCAGCTGATCTCCCCCCCCGCTGGCCCGCGGTCATGACAAGTGTCTTCTGCATCGGATGGAGGGAGGCAGCGGGGGGCAGGTCAAGGGCAATCACCGACCTGATTCGGCGGCGCGTTTTGATTGCATTCGATTTATGCTGGAGAATACGGCAGTAACGATGTGATCATAAGGTTGTAGCAGCGAAATCGTTGGGCGTGCTGCTGGCATGATCTTGCTGAATCAAGCGTCGCCTGATTGGCGCCTCACGCCCCACGCAGCACGGCCGTGTTGTCCTCGATCATCTGGCGCACCGATCGCGCCTTGCGCCCGGTCAGCCTCTCGACGTCATCGGTGCAAAGCTCGAGGAACCCTTCGCGGATCGCGCGGCCGAAGCTGACCATGTCGTCGCTGTTCCAGGGAATGCCGGCGACTTCCAGATCATCGACCGGGCGGCGCGGGATGCCCATTGCGTCGAACATCGCGTACTGGCCTTCATCATCCAGCGAGACGTATTCGACCACCCGCCCCGTGACTTCGGCCATGATCGCCGCGACCTCGCGGAAGGTCTGCAGTTCCGGCCCGGTGATGTTGTAGATCTGGCCTTGATGGCCCTCGCCCGTCAGCACCGCCACGGCGCTTTCGATGCAGTCGTCGCGCCAGACCATGGCCTCGCGGCCTTCCCCGGCGTTGGAGAACCACTTGCCGCTCTGCATCACGCCCGGTCCTGCCATCAGGATCATCGCGTCGGCATAGTGCGCATCGCGCAGCATGGTCCAGCCGCAGCCGGATGCCCGGATCAGGCGTTCGGTCTCGATATGATCGTGCCGCACTTCGGCGGGATTGGCGGGATCGTCGATGCCGATGAAGCTGGTGTAGACCACATGCCCGACGCCCGCTGCAGCCGCCGCATCGATCGCCGCCTTGTGCTGCACCACCCGCGCGCCGACGCGAGTGCCCGAGATTAGGAGCATCCGCTCCGCCCCCTGCACTGCCTGCTCCAGCGTTTCGGGCTTGTCGAAATCGCCATAGCGCACGATGCACCCTTGCGCGGCGCGGTCGGCCAGTTTCTCCGGTTTGCGCGTGATCAGGATCAGATCGCTTGCCCGCCCTTCCGCAATCAGCCGATCGGTGACGCCACGGCCATAATTGCCCGAAGCTCCGGTAATGACGATCCGGCTCATGCGAGCATGTCCAGCTGCGCCTGCGGCACCCACCACCCGTGTACCTGCGGACGCAGCCGCGTGGGGATGTGCACCTTCGCCACTGGCCCGGCCCCGATGTTCCCGGCATCGACAACCCATGTTTCGTGGATGAACTGGTTGTCGCCAGTCTGCTGGTCCATGATGAACACCAGCCAGCCGTCCTTCGCAGGGTCAGCAGCAGGCACGTGCACTGGCTCGTTGAACCCGGCCATTGGCGGCAGGGCGAGCGCGTTGGTCACCTGCGGCGTCGGCGTGTCCATCCCGTCCAATCGCAGCAAGATGTTGAAGCTGACGCCGACCGGCCCCGCAAACAACGGCGGCCCCTTCAGCTCGGGATTCATAGAGAGCATGAAGCCGGTCTTGTACCGCCGCCCCTGCAGCTTCGCCGGAATCACCGGAAAATCCCCGGAGGCCCGATGATGGTTTCGACCACCTCGCCGCCGTCAGCCTTCGGATCGACCGTCCAACGGGTCAGCGCGCCCTTCATGTCCTGCGGGCCCATCTGGATGCCCGAAGGCTCACGGATGAAGGCGAAAGCATTAGTGTTGTTCAGGCACGCATCGAAGTGGAGCATGCCGTCCGCATCCTCCCACGCGTTCATCATGTGGTACGAATGGCAGCCCTTCGGCCCCTTGAACCACTTGATTTCAGACACATCGCCATATCGCGGCATCACGCCCAGCCAGCTGTCCAGCTCCGGCTCATGATGCCAGTGCTCCCCGCCCGCCTTCAGCCGGTCGAGGTCCGCCGTGGTCGGGTAGATCGGGAACAGCGCGTAGTTCTCGCTGATCGTGAAATCGTGCATCATCGCGCAATAGGGCGCATCGAACCACTGCTCGGACTTGAGCGTGCCATCCGGTGCGACCACGCAATAGGCTACCTTGGTCGATGCCTGACCGTCCGCCTCGTAGCCATAGAAGAACAGCTCGCCCGTATCGGCATCGATCCGCACGTGCGCGGTCATCGTTTCAGACTTCAGTGCGCCGCCGAAATCGTAGGAACCGAGCGTTTCGAGCGTCTTCGGATCGACGCGATAGGGCCGCCCGTCCTCCTTGGCCATCAGCAGGCGCCCGGCGTGCCACACCGGCGTGGTGTTCGCCACCGTGCGGTCCACGCCCTGCACCGAGGCATCGTCGGTGAACGGATTGCGATACTTGCCGAACAGCGCCTTGCCCGCCGCCTTCTCCGCCTTGTAGCGCGCGGTTTCCACGAACTTCATGATGAAATCCGCAGTTCCGTCACCGTTGAACGAAAGGCGGCTGACCATGCCATCACCCGAAAGGGTGTGGTCATTGTCGAACATCGGCGGGAAGGCGGGATCAGGTACGGCGCGATAGAAGCTGCCGCGCACCTCGGCAGGCAGCTCGCCCTCCACCTTCAGTCCGCGCAGTTCCACTTCCTGCCCCACCGGCTCGTTCGCACCGGTAAAGTAGATCGTCTGCGGATACGCACCCATGGCCACACCTCACCCTATCATTTGTTACGGTATGTGTAGCGCAATGCGCGCCGCGTTCAAGCCCACCAATAGGCCGTCGCGCGCATTTCGATGCTGACACGCGGGGCGCGTCGGCGGGACAATTTGGCAGATCGAACGCCACGTGCGGCACGTGATGCGCACGGGCAGGATCGCTGTCGTTGGTCTTGAACAGCACCGCCTCGTCGATGGTCATCTGCGAGAACCAGTGCCAGCGGTGCGCTGGATTGTGCGCTACGACCAGCCCTTCGAACGACCACTCCGGCTGCCCCGGCGCATCGAACACGGCATCGGCGGCGATCAAGTCCACGGGCGCAAGACTGCGCGCATCGCAGAACGCCAGCGGCACGTCCTGCGGCGGCGGCGAAATCGCGCGCCAGACATTGTAATGCGCGCACCTGAGGTAGGACCGCCCGCCCGCGCCCCGCTCGGCAAAGGCGCGCGCCGTCGCATCGGAAATGTCGATGTGCGCAAAGCGCGCCGGCATCGAATTGTCGAGGCTCCCCGCCTTGCCGCTCTTCTCGGAAAAGCGCAGCAGCCCCGGCGCGCCGACGTGGACGAAGTCCGCCCCGGTCTGCGCCTGCACCAGCTCCTCGATTTCGCGCATGTGGATGCGCGCTACCTGCTCGCGATCGGCAAAGTCGGTAACGGCGCTGCGGTGCGCCACGATCTCGAAACCCTCACGGTCGATGGAGGTGCCTGCTCCGCGCGCATCGGTCATCGCCATGGGGTGAAGGACGATGTCCACCTCGTCGCGCTCGTGGGCATTGGCATAGTAGCGCGGCCGCGCGAACTTGCGCCCCGAGTAGGCGATGCGTGCTTCCATCATGCTCTCCTTGGCCGGCCTGCTTTTGGTGCGGGTTCGGCTTTAACGATTTCAGTTCACGTCACCCCGGGCCTGACCCGGGGTCCCGCTTCACTTCCCAAACCTCGCAGAAGAAAGCGGGACCCCGGATCAAGTCCGGGGTGACGAGGATGGAGGGCAGTGTGATCGCTCCCCAACGAAATAGGCCCGCCGTTTCGGGCGGGCCTTTCCAAGATCAGCCGGCTGCCAGCTGCTGTTCCAGCTCGCCCAGTACGCGGTAGCAGTCGAACACCTTCTGCACCGAGCTGTTCGGCTCACGCCCCTCGCGGATCGCGGCGATGAACTCGCGGTCCTGCAATTCGATGCCGTTCATGCTGACGTCCACCTTGGAAACGTCGATCGGCTCTTCCTTTCCGTTCACCAGATCGTCGTAGCGCGCGATGTAGGTCGCGGTATCGCCGATGTAGCGGAAGAAGGTGCCGAGCGGCCCGTCGTTGTTGAACGACAGCGACAGCGTGCAGATCGCGCCGCTCTCGCTCTTGAGCTGGATCGACATGTCCATCGCAATGCCAAGCTCGGGATGGATCGGGCCTTCGACGGCGTTGGCCTTGACGATCTTGCCAGCCTGATAGGCAAACAGGTCCACCGTGTGCGCGGCGTGGTGCCACAGCAGGTGGTCGGTCCACGAACGCGGCTCACCCTTGGCGTTGATGTTGCGGCGGCGGAAGAAGTAGGTCTGCACGTCCATCTGCTGGACGTTGAATTCGCCAGCCTTGATCCGGTTGTGCACGAACTGGTGGCTGGGGTTGAAGCGGCGGGTGTGGCCGACCATGCAGACCTTGCCGGTCTCTTCCTGAACGCGCAGCACTTCCTGCGAATCCGCCCAGCTGTCGGCCAGTGGGATTTCCACCTGCACGTGCTTGCCCGCCTTCATGCAGGCGATGGCCTGCGAAGCGTGCATCTGCGTCGGCGTGCACAGGATCACCGCGTCCACGTCGTCGCGGGCCAGTGCATCTTCCAGCTCGGTCGAGGAGTGCTTGGCGCCATACTTGGCGGCCACGGCAGCAGCCTGTTCGCCGGTACGGCTGATGATCGAGGTGATTTCGACGCCGTCGATATTCTTCAGGCCGTCGAGGTGCTTTTCGCCGAACGCACCGGCGCCTGCCAGGGCTATGCGCATGTCTTGTCCCTTTCTTGAAAAAGGACCGGGTAGCCGGTGAGGGCTACCCGGCAAGGGTGGATAGGGTGAACGTCAGTCCGCCGGTTCGAGCACGATGTGCCCGATCGCGGTGTTGCTGCACGGAATGTGGTAGTGGCGGTTGAGCGTCTTCACGCTCTTGCCCAGCGCGCCGCGCATGATCAGCCACATGACCATCTCGATGCCTTCGCTGCCAGTCTCGCGCAGATATTCGATGTGCGGGATGTGGCGGACGTCGTCGTTGTCCGATCCCAGCATGTCGAGGAACTTGTTGTCCCACTCCCGGTTGAGCAAACCGGCGCGCGGGCCCTGAAGCTGGTGGCTCATGCCGCCCGTGCCCCAGATCTGCACGTTGAGATCCTCGGGGAAGCTTTCGACCGCCCGAGCGATGGCCTCGCCGAGCGCCCAGCAGCGGTTGCCCGACGGCACCGGGTAGGTGACGACATTGACCGCCAGCGGCACGACCTTTACCGGCCACTTCTCCGGCTGGCCGAACATCATCGACAGCGGCACGGTGAGGCCGTGGTCCACGTCCATCTCGTTGATGATGGTCATGTCGAAGTCTTCGAGGATCAGGCTCTGCGCGATGTGCCAGGCAAGATCGGCGTGGCCTTCGACGTCGGGAACCGGGCGCGGACCCCAGCCTTCGTCAGCCGACTTGTAGTGCTCGCCGCAACCGATCGCGAACGTGGGGATGATGTTCGCGTCGAACGCCGATGCATGGTCATTATAGACCAGAATCACGACGTCGGGCTTGCTTTCCTTTTCCCATTCGCGGGTCCACTCGTAACCCTTGAAGATCGGGCCGAAGTAGTCGTCCTGCCACTTGCCCTGGTCGACAGCGACCCCGAGCAGCGGAACGTGGCTGGAGCCGACGCCAGCGGTAATTTTGGCCATCTCAATAGCCTCCCTTGATCGAGCGATTGCCTTCTGGCGAGCGGCCGCCATCGAGCATCATCTGGCGGTATTCCGGCCAGGTCATGTCGGTCATCGTGCTGACCGCCTCGGCGAACGGCAGTCCGTCAGACGAGAACAGTTTCGACAGGAAGTAGACGTTCCCGCCAAGGTCGAGCAGCGCGTTGTAGTCGCGCCGAAGCAGCGCCTGCTTGGCTTCCTCGCTGATCTTCCACTCGTCGAGATAGGCGCGCTCGTCAGCCTTGAACCGTTCGCGGTTCTCCGGCTTCATCAGGCTCATCGCGAACTGGTTGATCCAGTAGCCCTTGCGGGCGCGCTTGGCGGTGAACACGCGGGTGCCGGGGATATCCTCGAACTCGGCGAGGTATTCGTGGATGTTCTGGGTCGGCTTGGCTGTTTCAGTCACAGGCCTCTCTCCTTCAGCTTGGCGTCGAGGCGCGGGAACACGCGGCGCGCGTTGCCCTCGAAGATCGCATGGCGTTCGGCATCGCTGATGTCGAGCGCATCGACATAGCGCTTGGTGTCGTCGAAATAGAACCCGGTGGTGGGGTCGATGCCGCGCACCGCGCCGACCATTTCCGAGCCGAACAGGATGTTCTTGTTCTCGATCACGTCGGCCAGCAGGTCGATCCCCGGCTGGTGGTAGACGCAGGTATCGAAGAACACGTTGTTCATCAGGTGCGTGTCTAGCCCCGGCTTCTTCAGCATGTCGGCCAGCCCGCGATAGCGTCCCCAGTGGTACGGCACCGCACCGCCGCCATGCGGAATGATGAAGCGCAGCGTGGGGAAACGGCTGAACAGGTCGCCTTCCAGCAGTTGCATGAAGGCGATGGTATCGGCCGCGATGTAGTACCCGCCGGTGGCGTGCATCGCCGGGTTGCACGATCCCGAGACGTGGATCATCGCCGGAACGTCCAGCTCGCACATCTTCTCGTAGAACGGGAACCAGTATTCGTCCGTCAGCGGGGATGCTTGAAATGCCCGCCGCCCGGATCGGGATTGAGGTTGCAGCCGATGAAGCCCAGCTCGTTCACGCAGCGCTCCAGCTCTGCAATCGAGCTGGTCATGTCCGCTTCCGGCGACTGCGGCAGCATGCACACGCCCGCGAAAGTCTCGGGGTAAAGCCCCACCACGCGCGCGATCAGGTCATTGCACACCTGCGCCCACTTCACCGCAACCGACTGGTCGCCCACATGCGGGGCCATCGCCGAGGCGCGAGGGCTGAAGATCGTCATGTCCGCACCACGCTCTTTCAGCAGGCGGAGCTGGTTGCTCTCGATCGTCTCGCGGATCTCGTCGTCAGAGATCTCGGGGTACGGCGGGCACTCGGTCCCGACCTTGAACGCGGCCTTCTGCTTCTCGCGCCACTCGTCGTGCGCCTTTGGCAGCACGGTGTAGTGGCCGTGGCAGTCGATGATCATGGTCATGCGACTTCAGTCCTCTCAGGGTTGAATGCGATTGTCTTGCCCGCCTGCTCGCGCTGGCGCTTCACCGTGCCGCTGGTCATCACCGGCTCCACGCCCAGCGATTCCAGCGTTTTGCAGCTTTCTTCCATCTCGGCGGCGCGGCGGAGCCCATGGGTCGTCATGCGCTCGACATTGTACTCGGCACGCTCGAACCAGCTTTGCGTCTTCTCGCTGGCATCCAGTGACGACAGCACTTCGTCGACCACGCCCGCTTTCGTCGCCGCAAGCATCATCTCGGCGGTCAGCGCCTCGACGCCCTTGACCATGATCGAACGGATCATCTTGATCGCACTGGCCCGGCCAATCTCGTCACCGACAACGCGCGTCTTGGCAAAGCCCATCGCCTGCAGCCGCGCCTCGGCCTCGGCTGCATGAGCGCCCGAAATCAGCAGCGGCACGTTCATCCGCGCCGGGTTCACCGGGGCCAGCACCGCCACGTCGACATAGCGCCCGCCCGCTGCCTCGATCGTCTTGGCCGCCGCGCGCTTGGTATCGGGCGCGACGGAATTCATGTCGCACCAGATCGCGCCTGCTTTCAGCAGACCGGCATAATCAACAGCCGCAGGCAGCGCCGAATCCGCCGTCACCAGCGACAGCACAATGTCGGCATCGCCAAGCGCATCTTCGGCCGTGCCGCAGATCACCACGCCGGCCTGCTCCATCACCGCCCGGCGCGCCGGGTTGATGTCGAACGCCAGCGCCGCAGACTCCCAGCCTGCCGCCTTGGCAAAAGTGGACCCGGCCTCACCGAAGCCGATCAGGGCAATAACGCTCTCCATGGCCAGCGGTCCTGCGTTGGTGCGCGCGAAGGAACAAATGCAAACATCGCCACAGGTATAAGTTTATGCAAACCCTTCTGCGGCAACCTCGCGCAGCAGTGCGACGAACGCGGCCTGCGGAGCCGTCGGCCGCCAGCCCTCGCGCGTGGTGATACCGATGGTCCGGGCGACCGGCACCGGCGGCGGCAGCGTCGCCAGCACCCCTGCATCGAGTTCTACCGCCAGTTGCGCCGGGGAAAGCAGCGTCAGCGCGTCCGATCCCAGCAGCAATTGCCGCACCGTCAGCACCGATCCGCACTCGATCCCCACGCGCGGTGGCTCGGCCCCGGCGCCGCGCATCATGCCTTCCCAATAGTGGCGCAAGGGCGTGTCACTTGCGGGCAGGATCCACGGAAAGCCCGCCAGCGCCACCCCATCCACCGCGCCAGCCAACAAGGGATGCCCGGCACGCATGACCAGCGCGGGCCGGTCCTCGAACACCGCCTCCTGCGCCAGGTCGTCGAGCGAGGACGCATCGCGCAGCGCGCCCAGCATCAGGTCCACTTCACCATCGCGCAGTGGCCCCGAAAGCTCGGCATGGCTCCCTTCGACCACCGCCACGTCCACCCCCGGATGCGCGGCGGCAAAGCGCAGGATCGTCTCGGGCAACCACCGCGCCCGGCTCAGCGGCATCGCGCCGACAACCACGCGCCCCGCCGCCTTGCCCTGCCACGCCGCCACTTCGGCAAGGCCTGACCGCAGTTCTGCCATGGCCAGACCGAACCCGCGCGCGCGCCGCTCGCCCGCAGGGGTCAGCATTACCGAGCGCCCGCGCCGGTCCACCAGCCGCTGCCCCAGCGCGACTGACAAATCCGCCACCGCCCGATGCAGCGAGGCCGACGAAAGCCCCGTTGCCTCCGCCGCCACCGCATAGGACCCGGCCCGCGCCAGCGCCAGGAACGCCCGCAATTGCGTGCCCGTCACGCGCGGAGAGCCGACATGCGCAATCGCCGCCTCTGCTCGTGGCGCCAGCAGCAGCGCCGGTTCGGTCGGCGTCATCCCCGCTGGCCCGCGCTCGAACAGCGCACAGCCGATGTCCGCCTCCAGCCGGGCGATTGCCTGCGTCAATGCAGGCTGCGTCAGGTTCACCGCCCGCGCCGCCCGCGTCACGCTGCCATGGCGCACCGTTGCCGCGAAAGCCGCAATGTGCCGGACATTGATCGCGTGGAGCTGCATGCCACATCGCTTAGCATTTCCTTATGGCCGGTGCCAAACATTGCATTGGTTCCCCGCGCGCCGCAGTCGCATGGAACCCGCGAACAGTTTTCCATGGGAGCCGGAAATGTCGGGAATCGTCGTCCAGAACATCGAACGTGCCGATCCAGCCGTGATCGATGGCCTTGCCGCCTGTGGCGTCGCCACCGTCCACGAAGCGCAAGGCCGCACCGGCCTGCTCGCCTCCTACATGCGCCCGATCTATCGCGGCGCCCGCATTGCCGGATCTGCCGTCACGATCAGCGCCCCTCCGGGTGACAACTGGATGGTCCACGTCGCCATCGAACAGCTCCAGGCCGGAGACATTCTCCTGCTTGCTCCGACCAGCCCTTGCGAAGACGGCTATTTCGGCGACCTCCTCGCCACCAGCGCGCAGGCGCGCGGCTGCCGCGGCCTGGTGATCGACGCAGGCGTGCGCGACGTGCGCGACTTGACGGAAATGAACTTCCCCGTCTGGTCCAAGGCGATCTACGCGCAAGGCACCGTCAAGAACACGCTAGGCTCGGTCAACGTCCCCGTCGTCTGCGCCAATGCACTGGTGAACCCCGGTGACGTGATCGTCGCCGACGACGATGGCGTCTGCGTCGTGCCCCGCGAAAAGGCCGCCGAAGTCCTCAAGGCCGCGCAGGCTCGCGAAGCCAACGAAGGCGAAAAGCGCGAAAAGCTCGCCGCCGGCGTCCTCGGCCTCGACATGTACAAGATGCGCGAACGCCTCGAGAAGGAAGGGCTGAAGTATGTCTGAGGGCATCCCCGAAGGCATACAATGCATGTGGATGCGCGGCGGCACGTCCAAGGGTGGCTATTTCCTCAAGGACGATCTGCCCGCCGACACCGCGCAGCGCGATGCCTTCCTGCTGGCCATGATGGGCAGCCCCGATCCCGTGCAGATCGACGGAATGGGTGGCGCCGATCCGTTGACGAGCAAGGTCGCGGTCGTCTCGAAATCCACCCGCGAAGGCATTGATGTCGATTACCTGTTCCTCCAGGTCTTCGTCGATCAGGCCATCGTCACCGACGCGCAGAACTGCGGCAATATCCTCGCCGGCGTCGGCCCCTTCGCCATCGAGCGCGGCCTTGTCGCCGCCAGTGCGCAAGAAACCCGCGTCGCCATCTACATGGAGAATACGGGACAGGTCGCTGTCGCCACGGTCAGCACGCCCGATGGCAAGGTCACCTACAAGGGCGATGCGAAGATCGACGGTGTCCCCGGCAGCCACGCTCCCGTGCCGCTCGAATTCCGCGATACCGCCGGGTCATCCTGCGGCGCACTCTTGCCCACCGGCAACGCGGTCGATGTGGTCAATGGCGTCGCCGTCACCCTGATCGACAACGGCATGCCCTGCGTGGTGATGAAGGCCGAGGACCTTGGCATCACCGGTTACGAGGACCGCGACTGGCTCGACAACGCCACCGATCTCAAGGCGAAGATCGAAGCCATCCGCCTCGCCGTCGGCGAACGCATGAACCTCGGCGACGTCAAGGAAAAGTCGGTGCCGAAGATGATGCTGGTCGCCCCGCCCAGGAACGGCGGCGCGGTCACCGTGCGCAGCTTCATTCCCCATCGCGCCCACGCCACCATCGGCGTACTCGGCGCGGTCAGCGTCGCCACCGCCTGCCTGATCCCGGGCTCCCCCGCCGCCGAAGTCGCCTCGATCCCCGAAGGCAGCCGCAAGCTGCTTTCGGTCGAACACCCCACCGGCGAAATGAGCTGCGTTCTGGAAGTGGACGATGCCGGCGAAGTCCGCACCGCCGCCCTCCTGCGCACTGCGCGCAAGCTGATGGATGGAGTAGTATTCGCATGACCGACCAGAACCGCATCATCAGCTGGCATGCCAACCCGTCGAAGCCGCGCTACACCCCGCCAGCAGGCGCGGTCGATGCGCACTGCCACGTCTTCGGCCCGATGGCGCAGTTCCCGTTCAGCGCCAAGGCCAAGTACCTGCCGCAGGACGCCGGGCCGGACATGCTCTTCGCCTTGCGCGATCACCTCGGCTTCGAACGCAACGTCATCGTCCAGGCCAGTTGCCACGGCACCGACAACGCCGCCACGCTCGATGCCATCGCAAAGTCGAACGGGAAGGCCCGCGGCGTCGCGGTCGTCGACCCGGCGATCTCGGAAGCAGACCTCCAAGCGCTGCATGACGGCGGCATTCGCGGCATCCGCTTCAACTTCCTCAAGCGCCTCGTCGATGATGCGCCCAAGGACAAGTTCCTCGAAGTCGCCCAGCGCCTGCCCAAGGGCTGGCACGTCGTGATCTATTTCGAGGCCGACATCCTCGAGGAACTGCGCCCGTTCATGGACGCCATCCCCGTCCCCTCGTCATCGACCACATGGGCCGTCCCGATGTGCGCCAAGGCCCCGATGGCGCGGACATGAAGGCCTTCCGCAATTTCCTCAACAGCCGCGAGGACATCTGGTTCAAGGCCACCTGCCCCGATCGCCTCGATGCCATCAAGGAAGGCGGCGCGGGCGATCCGTGGAACGCCTTTGCCGATGCGGTTGCGCCGCTGGTGGCCGATTATCAGGACCGCGTGTTGTGGGGCACCGACTGGCCCCATCCCAACATGGACACTGAAATCCCCGACGACGGCCATCTCGTCGACATGATCCCGCGCATCGCGCCCACCGAGGAACTTCAGCGCAAGCTGCTGATCGACAATCCGATGAAGCTCTACTGGGCCGACTGAGGTCCGGAGCTTCGCCAATTGCGCTTGCAGCGTGGTGCGATAATCTGCGCACCATGCTGCGTCGCCTTCTCCCCTTCCTCGCCCTGATCCCCGCCACGGCAAGCGCCGAAACGCTCTACGTCCGCGCCGGGCGACTGGTCGATCCGGAAGCGGGGCGGGTGCTCACCGCACAGGTGCTCAAGGTCGAGGACGGGCGCGTTGTATCGGTCCAGCCCGATGCCCCCCTGCCCGCAGGCGCAAACGTCGTGGACTGGTCTGCCTTCACCGTCCTGCCCGGCCTGATCGACTGCCACGTGCACCTCGCCGATGTCGAACAGTCCAGCAACATTGCCGAACCCTTGTTGCACTCGGCCATGGAGATCGGCTTCATCGGCGCGCGCAACGCCAGGAAGACCCTGCTCGCAGGCTTCACCTCGGTCCACGATGTCGGCTCGTTCCGCGCCTACGCCGATGTCGAACTGCGCAACGCGATCAACCGCGGCGATGTGCCCGGCCCTCGCATCAGCGCGGTAGGCGCCTACGTCACCATTCCCGGCGGCGGCGGCGAAGTGACCGGCTTTGCGCCCGATGTCACCGTGCCTGCCGACATGCGCGCAGGCGTCGTCACCGATGCGGCGGACGTTACCCGCAAGGTCAACGCGCTGTTCCAGAACGGTGCGGATTCGATCAAGCTGATCGCCACTGGCGCAGTCTTGGCGCAAGGAACCGAACCCGGCCAGATCGAACTGTCGGGCGAGATGATGAAAGCAGCGGTCGACGTTGCCCGCCAGCGCGGTTCATGGGTTACCGCGCATGCCCATGGCGCCGCCGGCATCAAGCTTGCCATCCAGTCGGGCGTCAGGGCCATCGAACATGCCAGCCTTATCGATGATGAAGGCATTGCCCTTGCCAAGGCACGCGGCGTCTGGCTCGACATGGATATCTACAACGGAGATTTCATCGCCGAGGTCGGCAAACGCGATGGCTGGCCTGCCGACATGCTGCGCAAGAACGACGAGACCACGCAAGCCCAGCGGGCGGGCTTCCGCAAGGCGGTCAAGGCCGGTGTCAGGTTGAGCTACGGCACCGACGCAGGGGTCTATCCGCACGGCGCCAATGCGCGGCAGTTCAAGTACATGGTCCGCTACGGGATGACGCCGATGCAGGCGATCCAGTCGGCCACCACCGTCGCCGCCGAGCTGCTGGGGTGGAGCAAGGATGTCGGCGCACTCTCGCCCGGTCATTGGGCCGACATGGTCGCGGTCAGCGGCGATCCCCTGGCCGATATCTCCGTCCTCGAAAACGTGCGCCACGTCATGAAGGGTGGCGAACTGGTCAGATAGCCAAAAATCGGGGCAGCCTTCGGATTGAGGCCGCCCCGATCTGTGCCGGCAGGGAGGACCGGCAACAACCGACAGGCTCAGAGGGGGGAAGCCTGCCAGAAAGGCAATCATCGCTCGTTCAGAGCAGCTTCCACGTCACCGGCACGATGACGGCCGTCGCGCCACCCGGCGGCGGCGGCACAGAACCGGCGCGCGTCGGCATGGCCAGCGCTTCCTTGTCGAGCGTGCTCGAGCCCGAGGGCGCGACAAGCTCGGTGCGCTCGATGTTGCCGCCAGCGCCGACGAAGACCTTGACCTTGGCGGTGCCTTCCTCGCCGCGCATCTGGGCCGTGCGCGGATAGGTCTGCTTCGAGGCGATGATGCGCGTCACCTGCTTCTGCCACTCGGCAGACTGGGCAAAGGCTGGCACAGCGGTTGCGGCAAAGGCAAGCGAGGCAATGCCAAGGGCGATCCTGTCGATAATCTTCATGATGCGGTTTCCTTCGATCTTGTTGAATGACGGTGCAGTTTTCAGAATTCGGACCAGTCGTCCTCGTCTACCTTCAGCGCGGTATTGCCGAGGACCGGAGCGGAGCGCGGTGCCGGAGGTGGGGCGGGCTCTGCGGTCGCAGCAGCCACCGGTAGCGGCCTCGGCGCGGGCTTTGGCGTTGCGGGCGGCGAAGCTTGCGGCTTGGCCGAGGATAGCCCCGACGACCGGGCCTGGCCGCTCGTGCCAAGGCGGAAGCGGCCTACCTGCTCCACCAGCGCAATGGTCTCGTTCGAAAGATTGCGCGTTCCCGCCGAGCTTTCCTCGACCATCGCGGCGTTGCGCTGGGTGAAGCTGTCCATCGAACCGACCATTGCCGAAATGTCGGCGATGCCCGCTGCCTGCTGTCCGGCAGCCTCGGCAATCTGATCGACCAGCTCCGAAACTGCGCTCACTTCGTTGACGATCTGGCGCAAGGCATCACCGCTGGATTCAACCAGGGCAACCCCGCCGCTGACTTCCTCGGTGCTCTTGCCGATCAGGTCGCGGATAGACTTCGCGGCATCGGCCGAGCGCTGCGCCAGAGCACGCACTTCGGTGGCGACCACCGCAAAGCCCTTGCCGGCATCACCGGCGCGCGCGGCCTCGACCCCGGCATTGAGCGCAAGCAGGTTGGTCTGGAAGGCAATGCCGTCGATGACGCCCACGATCTCGGCCATCTCGCGTGAACTGGCTTCGATGCTGCGCATGGCGGCCACGGCGCGATTGGCGGTATCGCCCACACCGTCGGCGGTGCTGCGGGCCACCGACAGGCGGGTGCTCGTCTGCTTCACGTTCTCGGCCGTTGTCCTGACCGATGAGCTGAACTCGTTGATCGTGCGCGATGTTTCGGCGAGCGACGTGGCCTGCTGCTCGGTGCGCAGCGCCAGATCCGAAGCCGCGCTCGAAATCTCGTCCGTACCCAGCTTGATCGTGTGGCAACCCTCGACGATCTTGCCCAGCACCCGTTCAAGCGCAGTCACCGCAGCATTGTAGTCGACATGCAGCTTGGCCAGCGCGCCCGATCCGTTCTCCTTGACGCGGTGAGTAAGGTTGCCTTCCGCCAGCGCGGTCAGACCTTCGCCGATTTCATCGATGGTCAACTGCACTTCGCGGGCGCGCTGCGTCTCGGCCTCGGCGCGGGCATGGTCCGATGCAAAGACATCGCGGAAGCGATCAAGGGAGCGGGCCAGCTGGCCAAGTTCGTCCGATCGGCCAAGGCCCGGGACGGCCACGGCATGGTCGCCATCGATCAGGCGCGATACGGCGTCGGACATCGACACCACCGGTTTGGCAATGTTGCGAATGAGATAGAACAGCAGGACAACCGCACTGAGCAGAGCAAGGCCAAGCGCGGCAAAGGTGAACTTGCGCGCCGAGGCATAGATCTTCTCGGCATTGGCGGCGACCGCAGCGCCATCCTTCTTGTTGGCCTCGATCACGGCAAGGATCGCGTCTTCAAGGGCATAGAAGGTGTCGATGCCTTCGCCATCGTGCATGGCCTGGGCGCCTTGGGTGTCACCGCCCACCGCCATCGCCTGCATGCTTTCGTCCTGGGCAACGAAAGTCGCCCAGGCCTGCTTCAGCGCGGCAGCGCCGGTCTTCTGGTCCGGCGTGATCGCAAGCTTTTCGAACTCGGCAATTTCCGCATCGATCGCGCTGCGCGCATTCTTGAGCAGCTTCTGGCCGCGCGCCACCGCCTCAGGCGTCGCCGCGCTGAACATCTCGCCCTGCCTAAGGCGATACTGCGAGGTGAAGGCGTGAATGTCGCCCAGCTTTTCCGCGCTGGGTATCCACACGTCGCGCTGTTCGGCGGCGATGGCGTTGACCTCGCCGATCTTGGAAATCGCGAACAGGCCCATGCCTGCCATCGCCGCAAGCAGCACTGCAAAGGCAGCGATGAATTTTTTGGTTATGTTGAAGCTGAACATCCATGTTCCCCGACAGGCCTTCCGGCATGTCACCCGCTTACGCCGCGAGGGGGAACTTTCGGTAAGGAGGCAGACCCGTAGAGTCGCGCAGTGGCGTGGAAAGGTTTTCCACAGGCGGATTGCCAAAGAGCAGCCGTTCAGGCGGCTATCGGCCAGTCATCGCGCAGTTCGCATGGTTAACGGCTCAGACGGGTCAAGCACCAAGAAGATGCAGCGCCACGCGCCTGCGATGGCCCGCCCTGCGATGCTCGCACAGATACAATCCCTGCCAGGTGCCCAGCGCCAGCTGTCCGCCAACCAGCGGGATCGACAGCGATACGCCGGTAAGGATCGACTTCAGGTGCGCCGGCATGTCGTCCGGACCTTCATCATCGTGGGCATAACCATCGTTTTCAGGCGCAAGACGGGAAAGCCAGCGGACGATATCGCCCCGCACTTCATGCGCCGCGTTTTCCTGAATGGTCAGGGAAGCCGAGGTATGGCGGCAGAACACGGTCAGCAAGCCGGTGGTCATGCCCTGATCGCCAGTCCAGCGCACCACGTCGCGAGTGATCTCGTGCAGGCCTTGGCCCGGGGTGGCAATGACGATCTCGGTGGCAGACTGGCGCATGCGGCCTTTATGGCAGCAATTCTCCTGCGCCCAAGCGCGAAACCGTCCTTTCTATCGGAATCCCACGGTCAGCTCACGCGAAACACCACCGTCGCCGCGGGCTTGACCCGGGGCTGGGCTCTTCTTCCTGCACACCCTCGCGACAAGAAAGCGGGATCCCGGGTTAAGTCCGGGATGACGATGGGGTCGCGCTGATAGACCTTGACAAAACGAACCATATAGGTTATACGTCACGCCCACAGGTCAGGAGAGGGCACAAGGCCAACCCGCTCCTCTCCCTTCGGAAGCCGATGCCCAGAGTCTGGCGCGGATGCTTCCGGCGCGATCGGTGCGACAGGTGCGCTTGGGTTCAACGAGGGGCGTAAAGCCCAAGACCCACCGGGCAACAACTGTCGTTACCCAAGGACAGACAGGACACCCCAGGGCTGATAGCACGGCGCCGAACCCTGAGCGACGCTGCGGATGCGGAACCCGCCATGATTGTGCGACTGAGTCAGCGCAAACGACAGGTTCTTTTCACGCAGCCGCTTGCCAGAAGCCAAGGCAGCCCGCGAGCCGCTGCCAAAGCTTCGTCCTCTCACCTATGTCCGACCATCAGGCTGAGCCGATCAGGGGCCCGGAACCGCCCCCAGCCACTCGCACCCGGTCCCGCGCCCCATCCCGCGCGTGCCACAACGGCACCGCACCGGTCGCGCGATCTGTCAGCTTCCCCTCGGCGTTACCGTCCGCATTCGCCAGCGGATGATCTCCCACATCGCGTATCCGCGATGCCCACCCCCAGCCCCTCCCGCTTGCGGGAGGGCCGCGAAACTTGCTGAACGCAGTGAAGCTGGTCGCAGCGGGGTGGGCAAGCGGCGCTAAGCCAGCGCTCAAAAACTCCAGGTCAGCCGCACGATCCCCACCACCGCATCGGGCACATCGCGGTCGCCTCCCGGCTGGTGAACCCACTGCACGTCCGGCTGCAGCGCCAGCCACGGCACGATCTGGTCGGAATAGGTCAGTTCCACCACCGTCTCGTTGCCGGGGTTGCCACCTTCGGCGCGCATGGCGTCGCGGAAGTGGTTGCTCGTCCAGGCGTGGTGCGTCCCAAGCGAGACCTGGCTGTCCGGGCGCGAGGCCAGCGCCGGCGCCATCAACAGCCCCGCCTGAAAACCGCCATGAAACGGCGTCGTATGCGGATCGGACAGGCCTGCGCGCAGGAACGCCGTCACTTGCCGCGCCCCGCCTTCAGGCAGAAGATCGCCCTCGACCACCGCATAGGCCCCTTGCGAAGGCTTGCGCAGTGGCGAGCCATCCGGCGCGGTTTCGTACCAGTTCTCGGGATTGCGGGAGTAGCGCCATACGCCAAGGTTGCCGCGCAGCCGCCCCTCGGACCTCCCGACCTCACCGATCAGCAGCACACCATCGCGAAAGCTGAAATCCACCCCACCCCGGTCCCCCAGCGTGCTCGCCCGCGCATTGATCACGCCCAGCCGCACGAACGCCTCGCCAACCGGCACATAGAGCCGCGCCGCCAGCGCGCTCGAGGGAAAGATCGAGGGACCGTTCGGCCCCGTCGCCGCCAGTTCCGAACCGATTCCGAAGGGCGGAGCGATCAGCAGCCCCGCAGCATCGTTGGCGTAGAACTCGCTGTTCACATCATAGAGACCCATCCGCAGCGACGCTCCGCCACCGCCGATGTCCCGCTCCACCCATGCCTCGAACAGGCGCAGACCGGCATAGGGCACTTCGATATTGTCCACGCCCTGCAGCGTCGCCGCGGCATCGTTGGGGCGCCCCCCGCGATTGTCGAGGACGTGGAAGTGGGCGCGGGTCCCGTCCAGCCCGATCAGCCGGGCAAGGTCGAGATCGGCGGTGAGATTCACGTTGGTCAGCGCCCGCACCTTGCGGTCGCCGTTTCCCGAAACGAGCTGCGCCAGATCGACAATCGCCTCACCCGCCAGATCGACCGGAGGCGGCGGCGCATCCTGAGCCTGCGCACCAGGCGCGCCGAGCGCCAGCCCCAAGGCCACGCCGCAAGAGAGCATCCGCCCGATCATGCCGCCAGTGCCCTCGTCGCCCCAACCGCAGCGGCATGGCTGCCGTGCCCGATCTCGAAGCGCGACAATTGCTGCACGACTTCCTCGATAGAGGCGATCACCATGTGGCTGGCATCGCTGACCTGTTCGGCCACCGCGCTGTTGCTCTGCGTGATCTGCTCGATCTGCTTTGACGTGGCATCGATCGAGCGCAGCGAAAGGTCCTGCTCGCTCGCGCCCGCCTCGACCACTTCCATCACCCGGTTGATCTCGTCCATCTGCCCCGTGATGGCGCGCAGGCTCGATCCGGCATCGCGCACCAGCGTCACGCCATTGCCGATCTCGCCCGAGGCATTGGTGATCAGGTCCCTGATCTCACGCGCGGCATCCGCGCTGCGCTGCGCCAGCGCGCGCACCTCGTTCGCCACCACGGCAAAGCCCTTGCCGGCATCTCCGGCGCGCGCCGCCTCGACACCGGCGTTGAGCGCGAGCAGGTTGGTCTGGAAGGTGATCCCGTCGATCACGCTGACGATCGAGCCGATCTCCTGCGCCGCGCTCTCGATGCGGTCCATCGCCGCTTCGGCGTGCTGGATCACTTCGCCACCGCGATTGATCTCCTGCCCGACCTGATCGACGGCAGTGCGCGCGGTCGAGACCGCCTCGGTCGATCCTTGCACCCGCTGCGCCAGGCTGGCGATCGCAGCGGCGGTTTCCTCAAGGCTCGCCGCCTGGTTGGCGTTGCGGTTCGACAGGTCTCCGGCCGCCCCGCCGATATCGCGCGCCACGCCGTGCAGCCGCTCGGTCGACGCTTGCATCTTGGCCAGCGCCGAACCCAGTTCGCCCAGCGCCCCGTTGAAATCGCGCCGCAGCTTTTCGAACGGCCCTGAAAGCGGAACGTCGATGCGATAGGCAAGATTGCCCGCAGCAAGCTCGCTGAGGCCGGTACCGATCGAGGCGACAATGGCTTCGGCCTGCCGTGCCGTGTCGGCCCGTGCCTCGCTCAGGTTGTCGCGCAGTTCCACCACAGCACGCGCCAGGTCGCCGATCTCATCTGGCCGGTCTTCGCCCGCCATCGTCACGTCGAGCCGCCCCGCAGCCATCGCCTGTACCCGCTCCGAGATGGCGATGATCGCGGTCACCAGATCCCGCCGCGCATAACGGGCGACCCAGGCGAGGGCAAGCAACAGCAGCAGCAGGCTCGCGAGCGAGATAAGCCGCGCCTGCTGCGCAACCGCATCGGCCGCGCTGACTGTCTGCGCAGCATGGGCCTCGACCGCATCCGAAATCTTGGCCATCTCGCCTTCGAGCTGGCTGAACCGCTGCTGGAAGCGCTGCAACTCGGCGTCGTCGGGGACCGCGCCCTGCTCTGCCGCCGCCGCGATCGACCGTCCGATCGCAACGTAGTCCCGGAACGCCGGGTCCGCCGCCTTGCGCGCGGCGAGCACTTGCGGCGCATCGGTTGCCCGCGCCGTTGGCGCCATCCGGTTCTCGAACTCGCCCAGTCGCGCCTTGAGCTCACGCGCGGCCTCTGCGCCGTCAATCGCTGCGGTCTGACGGGCCGCGACGATGCTGACAACCTCGCCCCGGATCGCATCATGGCCCATGTCGGCCTCCATGTGATCGCGCAACAGGCCGGTTGCGGCGTTGAGTTCGGCCACCGCCAGTTCCTGCCGCCACATCCCGCCCATGCTGAGCGCGGTCGAAGCCAGCGCCCCGGCGCCGAGGATCAGGCAGCCTATCGTGACCTTGCGCTTTATCGATTGCCCAGAAACCACCTGACGCTCCGTATCTCAGAGCACCGCAAGCATTGCGCTGGTGCTTCAACAGGTTCGGCAGTGTGCAGCGGAACAGCAAACATAGGCCAAGCAGGGCCTTAGGTAATTCCACGGGGGCAATTGCCGGCATTCAACCAAGGCGCTAGGCGGCGTGGACAAATTCCACAACACCACGGTTCCCCTGTAAAAGGCCTTGGCGAGGCGCGAGGGCGCAGGAAGAGTGGGCCTCTTTCAAGGCCGAGCAACGCTGCCAAGGCCTTTTACAGGGCAACCCCTGCGGGGCTGGACCAAAAACCGCCATTTCGGCGTCGGCTCGTCGCACAATATTCCCGATATTGCGCTTCCTCGCCTCCTTGAACTGGCGGTTTTTGCCTCCAGCCGTGGCGTTGTGGAATTTGTCCACGCCGCCTACTCATCAAGTTAACTATCGCGCGCAGCACAATTACTGGCGTCTCCCAGGAGTTCGGGCGCTGCACTTGCAACTATTGCCCCCTTCCTGCAAAGCTTGCCCATGCCGCTCCAGATCGACACGAGTGCCATGGCCGCGATCATCGCTGCGGCGCAGGAGGCCGCTCCGGCCGAAGCCTGCGGCATCCTGCTCGGCAGCGGCTCGCACATCGAGCAGGCGGTTCGGACGACAAACGTTGCACAGGATCCGCTCCGCCACTTCGAGATCGATCCCGCCGCGCTGATCGCCGCGCACAAGGCGGCGCGGGCCGGCGGGCCGGAAGTGCTCGGCTATTTCCACTCGCATCCCAATGGCCTTGCCCGCCCGTCCACCACCGACGCAGCCAGCGCCGCGCACGATGGCAAGATCTGGGCGATTGCCGCGCCGCTCAGCGACGGCCAACGGGACAAGCCGTGGGCAATTACGTGTTGGCACGATGGCCCCAACGGGTTCGAAGCGCTTTCCTATGCGATCATCGCTGGCTAAGGCTGTAAGCCATCAACCCGTTTGCTCGCACAGAGTCCCTTGCGCAGACCACTGATCCAAAAAGGCCTTCCATCAGAACATGACAGCACCTGCTTCCGCGCTCGATCTCGCCAGCCTGCTCTGCTCGCGCCTTTGCCATGACATGCTCAGCCCGGTGGGCGCGCTTTCCAACGGTCTCGAACTCCTTGTCGAGGAGAAAGACCCCGAAATGCGCCAGCGCTGCTTCGAACTGCTCGAACAGAGCGCGAAGGCATCGGCCGACAAGCTCAAGTTCTTCCGCCTTGCCTTCGGTGCGGCAGGCGGCTTCGGCGACTCCGTGCCGGTGAACGAGGCGCGCGCCCTGATCGACGCGCTGGCCGGCAGCAACGGCCGCGTCGCTGTGAACTGGATGTTCGGCGTCGACGCCCTCGCCAAGCCGGCGGTGAAGACCCTGCTCAACCTGGCCCTGATCGGGCTCGACGCGCTGGTCCGCGGCGGCACGCTGGATATCGGCGCCGAGGTGAACGGCGGCGCGATCGAGATCGTCGTGCGCGCCGCCGGACAGCGCGTTGCGTTCGATCCGGCTGTCGGCCAAGCGCTCGAAGGCACCCTGCCGATGAGCGAACTGTCCAGCAAGACGGCGCCCGCCGCGATGGTCCAGCAGCTTGCCGCCTCGGTCGGCGGCGGCGTGCAGGTCCACGTCACGGCGGAAAGCCTGGTCATGGGCGCAGTGCTCCCGGCTGCCTGATCGATGATGCGCCGCTGGCTCGTCCATCGCGAGGTGCCATCGCCGAACTGGAACGAGCGCAAGCTGCCGGTCAACATGGTGGTGCTGCACTATACCGGCATGGAGACTGCGCAGGCGGCGCTCGACCGGCTCTGCGATCCGGCAGCGGAAGTCTCGGCGCATTACCTGATCGACGAGGACGGCACCGTCACCGGCCTCGTCGACGAAGACAAGCGCGCGTGGCATGCCGGACGCTCGTCGTGGCGCGGCATCACCGATGTCAATTCGGCGAGCGTCGGGATCGAACTGGTCAATCCCGGCCATGAATTCGGCTACCGCCCCTTCCCCGATGCCCAGATCGAGGCGCTGCTGCCGCTGCTGGCCGACATCGTCAAGCGACACAACGTGCCCCGCGCCAACGTGGTCGGCCACTCCGACGTTGCCCCTGCCCGCAAGGAAGACCCCGGCGAGCTTTTCCCGTGGGAGCTGCTTGCCCGCCACCGCCTCTGCCTGCCCACCCCCAAGCTCTCGATGCGCCTGCTCTACGACAACGAGGCGGCGTTCTTCCTCGCGCTCGAGCGCTTCGGCTATGACATTTCCGATCAGGCAGCCGCCGTGCGCGCCTTCCAGCGGCGCTGGCGCCCACAGCGGATCGATGGCCAGGTCGATGGACAGATCGGCGCATTGCTCTTCGAACTCCTGTTGGAACGCGACATGGGCTTGGCCAGATAGGGGGCCATGCTAGGTGACCGCTCGCCAGGGGGCCGGGCAGCCGCGTGATCGCAAGATCCCGAGGAAAGTCCGGGCTCCACGAAACAAGGGTGGCGGGTAACGCCCGCCGGGCCTGACGCCGCAAGGTGGAGGGTCAAGGGAAAGTGCCACAGAGAGCAGACCGCTAGTCCGCAAGGGCGAGTAAGGGTGAAAGGGTGCGGCAAGAGCGCACCGCGCGACCGGCAACGGAAGCGGCACGGCAAACCCCACCCGGAGCAAGATCGAATAGGGACTGCGCGTCCAGCAATGGGCAGGCCGGTTTCGGGCCAGCAGTCCGGGTTGATTGCTTGAGCGTTCCGGCAACGGTCCGCCTAGAGGAATGGCTGCCAGCGGCGATACGGTCCTGTATAGGATACCGTCGGCGCTACAGAACCCGGCTTACAGGCCCCCTGGCGCTTCGATGGTTTCCTACAGGCGTGTAAGTTGTTAGGACGCATCCCATGTCCGGCGGCCACCATCATCACCACATCCAACATGATCATGGGCACGCCCATGATCATCACGGTCACAGCCACGCCCCTGCCAGCTTCGGCCGGGCCTTTGCCGTCGGCATCACGCTGAACCTGGGCTTTGTCGTGGTCGAGGCGGTCTATGGCGTCATCGCCGGTTCGATGGCACTGGTGGCAGATGCCGGACACAACCTGTCCGACGTGCTCGGCCTCGTCATCGCCTGGACCGCCAGCGTGCTCGCGGCACGGCCGCCCTCGGCCCGCTTCACCTATGGCTTCAAATCCAGCTCGATTCTTGCCGCCCTTGGCAACGCCGCGTTCCTGCTGGTGGCGCTGGGCGCCATTCTGGTCGAGACGATCCGCCGGCTGATAGAGCCGGAGCCGGTCGCGGGTGGCCCGGTCATGGCGGTGGCTGCCGTCGGCATCGTCATCAACACCGCCACGGCGCTGATGTTCATGCGCGGCCGCAAGCACGATATCAACATCCGCGGCGCCTACCTGCACATGGCCGCAGACGCTGCGGTTTCAGCCGGCGTCGTCGTTGCCGGCCTGCTGATCACGCTGACCGGGGCGCAATGGATCGATCCGGTCACCAGCCTGCTCATTGTCGGCATCATCGCGGTCGGGACATGGGGGTTGCTCAAGGATTCGCTGCGCATGAGCCTGCACGCCGTTCCGCCGGGGATCGACGAGCGCAAGGTGCGGCACTTCCTCAACTCGCTGAGCGGGGTCGAAGCGGTGCACGACCTGCATATCTGGCCAATGAGCACGACCGAGACCGCGCTTACCGCCCATCTCGTGATGCCGGGCGGGCATCCGGGTGACAGTTTCCTCCACCAGCTCGCGCATGAGCTGGACCATGACTTCGGCATTGGCCACGCCACCGTCCAGGTCGAGACAATTGACGGCCACGAATGCGCCCTGTTGCACGATAATGTAGTGTAAACAGCCCCATGGGGCATCCCGTGATGTCCCAAGAGACATGTCGCGAGACAAGGCGCCGAGCGCCATACCGGGTGCCGGAGACGTTCCGACCGGGGCAGACATACCCCTCCGCCTCGGTTCCTCCCTTGATCCCCGGCTACTCGTTCCCTTCGGCCGGGGGCACCAATTCTTCAGGCGCGCTGCCCCACGCAGCGCGCCTATTTTTTCGAAACAACCCTTCATAATCAATTACATGCACCATGGGTCATGTGGAATCGCGCGGTGCAGCCACCACCTCTGGTAGCGGAGGGGCGGGCCGGCAGCCTCGTATCTTGCGCCGGACAAAGCCACGTTTCGACCAAGGAGTTACCGATGAGCTCGAAGTTCCTGATTGCGGCCCTCGCCGCCACCGCCGCCACCGCTGCGCCGGTATTCGTCACGCCCGCCTTCGCCAACCACCATGAAGAGACCAAGATGGTCGGCGGCGCTGCGATGTATCCGTCGAAGACCATCGTCGAAAACGCGGTGAACTCGGCCGATCACACCACCCTGGTCGCCGCCGTGAAGGCCGCTGGTCTGGTTGACACGCTCAATGGCACCGGCCCGTTCACCGTCTTCGCGCCGACCAACGCTGCCTTCGCCAAGCTCCCGGCCGGCACCGTCGACACCCTGCTCAAGCCCGAAAACAAGGCCGCGCTGGCCAAGGTCCTCACCTACCACGTCGTGCCCGGCAAGGTGACCGCCGCGCAGCTCGTCGCCAAGATCAAGGCAGATGGCGGCAAGACCGAACTCACCACCGTCGCCGGCGGCAAGCTCACCGCCTCGCTGATGGGCGACACGGTCATGCTCACCGATGAAAAGGGCGGCATGGCCCATGTGACCCAGGCCGACGTGATGCAGAAGAACGGCGTGATCCACGTGACCGACGCGGTTTCGCTGCCGAACTGAGGCAGTAGACTAACCCTGCCCCTCCTGCCTGCGGGAGGGGAAACGGGCAATAAAAAGGGCGGGTGCCTCTCGGTACCCGCCCTTTTTGTGTTCAGTCGAAGCTAGCAATCAGGCCGCTTCTTCCTTGCCCTTGTGGACGCGGATCGGTTCCTTGCGGCCTTCGACGACGTCCCTGTCGACCACGACCTCGTTGATGTCGGTCTCGGTCGGCACGTCGAACATGGTGTCGAGCAGCAGGCCTTCGACGATTGAGCGCAGCCCGCGCGCGCCGGTCTTGCGTTCGATGGCCTTCTTGGCGATCGCCTCGAGAGCGTCGTCGGTGAAGGTCAGCGTCACGTCTTCCAGCTCGAACAGCTTGGCATACTGCTTGATCAGCGCGTTCTTCGGTTCCTTGAGGATCTTGACCAGCGCCTCGATGTCGAGGTCGTTCAAGGTCGCGATCACCGGCAGGCGGCCGACGAATTCGGGGATCAGGCCGAACTTGAGGAGATCCTCCGGCTCGGACTTCTGGAGCAGCTCGCCAACGCGGCGCTTTTCCGGATCGGCAACGTGCGCACCGAAACCGATCGAGCGCTTCTGCAGGCGGTCGGCGATGATCTTGTCCAGACCCGCGAAGGCGCCGCCACAGATGAACAGGATGTTCGTGGTGTCGACCTGCAGGAACTCCTGCTGCGGATGCTTGCGCCCGCCCTGCGGCGGAACGGAGGCGGTGGTGCCTTCCATCAGCTTGAGCAGGGCCTGCTGCACGCCTTCGCCCGAAACGTCGCGCGTGATCGAGGGGTTCTCGGCCTTGCGGCTGATCTTGTCGATCTCGTCGATGTAGACGATGCCGTGCTGCGCCTTCTCGACGTTGTAGTCGGACGCCTGCAGCAGCTTGAGGATGATGTTCTCGACGTCCTCACCCACGTAACCGGCTTCGGTCAGCGTGGTGGCATCGGCCATGGTGAACGGCACGTCGAAGGTCTTGGCGAGCGTCTGCGCCAGCAGCGTCTTGCCCGAACCGGTGGGGCCGACAAGCAGGATGTTCGACTTCGACAGTTCGACATCGCCGCCCTTGCCGCTGTGCTTGAGGCGCTTGTAGTGGTTGTGAACGGCCACCGAGAGCACGCGCTTGGCGCGGTCCTGCCCGATCACGTAGTCGTTCAGAGTCTCGAAGATGTCGCGCGGGGTGGGTACGCCGCCATCCTTCTTGCCGGCGATGCCAGCCTTTGTCTCTTCACGGATGATGTCGTTGCAAAGCTCGACGCATTCATCGCAGATGAACACGGTCGGCCCGGCAATCAGCTTGCGCACCTCATGCTGAGATTTGCCGCAGAAGCTGCAGTAGAGGGTGCTCTTGGTATCCGATCCGGAAAGCTTGGTCATTCGTCCATCCCAGGCGCCTCTCCACGAGAGGCGGGCCCGATCATCCTACTACCGCAAGGGCATTAATCAACCGGACTCGATTACAGTAACGTGATCCTAGGGGGCAAAGCCTTTCGCTGGGCTTAAGGCCTTGCCCCTCAGGGTTTTTCCTTATGCGGGCGCGCCGCCCGAACCTTCCTCGCCACCAACCGAATCGGTCGTCGGACGCGATTCGAACACCTTGTCGACGAGGCCGAAGTTCTTGGCTTCCTCGGCTTCGAGGAAAGTGTCGCGGTCCATCGCCTTCTCGATCTCGTCGAGCGAGCGGCCGGTGAACTTGACGTAGAGGTCGTTCATGCGCTTGCGGATGCGCAGGATCTCGCGGGCCTGGATCTCGATGTCCGAGGCCATGCCGCGTGCGCCGCCCGAAGGCTGGTGGATCATGATGCGGGCGTTGGGCAGCGCGATGCGCATGCCCGGCTCACCGGCGGCGAGCAGGAACGAGCCCATCGAGGCAGCCTGGCCGATGCATACGGTCGACACGCGGGGGCGGATGTACTGCATGGTATCGTAGATCGCGAGACCCGCCGTCACCACGCCGCCCGGCGAGTTGATGTACATCGAGATATCCTTCGAGGGATTTTCCGACTCGAGGAACAGAAGCTGGGCGATGATCACCGAGGCCATGTGGTCCTCGACTTCGCCGGTCACGAAAATGATGCGTTCGCGCAGGAGGCGCGAATAGATGTCGAAGCTGCGTTCGCCGCGGCTCGATTGTTCGACCACGACCGGGATCAGCGCGCCGGTGACGGGATCGGTGGTGAATTTGCCTTGCGCACTCGATGCGCCGAACAGGTCGAGCATGGAAATCCTCATATGGTTAGGCTTCGCTATGTCGCGTGCCACGGCGCGATGTTCAAGGGCATTAACCCCGAATCCGGGGAATTCCCTGCCCGATGGTGTCACCTCCACCAAGGCGCTTGCATCTGCGAGATCGCTTGCGCAGCTTCAGCGGCAAGGTTCGGACGAGGACACCCCGATGAAATTGCAGCTTCTTGGCATCGCTCTCGCAGTGACCGCACTTACGCCTTCGCCCGGCGCGGCACAAAGCGCGGCAGATTACCTCGCGCGGATCGCGGCAGTTGATGACTCCGGACCGCGGCTCAACGCGGTGCTGGCGATCAATCCCGATGCCGCGAAGGACGAAGCCGCCGCCACGGCGATCAAGGGGCCGCTTTCGGGCAAGGTTGTGCTGATCAAGGACAACATCGAGATGGCAGGCCCCCTTCCCACCACGGCGGGCAGCCTCGCCCTGAAAGACAGCGTCACCGGCCGCGATGCGCCACTGGTGGCGCGATTGCGCAAGGCAGGCGTGGTGATCCTGGGCAAGACCAACCTGTCAGAATGGGCCAACATCCGCTCGTCCTCCTCGTCAAGCGGCTGGAGCGCGATCGGCGGGCAGACGAAGAACCCGCATGCGATCGACCGGACGCCCTGCGGATCGTCCTCGGGCAGCGGCTCGGCCATAGCGGCTGGCCTTGCATGGGCGGCCATAGGCACCGAGACTGATGGCTCGATCACATGCCCGGCGTCGGTCAACGGCATCGTCGGGTTCAAGCCCACCGTCGGCATGGTCAGCCGCACCCACGTCGTCCCGATCAGCCACAGCCAGGACACGGCAGGACCGATGACCCGCAGCGTTGCGGCTGCCGCGCTGCTGATGAATGCTCTTGCCGGGAGCGACCCCGCCGATGCTGCCACCATGGAGGCGGACAAGCGCAAGACGGACTTCACCAGCGGACTTGCCAGTGCCAGCCTCAAAGGCGTCCGCATCGGCGTGCTGCGCAAGCAGGCGGGCAATCACCCCGCGCTGCTCGCCCTGTTCGGCAAGGCCCTGGCTGACATGAAGGCTGCGGGTGCAGAACTCGTCGAGATCGAATACGAGCCTGCGCCGGAGATGGGCCGCGACGAGTTCACCGTGCTGCTCTACGAACTGCGCGAGGACATGGGCGCCTACCTGCGCTCGCTGCCCGGCAGGCAGGGGCCAAAGTCGCTGGCCGACCTGATCGCCTTCAACAAGGCCCACCCTGAGGAACTGCGCTGGTTCGGACAGGACGTGTTCGAACAGGCCGAGGCGACCACAGACAAGGCTGCCTACGAGGCCGCGCGCGCCAATTCGCTCAGGCTGGCTGGCGCTGAAGGCATCGACAGGCTGCTGCGCGAGAACAAGGTGACCTTCCTTGTCGCGCCGACCGAAGGCCCGGCCTGGCCGATCGATCTCGTGCTCGGCGATCACTTCGTTGGCGTGGGCGCGGGCAATCTCGCGGCCATTGCCGGATATCCGCACCTGTCCGTGCCGATGGGCGCGGTAGAGGGGCTGCCCATCGGCCTTTCGATCATGGGCGCGAAGTGGGACGACAAGCGCGTGCTCGAAGCGGGCGCGGCCTATGAACGCGCCCGGACCACGGCACTACCGGTGCCCTCGTTCAAGCGCTGGGGGAGTGACGCGCCAGAGCACGGTCTAGCCGCCGCGAGACCGGCGGAAGCCTGCAGCCTGGGCCTCTGCCTCGGTGCAGAAAAGCCGCTCGGGGCGCGTGCCGTCATAATAGTTCATGCCGGGCAGGTAGTAGATGTATTCGCCGTTACGCTGGCTGACGTTGCCCTTGATGGCGCAGCCGAAGGCGTTGCGATAGACTTGACCCCCGCTCGCCCGCGTGGATCGGGCTGCCCCTTGCGCTTTCGGGCTGACGCTGGCCGCGATACGGGCTTTGGGATGGGCCTTCCTCCAGTCTGATGGCGAATCGAATGTGCCACCCCAGATGCCGGCCTTCGTGGTCTTCACGCCCTGTTCCAATTCAAGATACGGCACGTCGCCGGGGCTGTTTTCGATGGCAACGGCAAACCCGGCGGCGACCATGGCTTCGGACAGGTCCCGTTCGGAGATCATGCACTCGCCAATCGCAAAGCCCTGTGCGTTCTGGCCGCGGACCCTGCATTTCACCTCGCCCTCCTGCAGCAGCAAGCCGAGATGACGCTTCGCCTCTGCGCCGCAGTCCCAGTTCGTTTCGCCGCGCGCGCATTTCTGGCCGAGTTCGGGGGCATCGATTGCGAACAGGCGGATGCGCTGGCCGGTCATGTCGATCGTGTCGCCATCCAATGCCGTGGCATTGCCGCTGATGATCTGCGCGGCAGCGGGGAGCGGGATCGTGGCAAGCAGCAGGGCAAGGAAGGCACGCAAAGGGAATTCTCCTGAACGGGGCAGGCCATCCCTTTGCGCAAGCAGGGTTAGGATTTGGTTTGCGCCTGCAGGGCCTCGAGCGCTTCGAATTGCGATTGCAGCGCGCGCTGGCGGGCATTGGCGCGAGCGAGGCTGCGGCGCTTTTGCCCAAGTTGTGCGCGTGTCCTGCGCCAGACCGCCAGGCTTTCGAACCATTGCGCGATGAATTCGAAAAGGCCGCTGCCGCGCAGACGCATGGGGCGTGCGAGCGCGGCAGCGGGGTGGGTTCGGCCACGGTTGCGGAGGCTGTGGCCGAAAGGGGTTGAGGCAAGGTTTCGGGGACTTCGGGCTCCAGCGCCAGCGCGCGGTCGAGCAGGTCGATCGTGGTCATGGGTGCTGGCGGCTCCACTGGCGGGGGAGCGGCTGAGGTTGCCGCCACCGTTTGCACGGCCCCGGTGCTACTGCGCCGTTGCGGCTTGCTGCGGGTGGTCTTTCTGGCGGATGGCGGGCGGCGTTTGACGCTCTTGCCCTTGGCGACCTTGGCGGGCTTCTTCGGTGCGGGTGGGACCGGCGCTTCCGGCCACGGGATGCTGGCGATGACCGCGCCGCGCGGGGCGGGAAGGATCAGGTGCTGCGGAAATGCCGGCGGATCTGGCTGGCGCAGAAGGAACGAGGGTTCCCGCCGCCCCCGCGCAGACATTGGCGCCAGAGGCACTTTCCCCTTCGGTGATGCCCCACCCTTCGGTGAAGCCCTTCCCTTCGATGACGCCCTGCCACTGGTTGAAATCTTCGGAGGACGAGGACGCGAGGCTACGCGATTGCGGACTGTGTGCATGGCAGTTCCCCCAGACGAGGTTCCTTGCCGATGGATGCTGACACAATGCGACTCGGGTGCGAACGGGAGATGGATCGGAAACCGAACGGTCTGCGTTTTTCCTAACGAAATACGCATTCAAGCGGCGCGCAATTACGTAGCGCCTGGCCAGAAACGGCAACGGCCCGGCGTGCTGATGCGCGCCGGGCCGTCAGAAATCCCGCCCTTGCGAGCCGGATCAGTCCGAAATGGAGATCAGCCTTCGGCCTTCTTCTTCGGCGCAGCCTTCTTCTTGGGAGCAGGCGCATCTTCAGCGGCGGCTTCGGCAGCAGGGGCTTCATCAGCCGCCTTCTTCTTGGGAGCGGCCTTCTTCTTCGGCGCTTCCTCGGCAGCCGGAGCAGAAGCTTCCTCGGCCGGAGCTTCGTCCTTGGCAGCCTTCTTCTTGGCCGGAGCCTTCTTGGCAGGCTTTGCCGAAGCGGCAGCAGCGCCTTCCTCGGCCTCGATCGCGGCCTGCAGCTCTTCCTTGGTCACTTCGCGCTCGGTGACTTCGGCCTTGTCGAACAGGAAGTCGACGACCTTGTCCTCATAGAGCGGCGCGCGCAGTTGGGCGGCGGCAAGCGGTTCCGAACGCACGTAGTCGACGAAGCGCTGGCGGTCCTGCTCGCGATACTGTTGGGCAGCCTGACGGATCAGCATTTCCATTTCCTGCGAGGAAACGGTCACGCCATTGGCTTGGCCGATTTCCGACAGGAGCAGGCCGAGGCGCACGCGGCGTTCGGCGATCTTGCGGTAATCGTCCTTCTCGGCCTCGATTTCCTTCAGGGCTTCTTCCGGGTTCTCTTCGTTCTGGGCTTCCTGCTGAAGCTGGGCCCAGATCTGCTCGAACTCTGCATCGACCATCGAAGGCGGCACGGCGAAGTCGTGACCGGCGGCAAGCTGATCGAGCAGCGCGCGCTTCATCTGGGTGCGGGTCAGGCCGGCAGTTTCCTGCTCGAGCTGGCCGCGAAGCAGGGTCTTGAGCTGCTCGAGGCTTTCGAGGCCGAGCATCTTGGCGAATTCGTCGTTGGCTTCGAATTCACCGGGGTTCTTCACCGCCTTGACCTTGATGTCGAAGGTGGCTTCCTTGCCCTTGAGGTTTTCGGCCGGATAGTCTTCCGGGAAGGTCACGGTGATGACGGTTTCGTCACCGGCCTTCACGCCGACGAGCTGTTCCTCGAAGCCGGGGATGAAGCGGCCCGCGCCGAGTTCGAGCGGGGTGTCTTCAGCCGCGCCGCCTTCGAAGGCAACGCCATCGACCTTGCCGAGGAAGTCGATGATGATCTGGTCGCCGTCCTTGGCCTTCGCGCCCTTCTTGGCATCGGTGAAGGACTTCTGGCCGGCGCCGATGCGGGCGACGGCTTCGTCGACTTCGGCTTCGGTGACGGGCACGGTCAGCTTTTCAAGCTTGAGGCCATCGAGCGCAGGCGCTTCGATCTGGGGCAGGACTTCGAGCTCGACGGTCAGCTCGGCGTCCTTGCCTTCGTCATAGCCTTCGCCGAGGGCGACGGCGGGCTGCATCGCGGGGCGCAGCTTGTTGTCGGCGACCAGCTTGTCCATCGCTTCGCGGATGGTGGTGTTCAGGGCTTCCTGGTGAAGCTGCGCGCCGTGCATCTTGCGCACGAGGTTGGCGGGCACCTTGCCGGGGCGGAAGCCGGGCATGCGCACCTGCGGCGCGATCTTCTTGACCTCACCTTCGACCCGGGCGGCAATATCGGCCGCGGGGATGGTGACGGTGTAGGCGCGCTTCAGGCCCTCGTTGGTGGTTTCGACGATCTGCATCCTGATCCAACTTTCATGTATGTCACGCGCATGCGCGGGAAAAGCTGACTCGGACGCCGGCGCGCGGACTGGTGCGGGCGAAGGGACTCGAACCCCCACATCTTGCGATGGCAGGACCTAAACCTGCTGCGTCTACCAGTTCCGCCACGCCCGCATCCGGCGAAAAGCGAGCGGTGCCCCTATCGCAGTGGCTTGAAAAGGGCAAGCGCCTTGGAATTACTGCGTGGAACAGTGTATGAGGAGGCGAGTTGGGGAAGAAAGCTCGAACCTTTCAAGGAGCCGCACGATGGCCACGACCCCCGATTCCCCGCAACCCGACCGAATCGAACCCCAGTCCCCGCCCGAAAGCCCGCCGGTGACCGAACCGGACGGCGTGCCGCCGGTTATCCAGCCCGATGAAGCGCCGGTGGTCGAGCCGGATCAGGTTCAGCCGGGCGCGCCGCAGGAGGTGCCGGCTGCGCCGGATTAGCTGCAAAAATTGAGAAGTAGGCCACGTATCCGCACACAAGAGTTACGAAAATCAGTGAAACGACTGGGCGACTGTTCGCAGTCCTCAGGCGAAGGTTCCCGAGACGAATCTGCCATTTGGTCATTTCAAACTCTGAAGGGTTTTCGAGCTTATATCTCAGATAATCAATATCATCGTGATTAACCGAATATTTTTCAAGTATTCTACTATACTTAGCCGAGTAGTCGATGAACTGATCTATGCTTAAACTCCCGCGCATTGCTTTTATTTCTCGCCTCAACTCTTTAAGCTCCAAAGCAGATCTATGATACTGCTCAGCATTGACAATATCCCCACTTGAATACTGCAGAAGCGATGAAACAAGAACTACCACCGCCATTGCAACAGTGACAAGATTGATTCTATCTGAAACACTCTGACTGCTTTTTATGATGTATGGAAGAACGGTTAAAATAATAATGTAAGCCGACGAAAACGCCGTAAGACTTGTCAAAGATCGATCACGGCGCTCAAGCCGCTTTGCCGCTGCAAAGCGCGAACCGGCTGTGCTCCGGATATTCCACAAGAGGTTGTCGATCTGATTTACAAGATCAGATTTCTCGCTGTTTTGATCTGCTCCATTGGTTGGACCCTCATTTTCCATCAAACGCTCCAAAATTGGCAATCTCTTATAAATTCCGAATGTAGGCTTCGAACAAGCTCATCGTAGTTAATGCCTTTGGGCTTCTTTGGGAAATGGCTCCCTCCCCGCACACTCCAGACAGTAAGCCCTGATCCCGCCGCCTTCCATCAGGCGCATCACATCGGCCTGCATCCGCGCCAGCAGGCCCTGCTGTTGCGCCGCCAGCGCGCCCGCGAGGTCATGCGCCCGTGCCTCGGGCGCTTCGCCGGTTTCCATTTGGCGGAGGAGCTGGGCGAAGGGGCTGGGTTCGTCGGCGATGTATTCGGCGTGGAAGGTTTCGGCCTTGGCCTGTTTGGCAACCCAGGCCACCGCATCGTCGAGGCCGCCGAACTGGTCGACGAGGCCGAGCTGGCGGGCGGTGCCGCCGTCCCAGATGCGCCCTTGGGCGATCTTGTCGATGTCGCCTGCGGACTTGCCGCGCGCCTTGGCGACGAGACCGAGGAAGCGGCCGTAGGTCTGTTCGACCTGTCCCTGCAGCAGCGCCTCCACCTGCGGGCTGAGGCCGCCCAGGAGATCCGGCTGGCCCGAGAGCGGGGTGGTGCGGATCGAATCGGTGGTGACGCCATATTGCGGCAGCGTCTGTTCGAGCGTGGGCAGCACGGCGAAGACGCCGATCGATCCGGTGATCGTGCTCGGTTCGGCAAAGATGCGCTGGGCGGGCGTGGAGACCCAGTACCCGCCGCTTGCGGCAAGGCTGCCCATCGAGACGGCGACCGGCAGGCCCTTGGCCTTGACCCGCTCCACCGCCGCACGAATGCGTTCGGAGGCCATGACCGAACCGCCCGGCGAATCGACGCGCAGGACGAGCCCTGCGTAATCGTCGCTCTGCGTCACGCCGTCGATCAGATCGGCAATGCGGTCGCCCCCCGCCGTGCCGGGGCCAGCATCGCCATCGACGATCTCGCCCGCGACGGTGACGACGGCGACGGCCTTGCCCTGTTTGGGCGCGGACTTGTCGGCCAGATAGACCGGGAGTTCGGTGGCCTTGAACGCGCCAAGCCCCTCTTCATCATCCGCACCGACGATCTGGGCGACGCGCTGGCCGAATGCCACGCGGTCGCCGATCTTGTCGACAAGGCCGGACTTGAGCGCAGCCTGCGCGGCATCGTTGCCGTTGTCACGCACCCACTTCGCCGGGTCGGTGGTGGCAAGCGTGAGGTCAGCCTTGGGACGGGCCTTCTTCACCTCGTCCTGCCAGTTCTGCCACAGCGTGCCATAAACGGCCTGCATCGCCTCACGCGCCTCGGGCGACATTTCGGCGCGGATATAGGGTTCGACCGCGCTCTTGTAGGTGCCGACCTTGAAGACGTGGACGTTGGCTTTCAGCTTGTCGATCAGGCCCTTGTAGAACAGCAGCGTGCCCCCGGGGCCGCTGATGGCAACGCCGCCCATGGGATCGACCCATGCTTCGGACGAGTGCGCGGCAAGCTGCATCGCATCGTCGGTGTAGATCAGCGCGCGGACGAGGACCGGCTTCTTGGCCGCGCGCACCTTGTCCATCGCCGCGCCGATCTGGCTGAGGTGGACGGCGGACCCGCCGCCGAAAGCTTCGAGATCGAGCACGACGGCCTTGATGCGCTTGTCGTCAGCCGCGGCGGCAATGGCGCGGGATACGTCGCGCGCGGTGTATTCCGGCTCAGGCGTTTGCCCTGACAGCAATTGCGTGGGCGAAACCTCGCTCGCTTCTTCCACCACGCGGCCATCGAGCGGCAGGTACAGCGCACCTTCGCGGACCATGCCGGGGGCGGGCCGCAGCGTGAGGACGGTGTAGAGTCCTGCAAAGAACAGGAGCAGGAACAGCAGGACGAGACCGTCCTTGATGGCGACGAGGATCTTCCAGACCGATTTGGCAAAGCTCATAGGGCGCAGACTATTGTGGACGGCGGTGCAAAGCCAGCGGGAAACGGCTTGAGAATGGCGGGCCTGCCCTCTAGGGAACTGGCTTTAATGCAAAGCTCAACCCACCCCAAGCGGGCCGCTATCCAGCGGGCGGCCTCGCCTTCCCGCACCGTGACCTGACCGGCATCGGCCAGCTTGCGCGCCACGAGATTCTCTACCTCCTCGACGAGGCGGAGCAATGGGTGGAGCTGAACCGGCAGCCGAAGAAGAAGACCGATCTGCTCAATGGTCTGACGATCATCAACGCCTTCTTCGAGAACTCGACCCGCACGCTCCTGAGCTTCGAGATCGCGGGCAAGCGGCTGGGCGCGGACGTGGTCAACATGCACGCCGCCACCAGCAGCGTGAAGAAGGGCGAGACGCTGATCGACACGGCGATGACGCTGAATGCGATGCGCGCCGATGCCATCGTGATCCGCCATGCCAGCTCGGGCGCGGTGCGGCTGATTGCCGAGAAGGTCGATTGCCCGGTGCTGAATGCGGGCGACGGGCAGCACGAGCATCCGACGCAGGCCCTGTTGGATGCGCTGACCATGCGCCATGCGCTGGGGCTGCCGGTGGGATCGGACCTCAACGGTCTGAAGGTGACGATCTGCGGGGACATCCTGCACAGCCGCGTGGCGCGATCGAACATCCTGAGCCTGACCGCGCTGGGCGCCGACGTGCGGGTCTGCGCGCCGCCCGCGCTGATGCCGGCCGAGATCGAGGCGATGGGCGTGACGCCGTTCCATGATTTCGACGCGGCATTGAAGGGCGCCAACATCGTGATGATGCTGCGCCTGCAGCAGGAGCGCATGTCCGGCCAGTTCATCCCCTCCCCGCGCGAATACCGCCATCTTTATGGCCTGACGCCGGAGCGGCTGGCCAGGGCCGAGCCCGATGCCTTCGTGATGCACCCGGGGCCGATGAACCGCGGCGTAGAGATCGATTCGACCGTGGCTGACCACCCCACGCGCAGCCTGATCACGCGGCAGGTGGAAATGGGCGTGGCGATCCGCATGGCCTGCCTTGAAGTGCTGACCCGCAGGGCACGCGGCGTGCCGGGTTGGGCAGCTGAGGGAGTTCCGGCATGATCGCACAACCTCTGACGATCACTGGCGGTAAGCTGGTGCTGGCGTCGGGCGAGCCGGTTGCGGGTGCGCTGCGCTGCGAAGGCGGGCGGATCGTGGCTGTCGGCGATGTCACGCCGCAGGATGGCGACGAGGTTTTTGACGCAGGCGGCAAGCTGATCGCGCCGGGTCTGGTCGACCTTGGCGTCTTTGCTATCGACAAGCCCGCGTTCCACTTCGGCGGGATCACCCGGGCGGCGCTGATGCCGGATCAGAGGCCGGTGCTCGACCATCCGGCGCGGGTGCGCTTTGCCGCGCAGTCGGGCAAGCCGGACATGTGGGTTCACCCGCTGGCCGCAGCGACGCGCGGGCTTGAGGGCACGGAACTGGCCGAGCTGGCGCTGATGCGCGATGCCGGGGCCAAGGCAGTGGCGACTGGGCGCGGCTGGATCGCGGATTCGGGCGTGATGCTGCGGCTGCTGCGCTATTGCGCGATGCTCGGGCTGGTGGTCGTGACTCATGCCGAGGACGCAGGGATCACCGGCAGCGCGGTGGCGACGGCGGGCGACGTGGCAACGCGGCTGGGCCTGCCGAGCGCCCCTGCCGAGGCCGAGGCGCTGGCCGTCGCGCGCGACATTGCGCTGGCCGAGCTGTCCGGCGCGCATGTGCATTTCCGGCAAGTGACGACGGCGCGGGCGCTCGATCTGGTGCGGGCGGCCAAGGCGCGTGGCGTGAAGGTGACGGCGGGCGTGACGCCTGCGCACTTCATCCTGTCGGACCTCGAACTGGTCGGGTTCCGCACCTTCTGCCGGATGTCGCCGCCGCTGCGGCAGGACGCAGACCGCAAGGCGGTGATCGCGGCGATTGGCGATGGCACGATCGACGTGATCTCGTCAGGCCACGATCCGCGCGGCCCGGAAGACAAGCGCCTGCCCTTTGCCGATGCCGAACCGGGCATGGCCGGGGCCGAAACGCTGCTGCCGCTGACGCTGACACTGGTCCGCGATGGCGTGATCACCATGACGCGCGCGTTCGAACTGCTCTGCGCCAATCCGGCGCGGCTGCTGGGCGTGGAGGCCGGGCGGCTCGAAACCGGCATGGAAGCGGATATCGCGGTGGTCGATGCCGCGCGTCCGTGGATCGTCAATTCCGACAAGATGGCAGCTGCGGCGGGCAATACCCCGTTCGACCGCCGTCCGGTCGAGGGCCGCGTGACCGCGCTGTTCAAGGGCGGCAAGCAGGTCAGCTGACGCGAGAAGGGCGCGGGACCCTTTGGTCCCGCGCCCCCCGCCCGCTCTCACACGGTAACTTTCGAAGTTCAGCGCTTGGCCATGCGGCTTTCGGCCGGGCGCTGCTGACCGGGCATGGCCGGCGCATTGCCGCGCAGAACCAGGCACACGCCGCCGCGCGACTTGACCGATCCGCACATGCTGCTGGCCGATGCCTGTCCGCCAAAGCCGGCAGCCTGCACGCGCCAGAACTGCTTGCCATTGACCGAGACCTTCGTGGTCACGTTGGTGAAGCCCTTCAGTTCGGGGTTGCGCGCGGTGTAATGGCGCCAGGCGCGGCGCGCGCCCTCGGGCGTTGCGAACGAGCCGAGCTGGACGAGATGAGTGCCAGCCTTTGCAGGAGTCGCGACGGGCTTTGCGGCGACTGGTGCCTTGCGCGCCGGAACGGTCGCGGGGCGAACATAGGCCTGTGCAGCAGCCGGTTGCGAGGCGGGCAGATCGATCAGAGCAAGCTGTGCCTGCTGCGATTGCGACGAGGAATCGGCAAGCGACGGTGCTGGTGCCTCAGGCTCGGTCGCAGGCAACTCCTTGACCGCAGCTTCCGCGAGCGCCGGTGCGGCGGCGGCGGCTTCTGGCTCCACGCGGGTGGCAGCTTCTGCGGCCAGCTGTTCCGTCGCCGGGAAGTTCGCCAGTGCCAGCGCCTGCGGCTGGCCGGTGTCACCCCGCAGCGGCACGCCGAGCAGCCCGGCGACGCGATCGCGGGTGCGTTCGGAATAGCCCATCAGCGCCCACTGTTCCATGCGATCGCCAAGCTCGCTGGCCGGCACGTCCTGCGCGGCCATGGTGCGGGCTTCGCGCCACTGGCCGGACAGCGCATAAGCAAGCGCGAGGTTCTGGCGGACCTTGGGCGTGTTCTCGCCACCGCGCAGGGCCTGGGCGAGGATCTGTGCGCCCTGCTGCGGCTGCCCGGCAAGCGCCAGCGCGAGGCCGTAGTCCGAAGCGGCAAGGCTGTCGCGATAGGAGTTCAGGGTGTCGATCGCTTCGGCATGGCGGCCGAGCGCGATATCGGCGAGCGCCAGGCTGAGCGCGGTACGGCTCGAGTCTTCGCCAAGCTCCATCGAATCGTCATAGGCCTGGCGCGCGGATTCGAAGCGGCCCGCCTTGAGGTAGGCATTGCCGAGCAGCACGCGATAGGCGGCGTTGCGCGGATCGGCCAGCACGGCCTTTTCGGCATTGTCGATCGCGGCCGTCGTGGTGCCCTTGGCCAGCGCGGTCTGGGCCGACGATGCGTACTTGTCGGGGTGAGCGCCGCCGCTGGCGCAGCCGGTCAGGACGCCGGCGGCCAGCGCGGTGGACATCACCAGGCGAGCGGCGCGATTGGGTGCGAAGGCGGTGATCATGTCCATGGTTCCCTCAGGCGTCAGTTGCGCGTCACGGCGCGGCGGGCGAGGTCTTCAAGCCCGGGAAGTTCGGCGAGAAAGCGGTCGAGCGCCTCGGTCACCAGTTCCTGCGCGCTGCGATCTTCGAGCGTGCAGGCCAGGCGCAGGCGCATGTGGCGGTAGTTGTCGAGGCGCAAAGTGAAGGCAGCCTTGCGGCCTTCCTGCAGCGCGGAGCGGACCGGCTTGCCGCCCTTCACACGGCTGCGCGCAATCTTGACCGACGCCACCGACGCAAATTCGCCGGGCTGCGCGGGCTTTGCGAAGGCGGCAACCTTCTCGGCCAGCGACTCGATCTGCTGGACGACAACCGGCTGCTCCATCTGGGCCGGGGCGGCGATCTCGGCGATGTCTTCGCCAAGGTCGTTCCAGCCCAGATCGTCCTGCGAGACGAACTGGCTCTGCTCTTCGTAGCTGATGGCCAGTTGCGGGCGCATGGCCGGACGGGCAGCGCCCTTGCGGGCGAGCAGGCTGGGCGAAAGCGAGGCGAGAGGCTTGGAAGCGCTCATGGGCCGCGCCTCCTCAGGAACCGACGACGCGGCGGCCGAAGCCACCCATCGGGCGCGGCGCGCCAGCCATCGGGATCGCGGCGGCCTGCTGCGGCACGGCAAAGACCGTGCGGCGGAAGTTCTTTTCGAGGCGCTCGGAAATGTAGGTCCACAAGGCAGCGACTTCTGCCGCCGACTTGCCGCCGGGATCGCATTCCATGACCGTGCGGCCATCGATCATCGAGGCGGCAAAATCGGTGCGGTGGTGCAGCGTGACCGGGGCCACCGTGCCGTGCTGCGAAAGCGCCACGGCAGCTTCCGAGGTGATGCGCGCCTTGGGCGTGGCGGCGTTGACAACGAAGATCAGCGGCTTGCCGGCGCGATCGCACAGGTCAACCGTGGCACCGACGGCGCGCAGGTCGTGCGGGCTGGGGCGGGTTGGCACGACGATCAGTTCCGCAACCGAGATCACCGACTGGATCGCCATGGTGATGGCCGGCGGCGTATCGATGACCGCGAGCTTGAAGCCCTGCTGGCGCAGGATCACGAGGTCGGAAGCAAGGCGGGCGACAGTTGTCTGGGCAAAGGCCGGAAATTCGGCCTCGCGCTCGTTCCACCAGTCGGAAAGGGAGCCTTGCGGGTCGATGTCGATCAGCACGACCGGCCCAGCTCCAGCGCGCTGGGCCTGGACGGCGAGGTGACCGGACAGCGTGGTCTTGCCCGATCCGCCTTTCTGCGATGCCAATGCCAGTACGCGCAAAGCCAAACCCCCTGATAGTCGCACCTCGCAATGATGCAGGCGCACGCCACGTTCTCTTCGCGTCCGGATTCGCAGATCGGACTGAAATTTCGGTTAACGTCGGCTCCATTCCGGAGACGGCCGACTGCGGATCTGGCATGAAGAACGTCGGGGCTTACGCGCTTTTCGGGCCACAGACCGTCGCTAAGACTTCGCTAACGCCTCGTTGACTATACCGCCCGCGCAGCAAGGCCGGAATCGCAACCGGGCACAGACCCGAACAGGGTGGCTGCGGGTTGCAGTAACGATCACGATGTGACTTTTCACTGGCATTTCACCGGGACGGACTTTGGCGACCATGAGAAACTTCGAGCGCATTTCCAGTCTGGCGATCACCGCTGCGGCAATGGCGCTTGCCGCCGCTGCGGCGATGGCGCTTGCCGCCGCTCCGGCACTGGCCGACACCAAGGCGGGCGTCGAGGCATGGTCGCGCTGGGAGCATGAAGCGGCGGTCAAGGAATGGCTTGGCCCTGCTGCCAGGGGCGATGCCGATGCGCAGTTCAACATGGGGCAGGCCTACAAGCTGGGCAAAGGCGTGCCGCAGGACCTGAAGCGGGCCGAAGCATGGTATCGCAAGGCCGCCGAACAGGGCCATATCAAGGCGTCCGACACGCTGGGGCTGTTGCTGTTCCAGGACAATCGCAAGGCCGAGGCCGCGCCATTCCTGCAGGCATCGGCCGAACGCGGCGAACCGCGCGCAATGTACATCCTGGGCATTGCGCACTTCAACGGCGATACGGTGGGCAAGGACTGGGTTCGCGCCTATGCGCTGACCAGTCGCGCCTCGTCGAGCGGCCTCGAACAGGCGACGCGGGCGCTGGCGATGATGGACAACATGATCCCGCTGGAACAACGCCAACTTGGCGTATCGCTGGCGGCGGATCTTGAGCAGAAGGCACAGACCAAGCGGTCCGAGCAGTTCGCAGCGGCCGATCTGGGTGCCAAGGCCATGCCGACCGCCCCGGTCCGTTCGAGCGTTCCGACGGGCTCGCTGGAGAAGGCAGACGTGCCTCCATCGGTCATCACTGCAGGCGCTGACTTTGCCAATCCAGTGCCGATGCCCGCCCCCAAGCGCGTGGTCGGCAGCAATGCCCCGGCAGCAAAGCCGGTCGCAGCCAAAGCATCATCGGGTGCGGTGCATATGGCGGAACTTCCGGCGGCAAAGCCGGTCGCCGCCAAGGCGCCGAAGCCTGCTGCCTCTGCTCCTGTTCCCCTGCCCCCAGGCCAAAGGCAACTGGCGCGTCCAGCTGGGCGCATTCGGCGTCAAGGCCAACGCGGATGGGCTGTGGAGCAAGGTCAAGGGACGGCCTGAACTGGCAGGCCATGGCCGCATCGACCTTCCGTCCGGCTCGGTCACGCGCCTGCTTGCCGGGGGGTTTGCCGGACCGGCCGATGCAGACAAGGCTTGCGGCGCGCTCAAGGCTGGCGGCTTCACGTGCCTGGTGGTAAAGCCCTGATGGCTTGGCCGAGGATATACCCCTACCCGCATAGAGGCGATGGATTTCCTGCGCGGCGTGGCCGTGCTGGGCATTCTGGCGATCAATGTCACCGGGTTCTGGGGCCTTCGCTCGCAACCTTCTCGCCTGCGATTCCTCATGCCGAGCCTGCCGCGTACGGCTGGTTTGCCTTTGCCTTCGTGGTGTTCGAGGGCAAGATGCGGGCGCTGTTCAGCATGCTGTTCGGCGCCAGCATGGTGCTGTTTGCGCAAGCTGCCGAGCGCAAGGGTCTGGACCCTGACGCTGCACAAGTCCGGCGATTGCTGTGGCTCGCACTGTTCGGCTACCTGCACTTCGCGCTGCTGTGGTGGGGCGACATCCTGTTTCTCTACGCGCTGTGCGGAATGGCCGCGCTGCTGCTGCGCCGGCTGGAGCCGCGACAGCTGGTGCTGATCGCCCTGCCCTTCTACGTCTTGGTTCACGTTATCGAAGCGCTGACCGCCCTGCCCGGCGCGCTGACCGAGCAGGCAGTACTGGCGGGCACTGCGTCCCCGCCCGACGTTGCCGGACATGCCGCGATGGTAGGGCGCATCGCCGCATCGGTGGCCAAGGACACCGCTGTTTTGAACGCGGGGTTCCTCCAGGCGATCTGGCTCAAGCTGACCGACTCCCCCTGCAACCTCTTACCACGACGCTTTCGACCTTTACCGAGACAGTACCGCTGATGCTGCTGGGCATGGCCATGGTGCGCGGCGGGTTCTTCACGGACTGGACACGCCCGCAGCTGGCGATGCTGGCCGGGTCGGGCATCGTGATCGGTGGGGTCCCGACCGTTTTGGCGATACGTTGGCTGGAAGGGCACGGCTGGCCACCGCAGGCGATGTTCCTGGCAATCGAGGACGGCATGGCCCTGCCGCACCTGCTGATGGCGCTGGGCTATGCCGCCTTGCTGGTGCTGATCTTCCCGACCGTGCGGCAGTGGCGGATCGGCAAGGCGCTGGCGGCGGCGGGGCGCTGTGCGTTCAGCAACTATCTTGGCACGACCGTGCTGATGACGGCGATTTTCTCTGGCTGGGGCCTTGGCCTTGGGCCGGAGCTGCCGCGCGTCTGGCTTCCGGCGTTCGTGCTGCTGGGATGGGCGGCGATGGTCCTCTGGCCGCAGTGGTGGCTGCGGCGCTTCGGGCAGGGACCGCTCGAGCGGCTGTGGCGGCGGCTGGCACTTCCCGCACGTTAACCACGATTGATAACCTACCAGATGCCCGCCGTCCCGAGGCGGGACGCGGTGGGATCGGGACTCGCAAGCCCATGCGTTAATGCCTATTCCTTAACGGGAAAGGAGTGGCGCGAATGGCTGGGCAATCGGGTTGGTGGACGAAGCGCTGGGTGCGAATGCCATTGGGCGTGATCGCCACGGGCGCCGCTTCGCTGCTCGCCTTCCACGCTGGGCAGGACATCGCGCAAGTCGCATTTGGCAGCGGCGCCGCAGAAGCCGCGCCTGCCATGGTACCCCCGCACAAGCCGGTTCCCGCCGTGGCGCAAAAGCCGGTAGACGGGCCGTTCGTGGTCAAGTCGATCCTCCCGATCAACGAGCCGATTCGCTTCGGCAAGTTCTACTGGGACGAGACCCGCGCACCGGCATCGGGCAAGCTGGTGGTGACGGTGGACCTGACCGCGCGGGTCATCTCGGTATTCCGCGACGGGCACGAGATCGGCGCGGCGGCGATCCTCAAGGGTTATGGCGAGAAGCCGACGCCGACCGGCATTTTCCCGATCACCCAGAAGGATGCCGACCACGTCTCAAACATCTACGATGCGCCGATGCCGTGGATGATGCGGCTGACCAACGACGGTGTATCGATCCACGGCAGCAAGGTGGAAAAGGGCTATGCCACCAACGGCTGCATCGGCGTGCCCGATGCCTTCGCCGAAAAGCTGTTCCGCATCGCCTCGCTCGGCGACAAGGTGATCGTCACCGATGGCAAGACGATGCAGGTGGGCGACCCGATCCTGGCGGGTGAGCACGCGGGCTGAGGAAAGCCCACCCCCGCCCCCTCCCGCTTGCGGGAGGGGAGAGGAATGATCAGGCCAGGCCCTTGCTCGTGCTGGTGCGAGAGGCGTCGCCGACCGAGCTGCCCCCGTCGACATCGAGGATCGCGCCGGTGACGTAGCTGGCGGCAGGGGTCGAGAGGAACACTGCCGCTTCGCCGATTTCGTAGGCCGTGCCCCAGCGCTTCATCGGGATGCGGGCATAGTGTGCCTGCCGGGTGGTCTCGTCCGGCGCGAGGCGGGCCATGCCTTCGGTGTCGGCGATTGGCCCCGGCGAGATCCCGTTGACGCGCACGTCCGGCCCCCATTCGATCGCCAGCGTGCGGACAAGCTGGTTGATCCCGGCCTTGGCCGCGCAGGCGTGGGCCTGCATCGCCATGGCCTGTTCCGCCTGCCCCGCGGTTATGGCGATCAGCGAGGCGCCGGGGCCCAGCAGTTCGTGGCAACCGCGGAACACGTTGAACGTGCCGAGGAGGTCAATGTCGACCACGGTCTTGAAGGCATTGGCCGACATGCCGAGGACAGGCGCAAGGAAGTTTCCCGCCGCGCCCGAGATGACGATATCGAGCGCGCCGATTTCATCGCGCACGGACTTCATCGCCTCGCAGATCGCGCCGTAATCGCGCACGTCAGCCGCGCGCCATACCGCGTCACGGCCGATCTCGGCGGCAGCATTGGCGGCCTTTTCAGGATTGCGGCCGAGCACTGCCACGCGGGCGCCGAGTTCGGCAAAGCGCTTGGCAATGCCGAGGTTGATGCCACTGGTGCCGCCGGCAATGAATGCGGTCTTGCCGGCAAGAACATCGTCACGGAAGGGGGACTGGGTCATGCGGAAATCCTCACCGGGGGCCATGCGGATCGCGCCGTCGAGACGGATCGCCTGGCCGTTGAAATAGCTGTTGCGGACCAGTTCCATGGCAAGACTGGCGAACTCCTCGGGCTTGCCGAGGCGCTTGGGGAACGGGACCGAGGCGTTGAGGCTGTCGAGCACCTTGTCGGGCAGGCGGCCGAGCAGCGGCGTGCCGAAGATGCCGGGCATGATGGCGTTGACGCGGATGCCGAGGTCCATCAGGTCGCGCGCCATTGGCAGGACGAGGCCGTTGACCCCGGCCTTGAGCGAACCATAGGCAACCTGCCCCACCTGCGCATCCTGCGCCGCGACCGAGGCGGTAAGAATGATCGTGCCCCGCTCGCCGTCTTCCAGCGGATCGAGGCTGGCCATGCCCAATGCCGAGAGGGAGGCGACCCGGTAGCTGGCGATCAGGATGCCTTGCGCGGCGTATTCGTAGTCCTCGGTGGAGAGCCTTGTGAACTCGCCGGTCTCGCGGTTGCGGCTGACAGTCTTGCCCTTGCGATGAGTCATCGCGCAGTGGACGCAGACCCGCTCCCGCCCGTGGGCCGCCCGGGCCGTGGCGAAGCCTGCGACGACCGAGTCCTCCGAGGTGATGTCGACCTTGCAGAACAGGCCGCCGATGGCCTGCGCCACCGCCTCGCCCTGCTCCTCGTTGACGTCGAAGATCGCGACCTTCACACCCGCCGCTGCCAGAGCTTCGGCTGTCGCGCGACCGAGACCGGAGGCGCCGCCGGTGACGACTGCGCTGATCGATCCGTCGATCTTCATGCCAGCATGCCTTCGAGGCGCCCACGGATGATGCTTTCAGCGTCGCCGATGATGCGGTCGATCAGCTGCTGGCAGGTCGGGATGTCATGGATCAGGCCCTGCACCATGCCGGCCCAGAACACGCCCTTGGTCAGGTCGCCGGTTTCGAGCAATTGCTTGCCTGCGCGACCGTTGACCAGCTCCTGAACGTCCTCGAACTTCGCGTCCGGCTGCGACAGGCGGCGGACGACTTCCTCGGACACTTCGCTGCGGCCGACGCGGGCGGTGTTCTTGAAGTTGCGGAAGATCAGGAAGCTGCCGCGCTCGTCGTTGTTGATATAGGCCTGCTTGACGTTGTCGTGGATCGGCGCTTCGACCGTGGCACAGAAGCGCGTGCCCATGTTGATACCCTCGGCCCCGAGCGAAAGCGCTGCAACAAGGCCGCGCCCGTCACCGAAGCCGCCCGAGGCGAGCATCGGGATCTTCACCTTGTCAGCCGCTGCCGGGATCAGGATGAGGCCGGGGATGTCGTCCTCTCCGGGGTGCCCGGCGCATTCGAAACCGTCGATCGAGATGATGTCGCAACCGGCGCGCTCGGCCGAAAGCGCGTGGCGCACGGCGGTGCACTTGTGCAGGATCGTCACGCCATGGGGCTTGAGCATCTCCCAGATCTCGCGGACCGCCTGCGTGCCCGCCGTCTCGACGATCTTCACGCCCCCGTCGATGATCGCCTGGGCATAGGCCTTGTAGTCGGGCGAATTGACGGTCGGGAAGATCGTCATGTTCACGCCGAAGGGCTTCGCGGTCATGCCCTTGGTGCGCTCGATCTCATCACGCAGGGCTTCAGGCGTTGGCTGGGTCAGCGCGGTGATGATGCCGAGGCCGCCGGCGTTGGAGACCGCGGCTGCCAGTTCGGCATAGCCCACGTTCATCATGCCGCCCTGCACGATCGGATGCTCGATCCCGAGCATCTCGGTAATGCGTGTCCTGATCGCCATTCCTGCCTCTCCCAAAGCTGCGTTTAACTGATCGGTTAAACTGACTCAGGGCGGTTGGCAAGCGGGGTCAGAGAATATCGTAGCCCTCGCCAAGCGAGGCACGCAGCTTGTCGAGCGCCTGCGCCTTCAGCTGGTGCACACGCGGGATGCTGACGCCGAGGACTTCGGCGATTTCGGCAAGGTTCAGCTCCTCGACAAAGTAGAGCTGGATGATCATTTGCAGCCGTTCGGGCAGGTCGGCGATCGCCGAGGCTACTGCTCCGCGCATTTCGTCGTCCGCGAGCATGGCGAAGGCATCCGGGCGATCGTCGGCAAAGGCGGCATTGCTGTCGGAATAGGCATCGTCGATCGTTTCGAAACGCAAAGGCTCATCTGCGGCCTTCTGGTCGGCCAGCTCGCGTTCGGTCAGGCCCATGGCGGCGGCTAGTTCGGCGTCGTTGGGCGGGCGGCCGAGATCGTTGGTCAGCGCGGTGGTTCTCTCGCGCAGGAGGCGGCGGCGTTCGGTTGCTGAACGGGAGAGCGGGGTGGAGCGGCGAACGAGGTCGACCATGGCGCCACGCACGCGCAACTTGGCGTAGGCGGCGAAGCCGTCTTCGGTCGGGCCGTCGTGCCGCTGGGCGCATTCTGTCAACGCCACGAGGCCGGCCTGGATGAGGTCCTCGATCTCGATCCCGGCGCGGCCCGAGCCGTGGACGTGCCAGGCAAGGCGCTTCACCAGTGGCAGGAAGCGGCGGATACGGTCGGCGGCCTCGTTCTGCGCATAGGCGCGGGCGGCGGCAAAACCGCGGTGGTCGTGTTTCATGCGGCAAGTCCCTCAGGAATTGGCAGCTCTGGACGGGCAGGTTGTTGCGGCGGCGCCTCGCCTCCGATCACGGAGATGACCTCGATCGGCTGCGAAGGCGGCAGTTCTGAAATCGACATGACCAGGCACCCTGGCGCACGCAGGCGCAACAGCGCGGCGAGCGGGCGGCGGGCGCGGGGCTGGACGATCAGGGCAATGGACGGCGCGGCAGGCCCGCGCTCGGCAATCAGGGTGGAGATGCGCTCGCCGATGCCGCGCGCGAGATCGGGCTCGATCACGGGTTGGCCGGTGGCGGGATCGTGCATTCCGCCAACGATCATCTGTTCGAGCCCGGCTTCGAGCGTGACGACAGGCAGGCACTCGTCCGGGCCGCAGATGCGGCCGACAATCATGGCGCCAAGGTCGGCGCGCAGCAGGTCCACCAGACGGTCGTGGTCGTTCGTCTGCTGCAGCGCTTCGCTCAAGGCCGAGAGGATCGGCAGCGGGTGGGCGATGGAAATGCCATCGTCGAGCAAGGCGTGGAACAGGCGGGTAAGCGCACCAAGCGACATCGGCTGCGGGTGGATCGTCTCGACAAGGCCTGCGGCGCGCTCCTTGACGCCTTCGAGAATGGCCTTGACCTCGTCGGGACCGAGCAGCGCCGATGGCCGGTCGCCCAGAACCTGGTTGAGGTGGGTGGCAACGACGGTGCTGGCATCGACCGTGAGGAAGCCCTCGGCGATGGCCAGATCGCGCTGTGCCGGGTCGATCCAGATGGCGGGGCAGCCGAAGCTGGGATCGCGGGTGGCTTCGCCACGCAAGCCATGGTCGGGACTGGCATCGCCCGCGTCGATGGCGAGGATCTTTTCGGGGCGCATGTCGGCAATGCCGACGGGCACGCCGCCCAGCAGGATACGGTAGGCATTGGCGCCAAGTTCCAGTGAATCCCGCACGCGGAACTGGGGAACGATGAAGCCGAAGGCCTGGCTGAGCTGCTTGCGCACGCCGGTAAGCCTGGCGACCAGCGGCGAGCCACGCCGCTCGTCGACCAGATGGATCAGGCCATAGCCCATCTCGATGGTGACAAGGGTGTGGTCGCTGACCTCGTCGAGCGTGATGCGGTTCGGATCAATCGGCTCGGGCGCAATGACTTCCACCGGGGCGGGACGGTCGGCGCGCTTCTTGAGCGCCCACCACAGCCAACCGGCAAGCGCGGCGGCAGGCAGGAACACTATCTGCGGCATCGCCGGAATCGCACCTATCGCGCCCATGATCACGGCAACGGGAAGCCAGATGGCAGGGTTGGCGAACTGGCCGCCGATCTGGCCGGTCAGGTCGCGGCTGTCGGACACGCGGGTGACGATCACGGCAGCGGCGATCGACAGCAGGAGCGAGGGGACCTGCGCCACCAGCGCATCGCCGATGGCCAGCGTGATGTAGAACTCTGCCGCCTGCGATGCCGTCAGTCCGTGGCTGACCATGCCAAGGCAGAAACCGGCGATGATGTTGACGCCCAGAATCAGCAGGGCGGCGATGGCATCGCCCTTCACGAACTTGGACGAACCGTCCATCGAGCCGTAGAAGTCGGCCTCGGTCGCGACTTCGCGGCGGCGGGCCTTGGCTTCGTCGGCCGTGAGCAGGCCGGCGGCGAGATCGGAGTCGATCGCCATCTGCTTGCCCGGCAAGGCATCAAGGGTGAAGCGCGCGGACACTTCCGAGACGCGGCCCGCGCCCTTGGTGACGACGACCATGTTGATGATCATCAGGATCATGAACACGAATAGGCCGACTGCGAAGTTGCCGCCGATCAGGAACGCACCGAAGGCTTCGATCACATGGCCCGCTGCCGCGCCGCCTTCGTGGCCGTTGACCAGCACGATGCGGGTTGAAGCGACGTTGAGTGCCAGACGCAGCAGCGTGGCAAACAGCAGGACGGAGGGAAACGCCGAGAAATCGAGCGGCTTTTCCGCATTCATCGCCGCCATCAGGATGGCGACCGAAAGCGCCATGTTCAGCACGAAGAACACATCGAGCAGGACGGCCGGAATCGGCACGACCATCAGCACGATCAGCATCAGGATGCCGGCAGGCAGGGCCATCGCGGCGGGGGAGCCGAAGCGCTTCAGCATGGCCTAGAGCCCCATTGCCGCAAGACGGCCATATGCCTGCCGGACATGCGCAGGCGCCGATGCGCCATCGCCGAGGGCAAAGGCCTGCCTGAGCGTATCGGCCATCGAGCTGGCTGCCACCGGCACCGGATTGCCTCTGCTTGCCGCCGCGCTCTGGAATTCGCGGGCGATGGGCCCGCCGGTGAATTGAGGCGCAGGGGAAGCGGCGGGGGTGACGCCCATGCTGGCGGCCCCCATACTGGCGGCCCACTGCAGGGCCTCGTCGCCAGTAGCGCCCTCGCTGGCTGCTGCCATGCGGTTGCGGATGAGCGACATGACGTCGCTGACCGAGCGTGGCGATCCGGAGCGGTCGTAGAAGGTGGAACGATTGGCAGCCGCAGCTGACGGCAACAGCGCCGCGGCAGATTGCGAGGGATCGTTGCCCAGGGCGGTCAGGAAGCGCCCTGCCCCTTCGGCTCCGAAGAAATGGGCAAGGTAAAGCTCGGCATGGTCAGGCTGGCGGCCGAGCACTCCGCTCAGGTAATCGCCATTGTCGCCCGCCAACTCGCCGGCCATCGTGGCGGCAACTTGCGGATCGAAGCGCAGCGCGAGCAATTGGGCACGGGCCGCAGGATCGCTCGCCGCGCCGCTGCGGATCATGTCACTGGCCCAGGCGAGGCCGTGCTCTGCGCCATGCTTTTCGAGCGTGCGCAGCCAGGTTCCGGTGGTGAACTGGTACAGCCCCGAAGCACTCGATGTGCGCGAGCGGGCGGACGGATCGAGGCTCGACTCCAGCTTGGCCTGTGCCATGAGATAGGCAAAGTCGGTGCCCGTGGCCTGCGCGGCCCCGGCAATCGCCCCGCGCACGCTGGCCCCGGTTCCGCTGACGGCGGCCGGGGATCCGGGCAAGGCAAAGGTCTCGGCTGAACTCACTGAACTGTCCTTCCGGCCGCGGGTTGGCGGCGTGTCGGAAGGTGTTCAGCAAGTGGCGTGCCAACTTGGCATCACGCCGTGCGAAGGCGGTGGACCTGAGGGCCTGCGCGGTAGAGCGGAGCCGAACCCGAAAGCGCGTCGAGACGGGCCGCGACATTGGCCGCAATCAGGTTGCGGACCTTGCGATTGGCCTCGTTCTGGCGGCGCGCGGCATCGAGCAGGCCGCGGCATTCCTCGTCCACCAAGGCCTGATCGACATCGGCGAGCGTGCCGCACAGGTCCGCCTTGCTCGATGCACAGCCCATGATCATGTCGAGATCGAGCCCGGCAAGTGCATGCCGCTCCTGCTGCAGGACGGCAAGCATCTGCCGAAGCGTCTCGCGAAGGTCCGATGGGCGAGCGACGGTAGAGGTGGCCATTACTGTGCAGTCCTCAGCAGCATGCCGGCCGCGATCATGGCGTCGGCGATCTTGGCGGGGATGATGGGGTACTTGCCGGTCTCGATGGCGTGACGGATGTCCTTTACCCGCTCGGCATCGACCGGCGCAGCCTGCCCTGCATCGAGCGCGGCAGAGCGCTCGACCTGTGCAGCTGCGCTGGCTTCGGCAACGGGCGCGTTGTCGACGACCGGGGTCGCTACTGCAGCCTTAGAGGACTTGGGCGTACTGACCTGCACCGGCCCAACCGGGCGCGATGCACCGATTTCAATAGGTGACATGGTTCCGCTCCTAGCGTTTGATAAAGGCAAGAACGGTGGTCTTGCCGATCTCTTAAGGGCGGGAGCGGAAAAATTTTGCCGGTTTGTTAAAAAACGGCTGCGCGGCGATCAATCGACGGGGACGATGACCAGCCCCGGCCGTTCGATGCGGGCACGGATCGGGGTGGCGCGGGCGCCGGTGCGCACGCGAATCCACGCGCCCAGGGCCCCGGAATCCATCGCCTCGCCCGACTGCGCGACCGAGAAGCCATCACCCGCAACGCTGATCGTCACCGCTTCCCCACGCGCGATTGCCGGTGGGGCGGCAGGGCCTTGCCGGGTATTGCCGGACGTGGCGACGAAGAGCCGCCAGCCGCCGGCATCGGGGCACTGGACGAGCACGGTATCCTGCCGGCTGCCCTGCCAATCGAGCGACAAGGGCGAGCGGCAAGCGGCAAGGCGCAGACGGCGGTCAACCGGCAGCGTGGCACCGCCCGGCTCACCGATTCCGGCGCCGGTGAAGGCAGTGACCGCGCGATCGATCGCAACAAGATCATGGAACGGCGAGGACTGCGCTTGCAGCGGTACCGCGACAGCAGTGACAACAAGGGCTGCGGCGAGAAGGCGGGTCGTGGTCATAAGCGGCATCCAGCTGAGGGTATGCCGCTATTGAGCAATCATCGTGCCAGACTGGGTTGGTTTGGCCGCAGCGGCCGTCTCGCTGCTGTAGACGAGCGCAACGCTGGCACCGGCGCGATCCCCCGGTTCGACAAGGATGCGGGCATCCCTGGCGCGCGGGCCGCCAGCTTCGGCCAGCTGCACCGCCTGGGCCAGCGCGGCGAGACGGGTATTGCCGACATAGCGCACGATCACCCGCACTTCGAGGCGCGGGTCCTGCCCGACCTGGCCGAGCCATGTGCGCAAGGGTGGCGCGCCACTACCGATGCTCCATACCGCCACCGGTTCGCTTTCCGTTGCGGCAGCGATCGGTGGCAAAGGCACCGCGGGCGGTGCGGCCTTGGCATTGCCGCCGGTCTGCGACAGCGCTGAAGCCGTGGCGAGAAACAGGATCAGAGACAAATCGGCCAGCGCGTATTGCCAGCCGGTTCCGGCGCGGACGATCATGGCTCCAGCCTGGCGCGATGATGCGCAATGTGATGCCCAGAGTGATGCCCGTTGTTCTGGGCGGCGTGAGTTGCAACCGGCAGGGCCGGTTCGATCTGGCCGGAGAGCCAGTCGATCACCTCCTGCCGTTGGCGTTCCTCGTCCAGGGAGCGGCGCTCCACCGCACGGGCAAGCGGCGCAAGCACGAGATTGGCCAGCAGCAGGCCATAAAGCGTCGTCAGCACGGCCATCGAGATCGCTCCGCTGAGCGTACCCTGTTCAAGCCCGGTCGCGGGCAGGCGGCTGAGCGAGACCAGCGTGCCGACCATGCCGAACACCGGCCCCAGTTCTGCGGCCTGGGCCAGCGTGCGGACAGCCGCGTTGGCTGCTGTGATCCTTTTGCGGCGATGGTCGTGGTGTCGTTCGATCAGGGCATCGAGCGAACGCGAACGAATGAGCACGTCGGTTACGTCGTCGAACTCGCGGTCGCCGATCGCGCTGGTCCTGGCGCGCAGCAGACCGTCGCTGCGGATTGCCGAAACCTGCGCGGCCAGATCAGCCTTGGCCTGAACCGCAGAGAAGCGCTTTGCAAACAGGCCGGCGATGGCCCGGGCGGTGACCGTCAGCTCGTGCCGGCCCGAGCGCAGCACGGTGGCAAGCGCGGTTCCGGCAAGGACGATCGACAAGGACAGTCCGTCGAAAAGAAAGGCAGGTGGCATGAGCGGAACGTCTCCTGTCACCACAGAACGGCCGTGAGTTCTAGAATTTCAGTCTGTTGCAGCGCGACGGGCGCGATTCTGCCGCCATCCGGCAAGCCCTTGCCGGTCATCGCCTGCCGATATCCCGAAAGGCACGGGTTTCCGGGGCATTCCGGCAATTGGCACACCCTTTGCTGAAACACCGGCAGAGTTTCGACAGCCAGTGAAGGCAAGACCCATGAGCAACTCCCTTTTCGGCATTCACGGCGCGGCGCTGGAACTGCGTTCGCAACGCATGGGCCTGCTGACCTCGAACATCGCCAATGCTGCAACGCCCGGCTTCAAGGCGAAGGACATCGACTTTGCCGCAGCGCTCAAGGCCCGCACCGCAGGCATGAGCGAGGACAAGGCCATCGCCTCGGCCACGCGCTTCCGCGTGCCGGTGATGCCCAGCCTCGATGGCAACACGGTGGAGATGGCGACGGAACAGACCGCCTTTGCCGAAAACGCGGTGGGGTATTCGGCCACGCTCAACTTCCTCAAGGGCCGAGTCGAGACGATCACCCGCGCGATCAAGGGGAATAAGCCATGGCCGGCAACAATCCCCTCACCCTGTTTCAGGTCACCGGTCGGGCGATGTCGGCGCAGCTCGTGCGGATGAACGCGGCGGCATCGAACCTTGCCAACGCCGGAACCGTGACCACGACCGAGCAGGAGGCCTATCGCCCGTTGCGCCCGGTCTTTGCCGAACAGCTCGATCAGGCCAATGGCCTTTCGACCGTGCGCGTTGCCGCCGTCCAGCGCTCCGACGCCACCCCCATTCGCCAGCACGATCCGGGCCATCCGCTCGCCGATGCCAATGGCGATGTCTGGACCGCCCCGGTCGATGAGAACGCCGAGATGGTCGAGATGCTCGAAAGCTCGCGCCAGTACCAGAACGTGGTCGAGGCGATGCAGACAGCCAAGCAGCTGATGCTTGAAACGATGAGGATGAAATAATGTCGATCGCTTCCGTAACTGCCACCACCGGCGTCAACGGCGCCACCGCTTCGGCCAAAGCTGGTCAAGGCTGGGGCGCGATGGGCGCCGAGGACTTCGTAAAGCTGCTGACCACGCAGCTGCAGAACCAAGACCCGACCGAGCCGGTCGACAACACGCAGATGCTGGCGCAGCTGGCGCAGTTCTCGTCGCTGTCGAACCTCAACGACATCAAGGATTCGCTGAGCGGAACGGGCAAGCAGGCCGACACGCTCGCGGCGATCTCGACCAAGCTCGACACGCTGAACAGCACCGTTGCCAAGCTGCTCGCCAGCCAGCCCACCACCACCTCGCAAGCTTAAGTTCCGCAGGAGACGCGCATGTCCTTCTACACTTCGCTCAACGGCCTCAAGAACGCGCAGACCGATCTTGGCGTGATCAGCCACAACATCGCCAATGCCGAGACCACTGGCTTCAAGAAGAGCCGCACCGAGTTTGCCGACATCGTCGTCGGCAGCGCCTTTACCAACCCCAAGCTGGTCGTCGGCATCGGCGCGGCGGTGGAATCGATCAACCAGAACTTCGCGCTTGGCCCGATCGAGCAGACCGGATCGGCTCTCGACGTTGCGATCAACGGCGATGGCTTCTTCACCACCAAGAACGTCGTGACCGGTCAGACCCTGTTTACCCGCAATGGCAGCCTGACTGTCGATGGGGCAGGATACATCTCCGACGGTTCCGGCAACCGGCTGCAGGTCTTCCCGACCGATGCTGCGGGCACGATTACCTCGACCACGCCCGCCGACGCGCTGATCCCCGCCACCAATGGCACCGATGCCAACGGCAACCCGATCGAGTTCGCCGGGATTACCCTGGGCGATGATGGCGCAGTAACCGCCTCCTACGCCGACGGCTCCAACGTGATTATCGGCAAGGTCGCTCTTGCCAGCTTCATCGCACCCCAAGGGTTGAAGCAGGTCGGCTCTTCCAACTGGGTGACGACCGGCATCTCGGGCGCCCCGACATTCGGCCAGCCCAGCACCGGCCAGTACGGCTCGCTGCTCTCGGGCGCGCTCGAGCGCTCGAACGTCGACATTGCCGAGGAACTGGTCAGCCTGATTACCGCGCAGCGCAATTTCCAGGCGAATGCCAAGGCGATCGATACGGCAACGCAGATCTCGCAGACCGTCATCCAGCTGCAGACCTGATCCACCTGACCTGACCGGAGCCTGATCCATGGACCGCCTGATCTATACCGCCTACTCCGGCATGACCGGATCGACCGTGCGCCAGCGCGTGATCGCCAGCAACATGGCGAATGCGCAGACGATCGGCTTCCGCGCCGAAATGCTCACGGCCACGCCGATGACGCTCAAAGGCCCCAGCCTTGAAGCGCGGGCGATGACCGAAGGCGAAGTGCGCGGATCGTCGATGGCGCAGGGCACGCTGATCGCCACCGGCAAGCCGCTGGACGTGGCGCTGACCGGCGACACGATGCTCGCCCTGCAGGCGGAAGATGGCAGCGAAGCCTATTCGCGCCGCGGGGATCTGGCGGTGAGTGCAGGCGGCGTGCTGGAGAACGGCGACGGGCGCCCGGTCATCGGCGAGAACGGCCCGATCACCGTTCCGCTCGGCTCGAAGGTCACGATTTCCCCGATGGCGGCGTTTCCGTCGCCAATCCCGAGACGCCCGACCAGCCGCCCCAGCTGGTCGGGCGCATCAAGATCGCCTCGACCACCGGCAGCCGGATCGAGAAGGGACTCGACGGCCTGTTCCGTGTCCCCGGCCAGAACGGCCAGCCTGGCATCCTGCCGCAAGACGAAGAGGCCAGGCTGATGGTCGGCAGCCTCGAACAGTCTAACGTCGATCCCACCCGCGTGCTTGTCGAGATGGTCGAAGCCCAGCGCCTGTTCGACATGCGCACCAAAGTCGTCGCTCAGGCCAAGGAAGTCGACGAATCCAGCGCCTCCCTCATGCGCATTTCCTGATCGCAAAGGTAACCCGATATGCCCAGCTCAGCCCTTCACGTCGCCCGCACCGGTCTCGAGGCACAGGACACGCGGATGCGCGTGATCGCCAACAACCTCGCCAATGTCGGCACCACCGGTTTCAAGCGCGACCGCGCCAACTTCGCCACGCTGGCCTATCAGGATGCGCGAGTGGCCGGGCAGCAGTCCTCCAACGAGACTGCCTATGCCACGGGCCTCAACCTTGGCACCGGCGTTGCCGTGCAGGCGACCACCCGCATCGACAGCCAGGGCACGCTGCAGAGCACGAGCAATGCGCTGGACCTTGCGCTGGATGGCGATGGCTACTTCCAGGTGACGATGCCGGGCGGACAACTCGCCTATACCCGCGCGGGCAACTTCTCGCGCTCGGCCGAAGGCGTGCTGGTGACCGCGCAGGGCTATCCGCTGAACCCGGCGATCACCATTCCCGAGGGCGCAAGCGCCATCACCATTGCCAACGACGGTACCGTATCTGCGACCATTGCCGGCCAGAACGAGCCCGCGCAGCTCGGCCAGATCACCGTTGCCAGCTTCGCCAACCCGGGCGGCCTAAGGTCGATGGGCGACAACTTCCTTCAGGAAACCGCCGCTTCGGGCGCGGCGCAGGTCGGCGTTCCGGGAGAACTGGGACGCGGGAACATTCGCCAGGGCTACCTCGAAGGTTCGAACGTCAACGTGGTCGAGGAGCTGGTCGACATGATCGAATGCCAGCGCGCCTACGAGATCAATTCCAAGATGATCTCGGCCGTCGACGACATGCTCCAGAACGCGAACCAGACGCTGTGACACCGATGCAAACGCCATTCGACCGCCATTTCACCCCCGATCGTTTCAGCAGCCCGCGCCGCCGCCGGACCGCCGTCCGCGCCCTGCTGGTCGGCTCGCTGGTCGCCGCCGCGGTGGTGTTCGGCATGGACCCGGCCTCTGCCGCCAAGCCCAAGAAGGGCTTCGAGCCGGTGGTTGCACCGCCGCTGCCGGTCCAGACCGCGGCGCCGACTGCGGGCTCGATCTTCAACGTCAGCGCTGGCTACACCGGCTTTGTCGAAGGACGCCGCGCCCATGCGGTGGGCGATCTTGTCACCGTCATGCTGGTCGAGAACATGACCAGCGCCAAGACCGCCGGTGCCAAGACGCAGAAGAACGGGCAGTTCTCTGTCACCCCGCCAACCACCGGCCCGCTGTCGTTCATCAAGCCCAGTGCCCTTAATGCTTCGGGCGGATCGTCGTTCAATGGTCAGGGCAATGCCTCGCAGACGAGCACGCTCGCCGGCGAGGTCGCGGTGACGATCGCGGAAGTGAGGTCCAACGGCACGGCACTGGTGCGCGGCGAAAAGCGCATGATGCTGAGCCAGGGACAGGAATGGGTACAGTTTTCAGGCATCGTGCGCCTTGGCGACATCGATCAGGAAAACCGCATTCTTTCCAGCCAGGTTGCGGATGCGCGGGTCGAATATACCGGCAACGGGTCGGTCGGTCGGGCCAGCCGCGAGGGCTGGCTCTCGAAGTTCTTCAACGCGATTTCGCCCTTCTGAAGGTTGATGCAATGCTGGTCCGGTTCATCCTTCCTGTTCTTGCAGCCTTCGCGGCGGCCCTGCCCATGCCCGCCATGGCCGAGCGCGTGCGCGACCTTGGCGAGTTCCAGGGCGTCCGCGCCAACCAGCTTACTGGCTATGGCGTGGTCGTTGGCCTTGCCGGGACGGGCGATGACAATCTCGAATACCTTACGCAGGCGATGAAAGGCACCGCAGGCCGTCTCGGCGTGCAGCTCCCCACCGGTATCTCGCCCGGGCTCAAGAACGCTGCCGCCGTGCTGGTCACTGCCGAACTGCCCGCCTTCGCCAAGCCGGGCCAGCGCATCGACGTGACCGTCTCGACCATTGGCAAGGCCAAGTCCTTGCGCGGCGGGGCGCTGATCCTTGCGCCGCTCTATGGTGCCGACGGCCAGATCTACGCGATGGCGCAAGGCAATCTTGCCGTCGGCGGCCTCGGCATTGCCGCGCGCGATGGTTCGCAGTTGACCGTGAACGTGCCGACCGTGGGCCGCATTGCCGAAGGGGCCAGCGTCGAACGCGCTGTCGCCACCGGGTTCGACAGCGGCGAAGTGCTGCGCTGGAACCTCTTCGACGCCGATTTCATGACCGCCCAGCGCGTGCGCGATGCGATCAATGCCCGCTTTCCGCAGTCCGCAACGATCGAGGACGGCGTGACGCTTGCACTGCGCCTGCCCGCCGGAGCCGACAGCCGCGCAACAACGATGGCGGCGATCGAGATGCTCGACGTGACGCCTGCCGAAACGGCGGCCAAGGTCATCGTCAACAGCCGCACCGGCACCGTGGTCATCAACAGCGCAGTGCGCCTTTCGCCCGCCGCGATCAGCCACGGCAAGCTGGTGGTGAAGATCGACGAAAAGCCGCAGGTGTCCCAGCCCGCTCCGTTCAGCCGGGGCCAGACGGCCGTGGTCCCCAACAGCCAGATCGACGCGGTCGAGAAGGAAGCCAAGGTCGCCCTGTTCAAGCCAGGCGCATCGCTTTCCTCGCTGGTCGATGCGCTCAACAAGCTTGGCACCAGCCCTTCGGACCTCGTCGCAATCCTCGAAGCGCTCAAGCAAGCGGGCGCGCTCAAGGCGGAGATGGTGGTGATATGACCGGGATTTCCGCATCTGCCGCCAACCTGTCGCTCACGCCCAAGGTGCAGACCGAGCGCGAGAAGCTCTCGGGCGCGGCCAGGCAGTTCGAAGCCATCTTCGTCCGCCAGATGCTGTCCGCCGCGCGCGCCAGCAACTTCGGGGACGACGACGTTTTCGGGAAGATGGACCAGACTTTCGTGCAGATGCGCGACGACCGCTTTGCCGAAATCGCCTCGCAGACCGGCGCATTGGGTTTTGCCAGGCAGATCGAGAACCACCTTGCCGCGCTCCTGCCCAAGGATACGACGCCAGAGGGAGGCGCATAAGCCATGGCATCCGATCTCCTCTCGATCGCCCGCAGCGGCGTCCAGGCCGCCCGCATCGGCCTCGACATTACCGCACAGAACATCGCCAACGCATCGTCCAGCGGCTATGTCCGGCGCTCGGCCGCGTTCAGCGAAGTGGCTTCGACCGGCGGGGCCTATCGAATTGGCGACCTTTCCCTTTCGGGCGTGCGGCTCGACGGCATTGTCCGCAACGCCGATGCCTTCCGCCAGGCCGAAGTGCGCCGCACCGGCTCTGACGTGGCGCGGGCCAGTGCGGAAGCTTCGGGCCTTCAGAACATCGAAGCCGCAATCGAGCAATCTGGCGTGTTCGATGCCATCGTCGGCTTCGAATCCTCGCTCCAGCAGCTGGCCCAGAACCCGACCGACACTTCGCTGCGCGCCTCGGTGATCGAGAAGGCGCGGACCATGGCCGGGACGTTCCAGATCGCCGCGCAGGAGATGGACGCCGCTGCCGACGGCCTGCGGTTCCTTGCCACCGACGGCATGACGCAAGTGAACCGCATTGCGCAGGAACTGGCGCGGACCAACACCCGCCTCGCCCGCGCCTCCGATGCCAGCAGCGACAAGACCGCGCTGCTCGACCAGCGCGACAAGCTGCTCGAGGAACTGAGCGGCTATGCCAACATCTCGACCGATTTTTCAGCCGACGGGCAGGTTGCGATCAAGATCGGCGGCAGCGCCGGCACCGATCTGGTGACCGGCAACACCGCCGCCACCCTGGGCATGACCACATCTCCAACTGACGGCACCATCAGCTTTACTGTCGGCAGCACGCCGCTGACTCTCGCTGGCGGATCGCTGGCAGGACAGCAACTCGCGCTGGCCAAGGGCGCACAGCTCAAGACCGATATCGACACGCTTGCCGGTGACATCGTCAATGACTTCAACACCGCCCAGACCGGGGGCCGCGATCTCGACGGCGCAATGGGCGCCGCGATCTTTTCGGGGACGAGCGCGGCAACGATGGCACTCGCCGTCGAGGACGGCCGCAAGATTGCCACCGCTCCTGCCAGTGTGACGACGCCCGGCAGCCGCGATGCGACGAACCTTGCCGCGATCCGCACGGCACTGGCGGGCGTGAACCCGTCGGGCACGATGGATGCGATCCTGTTCGACGTTTCAGGCACGCTGGCGGGACGCAATGTCACGTTGGGAGCGCTTCAGACGATTGCCGACACCGCAAAGGTTGCCCTTTCCGCGCAATCGGGCGTCGATCTCGATCAGGAAGCGGTCAACCTAGTAAGATTCCAGCAGGCCTTTCAGGCGTCCGGCAAGGTCATGCAGGTATCATCCGACATCTTCAACGCACTCCTGCAAATCGGGTAAGCGCCAATGAGCACGATCTTCGGCACATCGACCAGCGCGTTCTTCGAACGATCTGTCATGGACCTCACCGCCCTGCGCAAGCAGGCAGAGGAGACGCAGGCCGAAATGTCGACGGGAGAGCGCCTGCAGCGGTCCTCCGACGATCCGGTTGCCGCCTCGCGCCTGCGCCAGTTGGCCCGGGCCGATGTGTTCGACGAAATCGACACCGCCGCCACCAACCGCGCGACCGGTGACCTCACGCTCACCGACAGCGCGCTTTCGCAGTTCGCCAATCTGGTCATCCGGCTGCAGGAGCTGGCCACGCAGGCGGGTTCGACCACCGTCAACGCCAGCCAGCGCGCCGGCATCGGCGAGGAAGTGGCGCAGATCCACGGAAATCTCGTGGCGCTTGCCAACACGCGCGATGCCAATGGCAACGCCCTGTTCGGCGGCGAAAGTGCCGCTGAAGCCTACACGCTGGATGCAGCTGGCAACGCCACCTACGCGGGCACCAACGCACCCGGGACGATTTCACTGGGCGGAGGCCAGTCGGTTCAGCGCGGGGTGATCGGCCCGGATTTCCTGCAATTCCAGTCCGGCGGCGCCACTGTCGATCTGCTGGCCCTGACCAAGACCCTGGCAGACGACCTGAAATCCGGGACCGGCGGCATAACCCCGGCGCAAACCGCGCTTGCCGCGCTGGGCGATGGCCTCAACTCCATCACGACGGCGCAGACTGTGGTCGGTTCGCGCCTGAACTGGATTGACCTCAACACCGACCGTCGCGCCTCACTTTCCGAGATGCGCACCACCGAGAAGACCGAAGTCGGCGGGGCAGACCTCACCGAATCCATCGCCCGCCTGCAGAACACCATGCTGGTGCTGCAGGCCAGCCAGGCCAGCTTTTCGCGGCTCGCCAATCTTTCGCTGTTCAGCGTGCTGAACTGAGCGCGCAAGCTCACCGGGAACCTGTTTCATGTTCGTGATCGTTGGCATCGTTATCCTGCTCGCCATGGTTTTCGGCGGCTTCGCCATCACCGGCGGTGACCTTGGCCCGGTCCTGCATGCGCTTCCCCACGAAATGCTGATCATCGGCGGCGCGGCAGTGGGCGCAATCGTGACTGGCAACTCGATGCATGAGCTGAAAGGCATCGGCGGCGGGTTCGCCAAGAGCTTCAAGGGGCCCAAGCACAACAAGCAGGATCACATCGACGTGATCGTGCTGTGCACCAAGCTGATGAAGATCCTGCGCAGCGATGGCCCGGTTGCGCTCGAAAGCCACGTGACCGACCCAAAGAACTCGCCGATCTTCGCCGAGTATCCGCGCCTGCTGGCCAACGGTGCACTCACTTCCCTGATCTGCGACACACTGACCTTGATCGTGGTCTCTTCAGGCACGCTGGAAGTGCATGCCGTGGAAGAGGTGATGGATCACGCGATGAAGACCCATTTCCACGAGGAGCACGAAGCCCAGCACGCCATCCAGGGCCTTGCAGACGCGCTCCCGGCGCTCGGCATCGTCGCGGCGGTCCTTGGCGTGGTGAAGACGATGGGGTCTATCGACAAGCCGCCATCGATCCTCGGCGCAATGATCGGTTCGGCACTCGTCGGCACTTTTCTCGGCATTCTGCTCGCCTATGGCATGGTCGGCCCGATCGCAGGGCGGCTCAAGCAGGTGCTCGAGCAGGATGAAATGATCTTCCAGGCTGTGAAGCAGGTGATCATCGCAAGCCTTCATGGCTGGCCGCAGCCTTTGGTGGTCGAGAGCGCACGCTCGGGGCTGGGCCATGCCTTCCGCCCCGGCCTATCGGAACTGCTCGACTCGCTGCGCGGCAGATAAGCCATGGCCAAGGCACCGGCCAAGGGCAAGAACGAGCCGCCCAAACCGATCATCGTCAAGAAGATCACCATCGTGGCCGGCGGGCACCACGGCGGCGCCTGGAAGGTGGCCTATGCCGACTTCGTGACCGCCATGATGGCGTTCTTCCTGCTGATGTGGCTGCTGGGCGCGACGACCGAGAAGCAGCGCAAGGGCATTGCCGACTACTTCACGCCGACACTTGTCAAGGTGCGACAGGGCAGCGCCGGCGGCTATGGCGTGCTGGGAGGTTCATCGCTGACGGATGTGGACGACTATCCGCACCGCGCCGGGCAGACCGGCAACAAGACGCTTTCCGTTCCCCGCGATGCGACCGGCGGCCCCAAGGAAGGTGGCAGCAAGATCAAACGCAGCCAGGTGATGAAGGAACGTATCGCCCAGAAGCTTGCGCAATCCGAAAAGCTCAAGAAGCTCGCCCGGCAGGTGCGCATGACCGAGACTCCCGAAGGTGTCCGGCTTGATGTGGTCGACGATGCGGACTTCTCGATGTTCCTGCTGGGCACCACCGTGCTGACGCCTGACGCTGCCGAACTTCTCCGCGCGATCGGCCAGGCCATTGCGCCCGACCAGACCCAGCTGACCATTCGCGGCCACACGGATTCCTTGCCATGGAAGAACGGTGTCGCCAACAACTGGTCACTGTCGGCCGGCCGCGCCGAGACGACGCGCCAGACGCTGATGCGCCAAGGCATCGCCGAACCGCGCTTTCGCCGGATCGAGGGCGTGGCCGACCGCGAGCCGCTGGTGCAGAACAACCCGGCCGACCCGCGCAATCGGCGCATGTCGATCCTGATCACTGGATGAACATCCTTTGCGCTTCGTTAAGCAATAAAATGACATCCACCTGAAATAATGGTGAAAGTTCCGGTTGCATGTGTAACCGGATCACTGCAGCTTCCGATCATTGCGGGGTGCGTCGTGCTCAAGCCACGAACCGCAACAGGTAGGGACAGGGAGCTGAATCCAGATGCGCAAGTTTGCAGCTTTGGCCACCGTATCGGCGGTGGCATTGGCCGGGATCGTGTTTGCCGCGGCGGGCGGCGGTAAGTCCACGGGTTCGGGAGCGGTGCTGTTGCCCGCCTCGTCGAGCCCTGCCGTTGCAGTTTCAGCCCGGCCAACCGCAGCCGCAGTCGCCGGATCGGCCATCCCCGACAGCTGGATCTGCGTCTTCAAGAAGGGCAGCGTTGCGGCCGGCGCCGAACAGGCCGAAGCCAACAAGGTCACTGGCAAGGCTGGTGGCCGGATCGGACACGTCTACCGTTATGCGCTGCAGGGCTTCTCGATCAACCTGCCGGCGCAAGGCGCCAAGGCTGTCGCCGCGCATAACCCCAACATCGAATACTGCGAGGCCGACCAGGTCGCCACTGCGATCGACCCGATCAATGCGCTGGCAAAGCCGGGCGGCGGAGGCGGTTCGACCACCGAAAGCACCCCTGCCGGCATCACCCGCGTGGGCGGCGGCGCCAATTACACCGGCACCGGGCGCGCATTCGTGATCGACAGCGGCATCTTCCTCACGCATCCGGACCTCAACGTCGACACCGCGCTCAGCCGCAACTTCGTCTCGCGCGAGACTTCGCCGAACGATCTGAACGGCCATGGCACGCATGTGGCCGGCACGATTGCCGCCAAGCTCAATGGCACTGGCGTCGTCGGCGTGGCAGCCGGGGCAAAGGTCGTTGCGGTGCGTGTGCTCGATCGTCGCGGCAGCGGTGCCTATTCGGATGTCATCGCTGGCGTGGATTACGTAGCCTCGGTCGGCTCGGCCGGAGACGTCGCCAACATGAGCCTTGGCGGGCCAGTGTCCGATGCGCTCGACACGGCAGTGGTCAACGCGTCCAACAGCAGCAAGGTCATCTTTGCGCTGGCCGCGGGGAACGAGACTGACGACGCCAACAATCACTCACCCGCCCGCGCCGACGGCCCGTATATCTACACGGTGGCAGCGGTGAACAGCTCGGACACCTTCGCCAGCTTCTCGAACTACTCTTTGGTCAACGACCCCGTGGACTTCGCCGAACCAGGCGTGTCGATCCTCTCGACGTGGCTGAACGGCGGCTACAACACGATCTCCGGCACCTCGATGGCCACTCCGCACCTTGCCGGGCTCGTGCTGATCGGCGGTCCTCGCAGTGATGGCCGGCTGTCCAGCGCCGCGCCCAATGGCGTGCGCTTCCCGGTCGGTGTGAAGTAAAAACGGCTTCTTTCTGAAACATCGAAGGGCGGCCCCGCAAGGAGCCGCCCTTCTTCATTCACCGGAGAACGCACGAAGGCCCGGCGGCCTGGAATGGGCCGCCGGGCTTGTGATCACGCCTGGTGGAGGCAGGCGGAGGTCATCGCTTAACGCAGCAGCGACAGCACGTTCTGCTGGCTCTGGTTGGCCTGTGCGATCATCGCGGTCGAGGCCTGCGAGAGGATCTGGGCCTTGGCCATCTGCGTGGTTTCGGTCGAGTAGTCGGTGTCCTGAATGCGCGAACGGGCATCCGACAGGTTGGTGATGTTGTCGTTGAGGTTGTTCACCACCGATTCCAGGCGGTTCATGCCGGCACCGAGCGTTGCACGCGAGCTCGAGATCGAGTCCAGTTCGGTGTCGAGCGTTGCGAGCAGACCGTTTGCCGAGGTTGCCGAGGAGACATCGTAAGACCCGGCAGCACCGCCGTTAGCCGACAGCGTGGTAAGGTCGGCCATGGTGATGTCCACGGTGTCCGAACCGTTTGCACCGGTCTGCACCGTCACGGTCGCAACCGAGCCATCGAACAGCTGCACACCGTTGAATTTGGTGTTGTCGATGATCTGGCCCATCTGCGCGGTCAGCTCGTCAACTTCCGTCTGCATGTAGGCACGGTCGGTGGCGTCCTGATAGGTGCCCGAAGCCGACTGCACGGCCAGTTCACGAACGCGCTGGAGCATGTTCGACACTTCGTTCAGCGCGCCTTCTGCGGTCTGTGCCAGCGAGATGCCGTCGTTCGAGTTGCGAACGCCCTGGTTCATGCCCTTGATCTGAGCCGTCATGCTGGTGGCAATTGCCAGACCGGCCGCGTCGTCCTTGGCACCGTTGATGCGCTTGCCCGTCGACAGTCGCTCCATCGCCTGGCCAAGCATCTTGTTGGCCATGTTCGACGAGTTCGTCGCCTTCAAGGCGCTGATGTTTGTATTGATAACCGCCATTTTCCATTCTCCGGTAGGGTGGTGTGTCGTTCCCGAAAGGACCGCCGGGTCAGAGGATCGACACGGCTGTCGGGACTAAGACCGGCAAATGGCAGCCGCTTTTAAGTTGCCGCCCGGCAAAAGAATGCCGGACCTAAGTACTGGCCCTTAGGGTTACCCGCCCCCTTAAAGTTTCAACCTGTTTGTCGGTCCCGCGCGAAAGAAGGGAACAGACAGGATGGTTAACAGGGGTCTTGAGATGATTCGCGATTGCGGGGCACTGCAGTTCACAGAAGCGGCGGCGAAAGCGCACGCAGCGCTGGTACAGCGCGCGGCTTCGGTGCTTTCCAGCTACGGCGCGGATGGGCAGTCGCTGCTCGCCGATGCCTTCGAGAACGCGAAGCTGCCCCCGCGCAAGCAGGTCGTGCTGCTTGAGCGATCGGCAACGCCTGCCATCGAACGGCAGCCGGGCAGCCGGACGGCGACCTTGCGCTACACCGATGGTGCCGGCGAAGCTGCGCTGGCTGCGGTGCTGGCCTGTGCCGCCAAGCCAGGCGCGCCGATTGCCGCCGATCCTGAAAGCCTGTCTGTCCTTGCCCTGGCCGAACGCATCGCCGCCACCGACATCCCCGTCCTGATCAACGGCCCGACCGGCACCGGCAAGGAAGTGCTGAGCCGCTTCATCCACGAACACTCGGCTCGCGCCGACAAGCCGTTCATCGCCATCAATTGCGCCGCCATGCCCGAAGCCATGCTCGAAGCGCTGCTGTTCGGCCACCAGAAGGGCGCGTTTACCGGCGCCAATGCCGCGAGCGAAGGCTTCTTCCGCGCGGCTGACGGGGCACGCTGCTGCTCGACGAGATCGCCGAGATGCCGCTGACGCTGCAGGCCAAGCTGCTGCGCGCGCTACAGGAAGGCGAAGTCGTGCCACTGGGCGCAACGCAGCCTATCAAGGTGGACGTCCGCGTGATCGCCTGTGCCAACCGCGATCTGCCGCTGGAAGTCGAGGAAGGCCGCTTCCGCGCCGATCTCTATTACCGCCTCAATGTCTTCCCGCTGGCCCTGCGCGCCCTGTGCGAACGCCCCGACGATATCGCGCCGCTCGCCTTCGCGATGGCGATGCGCCATGCGCAGGTTGCACCGTGGATCTCTGACGAGGCCCTGGCCATGCTGGCAGCACATAGCTGGCCGGGCAACGTGCGCGAGCTCGAGAACGTGATGCGGCGCGCTCTGGTCCTGGCCGGGAACGCGCCCGTGATCGAGCCGGCCCATATCATCTTCGATCGCCCCGCGCGCCTGATCAACGAACCGGTTGCGGTTCCTGCCGCGGGCGATGCCAAGCTTTCCAACATCGTGCAGATGTCCGAAGCCCGGGCGATCCTCTCGACTCTCGAGGCCTGCAACGGCAGCCGCGTTGCCGCTGCGCGCCAGCTCGGCATTTCCGAACGCACCCTGCGCTATCGCCTCGCCAGCTTCCGTGAGGCCGGGATCGAAGTGAACGGCCGGTCAGCGGACGGTAGGGCCGTCGGTGGCAGGCGATGAGCGTCTCCGGCATCGGCGGCCGGGCTTCCGGCATCCAGGACATCATGGCCCTGCGGCAGCAGATCATGGAGCGCTCGCAGCTGCTCCAGCAAGTCAAGGCGCCCGAGGCAACGCAGGGGCGCAAGGACCACAAGCCGGCAGTGGCCCGGCGGGGAGCTTTACCGAGAGCCTCAAGGGCGCGCTCGATAACGTGAACGCCAGCCAGCAGAAGGCCAGTGCGATCAGCGAAGCCTACGAAAAGGGCGAAGTGGTCGACGTCGCCAAGGTCATGCTGGCGCGTCAGGAAGCAGGCGTTGCCTTCGAGGCCACGCTGCAGGTCCGCAACAAGCTGCTGAACGCCTACCAGGACATCATGCGGATGGGAGTGTGATTGAATGGCTGACCTTGTCCCTGCCACGCCAGCACCATCGACCTTCGGCGTCCTGACCGATCCCGCAGCCGGGAGCTTCGGCACGCGGGCCAAGGCGTTTCTAGCGCAACCGCCGGTGCGGCGCACTCTCCCGTGGTTCGCCGGCGTTTCTGCGGCCGGTCTGACCGGCGTGCTGTGGTTGACCATGGCGCCCGCACCGCAGCGCATGCTCTATAGCCAGCTTTCCGACAGCGAACGGTCAGAAGTCACCGCCAGCCTCGAAAAGGCCAACATCGCCTACCAGATCGACAACGCCACCGGTGCAATCACTGTGGGCGAGGACGATCTCTACAAGGCGCGCATGGCTGCGGCATCGGATGGCGCCATCGCCACGCCCGAAACCGGCACACAGATGCTCGACAAGCTGCCGATGGGCGCCAGCCGCGGGCTTGAGGGCCAGCGTCTGCAGGCCGCGCGCGAGCGCGAGCTGGAATTGACGGTGATGGAGATCGACGGCGTCGAAGCTGTCCGGGTCCATCTCGCCGAGCCGGAAAAGTCGGTCTTCGTGCGCGAAAACGTGCCGCCTTCGGCCTCGGTCATGGTCAAATTGAAGCGCGGAAGGCAGCTTTCCGAAAGCCAGGTGCGCGCGATCGTGAACCTGGTGGCGGGTTCCGTGCCTGGGCTCTCGATCGACGCGGTGCGGGTGGTGGACCAGCACGGCGCACTGCTTTCCGACCCGTCCGGCCCTGATGGCGACCGGCTCGAACTGCAGCAGCGCATGGAAGAGAAGCTGCGCCAGCAGGTGGCGCAGCTGCTGACCCCGATGCTGGGAGAAGGAAATTTCTCCTCCGAGATCCAGCTCGATCTCGACATGGATCAGGTGACCTCGGCCCGCGAAAGCTATGACAAGCAGGGCGTGGTCCGGCAGGAAACGCAAAGCGCCTCGCAACAGGCCGGCGCAGCAACGGCGCAGGGCGTGCCCGGCGTCACCGCCAATACGCCGCCGCCAGCGACGGCTGCCCAGCCCGGTGCCCCGCAAGGCACGCCGGCGGCTGCGGCAACGCCCGGCGCCAACGGCGAATCCAGCTCCTCACGCACTTATGAACTGGGCCGCGAAGTGGCGGTTTCGAACCAGACGCCTGGCAAGATCAAGCGCCTGTCCGTCGCCGTTGCGCTTAGCGCCGAGATCATGGCCAAGGCCAAGCCGCAGGACATCGAACAGATCAAGCAATTGGTCAGCGCCGCGGTTGGCGCCGACCCGGCGCGCGGCGATCAGGTTGCCGTGGCCGTTCGCGCCTTCAAGCCCGCAGAAGTTGCCCCCGCGCCGTTCTGGGAGACGCCGTGGTTCGCCACGATCCTGCGCAATGTCGTGGCGTTGATCGCGGTCCTGCTGGTTCTGTTGCTCGGCGTGCGCCCCTTGATCAAGGCGCTGAAAAAGGAACCTGCACCTGCCGAAGAGAAGGCGGCAAAGAAGCGCAAGAAAGGGGAAGCGGCGGACGACGAGGAGGGGGAGAAGGAAGCCGAAGAATCGGCTGAACCCATCGAAACCGTCACGGCCGAGGAAGTTGCCCAGGCAATCCAGCCCGCGCAAAACCCCGAAACGGGTGTCGTCGATGCCGAGGCACTGGCCCGGCAGGTCAGCCTTGCCCAGCGGCTTGTCGTCGAAAAGCCCGACAGCGCGCTGGTTGCCCTCAAGCAGATGCTGAAAGAGCCTGAAGAGGAAGGAGCCAGCGCATGAGCGACCTGATGGATGCCCCCGCCATTTCCGATCCCGAACGTGCGGCAGTGATGGTCATGCTGCTGGAGGACGATCAGGCCGCGCAGATCCTCGCACAACTCGAGCCCGCAGAACTTCGCCTGCTGGGCGAGAAGATGTGCGCGCTGGGCGAGATCGGTCCGGTGGCGATCGCACAGGCGATTGCCGGGTTCGTCGAGAAGACCGAGCGGCTCGGCCTGATCGCGCACGATCGCGTCGGGCAGGTACGCTCGCTGATGACGCGCGCCGTGGGCGAGATAAAGGCGGACAGCCTGATGCAACGCATCCTGCCCGACGATCCCTCGCGCACGCCCAGCATCGAACTTGCCAGATGGCTGACGCCGCAGGTGATCGTGCCCCTGATCCGCGATGAGCATCCGCAGGCGATTGCCGTGCTGCTGGTCCAGCTTGATCCCGAAGTGGCCGCCGCGGTCCTGCATGGCCTGCCCGACGAGGTGCAGCCGCAGGTCGTTCACCGCATCGCCTCGCTCGGGCCAGTCGCGCCCGAAGCCATCGCCATGCTCGAGGAGATGCTGCACCAGCGCATCGGCGAACGGCACGGCCAAGGCGCCTTTGCCATGGGCGGACCGCGCGAGGCGGCAGACATCATCAACGCCTCGGTCCGAGCGGTCGAAAAGCGGGTCATGCCGGAAATCGCCAAGCAGGATCGCCAGCTCGCCAAGGCCATCGAGAATGAGATGTTCAAGTTCGAGCACCTCTTCTCGCTCGACGACAAGTCGATGGGCGCACTGCTGCGCGAGGTCGACAGCGATGCACTGATTGCCTCGCTGAAGGGCATTCCCGAAGAGCAGCGCGAATGCTTCTTCCGCGCCATGTCGAGCCGCGCCGCGGACGGCGTGCGCGACGAGATTGCCGCACGTGGCCGCATGAAGATGGCCGAAGTGATCGAGGCGCAGAAGGCCATGGTCACGGCGGCCCGCCGCCTCTCGGCCGAAGGCGTGATCGTGTTTGGCGCGGGCGACGACGACTATGTCTGACAGCTTGCGGGCGATCTCGCTGGCTGACCTTGGCCAGGTGCCCACAGGCTTCGCGCGTGATCGCCGCTTCTTCCGCGAATTTGCAGCGCCCGAACCGGAACCGATCATCGTGCCGGTAGAGGACGAACCAGAACCGCATGATCCGATCGCCGAAGCGTGGGCCGATGGCTATGCCAAGGGTCTGGGCGAAGCGCAGGAGGCCGCAGCCCAGCTCATTGCCGAACAGGAAGCAGCGCGTCAGAAGATCGAGTTCGCGCTCGGCAAGCTCGATGTTGCGATGCAGACCGAACTGCTGGACCGTTTGCGTGAGACGGTGATTGCCCTGTGCGAGGCAGCGATTGCGCCCGCAGCCCTTGATCCCGATGCGCTGACCCGCCGGGTCGAGGCTGCCGCCGCCATGCTCGCCCGCGCCGAGGACCAGCGCGTCATCCGGCTCCATCCCGAGGACCTTGCCCTCATCGCCGCGCGCCTGCCGGAAGACTGGCACTTCGAACCAGACGCTTCGCTCGAACGCGGCGCACTGCGCGTCGAAGGTGCGACCGGCGGTGTCGAGGATGGGCCTGAGCAATGGCGCGCTGCCATCCACGAGGCGCTGCGCCAATGCTGATGGGGCCAACCTTCTCCGTGCTCGACCGGGCGCTCGATTCCCTGGCGCTGTGCGAACCCGATTTCACGCCTGCGCGCTATGGCCTGCTGGCCGCCTGCGATGGCGGAATGCTTGAAGTATCGGGGCTTTCGGTGCCCATCGGCACGCAATGCCGCATCGCTCACGGGGCGGGATCGCTGACGGCAGAGACCATCGGCTTTCGCAACGGCCGCACCTTGATGATGTTGCTCGGCGATCCAGTGTTGCTGCGCCCCGGTGCCAAGGTCCGCCCCGAAGGTCGCCCAGGCATGGTCCCGGTGGGTGAGGCCTTCCTCGGCCGCGCGATCGATGGCGAGGGCAAGCCGATCGACGGCATGGGGCCGATCCACAACCGCCGCGAATGGCCTGCAGGCGGCGTCCGCGCTGCCGCACTCGATCGTTCGCCGGTGCGCGAAAGCTTCGATACCGGTGTTCGAGCGCTCAACGCGCTGACCACGTTCGGCATCGGCCAGCGTATCGGCATCATGGCAGGCTCGGGCGTCGGCAAATCGGTGCTGCTCGACATGATTGCGCATGGTGCCGAGGCCGAGATCGTCATCGTCGGCCTGATTGGCGAGCGCGCGCGCGAAGTATCGGACTTTGTCGAACGGCACATGCAAGGTTCCAAGCGCGAACGCTCGGTCGTCGTCGCGGTCCCTGCCGACCACGCGCCCAACTTGCGCATACGCGGCGCAATGATGGCGACGGCGCTGGCCGAATACTTCCGCGCGCAAGGCAAGCGCGTGCTGCTGATCATGGACAGCCTGACGCGCGTGGCTCACGCCGGACGCGAGATTGCCCTGCTGCTCGGGGAACCGGGCGCGGCGCGCGGCTATCCGCCCTCGGCCCTCGCCACGATTACCAAGCTCGTCGAACGCGCCGGCAATTCGGCGGAAAGCGGCGGGTCGGTGACCGGACTCTACACGGTCCTTGCCGATGGCGACAACCAGGACGATCCGGTGGTCGACACGGCGCGTTCAATTCTCGACGGGCACATCGTGCTGTCACGCGATCTTGCCCAGCGCGGGCAATACCCTGCCATCGACATCGCCGCCTCATTGAGCCGCGTGATGAACGATATCACCGCCCCGAACACCAGCGCGCCGCCCGCACTTTCCGTGCACTCGTGGCAAGTTACGAGGCCAACCGCGACCTCGTGCTGATGGGCGCCTATCGCAGCGGGGCCGATCCCCAGCTCGATCGCGCCATTGCCATGCACGAGGCGCTGACCGGGTTCATCAGCCAGCCGCAGCGTGAAGTGGTGCCGATGACGGCAAGCGTCGCCGCGCTCACCCAGCTGATCGGCGCATGAAGGCAGAGCGCGAGCGCCTGGCGCGCCTGAAGCGGCTGGAGCGTATCCGTGACATCGCCCGCCAGACTGCGCTCGCCGAAGCCGGCAAGGCCGAGGGTACGCTGGCGCAGTTGCAGGGGCTCGTGGAGCGGACGTCCCGGCTTTCCGCCGACTACTCCGCCCGCACCGATGCGCGTGATGCCCATTCGCTGCAGCAGTTGCGGCATTTCGTCGCCGGGCTTGACCGGATTACCACCGGCACGCGCGCCGATGCCGATGCTGCGCGCAAGATCGCCGATGCCAAGGCGCAGGAAGCCGCCGCTGCCGAACGTCGCCGCGCCGCCGTGGAAGAGCGCGCCGAGGCGCAGGAGCGTCTGATCGCGCGCAAGGTGGCATCCGCAACAACACCTACTACCGGCAAAAGGCAATCTGGCACGGGTCTTGAATAATCACGGTTAACGCACCGCCACGGAGCTTTGCCGATGTTCGATCTTGCCGCCCTTTCCCAGCCGACTGCCGCCCCTGGCCTGCAGGCTGCGCCGCTGCAGAATGGCGGAAATCCAGCGGAATCGACGGATGGAGCCGTCACTGCCCCCGGCCTTGCCTTCGAAGCCCTCCTCGCCCTGCAGGTCACGCCGGCAGAACCGGCAGACGCACCTTTGCCGGAAAGCGGCAAGATCTTGCCGGATGCGGCAAAGCTGCTTGCCGCCTTGCAGCAAGTCCGCTCCCCCGATGTGCAGGCGAAGCCTCAGCCGGCAAAGCCGCGGGCCGAAGCCGAGCACGACGACGACGACTTCAGCGATGCGCAGGAACTGCCAGACGCCGCCCTGCCCGACCCTGGTCTTCTCGCAGCACTGTTCGCCGCACCGGATAGTCTGGTGGCTTCCGACGGTGGCGACGCCAGCAGTGCATCCGCACGCCCCACGGCAGCCATTGCCTCGGCTGGACCAGGGTTAAATGCACCGTCATCTCTCGCTTCGACAGCAATCGCGCTGGTCCGCACGGTGCAGATTGAACTGACCTCCGCACCTGAGACAGCACCGTCGCCCGGCCAGCCGGAAACGATTGCCGGCGCGCCGACTGCGCAGATCATGGCCGCTCGCATGGCTCGCCAGAGCAAGGCAGCGAGCGCCGATGGTGAGGCAGCCGAGGTTTCAGCAGCGCCTTCACCGGTCTCCCGTGCCAAGCCGCTGACCGACAGCGAGCGCACAGAAGCCCCCCGCGTCGAAGCGACCAGCACCACTAGCCTGCTGGCAGACCGTTCGCTCTCGGCGCCGGACAATGCCGCCCCTTCGCCCGTGCGCCACGAAGCCCGCACCGAACGGGTCGATTTCGCCACCCTGGTCGACAATCTCGCACGCGCCCGCGAGGAAGCTTCGCCGCGTGCCGTTACCGCCTCGATCAACCATGCCGAGTTCGGCCACGTCACCCTGCGCTTCGACCAGAGCGAGGATCGCGGCATGTCGGTAGCGATGAGCAGCGCCGATCCCGGCTTTGCCCGGGCGGTCAACGCCACTGCCGAAGCAGCGCGCACACCCGCCGAAAGCGCCGGCCAGAATCCGCAGCCGCAAGCCGATCCGCGCATGCAGGGCGGCCAGGGCGAAAGCCAGCGCCAGCAGCCGCGTCAGGCAGAGCAGGCTCCCGCCCGCCCATTCTCCGGCAACGGCACTTCGTCCCGCGAGGAAGAAGCGCCCCGCCACCGCAGCGACGATCGCGGCATCTACGCCTGATCCTGACCCCCATTTCCTGAGAGAACTTCGATGAGCGACAAGAGCGACAAGGAAGAGAAGCCCAAGAAGAAGAAGGGCGGCGGCATGATGATCAAGATCGTCGGCGCTGTCGCACTGCTGGGCGTCGGCGCGGGCGGCGTGTTCGGCCTCGTGGCTGCCGGGATCATCGGCGGCGGCACGCATGAAGTCGTCAAGGTCGACAACAACCCCAAGCTGGTGCGCAAGGGCGAGGAAGACCCCTATGCGCCGGTCGCCAAGGAAGGTGAAGGCGAAGGCGGCGGTGCTGCTGGCGAAACCGACGGCGACGGCGGCAGTGAATTCCGCACGGTCTATTACAACTTCGCCGACGATTTCACGTCGAACCTCAAGAACACCGACGCCCTGCTGCAGGTGAACATCTCGGCCTCAACCCGCCGCGACTATCGCGTCGTGCTGTGGATGAAGAAGCACGAGCTGGCGATCCGCTCGGCCCTGCTCATCGCCATTGCCGACACCCCGAGGAAGAGGTGATCAGCCCGGAAGGCAAGGCACGGCTGCAGAAGCGCCTGACCGCCGCGATCAACAAGGTCCTCACCGAGAACGAGGGCTTTGGCGGGGTCGACAACGTCTATTTCAAGACCTTTATCGTCCAGTAAGCGGAAAGCGTCAGCGCCTCCATGAAACCCGAACGCGCCTTCATCGCCGAACGTGCCATTGCCCGGCACGATCCGGCCCTGCTGCGCCCCGGCCCCAGTGCCGCCGAACTGATCCCGGCGCTCACCCGCATGAGCGAACGCCTGGCCAAGGCGGTTCGCGGCGCGCTCGGTCCCCTGCTCGGCGGGGCTGAGCCGCAGATCAATGCGATGAAGCCGATGGACACGGACTTCGCCGACTTCTGCTCGGAAATCCCGCGCCTTGCCGCCAACAGCCTGATGCAGATCGGCAGCGCCCGGTTCATGATCACCGTTGAAGGCGAGAACGTGCTGCGCCTGGTCGACCGCGCCTTTGGCGGTCCCGGCGATACCCCTTCATCGCTGCCCAAGGAATTCCCGCTTTCTGCCGAACTGATGATCGGCCGGATCGAACAGCTCGTCGCCTCGGCGCTCACCGTTGCATTGGGCGGCAGCGGCGGTCCGATCCGCGCGCTGCGCCGCGATGCCAGCCTCGCCCAGCTTCAGGCCATGCCCGATGCGACCAAGGTAGCCGGACTGACGCTGAACGTGGTCGAGCAGGGCCGGATGCCCTGGGCGATCTCGATTGCCTTCCCGCACGATACGCTCGGCCTGATGTTTGCCCATGGCGATGCCAAGCGTCCGCCCAAGCCCCGGCGCGGTCCGGCCCAGCCCACCGACGCGCCCTTTGCCGACCTGCCGGTCGAGCTTGCCGCAGTGCTGGTCGACATGCGGCTGCCGCTCGCGGTCGTATCTGGCCTGCGCATCGGACAAGTGCTGCCCGTGCCCATCGCGCGCAACGTGCCGGTCAAGGTCGGCGACAAGACTTACGCCACCGGCACGATCGGCGCGCTCGAAGACCGCGTCGCCATCCAGCTCAACCAGCTTTCCTGATATCCCGAAGAGGCCCTGACCCCATGACCTTCCAGCCCCGCGGTTTCGATTTCCTCAAGGACGTGGACGTTCGACTGACCGTCGAACTCGGCCGCACTTCGATGAAGCTCAAGGACGTGCTCGGCCTGACCGAGGAGTCCGTCGTCATGCTCGATCGCCTGACCGACGAGCTGCTCGACGTCATGGTCAACGGCAAGCTGATCGCGCGCGGTGAAGTGGTCGCACAAGGTGACCGCTTCGGCCTCAGGATCGTCGAACTTGCCGGCAGCGAGCCCGAAGAAGCGCCTGCAGCCCCGGCGAAAAAAGCCGCCAAGGGGGACGCTGCCTGATGTTCTGGTACGTCCTCAAGCTGCTCGTGCTGCTGCCGCTGATTGGCGGCCTTGCCTGGGCCAGCCTCAAGTTTGCCAAGCGCATGGAAGGCCGCTTCATGGCGGGCAGTGCGCCCAAGTCCGTGCGCATTGTCGAAACGCAGATGCTCAGCCCCACGCTGCGGCTTGCCGTGCTCGAATTCCATGGCCGCGAGATCCTCGTTTCTGCAGGCAAGAACGGTCTCGTCCGCCTCGCCGAAGCCCCCGCGCGGCCCAAGGTGGAAGCGGAGGACGTGCAGTGAAGCGCCTCCTTGCATCCCTTGCGACGACGCTGATATTGCTGCCGCACTACGCCATGGCGCAGGCGGCTGTCGGCCCTGCCCAGGCCCAGCAGCCCGCCGCGATCTCCGGCGCGCTTGACCGCGCCTTCGGCCAGATGGCCGGCGCGCAGAGCGGCGGCTCGCTGTCGCTGTCACTGCAGCTCCTGCTCATCATGGGGCTGCTGACGATCCTGCCGTCGCTGATCCTGATGATGACCAGCTTCACCCGCGTGCTGGTAGTGCTGTCGATCCTGCGTCAGGCGATGGGGCTGCAGCAATCGCCGCCCAATCAGGTGCTGATCGGCCTGTCGCTGTTCCTCTCGCTGTTCATCATGGGCCCGACGCTCGACAAGGTGAACGCCAACGCCATCCAGCCTTACTCCAGCGGCCAGATCGGCGCAGAGCAGGCGTTCGTGGCCGGCGGGCGTGAGTTTCACGCCTTCATGATCCGCCAGACCCGTGAGACCGATTTGCGCATGTTCTCGGAAATGGCGCGGGCGCCCAAGTTCGCCACGCCGGCCGACGTGCCCTACTCGATCCTGCTCCCGGCATACGTTACGAGCGAGCTCAAGACAGCTTTCCAGATCGGGTTCATGCTGTTCCTCCCCTTTCTGGTGATCGACCTCGTGGTCTCCTCGGTGCTGATGAGCCTGGGCATGATGATGATGAGCCCGACGATCGTCTCGCTGCCGTTCAAGCTGCTGCTGTTCGTCCTCGTCGATGGCTGGGCGCTGCTGATGGGCAGCCTTGCGGCAAGCTTCGGGTAGGCGGCGATGGAAGACACCGCCTCCCTCCTTGCACTGGCTGACCGCATGCTGTGGATCACGGCGCTGGTTGCCGCGCCGATCCTCATCGCCTCGCTCGCCGTCGGCCTCGTCGTCGGTGTGATCCAGGCGGCAACCTCGGTCAACGAACAGACGCTGACTTTCGTGCCGAAGCTTGCGGTCACTGCGCTGGTGCTGGTGCTGTTCGGATCGGCGATGCTCGGCCTTGTCGGAGATTTCACCAAGGAAATCTTCGACCAGATCGCCATGACTGGAAAAGGCTGACCCGTGCTGCAGCTGAACTTCGGCTTTGGCGCGCTCGAGGCGGACTTCTGGCGCTGGCTGTTCGTGATGACGCGCATTGCCGCTGCCATGTTCGCCGCGCCGCTGTTCGGCACCGGCACCGTGCCTTATCAGATCCGCATCGTCGCCTCGGGCGCGATCGCGATGCTGGTGTGCGGGTGGACCCCGGTTGAAGCGCCGACCGCGCTGCTGTCGATCAACGGCCTGCTCAGCGCTGCCAACGAAGTCCTGATCGGCCTTGCGATGGGTTTTGCCCTGCAACTTTCCTTTGCCGCGCCGACGCTTGCCGCCGAAGTGATCGGGGGCGGCATGGGCATGTCGATCGCCACGACGGCAGACCCGGTCAGCGGTGCGCACTCCCCGGCGATGGGGCAGTACTTCGCCGTCGTGCTGACCGTCATCTTCCTCGGCACCGGCGCGCACCTCAACTGGATCGCGCTGCTGGTTGACAGCTACCGCACCTTCCCGCCGGGCACATCGTGGCTGGCGGCAAACCGGATCGACCTGATCGGCCAATTCGCGACGCAGATGTTCGTGACCGCCCTCCTTATCGCCCTGCCGGTCACGCTGATCCTGCTGCTGGTGCAGGTCACGACGGGCATCATCAGCCGCTCCGCCCCCAGCCTCAACCTGTTCTCGCTGGGCCTGCCGGCTGGCGTTCTCGCTGGCCTTGCCGCGATGATCGCCGCCGCCCCGATGCTGACCGACGTGATGGTCGACATCTCCGCCACCGCCGTCGCCAATGCCGGCGCGCTGGTCCTGAAGTAGGAGGCAGGCGTGGCCGAGCAGGAAGGCGAAAAGACCTTTGCCCCGACAGAGAAGCGCAAGAAGGACGCCGCCAAGAACGGCGATGTCTTGCGCTCGAAGGACCTGGCCACTGCTGTTGGCGTGCTGGTCGGCGCAGTCTGGTTGAAGTTTGCCGGGCCGTGGGTGATGGACGCCCTGCAGGATACGCTGCGCGCCTCGTTCACGCTGGATCGCGCGGCGATCGAGGACTTCGCCCCGGCCAAGCTGCTGACGGGCGCCATGGTTGCCGTCCTGCCTCCGGTTTTCCTGCTCGGCCTGATGGTGCTGGCAGCCTCTGTCTTTTCACAGATCGGCCTGTCCGATGGACGCTGGATCCCGTCGAACCTTGCGCCCAAGGCTTCGCGCATCAATCCGCTGTCGGGCCTGAAGCGCATGTTCGGCCCGCAAGGCTGGATCGAACTGGCCAAGGGGCTCGCCAAGCTGGGCCTGCTCGGGGCGATTGCCTGGTCCTGGGCATCGGGCCGAATCGCCGGGATGGTGGGTCTCGGCCAAGGTGACATCCACGGACAGCTCGTCACCGCGTGGGATACGATCACTTCGCTTGCGTTCGCGCTTGCGTCGGGGCTGATCGTGATCGCCCTGCTCGACTTCCCGATCCAGTGGGTCCGCCGTTTCCTGCGCCTGCGCATGACGCTTCAGGAGGTGAAGGACGAGCACAAGGAAGCCGAAGGCTCACCCGAAAAGAAAGCCGCCATCCGCAACAAGCAGCGCCAGCTGGCGATGGGCGCGATGCAGCAGGCGATGCAGAAGGCGCAGTTCGTCATCACCAACCCGACGCATTTCTCGGTCGCCATGGTCTACGATCCCGACCTGGCCCCGCGCCGGTCGTGCTGGCCAAGGGACGCGGCGAAAAGGCGCTGGCGATGCGCGAACTGGCAGCAGAACTCGGCGTTCCGACGCTCGAACTCCCGCCGCTTGCCCGCTCGGTCTACTTCACCACGCGCGAGAACCAGATGATCCGCGAGGATCTTTACGCCGCCGTCGCCTCGGTCCTCGCCTTCGTGCTGTCGCTCGGCCGGGGCGACCATATGCCCCTGCCGAACATCGACTTGCCGATCCACATGCGGTTCGACGCAGATGGGCGCCCCGAAGCGGTAATCGACCTTAAGACCGCCTCTGTGCGGCCGTCCTAAAGACCATGGCAACGACCACATCCTCCACGGCATCCACGTCTGCCACTGCGCAGATCGTCTCGGCGCTCGGCGCAGGTAGCGGCATCAACACCGCACAGCTTGCCGAACAGCTCGCCGCTGCCCAGTTCGCCACCCGCATCGACCAGCTCTCGGCCAAGACCGAAAAGCTCGACGCACAGATCTCCAGTGCGTCGAACCTCAAGTCCCTTATCAGCACGCTCGCGTCATCGATCGGCACGCTGATCCGCACCGGCGATCTGGCGGTAAAGCCGTCGATCTCGAATACGAGCGTCGCGACGGTCAGTAAGGGCACGTTGAGTGGCAGTGGCTCCTACAGCCTCGAGGTCACGTCACTGGCTAACGCGCAGAAGCTGGTCATGCCGGCCTACGCTTCCTCGACCTCGACGGTTGGCGAAGGCACGCTGACGCTGCGGTTTGGCACGGTGGCGAGCGGCGCGTTCACGGCGGATGCCACGCAGGCGGCGGTCGATATCACCGTACCAGCCGGAGCCACGCTGGCCGACGTGGCAACCGCCATCAATGCTGCGGGCACCGGCGTTTCGGCCTACGTCGCGAACGGGTCTGCAGGTGCGCAGCTGGTTCTCAAGGGCAAGGAAGGGGCAAACAGCGGCTTCATCCTTGAAGCCAGCCCGGCTGTCGGCGGAGAAGCGCTTGCCGACCTCGCCTGGGCACCAGCCACCAACACCACGCAGCTCAAATCCACCGCCACCGACGCGGCCTACATGCTCGATGGCGTAGCCTACTCGGGCACCAGCAACACCATCAACGACGTGCTGCCCGGCCTCAACCTCAAGCTCACGGCAACGAATGTCGGCAACCCGGCCACGATCACGTTTAGCGATCCGTCGACCGGCATTGCCACGGCGATGACCGACCTCACAGACGCGCTCAACGAGGTCGCCAAGCAGCTCAACGCGGCCATGAACAAGGACACTGGCGAGCTCAACAACGATCCCGGTGCCCGGGCGCTGCGCACTGCACTGACCGGGCTCGCCGGACAGAAGATCATGCTCAACGCAGCATCCGGCGCCCCGTCGACTCTGGCAGATCTTGGCCTGAAGACCGAACGTGACGGCACGTTCAGCCTCGACACTGCTCGGCTGAACCAGACACTCAAGACCTCGCCGCAAGAGGCAGGCGCGATGTGGACCACCGGCATCTTCGGCGTCTTTGCCACGATCGACAAGATCGCCCGCAACGCCAATTCGACCACCGGCATCTCGCTCGGCAGTTCCGTCACCAAGAACACGGCCTTGCAGAAAACCCTCGCTGACCGCTCGGCCTCGCTGGCCGAAAAGCAGGAAGCGCTGCGCCAGCAGCTCGTCACCCGGTTTGCCGCGATGGACACCAGGGTCAGCGGCTCGCAATCCACCCTCTCATTCCTGAAGGCGCAGATCGACGCCTGGAACGCATCGGGCAAGAACTGACATGCTGCATCACCGGAAAGACCCGACCGAAGCCTATCGCCGCGTCGATTTCGACGCCCGTGTTCGCGGCGCCGATTCGCGTCAGCTGGTCGACCTGTGCCTCGAGCAGGTCATCGGTTCGGTCGGTCGCGCCGTTCATGCACAGGAACGTGGCGACAACGCCGCCAAGAGCGCCGCGCTCACCCGTGCGATCTCGGCTCTCACCGCGCTGCAGATGGGCGTGGACCTCGCCAACCCGACGGCAGGCGCACTGGTCCAGCTGTATCAATCGGCCCGCAATGCGATCCTCGATTGCGTGACGCGGTTCGATGCGCGCACGCTGCAGGCCATTCGCCAGGATTTCACCGAAATCCGCGAGGCCATGCTGCGCAGCATTCCGGCCTGATCCGCGCTTCCCTGCCAACGCAAACAGGATAAGGCCCGGAACCTTGACGGTTCCGGGCCTTCCTCACCTGCGCGGACGGGGACGGACCGCGCAGGATCTCCAGGACCTTGTTCCTAGCCGATGTTGCAGGCTGCGATCAGCGCCTCGCCCAACCCATCGAGATCAAGCTCGCTTTCCACCGCGCCGGCATCGATGGCGGCAGCCGGCGCTTCGGCAACCAGGGCCGACTGACGCGCCTGGGCAAAAGTCTTGCACCCGTTATCGCGCATCAGCTTCAGGCCCTTGGCGCCATCGGCACCCATGCCGGTCAGGATCGCGCCTGCCGCCGGGACCGAACCGCGCGCGATCGAACCGTAAAGGAGATTGGCCGACGGTCGCATGCCATCCACGGGATCACGATCGATCAGGCGCAACTTTGCCGGAGTGCCCGGCTCGATCACCACATGACGCTCGGGGTCATAGGCAATGTGGATGGTGCCCTGCGCCAGGGGCGTGCCGTCCTTGGCCGCCTTGACGCTGCACTTCAGTTCGCCGTCCATGCGCTTGATGAACGTCTCGACAATGCCGGGCTCGGCGTTGAGGGCTATCACCGTGGGCGGGCACTTTTCGGGGAAGTAGGACAGCAGCTGGGTCAGGGCATCGATCCCGCCCATCGAAGCCGACAGCGCAAGCAGGTGTCCGTTCCATTCGAAGTGTGCTTCGACCTGCTTGTGTTCGCGCGGCGCCTTGCGGTCCTTCACGTTGCTGTTTGCCGCTGCCAGCACGATCTTGCCGAGCTTGCCCACGGTCTTGCTGAACTGTTCGGGCGTTGCCTTGAGCGGCTTGGGAAAGCACTCGACCGCACCCAGCTCGTACGCCTTCAGCGACGTTTCCGTCCCAGCCTGTGTCAGGCTTGAAAGCATGACCACCGGCAAGGGGTTGGAGCCCATGATCTCTTCCAGGAACTCGATGCCGCTCATACCGGGCATTTCGACGTCCAGCGTCACGACGTTGGGACGCAGCTCCTTGATCTGTTCACGCGCCTCGGCCGCATTTGCTGCCGCGCCGATCACAGTCACGTTCTTGGACTGATCCAGGATGTCGGAAAACAGAGCCCGCATGGCTGCGGAATCATCGACTACGAGAACACGGGCTTCGTGCATTTCAAGGGAAACCTTCCAAGGCGTTGTTTCGCCTCGGTTCGTTCTACGCGCGAAGCACCAGCAATTTCTGTTCCGGCACTTACGTATCTCACCGTAGGCCCGGCGAAAGCCGGCCTTTTCCCTCGTGCTCTATTCCGGAAGACCAGTCGCCGCGTCGGGTCTCCCCGGATCGGCCCAACCGAGCCGGAGGAAGAGCATCTCCATGACATCGATCACCCTGCCAGAGCGCTGCGACCGCGCCGCCGCCGAAGCCTTGTTGCCCGAAATGCTGGCGGCGCTTGGATCGGGTCCGCTCGAGATCGATGCGCGCGAATGTCGGCAGGTCGGGCAAGCGATGCTGCAACTGCTGGTGAGCGCCCGCCAGACCGGCGATGGGGCAGTGATTCTCCCCTCGAATGCCCTGACCGAGGCCGCCGCACTGACGGGGCTTTCTGATGAACTGTTCTCGGGAGTGCTGGCATGACCGCCGAGGAAATCCAGGCGATCTTCTTCGCCGAATGCGAAGAGTCGCTGGCTGCGGCCGAACAGGGTCTCGCCGCTTGCCGCGAAGGAACGCAAGACAGCGATACCGTCAACGCCGTTTTCCGTGGCGTCCATTCGATCAAGGGCGGTGCCGGGGCATTCGGCTACGTGGCGCTGCAGGGTTTCACCCATACCTTCGAAACGCTGCTGTCGGATGTGCGCGACGGCACCGTGCCGATTACCGGCCCGCTCACCGACCTGCTCCTGCGCGCGCTCGATACGCTGAGCGATCATGTGACTGCTGCGCGCGACGGAACCGAGCCGCCCGAGGACGGCGCGCTCCAGGCCGAACTTACCGCAGCAATGGCAGCCAACGCCGGTGCCGCGCCCGCCGCCCCGGCCATCACGCCGACACCAGCCGCGCAGCCCGCGCCGGCAGAGGTCGTCGCGCCGGTTGCAGCAGAAGCATCCAGCGACGAAGGCGACGATTTCGACTTCGATCTTGATGCCCTGCTTGACGACATCTCGGGCGAAATCACGCCAGATTCTGCGCCTGCCGCCGATGCCGAGGTGACGGAAGCGCGCTGGCACATGCGGCTGCGCCCCCACAGCGGTGCGATGCGCAATGGCAGCGAGCCGCTGCTGATGCTGCGCGAAATGGCGGATATGGGCGGCAAGTGCGAGCTTTGCGACGTGTCCGCGGTCCCGCCGCTCGATTCGTTCGATCCCGGCTGCGGCTATCTTGGCTGGGCATTCAGCTTCCCCTCCGGCGTTGCCGAAGCCAGTGTCCGCGACATCTTCGATTTCGTGGGCGATGATTGCTCGCTGGCCTTCGGAGCCGACGCAGACATGCCGCCGGTGCGCAAGACCGATGCCGCACCGCCGACGCCTGCAGCGCCCCAGGCTGCCCCGCCCGTCGCCGTTCAGACAGCGGCGCCCGCCCCCGCCGCGGACGCCCCCATCGCGGTCGAGGAGGCCACGACAGCGCGCGTCGCTGCGTCCGGCGGTTCCGCCCCGCCCGCGCCCCCTGCGCCGGGTCAGTCCATCCGCATCGAGCTCGGAAAGCTCGACAAGCTTATCGATGCTGTCGGCGAACTCGTGATCGCGCAGGCCATGATGGCGCAGCGTCTTGCCGGACAGGGCCTCGCCGTTGCCGAGGAAATGGCGATGATCGAGGGCCTCACCCGCGACATTCAGGAATCGGCCATGTCGATCCGCGCGCAACCGATCGGCTCGGTCTTCAGCCGCGTGCCGCGCATCCTGCGTGAACTGTCGTCCACCACCGGCAAGCATGTCCGCCTCGAAGTTTCGGGCGAAAGCACCGAGCTCGACAAGACCGTGATCGAGCGCCTGGGCGAACCGTTGACCCACCTCATCCGCAATGCCGTGGACCATGGCATCGAACCGGCCGACGAGCGCATTGCTGCAGGAAAATCCGCCGAAGGCACGCTGACCCTCTCGGCCGAGCACCGCTCGGGCCGGATTCTCATCCGCATCGGCGATGACGGTAAGGGCATCGATCGCGAGCGCGTCTTTGCCAAGGCCGTCGAGAAGGGTCTGATCGCGCCCGATGCCATCCTGTCCAAGGAAGAAATCGACCTGCTGATCTTCGCCCCCGGCTTCTCCACCGCCCAGCAGGTCTCGAACATTTCGGGCCGAGGGGTGGGGATGGACGTGGTCCGCCAGAATGTGAAGGATCTGGGCGGGCGCATCACCATCGATTCCGAACCGGGCAAGGGCACGACTTTTACCCTGACCCTGCCGCTCACCCTCGCCATCTCGGACGGTATGGTCGTCAATGTAGGCGACCAGACGCTGGTCGTGCCGCTCGCCAACGTGGTCGAGAGCCTGCGTCCCGAGCCGCACGAAGTGCAGGGCCTTGGCGCCAGCCGCAGCATGATCAATGTGCGCGGCAGGTTCATTCCCGTCATCTCGCTGGCCCATTCGGTCGGCGCGGCACAAGCTGTAAGCGACCCGCGTGAGGCCGTGCTGATCGTGGTCGAAACCGAAGGCGCAGGCCGTGCCGCGCTGATGGTCGATGCCATCTGCGATCAGCGCCAGGTCGTGATCAAGAGCCTCGACACGCATTACCGCTCTGTCGAAGGCGTCGCCGGCGCTACCATCCTCGGCGATGGACGGGTCGCCCTGATCATCGACGTCGACGGGCTGGTCTCGCGCAGCCTTTCGTCGGCCTCCTCCGCAGCCATGGCTGAAGCCGCATGAGCCTGATGGATGCCTTGGACGCGAGCATGCCCGGGGTCAGCCCCGGGGTGTTCGACGAGGCCGATTTCCGCGCGATCTCCGAGATTGCCCATGCGGAAGCAGGCATCGTGCTGCCGTCGGGCAAGGCCATGCTGGTCTATTCCCGCCTGGCGCCGCTGGTGCGCGATTCGGGATGCGTCACGTTTGGTGCCTATGTCCTGCGCATCCGCGAGGACCTTGCCGAACGGCAGAAGGCCATCTGCGCGCTGACCACGAACCACACCTTCTTCTATCGCGAGGCACATCACTTCGAGCATTTCGCCAGCGATGTCCGGCCCGAATATATCGATCGCCTGCAGCGTGGCGGCAAGGTCCGCCTGTGGTCTGCAGGCTGTTCGAGCGGGGAGGAAACCTGGTCGCTGCTGATGACCCTGCTGGGCGAAGACGCCGGGGCTGGCCATGCCATTGCCCGGCGGGATCTGCGGCTGCTCGCCAGCGACATTGCCAGCCACGCGCTCGCCAAGGCCCGCGCCGCTACCTACCGCGCCGAAGATCTCAAGCCGGTTCCCGAAGCCCTCCGCCGCGCCTGGACGCGCACGGCGGGCGATGAATGCACGATCGACCCGGCTGTGCAGCAGATCGCGCGCTTCCGGTCGCTGAACCTGCTTGGTGACTGGCCGATGCAGGGGCAGTTCGACACGATCTTCTGCCGCAACGTGATGATCTATTTCGACGGACCGACCAAGGAACGCCTGGTCGCCCGTTTCGCCGAGAAGCTCGCGCCCGGCGGCTGGCTGTACATCGGCCATTCCGAGCGGGTCACCGGCCCCGCTCTCGACCAACTCTCCACCATGGGACCAACCATCTACCGCAAGAGGGCTGCATGACCATTCGCGTCGTCATCGTCGAGGATTCGCCCACCATGCGCGCAATCCTGATGAACCGGCTTGGCAAGGAGCCCGACATCGAAGTCGTCGCGGCCGCCGCAAATGCCGCCGAGGGCCGCCAGATGATCCGCGAACTGGACCCGGACGTGGTCACGCTGGACATCGAGATGCCCGGCATGAACGGCCTCGATTTCCTCGCCAAGATCATGGAACTGCGCCCGACCCCGGTGATCATCGTGTCCGGCTCGACGCAGGAAGGCAACGAGATGACCGCCCGCGCGCTCGCGCTCGGCGCTGTCGATTGCTATGCCAAGTCGGGTGGCGGGCACGGGCTGGACGATGCCGGCCGTCTTGCCGGCATGATCCGTGAAGCCGCGAAAGTGCAATTCACCGCGCGCGCCCCGCAAACGCGCCGCGTCGCCAGCGAAGCGCGCGGATTGCTGGCAGATCGCCCCGCCCTGATCGCCATCGGTTCGTCGACCGGCGGAGTCGAAGCGCTGCAGACTGTGCTTTCGGGCTTCCCGGCAGACTGCCCGCCCACGCTGATCGTGCAGCACATCAACGCCCGCTTCGCCCCCGCCGTCGCGCGCACCCTTGACCAGTCCTGCCCGCCGCGCATCGTCGTTGCCGAACCCGATACGCCGCTCCGGGATGGCCACGTATATCTCGCCCCCGGCGATGATCGCCACCTCACGCTGGGCGGCACCTCCACCTTGCATTGCAAGCTGCGCGCCGGGGCTCCGGTCTCCGGCCACCTGCCAAGTGTCGACGTCTTGTTCGAATCCGTGGCCAGGACGGTCGGCTCCCGGGCGGTGGGCATCCTGTTGACCGGCATGGGGGCCGACGGAGCTCAGGGCCTGCTCGCCATGGCCCAGAGCGGCGCTCGCACCATTGCCCAGGACGAGGCAACCTGCACCGTGTTCGGCATGCCACGCGCGGCCATCAATCTTGGCGCGGCCCGGGTTGTCGCCCCCTCGGCGCAATCGCGCGCCACGCGTTCAACAAGGCCGCCTGAGATGAGCTTCGAAACCCCCATCCCCGGCGCGCCGCCGCTCGAACGGGTCACCGTGATGCAGGGCCAGGCGCTGGCAAGCGGCAGCCCGTCGATCGAATATTCGACCGTGCTGGGCTCTTGCGTCGCCACCTGTCTTTATGATCCCGAGGCGCGGATCGGCGGCATGAACCACTTCCTGCTTTCGGAGCCACCCGCCAACGCTGCCGGCACCAAGGTCGACGAACACTACGGCGTCTACCTGATGGAGCTTCTGGTCAACGAGATGCTCGCCCGCGGCGCACGCAAGGGCAACCTCAAGGCGCACCTCTATGGCGGCGCCAACGTCAATCGCAACATGATGCGCATCGGCTCGATGAACGCCGATTTCGCCCGCGAATTCCTCCGTCGTGAAGGCATTGCGCTGATGCGTGAGGACCTTGGCGGCACCCAGGCGCGCCGCGTCGATTTCCGCCCGGCATCGGGCCAGGTCCGCCACCGCACGGTGGAAGACCGGTTCGCGCCACCCGTCCAGCCCACCCCGCGCCCGGCACTTGCTCGTGGCGATGTCGAACTGTTCTGATCTTCGAGAAGCGAGTCCCATCCATGAGCAACACCACCCGGATCCTTACCGTAGACGACAGCCCCTCAATGCGGGCGCTCCTCAACCATGCCCTGTCGGGGCACGGTTTCGACGTATCGCAGGCCGAGGACGGCATGGCCGCCCTCGACTGGCTGGCCATGAACGAGGTCGACGTCGTCATTACCGACATCAACATGCCGCGTCTCGATGGCTTCGGCCTGATCGAGCGCCTGCGCGAGGGCAGCCGCCACCGCGATCGTCCGATCCTCGTGCTGACCACCGAAAGCTCGGACGAGAAGAAGGCACGCGCCCGCGCGGCCGGCGCGACTGGCTGGATCGTCAAGCCGTTCGACCCGGAAAAGCTCGTCGCCGCCGTCCGCCGCGTCTCCCACTGAACCCTGCTGGAAGGAACCAGACATGTTGCGTGAACTGATCACCTTCGAGGTTGAAGGCCAGGTTTTCGGCCTCGACATCATGGCCATCCGCGAAATCCGCGCCTGGTCGCCCACCACGCGCCTGCCGCGCGTGCCGCACTATGTCGCAGGCGTCGTGAACCTGCGCGGCACGGTCCTTCCGGTCGTCGATCTCGCCGCCCGCCTCGGCTGGCGCGCCACCGAAGCGACGCCCCGGCACGCGATCATCGTCACCCAGCAGGGCGCGCAGATCTCCGGCTGGATCGTGGATTCGGTCAGCGACATCGTCACCATCGACAGCGAAGCGCTCCAGCCGCCGCCGCCGACGTCGGCGGGTGATACCGTCGTGCCTTTCCTCGAAGGTCTGGCCGCGATCGAAGACCGCATGGTCATGGTCCTGAATCTCGCCGCCCTTTCCGATGGCGCCCAGATCGCCGAAGCAGCCTGACCCAAGGGAGGGCAAGGCCCATGGCACAAGCCACCCATCGCCAGATTGCGGTCGTTCTTGATGAGCTGGCCGAAGAAGTCGAAGCGCTTGGCTCCGCCCTGTGCGACGACATGAGCGTGGCCATCAACCACATGGACAAGCTCCAGGCGATCGACCTTATCGCGCAGAAGCAACGCACGCTGGCTCGGCTCCTGCTCGCTGACCGCCCCGCCGATGCGATAGAACGCATTGCGATCGACGTCCTGCGTGACCGGATGCGCCTTTCGGGCTGATCTCAACCGACAAACGGCTTTGGTCGGCCCGCGCATGTCGTTGGTCGAGCCTGTCGCGTCAGCCCTGCCGAGTTGCGCCATCGGCAGGGCATGAAGTTTCCATCGAAACAAGTTTCGCTGCTTTGCAGTTGTGCCATGCTTGCCTTTGCCCTGCCCGCGCGGGGAGCAGAGGAGGCCCCGGAAACCGCACCCCCGACCGCCCAGACGGTCGGCACCCGCAGCACCTTCACGCCCAAGGACTTCGAACGCTTCGCCCCGCGCAACGCGCTCGACATGCTGCGCCAGGTCCCCGGCTTCACCATCCGCGAAGGCGAGGAAGCGCGAGGCCTCGGCCAGGCCAGCGGCAACGTGCTAGTCAATTCAAAGCGCCTGTCGTCGAAGTCTGACGATATCTGGACCCAGCTTTCGCGCATCCCGGCCTCCACCGTCGAACGCATCGAACTGGTCGATGGCGCGAAGCTCGACATCCCCGGCCTTACCGGGCAAGTCGCCAACGTCATTGCCCGCTCCACCAGCTTTTCCGGCCAGTTCCGCTACAGCCCGGAATACCGCGTGCACTATGCCGATCCGCGCTACACCAATGGCGAAGTCTCGGTATCGGGCCGCCGGGGGCCGGTCGAGTACACCGTCAGCCTGACCAACAACGCCAATCGCGGCGCAGCCGGCGGGCCGACGATCATCACCGACCGCAACGGCGCGGTGATCCAGACGCGCGATGACGTGATCAAGGCCAACCGCGACGATCCCAAGCTCGCCGTGCGCCTGACGATCGACGGTCCCGGCTCGTCCATCGCCAACCTCAACGGCTCGTTCCAGCGCGTGCCCCGCCATTTCACCGAGAATTCGGTGCGTACCAACGCCGATGGCAGCGTGATCGTGCGCGACTTGCTCGACAAATCCTCGGCGCGGAACTGGGAGATCGGCGGCGACTACGAGTTCGCGCTTGGCCCCGGCCGCCTCAAGCTGATCGGCCTCAACCGCGAGGAGCACGAGCCCTACAGCCAGCAGGTCGTGACCATGTTCGACGATGGCTCACCCGCCACGGGCGACCGCTTCGCCCAGACCGGCGACAGCTCCGAGCGCATCGTCCGCGGTGAATATTCGTGGAAGATGTTCGGCGGCGACTGGCAACTGGCCGGAGAAGGCGCGTTCAATTCGCTCCGCAACGTTGCCACCCTCGCCGAACTCAACGGGGCCGGGGAGTTCGTGGAAATTCCCTTCCCCGAAGGCACCGGCGGCGTGAAGGAAGACCGTTACGACGCCAGCCTCTCGTTCAGCCGCCCGCTTTCCAGCACCCTGACCCTGCAAATGATCGTGGGCGCCGAGAAATCAACCCTGATGCAGACCGGCGCAACTGGCCCGGAAGGCAACCTCAGCCGCTCGTTCTTCCGGCCCAAGGGCTCGCTCTCGCTGGGCTGGAAGGCTGCAAAAAGCCTCGATGTCTCGTTCAAGATCAAGCGTTCGGTCGGCCAGCTTTCGTTCTACGACTTCCTTGCCCGCCGCTTCCTCGATGATGGCAATGCCAACAGCGGCAACGCCGATCTCGTGCCGCAGCAGGACTGGTCGGCCGAACTCGAACTCAATCGCACCTTCGGCAAGCTGGGCTCGACCAAGCTGCGCCTCGTCGGCCGCCAGGTGCAGGATTACGTGACCGTCGTCCCGATCGGCACGAACGGCGAATCCATCGGCAACGTCGGATCGGCGCAGGAACGGCAGATCGTCAGCAACACCACGCTGCAGTTCGATCCGCTTGGCTGGAAAGGCGCGCGGCTGGATTTCAACGTCGAACTGACCTTCACGAAGCTGCGTGATCCGTTCGACCCGGCCAACCACATCCCCTACGGCGGCATCACCGACCGCTACTGGGAACTGAACTTCCGCCAGGACTTCCAGGGCACCGACTGGGCGGCCGGCGCCTCCTACGAATACAACCACCAGTCGCTCTACCACCGCCGTTTCGAACGTGGCCGTGCCTATGAAGGGCCGGTGTTTGCCGGGGTCTACATCGAGCACAAGAACGTGTTCGGCCTGACCGTGAAGGCCAGCGCCAACAACCTCCTCAACGGCCGCCAGCGCTGGGACCGCGAGGTCTTCGCCGGCCCCCGCCCCAACTCTCCCATCGCCTTCGTCGAAACCCGCGACCGCCTGATCGGCCCGATCTTCACCCTGACCGTGAAGGGGAGCATCTGATCAGGGGCGCGCAAGCCTCAGGCAAGCTTCCAGTAGGTCGCGTAGCGTTGGTGGGCGATCCTGTAATAGGGCAGCAGCCGGACAGGTGAGCCGTCCGCCGCGGGTAGTTCGAACTCCAGTGGTTTGGCCCCGCCGCGGATCGTTTTTGCCAGATCGAGTGCGTCGCCAGCCAGTTGCGGCACCTTTACCGGTGTATCGTTGTAGGCGCCGTAGAGCCGCTCGTTGACCACGATGTCGCTGCCCTGCGGCACCGGGTCCAGCGCTCCGGCAAGCACCAGCGGCCCGTGCTTGAACGCTACGATGTCGTCCGCCGCTGGCAAAGCCTGGGCAGTCGTTTCCATCTTCAGTTGCAGTGCGATCGTGTCGCCGTTGCGCCAGGTCCTGCGCACCGCGAGGAAGCGTCCGGGTTCATTCGACGTCTCGACTTCCGCCCCGTTTACCAGGACGCGCGCAGTCCGGCTCCACGCGGGATGGCGCAAGTTTACCGTGGCAGCGAATGGCTTTGAGCATTTCCAGCGCAGCAAGGTCTCCGGCTGCTCGGGGAACGCGGTCTCCTGTGCGAGTTCTGCCCCCTTGCCGCGCCAGCGCACCGCAGAGGGGATGAACAGGTTCACCCAGAGCGTGTCAGCATTGTGGAAGTAGATGGAATCTCGGTACTTTACGTGGTTCTCCATGCCGGTGCCGGTGCAGCACCAGAAGGAATCCTCGGGCGTGTGGTACAACTTCATGTAGCCCGGCCGCGCGCCCTGAAAGTACGTCGCCATACCGCTGTCCGGGTCCTGCGAGGCGAGGATGCCGTTGTAGAGCGTGCCCTCGTAGTAATCCGCATACTCGGCCTTCGGCTCGGCCATGAACAGGGCACGCGTGAGCTTGAGCATGTTGTGCTGGCAACAGGTTTCCGACCCCTTTGCGGAAAAGACGTGCGCCGCTCCATCGGCGATGGGGAAGAAATGCTCGTTGTCGCCATGGCCGCCGGTGGCGAAGGCGCGCGGGCCGGTGACGGTCTGCCAGAAGAACTGCGCGGCGCGGTGGTACTCCGGCGCGCCCGTCACCTCGTGAACCCGTTGGAATCCCACGATCTTCGGCACTTGGGTATTGGCGTGCAGCCCGTCGAGGTGATCGCGGCGTTCTGCCAGCGGGCGCAGGATCGCCTTGTGCGAGAAGCGCTCGGCAAGCGTCCGGTATTCCGCCTTGCCGGTCATCGTGAATAGGTCGGCGTAGACCTCGTTCATGCCGCCGTGCTCGGTCTCGAGCATGGCCTCGAACGCTTCATCCGAAAGGTCACGCGTGGCAATCACGCCCCAGTCCGCCAGCCGCAGCAGCACGTCCCTCGCCCGTGCGCTGTCCGCCAGTTCCGCCGCGTCGCGCAGCCCCGCGTAGATCTTGTGCAGCGTGTACCACGGAACCCCGGTGATCTTCTCGCCGCGCAGATGTGCGGCGACCAGCGCGGCGCCCCGGGGAAATGCGCAGACCAGGCCCGAGCCCGATGCCTTCTGGCATTCCGCCAACTCGCTTGCGACGTACTCGATGCGAGTCCGGTACTCGGCCTTGCCGGTGGCGCGCCAGGCGAGTGCGCAGGCGGACAGGTAGTGGCCGAGCGTATGGCCGTGGCAATTGATGTCCTCCCACGTCTGTTCGGATTCCCAGCCGCCATAGACCGGGGCGCGCGGTTCAAGCCCGGCATTCCTGCGGAAATTGTGCAGCATCCGGTCGGGCGAAAGCCGCAGGAGGTAGGCTTCGGTCATGCGCTGGGCATGCAGAAACGGGCTCTCGGCAAGCGTTATGTCAGACATGTCAAAAGGCTGGGCGCGGTCCTTGACCTGCACCGGCGCCGGGGCAGCCCCTGTCGCGAAGGCGCTGACATTGTGCGAGAATAGGGCAAGCGCGCTTGCTCCTTGAAGAAACGAGCGCCGGGTCGCGCCAAGGTCGAGAGCGGTTACGGTCATGCCTGCCACTTGCCACAGTTTGGAATTAGTCAGACTAACTCGCAAGAGCACCCTTGTCACTACCGCGGATAAGCACCCAGCATGCCGCATGTCCTTGACCCTGCGCCTCTCCCCGCGCAAAGCTTCTGTCATGTGGCAGCTTCATCAATTTCCCCTGTGTCCGTTCTCTCGCAAGGTCCGCCTCCTGCTCAGCGAGAAGGGCGTGGCCTATGATCTTGTGCGGGAGAACCCGTGGGAGCGGACCGAGGCGTTCGGGAAGCTGAGCCCTGCCTATCGGACTCCGGCGATCCAGAACCCGAGCGTGGCGTGATTCTCGCCGACAGCCGGGCGATCTGCGAGTATTTCGAGGAGACCGTCGACAAGACGCCGATGATCAACGGCACGGCGGTGAACCGCGCGGAAATCCGCCGTCTGGTGGCGCTTTTCGACGAAAATTTCTATGCTGACGTGACGCTGCCGCTGCTGGAAGAGCGCATGAAGAAGCGCCTCGTCTATCGCAGCCCGCCTGACAGCAAACGCCTGCGCGATTCGATGCGGCTGGCCGATGAGCACTTGTATTATATCGATTATCTGATCGATAACCGACCGTGGCTGGCCGGTTCTACGATGAGCCTGGCCGACCTTGCCGCCGCCGCGCAGATCTCTGTCGCGGACTATCTTGGCGGCATCGACTGGTCGGGGCACGAGCAGGCGCGCGGGTGGTATTCGGTGTTCAAGAGCCGCCCCAGCTTCCGCCCGCTACTGGCCGAACGCATGGACGTGATCCAGCCGCCAAGCCACTATGCGGACGTGAACGCCTGACGAAACCGGGGTGTCCAACTCACCCCAACTCCCCCTAACTCCCCCGCAACTCTCGCGAGCGAAGTGGGGGCAAAATCACAACCCGTGGTAGTCCTTGTACCAGCGCACGAAGTTGGGCACTCCGACCTCGATGCTCGTCGTTGGACGGTAGCCGAGGTCGCCCGAAATCGCGTCGATATCTGCGAAGGACTGGCGGACGTCGCCAGGCTGCATCGGCATGAGATTCATCTCGGCCTTTCGCCCGAGCTGCTCCTCCAGAATCGTGATGACCTTCATCAGGTGCTCGGACTTGTGGTTGCCGATGTTGTAGAGACGGTGGGGCTTTTCGCTGCCCCCGGCCTTGACCGCGCCGTCGTCGGGCGGCGGGTTGTCGAGGCAGGCGATGACGCCGCTGACGATGTCGTCGACGTAAGTGAAATCGCGATACATGTCGCCGTGGTTGAAGACGTTGATCGGCTCACCCGCCAGAATTGCCTTGGTAAACAGCCACATCATCATGTCCGGGCGGCCCCAAGGGCCATAGACGGTGAAGAAGCGCAGGCCGGTCAGCGGCAGGCGATAGAGGTGTGCGTAAGTCTCGCTCATCAGTTCGTCCGCCTTCTTGGTGGCGGCGTAAAGCGAAAGCGGGTGGTCTACCCGGTCGTCTACCGAGAAGGGAAGCTTTGTATTTCCACCATAAACCGATGACGAGCTGGCGTAGACCATGTGCTCTGCCCCACGGTGGCGAGCGACTTCGAGCAGGTTGAGGTGGCCGACGAGGTTGGCCTGCACATAGGCGTGCGGGTTCTCGATCGAATAGCGCACCCCGGCCTGCGCCCCAGGTGGACAACGCGTTCGAACTGCTTGCCTTCCAGCGCGGCGGTGAGGCCCGCATAATCGGCGAAGTCATTGCGGCAGAACGAAAACCTTGATCCGCCCTGCTCCACCAGCCGCGCAAGGCGGGCTTCCTTGAGGCTGACATCGTAGTAGTCGTTGACCACGTCGACGCCGACGACCTCGTCCCCGCGGGCGAGCAGGCGGGTGATGAGCGAGTAGCCGATGAAGCCGGCGGCTCCGGTAACCAGGACGCGCATTGAAATTCCAGTATGTTGTCTTGCCGTCAGCCTAGAGGGCGGCGGTCAGAGTTTCCAGTCGGCCCGTTCGCCAAGCACGCCCTTGAGATCGGCCAGCGTGCCGCCCGGCGCGAGCAGCGCGGCGATGCGGTCCGCCCCGGCGGCGAGGTAGTGCTTGTGCGGCACGGCGAGGAAGACGAGGTCGAAGGTCTGTTCGAAGGCATCGCCTGCCAGTTCGATGCCGTATTCGAGCATGGCCTCGGCATTGTCGGCATGGGGATCGTGGACGGCGACCTTGTGGCCGAGCGCTTCGAGTTCGGCGACGACGTCTGCCACCTTGGAATTGCGCAGGTCGGGCACGTTTTCCTTGAACGTGAGGCCGAGGACGAGAACCGAGCCGGGCTTGCCGCCGCGCTTGGCGTGAAGTTCGCGCGCAACCCACTGCGCCATGCCATCGTTCACGCCGCGTCCGGCCAGAATCACTTGCGGATCGTGGCCAAGAGCCTCGGCGCGGGCCGAGAGGTAATAGGGATCGACGCCGATGCAGTGCCCGCCGACAAGGCCGGGGGTGAAGGGCAGGAAGTTCCACTTGGTGCCGGCGGCGGCGAGCACATCCCACACCGAGAGGTCCATCTTCGAGAAGATCTGAGTGATCTCGTTCATGAAGGCGATGTTGATATCGCGCTGGGCGTTCTCGATGACCTTGGCGGCTTCGGCAGCCTTGATCGAGGCGGCGCGGAACACGCCGCCCGAAGTGATCGCGCCATAGAGATCGGCAACGCGATCGAGGACTTCGGGCGTCTGCCCCGAAACGACCTTGGTGATGCGTTCGATGGTATGTTCACGGTCACCGGGGTTGATGCGTTCGGGACTGTAGCCGAGGAAGAAATCCACCCCGCACTTGAGGCCGGACACTTCCTCGAGAATCGGGCCGCAGATGTCTTCGGTGACGCCGGGATAGACAGTGCTTTCGAACACGACGACAGGCGCGCGGCCTTCCTTCACGGCGGCGGGCAGCATCTTGCCCACGGTGCGCGAGGCGGATTCGACGAGGCGCAGGTCGGGGCGGTTCTGCGCATCGATGGGCGTCGGCACAGTGACGATGTAGAAATCGCTTGGCGGGCAGACCCCGGCATCGCAGGTGAGGCCAAGGCTCGACATCGAGAGCAGCGCAGGTTCGATCTCGCGCGTGCGATCATGTCCTTCGGAGAGTTCCGAAATGCGCTGAACGTCGATATCGAATCCGGTGACGAAGAACTTCTTGGCCAGCGCCACGGCAAGCGGAAGGCCGACGTAGCCGAGGCCGAGCACGGTGACACGGGTGGTTGACGAAACCAGCGGATCGAGACCGCGAACTGGGGCAGGAGCAATTGTCGGGAACTGTACGGTCACAGGCTGTGCGGCCTTTCATGGTTGACGCATCACGCGCCGGATTGCCGCCCTGCTTAAATCGAGGCTCTTATTTCACGGTTAACACTCAGCCGATATTGGAGCGGGCATGACGGAAAAGACCATCCTTGTGGTGTTTGGCACCCGCCCCGAAGCGATCAAGATGTTTCCTGTGGTTCACGCCCTGCAGGCCGATCCGCGCACGCGGGTGGTGACCTGCGTTTCAGCGCAGCATCGCGGGATGCTGGATCAGGTGCTGGAGATTGCCGGGATCGTGCCGGATTTCGACCTTGACCTGATGAAGCCGGATCAGACGCTCGACGGATTGACCGCCGCGCTGCTGACGGAACTTGGCAAGGTGATGGATCAGGTCTCGCCCGACTGGGTGGTGGTTCAGGGCGATACGGCAACCGCGATGGCGGGCGCGCTGGCTGCCTATTACCGCAAGCTGCGGGTGGCGCATGTCGAGGCAGGCCTGCGCAGCCACAATATCTATCACCCCTGGCCCGAGGAGGTGAACCGCAAGATCATCGGCACGATTGCCAGGCTGCACTTTGCGCCGACCGATGTTTCAGCGGCGGCGCTGCGGGCGGAGAATATTGATCCTCAGGCCGTCCATATTACCGGCAATACCGTGATCGATGCGCTGCAGTGGGTGACCGCGAAGATCGAGGCAGAACCTGCGCTCGCGTCCGGGCTGGCTGATATCGAGGCGCGGTTTGCAGGCAAACGCGTGATCGGCGTGACCAGCCATCGCCGCGAGAACTTCGGCGGCGGTCTTGAAAACATTGCCGAGGCGGTGCGGCGGATCGCTGCGCGCGAGGATGTGGCCGTGGTCTTCCCCGTCCATCCCAACCCCAATGTGCGCAAGGTTATGGATGCGGCACTCAATGGCCTGCCCAACGTCGCCATGATCGAGCCGCTGGACTATCCGCACTTCGCCCGGCTGCTGTCGGTGGCGGAGATCATGCTGACCGATTCGGGCGGCGTGCAGGAAGAGGCCCCTGCGCTGGGCAAGCCGGTGCTGGTGATGCGCGAGACGACCGAGCGGCCCGAGGGCGTGACGGCGGGGACCGCAAAGCTGGTCGGCACCGATGTAGACACCATCGTTACCGAAATCTTCACCCTGCTCGACGATAACACTGCCTATTCGGCCATGGCGCGCGCGCACAACCCGTTCGGGGATGGGCAATCGGCGCGCCGTATCGTGGAGTTGCTGGCGAATGATGGGTGATGTGAAGCCGGACGTCTGTGTTGTCGGCCTCGGCTATATCGGACTTCCAACCGCTGCCATCATAGCGCGCGCTGGCTGCAAGGTGCTCGGCCTCGACGTGTCGCAGCACGTGGTCGACACGATCAATCGCGGCGAGATCCATATCGAGGAAGTGGACCTCGATGGCCTGGTTCATGGCGTGGTGCAGCGCGGATTGCTGCGGGCTTCGACCGAAATTGCGGCCTCTGACGTCTTCGTGATCGCCGTGCCGACGCCTTTTGCCAAGGACGGGCACCATACGCCTGACATTTCCTATGTGCTGGCGGCGGCGACGCAGGTGGCGGCAGTGCTCAAGGCCGGGGACACGGTGATCCTCGAATCGACCTCGCCCGTCGGCACGACCGAGCAGATGCGCGATCTGATGGCGGGACTGCGGCCTGATCTCAAATTTCCGGGCAAGACTAAGGAGACGCCCGACGTTTCCATCGCCTATTGCCCCGAGCGCGTGCTGCCGGGGCGCATTCTGGAAGAGCTGACCAACAACGACCGCTCGATCGGCGGCATCACCCCGCGTTGCGCGCGCAAGGCGCTGGCGTTCTACAAGCGCTTCGTGCGCGGCACCTGCGTGACGACCGATGCGCGCTCAGCCGAAATGACCAAGCTGGTCGAGAACGCCTATCGCGACGTGAACATCGCCTTTGCCAACGAGCTGTCGATGGTGGCGGACCGGATGGGGCTGGACGTGTGGGAAGTGATCCGCCTTGCCAACCGTCACCCGCGCGTGAACATTCTCCAGCCCGGACCAGGCGTGGGCGGGCACTGCATCGCGGTGGACCCGTGGTTCATCGTGGCGGGCGCTCCTGACGAGACGCCGCTGATCCGCACGGCGCGCAATGTGAACGATGGCAAGATGCACCATGTCGTGGCGAAGGCGGCGGAACTGGTCGAGGCGCATCCGGGGGTGAAGGTTGCGTGCCTCGGCCTGGCGTTCAAGGCCAACATCGACGATTTCCGCGAGAGCCCGGCGCGCTATGTCGCGGCGAGCCTGGCGCGCAAGTTCGGTTCGCGGATCAATGTGGTGGAGCCCTATGCGGGTGCGTTGCCGCGCGAGTTCGAAGGGACCGGCGCGGTGCAGATCGACCTCGACACGGCGCTGGAAGAGTGCGGCGTGCTGATCGTGCTGGTGGACCACGACGTGTTCAAGGTGGTGCCGCTGGCCGAGCGTTCGGGCAAGGTTGTGTACGACACGCGCGGGATCTGGCCGGATCAGCCGGGGGTTGATGTGGCGGCGGCTGGGTTGCGGTTGGCGAGTTGAGCTTGCGACTGATCACATCGTCATGCTGAACTTGTTTCAGCATCCATCTCTCGCCAATCCTGGGCGGTGCGGGGGGAGATATGGACCCTGAAACAAGTTCAGGGTGACGGGTGCCTTAGTCCGGCAGTTGCGCCTTCGGCATCTGCTGGCTGGCGCAGTGGAAGCCGCCGCCGCCTGCCAGCACCGCATCGCCCATCAGGCCGATCGTGGCGCGGGTGGGGAAGAGTTCGGCGATGGCCGCCACGCCTTCATCATCATGGGGGAGCCGAAGATCGGCACGACCACGAGGTTCGTGGTGATCACGAAGTTCATGTAGCTGGCGGGCTGGATCATGTTGCCCCATTCGACGCGGCCCGGCGACGGGACTTCGACCACGTCCACGCCTGCTGCCTGTGCGCGGGCCTTGGCATCGGCGTAGATGGTGGCGTTGGGATCATCCGGGCCGGTGGCGCGGGGGAGCGCGAGGCGGTTGGGGCCAACGAAGCGGGCGAGGTTGTCGACGTGGCCGTCGGTGTGGTCGTTGATGAGGCCATCGCCCAGCCAGAGGACGCGGGTGTAGCCGAGATCGCGCTCGAGGCGCAGTTCGAGATCCTCGCGCGTCAAGTGCGGGTTGCGGTTGGGGTTCAATAGACACTGCTCGGTCGTGGCGACGAGGCCGGTGCCATCGCCATCGAGCGCGCCGCCTTCAAGAATCCAGTCGGCCTTCGAGGCTTCGAGGCCTGCACAAGCCGCCAGATCGGCACCGATCTCCTGATCGCCCGGCATCAGGTACTTTTCGCCCCAGCCGTTGAAGCCGAACAGGCGGGCTTTGCGATTGGCGGCTTCATCGAGCACGACGAGCGGACCGGTATCGCGCAGCCAGACGTCGCCATAAGTGCGGCGTTCCAGCTTCACGGCCGCTGAGACGAGCGACTTGGCGCGCATTTCGTTGGCGGCATCGCGCACGACGAGGCGGACTTCCTGCCCGCTGTCGGCCACGGCGCTGGCGAAGGCGGCAATCTGTTCCTGCGCCTGATCGATCACGCCCGACCATTCCTCGGCCAAGTGCGGGAAGCCGATCCACAGCCAGTCCTGGGGGTGCCATTCGGGGGGCATGCGGAACGGGGTGGTCATGGCTGGCTTGTCCGGAATCAAGGAATTGGCCCCGCGCCTTAGAGCAGAAGCTGCGCGTTTTCCATGGCGCTTGATCGGGGCGGTCAAGCGGGGCATGCGGGAGAGACGATGACCGATTTCCAAGGCGCCCTTGCCCGCGCGCGTGCGCACTCCCCGTTTCTGTCGATGGCGCTTGGCCGCTTGCCTGAGGTCGAGGCCTTGCTGGCGGCGGGGGATGTCGAAGGAGCGCTGGCTTTGGCCAAGGTTGCGGGGACGGCATCGAGGATGCCGCCGTGGCGCTCAGGCGGGAGCGGATGGCGCTGGCGCTGGTGGTGGCGATCGGCGATCTGGCGGGGGCGTTCGGGCTTTCGCGGGTGGTGGGAGAGCTTTCGGACTTTGCCGACCGGTCGCTCGACACGGCGATAGCGGCGGCGATCCGGCGCCGGGTTCCTGATGCTGAAAGCACAGGTTTCTGCGCAATTGCGCTGGGCAAGCATGGCGCGCAGGAACTGAACTATTCGTCGGACATCGATCCGATCCTGCTTTACGATCCCGATGTCCTGCCGCGCCGCGAGCGTGACGATCCGGCAGAGGCGGCGCAGCGCGTGGCGCGGTCGCTGATGGAGATCATGTCTTCGGTGACGGCCGAGGGCTATGTGTTCCGGGTGGACTTGCGGTTGCGGCCGGCGTCGGAGGTCAGTCCCCTCGCCCTGCCGTTCGAGGCGGCGATCACGCATTATGAATCCAGCGCGCTGGCGTGGGAGCGGGCGGCCTATATCCGGGCGCGGGCGGCCTCGGGCGACGTGGCGCGGGGGCAGGCTTTCCTCGATACGATACGACCGTTCGTGTGGCGGCGGAGCCTTGATTTCGGGGCGATTGCCGAGATCGGGCGGCTGACGACGCGGATTCGCGATCACTATTCGGCGGGGCAGGCAATCGGGCCGGGCTATGACCTCAAGCGCGGGCGCGGGGGATTCGCGAGGTGGAGTTCTTCGCGCAGACGCACCAGCTGATCCACGGCGGGCGCAATCCGGCGCTGCGGCTGCGGGGCACGCGGGCGAGCCTCGATGCGCTGGCCGAAGCCGGGATCATCGGGGCCGAGGATGCGCGAGCCATGGGCGAGAGCTATGACCGGCTGCGGACGCTGGAGCACCGGCTGCAGATGGTGGCGGACCAGCAGACGCACTCGCTACCCAATGATGCGGCGGCGCTGGATGGCGTGGCACGGCTCGATGGGCTTGCCGATGGCGCGGCGCTGGTGGCGGAACTGGCGGCGATCTCGGACACGGTGGGTAAGCGGTTCGATGCGCTGATCGAGACGTATGCGCCGACGGGCGCGGTGCAGGTCGAAGTGCCGGACCAGTCGGACCCGGTGGTCGACCGCTTTGCCGAGCGGGTGCAGGCATGGGAGGGCGGGCAATATCGCTGCCTGCGCTCGGCCGAGGCGCGCGAGGCGTTTGCGCGGATCCGGCCGCAACTGCTGCGGGCCTTGTGCGAGGCGCCGGACCCGGAGCGGGCGCTGCTCCGGTGGGAGCGGCTGCTGGAGGGATTGCCGAGTGCGATCAACGTGTTCCGCCTGCTGGAAGCGCGGCCCGGATTGCTCGCTGTTGTCATGCGCGTGCTGGCCCATGCGCCGACTTTGGCGGATGAGCTGGCGCGGCGGTCGGACCTGCTCGACATCCTGATCGACCGGTCTGCCTTTGATCTGCCGGGCAGCGTGGACGAGATTGCAGCGGAGCTTTCGCGCGGGGAAGCGGGGGATGATTACCAGCGCTTGCTCGATGCGGTGCGGCTGCGCGTGGGCGAGATGCGGTTTGCGCTGGGGGTGCAGCTGGTCGAGGGGCAGCGCGATCCGCTGGAGGTGGCAGCGGCGCTGAGCCGGGTGGCCGAGGCTTCGATCGAGGTGCTGGGGCGCGCGGCGATCGAGGAGTTTCGCGTCAATCACGGTGTGGTGCCGGAGAGCGACCTGGCGATTCTCGGGCTTGGGCGATTGGGCGGCGCGGCGCTGACGCACGCTTCGGACCTTGATCTGGTGTTCCTGTTCAGCGGGGATCACGCGAGCGAATCCGACGGGCGCAGGCCGCTGGGGGCGACGCTCTATTACAACCGGCTGGCGCAGCGGGTGATCGCCGCGCTTTCGGTGCCGACCGCGGCAGGTGCGCTTTACGAGGTGGACACGCGGTTGCGGCCTTCGGGGGCGCAGGGGCCGATCTCGGTGAGCCTCGACAGCTTCGAGAAGTATCAGTGCGAAGACGCCTGGACTTGGGAGCACATGGCGCTGTGCCGGGCGCGGGCGATGTTCGGGTCGGAAACGGACCGGGCAGCACTGGCGGCGATTATCGCGCGGGTGCTGGATCGCCCACGCGACCCGAAAAAGCTGCGCGCCGACGTGCTGGAGATGCGCGGGACCATGGCCGAGCACAAGCCAGCCAAGGGGCCGCTTGACGTGAAGCTGGCGCGCGGCGGGTTGGTCGACATCGAGTTCATGGTCCACTTCCTGCAATTGCGCGATCATGTGGCGCAGACGCCCGATCTGGGCGCGGCGGTTCAGGCGCTCGAAGACCTGGGGCTGCTGCCGCAGGGTACGCGCCGGGCGCACGACCTGCTGGCGCGGCTGCTGGTGGTGGTGCGGCTGGTTGCCCCTGATGGCATGTTCCCGCCCGAGGCCAGCCGGGGCATCGTCGCGCGCTCGTGCGGGCTGGACAGCTGGGATGCACTGCTGGACGCGGTGCTGGACGCACGGCATTGCGTTGGCCGCGGCTGGGCGCAGGTGTTCGATAGTCAACTGGAGATTGCATGATGAGCGAGCGGATCGGAACGGGCGAGGCATTCCCCGACATCGCGATGACCACGCCCGATGGTGGCAGCGTGAAGGCTTCGGATTTCGCCGGAAAGAAACTGGTCGTGTTCTTCTATCCCAAGGACGACACACCCGGCTGCACCACCGAGAACAAGGACTTTTCCGCGCTCCATGGCGAGTTCGAGGCGGCTGGCATTGCCGTGCTCGGCGTGAGCAAGGACCCGCCGAAGAAGCACGCCAAGTTTGCCGAGAAGCACGCGCTTGTCGCGCCGCTCGCAAGCGATGCCGAGGAAGGCGGAGTTTCCGATGCGCTGGGGATCTGGACCGAGAAGTCGATGTACGGGCGAACCTATATGGGGATGGAGCGCACGACCTATCTTGTCGGCGCAGATGGCAAGATTGCACAGGTGTGGAACAAGGTGAAGGTCAAGGGCCACGCCGAGGAAGTGCTGGCTGCGGCCAAGGCGCTCTGACCGGCGACACCGAGAATGAACGCACCTACCCTCGCCCGCGCGATCCGCGCGGTGATGCTGACGCCTGATCCGCGTGACAAGGTCATGGCGGCGCGCGACGTGGTGCGCCGCTGGCGTGCGGGCGAGCTGGCGATGGTGTTCGACGTGGCGATGCCGGACTATCCCGCCCGGCCGGACAGGCCGGAACTGCTGCCGCCAAATGCCATGCCCAAGCGCGGGCGCGGATCAGCGCATGGGCGGTTGGCCCTGCTCCATGCGCTGGCGCACATCGAGTTCGTGGCGATCGACCTGGCGCTGGATGCGGCGGGGCGCTTCGGTGCGCAGATGGGGCGGCAGTTCGTCGATGACTGGCTGTCTGTCGCAGCGGACGAGGCGATGCATTTCGCCCTGATTTCCCGTCGCCTGCGCACGCTGGGCAGCTTCTACGGAGCGATGCCGGCGCATGACGGGTTGTGGGATGCCGCGCGCGAGACGGCGCATGATGTGGCGGCGCGGCTGGCGGTGGTGCCGATGGTGCTGGAAGCGCGCGCGCTGGATGTGACGCCGGCGACTGTCGAGCGGTTTCTGGCGGGGGGCGACGAGCGTTCCGCCCGCATCCTGCAAAGAATCGTTGACGACGAAATTCGCCATGTGCGGTTTGGCACAACACATTTCGGCGCAGTCTGCCAAATGAGGGGCGAATCCCCCGTGGACCTATGGAAAACCTTGGTTCAGCAGCACTTCCGCGGTGCCGTTAAGCCACCGTTCAACGACTCGGCGCGTCGATCAGCCGGTTTGTCGCGCGAAATGATGGCAGGGGTTGCCTGCCTGTAACCTGCCCCGCATACCCCAATTCACGAGATGGCGGGGGTTCCGACCAACTCTGAAAAATCCCGGGCGACAGGCCGCACGTCTGTCTGTTGCCGCAAATCGGGTTCGCTCTGGGGGTTTCAGGGCTTGCTGCTTCACGGCGAAAATGCCGGGAGTGGAGAGCCGAAGAAAAGGTCGTACGGGTCGTAATGTTGTTCAACACCAACACCTTCAAGACTGTATTCAGCGCCCTGACGGCGGTTGTTGCATTCTCTTCCGCGCCGGCATTCGCAAACAGCGCCGCTTCCGCAGACATCGCCGCCCCGCTTCGCGCTGCCGAAGCTGCCAAGGCAGGCGTCTCGGCCGATCGTGGCGACGAAGAATTCCGCCGCCTCTTTGCCAGCTGGCAGCAGCTCGACAATGGTATCCTGCCTTCGTCGAAGCCCACCACCATCCGCAAGGCTTCGGTTTCGATCCCGTCGCTGGCTCCGGTAGCGATGACCCGCCTTTCGAGCGGCTACGGCATGCGTGAGCACCCGGTGCTCGGCGGCCGCCGCGCCCACAAGGGCATTGATCTTTCCGCACCGACCGGCACGCCGATCCGCGCCAGCGCTGATGGCGTCGTGGAAAAGGCTGAATGGTTCGGCGGCTACGGACTGTTCGTCGGTCTTGACCACGGCGGCGGCATGGAAACCCGTTACGGCCACATGTCGCGCGTGGCGGTTGCCGAAGGGCAGCAGGTCCGCAAGGGTGACATCATCGGTTACGTCGGTTCGACCGGCCGTTCGACTGGTCCCCACCTCCACTATGAAGTCCGCGTTTCGGGCGAAGCTGTGAACCCGCTGCCCTACATGCAGGGCAAGGGCGACGCGCTTTACGCTGCGAACGACAAGACCGCTGGCCGCGGCGGTCCTGAGGAATAAGGGACAGGGCCACAAGGCCCGTTCCTTCACGACGCATCTTGGAGAGGATGCGGAAAAGGGCGCCGGTGACGGCGCCCTTTTCTGTTGGGGGCTGAGAGTTCGCCGTGTGGCGAATGACGACCCCGTTTTTGGTTCGCCTGACGGCGAATGCCCACCGCGTCTTTGTTTCGCCTTGCGGCGAATGCCCACCCCCAACCCCTCCCGCTTGCGGGAGGGGAGTCTGGAGATGGCCCCTCCCGCCCGTGGGAGGGGGTTCTACGACCTCATGAATCGGGCAGCAGGGTCGCCAGCGCTCGGGCGACGTTGCCGATGGTGTAGGGCTTCTGCACCACGGGCCGGGCGCGGTGGACATCGGGGAACTTGGCCTGTTCGCCATAGCCCGTCGCAAACATGAAGGGCACTTCACGTTCGTGCAGGACATCGGCAATCGGAAAGCTGGTGCCGATGCCAAGGTTGATGTCGAGCATGGCAATGGTGGGCGTGGCCACATCGATCAGATCGAGCGCGGCATCTACCGATCCGGCAGTGACCACTGAATCCGCGCCGAGGCGAGACAGAATATCCTCGGCGTCCAGTGCAATGATCAGGCTGTCCTCCACCAGCAGCACGCGCTGGCCGGCTAGCAGGTGCTGCGGCGGTTCCTCGATGTGGCCGGGACCGGTCTTGGGGAAATGGATCTCGCGCGCCTTGCCTGATGCTTCAGCGACATGGCGCTTCGGGATCGTCAGGTCGGCCTCGAAGCCGGACTCGAGGAAGCGCACGACCGCTTCGCCGCCAAGGTCATAGGGCACCGAGCGCTGGATGATCGTGGTGCCGAAGCCCTGCCGCTGCGGTTCGCGCACCGGCGGTCCGCCCACCTCGCGCCACGTGACGAGAAGATCGCCCTTGGCAGCCTGGGTCCAGTCAATGAGAACATGGCCATCGGGGACCGAAAGGCTGCCGTACTTGCTCGAATTGGTGACGAGTTCGTGGAGGACCAGCGCCATCGTCGAATAGGCGAGAGGGTTGAGCATAACCGGCTCACCCGAGCTGCGGATGCGCTTGCTGTCGACCATGAAGGTCGCCGCCTCGGCGTCGATGAGGGATTGCAGTGGCGCTGGACCCCAGTGGTCCTCGGTGATCTGGTTGTGCGCGCGGGCCAATGCGTGGATGCGGCCGTCGATCAGCTTGACGAAGCCCGCCAGCGCCGGGTCGCTGGCCTGCGACTGGCGGATGAGGCCGCGGATCAGGCCGAGGATGTTGCGCACGCGGTGGTTGAGCTCGGCGATCAGCAGTTCCTGCCGGTCGCTCGCCTGCTGGCGTTCGGCGGAGGCCTCGTCGGACAAGCGCAGCACGACCTCGATCAGCGTGGCGCGCAGCGTTTCGGCAACGCGCAGTTCGGATGAAGTGAACGGTTCGGACTTGCCGCGAACCAGCTCCTTCCACTCGGCAAAGCTTTCGCGGGGGAGAGACGCGGTCCATTGGGGCCGTACTCCACCGGCTTGTGCGGATCGCCCGCCCAGCGGACCGAACGCACCATCTCCGACCGGAACAGCACGACGTAATCGCGTGGCGATCGGGAGATGGGGATGGCAAGCAGGCCGGCGACCTTGTCGGAGAAGCGATAGGTATCGGGGATCAGCGAGCCGATATGGTCGGTTGCGTAGACCTTGCCGGCGGCGGTGGTGTTAAGCGCGCGGATGATGCGGCGGAAGTCCTCGGTGGGCGGGCACTGGCCGGAAAAGGCGTAACCGCCCGAAAGCCAGACGCCAACGCCATCCGCCGCTATTGCATGCGTCAGGATGTCGGCCAGCCAGTCGGGATCGCGCAGCAGGCTTTCATCCGAGGCAACGGCCCCCAGCAGCTGGTCCGAAATGTCGCGGGCGCGGCGTTCGAACTCCATGGTTGCCTGCCGCTCGCGGCTTTCAAGGCGCATGCAGAACATCTGGGCGAACAGCTCGGCAACGGCGCGGCGTTCGAAGTTGGGATTGTTGGGCGAATAGTGGTGGCAGGCGAACAGGCCCCACAGCTTGCCATCGACGATGATCGAGATCGAGAGCGAGGCGTCGACGCCCATGTTCTTGAGGTATTCGATGTGGATCGGCGAGACCGAGCGCAGCAGCGAGAGCGACATGTCGAGCGGGGCGCCGGTCTCGTCCAGCGCGGGAAGCACCGGGACGGGCGTGGCATGGACGTCACCAATCACGCGCAGCATGTTGCGCAGGTAAAGCTGGCGGGCCTGGGCCGGAATGTCGCTGGCGGGGTAATGCAGGCCGAGGAATTGCCCGATGCCGGGGCGGCAGGCTTCGGCCACGACTTCGCCCGATCCGTCGGCGGCAAAGCGATAGACCATGACGCGATCGAACTGGATCAGCGCGCGGATCTGGCGCGCGCCTTCGCGGTAGAACGCGGTCATGTTCTTGCACTGGTCAAGCCGCGCAAACATCGAGCGGACCATGCCGGTGACATCGCCAAGACTCCCGCGCGAGGGTTCGGCCTCGATGACGATCTGGCTGCCGCTGTAGTGGACCGCGACGTCGAAGTTGCCCCTGCCAGCGACGAGCGGGACATCGAACATGCGTTCGACCGCGTCGTCATTGCGGAGCATGGTGGTGCGGTTGCGCAGGTCGTGCACGGCCTGCGGCAGGAACACCTCGTCAAGCGAGCGTCCGTAGACGTCGGCAAGCTCGTGGCCGATGAATTCGTGAAGGTTCGCCGAGGCGCGGGCGATCATCCAATCGGCGGTCAACGCTATCAGGAAGCCGCTGGGCTGGATGGTGCCGATGATGTGGATCGGTTCGCGATCGCAGTTGGTCAGGTCGACCGCGTAGTCAGTGCTCAAGGACGCGAACTCCAGCTTGCACACGAGCGGCTGCTTCGAAAAGGGCGAAGGCCGCACGCGCGGCGGCAAGGGCCGCGGCCTGGCAGGCAGGCGCGACGAGTTCGTGGTCGATCAGGGCGACGAGCGAGCGCCAGCGTGACGAATCCGCGTCTGACAGGAACCGGCGGGGGAGATGCGCGGGTACGCGCCGGGCGAGCATCGCTCCGCCGAGGCGCGAACCCTCGACCACATAGAGCGCGCCGAGCATTTCGGCCGTGGAGTGAAACCCGGGCGACTCGAGCAGTCCCGGGGCGCCGAGGCCGAGGTCTGCGAGGTCGGCAAGGATGCGGCTTGCGCGTTGGCGGTGCGACCAGTCGCACACGATGTTCTCGATGCCTGCAGCGGTGAGCGCGGCTTCAAGCGGGAGCAAGGCGGAAGCCTGGGCCAGCAGGAATTCGCGGTAATCGGCAGGATCGCCAAGGTCGAGCCGGGCGAAGGCGGCGTCGACGCGATCGTGGTCCGTCCGGGTGCGTTCGCGAAGGAGCATGCGGGCCGACTGGCCAGAGGTATCAGAATTCGACAACGGCCACCGACCAGACATAACGTGCGTTAACGTTTGCCAACGCGCTACCGCGCTGATGGGTTCCTGCCGCAGATGGCTTTTTCGCCGGAAGGCATCGAATCCCCGCCCTGCTGATGGGCCAAGACCATGAAATCCCGCCACAAAGGGCATACGTCATTCGACGCGTATACCTCTGCCACTGACGCTCCATAGTGCTGCCCGGAAGCGGGGCTTTTTCCCGCCGCATGGCATGCAGATCGAGGGTCGGCAGATGGCAGGTGTTCAGGTTGGCAATCGCATCATCGGCGCGGACGCGCCAGTGACAGTCGGTTGGGAGAACGTGCCCAAGGTTGAAGGCGGGGCATTCAAGCGGGCGTTCTTCACCTGGTTCCAGCCGGTCACCTTCTTCGGCTTCCTGCTGTTCTGGTACTATGCGCCGAACGAGTGGGCCGTAGCATCCACCGGCATTGCCATCGGCATCGGCTTCAAGGTGCTGCTCCTGGCGCTGGAGTGGGTCAACCCGCGGTTCCGATCATGGCAGCTGACGTGGAAGGAGCTGGTGACCGACCTGTTCTATGTCGGCCTTGGCTACACCGTGCTGCGCATCGTCGACCAGTTCATCGGGTCTGATGCGATCATCAGCGCGCTGCAGAGCAACTTCGATTTCGGCAAGGTGGCATGGTTCACCGGGCTGCCGCTGCTGTTGCAGGCGTTCCTGATTTCGTTCGTGTTCGACTTCGGCCAGTACTGGATGCACCGCGGCATGCACAACTGGTACCCGCTGTGGCTGACCCATGCACCGCACCACTTCATCACCCAGCTCAACATCAACAAGGGCGCGGTGGGCAATCCGGTTGAGCTGTTCCTGATCGGGCTTGGCATCGGCGGGTTCTTCGACTTCCTGCCGCGCGCCTTCCTGATCGCGGGAACGTTCGGCCTCGCCGTGAGCACCTACCAGCACATCAACGTGCGCTTCAACACGCCCCGCTGGTGGCGCTTCCTGTTCAACACGACAGAGCATCACAGCGTCCACCACTCGCTCGACTATGAAGCGACGCGCAGCAACTATTCGGGCACGTGGATCATCATCGACCGGATGTTCGGCACTTGCGTCGATGGCGAGGCAGAAGTGCTGGGCATGGAAGGCGGACGCCGCATGCCGATCCGCGAGGTGATGCACTATCCGTTCAGCGAGGCATGGAAGACGCTGCGGGCGAAGTTTGGTGCCAAATTCGGCAATCGCATGGGCGGCGTGCAGTCGGCGGTTCCGGCGGAATGAGCGGTCTGGCTGCGACATCGCCCTGGACGCAACCGATGACGCCTGAAAAGCCGCGCTCGGCCAAGCGCCTGATCGACTGGATCTGGACGGTGCGGGATGCAGTGCCTGTGCCCGAGGGCATTGGCGCGGACGAGGCACTGGCAAGGGTTTCGCCAGCGTTCGCAGCCGATGGTTACAGCGTTCAGCCGATGAGCGAGGGTCTTGCCTATGCCAACCCCTCCCCCGCCGCGCAGGACACGATGGCCACATTCGAAAGGGGTGCGCTGCAGGTGGAGGAAACGGCGACGGGGCGCGTGCTGCGCTATCGCCTGACCAGCCGCTTCATGCTGTTCTGCTTCCTGCTGCCCTTCGTGTTCATCGGCTTCGGCCAGTTGACGCTGGCCGTTGGCGCCTACCAGAAGGCGCAGGCCGAGGCCAAGGAGAAGGCCGCAGGGGCGAAGAAGGACGACAAGAAGAAGGACCAGCCGGTCCTGACCCTGCACCCGATCGACAAGTTACTCGGCGCGCCCGCTCCAGAAAAGCCCAAGGACGGCGAAGGCGGCAGCCGCAAGCGCAAGCCTTCGGCAACGGCGGCCTACGTGTTCTCGGGGATTTTCGCGTTCTTGTATCTGGTCGGGCGGTTTCTCGAACCGTGGCTGGTGCGGCGGATGTTTCGGCGCAGGCTGGCGGGGGAGGTATAGCGGGGCTGGTCTCGGTTAGCTTGGGCGAGAATAGCTTCCATAACCGCACCATTACCGTCACCCCGGGCTTGACCCGGGGTCCCGCTTTCGTTCTGCTCGCGCCATGGACAGGGAAAGGCTCGGCGGCTGGCTCTACATCATGGCCGACCGTTACCGAGGTGCCATGTATGTCGGCGTGACCTCGCACCTTGCCGCGCGCATCCATCAGCACCGCACCGAAGGTGGGTCGGACTTCTGCGCTCGGTATGGCTTGAAACGGCTGGTCTGGGCGGAGCGCGGTGACCGGATCGAAGACTGCATCGCGCACGAGAAGCGTCTGAAGCGATGGCGTAGGCCGTTCAAGTTCGAGCTGATCAAGCGCGGCAACCCTGATTGGCTGGATCTTTATGATGTGATTGTTGGGTAGCTTGCGCAAGCAAAGCGGGACCCCGGGTCAAGCCCGGGGTGACGGTAGAAGGGAAGCGAAAGCCGAAGTTCGCAAGGTGCGCCTGAGCCAACGGCCGTTTCTGAGGACCGGCAGTAGTGGCTGAAACGGCCGCTTTCGGATGGTTAGCTGCCGCTTGCCTTGCTTGGAATGCCAAATATTTCTTCGCACCAGATCATAGTTGGATCACGGAGCCAAGCCGTGTTTGCTGGCGTCTCGAACTGGGCAAGCTGCTTCATGTCGACGCCATATCTGCGGCAAAATCCGATAATCTCCCACATATCATCATCCGTTGGCGCGCGATCGAGCACAATGAATAAATCTCTGACTTCTCCATAATAATCAGCAACGAAGGTCATCCGATCGAGCCACTCGAAAAAGGCTCTTTCATCAGCATCGTGGTAATAAAGGATGTCAGTGGCAATGATCTGGGGGGTTTGGACATCCAGATTTTATGTCAGTGCAGAGGACGGTATGCAACGACGGCAAAGGCGTCGCAAGCGGAATGACGGTTTCCGGTCCAGCAGCTCTCAATAGCCGCCGTGTGACTAAGCACGCTGCGCCCTAACCCTTCACCCACCGCGCGGCGAAGAAGCCGTCGATGCCGCCGGCTTCGCTCAACATGCCAGGGTCGGAGCGGAAGTGGCCGTTGGTCGGGGCCAAGCCCTCGGGCAGTTCCACCTCGGTGACCGGCGCGGGGGTCAGCTTGTCGAAGGCCAGCGCCTGCAACTCGCCTTCCTCGCGCTCCAGCGAGCAGACCGCGTAGACCAGCGTGCCACCGGGGCGAGCCAGGTGGCGGCGCGGTCGAGCATGGCGGATTGCAGGGCGGTCAGTTCGGCGAGGTTGGCGTGGCGGTGGAGGACGTCGGGGTGGCGGCGGCAGGTGCCGGTGGCGCTGCAGGGGGCGTCGAGCAGGATGGCGTCGAAGGGGTGTTCGGGTTGCCAGTTCAGGGCATCCGCCACCACCACTTGCGCGGTGAGTCCGCTGCGCTTGAGGTTTTCGGCGAGGCGTTCGGTGCGGCGGGCGGACTTGTCGAGCGCGGTGACCTCCCAACCGGCGGCGGCGAGTTGGAGAGTCTTGCCGCCCGGCGCGGCGCAAAGGTCGAGGGCGCGGCGGCCCTGCCCTTCGCCCATCAGGCGCGCGGGCACGCTGGCGGCGAGGTCCTGCACCCACCATGCGCCTTCACGGAAGCCTTCGAGCGCTTCGACGGAACCAGCGCGGGCGAGGCGGACGTGGCCGGGGGCGAGCGACTGGCCGCCGAGGCGTTCGGCCCAGTGCACGGTCTGGGCGGGATCCCGCAAGCTGAGGTCGAGCGGGGCGGTTCGGCAAGGCCTTGGGCGATGGCGCCGATACGGTTGGGCCATGCGAGTTGCCAGCGCGCGGCGGCGGCGGGCGGAAGCGTGGGCGCTTCGGGCAGCGTTGCGCCGCTCTTGGTGACAGCGGAGAACACGCCGTGCGCCAGCCGTCGCGGGCCGCCCACAAGCAGCGGCAACCCGGTGGCGACAATGGCGTGGCCGGGCAGGTTCAGGCGCAGGGCTTGCGCGAGCATCAGGCGCAGGACCGAGCGGACCTTGGCATCCTCGGGCAGGGGCTGCTTCGTCGCGCCATCGATCAGGGCATCGAGATCGGCCATCCAGCGCAGCGATTCCTGCGCGATGGCGAGCGCCAGCGCGCGGTCGTCGGCGCGTTCGATCGCGCGCAGGATCGGCGGCGCGGCCTGATCGAGCGGATCGCCCCGATTGAGCACGGCATCGAGCATGCGCAGCGCGGCGCGGCGGGCGGGAACGCCGGGGACTTCATCGGCAGGAGTGGAACGGGCCATATCCCGCAGCCTATCGGCGCTTGTGCCCCAATATGCAATTGCAGTTCGGCGCGCGAAGCCCCATCTGCAGAGGCATGGAAAAGCCCACTCCTCGTGCGACGCAGCGCCCCGCGGACTTCACCCCGCCCGCGCACTGGACCAACGACCCCGCCCCTGCCCCAAGGCTATTGAGCGCGGCGACGATCCCGATGGCCTTGATCCCACACGCTTCGGCGACTGGGAAAAGAACGGGATCGCGATTGATTTCTGAGCAGAAGGCCGCTCAGCCCTAGCCCTGCTCGTCGCCCTTGCAGTCACCCTTGTGCTTTGAGGTGAGGGCCATCTGCATGACCATCTGCTTGCCGTTGGGGCAGTGCCGTTCATGTCCATGGTCATATCGTAGGTATCGGGGCTGTAGGTTCCGGCGAGGGTCATCTTCGCCATGTTGCCGGCGTCCTCACCGGTGCCCTTGCAGGTCATGGTAGCGTCGATCTTCCCGTTCCCCATGGTGAACGTGTCGTACTTGCAGTCTTCGCCCTGCTGGCCGAAGAATTTGCCATCGGGCTTTTCCGCCTCTTCCTTGGTCAGGCACGAGGCGAACGTGCGGGTTTCCCCAAGCATCTTCTGCATCGCCGCCTTGGCCTCGGGCGGCATGCCTTCCACCTCGAACTTCTTGAACTGCATGGTCAATTCCCAGCGACCGGGATTGAGCTTCATGCCCGCATCGGCGACCGACTTGGCCACCTCGGCAGTGCTGGCGTTCTTCTTGTCGACGGTGCCGCCATCGTTGCAGGCAGCGAGCAGGGCCAGCGGAATCAGGGCAATTGCAGCGCGCATCGGGTCTCGTCCTCTCTCGTTCCGGCAAGCAGGCTAACACCCTGCCGAAAAAGCGCCAGTGCGCCACGTCACCGCCCGACGCGAGGTTGTATGGGCGCGGTTTGTTCCCCATATTCCCGCCATGGCCGAACTCGTTATTCGCAGGGGACTCGAAGAGCCCGACACCTCGGGCACTTTCGTGCCGCACAAGCCGCAGCGCCCCGACAAGATCGAGGGCGGCAGGCCGTTCAAGGTCGTGTCCGACTACCAGCCTGCGGGCGACCAGCCAACCGCGATTGCCGATCTCGTGGCGGCAGCACGCGATGGCGACCAGACGCAGGTCCTGCTTGGCGTAACCGGATCGGGCAAGACCTTCACCATGGCCAAGGTGATCGAGGAATTACAGCGCCCTGCCCTGATCCTTGCGCCGAACAAGATCCTCGCCGCCCAGCTCTATGGCGAAATGAAGAGCTTCTTTCCCGAGAACGCGGTCGAGTATTTCGTATCGTATTACGACTACTACCAGCCCGAAGCCTACGTGCCCCGGTCGGACACCTATATCGAGAAGGAAAGCTCGACCAACGAGGCGATTGACCGGATGCGGCATTCGGCCACGCGGTCGCTGCTGGAGCGCGATGACGTGATCATCGTTGCGTCGGTATCGTGCATCTACGGCATCGGCTCGGTCGAAACCTATTCGGCGATGATCTTCGATCTCAAGGTCGGCCAGACGGTCGACAGCGGCGAGATCATCCGCAAGCTGGTGGCGCTGCAGTACAAGCGCAACGATGCCGGGTTTGCGCGTGGCAACTTCCGCGTGCGTGGCGACAATCTCGAAATCTTTCCTTCGCACTACGACGATACCGCTTGGCGCGTGAGCTTCTTCGGTGACGAGGTGGAGGAGATTGTCGAGTTCGATCCGCTGACCGGCAAGGCTGGGGCCAAGCTGACGAATGTGCGCGTCTATGCGAACTCGCACTACGTTACCCCCGGACCGACGATGCAGCAGGCGGCTCAGGCGATCCGCTTCGAGTTGACGGAGCGGCTCAAGGAACTGGTCGAGGAAGGCAAGCTGCTGGAAGCGCAGCGGCTGGAGCAGCGCACCAACTTCGATCTCGAGATGATTGCGGCCACCGGATCATGCGCGGGGATCGAGAACTACAGCCGCTTCCTGACCGGCCGCCTGCCCGGTGAGCCGCCGCCGACGCTTTTCGAATACCTGCCCGACAACTGCCTGCTGTTCCTCGATGAAAGCCACCAGACCGTGCCGCAGATCGGCGCGATGGCGCGGGGCGACCACCGTCGCAAGCTGACGCTGGCGGAGTACGGCTTCCGCCTGCCCTCGTGCATCGACAACCGCCCGTTGCGGTTCAACGAATGGGACGCGATGCGCCCGCAGACTATCGCGGTTTCGGCAACGCCGGCGCAATGGGAGATGGAACAGGCGGGCGGCGTCTTTGCCGAACAGGTGATCCGCCCAACCGGCCTGATCGACCCGCCGGTGCTGATCCGTCCGGTCGAGGACCAGGTGCAGGACTGCATCAACGAGTGCAAGCTGACTGCTGCCAACGGCTACCGCACTCTCGTCACCACGCTGACCAAGCGCATGGCCGAGGACTTGACCGAGTTCATGCACGAGGCGGGGCTCAAGGTGCGCTACATGCACTCGGACGTCGAGACGCTGGAGCGCATCGAACTGATCCGCGACTTGCGTCTGGGCGTCTATGACGTGCTGGTGGGGATCAACCTGCTGCGTGAAGGGCTCGACATCCCCGAATGCGGCCTTGTCTGCATTCTCGACGCCGACAAGGAAGGCTTCCTGCGCAGCGAAACCTCGCTGATCCAGACCATCGGTCGCGCCGCGCGCAACGTCGATGGCCGCGTGATCCTCTATGCCGATCGCATGACCGGCAGCATGGAACGCGCCATTGCCGAGACCGATCGCCGTCGTGCCAAGCAGGAGGCCTACAACCTCGAACACGGCATCACCCCGCAGACGATCAAGCGCAACATCCACGATATCGTTGCCGACACGGCGAGCCGCGATGGCGTGCTGGTGGATATCGACGCGGATGGGGCCAACAACCTCGTCGGCCACAACCTTCGCGGCTACATCGAGGAGCTTGAGAAAAAGATGCGCGCGGCAGCAGCGGATCTGGAGTTCGAGCTGGCCGGACGGTTGCGCGACGAGATCCGGCAGCTGGAGGCTTCGGAACTTGGCCTGCCCGAGGGTGAGCGCAAGGCGCCGATCGTCGGGCGGAGCAACGAAGGCAAGCCGGGCACGCGGAAGACGCGGTACGGGAAGAGCCAGAAGACGAAGTGGGGGAGGTGAGGGTAACGCCCTGACTGGCACCAAATTGGTCGCACTTAAAATGTGTGAGACCGGTTTTGCCGCCTATTCAAGCTGCCCGAGGTGGGTATCGGATGGGCGATCAGATTGACAACGTGGATGATGTCCCTTATAAAGGACATGCACAAATCGTCCAGACTGCCCGTTTTCGGGCTTGGCTTGACGGTCTGCGCGATCGGCGGGCGCGGTTGCGGATTGACGACCGCTTGATACGCCTTGCTGCAGGAAATGCTGGAGACACGAAATCGGTTGGGAATGGTGTGCAGGAACTGCGCCTGCATTTCGGTCCCGGCTATCGTATCTACTATATCTGGCAAGGCGACGTCTTGGTCATCTTGCTGAACGGTGGCGACAAGAACACGCAATCGCGTGACATCGCACTGGCCCACAAGATGGTGAGGGAAGCCGACGATGGCATTGAAGGTCTACCCATTTGATCCAGCCAATCATCTTGAGACCGAGGAGGACATCCTTTTCTATCTCGAAGCGGCAATGGAAGGGAACGATCCCAAGCACATCGCCGGAGCGCTGGGTAATATCGCCCGCTCCAAGGGCATGAGCGAGATTGCCCGGAAAACCGGTTTGGGGCGTCAGGCCCTCTACAAATCCCTCTCCGAAGACGGTAACCCCACACTTGAAACACTGGTGGCGGTCCTTTCGGTGCTTGGGCTCGAATTGACCGTCCAGAAGCGGGCCGCCTGATACTGTCGTGAAGAATCTGATTGTTGCCATCGCGGCCCTCACCCTTGCCGCTTGTTCGAAATCGCCCGCGATGCCCGCGCGTGAGGGGCGCCGGATGGGGCGGTGCGGATGGCCATGCCTGAGGGCGAGGCCTTGCCGGGGGTGCGCGATGGGGAATCGCAGGCGTCATGGGCCGCCGGCTCGGATGGACTTTCGGTGCGCTATGGGCATCCGGGGAGCCGCCGCTGGTTTCGCTTGTCTGCCGCGAGGGCGTGCTGACGGTGACGCGCCATGCCGCCGCGCCGGTGGGGGCGCAGGCGCTGTTCGCGCTGGTCGGGAGCGACGGGATCATGCGGCTGCCCGTGGACGCGACATCAGTGCCGGGGCAGCGCGGCTATATCTGGCAGGGCACGATCTCGGCCGATGACAGCCGGGCCAAGGTGCTTGGCGGGTCCTACAACGGCACGCTGCCGGGCGCGGGGATGATCAAGGTTTCGGCCGGAGCGCCGGTGCGCGACCTTATCGCCAGGTGCCGCCGTTCTGCGCCGGCTGCCACGCCGGAGCCCATCGCCCCGGCGCAAATCGCCGAATAAGTCAGACCTTGCCGAACCTCGCTTCATAGGCGGCGGTATCGCCGCTGGCGAGAAGCTTGGCCTGCTCCACCCAGTTGTCGCGCGTGGCGCGCCCTGCGAAGGTGCCGAGCTGGGCGTCAATCCGCGCGATGTCCTCGTCGGTCCACGCCGCGATCTGCGCGTAGCTGGTCACGCCAAGCGAGGCGAGGAGGGCCTTGAGCTTGGGGCCGACGCCCTTGATGCGGCCGAGGTCATCGCCGCCCTGCGGAGCGGGGGCAGGTGCCGAAACCGGCGCGGCCTCGATCACTTCCTCGGCAGCGGCGGCAGCCACCACTTCGCCGATCCCGGCCATGGTGCCAACGCCCGGCGGCGGCGTGACAAGGGCGGCGGCGCTTGGCGCATCAATCAGGGCCGTGTTGCGGGCGGCCTTTTCGGCACCTTCCGAAAGGACGTCGGTGTATTCGCGCCGCTTCGGAGCCGGCTTGGTGCGCCCCCATACCCACCACACCACGAACGCGACGACAAGAACGATGCCCGCCAGCAGGATCTGGTTGGCTTCGAGCGATTGCAGCATCTGCATGACCCCTTAAACGAAAAGTGCGCGCGAAAATTCCAGCGACGATCTCAGGCCGGTTGCTGCTTGCGGAACAGCACGCGGTCCTCTGGCCCGAACGCGCGGACCCACAACATGTAGCAGTAAATACCCAGAATTGCGGGAATTCCAACGGCCAGCTCGGCCCATTCGGGTGCCCAGGTCATCGCCACGCCCACCGCGATGGCGGGTATGATCGCCCAGGCAAGGCCCCAACGCCAGTTGCTGATCGAATGGCCGAGAATGCGGGTCAGCACCCGGGACTTCACGGCCGAGGACAGGCCAAGCGAGATGGCCAAAGCCAGCGAAGCTGCAGCGGCGACGTACATCGGCCCCGGCGTGACCTGCCTGGCCACAAGGATCAGGAAGATGGTCAGCACCGCCTGCAGCGCGATCGTGGCGAGGCTGATCCACAGGTTGCGCATACGCGCCAGGTAGACCAGCGCCGCCTCGCTCACCACCGCCTTGGAAGCGACGACTTCTGCCACCAGCAGGAACACCAGCGCCGCGGTGCCCGAAACGAAGGCGGGACCGCCAAGGCCCATCAGCCCCTCGCCCGGGATGCCGAGCGCCAAGGCAATGCCGATCTGCGCCGCGCCGATCCAGAAGCCGACCTGGCAGACCTGCTTGGCAATCGCGGCATAGTCCTTGTCCTTGACGCTGCGGGTGATGACCGGGCCGAGTACCGGTTCGAAGCTGGTCTTGAGCTTCTGCGGCAACGAGGCGATCTGCTGCGCGAAGTAGTAGATGCCGACCGGCGCCTCGCCCACGAAGAAGCGCAGGATGAACACGTCGAGCTTGCGGGTGCCCCATTCCACGGCGTCCGCGCCTGCCAGCGGGATGTTGCGGCGGGCAATCTGCCACAGCGGGCCTGGACGCGGCTTCCACGCACGCGGCAGGCCATATGTACGCAGCAGGACGAAGACCGCGACGCCCGTCGCCGCCCAGACCGAGGCGAGATAGGCAAGTGTGAGACCGGAGCTCGGCCAGATGAAATAGAATGCGCCGGCCGCGATGGAGATGGTCCACGGCTCGACCACGGAACGGGCGCGAACCGTGGTCGCCACGTCAAAGCGGTAGGCCAATGCAGCGAGGGCTAGGTCGCCGAGCGCAAGGCCGGGGATCGAAAGCACCAGCAGACGGTCGGCAAGCGTGAAATTGCCGCTGGGATACATCGATTGTGGGAACAGGTAGATCAGCGCGCCCATGCCGAGCGCCAGCGACATGGCCAGCAGCACGGCATCGCCGACGACGTTGGCGGGGTGCTCGTCGTTCTCGGCAAGACGCTGGGCAAGGCCGCGCTTCTGGCCGAGGGTTGCCAGCATCCCGGCAAATTCGACCATCACCAGTGCCGAGGCGAAGCGCCCCATGGCGGGTGCGCCATAAAGGCGGCTGGCGATGAAAAGGAACGGGATGCGCGCGAGAAGACGCAGCAGGAAGCCGAGAAAATTCGTCCGCCCGCCCTTGGCCAGCGCGGCGATATCCTGTTGGGGGGCTTGGCTTCAGACAAGGACTGTTTCCGCCTTGAGCGGGCGCGACAGCAATCCTGCGACCACGTCCCGCGCCGGGGCAGCGCCTTTGAGGAGTGTCACCACGGCCTCGACGATCGGCATGGAGATATCCCGATTACGCGCGATTTCCGCGAGGACCGGCGCGGTGAAGGCGCCCTCGGCCACCGAGTTCCTTGCGCCAAGCACATCCGCTGCGCTGGCGCCTTCGCCCAGCGCCTTGCCGAGCGAGAAGTTCCGGCTGGAGGTGGAGGAACAGGTCAGCACGAGGTCTCCCAGGCCGGAAAGGCCGGACAGCGTTTCCGCCCGCGCGCCCAAGGCAAGGCCGAAGCGCTGCATCTCGGCAAAGCCGCGGCTGATCAGCGCCGCACGGGCGTTCTGGCCAAGCCCCAAGCCGTCCACCACGCCGCAGGCGATGGCGAGGACGTTCTTCACCGCGCCGCCGATTTCGGCACCGGCTACGTCATCGGAGTAATAGGGCCGGAAGGTCGGGCGGGCGATGGCAGTGGAAAGCCGCTGCCACTGCACTTCGCCGCCTTCGCAGGCAAGCGTCACGGCGGTGGGCAGGCCCGCTGCCACTTCATGGGCGAAAGTGGGGCCGGACAGCACCGCGATTTCCGCGCCGGGTGCGGCGGTGCGGGCCACATCGGCCATGAGCCGCCCGGTCCCGGCTTCGATGCCCTTTGAGCAGAGCACGACGTCGCCGCTGTTGCGCCCCATCGCGCCGAGCACGCTGGCCAGGAACTGCGCAGGCGTGACCATCAGCAGCACTGGCAGAGTGGCCATTTCCGCAAGATCGCTGGTGGCGCGGATCGAAGGTGCGAGCTTGGCCGAAGGCAAAAACAGGCTGTTGGTGCGCTGGGCGTTGATTTCCTCGACCAGTTCGGCCTCCCGCGCCCAGAGCAGGACTTCGCGGCCGTCGCTCGCCAGCATCTGGGCGAGTGCGGTGCCCCATGCGCCTGCGCCAACGACACCTACACCAGCGGTCATGCCTTCACCCCTGCGCCGCGCACCGGCGCGGCATTGTCGTCGAGCGGCCAGCGCGGGCGCGCTGCCACGTCGAGCGGGTCGGTATATCCCAGAGCGAAACGCTCAGCGCCAGCCCAGCCGATCATCGCGGCATTGTCTGTGCACAGTTTCGGCGGCGGGGCGACCAGTGGGAGGCCGTGTTCGGCAGCCAGAGCTTCAAGCGCGCCGCGCAGCGCTGCGTTGGCGGCAACGCCACCTGCAACGACCAGCGCCGTCATCCCGGGCGCAGCAGCGGCGAGCGCAATGCGCGTGCGATCAACCACGCAATCGAGCGCGGCCTGCTGGAACGAGGCGGCGATATCGGCATCGATGTGAATGCCCGCATCCTTGGCCCGCATCACCGCGCTCTTGAGCCCGGCGAAGGAGAAGTGCGGTTCGCCGCTTCCCACCAGCGGGCGCGGCAGCGGCACGGCCTTGGGATTGCCCTCGCGCGCCAACCTTTCGACGGCGGGGCCACCGGGATAGCCCAGGCCGAGGATCTTCGCGGTCTTGTCGAAGGCCTCGCCCAGCGCATCGTCGATGGTGGTGGCGAGGCGGCGATACTGACCAACGCCTGCGACTTCGAGGATCTGGCAGTGCCCGCCCGAAACCAGCAGCAACAGATAGGGGTACTGCAAGCTCGGATCAGCGAGGCGCGGTGAAAGCGCGTGGCCTTCGAGGTGGTTGACCGCCACCAGCGGCTTGCCTGTCGCCATGGCCAGCGCCTTGGCGGTGACGAGGCCGACCATGACTCCACCGATCAGGCCGGGGCCTGCGGTTGCCGCAATCGCATCGACATCGTTCAGCGTCATGCCCGCATCGGCGAGCACTGCCTCTACCATTGGCCCCAGCACTTCGACATGCGCGCGCGCGGCGATTTCGGGCACGACACCACCGTAGGGGCGGTGCGCTTCGTCTTGTGAAGCAATGCGTTGCGCGACAATTCGCGCGCCAAGCGTGGTGCCATTGCCGTCGATCACCGCGGCGGCGGTTTCATCACAGCTGGATTCTATGCCAAGGATCAGGGCCATCTGGCGCTTTCCTCTAATGATAATCCCCGTTACGGCAAGCAAAGCATGAACACAGCCACTCCCCAGAAGCCGCTGAGGCTCGGAACCCGCCGCTCCCCGCTCGCCATGGCTCAGGCGGAGGAAACCCGCGAACGACTGTGCGCCGCCCATGGTTGGGACAAAAGCATGGTCGAAATCGTGCCGGTCACCGCCAGCGGCGACAAGATCCTCGACCGGCCGCTGGCCGAGATCGGCGGCAAGGCGCTGTGGACCAAGGAACTCGACGCCTGGCTGTTCGAAGGCGAGATCGACTTCGCAGTCCATTCGATGAAGGACGTGGAAACGCTGCGGCCTGAAGAATTCTGCATCGCCGCCGTTCTTCCCCGCGCCGACGTGCGTGACGTGCTGGTTGGTGCGGCCTCCATCCATGCCATTCCGCCCGGCGCGCGCGTCGGCACCAGCGCGCCGCGCCGTGCCGCGCAGATGCTTCACGCCCGGCCGGACCTCAAGATCGTCGGCTTTCGCGGCAATGTCGCCACGCGGCTGGCGAAATTGCAGGCGGACGAGGCGGACGTGACGCTGCTCGCCGCAGCGGGCCTGCAGAGGCTGGGTGAGACCGGTGTCGGCACGCCGCTGTCGGAGTTCGAGTGGCTACCTGCCCCGGCGCAAGGCGCGATCGGCATTGAATGCCTGGTGGCGAGCGATGACGTGCGCGGCTGGCTTTCAGCCATCGACGACCGCCCGACGCATCAGGCGGTCATGGCAGAGCGCGCGCTGCTGGCGGCGCTGGGCGGCAATTGCCACAGCCCGATTGCGGTGCTGACCACGCACCACGAAAGTTCGCTGACCGTGCGCGCCGCGATCTACAGCCCGGACGGGGCAGAGCGGATCGAGGCGAGCGAGACGTTCGCGCCCGCCGATGGCGAGGGTCCGAAGCGGCTGGCCCATCGCCTGCTGTCAGAGGCGCCGGAATCCGTGACGGTGCACTTCTCCGGCACATGAACTTGCCGCTGGTGGTGATCCGGCCCGAGCCGGGGAATACGGCGACCTGCGCGTCGGCGCGCGCCTTGGGGCTGGAAGCGATCGCCGCGCCGCTTTTCGAGATCGAGCCGGTGGGCTGGGACGTGCCGGACGAGCGCTTTGACGCCATCCTTGCCGGCAGCGCCAACGTATTCCGCCATGGCGGGGCGGGTTTGGCGGCCTTCGCGAAGGTGCCGGTGATCGCGGTGGGCGAGACCACGGCTGCGGCGGCACGATCTGCCGGGTTTGCCGTGGCGCGCGTCGGCGAAGGCGGATTGCAGCCGGTTGTCGCCACGCTGCCGCCCGGGAATTACATCCGAATCGCAGGTGAAGATCGCGTGACGCTGACCCCGCCCGAAGGGGTACGAATCGTCACGGTTGTAACTTACGCGTCCCGGAAACGGGCAGTTTCCGCAGCGCTCCTAACCGCCCTGAATCGCAGTGCGGTGGTGCTGCTGCACTCCGGCGAAGCTTCCCGACATTTCGCGCAGGAATGCGAAAGACTTGGAATCTCCAAGGAAAGCCTCCATCTGGCATGCTTGGCCCCACGCATAGCGGAACTCGCTGGCAATGGCTGGGGCACAGTCGCAGTGGCTGCCGGCAGGACCGACAAGGAGGTTCTGGAACTCGGCGCGCGGATGTGCCAGACAATGTGACATCGGGGCGACAGGACAAGCGAAAACGCATGGAGGATCTGGTTTACAGCACGCGGGGGCAAAGCCCGCGAAGGAGCGGCATAGGCGGCCGCGGCATCGCTGCTCTGGTCGCCGGGTGCCTGCTGGCGGGTGCTGCGGGTGCGGCGTGGCTGGGATGGCATAACGGCCTGATCGATGTGCGCATGGACAGCTCCGGAATCCCGCAGCTGGTTACTTCGCCTGCCACCGAGCCTGCTCCCGGCCCGTCCGCCGCCGAAACGGCCGCAGCGCAGGCGCAGATCGGCGCGCAGATTGACAGCACCGCCGCCAAGATCGCCATGCTTGAACAGCGGCTGGCGGAATTGAACCAGCAGGCCATCGCCGCCTCGGGCAATGCCACCCACGCCGAATCGCTGCTGCTTGCCTTCGCCGCGCGCCGGGCACTGGAGCGCGGTCAGCCCCTCGGCTGGATCGAGGCACAATTGCGCGCGCGCTTCGGCACCACGCAGGGCGCGGCGGTGGACCGCGTGATTGCCGCAGGCGCCGCGCCGGTCACGCTCGCCCAGCTTGGCGAACAGTTCGAACTCCTTGCGCCCGAGCTGGTCGGCGGCAAGGCGGATGAGGGCACGTTCGACTGGCTCGGCCGCCAGCTGTCAGACCTCTTCGTGATCCGCCACGACGATTCCCCTCGCCCGCGCCTGAAAGCCGCCTGCAACGCACCCGCGCCTACCTCGCCGGCGGCAAGATCGAGGCCGCTGCGGCAGAAGTCGAAAAGATGCCCGGCCACGACGCCGCGCAAGACTGGCTGGTCCGCGCCCGTGACTACATGGCGACGCAGCGTGCGCTGGATCAGCTTGAGGCTGCGGCGCTGATGGGCGCGCAGCCGGTGAGCGCGCCTGCACAGGCGGTTGCGCCGGAGCCGACGGCAAGTGCTTCGCCTGCAGTGCCGCCGCTCCCACCGGCGGGGTCTACGCCGGAGGTTTGAGGGTGGAGTTAGGAGCCGCAGCTTAGTCCGCTTTTCCGATTTTCACACCAAGAGCTGCCGTTCAGGACACGACCGCATTCCGGTCATCGGTAAAAAGCTGTAATTGGCTGTATATGGTGCAAACCCCCTCGAAATCTGAGCGCATGGAAATCCGCAAAGCGATTGGGAACCGTTCGATCCCCGGTCCCGATGCTGGTGTCCGGCCTCGCGGACCAGATTACTTGGTAGCGCACGCCTGCTTCGATTGCCGCAAGTCGTGGAAGGTTTCCGAAGAGAGTGTCGCCACTTGCCCCCAGTGCGCCAACGCGTTGCATTGGATGGGGCGAGCATTCAGAGCGCCTAAAAAGTCCGACATCGAACAGTGGAAGAAGGTCGAGTTGCTCTGGATGGCTGGTTTCAGGTTTGTCCCGAATACAGGGTGGAGAGACGCGGAACCTTATCCAGAGCGGCTCCGAGAGGTCGCAGCGTTCATCGAGAGCAACCCTGAGCACCCGTTCAGGGTGAAAAGCTAGCGGCAGCTTTCCACCCCAAAACAGCCATCCAAGCCTCAGCTCTGCAGACCCCGAACCCGTCACCCCGGACTTGATCCGGGACTTGGCTTTTCTTCTTCAGCGCTTGGCCAAAAGGAAAGCGGGATCCCGGGTCGAGCCCGGGATGACGAAAATGGGTTGGGGGTCGATGGGGTTAATCCCCCAATCTCACGCCGCGCGTAGCAGCTTGGGCAGGTCCCCGCTCATCCCGCGCGCTTCGTCCATGAACCAGCGCTTCAGCGGCGCGGCGCGCTGGACGCCTGCCATGCCCAAGCGCCGCACCGCCGAGGGCAGCTTGCCGGGGATGCCGAACAGGCGGGTGAGGACGTCGGTCGCCGTGGCCACCATGAAGGTATCGGCCGCGCGCCAGCGTTCGTAGCGGGCGAGGAGTTGCGCATCGCCGACGTCGAGGCCCAGGCGCACGCCGTCCGACAGCACTTCCACCAGCGCCGCGACATCGCGCAGGCCGACGTTGAGGCCCTGCCCCGCAATCGGGTGCATGCCGTGCGCGGCATCGCCGACCAGCGCCAGCCGGTCCTCGACGATGCGCGCGGTGTGGTGGAAGTTGAGCGGATAGGACGAGCGCGGGCTGGCCAGTTCGATCTGGCCGAAGATGCCGTGCATGCGGCTGGCGACTTCGTTCAGGAACATCGCCTCGGGCATGGCCAGCACGGCGGCGGCGTCCTTCTCGGCGACGGTCCAGACCAGCGCCGAACGATGCTTGCCCCCTTCATCGAGCAGCGGCAGCAGCGCGAAGGGGCCTGCCGGATAGAACACTTCCCACGCGACATTGCCGTGCGGCTTCTCGTGCGTCAGCCCCGCAATGATCGCGCGGTGGCCGTAGTCCCACTTCGCGGGCGTGAACCCGGCCTCGTCGCGCGTCGGGCTCTTGCGCCCTTCTGCGGCGACCATGAGCCGCCCCTTCAGGATACGCCCATCCTTAAGCGTGACCGAAACGCCGTGTTCGCCGCGTTCGCGGGCGACGACGTGGCTGTTGGGGTGGAAGGTGATCGCCTCTTCCCGCGCCGCCACGCCATACATGGCAATGCGCAGATCGCGGTTGGCGTACATGCGGCCCAATGAGCCGTCACCCTCGCCCGGCTTGAAGTCGATCCGGCCCGGCTTCATCCCGTCGGTCACCGCGATCGAGGCAATCGGGCAGCCCTTGGGCCCAAGGTCCTCGGCCATGCCGAGGTTGGTGTAGAGGTTCCAGCTGGCGGTGGAGATCGCCGAAGCGCGCCCGTCAAACCCTTCGGCGGTCTGCGCCGCAGGGTCGGAATTGTCGACCACGTGGGAGGTGATCCCGGCCTTGGCGAGGCCGATGGCGAGCGTCATGCCGACAAGGCCACCACCCAGAATAACGACGTCAGCCTGCGACTCGTTCACTTCGATGCTCCACACGTGTTTGCCGTGCCACCATCGAGATCGAGGCAGCGTCCGTCAAATGCCCCTTGGGGGTCTTGAGGCCGATCAGTGCGGCAAGGCTGGGGGCGATGTCCACCGTTTCGACAGGGCTGGGCTGTTCGAAACCGGTCATCCCCTTGCGCCAGAACAGGATCGGCACGCGGCGGTCATAGTCCCACGGGCTGCCGTGGGTGGCGACATAGCCCTTGCGCGCCTGTGGAATGGCAACCACGCCGCGCTTGAGCATGACCACGAAGTCACCCGAATGCAGCGGGTTGTACGAAGCGCGGGCGCGTTCGGCCAGGGTCCAGGTTTCGGGCGAGCCGTGGGGCATCGGGGTTGCGGCGATTTCGGCGGCGGAGAGGACCTTCTCGACGAACGGGCTGGTCATCAGGATGGCGCTGGCATCGTCGATGATCTTGCCCTTGAGCCCGACGTCGAGGTCCTTGCGCAGCCAGTAGTCGCCCGCAGGTCCGTCCGACAGGATCAGTCCCTTGGGCTCGAGGCCATAGCGCTTGCCCAGCGTGGCCGACAGCGCCTCGGCCGAGACTTCCGGGCCGACGCGCGAGGTCTTTTCAAGGCCCTGCTCGTGGAGGCGTTCGGGGATGTCGAAACCGCCGTGGTCGGCGGTGAGCACCACGGCGTAGTCGATCCCGCGCTTGTCGAGGCTGGCGAAGAAATCGCCGAGCGCCAGGTCAAGCTGGGTCAACTGGATGCACATTTCCGCGCCCTCGGTGCCGGTGGCGTGGCCGACATAGTCAGTGGCCGAGAGGCTTACCGACAGGATATCGGGGACCGCGTTCCGGCCCAGCTTCTGTTCGTCCACCAGCTTGACCGCGAGGTCGAGCGTGGCGCGATCGAGGCGGGGGGAGACGCGGAACTGCTCGGCCTCACCGGCCTTCAGCGCGAAGTGGCCATTGCCGACGGAAACGTCGCCTGCCTGCACCGCGCGATCGGCGCGACGGCAATAGGCCGGCAGCGGAAACTCACCCGCGCCCTTGGCGAGGAGACGGTCGATCTCGGCGTTCTGGGCAATTGCCGTCGGGCCAGGCTCACGCCCGGCCAGCGTGACGAACTGCTTGCCCTTCCACCAGTAGACCTGATCGATATCGTGCCCGCCCATCATCAGCGCGCCGCGGTCCTTGCCGGAGACGGCGATGTTGCGGGCTGCAGGGTTTGCCTTCTTCATCCATTCGCCCAGCGTCGGCACGAGCAGATGCACGGGCGAGGCGACGTAGTCGCGCGATCCTGCCGTGCGCTTCGCAACGTCCTCGGCGCAGTAGACGACCTTCGGGCCGGTGGTTACGCTCTGGTCGATCCACGAGTTGGCGATGATGCCGGTGTGGGCGGGACGGTTGCCGGTGAGGATCGTAGAGTGGCCGGGGCAGGTCTCGGTTGCCGCGTGGCTCTGGAAGCCTGCGGGGAACACCGCCCCTTGCGTCAACCGTGCAAAGCCGCCGGTGAAGCGCTGGCGATACTGCGCGAAGATATCGGCCGAGAACTGGTCGATCGAGATCGCCACGATCAGCTTGGGCGCTCCGGCCGGAACCTGCTGGCTCACGGCAGGCGCTGTATCCTGCGCGAAAACGGAAACGACGGGGGCGGCACAAGCCAGCAGAACGGCGGCGTAACGGGAAAGGCTTTTCACGCGAAACATACTCCTGTGGGCACGTACACTGGACTCAAGGGAAGGCCAGCCGTAGGACGCCCAAGAGCGCTACGCATGGCCCGCCGGGCGCTCCTGTTCAAGGGGCCAGATGGAACCGGTAACGCCCTGATGCCGATACGCGAACTGGCCGGGATCAAGACCTTGCGCATCATAGCGATGTTTGTGACGGCGCTGTTGCTATGGGCCGTGCCCCATGCGCAAGCCGCGCCCAACCACATGCGCGCAAGCCTGATTGCCGAAGGTCCGGCGCAGCCCGGCGGCACTGTCACCCTTGCCCTGCTGATGCAGCCCGAGGCAGGCTGGCATGGCTACTGGTCCAACCCCGGCGATGCCGGTTACGGGCTGACGCTCGACTGGACCCTGCCCAAGGGCGCCAGCACCGGCGCGATGCAGTTTCCGGTGCCGCAGACGCTGGTCATCCAGGGGCTGATGAACCACGTGTACGAGCACGACTATGCCGTGCTGGTGCCCCTCAAGCTTCCCGCCGATGCCACGCCGGGCACACTTATGCCGATCAGCGTCAAGGCGCAGTGGCTGGTCTGCACCAACGAGATCTGCGTGCCCGAACGCGCCGAGTTGCAGGGCACGGTTACGGTCGGGAGCGGCGCGGGGGACAAGCGCTTCGAGGACTGGCGCGCGGCGATGCCTGCGCCGCTGGACCGGCCGGGCACCTTCGCGGTGACGGGCCAGACCCTGCGCCTTGCCCTGCCGTTTCCTGCCTCGGCCCCGCTTGATGCTCCGCACCTGTTCCTCAAGACCGAGCGGATTATCGACTACGCCGCCGCCCAGCGCTTTTTCCGCAACGGCGATACGCTGGTGGTGGAAGTGCCGATGGCCAAATCACCCGCCCCGGCCGAAAAGATCGAAGGGGTGCTGGCGATGGGCAAGGATGCCGGCGGCATCGCTTTCGCCTCGGCCCGCGGAGCCGTGCCGGAGGGCGGTGACGAAGTCGGCGGCGAAGGGACGTTCACCGCAGCGACGCTGGCGTTCGCCTTGTTCGGTGCATTCCTGGGCGGGCTGATCCTCAACGTCATGCCCTGCGTGTTCCCGATCCTCAGCCTCAAGGCGCTGGCGCTGGCGCGCGGCAATTCGCACAATGCCCGCAGCGAGGGCCTGGCCTATACGGCAGGTGTCGTGCTGGCCTGCCTGCTGCTCGGCGGGGTGATGCTGGCGCTGCGGGCGGGCGGAGAGCAGGTTGGTTGGGCGTTCCAGCTTCAGGAGCCGGGCGTGGTTGCGGTGCTGCTGCTGCTGGCGGTTGCGATCACGGCCAATTTCGCCGGCCTTTACGAACTCCCCGGCCTTTCGGTCGAGCGTGGTGCAGGCCATTCGGGAGCATTCGGCACCGGCCTGCTTGCGGCTTTCGTCGCCACGCCCTGCACCGGGCCATTCATGGCCGCAGCGATGGGCGCGGCGCTGGTCCTGCCGACATGGGCCGCGCTGGGCGTGTTTGCTGCGCTGGGGGTTGGCCTTGCCCTGCCGTTCCTGCTGATTGGTTTCGTTCCTGCCCTGCGGCGCCTGCTGCCCAAGCCGGGCAAGTGGATGGAGCGCTTCCGCCGCATCATGGCCATCCCGATGGCACTGACCGCAGCCGGGCTGCTCTGGCTCGCCTCACGCCTTGGCGGTGAGGTGTTTGCGGCCGTCTTGCTGGCTCTCGCCATCGTGCTGGTCATCGCCTTGTGGCGCGTGGGCCAGGTGCAGCGCGGCGGGCGGTCAACCCTGCGGTGGATGGCTCCGGCGGCGGCGGTTATGATTGCCATCGCCGCAATCGGCGCGCCACGCCTTGCCAGCACGGAAGTGGTCCCTGAGGAAGACATGCTCGGCTCGGTGCCGTTTGACGAGAAGGTATTGGCCGATGCCCGGGCCAATTACATGCCGATCTTCCTCTATTTCACCGCCGACTGGTGCCTGTCGTGCAAGGTCAACGAGAAGGCCGCGATCGAGACAAGCACGGTCGACGCTGCCTTCCGCCTCCGTGGCGTGATGGTGATGAAGGGCGACTGGACGCGGCGCGACCCGAGAATCACGCGCTTCCTGGCAAGCCATGGCGCCGCGGGCGTGCCGCTTTACCTGTGGTATCCCAACGGCGGGGGCGAGCCGCGCCAGTTGCCGCAGGTGCTGACCAAGGACATGCTGGTCGAACTCGTCGGGGAATAAGCCCTTATACCAAGCTGCACAGCTTGGTATTACAGGCTCTGCCCGTCATCCACCGAGATGAAGGTGCCGGTCACCTGTCGTGATGCGTCCGAGGCGAAGAACAGCATCATGTCGTCCAGCGCGGTGATGTCGGTCAGGCGCTTGCGCGGCCATGAGGCGATCTGGGCCTTGCCACCTTCGCCATCGAACCATTCGCCGTCGATCTCGGTACGGATGTAGCCGGGCTGGATCACGTTGACGTTGATCCCGAGGCGTGCCCATTCGCGGGCGAATTGGCGGCCGAGGTGCTGCACGGCGAGCTTCGTGGCCGCATATGCGGCATCGCCGGTGGCGGTCATCTGCGCGGTGATCGATCCGGTAAGGATGATCCGGCCCTTCTCGCTCTGTTTCAATCCCGCCGCGATCATCCGCCGCGCTCCTTCGCGCGCTGTCAGGTAGACACCGTTGAAGTTTGTATCGACCACCCGGCGCATCGCTTCGGCCGGCAGATCGATCGAGCGGCCCGCTTCGACGATGCCGGCGTTGGCGACGACGACATCGGGCACGCCGACACCGGCTTCGGCCGCATCGAAGGCCGCGACGATCGAAGCTTCGTCGGTCACGTCGAGAGCAACGGCGAGTGCCTTGCCTCCTTGACCGTTGATCTCGTCGGCAAGGGCGGCCACGCGCTCAACCCTGCGCGCGCCGATGACCACCGATGCGCCGGCGGTTGCGTAGAGGCGGGCAAAGTGTGCACCGAGGCCCGATGACGCCCCGGTGATCAGCGCAACGCGGCCTGCGAGCGAATAACGTGGGGCTTCCATGGTTCTCTCCCGATATGGCGCGAACCATTTAAGCGCATGGTTAAATCTGGCAACCCGCTTTTCGCCGGGGCAATCACTTCCCTGTGCTTTCCACCAGTCCGCCACCCAACGCGCGGTAGAGTTCGACCATGTTCGCCGCTTTGATCAGCCGCGCCGAGATCAGCGACTGCCGCGCATTGTAGAGTGTGCGCTGCGCATCGAGCGGTTCGAGGTAATTGGCGACGCCCGCGTCATAGCGCGACTGGCTGATCCGATAGGCGGTGGCCGCATTGGCCTCAAGCGAGGACTGGGCACGGATGCTTTCGTCAATCGTCCCGCGCCGCGCCAGTGCATCGGCCACTTCGCGAAACGCGGTCTGGATTGTGCGTTCGTAGGTGGCCAGCGCTGCATCGCGCGACGCCTTGGCTGCGGCGAGGTTGCTGGCCGTGGCGCCACCATCGAAGATGCGCTGCCGCAGTGAGCCGTTCACCGTTTTCTGGAATTCGCCACTGTTGAAGATGTTGGTGAGCCCGGCACTGGCAAAGCCGAACAGGCCGGTGAGCGAAAGGGTCGGGAAAAAGGCAGCGCGGGCCACGCCGATGTCGGCATAGGTGGCTTTCAGGTCGTGCTCGGCCGCAAGCACGTCGGGGCGACGCAACAGGACTTCGGACGAAAGCCCGACCGGCAGGGCATCGCGCAGTTGGTCGCCCGTCCCAAGGGTCGTCGGCAGTAGGTCATCGCTAAGCGGCTTTGCGACGATAAGATCCAGCGCATTGCGCGCCTGGGCAAGGCTGGTGCGAAAGTCCGCAACCGCCGCCTCGGCGCTGTTGAGCGCAGTCGTCGCCGTGGCGACTTCTAGCCTGGTGCCGATGCCATTGGCTTCACGCCGCACGTTCACGTCGAGCGTGCGGCGACGGGAGGCGACGGTGTCCTCGGCGATGCGCAGGGCGTCGGCCGTCGCCGCGTAGGACAGCCATGCGCTCGCCGCCTCGGCGACCAAAGCGATCTGCGTTGCCTTGCGGCCTTCCTCGGTGGCGAGATAGGTCTCGAGCGAGCTGCGGCTCTGATTGCGCAAGCGCCCCCACAAGTCGATCTCGTAGGCGCTCGTCCCGGCCTGGACGAGGAAATTGTCGGTCACCCGGCCCGCGGTTCCCTGCACTGCCGACAGCGTTCCAGAAGCGTTGACGATGGGGAACAGCGCCGCACGATCCACGCGGTAGAGCGCCCGCGCCCGCTCGACATTGGCCAGAGTGGCGCGCAGGTTGCGGTTCTCGGCCAGAGCCGTGGCGATGACCTGCTGCAGGCGTGGATCGACGAAGAAGTCGCGCCAGCCAAGCGCATCGACGGCAGTTTCAGCTCCGGCCAATGCTGGATAGACCCCGCCCTGAGGCAGGGACTGCGGCACTGGCGGCGTGGGCTGCACGTACCTCGGCGCGAAATTGCATGCGCTCAATGCCAGCGCAGGCAGCGCCACCAATGCGACCCGCCGCTTCATGCCGGTTCTCCTGCAGCAAGAGGCCTACGCCGGTTCTTGCGGCCAGCGACCCAGCCCTTAACCACCACGAAGAACACCGGCACAAGGAAGATCGCCAGCACGGTTGCCGAGATCATCCCCCCATCACGCCGGTGCCGATCGCCTGCCGCCCATTCGCGCCCGCGCCATCGGCGAGTGCCAGCGGAATGACGCCGGCGATGAAGGCCACGCTGGTCATGATGATCGGCCGCAGGCGCAGACGCGCCCCTTCCAGCGCAGCGTCGATGGCGCTGGCGCCTCGGGCCATGGCGAACTCGGCAAACTCCACGATGAGGATCGCGTTCTTGGCGGACAAGCCGATCGTCGTCAGCAGGGCCACCTGGAAATAGATGTCGTTGTCGAAGCCGCGCAGCGTAACCGCCAGCACCGCGCCGACAATTCCCAGCGGGATGACAAGCAGCACTGCCACCGGCACCGACCAGCTTTCGTAAAGCGCGGCGAGGCACAGGAAGATAAAGAAGATCGAAGCCGCATAGAGCAGCACCGACTGGCTTGATGCCGCGCGCTCCTGATAGGACAGGCCGCTCCACGCCGGGGTGAAGTTGCCGTCGAGCTTGCCGACGTTTTCCTCCATGATCTTCATCGCATCGCCCGAACTCACCCCCGGCGCGCCGCTGCCCTGAAGCTGCTGGGCAGCAATGCCGTTGAAGCGGTCAAGCCGCACCGGCCCTTGTGTCCAGCGGGTTGAAGCGAAGGCCGAGAACGGCGCCATCTCGCCGTTGTTGCTGCGCACGAACCATTGGCCAAGGTCTGCCGGCTTGGCGCGATACGGCGCATCGCCCTGCACGTAGACACGCTTGACCCTGCCGCGATCGACAAAGTCGTTCACGTAGAGCCCGCCCCAGGCGATCGACAGCGTCGAGTTGGCGCTGGCTGGCGCAATCTGGAAAGCGGTCAGCGCATCGTCATCGATGTCCACTTTCAGTTGCGGCGTGTCCTCAAGGCCGCTGAACCGGACTTGCGCCATGCGCGAATCTTCGCCTGCCAGCTTGGTCAGCTGGCGGCGCGCTGCGGTAAGCGCCTCGCGGCCTGCGCCGGCCGCATCCTGCAACCACATTTCGAAGCCCGATGAGCTGCCAAGGCCCCGGATCGGCGGCGGATTGAGGATGAAGATCTGCGCATCACGGGATTTGCGGAAGTAGGCGTTGAGCCGTTCGGCGATGGCCGAGGCGGACCTGTCGGCACCCTTTCGCTCGGACCAGTCCTTCAGCAGGATAAAGCCTTGCCCGGCATTCTGCGCTGATCCGGACTGTCCGCGGCCCATGACCACGAAAACCGCCTTTATGTTGTCGGCCTCGGCCTTGCGGATGTAATCCGAAATGCCCATCGCCACGGCGCGGGTCTGCTCCGAGGTCGAGCCAACCGGCAGCTGGTAGCTGATCGAGATGTTGCCCTGATCTTCATCGGGCAGGAAGCTGGTCGGCAGCTGCACATAGAGCACCACCATCGCGATGGTGATGCCGATGAAGGCAATCATCCAGGCGGAAGGACGCGCGACGACCCGGGCCAGCCGCTTGCGATAGCGCCCTTCAAGACCGGAATAGCCCGAATTGAACGCGCTGAAGAAGCGCCCCTTGGGCCTTTCGTGATCTGCCACGGGCTTCAGCAGCGTGGCGCACAAGGCTGGCGTGAACACCAGCGCCACCAGCACCGAAAGCGTCATGGCCGAGACGATAGTGACCGAGAACTGGCGGTAGATCGCGCCGGTCGATCCGCCGAAGAACGCCATGGGCACGAACACGGCGGTCAGCACCAGCGTGATCCCGATCAGCGCCGAGGTGATCTCCTCCATCGACTTGACCGTCGCCTCGAGCGGACCGAGCTTTTCCTCGTGCATCACACGCTCGACATTCTCGACGACGACGATGGCGTCGTCCACCAGCAGGCCGATGGCCAGAACCACGCCGAACATCGTCAAGGTGTTGATCGTGTAACCGAACAGGAAGAGCACGCCAAAAGTGCCGAGCAGGACGACCGGAACGGCAATCGCCGGGATGAGGGTGGCGCGCCAGTTCTGCAGGAACACGAACATCACCACCACGACCAGTGCGATCGCTTCGAAAAGCGACCAGACCACTTCCTCGATCGAAAGCTTGACGAAGATCGAGCTGTCGCGCGGATAGGCAACGGCATAGCCTTCGGGCAGGTCGGCCGAGAGTTCCTCCACTCTGGCCTTGACCAGATCGGCGGTGCGGGTGGCATTGGCGCCTGAGGCGAGGCTGATCGAAAGGCCGGTGGCGGGCATGCCGTTGAACCGGCTGAGCGCGCCGTAGCTTTCCTCACCCAGTTCGACCCGGGCGACGTCCTTGAGCTTTACCACTGAGCCGTCGACATTGGTCTTCACGACCACATTCGCAAACTGCTCCGGCGTTTCAAGGCGCGAGCGCGCGGTGACCGTGGCATTGAGCCGCTGCCCTTCCGGCGCAGGATTGGCGCCAATTTCGCCTGCGGCAACTTGCGTGTTCTGCGCCTGAAGCGCCGCTGTCACGTCGGACGGCATCAACTGCACCGCCGCCAGCCGCAAGGGATCGAGCCAGACCCGCATGGCGAAGGAGCCGCCGAAGACGTTCGTGCTGCCGACGCCTTCCACGCGCGAGATTGGGTCCTGGAAGTGCGTGGTAAGGTAATCGGAGATGTCGGAATTGGTCGCGCGGCCCGTCTTGTCGTAGATCGAGACGACCATCAGCTGATCGGACTGCGCCTTGTTGACGTTGACGCCCTGCTGCTGGACCACCGCTGGCAGTCGGCTCACGGCGCGCGAGATCGCGTTCTGGACCTGAACTTGCGCAGTATCGGGATCGGTACCCTTGTCGAAGGTGACGGTGATGTTTGCCGAACCGTTCGACGAGGTCGAACTGAAGTACAGCATCCCGTCGAGGCCCTTGAGCTGCTGCTCGAGGACCTGGGTGACCGAATTCTCGACCGTCGAGGCGTCGGCGCCGCCGTATGTCGCGTTGATCGAGACCGTTGGCGGCGCGATATCGGGATATTGCTCCACGCCCATGGTGCGCAGTGCCAGCAAGCCGGCGGCCATGATGACGATGGCCAGAACCCACGCGAAGATCGGGCGATAGGCGAAGAACCGGGAAATCATCCGCGATCAGTTCCCGCCGCTCTTTTCGGATGCCGCTGGCCCTTGGGCTTCAGGCTTCGAACCAGCCGGCACCACCTTGACCTTCTGCCCTTCGCGGGCACTGATCAGACCTTCGACCACCACCCGGTCGCCCGGCTTCAATCCTGATGTGACCAGCCAGTTCTGCCCAACCGGATTGTCGGCAACGACATCGCGCTTCTCAAGCTCGTCCTTGGCATTGGCGACAAGCACGCTGGCCCGGCCACGCGGATCGCGGCTGACGGCGGCCTGAGGCACGAGTATGCCGTTGGGCACCGTGCCCTGCCCCACCCGGGCACGCACGAACAGGCCGGCAAGAGGTCCCCCTTGGGATTGGGCACGACGGCGCGAACGGTGATCGTCCCGGTTTCGGGATCGACGTCGATGTCAGCCGGATTGAGCTTGCCTGCCACCGGATAGGTGCTGCCATCGGGCAGGATCACGGTTACCGGTGCCGCTCCGGCAACGAGCTTGCCGCTTTCGATCGCGCGACGGAGCGCAATGAAGTCAGCCCCGACTGCTTGATGTTGACGTACATCGGATCGAGCCGCTGCACTTTGGCCATGGGTGTGGCCTGGGCGTTCGTCACCAAAGCGCCCTTCGTGACCATCGAGATGCCGATGCGTCCGCTGATCGGCGAGGTGACGCGGGTGAAGCCGAGGTTGACCTGAGCCGATGAAAGTGCGGCCCGCGCCTGTCCCACCGCCGCGCGTGACTGGTTGTAGGCCGCGCGGGCATCTGCCGCTTCCTGCCGGCTTACCCCGCCCTGCTCCGCCAGAAGGGCAAAGCGTTCGGCCTTGAGGCGGTTGGCCTCCACCGTCGCCTGCGCGGCGGCCAATGACGCCGAGGCCTGCGCCTGGCTGGCGGCATAGAGCCGGGAATCGATCTGGTAGAGGGGCTGCCCGGCCCGCACGAACGAGCCTTCCTGGAACAGCCTCGCGGTTACGAGCCCAGCCACCTGCGGGCGCACTTCGGCGATCTCCGAGGCTTCCGTACGACCGGATAGTTCGGTCGTCAGTTCGACCGGCTCGGTTCTTGCCACCATGACACCGACGACCGGCGTCGGCTTTTCCTTCTGCGCGTCGGCAGAACCGCAGGACGAGAGCGCCAGCGCCGAGGCAACAACGATAGGCAGGGCAAATACAAAGCGGTTGGTCGACGACAAGGACAGTCTCTCTCGAAATCTCGATCGTTCCATCGCACCGGCCACAGCAGAATCGTGAATCACGCCCTGTGCGGCGCCATCCGTGCTGCAAGTGCGAGATGCGTTTCCGGCCCGTGTCTAGCAGATTGCCGCCTTGGCGCACGCCCCTTGATGGGCAAGTGCAAAAGCTGCGACACAAAGTTACAACTGGCCTTGAAGTTCCTCAAAATCTCCGATTCGTCGCAGTGCAAGTCCAAAATCGCCGCAAAATCACTGGTAGCGCGCGAAATTCGGTGGAAAGACGGCTGCAGGCCATGGCTTTCGCGGTTCTGCTTGCGTTAGCCGTGCCGTCCCTTTCCAGCAGAGGACATCAGGACAATGAACAACAGCGACCTCGCAGATACCATCGCAGCAAGCCACGGCCTTTCGAAGGCAGACGCCCGCAAGGTCGTCGATGGCGTGTTTGCCGCGATCGCCGACGCAGCCGCGAAGGGCGAGGAAGTCTCGCTGAACGGCTTCGGCAAGTTCAAGGTCAAGAACACCCCGGCCCGTGAAGGCCGTAACCCCTCGACCGGCGCCACCATCCAGATCGCAGCTTCGAACAAGCTGACCTTCTCGGCTGCCAAGGCGGTCAAGGACAAGCTGAACGGCTGATCCGTTCCGGACCGGCGCCTGCCCCTGCGGGCGCCGGGTCCACATCCTGCTGGGCACAAGGCCCGCAAGCATTACGCCGGTAATCCGGCGATGAAGCCGTGATCCCGTTCAGACGGTCGAACCGGCATCCGCTTCCAGAACCCCATCCGATTCTGCCGGCACGCCGCATCGCCCCGTCACGTCCTCATCAGGGCCAAGGAGCCCTGCCGTAGATTATCCAGCAACCTTGGCGGACGGGATGAGCCATTAATCACTTTAGTTAACGACCATCTGGGCAAAGCCCCAAGTCACAACATTAAATCCTGTTAAACTTGCCCTTGCATCGCGCTAAAATCCCGCAGATGCCGCTGAATATAAACGAATTTCCATTTTTATGTTGGTAAACGACCGCCAACTCAGGCCCCGCCTGAGGCCGGTCAGAATTAACCATTGCTTAGGGCGCTCTACCTAGGAAATCCCCTTGTCCGGCCAGTTCGCCGGCAAAGGTTTGTGCAACATCCGGCACGATCCTTCTCGGGACAACTCCGGTAGCTCCGGAGTGTTGGATAGGGGAATTGAGATGAAGAAGTTGCTTGCCAGCGCGGCAATCGCCGCCGGGCTTCTGGCCGGAGGTTCCGCCTTCGCCCAGAGCGCCGCGAATACCAGCAGTGCCACTGCAACGGGGTCGGTCACCATCGTCCGTCCGCTGACGATCACCAAGAACAGCGACCTTGCCTTCGGTCGCATCGTGCGCCCCCGCACGGGCGGCACCGGTACGGTCACGCTCGCCAACACCGGCAACTCGGTTGTTGCCGCCAGCGGCGCCGTGGCGCTCGCCAGCACGACCAGCCGCGCCCAGTTCACTGTCGATGGCGAAGGTGGCCAATCCGTCACCACCTCGATCCCGGCAACGGTCAACCTGACCAGCGGCACCAACACCATTCCGGTGACGCTGCTGCCCGACTTCGGCAACACGGTGACGCTTTCGGGCGCACTGGCCGCCGCTGGATCGGCCACGCTCAACGTCGGCGGGTCGTTCAGCCTGCCCGACACCCAGGCTTCGGGTGCCTACACCGGCAACTTCACGGTAACTGTCACCTATCAGTGATGGAACTTCAGGGGAGCATTGCCGCAACTGCGCGGCAACTTCCCGAGGCAGACGGCAACCGTCGGCGAGAGGGGGACAAGCCATGGACGCGGGATCGAAGGTTCGCATCGGGCATATTGCCAAGGCGCTCCTCGCTGCTTGCGCGACCATGGCCTCGCCAACGGTTGCCCATGCTGCCACCGCACCCGCATCGGCAGAGGCGGCCGTGGTCATCCTCGAACCGGTTGGCGCCGGATTCTCGTTCGACATCCTGAGCGACGCCGTTTCCGCGGTGTTCCTCAATGGCGATGCGGGAGACTCGGTCTCGGTGCTGATGTCACCGCGCAAGCCGGGCCAGAAGGGCATGCCCCGTGACGCCAGCGGCGTTCTGGTCATGGCGAGCGGCGTCTACCGCATCGATCTGCTGCAACCGGCATCATCCGACGCACGCCTGCGCGGCGCAATACGCGGCAGTGTTCCAGGCGACCGTTCCATCCTGTTCCTCGCGCAATTCAACTGAAGGTCATAGAGCCATGAAGCGCAACCTCCTGATCATGCCGGGCCTCCTGACCTTGCTGGCGCCTGCAATGGCGGCTGCACAACAGGCACCGCTGCCGATTACCGCGCCCAAGGCGCAGGACACCCAGGTGACCGTCCCGGTTCAGGCGGCCGCGGCCAACATCAACATTACGCCCCGCCGCGTGATCTTCGATTCCACCAAGCGCACCGAAGCGGTCTACGTATTCAACCAGGGCACCACCCCGGTGACGGTTGACGTGGCGCTGGTCGACAATGCCATGCTGCCCTCTGGCGAGATCGTGCCGATCAGCCGCCTCGCAGAACGTGGAGCCGAGGGACTTGGCGCGAAAGTGCGATCGGCCAAGCCTTTCGTGCTCGCCGCGCCCAGCCGCCTGATCCTGCCGCCGGGCCAGGGCAAGACGATCCGCGTTCGTGCCACCTTGGCCGACACCGGCGCGACTGCGGAGTACCGCACCCACCTTACCGTCACCACGGTGCCGCCCGCCGATGCGGGGCTGACCGCCGAACAGGCCGCCGCCGCCGAAAAGGGCGAGCTGGTTCTTCGCATTCAGTCGGTCTTCGGCATCTCGATCCCGCTGATCGTGCGGGGCGGCACTCCCGATGCAACCGGCGGAATTGGCGCGATAACGCCCGCCACCACGCGCGATGGCCCTGCACTTGCAGTCACCTTGCAGCGCAAGGGCACGACTTCGCTTTACGGCAATCTCGAACTGCGCACGGCCAAGGAAGTTGTCGGCGTGGCGCGAGGCATCGCAGTCTACCCGGAAGCTGACGAGCGCCAGGCCCTCGTGCCTCTGCTCCGCCCGCTCAAGCGCGGCGAAGTGGTGACCGCCACCTACAGCGCCGACGACGGGAAGAAGCCGGTCGAGATCGCCAGCGGAAGCTACACCGCCCCCTGAAATGACCGCAACGCTGGCCATTCTGGCCCTGGCCGCTGCCAACAGCAGCGCGCCAGCGGGACCGGCTGCGCCCGTGCAGGCCCCCGATTCGCTGGTCGGGTCGTCTGCGCTCGGCACAACGCAGGCTGCGAACGAGGACCTCCTGCTGTTTTCCGTGCAGCTTGACGGCACCACGATCAGCGAGGCTTTGACAGCCTATGGCGATCCCGCAGACCCGCTGCTGCCGCTTGGCGAGCTGACCCGCCTGCTCGAACTTCCGCTCGATATCGATGTTGCAAACGGCGTCGCATCGGGGCGCATCGGCGAAGGCCAGCGTCCGATCACCATCGACCTGAGGTCAGCGCAGGCTCTGATTGGCGGCAAGGTTGTCGCGCTGATTCCGCCCGACAGCCTCGTCTCCGAAACCGACATCTACCTGCGAGCCTCTCTGGTGGCCAAGCTGCTGCCGCTGAAGATCACGTCCATCGCCGACGAAATGATCCTCACACTCGAGGCCACGGAAAAGCTTCCCTTACAGGCACAACGCGAACGCCTGGCCCGCATGGCAGGTCTGGCCGGCCAGCCCGAGACGCAGGACGATGCGATGCGCGTGGCAACGCCGTACCGCTGGGCCAGCGCCCCCGCTTTCGATTTCACGACCGAGCTTGGCTACAACAGCGAAGGCGTCAACGGCGGCGGCCGTGCAGTCACGCGGTTCGAAGGGCGGGTTGCGGGTGATCTGCTGAAAGCCGGCTTCAACGCCTGGATCGCCACTGACGATCACGGCGATCCGGTTTCGGCCCGCCTCGCCTTCACGCGCCGGTCCGAAGAAGGCCGGCTGCTCGGCTCGCTCGGCGGCACTTCGGCCGCGCTGGGCGATGTCTTCACGCCGCCGCAGGTCATCGGCGCGCGCAGCCTTGGCGGGGCGGGTTTCGCATTCTCCTCCTCGCGCCTTGACGAGGCGAGCGTGTTCCAGCGCATCAACCTGCGCGGAGAACTGCCGCTGGGATACGATGCCGAGCTCTACGTCAACGACATCCTGCGCTCTGCCCAGCGCGGTGCGGGGGTGCAGGGACGCTATGAATTCAACGATATCCCGCTGGTGCGCGGCCGAAACGCCCTGCGCGTCGTGCTTTACGGTCCGCGCGGAGAACGCATCGAACGCACCCGCGTGATCAACGTGGGTGGCGGCCAGCTTGCTGCGGGCAAGACCACTGTCGATCTCGGCATCGTCTCGCAGGACCGGACCGTAATCGACCTGTCTGATGCGAACCTCAGCGGCTTTGCCAAGGGCAAGGGCGATCTGCGCGCCACCTTCAACATCGCCCACGGCATAAGCGAGCACCTGACCTTTGCGGCCGGCCTGTCGCGCTTCACCGACTTTGGCGGCAGTTCACACGTCATCGGTTTGATCGGCACGCGCAACTCGTTGCTGGGCCTTGCGGTGCAGACCGACCTTGCCAGCGACTTCGCAGGCGGGCGTGCAATTTCGCTGGGCCTTGCCGGACGCATCGCCGGCGTGAGCTTCCTTGGCCGCCATGTCGAATACGGCGGGGGTTTTGCCGACGAAGCCAATACCGCTTTCGATCCGTCGCGCCCGATGCGCCGCTATAGCGAAGTAGTCTTCGACCTCGCTGTGCCGCTGCCCGGCTCGCTTGGCCTGCCGGTCTCCGGTCGGTTCGACCGCGCCGAGTTCGTCGACGGCAGCCAGACCCTCTCGGCCCGGGCACGCACCACGGCGAATGTGGGGCAGACCTTGTTCGCCATCGGTGCCGACTACAGCCACCGCACGCAGGGCGGCTTTTCCGACACTCGGATCAACGCCAATCTCGGCGCGATGCGGTTGATCGACTACAAGTGGCAGCTTCGCGCCACTGCCGATTTCGGGATCAAGCCCGGCACCCGGCTGGAAACGCTGGGCTTTGCCGCTGACCGCGCAATTGGCGATCGCTACAGCCTGCGCCTTGGCGCGACCCGCAATTTTGCTGGGCGCGATACGGCATTGCAGGCGGGCTTTACCGCCCGCTTGCCCATGGCGACGGCAACATTGGGCGGCGACTGGTCAACGAGCCAGAACCGCTGGCGAGTGGGCGTCCAGCTCAACTTCGGGATAGCGCGGGACCCGCTGCAGGGCCGCTATCGCGTTACACCTCCAGGTCCTGCCAACGGGGCAAGCGCTGCGCTCCTCGCGTTCATCGACGCGAATGCCAACGGTCGGCGCGATCAGGGCGAGGAAGCGGTGCCCGGCGTGGTGGTGCAAGGTGGCGGGCTGAAGACCGTGACCGACGGGCAGGGCCGGGCGTTCGTGACCGGCCTGGGCGATGGCAACATGACTTCGCTGCGCGCCGATATCTCGGGCACCGATACCGTCTTCGTGGCGCCTCCGCCGCAGAACATCACGTTTGCCGCACGTGCAGGGGGAGTTGCGCGGATCGACTTTCCGCTGGTGCCCACATCCGAGCTGGTCACGCGCATCCGCTTCCGCGGCCGCGATGGCGCGTTGAGCGGCCTGTCGGCGGTCAAGGTGCGGCTCGTTTCGTCCAAGGGCGATGTCGCATCCGGCATGACCGAGTTCGATGGCACCGTAGTGTTCGACGCGGTGAAGCCGGGCAAGTATGCAATCGAGATCGACGCCGACCAGGCCGCCCGCCTCGGCATGCGGTTGAAAGAGCCGTTGTTTGCAATAGTGGGTGCCGATGGACGGGTGGTTGATGTCAACGGTGAAGTCGCGTTCAACGAACACGTACAGATGGTGAAACGCTGATGATCCGCTTGCTGCTGGCCGCGCTGTGCATCGTCTTGTTGCCGTTCGTGCCGATTTCGGCAGCGCATGCCCAGAGCTACACGGTCGACACGATCACTGATGCCAACTTCGGCGATATCGTCTCTGCCGCGTCCGGTCAGACGGTACTGCGGTCCAGCGCCTCATCCGGATCGGTCACGGTGGTCTCCGGCTCGGGGGTGCGGCTGTCAAACACGTCCGCAAACGCCGAGGTCACGATTTCGTGCAGCAATACCTTTGCGTGCAATACCACGAATGTTCAGGTCACGCTGGCACTGGCCGGATCGCCTACGGGGCGCGTCGGATACATCACCGCGATCAGCCTTGCCAACGGCACCGCCACGGTTACCTCAGCCTACAGCGCGGGGAGCTATATCGTGATCAATCTGGCCCCCATTCCGCGCAGATCATCACGCACGTTCCTGATCGGCTTTGACCTGCCCGTAGACGGCAACGACTCTGCCGATCCGACAGGGAGCGCGACCAGTTCCTACCTGATCACCGCACAGCGCGCGACGGGCGGGGGATCGGATTCGCTTGTCGGCAACATCATTGCCAAGGTCATCCGCCCTGTCAGCATTGCCAAGACACAGGACCTGCAGTTCGGCTCGGTCACGCGGCCCACCAGCGGTTCGGGGGCTGTTACGCTGACGCCCGACGGCATTGTTTCGGTCACCGGGACCAATGTCCGCCGCTTTCCGTCACCCGCTGCGACGGCGGCACAGTTCACGGTGAGCGGGGAAGGCGGTCAGGCGGTAACCGTTTCGGTGCCGACGACGATGACGTTGTCAGGCAGCGGCGGCTCGGTCACGGCCACATTGACCAATAGCGGGGGCGGCGCGCAAGTGTTGAGCGGTGCAACCGGCTCGGTCGGTACGGTCGATGTCAGTGTGGGAGGTTCCGTGCCGCTGACGGGCTCCTCGGCGCTCGGTACGCTGACAGGCACCATGACGGTGATGGTGCAATACAACTGACGCGACGAGCGATCGCGCGCCTCACAGAACGAAGTGGTCTCCGGCCGCCCGGACAGTCACTTCGGAAATCGAGACGCCCCAAGGCTGGTCGATCGCGTGGATCACGGCATCGGCGATATGTTCGGGTGCAAGGCTGGCATAGTCGATGGCTTCGGGATCGAGCCGCTCCGCCGGGAACGTGCCTTGCGCCATCTGACCGACCATATCCATGAAATCCGGCATGTTGTGCGCAACGATGCCAATGCCGGCGGCCTGGTTGACCACAGTGCCGGAAAGGCCGGTTGTCGGCACACCGGTCGGCTTGATCGTGGTCACCTTGATCCGTCCGCGGCTTTCCACTCGCAGCGATTCCGAAAGGAAGTTCACCGCCGATTTCGACGCGCCATAGACCGCCGCGCCTATCACCGGGAAATTGCCGTAGATCGACGAGATGTTGACGATCTGCCCGCGTCCTGCCGCGATCATCGGATCGTAGGCGGCGACCATGCCGTTCAGCACACCCTTGATGTTGATGTCGATGCAGCGCTCCCAGGCGGGATAAGCCGCCTCGTGGTCCGAGAAGAACGCCAGCGGCATGATCCCGGCGTTGTTGATCATCACGTCCACCGCGCCGTACGCATCGAGCGAAGCGGCGACCAATGCCTTGACCTGCGCCAGGTCACGCACGTCGACAGCCACTGCCTGCGCCTTGCCGCCTTCTGCAAGGATGGCATCGGCCACGCCTTGGGCAGCAGCAAGGTCGATGTCGCCCAGCGTGACGCTGGCCCCCATCCCCGCCGCCTTGCGCGCCACCAGGCTGCCAAAGCCTCCACCTGCGCCGGTAATGATGATCGACTTGCCGGCAATGTGTCCGCTCATGCGCTTGTCCTTCAAAGTGCCGACGGCATTGCGTCGATCAGGATCGTCTTCATCTCGAGGTAGGGAAACAGGCCTTCCGGGCCACCTTCCCGGCCAATGCCCGATTGCTTGAACCCGCCGAACGGCAGGCCGAAGTCCATGCGCAAGCCGTTCTGCCCGAAGCCGCCGGTGCGTACGCGCCGGGCGATGCGGTAGGCGGCGTCGGCGTCTGTCGTCAGCACCGAACCATTGAGGCCATAGGCGCTGGCATTGGCAGTGCGGATCGCGTCTTCCTCGTCCTCGACCGGGATCAGGCTGAGGACCGGGCCGAAGATCTCCTCCTGCGCGATCCGGCTTTCGTTCTTCACGTTGGCGAACAAGGTCGGTTCGATGAAATAGCCGCGGTTGAGATGCGCCGGACGTCCGCCACCGGTGACGAGATCGGCGCTGGCCCTGCCCTCCTCGATGAACATCTCGATGCGTTCGAGCTGGCGTTTCATCGCCACCGGGCCAAGCTGGGTTTCGGGGTCATCGGAATGGCCAATCCGGACCTGCCGCATTTCTGCGGCGATGGCTTCGGCCAGTTCGTCATGGCGGTGGCGTGGCACGATCACCCGGCTGAGCATGGCGCAGACCTGCCCGCTCATCATCGTGATGGTGCCTGCCAACATCTTCGCGGCAGCATCGATCGGGAAATCATCGCGCACGATAGCCGCGGACTTGCCGCCCAGCTCCAGCGTGCATCGCGCCATCCGCGCCCCGCAGACGCTGGCGATGCGCTTGCCGGCAACGGTGCTACCGGTGAAGCTGACCTTGTCGACGCCCTCGTTGCAGACGAGATGGTCGCTCGCCTCACGGTGTCCGGTGACGAGGTTCACCACGCCTGCCGGAATGCCCGCCGCCTGCGCCGCCTCGGCGATGATATAGGCCTCGAGCGGCGTTTCCGGCGATGGCTTCATGATCACCGTGCAGCCCGTCAGCAGCGCATAGGCGACCTTGTTGGCCATGATCCCGAACGGGCCGTTCCACGGCGCAATCGCCGCGACCACACCTACCGGTTCATAGGCGATGAGCGCCGTATCCGCGGCCATGCTCGGGCGGCGTTCCACGAATTCGAACTGTTCGGCAAACCCGGCGATCTGGCCGAGCGCCATCACGCTGCCGCCATGCATCGGCCCGGCAAACGAGGCGAGCCCGCCCATCTGCGCTGTCCACGCCCGGGCCAGTTCCGGCACCCGTGTTTCAAGGTGGGCAACCATGCGACGGAAGGCAGCGATGCGCTCTGCCGGCGGCGTTGTTGGCCACGGACCATTGTCGAATGCCTCGCGCGCCGCTGCTACCGCCGCGTCCATGTCCGCCGCGTCCGCCTCGGCCACGCGGCCTACGACTTGCTCGGTATTGGGCGAGATGAGGTCAATCATCCGCCCGGAGTGGGCGGCCACCCACCGGCCGCCGATGAAGAGCTTGTCGGGATGGGCGACGTTAACGCCTTCGGGAGTCATGGCCTGGTGTCCTCTCACGCCTGCGCCAACGCGCATTCCACGCGCTCGATCAGGCCGTCCTTGATCGTGTAGAAGATGAACTGCCGCATTTCCTGCACTTCGCCCACCGCGATCGGGAAGAAGCCGTGCAGCCCGCGCGCGTCGAGCGCTTCGCGGGTCAGGTCATTCACCCCCTCTACCCGGATGACCGCATCGATGGCCGTCAGCGTATCGGAGCAGGCGAAGTTCAGAACGGTCACACTTTCCGTGACATGGTGGTGCAGGAATTCGTAGAAATCCTTGAGCGCCTGGCGCGAACGGATTTCCACGCCGAAAAACGTCATCAGCGGCGGATCGACATAGAAATCGGCGACCGCATCATAGTCCTTCGCGTTGAACGCGCGGACATAGCGATCGTAGGCCTCGCGCGTCAGCACGGTATCTCTCCCCTTGGCGGCCGGATTCGGCTCACACCCAAACGCTAACATTTGATATGATAGGTGCCAAGCTGAAAAGAAAAGGGCGGCCATTGCTGACCGCCCCGTCCCTCATGAACATGCATCCGATCAAAAGCGCTTCTGCACCGTGACCGCCCATTCGCGCGGACGCCCGACCTGGCTGTAGGCCGTGCCGGTGAAGGCATAGACCGCAGCGAAGCGGAAGGGCGTGTAGTATTCATTGAACACGTTCTGCACTTCCATCGAGATCGACAGGTCCTCAGCCTCGTTCCGCCAGGTCAGGCGGGCGTTGCCGATGTCATAGGCGTTGAAGTATTCGATCGGCAGGCCTGCCGCGATGCGACCGGCGCTGGTCTTGCCGGTGTGCGCGAAGTCGAAGCGCGGCGTGAGCGAACCCGCGCTGCCGAGGTCGGCGCGATACTGGATGCCGAAGCTGTACTTCCAGTTCGGCGTCACGATCGGATCGGTCAGCAGGATCGCGTTGCCCACGCGCGGGTCGATGTTCTTGTACTTGCCGGTCAGGTGGCTGAGCGAGGCATCGATATCCAGGCCTTCGATCGGCGAAGCCTGCATTTCAAGCTCGAAGCCCTTGATCTGGCCGTTGCCCGCATTCTGGCGCGCACCGCACGGCGCGTTGGAACCCAGCGACGCGCAACTGATCAGCGGCAGCTGGATGTCGTTGTAGTCGTTGATGAACCCGGCGATGTTCAGGCGCAGGCGACGGTCGAACAGGTCGGTCTTCAGGCCCGCTTCATAGGCGGTCACCGTTTCCGGATCGAAGCTGCCGTTCAATGCCTGAGCGGCGTCGAACGGACGGGCAGTCACGCCACCGCCCTTGAAGCCGGTGCCTACGGTCACGTAGGCCAGCACCTCGGGGCTGAAGCGGTAGTCGGCCGAAACGCGCCAGTCTACGCGATCACCCTTGAAGGTCGCCGTCACGCCATCGAGCGCGCCGAGGAAGATCGAGCGCGTGCCGTCATAGTTCTTGCGGACGAAGGTGTAGTCCTTGGCTTCCTCGGTGTAGCGCAGACCGCCGGTCACGGTCAGCCCCTCGATGGGGCGGGCGATGACCGTGCCGAACACGGCCTTGCTGTCGGCATTGACCGGATCGTTGCCGAGGAACTGGAAGTTCAGGCCCGGTGCGATGTAGCGGATATCCTGGCGGGTGAAATAGACCGAGCGCTGGTCGGAATAGAAGCCGCCGACGGTGAAGTCGATATTGTCACCGATCTTTCCGTTGACGCGCAGCTCCTGGCTGAAGAACCAGAACTTGAGGTCATTGTAGCCCTGGCCCGCAATGGCGAGGTCCGGCGTGAAGTCGTCGTCGGTACCCCACTTCTGGCGATAGTTGCGATAGGCGGTGATCGACTGGACGTTGAGAGAATCGCTCAGCCCGATGGTCATGTTGGCCGAGAAGCCATAGCCGTCGAACTTGAGGCGGTTCGGCATTTCGTAGCCCTGGCTGACGAAGCCGCCCGGAGGGGCATAGAAGTTCGCATAAGTGCAGAAGCGACCGCAGGCATAGGCGTTGGTGATGCGCGCCGGGTTGATCAGCGAAATCACTTCCGCAGCGTTGGTGCGCTCTTCATGCGTGTAGTCACCGATGATGACGAGATCGAAATTGTCGCCCGGATTGTAGCGCAGCGATCCGCGCAGACCGGCATAGCCCTTTTCACCCAGCTTATCGATCACGCAGTCCTGCCCGGAGCCGGGACGCGCGCTGATGCCCTGCGGGTTGCCGGGCTTGGCGCAGCCATAGTCGATCTGGTCGACATAGCCGTTCTGACGCTTGTACACGCCCGAAACGCGGGCATAGAGGTCCTGCGCGAGGATGAAGTTGGCGCTGCCACGGATATCGACGCGGTTGCGGCTGCCGTAGACAGCCTCGACCATGCCCGAATTCTCGTCGGTAGGCTTCTTCGAGAACAGCTTGATCGCGCCGCCGATGGCGTTGCGGCCGGTCAGCGTGCCCTGCGGACCGCGCAGGACTTCGACGCGCTCAAGGTCAAGCAGGTCGAAGATCGAGCCGGTCAGCGTCGCATAGTAGACATCGTCCACATACATGCCGACGCCCGGTTCGTAGGCGGGGTTGAAGTCGAACTGACCGACACCGCGAATGGCTGCTCCCAGCGAGGAACCATAGGCGCCGCCCATGGCGTTGAGCTGAACGTTGGGCGCCTGCTGCGCGATCTGGGCGATGTCGGTCTGGTTGCGCGAGGCGAGCAATGTTGCGTCAACAGCGGTGATCGACAGCGGCGTATCCTGCAGGCGCTGCTCGCGGAACTGCGCGGTCACGACGATCTCGCGCGCCGATTCCGGAGTGTTCTCATCCGCTTGGGCCTGGTCTTGCGCCTGGGCTTGCTGCGCCATCGCGGGCATGGCCAGCCCGAGCGAAAGTGCAGCCAGGCTACCTGCCGCAAGCAGGCGCACGTGTGACGTGGTACGATGGACTTGAGCCATATCCCCTCTCCTGTATGGTTCTCTCCGGAACCGGTTGCTGTTTGTTAGTAAGACATACTAATTAGCGCTTTGCAAGCCTAACATTTGCGACTGTTCCAGACTTCGCCGGGTGATGCAGTTCGGGCACACTTCGGCACTTGCCGAAGCCCGGGAACCGGGCAATACAGGCGGCCGATGGACACGCCGCCCGCACCAGTTCCCGCTGCCAACGCCGCGCTGCTCGATGGCGATGTCGCCTTGCTTGTCGACCTGCTCAAGCTTGGCACCTTCATCGGCACGCCGATGCGCGAAGGCGTGGCAGAGCCGCTCGGCCTCACCACTACCGACTTGCGCATCGTTCTTGCGCTCGGTGGCGAAGGCGAGCTTGCCGGGCATGACCTGTCCGAGATCATGGGCGTGCCGCCGATGAACGTCAGCCGGGCAATCGCCGCGCTCATGCAACGCGGCCTTGTCGAGCCCGGCGCCAACCGCCGCAACCGCCGCCGCAAACCGGTACGGCTCACGCCTGCGGGGCAGGAACTGTTCGCACAGACCATTCCCGCGATGGCCCACGTTGGCGCCGATCTGTTCAAGGGGGTCCCGGCGCGCGACCGGGAAGCCTTCCGCCGCGTTGCCGCTGCCGTCCTTACGCGCATCGGTCGCTGGGGCGGTTGACCCGCCCCGACTCCTTTTACGGCCACTTCTTCTGCAGCTTGGTGAAATCGCCGACGGCGAAGGCCTTGGCCAGCACCGGATGGGCAAAGCTCATCGCCACTTCCTGCCGGTTCGGCCAAGTCTGGCGCACGTCGGTATCGGGCAACAGGCGGTCCGGCCCGATCGGGTTCTCGGGGAAACACACCGCCGCAGGCTGCAGGTGGGCTACGGTCTTTGACCAGCCCGTCTCGTAATCGGCCTGCCACTGCATCATGTAGTCCAGCCGCTTGATCTTCCAGACACCGTCTTCCTTGACGTAGTCGTTCTCGTAGATCCCGCTTTCCCAGAACTGCTGCGGCATGCCCTCGGGCTTGTCCTTGAGGATGTCGTCGTGCCAGCCGCCTGCAAGGATGCCGCGGAAGCGGCCCTTCGCGCTTTGGCCGTCCTCGGAGATGGTGATCACGTCCTGCAGCTGGAAATGGTCGAGCAGCAGGCCATGCACCGGCCCGCGCCGTCCACCGGTAAAGAGGTTCTGGAACCACGTCCCATAAAGCCGCATCACCCCTTCGTAGCCGACGTATTCGCCTGACAGGAACACGACCGCGCCGTCCTTTGCGAACAGCCCGGCCACTTCCTCCGGCCGGTTGTAGTCGATGTAATAGCCATAGGCCCACTGCAGGCGCCGGATGGCGTTGAGATCCTCAAGCTCGGTCACGCGCGCTTCGAGCGCGGCAAGGCGGGCATTCACATCGGTCATGGCTCGACTCTCCCCAGAGTTCTTCGACAAGGCTGAATTTGTAAGCAACACTAACAAATGTGGCCATGATTGCGAGAGGGAAAAATGAAACCGATCGCACCTTGCGCGCGAAATGCGCTGCGCTACTTTCCTCAGCTGACGGGAGCTGGAGAATCTGCGATGTGCGATGAGATCACCGAAGCCGAAAACACCGCATTCTTCCTCAATCGCCGCGAATTTGCCGGGCTCGGCGCAAGTGCCGCCGCGCTTGCCACGGTGCCGGGCTGCGTCACCGCCGCAGAAGCGCCGACCTCCAGCCGCATGGTCACGATCGACACGCCCGACGGCAAGGCCGACGCCTTCTTCGTCTACCCCACGCGAGGCAAGCACCCTGCCGTGATCATGTGGCCAGACATCGCGGGCTTGCGCGATGCCTACAAGACCATGGGCACCCGCCTTGCCGCCGCCGGTTACGCCGTGCTGGTCGTCAACCAGTACTACCGCTCCAGCCCCGCCCCGATCCTTGATTCACTGATGGCGTGGCGCTCGGACGCCGGGCAGAAGAAGCTGAAGCCGATGATCGCCGCGATCACGCCGTCGGGCACCACGTCCGACGCTGCGGCCTTCGTGTCATGGCTCGACATGCAGAAGGAAGTGAACGCCAAGAAGCGCATCGGTTCAGCCGGCTATTGCATGGGCGGCCCCTTCACCGTGCGGACAGCCTTTGCCAATCCGGCCCGCGTCGGCGCGGCGGCGTCGTTCCACGGTGGCGGTCTCGTCGGACCGGAGGCTGACAGCCCGGTCAACCTGATCGGCAAGACCCGCGCCGCCTATCTCTTCGCCATCGCCAAGAACGATGACGAGCGCGCCCCCAAGGAGAAGACCCAGCTTCGCGCAGCCGCCGACGCTGCCAGCCGCCCTGCCGAGATCGAAGTCTACCCCGCCCAGCATGGCTGGTGCACTCTCGACGCCCCGATCTACGACCGTACTCAGGCGGAACGGGCCTGGGGCAGGATGCTCGACCTGTTCAAGGCGAATCTCTGACCCGCCTATTCGAACACGACGAACGGAGCCCAGACGTGCGGGTTTGCCGCGTCCGGCAGGTCCGGATCGACCATGGTGCGCAACATGGCCGTGCGTAGCGCCTGCGCCGGCTTTCGTCCTTTCGCAGCCTCCTTCAGCACGGTTCCGGCCAGTACCGCCGCGGCATCGTCGCGCACGGGCCAATGTGACAGCATCAGCGTTCGTGCCCCGGCATAGCGGAAGGCCTGTGCGAGGCCGGAATAGGCCGGGGCTGCCTCACCATCGCCAGCAGCCGTATTGCAGGCCGAAAGGATCACCCAGTCGGCATCAAGCCTGAGCGTCCCGATTTCCGACGCGGTCAGCACGCCATCGCTGCTTGCCCCCTGCTCCGGCCGGGCGAGGACGAGCGCAGGCTCGGTCACGCCTTCCATTTCCCGGCGACCAGTGCGTGCGTGGCAAACAGCAGCACGCCGTACTGGTCCAGCCTGGTCTTCTCCAGTTGCTCTTCGCTGGCCTGATCGCCGGTCAGGACCGTGGCCTTGCCCACGCTGCGCGAGACGGCGTCCACCTCGGCCGAGCGCAAGGCGGGCAGCGAGGCAAGCGATTGCGCATCGGCCTGCCCCCCGCGAAACACGGCACTGGCCAGGAGCGGCCCCTTCCTTGCCGCTTGCGCATCGGCCATGCGGACGGTGCCGAACGGCGTAGGCGCGCCCAACGCCAGCATCGACGAACCCGCCAGCGCACGCCGCGGCTGAACCGTGCGCGCCTGCAAGGACGCACCAGCCGACAAGGCGTAACGCATGACAAGAAACGGCGCCTTGCGATCGATCCTGTCGACCGGACGCTCCAGCAAGGTGGCAAACGGGATGGCCGCAGCATCACCGCCAGCGATGATCCGCAAGGCCCCTGTCTTGCGCAAATCCGGTGCTATGCCTGCAAAAATGGCGCGATAGAGTTCGTGTGACGTTGCCGCATCGAAGCTCCGCTGGTCGAGCGCGCGACGCAACCGAGCCGCGCTCGAAGCAAAGCTCGCGCGGCTAGGCTCCATCCGCTGCACCACGGCCCGGTCTGGCGAAACAAGCAGGACAAAGGCCGACGTCAACGCCGGAACGACCGCCAGGACCGCCTCATCGTTTGCCAGCGTGCTCCTGATGTCAGTGAGGGGCACGCCTTGGCGCGCAGTCAGCGCTGCCCAGGCAGGATAGCTGCTGGCGATACCGGCCCGCTCCTGCTCCAGCTTGGCAAGCGCCACATCTCGCGCCGAGCGGGCGGACTGCACGTCACCGCCATTACCCAGTAGCAGCAGATAGACCGAGTTGGCACGCCGGTAGGCCAGTTCGGCGTCCTGAAGGGTGCGAATGCGCGCCGACAGAACGGGGTCTGAAGTGCCCGCCCGTGCCGCGGCAAGCCGTGTCGCCCGCGCAACCTTCGAGCCAACCAGCACCTGCGACGCGTCGGCGGCCAGTTGAACATCGCCATCACGCAGCGCCAGCCGCATCGCCAGTTCAAGCGACAGGCGATCTGCCAGCACGAGTTCACCATCCGCACTCGCATCGAGCCGGTCGGTCACCGTGCGAACAAGCGCAAAGCCCGGACTTGCTCCGCATTCGCCCGTCGCGACACCGAGCAGGGCGCCGATCGCGCATGATTGCGCCTTGCCCAGCACAGGCGCTCTGGGGCCTGAGGCGACCGCAAGGTGCGCAGTCGCGGCGGCAACCGCACCGGCTTCGTCGCCGCTATCAAGACGCGCCAGCGCAACCGCTGGGAGAAACGTTTCAGCCGCTCCAGCCGCTCTTGTCTTTTCCCATATTTCGTAGGCTGCATCCAGCGAACGACGCGCATCGGCCATTTTGCCCTGACCGAGTTGCGCGAACCCCAGGAAGGTCAGAGCTCGCAGGCGGTCGGTCGGCGCCGCGAGCGGGCCAAGCTTGTCCTGCGTCGACGTGGCGCCCGTCAGGACGCTCACGGCTTCGTCGTAGCGCCCGAGATCGGCCAGCAGCCCGCCCAGCGTTGTCAGGCTGGCGGCGAAGTTGACATCGCCGGTGCCGGTGGTGGCGACACGGATGTCCAGCGCGTGCCGCGCCACTTCTACCGCCTCGCTCCGCTTGCCTCCGCCGGCGAGCACGAGCGCCAGCGTCTCGACCGCGCGCACATGCCCCAGATCGGTTTGCGGCACATGTTGCTTGACCTGCTCTGCGGCAAGCCTTGCCATCGCCTCGGCCTCTTCAAGGCGCCCCGCGCGCGACAGGCGCAACGCCAGATTGTAGCGCGCGCTGATCGTCGCAGGATGAAACTCGCCCACCCCACGCACGCGGGCAGCAAGGCTCGCCTCCTGCGCCTTCACCGAAGCATCGTACTGCCCGAGCTGCATGTAGGCGATGGCAAGTGTGTAACCGATGTTGGATTCGCCCATGTCGAGCGCTGACGATGACGGCCCCTTGCCGCGCCGCTGCTCCAGATAGGCAGCTCCCTCGCTCAGCCGATCGGCCGCCTGTTGGAACAGCGCCCGCCGGATCGCCACGTCACCGGCCAGGGCAATCGCCTGCACGTAAGCGTCAGGGGCGAGATCGCGATAGGGCAGGATAACCTCGCGCGCGCGCTCGGCATCGGCCAGGGTCTTGTCGATGTCCCCTGCCTCCCGCGCGTATCCCGATCGTGAGACAAGCGCACGGGCCAGATATGGTGCGGTATCCGGGCCTGCCGGCAAACCATCTGCCGCGGCGATGACGGCTTCGGCAGCTTTCAGGCTGGCATCGAAATTGGTCTGGTTGGGATTGGCATTTTCGCGGTTGATCGCCTCAGACAGCGCCTTGTCGAGCGTGGCCAGCTTGGCCGTGGGCTTTGCTGCGGCATGGCTCGGCACTTGTGCAAGACAGGCAAGGCCAGAAACAGCGACCAACATTGCCGTGCGCATTTCCGAAGCCCGCATCGATGCCCACCCCGCTCCAAAACCCTTCCGGCTTTCATGGATAAGCGAGCCATGCGAGGCTGTCGATCATCGACAAGCAATCGGAGGAAGAGCGGCGAAAACTTGTGCGCGCTAGCGCTGATCGCTGCGCTTCCGCTCAATCAGGAGCCACCCCAGACCCGAGGCCATTTCTTTCAAATGCCTAGCGTTCGCAGCATCAAAAGGCGTACCGGGATCTGTATCCCGGTGCCTGCAGCCGCAAGAGAAGAAATGGTGCCCAGAAGAGGCGTAAAAATTCTGTCTCAGGCAATGCCGAGGCATCCCTAACCACATTGTAATTTTGCCAATTTGGCTTGTAAGGTGTTCGCGGTCGGTCGCCCACATTTGCCTGAAATCCCACCGATTTGTGGGAACGAATGTGGGATCATTTTCGGCGGCCTTTCCGTGGGAACGGAAGCCGAAAATTCCCTGAACGGGACTCGAACGATGGCGCTGACTGCATTGAAAGTGAAGAACGCGAAACCGGGCCGTCACGTTGATGGCCGTGGCCTTTGCCTGCTGGTCAAGGAGAGCGGTGCGGCAACCTGGGTGCTGCGTATGCAGCACAAAGGCAGGCGGAGAGATTACGGGCTTGGCTCTGCCTTGGACGTGTCCCTTGTGGAAGCCCGAGAGGCGGCAGTGGCGCTGCGGAGCAAAGTTCGCGCTGGTGCTGATCCGGTGGCTGAGCGGCGCAAGGCCCGCAAGGTCATACCCAGCTTCGAAACGGCGGCGCGCGACTGCTACGACGCCTTGAAGGAGGGCTGGAAGAACCGCCGCTATGCGAATTGGATATCCAGCTTCGAAAACCACGTATTCCCGCACATCGGCACCAAGCCTGTCGATCAGGTGGACAGCGCCTGTGTTGTCACCGTGCTTTCGCCCATCTGGCTGGAAATCCCGGAAACGGCACGTCGCCTGTTACAGCGCATAGGTGCGGTTCTGGACTTCGCGCATATCAAGGGCTGGCGCGCCGAGGAGGCTTCCCTGCGCTCGGTCAGAAAGGGTCTTCCGCGCCAGACGGCAAAAGCGGTGCATCTGGAAGCAATGCCCTTTGCCGAGGTGCCCGCACTCATGGCGCAGTTGGCAGCAGCGTCACCTACGACCGGCAGGGACGCGCTCCGCTTCACGATCTACAACGCGGTGCGCTCAAACGAGACGCGCTTCGCGGTATGGACCGAATTCGATCTGGAGAAAGCGATCTGGACCATTCCCGGCGAGCGCATGAAGGCGCGGGAAACCCATGTCGTGCCGCTGTCGCCACCCGCTGTGGCACTGCTACGCAAGCGATGGAATGAGCGGACCAGCGATGACGGGTTGGTATTCTCGGCAGACGGCAAAAAGCCAATCAGCGACATGACGATGACCAAGTTGCTCCGCAACGATGGCATCACTGGCGCAACCGTTCACGGCTTCCGGTCGTCCTTTACGGACTGGGCAGCGGAGAAGACAGATTTCCCGAAGGAAGTTGCCGATAAGGCATTGGCGCACAAGCTGAGCAATCAGGTCGAAGCCGCCTATCGGCGTACGGACTTTTTCGACAAGCGCCGCGATCTGATGGCGCGTTGGGCTGAGTTCCTTGACGCCGGAAAGGCCGTCGCCAGCATCGACCCAGCCGAGGCGGCAGGCGAGCCTACTCCGGCTCGCGCCGCCGCATAATCAGCCGGTGAAGGCTGGCGGTGACTATGCGTGTCGATTTGCCGAGCTTCACCGCTTCGACATCACCGGCAGCGATCAGCTCATACAGCTTGGTTCGCCCGACGCCGATCATGCGTGCGGCCTCGTTGACCTTCACGCAGAGTGGTTCGGCAACCGGCGCTGTCACTGCCCTGCACCTTCATTGCGATACGAGACCGGATCGTCGATCCAACGGTTGACCGCAGACTCGCGCCAGCCTGCGCCGTGAATGCTGATCTTCACTTGGGATGGAAAGGTCCCCTCGGCGATCTTGCGATACATGGTGGAGCGGGACAGCCCGGTCCGGGCGAGAACGGTTTTCAGGCGGATGATTTTGTCGGTGCTGGACATGGTACGGATTTCCATTCGCTGGTCGTTTCTGACACCCCCTGAGTGCAAGATTTGTTGACCCAGCCGCAGGACGCAAGGGCATTTCCGGTGTCATACAACGCAGTCGCACAAGCGGTTATACTGACAAATCCAAGGATAGAGACGGATACGGAATGTTGGAGACGGCCACGGACGCCAAAGAAATCGTACTCCTGGCGGCCAAATATTTTCGGAGTTTCGTGGCATTTTTTCCTGATCCAAGATTTTGAGCAGAGAAGGCGGAGATTTGCGCCACGCCAGGCGACTTTTCGGGTGCGAATCGCGCGATTTCTCCGTCAACTTCGCCGGCAATAGCGATTGCAATCCCCATTCGTTGACTCTAAACGACTCTAGGCGACTTTGAGCTTATCTAGCGGGGTTTACGCAATCATGGCCGAACCATGGGTAACCGCCGAAGCTGTGGCGAAACATTTGGGCGTGGTGAAAGACACCATCTATCGCTGGCGCGAATGTAGGAACCTGCCTGCGCACAAGGTCGGCCGCCTTTGGAAATTCCAGATATCCGAAGTGGATGAATGGGTCAGGCTGGGTGGCGCAGACGACACCACCTCGAATGCAAATAATCAGGCCGGATCGGACCAATGACGACAGCCGAAAGCACAATCGAACGGGAACTGATCTCCAAGCTCGAAGAGCTGAAATACGAGTATCGCTCAGACATCCGTGATCGTGCGGCGCTGGAGCTGAACTTTCGGCAGAAGTTTGAGGCGCTGAACCGCGTTCGCCTGACAGACAACGAGTTTCAGCGGCTACTGGAAAGCATCACTACGCCTGATGTGTTCGCAGCCGCAAATGTGTTGCGCGGATATAGCAGCTTTGAGCGCGACGATGGTACGCCGCTAAACTACACTTTGGTCAACATCAGGGACTGGTGCAAAAACACCTTCGAGGTAGTCAACCAGCTTCGCATCAACACGGATAACAGCCATCACCGCTATGACGTGATTCTGCTCATTAACGGCGTGCCAGTTGTTCAGATCGAACTAAAGACTATGGCGGTCAGTCCGCGCCGTGCCATGCAGCAGATCGTCGATTACAAGGCCGATCCGGGAAACGGGTACGGCAAGACGCTGCTTTGCTTCCTACAGATTTTCGTTGTCAGCAACCGTACCGACACATGGTATTTCGCCAACAACAACGCCCGACAATTCAGTTTCAACGCCGACGAGCGCTTCCTGCCGATTTATCAATTCGCCAGCGAAGACAACAAGAAGATTACCCATCTCGACAGCTTCGCCGAGAAGTTCCTGGCGAAGTGCACGCTTGGCCAAATGGTCAGCCGCTACATGGTGCTGGTCGCCAGCGAACAGAAGCTGATGATGATGAGGCCCTACCAAATCTACGCCGTGAAGGCGATTGTGGAGTGCATCCACCAGAATTGTGGCAACGGCTATGTATGGCACACCACCGGCAGCGGAAAGACGCTGACATCCTTCAAGGCATCGACCTTGCTCAAGGACAACGATGACATTGCCAAATGCCTTTTCGTGGTGGACCGCAAGGACCTCGACCGGCAGACCCGCGAGGAGTTTAATCGTTTTCAGGAAGGCTGTGTCGAGGAAAACACCAACACCGAAGCCCTTGTACGCCGCCTGCTATCGGATGACCGGGCCGACAAGGTGATCGTTACCACCATTCAGAAACTTGGCTTGGCGCTCGACGATACCAATCGCCGACAGTCGGGCAAAAAGCAGACCTACAAGGAGCGGTTGGAATCGTTGCGTGACGAGCGCATCGCGATCATCTTCGACGAATGTCACCGCTCCCAGTTCGGGGACAATCACAAGGCCATCAAGGAATTTTTCCCGAAGGCCCAGCTTTTCGGTTTCACCGGCACGCCGATCTTCGAGCAGAACGCCAGCTATAGCCAGATTGAGGGCGAGCAGGGCAGCTATCGCACCACAGACGATCTGTTCCAGCGCAGTCTGCACCAGTACACGATTACCCACGCCATTGAGGACCGCAACGTGCTGCGGTTCCATATCGACTACTACAAGCCCGAGGGCGAAAAGCTGCCCAAACCGGGCGAAGCGCTCGCGAAAGAGAAGGTTATCGAGACCATTCTGGCGAAGCACAACGCTGCCACCGCCAACAGGAAGTTCAATGCTGTCCTGGCGACAAGCTCGATCAACGATGCCATCGACTACTATGAGAAATTCGCCAAGATTCAGGCGAAACGGCAGGCCACCGATCCTGAGTTCGAGCCGCTGAAGATTGCCTGCGTCTTCTCGCCGCCCGCCGAAGGCAACAAGGATGTGCAGCAGATTCAGGAGGATCTGCCGCAGGAGAAGGCGGACAACGCACAGGACCCGGAGGCCAAGAAGACTGCGCTCAAGGCGATCATCAGTGATTACAATGATCGCTACGGCACCAACCATAAGATTGGCGAGTTCGATCTCTATTATCAGGACGTGCAAAAGCGCATCAAGGATCAGCAGTTCCCCAACGCCGACCTACCGCGCAAGGGCGCGGAGAAGATCGACATCGTCATCGTGGTGGACATGCTGTTGACCGGCTTCGATTCCAAGTTTCTGAACACGCTCTACGTGGACAAGAACTTGAAGCACCACGGGCTGATCCAGGCATTTTCGCGCACCAACCGTGTGCTGAACGACACCAAGCCATACGGCAATATCCTCGATTTCCGTCAGCAGCAGGCGGCGGTGGAAGAGGCCATTGCCCTGTTCTCCGGCGAGAAGATCGACAACCCCCGGCAAATCTGGCTCGTCGATCCTGCGCCAAAGGTCATCGAGAGCCTGCAAAACGCCATGCAGACGCTTGGCGAATTCATGGAATCGCAGGGTCTGTCCAACACCCCGGAGGACGTGCCGAACCTGAAGGGCGATGCCGCGCGCGGGCAGTTCATTACCTTGTTCAAGGAAGTACAGCGGCTGAAAACCCAGCTCGATCAGTACACCGATCTGAGCGAGGAGCAGGCCGATGTCATTAGCCAGACTGTGCCGACAGACGCCCTGCAAGGCTTCCGCAGCATGTACCTGGAGACAGCAAAGCGGCTCAAGGAGAAGCAGGATAAGCCTGGCGGGGCAGACGATCCGGTAGTGGACCAGCTCGACTTCGAGTTCGTGCTCTTCCACTCAGCCGTGATCGATTATGATTATATCATGGGCCTGATTGCCCGCTACACGCAAAACCTGCCAGGCAAGCTGAAAATGAGCCGCGAGCAGCTCATCGGCCTGATTCAGTCCGATGCCAAGTTCATCGACGAGCGGGACGACATCGCCGAGTATATTCGCGGCCTGTCTGCCGATCAGCCTTTGGACGAAAAGGAAATCCGCGCCGGTTTCGAACGATTCAAGGCCGCGAAGAAGGTGCAGGCGCTGACAGCTATTGCCGACAAGCACGGCGTGGGCGCAGCTGCGCTGCAAGACTTTGTCGATGTCGTGTTGCGACGTCGGATTTTCGATGGTGATGGCCTGAGCGAGCTGATGGCACCACTGGAGCTTGGTTGGAAGGCACGCACGCAAGCCGAGCTGGCGCTGATGGAAGACCTTGCGCCCTTGCTCCACAAGCTGGCCCAGGGCCGCGAGATTTCCGGGCTGAGTGCGTATGAACAGTAACGACGTGAGCGCAGAGGCGGGCAAAGGCATCCCGAAATTGCGGTTCCCGGAGTTTCTGGGGCAACCGCTACATAACGTTCAACTTGGCGATGTGACCGACGAGGCATCGACCCGGAATGGCGGCAAACTCGCAGCTGCGTCAGTCATGGGAGTCCGGAAGGAAGGCGGTATCGTTCCGATGGAGGAACGATTGGTTGCGGGAGATATCTCCCGCTACAAGCTCGTCCGCAACGATTGGTTTGCTTACAATCCGATGCGCCTGAACATCGGTTCGATAGCGCGATGGCAGGGCGATGACGAGATTCTCGTTAGCCCGGATTACGTTGTGTTTCGTTGCTCGTCGCGAGCCGAACCGACGCCAATTATTCCGGAATATCTCGACCATTTCCGCAGCTCCCGACAGTGGGACGCATTCACAAATGAGTCCGGCGACGGCGGGGTGCGCATTCGCATCTACTACCGCGACCTTGCGCGAATGCGGTTGCTGTTGCCCAGCGCCATCGAGCAGCACAAGATCGCTGATTGCCTGTCATCAATCGATGCGCTGATTGCTGCCGAAGCGGACAAGCTAGAGGCGCTCAAGAAACATAAACGGGGCTTGATGCAGCAGTTTTTCCCCGCCCCCGGCGAAACCACCCCTCGTCTGCGATTTCCGGAGTTTCAAGGCGCGGGAGATTGGGAAGAACAGGCCCTTGGGAACTTGTTAGAATTTCCTCCCAACTATGGTGCTAATGCACCCTCTGCGCCTTATAGTCCTGATCTTCCGACCTATCTACGCATTACTGACATTTCCGAGGACGGTCGCTTCATTCGCGAAAGTAGGATGTCCGTGGAGGTTGAGGCGACGCCAGACAATTCCATGCAAGCTGGGGACATCGCGCTGACTCGAACTGGCGCGAGCGTAGGAAAGTCGTATCTTCACAAAGAGGCCGAAGGGCCACTTGTTTTTGCGGGATTCTTAATCAGAATCCGCCCAAATTCGAATTTAATAATTCCTGAATTCGTTTCTCAATTCTTCAATTCATACAGGTATTGGTCATGGGTTGAAAAAACGTCCACTCGCAGCGGGCAGCCAGGTCTAAATAGCACGGAATTCTCAGCATTGCTGATCCCATTACCGAAAAACAATCAAGGCAAGGGTATCCAGGAGCAGAGAAGGATTGCAGACAGCCTATCTTCCATCGATGCGCTCATCGTTTCTCAGAGCGATAGGATCAACGCGATCAAGACCCACAAACAGGGCCTCATGCACCAGCTCTTCCCCGTCGCGAGCGAGGTGCAGGTGTGAGCAAGCCTCGCCAATACACTTACAAATCAGTGAAAAAGGTGGTGCAGCGACTCCGTGATGACCTCAACGGAGGTGGGCAGCAGTTTGTGCTGCTTTATGCCTATAACGGTATAGGCAAGACCCGCATTTCCATGGGCTTTAAGGATAAGGGAAAGCAGGGCGATGCGCGCGACACGCTGTATTTCAATGCCTACACCGAGGACCTGTTTCTCTGGGACAACGACCTCGACAACGACATTGTCCGCACTATCAAATTCAATGAAAAGTCGCGGTTCTTTGCGGGCATAAAAGACCTGGCGCTTGAAGAGAGCATTCAGAAGTATCTCGGCCGATATGCTGATTTTGATTTTGACATAGACTATGCCAACTGGACGATCTCGTTCAGCAAGGGCGGCAATAACCACATCAAGGTGTCGCGCGGCGAGGAGAACATCTTCATATGGTGCCTGTTCATGGCGATATGCGAACGCGTGATCGACAAGCACCCGTCGTATGCTTGGGTCAAATACCTATATATCGACGATCCGATCTCATCACTTGACGACAACAATGCCATTGCGGTCGCCTGCGATCTCGCGAAGCTGCTCAAGCGAGAAGAAAACGAGCTCAAGGTCGTTTTCTCGTCCCACCACGCCCTGTTTTTTAACGTTGTATGCAACGAACTGAAAAAGAAGCCGCACAAGAAATATTTCCTGCACCGCCCCAACCGGGGTGAGATCTTTGTGCTTCAGGCGACGGACGAGACGCCATTCTTTCACCACGTCGCGATGCTCGATGACATTCGCAACGCCGCCAGTTCCGGTGCACTATATACCTATCACTTCAACAAGTTACGGAGCATTCTGGAAAAGACAGCGATCTTTTTCGGGCACAACGATTTTTCGGCGTGCATTCATGGCGTTGATGATGAAGCACTTTATGCGCGTGCACTGAACCTGCTCAGCCATGGCGAATATGCCATTTTTGAACCCCGAGAGATGGGGACGACAACAAGCAGCTCTTCCGCCAGATTCTGGATGCCTTCCTTGCCCGATACCAGTTTGCCTTGCCAGAGCTTCTGGCCCGACCCGCGACATGAATGAGTAGACCATGACCGACCAAGAGCAGAAGCAACTCGGCAAGACACTTTGGGCCATCGCCGACACCTTGCGCGGGGCGATGAACGCGGACGATTTCCGCGACTACATGCTAGCATTCCTGTTCCTGCGCTACCTGTCGGACAACTACGAGATCGCCGCCGCCAAGGAACTTGGATCGGACTACCCTAAGCTGAAGCTTGAGGACAAGCGTGCGCCGTTGTCGCTTTGGTACGCGGAAAATCCCGAGGACACCGAGGCCTTCGAAAAGCAAATGCGCCGCAAAGTGCATTATGTCATTCGCCCGGAATATCTCTGGACCAGCATCGCGGAACTGGCGCGCAAGCAGGACATCGAACTGCTCGACACCCTCCAGAAAGGGCTGGAGTATATCGAGACAGAGTCCTTCGCCAGCACGTTCCGGGGCCTGTTCTCGGAGATCAATCTGGCTTCGGACAAGCTGGGCAAGGTCTATGCCGAGCGCAATGCTGCCTTGTGCAAGATCATCACCGAGATCGCCAAGGGGCTGAAGGAATTTTCAACCGACAGCGATACGCTGGGCGATGCCTATGAATATTTGATTGGCCAGTTTGCCGCCGGTTCCGGCAAGAAGGCGGGAGAGTTCTACACCCCGCAATTCGTGTCAGACATCCTCTCGCAGATTGTGTCTCTAGACGGGCAGGAGCCGAGGAACGGCCAGCGCGCCCACATGGACAGCCTGATGGATTTCGCCTGCGGGTCCGGCTCGCTTTTGCTCAATGTGCGCCACCGCATGGGTACGCACGGAATCGGCAAGATTTTCGGGCAGGAAAAGAACATCACCACCTACAACCTGGCGCGCATGAACATGCTGCTGCACGGGGTGAAGGATACCGAGTTCGAGATTTTCCATGGCGACACGCTGACCAATGACTGGGACATCCTGCGCGAAACGAACCCGGCCAAGATGCCTCGTTTCGATGCCGTGGTTGCCAACCCGCCGTTCAGCTATCGCTGGGACCCCAGTGAAGCGCTGGGCGAGGACGTGCGGTTCAAGAACTACGGTCTTGCACCGAAGTCTGCCGCCGACTTCGCGTTTCTGCTGCATGGCTTCCATTACCTCAAGGATGATGGAGTGATGGCCATCATCCTTCCGCACGGGGTGCTTTTCCGTGGCGGTAAGGAAGCGGAAATCCGCAAGAAGCTGCTGAAGGACGGGCATATCGATACCGTGATCGGTTTGCCCGCGAACCTGTTCTACTCCACCGGCATCCCGGTGTGCATCCTGGTGCTGAAGAAGTGCAAGAAGCCCGATGACGTGCTGTTCATCAATGCAGCGGAGCATTTCGAGAAGGGCAAACGGCAGAATTACCTTGGCGACGGGAAGGACGGCAAACCGGACCACATCGGCAAGATTGTCTCGACCTATCAGCACAGGACTGAAGAGCCGCGGTATTCTCGCTGCGTCTCGATGGAAGAGATCGAGAGCAACGACTTCAACCTCAACATCTCCCGCTACATCAGCACAGCGACGGCGGACGAGGAGGTCGACTTAGGCGCGGTTCACGAGAAGCTGGCGGCGCTTGAGGACGAAATTGCTTTAGCTAGAGAGCAGCACAACGCCTTCCTGAAGGAATTGGGCCTGCCGCCATTGCCATGAGGAGGCGTTCGTGAAGGTCTCAGTTCTTGACGCGAAGGCGCTCCGAAAGGTGCTGCCCCGGCTCATTGCGAAACACGACCAGATTTACATGGCGGTCGCATGGGCTCATGCTGGCCCGGTCGCGGACAAACTGATCGAAAACAAGCATAAATTCCGGTCAGTGACGGTTGGCTTGGATTTTTGTGCGACCGATCCAGATTTCGTGGACTCGCTTCGCAAAGTACCGAACGCCTTTGTTTTCAAAAAGAGCGGCGCCTGTTTTCACCCGAAAATCTACCTGTTTGTGTCCGGTCAGAGTGCCGAAGCCATCGTCGGTAGTGCCAATTTCACTTCCGGCGGGCTGGGCAACAACGTTGAGGCATGCTTGCATCTGAGCTGCGACACCAGTGAGGCAGCAGTCACTGAGTTGCTCGCCACAATGGAATCCTACGCGCCACATCGTCAGCCGGTCACGAAGCAACTGTCTGACGCTTACCGGCGGCAGGCCGAGATCGCAGCTAGTCGCCCTCGCGCCCCATCTCCAATCCTGCCGAGCGACAAGGCCGACTTCCAGCGGATCGATTCTGACCTTCTAAAAATGGACTGGGCTGCCTTTATCCACGAGGCGCGGAAGGACCCCAACCACCATTTCGAAACACGCATGAGGTTCCTGCGTTATCTGCAAACACTCTTTGCTAGGGCGCAGTCGTTCGACGATCTGACCGTGCCGGAATGGAAGGCGGTTGCAGGTATCGTCCATCCGGATGCCGTCGCGGACTCCGGGCTGGAGAAGTATCAAATCGGCTGGTTTGGCTCGATGCAGGGCTCCGGCTCTTTCACGAAACTCATTGCAAACAAGGATGGTCGGATTGCTAAGGCAATTGACTGCATCCCGCGCCGAGGCCCTGTCAGGGAAACGGAGTTCGACCGGTTTTGCGCGTTGTTTGAGTCTGCCTTCGCAGACTCAGCCAGGATCGGGCGTACGCCGACCGCCACAAGATTGCTCGCAATGAAGCGGCCTGACGTGTTCGTTTGCGTGAATAACGGGAACAAGGCCAACTTGGCCGAAGCGCTCCATTTTGCTCCGTCAACCTTGAGTCTGGAGAACTACTGGGAGCGGGTGATCGAGCCGATAAGGTTGGCTAAGTGGTACAATGCTCCTCGGCCAGAAGGCCCGGATGCTGAGGCTTGGGACTGCCGGGCCGCGCTTGTCGATGCCATCCACTACGATGCGTCTGATTGACGTTTTTCCTGCGAGAGCGGGCGGCGCGGTTTACCAGATCGACATTGCACTAAGTCAGGCTTTGTATAGCGCCAATTTTATAAACTCGACATTGGTTTGAAAGTGTGGCAAAACGCTAAGCATGGCTACGCGTTCTGTCAGTAAATTAAACCGTCTCCAACAGGAACTCCCGGAGGGCCTCTTGGCCGATGCCGGATGGCTAGAGGCTCACGGCTATTCATCGGCACTCCGCAGCCAGTATGTCCGTGCCGGGTGGCTCGATAGCCCAGCGCGGCGCGTCTATCGTCGTTCGCGCACGCCGCTGACATGGCAGCAGGTCGTCATATCGCTCCAAGCAATACTGCATTTACCCTTGGCCGTTGGCGGACGCACGGCGCTCGAACAGCTGGGTTATGCGCACTACCTTTCGGCGAAGGTGCAGGAAATCCAGCTCTACGGGCCGAAGCGGACCCCGACATGGCTAACTGACCTTCCGCTCGACGTGAAATTCCACTGGCATAATAGCCTGCGCCTATTTCCCGGCGATGCCGATGCGCCGCCAGAGCCGAGTCCCATCATGTTCAGCGGCGCAGGGATGCATTTGCCGATCCGATATTCGAGCAAGGAACGGGCCGTGCTGGAATTGCTCGACGAGTTGCCCGAGCGCGAAAGTTTCCACCAGGTCGACGCCCTGATGGAAGGACTGAGCGACCTAAGCCCACGCCGCCTGCAAACCCTGTTGGAAGCGTGCGCCAGCGTGAAGGTGAATCGGCTATTCCTGTTCTTTGCCGACCGCCACCGCCATGCTTGGCGATCCCGGCTGGATGTTTCCCGCATCAATGTGGGATCGGGCAAGCGCGTCCTCGTCAAAGGCGGCAGGCTCGACCCCACTTACCATATAACCGTGCCGTCCGATCTGGGAGGCCAGTGACGTCATGGCCTTTCTCGACACCTACCGGCAACAGGTCGCACTTCTCATTCGCACCATTCCTTTCGTGGGGAAAGAAGAGGCATTCGCGCTCAAGGGCGGCACGGCCATAAACCTGTTTGTGCGCGACATGCCGCGCCTGTCGGTGGACATTGACCTGACCTATCTGCCCGTCGAGGATCGCACCACATCGCTTGCCGCAATTGACGCAGCCATGCTGCGGATCGCGGAGCAAATCGAGTCTGGAATCCCCGGCGCGAAGGTCAATCCTTCCCGTTCGGCGGATGAGAAAATCATCACGAAGCTGATCGTCCGTGCCGGGGACGTGCAGATCAAGATCGAGATAACGCCAGTGCTGCGCGGCACGGTGTACGATCCCGTGGTGACATCTGTGGTCCCGACCGTAGAGGACGAGTTCGGTTTTGCCGAAATGCAAATCGTTTCCTTCGCCGACCTCTATGCTGGCAAGATCGTGGCAGCGCTCGACCGCCAGCATCCGCGCGATCTTTTCGACGTGCGCGACCTGTTGGCGCACGAAGGCGTAAGCGCCGAATTGCGGCGCGCTTTCCTTGTCTATCTCATCAGCCACAATCGCCCGATGGCCGAAGTCCTGGCACCGACCCGCAAGCCACTGGCCGAGGAATTCGCGCGCGGCTTCGTTGGCATGACGCAGGAACCAGTTGCCCTTGCCGATCTCGAAGCCGCACGCGAAGCAATCATCACTGCGATGATCTCTGAAATGCCGGACGTGCATCGGCATTTCCTTATTGGATTCAAACGCGGCGATCCGGACTGGCAACTTCTCGGCGTACCGCAAGCTCCGCGCCTACCTGCAGTTCTGTGGAAGCAGCGCAATCTTGACCGTCTTACACACGATAAGCGTCGCGAAATGGCTGACATACTCGAAAAACTGTTGTTCCGGTGATGAGCTCGCGCGCTATGGTGCTATGGTCTTGCTGAATTCTACCGTTACCATCAGCATGTTCTCCGATATCAACAGCAAGAATGGGGTTTGTCGTGGCAGCGCGAAAAAGTCTGGTGCATCCCGTTCTGTTTTCCAATCACTTCGGCTTGTCGGCAAATGCGCTGAACTCCGCAAAGCTTCTAGACCCGATTCTTAATAGCGACACCAAGTTATTCATTGATCCACTGCTGCTGTCGAAAAGCCAGAACACCGTGATTAAGAAGGAAGGCCGCAAAGCCGTCCAAGCGAGCTTTGAGAATGTGATCGGCCTGCTCGATATCTCCGCAACCGAGGGGATGTCGCATGGAAGGGGGCCTACAAAGCGCTGAACCTCGACGAGCGCCCAGAGACTAGTCTGGGATATGGGGCGGCGGGTACCAGCGGCAGCTCACGCCCGCCCAAGCTCCGCAATGGCATACTGCGCACGGCCAAGGAAATCATTACTCTCGGCGAAAAAAACCCAAACATGATCCCCCTCATGGGCTTGTTTGAGGAAGGCGTCGGTCCGGACACGCTCAGCGACATGGCGACCAACTTTCTGTTGCCAGCCCTAAGTCAAATCACCGAAGAATTCTGCGTCGCGAACGGCGTACCGGTCCAAAGGTTCGGTCCAAAATATTCTGATCGCCAGCTCCCAGTGAATCCTTATCATGCTGGCGCACCGGTGCTCCTCGTTCCCAGAGATATCTTGCGCGATTTGCCTCTTGCAGCCGACTGGTCGGACGTGAGCCGGGTCGTCATGGAGGTGCGGGAAATCTGAGATGCCGTAAATCAGATGTTCGGCAACATTGCTAAGGCAAGCGTATCACAGAAAAAGGCCGCCCTGCGCCGGGTTGTATTCTCATCGCAAACTCTCCTCCGCAAACTTATCGATGCGGTCGCGATGGCGTCGGAAAGCTACGACGAAAAAGCAGACCTTGACGGCTATTACCAGTTTCGACGCGTCTTGGGCGAAGACCCAACGCCGTTTGTCGGGATGCTCAATAAGCCAGTGACGAACGACGGCAGTGCGCTTGAGCAGACTGTCAACGAGATTATCTCGCGGTTCCAGGCAATGGTCGAAGACAACAATATGTGGGAGCTGCTGTGGAACGGCACGACGCCCCGACACGAACGAGCGAGCCAGCTACTCTTTTTCGCCGTAGCGAACGTCATGTGTGCGGTTAACGACGTCGACATCTCACCAGAGACCAACTCGGGCGGCGGACCGGTCGATTTCAAATTCTCGACCGGCTTTAGCGGACGTGTACTCGTAGAGCTAAAACTCTCTAAAGGCTCCGTTGTTCATGGCTACAAGACTCAGCTCGAAGCCTACAAAAAGGCGGCGACGACCAAAGCTGGCATCTTTGTGGTAATGGATATTGGTGGCATGGGCCGAAAGCTCCGTACTATCGAGAAATTGAAAGCGGATGCTGAGGCTCGTGGCGAGCGGGTCTCTGAAATCGTGGTGATCGACGCGCGACGCCAAAAATCGGCCAGTAAACGATAGAAGGTGGCCCGTCGTGTGTCGCGTTCATTTCTCGTTATTGCTCTGCTTCAAACGCCCGCTTGCCCTTCCGCTTCCACAACACCAGCGCTTGCTCGCGTTCTTCGCCCCGGAGCTTGGCCGCAACGGTGAGGAACGCGCCGTATAGAGTAGCGCGATCATCGTCTGCGAGTTCGACCAGTCCGGCTTTCACGACCAGGCCTCCCAGTTCGATCAGTTGCCGCGTGCGTTCGCGGCGCTTGATCTGCCACTCGCGCATGTCGGTTCGCGCCTTCACTGCCTCAAGCCGATGCCGCGCCGCCGTCAAGCGGGAGAGTGCCGTCCGGGTGGCCCTGAGTTCCGTCGCCGCGCTTGCGCGCCTTGCTCTGAAAGAAGGCCGCGCCACGCTTGCGCCACGCATCCTTCCGTTGGGCTTCGCTGGTTTCCGCGATGACGAGCAGCGCACCGGCCAGCGTTTCCGCATCGGTTGCATCGGCCCCTGTGGCGATCACCAGTTCGCCGAGCTGCTGCACGCGGCGTTCCTTCAGTTGCTTCGCCTTGTCGGCAAGCGCCTTCAGTTCCGAATCAAAGTCACGGGGTTTGCGCATCGAAGTTCTCCATTGAGAGGTGATGCGCTGATGATAATATCGATGCTCTCCCAACGCTGTAGAGTCGTCGAGACGGCCTGATACTGAATAGTCCCGAGCAGGATTTTATCATGGGAGGGCGCGCTTATACGTCGTGCCGACGTCGCGCTCATGGCGTAGATGGATTGCCGTCATGGCGATCTTCCACCTCTCCGTCAAAGTCATCAGCCGGTCGAGCGGGCGCAGCGCTGTAGCTGCCGCCGCCTATCGCGGGGCCGAGCGGCTGCACGACGAACGGCTCGACCGCGACCATGACTTCACCAACAAGGACGGGGTCGTCCATTCCGAAGTTCTGTTGCCGGAAGGCGCGCCGGAGGAATTTGGTACCCAAGAAAAGCTCTGGAACGCGGTCGAGGCTGCCGAGAAGCGCAAGGACGCACAGCTTGCCCGCGAGGTCGAATTCGCCATTCCGCGCGAGCTGACCAGGGAACAGGGCATTGAGCTGGCGCGGGAATTTGCCGAGGCCGAGTTCGTCGAAAAAGGCATGATCGCCGATCTCAATGTCCATTGGGATATTGGCGCGGACGGCCAGCCCAAGCCGCATGCCCATGTCATGCTCACCATGCGCGAAGTCGGCAAAGATGGCTTCGGCCCGAAGGTGCGCGAGTGGAACAAGGCCGAACTGGTCGAGCAATGGCGCGAGCGCTGGGCCGAGCATGTCAACCAGCGCCTTGCCGAACTCGACATCGATGCGCGGATCGATCACCGCAGCCTGGAGGCGCAGGGCATTGCGCTGGAGCCGCAGGACAAGATCGGTCCCGCCGCATCGCGCATGGGCGTGCGCGGGCTTGAGGCCGAGCGGATCGAGGAACACCGCGCTGTCGCGCAGCGTAATGGCGAGCGGATCATCGCCAATCCCGCTGTCGCGCTTGATGCGATCACGCACAGCCAGGCCACCTTCACCAACCGCGACCTTGCCATGTTCGTGCACCGGCACAGCGACGGGAAGGAGCAGTTCGATTTGGCGATGAGGGCGGTTCGCGGATCATCCGACCTTGTCGCACTCGGCAAGGACGGACGCGGCGAGGACCGGTTCACATCGCGCCAGATGATCGAGACCGAGCAGCGGCTTGGCCGCGCTTCGGAATTGCTGGCGGGGCGCGAGCGGCATCAGGTCGAAGATCATGGCCGGGAAGGAGCGCTGGCGCGCGCAGCGGAACGTGGCCTGGCGCTATCCGGCGAGCAGCGCGCGGCGTTCGAGCATGTCACCGATAGTCGCGGATTCAGTATTGTCGTTGGCTATGCCGGGACCGGCAAGAGCGCGATGCTAGGTGTGGCGCGCGAGGCATGGGAGAGCGCGGGCTATACCGTTCGCGGTGTAGCGTTGTCGGGCATTGCCGCCGAGGGGCTGGAGCACGGTTCAGGCATTGCCTCGCGCACCATCGCCAGCCTTGAACACCAGTGGAGCCAGGGCCGCGAATTGCTCACCGCGCGCGACGTGCTGGTCATCGACGAGGCAGGGATGGTCGGCACGCGCCAGATGGAGCGCGTCCTTTCCCATGCCGCCGATGCAGGCGCAAAAGTTGTCCTCATCGGCGACCCGCAACAGCTCCAGGCCATCGAAGCCGGAGCTGCCTTCCGCGCGCTCCATGAACGGCACGGTGGCGTCGAAATCAGCGAGGTACGCCGCCAGCACGAAGGCTGGCAGCAGGATGCCACCCGTCATCTCGCTACCGGGCGCACAGGCCTTGCCATCCATGCCTATGGCGAACGCGGCATGATCCACGCCGCCGAGACACGGGAGGCCGCACGCGGCGAGTTGATCGAACGCTGGAATCATGACCGGCAGGCCAGCCCCGACGATACGCGCATCATCCTCACCCACACCAATAGCGAGGTGCGCGAGCTCAATGACGCAGCACGCGGGCGGCTGCGTGACGCGGGCGAACTGGGCATGGACGTGTCGATCAGCGCGACACGCGGCGAGCGCCAGTTCGCGAGCGGCGACCGCATCATGTTCCTGCGCAATGAGCGCGGGCTGGGCGTCAAGAACGGCACCTTGGGCACGGTCGAGCGGATTAGCGCGCAAAGCATGGCCGTGCGCACCGACGATGGCCGCAGCGTCGCTTTCGACACCAAAAACTATGCCCACATCGATCATGGCTATGCTGCCACGATCCACAAGGCGCAGGGCATGACCGTGGATCGTACCCATGTGCTCGCCACGCCGGGGATGGACAGCCACGGTGCCTATGTCGCGATGTCCCGGCACCGCGATGGCCTTGCCCTGCATTATGGCCGCGATGACTTCGCCGATCAGTCGAAGCTTGTCCGCACGTTGAGCCGTGAGCGCGGCAAGGACATGGTCAGCGACTACAAGCCCGAGCAGCAGTTTGCCGAACGGCGCGGCATCACTTTCCGCGAGCGGATCGTGGAGCTCGCCCGGCAATTGCCGGAACGGGCGAAGTCGATCTTCGCGGGTTTCCGTCCGCAGGCGAACCGGCTCGAAGCCCTGCCCACCGATCAGGCTGGCCTGTCTGATCAACGCAAGGCCGTCGAACGCTATGCGCGTGCCGCCGCTGACATCGGGCAGATGCGCGAGCAGGGATTGCCCGTCTTGCCCCACCAGCGCGACGCGCTGAAGAAGGCCGGGCAGGCGCTTGATGCGATCCGTCCCCATGCCGCCGCCGACCTCGCCAGCGCCTTGCAGCGCCAGCCTTCGCTGGCCCGCGAGGCCGCCGATGGTCGCAGCCAGGGCGCAATCCGCGCCATGCAGCTCGAAGCCGAAATCCGCGTCGATCCCGCGCAGCGTGCAGACCGCTTTGTCAGCGACTGGCAGCGGCTCGGGCAAGCGCGCCAGGCCATGCAGCGCGATGGTGACACCAAGGGCGCGCAGAGGCTCACCAACCGCATGACGGATTTGGTGAAGGGGCTGGAGCGCGATGCGCAGGTCGAATCCCTGCTGCGCTGTCGCACCCGCGAGCTGGGCATCAAGACGGAACTCGGTCGCGATCTGGCCCGCGACCTTGCCGCCTCCATCACGATGGAGCGGAGCCGGTCAATCGGCATGGGCCTGTAGGAGAAACACAATGGATACCGATACGGATGACGTGGAACTGTCACTGGACCTTGAGCCGGAGCCGGAACCCCACCCTGCCAACCCGGATACCGCAGGCGATCCCGCCGCCGAGGCATTCGCCCGCCTTGAAGGCGAACTGGCTCTCATGCGCCGAGCGGTGCAGCACCTTGCCGCCGAGCGCGCAGACATTGTCATTCCCGACTATGGCGCGACCCTGACCGACATGGCCAAGCGGATGGGCGCGATTGACGGGAGCCTGAAGGGTATGGCCGGTCATCCGGCGATGCAGATGACCCCTGACAGCATCGGCAATCGGATTGCAGCCGCAGCCGAGGCAGCACGGCGCAGCGATCAGGACAGGATAAGCCAGGCCCGGAGTGACTTGAACCACGCCGCTCAGGAGATGCGCAGCGTCACGGCCTATGCGCGCACCGCCGCCGAGCAGCGTCAGCAGCTTTACCAGGTGGCAGGCGGGGCTTTGCTAGCTGGCATCCTGCTATGGTCCTTCCTTCCCGGCACCATTGCACGTGCCATGCCCGAAAGCTGGCACTGGCCGGAGCGCATGGCAGCGCGGATGGTCGGCGCATCTTCCCGCTGGGATACTGGCGCACGGATGATGAAAAGCGACAGCCCGGAGGCATGGAATGCACTTGTGCAAGCAGCCGAAATCCAGCGCGACAACCGCGATGCCATTGACGCTTGCCGGAAGACCGCTGCAACCTCACAACAGCCAGTGCGATGCAGCGTCAAGATTCGTCCCGTGACGCAGCCAAAGAGCAGTTGATGGTATTGGCGAGGGCGAGTTGGCGTCCCGGCAAGGACCAGCGAGGATCACCACGACCCACTCAAAATGTGGGAATCAATGTGGGAGCGCTTTTTCCGGAACTCCACTTTATCGTGTAAAAACAACACGATAAAGTGGTTGACTGGTGCCCAGAAGAGGACTCGAACCTCCACGCCGTTTCCAGCGCCGCCACCTGAAGACGGTGCGTCTACCAATTCCGCCATCTGGGCACGGAGGCGAGGGGCTGAAGCGCCGTCTCGCCGGGTAGGAGCGCGCCACTAGGACAGGCGCGGCGGGGTGTCAACGGGGCAAATTCCGTCAATCGCGACTCTTTTTGCAACCGCGCTGCAGAACGGGAGTTTCCTCATTGAAACTGCTCCTGCTGCTGTGCCAAAGGCGTCGCGTGAAACGGCCCGGATTGGCGGGCAAAAGTGATTCAGGACACGCTCGATATGGCAAACGGCAGAACGCGCGATCTCGAAGGCATGCTGGTAGCGCTGGTGGGCGGCAGCGGCTTCTTCGGTACGCATCTGGCGCAGGAACTGCTTTCGCGCGGTGCCCGCCTGCGCGTGTGCAGCCGCCATCCCGAGCGCAGCTTCAAGCTTCGTCCGCTGGGTTCGCTCGGCCAGATCCAGTTCGTGGCGACCGACGTGACCAAGCCTCGCACCGTTGCGGCGGCGCTGACCGGCGTCGACGCCGTGGTGAACCTCGTCGGTGCTTTTGCCGGAGACCTTGATTCGCTGCAGGGACAGGGCGTCGGCCGCGTTGCCGAGGCCGCCGGGACGGCTGGCGCCAAGGCGTTCGTGCATGTTTCCGCACTCGGCGCCGATGCCGGTTCGGACGTGCCTTATGCTCGCACCAAGGCCGAAGGTGAGCAGGCCGCGCTGGCCGCTTTCCCGACCGCGACGATCGTCCGCCCTTCGATCCTGTTCGGCGAAGACGACAACTTCCTCAACATGTTCGGTGGCCTGATGGCCAAGCTGCCGGTGCTGCCGGTGTTCGGCCCACTGCCAGGTTGCAGCCGGTGTTCGTCGACGATGCTGCCGAAGCCATCGGCAATGCCCTGGCCAACCCAGGCGCGCACGGCGGCAAGACTTACGAGCTGGCCGGCCCCGAAGTCATCACCATGGGCGAACTCAACCGCCGCATCGCCAAGGCTGCGGATCGTACGCCGGTGCTGGTCGAACTGCCGGATGCAGTGTCGGGAGCCTTCGCTTCGCTGACGGGATGGCTGCCGGGTGCGCCGATGAGCACCGACCAGTGGAAGCTGCTCAAGGCCGGCAACGTGGCGTCGGGAACGCTGCCCGGCATCGAGGCATTGGGCGTGACGCCGCGTCCGCTCGGCCTGTTCCTGGCCCGCTGGATGACGCGCTACCGCAAGTTCGGCCGCTTCGGCGTCCGCGCCAAGTCCGCCTGATCAGGTTTCGTCGGCAAAGGCTGGCAGGAACGCAGGCCCGGCCGACACCAGCCGCACCGGGCAATCCAGATCGGCCAGCATCTGCGCCGTCGATGTCCGGTTGGTGACCATTGCCCAGTCCCGAGTAACATCCCAGAGGCCGCAGGACACTTCCTCGACAGCCGTCAGAAGGGCGAGCGGTGCAACCTCGCACACCGCCAACCCTTCCCCGGCAAATGCTGTCTCGGCAAAACCCAACGCCGATGCCAGCCGCGCCTTGAGCGGAACGTCATCGATCATGGCCTGACGATGGGCGGCAAGCACCACGCGAGCTGCGCTGTCGGACGGTTCACCGTCGCGCTCCAGCACCGGCAGATCATCGTGCCAGGCTTCGGGCGGGCACTTCCGGCGCGCGGGCTCCACCGCTTCAAAGGGACGACTTTCAAGCGGATAGATGCGGCAGATGCGAGGACGGGCTTCATAGTTGCCGCAGCGCATGTCCGGCAGCAGGTGCGGACAGGCCCCCTCGTGCCGCGCCACCAGCCTGAGATTGATCCGGAATGGAACATCCCCGACGCGAACGGCGAAGCTGGTAGCCTTTCGCCACGCCATCACCGCATCGTCGGCAGGACCATCGTTAGGCCAGGGCCAGGCTTCCGTCAGCAGGTCAACTTGATGACCTTTGCCAGCCCAGGCGCACGCTTCGGCGACCGACAGCGTCAACCTGAGGTCATGGCAGCAGCGCCCGCATTGCGTGCATTCGAAGTGCAGATCCATGCCGTCAATAGAGCCGGGCCCGCTCCACCCGCAAAGCGCAGAACCCGCAGGAATGGAGCATTCCAAATAAGCCAAAAGCCCCGGCCACAACGGACCGGGGCTTGGACGGCGGTGGCAGGCGATGGAGGGATTGAGGGCGCCTGCCCCGCTTGAGATCGCTTGTCAGATCAGAAGCGAACGCCGACCGTGACATTCCACGTGCGCGGATCGCCGTAGTAGACGGTCTGGATGTTGCCGACCGAGCTGAATTCCTGACCGTCGGTCTTGTACAGCGTGTTGCCCACGTTCTTGACCGCGCCGCGCAGGTAGAACTTGTCGAAGTCGACCTGGGCATAAAGGTTGCCGATCAGGTAGCCGTCTTCGGTCAGGCCCGGGCGGTTGTCGACCGAGAGGTACTGCTTGTCAACGAAGCGGACGTCACCGCCCAGCGTCAGCGAGGCATCGCCCAGCGAGACGCGGTATTCACCGCCAGCACGCAGGGTGAGCGGCGGCGCGAAGGCCGGCCGGCAAGTGATCTGCGCCCCCGTCGGGTTGCAGCTGAACGCAGCGCCACCGGCAGGCGGCAAGCGGCGCGGATCATCGAAGCGCTTGTAGTCGGCATCGAGGTAGCCGACCGAGGCGAACAGGGTCAGAGGCGTTACCGGCCGGACCGAGATGTCGAACTCGAAGCCCTGGATGCGCAACTTTCCAGCGTTGAGCACCGGGAAGCTGCCGCCAAGGCCGACATTGGTGCCGTTGCCGACACGGGCCTGGAAGTTGTTGTAGTCCGTGTAGAACGCCGCTGCCGAGATATTGACGCGGCCATCGAGGAAAGTGCCCTTGGCCCCGCCTCATAGGACCAGACCGTTTCGGGTTCGAAGTTCGGCACCACCGTCGTCACGCCGTTGCGCGTAACCGAGATGTCCCCGTTCGAGTTGACGCGACCGTTGAAGCCACCCGCCTTGAAGCCGCGGCTGGCCGAGGCATAGAGCAGTGTGTCCGGGTCGGCTTGTAGGAAAGGCTGACCATCGGCGTCCACGCGTCATAACTCACGTCGTCGTCGCCAGTGAAGGGCGCGGGCAGGTTGTCGGGGAAGCAGTAACGGATGTTGTTGAGCAGCCCGAGCGTCGAGGCAGTGACCGTGCAGCGGTTGTAGGTCTTCTTCTCGTGCGTATAGCGCAGGCCGGCAGTCATCGAGAGCTGCTCGGTGAAGTCGTAGGTCAGCTGGCCGAAGGCGGCATAGCTCTTGGTAACCTGCTTGTCGTCGATCGTGCGGAGGAACGTGATCGGCGCGCCGTTGAAGGCAAACAGGCCGTCGGCGTAGGCTTCCTGGTGCGAGCTCACGTTCTCGTTGAGGTAGTAGAGCCCGAACACGCCCTTGAGCTTGTCGGAATCGTACTTGAGCTGCAGTTCCTGGCTGAACTGGTTCTGGCGAACACCCACGAACACGTCGCCCAGTTCGAACTGCGTGGCGTCAATGTCGATGAAGAAATCGGTCTTCAGCTTGCGATAGGCGGTGATCGAGGTCAGCTGGAAGCTGTCGCTGAGATCCACGTTGATCGTGCCCGAAACGCCCCAGTGGTCCAGCTTCTGGCCCTGATCCGGGGCAAGGCTGGTCGATGCCTTGTAGTCATAGGGGCCATAGGGATTTGCAGGAGCAAGCACGACGCCGCCCCGGACAAAGTCGGTCTGGATCAACGGTGCGGTCAGATAACCAAGCGTGGCCGCGTTGCGCTGGCGGGTGTAATCGCCCGAGATCAGCATTTCGACCGTATCGGTCGGCTTGGCCCGCAGGATGGCGCGGCCGGACAGGTTGTTCCGGTCATTGTACTTCCGGCCGGTGCGCGGGTCGGTGACGATACCGTCGCGGTCGTCATAGACCCCGGCGAGCGACAGCGCGAGCTTGTCGGTGACCAGCGGGGCCGAGACATAGCCCTTCGCCGTCACTTCATCGAAACGACCATACGTGAACGCAGCCTCGCCCTTCACGGTATCGAGGTCGGGCTTCTTCGACACGACGTTGACCGCGCCGCCGATGGTGTTCTTGCCATAGAGCGTGCCTTGCGGCCCGCGCAGCACTTCGACCCGCTCGACATCGAACAGGTTGAGCAGCGCGCCCTGAATGCGGCTGAGGTAGACGCCGTCGACATAGACGCCGACTGCGGGGTCGAACGTCTGCAGTGCATCGGGCTGGCCGATACCGCGAATGTAGAAGTTGGCGCTGCTGGCCGAGCCGCGGCCCTGCACGATGTTCACGTTCGGGATCGCGCCCTGAATGCCCGAAAGGTCCTTGGCGCCGGCGCGCTCAAGCGCATCCGTGTTCAGCGCCGAGATTGCGATCGGGACGTCGAGCAGACGCTCCTCGCGGCGGCGGGCAATCACGGTGATCTCGTTGCCGGTAGCGATCTCCGAGGCATCTTCGGCAGCAGGCGTTTCCTGCGCGAAGGCGGGCATGGCGGGCACGGCGAACAGTGCAACTGTGGCGGCCAAGGCGGCGCGCGTGGAAATTCGGGTCATCAGACAGGCTCCCTCTCGCGGACTGCTCCGTCCGCTCGCCAGCCTTGATATTGAAAGTTGAACCACCTTTCAACTTCTCGTTGTGAGATTGCCGGTTTGTCGCTACGGATCGTGGCGAAACGGCAACACGCGCTGTGGGGTGGGCGGTTGCGGGGAGAAGCGCACATGGCGCAGACAAGCGCTGCAAGTCCGGGAAAGGTGCCACGCACCGCGCGAGGGCGCGAAACCTTGCGTAAGTTGCTCGATGCGGCAGCAGCCGAGTTTGGCGAGCGCGGCTTTCACGAAGCCTCGATCAGCGGCATCACGCGGCGCGCGGGAACAGCACTGGGCAGCTTCTATACCTATTTCGATTCGAAGGACGCGATCTTCACCGCCCTTGTGCGCGACATGTCAGCAAGGGTGGCAACGACCGCCGCCGCCGCTGTCAGCGAAGGCGCCACCGGCTTGCAGCGTGAACGCGAAGCCCTCGTCGGGTTCCTGCACTTTGCGCGCGAGCACAAGGAAATCTACCGGATCATCGACGAGGCCGAGTTCGCCGACCCGCAAAGCTACCGCGCCCACTACGAAGGCACGGCAACGCGCATCGCCGCGCGCCTTGCCGAGGGTGTTTCGGCCGGCACCTTGCGCGAAGGGGAGCAGGACGTGCGGGCGTGGGCCATCATGGGCATGAACGTCTTCCTCGGCCTGCGCTTCGGCGTCTGGGACGACAGCCGTCCGGTGGAAGAGATCGCGGAAGTGGCCGCAGACCTGCTGGGCGAAGGGCTCAACGCACGGTCGCGGTAAGGAATGGTGAGCCCTGCTGGGTTCGAACCAGCGACCTACTGATTAAAAGTCAGTTGCTCTACCGACTGAGCTAAGGGCCCGCCATGGCTGCGCAAGTGAAGCGCTAGGCGTGGCGCGTCACCTAGGGGGCGGGGACGAGCGGGTCAAGCCTTTGGCGAGGCGACGGTGCAACTGCTGCACCGTCAGTCCGGTGATCGGATCGCGCCAGTCACCGGCTATGCGCGCCGCCGGCCGAGAACGAAGTCCCGCTTGCGGAATTCTGGATGCGGGATGATCAGGTTCTCGTCCGCCCAGCACCCGCCGGACCACATGACAATGTCGAGATCGAGCGTGCGCGACCGCCAGCGCTGGCCTTGGCGGCGGCGTCCGAACAGGGTTTCCACCGCCTGCAACTCGTCCAGCAAGGCGCGGGGTTCAAGGTCTGTCGAGACCAGCGCGGCGCCGTTGCAATAGACGCGCTGCGACGGCCCGATTGGCCGGCTGCGGATCGTCGGGGACACCGCATCGATCCTGCAGTTGCGCCGCCCGACTTCATCCAGTGCCGCCCACAGGATTGCCGATGGGTTGCCATGGCGGGGGTGGCGCTGGTTCGAGCCGAGCGCGACGATGTAGCGATGCAGCTTCAGATGTCTTCTGCCAGCCGCCCGTAAAGCTGCGGGCGGCGATCGCGGAAGAAGCCCATGCCGGCGCGGTGCGTTGCGGCGCGCTTCAGGTCGATCGTCGCGTGAAGCACGCCGGTTTCGCCTGCGCCGAACTCGGCGAGGTAATCGCCCCATTCATCAGAGATGAAGCTGTGGCCGTAGAAGCGCTGGCCATCTTCCATACCGATGCGATTGGCTGCGATCACCGGCATGCAGTTCGACACGGAATGACCGATCATCGCGCGGCGCCACATGCGGCTGGTGTCGAGATCGGCGTCATAGGGTTCGCTGCCGATGGCAGTGGGGTAGAACAGCAGCTCTGCCCCCATCAGCGCCATGGCGCGGGCGCATTCGGGATACCACTGGTCCCAGCACACCCCCACGCCGATGCGTGTGCCGAACACGTCCCAAACCTTGAAGCCGGTGTTGCCGGGCCGGAAATAGTACTTTTCTTCGTAGCCGGGGCCGTCCGGGATGTGGCTCTTGCGATAGATGCCCATGACTTCGCCGTCAGGGCCGATCATCGCCAGCGTATTGTAATAATGATGCCCGTCCCGCTCGAAGAAGCTGGTCGGAATGGCAATGCCGTGGGCTTTGGCGAGCTTCTTCATCTCGCGCACCGAAGGGTCCGCGTCGAGCGGGTAGGCCATCGAGAACAGCGCCTCGTCCTCGACCTTGCAGAAGTAGGGGCCGGCAAAGAGCTCTGGCGGCAGCACGATCTGCGCGCCGCCACGCGCGGCCTCTTCTACCAGCGCGGCAGTAGCGGCGATGTTCTCGGCCTCGCCCCGGGAAGGGCGAGTTGCAGGGCGGCGACGGAGATTTCGGTCATGGGAGGGACCTAAGGCCCCTGCCCTCGCAATTCAACCGTCGCCGGGCTCCAATTCAGGGGCGCTTGCGGAACAGCAGCGTCATGCGGTCGCTCTCGCCGATGGCCTGCAGCTTCGCCTTGGTCGCATCGTCGGGCTTGCCGGCAAGCTGTGGCGGCAGGGTCCATACGCCATCAGGCCAGTTTGCCGGGTCCTTGGGGTTGGCGTTGGCCTCGCTCTTGCCGACATAGGTGAAGCCGTTCACTTCCATGAACTTGATCACATCGGCCTCGCGCAGGTAGCCCTTGGAACCGTCGGTGAAGGAATAGGGCGCGTCTGGCTTGGCACGGTGCTGTTCGATGCCGATCATGCCATCGGGCTTGAGCAGTTCGCGCATCTGCTTGATCTCGTGCGCAGCAAGGTTCCAGCGCAGCAGGTTGTGCATCATGCGCATGACAAGGATGCGATCGAACGTGCCCTTCTCACCGTCAGGCAGCACGTCGAGCGTGAACGCGGAGAATCGCTCCGCCGGCTGGCCCGACCATTCGGCCACTTCCGCCGGATACTTGGCGGCGCCTTCGCGAATGCCCGCCTTCATCTTGTCGCCAAAGGCGCTGGCAGTGGGGTCAAAGTAGAGGCCGACCAGCTTACCCTTGGGCCCGAGGTAGAGCCCGAGCAGGCGGGAGTACCAGCCGCCGCCCGGAGCATATTCCCCCACCTTCATCGTCGGCGAGACCTGGAAGAAGCTCAGCGTCTCGGCAGGCTTGCGATAGACGTCGCGCGCACGGTCCTTCTCGCGCAACGGATCGGCAACGGCGGCGGCGAGCGCAGGATCGACCTTTGCAGCAGCGGTCTGCGCAGTCTCGGCCATTACCGGAGTGGCGAGGCTGCTTCCCGCAACGAGTGCGAGCAGGGCAAGGCTGATTCGACGCATGTGGGGATTCTCCTTCGGGCCGATGACAAGCGGGGTGGCATGCTTATCTCTCACGCAATTCAGGAGAATATAGCGCATGAGCGAACAAGCAACGGCCATCCTCGCAGGTGGATGCTTCTGGTGCACCGAGGCAGTCTTCCGCGACGTGATCGGTGTGACGAATGTCGAGAGCGGCTACATCGGCGGTACGGTCGACAACCCGACCTACAAGCAGGTCTGTTCGGGGACTACCGGGCATGCGGAAGCTATCCGCGTGACGTTCAGTCCCGAAACGATCAGCCTCGACCAGATCCTCGACATTTTCCTCGCCACGCACGATCCAACGCAACTGAACCGCCAGGGCAACGACGTGGGCACGCAGTACCGTTCGGCGATGTTCCCGGCGGACGAGGAGCAGAAGGCAGCGATGGAAGCGGCCATCGCCCGCGCCCAGCCCGATTGGCCAAAGCCCATCGTCACCACGATCGAACCGATGGCGACGTGGTATCCTGCCGAGGACTATCACCAAGAGTACTGGGAAGGCGAAGGCCAGCGCAATCCCTACTGCCTTGCCGTTATACCGCCCAAGCTGATGAAGCTGCGCAAAAGCTTCGCCAACAAGGTGAAGGCCTAGGCTGCCAAGGCCGCCAGCGTAATCCGCCGGTAGATTCGCTGGAGGACTGCAAGGTCTTCCAGCGCAACGGCCTCGTCCTTCTTGTGCATCGTGGCGTTGCACAGGCCGAACTCCACGACCGGGCATACGGCGCGCAGGAAGCGCGCGTCCGAGGTGCCGCCGCTGGTCGAAAGTTCGGGATCGAGGCCGGTCTCGGCCTGCACCGCCTCGGCAATCAGCGTGGAATAGTCGCCGGGCAAGGTGATGAAGCTCTCGCCCGAAATCACCGCACGCACCTCGCCCTTGTGGCGGCGTGCCACTTCCTCGACCATGGCGACCAGCCTGGCGCCGGTATGGCGGTCGTTGAAGCGGATCGAGATGCGCGCGCGCGCCTCGGCGGGGATGACGTTGGTGGCCTTGTTGCCCACCTCAAGGTCGGTGATCTCGAGATTCGATGGCTGGAACCACTCCGTGCCCTCGTCGAGCACCAGCGCATCAAGATCGGCGAGCAGCGCGACCAGGCGCGGGATCGGATTGTCGGCGAGGTGCGGATAGGCGACGTGACCCTGCGCGCCCTTGCAGGTGATCCACATATTGACCGAACCGCGACGGCCGATCTTCACCATGTCACCCAGGCGGTTGACCGAGGTCGGCTCGCCCACCAGGCACAGATCAGGCTCGGCCTTCATCTCGCGGATCAGCTCGATCAGGGGCACGGTGCCGAAGCGCGCCGGGCCTTCCTCGTCGCCGGTGATGATGAAGCTGAGCGTTCCCGCCTCGACCGGCACTTCGGCGGCAGCAGCAACCATCGAGGCGATCGAACCTTTCATGTCCACCGCACCGCGTCCGTAAAGCAATTCGCCGCGGCGTTCTGCCTTGAACGGGCCGGACGTCCAACCCTCGCCCGGTGGAACGACGTCGAGATGCCCGGCAAAGGCGAAGTGGCGCGAGCCTTCGGGGCCGCGCCGAATCGCGAACATGTTCTCGACCGGGCCGTCGGGCGCTTCACCGGCAACGAAGCGATGGATTGCGAAGCCCAGCGGTTCGAGCATGGCCTGCAGGCAATCGAACACCGCGCCGGTCGCGGGGGTAACGCTCTCGCAGTCGATCAGACGTTCGGCGAGGATCACGGGATCGAGCGACATCAGCGTGCGGGCTCCTCAAACTGCTCGATGGTCCAGCCCTCGTTCTCTGCGGCTTCGATCCATTGTTGCATCCAGTCGTGCGTCCAGACCGCTTCCATGTAGGTCATGGCAAAGCCCGGCACGGGCACGCCATAGGTCATGAAGCGGGAAACGACGGGGGCATAGATGATGTCGGCGGCGCAGAACGTGCCGAACAGGAACGGCCCGCCCTTGCCGAAGCGGGCGCGGGCCTCGGCCCAGAGCGAGAGAATGCGAACGATGTCGGCGCGGACTTCGGCGCTGATCTCCACGCCTTCGACGCGCTTGCGGATGTTCATCGGCAGACTGCGGCGCAGCGGCAGATAGCTGGAGTGCATTTCGGCGACCATCGAGCGCGCCATGGCGCGCGCGGTCTCGTCCTTGGGCCAGAAGCGATCGCGCCCGACCTTGTCGGCAAGGTAATCGATGATCGCAAGGCTGTCCCACACCACCGGCGCGTCTTCGCCATCGCCATCCCAAAGGATCGGCACTTTGCCCGAAGATGGTGCAAGTTCGTCGGTCCGGCGCGCTTCGTCCCAGTCCTCGCCATAGAGCGGGACGGTGATTTCCTCGAAGTGCAGGCCGGATTGCTTGCACGCCAGCCAGCCCCGCAGCGACCAGCTGGAGTAGTTCTTGTTGCCGATGATCAGCTTCATCGTGTTCGCCCTGTTACGCCTGCGAGCCGCGTAGCCGTTCAGGTTCGCTGTGTCGACCGTGAACGGGTTTACACGGTTTACACAGTTCAAGGCGTGTATCGTCCCGATCCCGCGAAGTGCTTCGTGGAGGCGATATTCGGTCAGCAATGCGGGCGCGGTCACGGCCTCGCGCAGGGCATCAGCGAGGGAGTGGCGGGCGGGGAGGAGAGGATCGCGGTAGGGCATGGCGCGAAGGCTGCGTCATGCGCGCGGCTGTAGGACAGCGCTTATCGCTCCGTAATGGCGGAGTGTTGGAAATGGTCGGCGGTTTTCGCCGCTTGCCCACCCCCGCCCCCTCCGCTTGCGGGAGGGGAGATTGCGTTAGCGCCCTGCCGCCTGCGGGAGGGGAGAACAGGCGCTTGTCTGTCATTCAGAAAAAGTGGTTATTAAATTAACGAGTCCTGCAGCACAGCGGCGCGCAGTTCCTCGATGCCCATCTTCTTTTCGGAAGAGGTGACGAGCACTTCGGGATAGGCGGCCGTGCGCTTGCGCGCGGCAGCGATGGTCTCGGCCGTTACGGCTTCGAGTTCGCTTGCCTTGATCTTGTCGGCCTTGGTGAGGACCACGCGATAGCCGACGCCTGCTTCGTCGAGCATCTGCATCATGTCCTCGTCCACGGGCTTCACGCCGTGGCGGCTGTCAATCAGCAGGAGGGTGCGCTTGAGGACGACGCGCCCGCGCAGAAAATCGCGGACCAGCCGGCGCCATTGCTCGACCACCTTGGGCGGGGCCTTGGCAAAGCCATAGCCGGGCATGTCGACCAGGCGCAGGCGGGTCGGCTCGCCCACTTCGAAGTAGTTCAACTCCTGCGTGCGCCCCGGCGTGACCGAGGTGCGCGCAATCGACTTGCGCCCGGTCAGCGCGTTGAGCAGCGACGACTTGCCGACATTCGAACGGCCGGCAAAGGCGATCTCGGGCACGTCCGGATCGGGCAAGTGCTTGAGCGCAGGGGCCGACTTGAGGAACTCGACGCGCCCCGCAAAGAGGAGGCGCGCCTGTTCGATCAATTCGGCGCGTTCGGCTTGTTCTTCAGGTGTCACCGCGTTTTCGGCTTCCGGTTGGCAGCAGGCTTCTGCTCACGCGCGACCGAGCGGTCGACATCGAGCTGGTCCTTTTCGGCCTGGGCCTTCAACTGCGGGTGCTTGCTGTAGAGGTACTTCTGCTGCGCGATGGTCAGGATGTTCGAGGTGATCCAGTAGATCAGCAGGCCCGCGGCGAACGGCGCCATCACGAACATCATCATCCACGGCATGATCGCGAAGACCTGCTGCTGTGCGGGGTCCATCGCCGTCGGCTGCAGCTTGAACTGCGCCCACATGGTGATGCCCAGCAGGATCGCCAGCACGCCAATCGCAAGGAAGCTCGGCGGCGTGAACGGCAGCAGGCCGAACAGGTTGAGCACGTGCAGCGGATCGGGCGCGGACAAGTCCTTGATCCACAGCGCGAACGGCTGGTGCCGCATTTCGATGGCCAGCGTCAGCACCTTGTACAGCGCGAAGAACACCGGGATCTGCAGGAACATGGGAAGGCAGCCGGCCAGCGGATTGACCTTCTCTGTCTTGTACAGCTCCATGATCTTCTGCTGCTGGGTCTGCTTGTCGTCCTTGTAGCGTTCTTGCAGCGCCTTCATCTTGGGCTGCAGCGCACGCATGGCCGCCATCGAGGCGAACTGGCGCTGGGCGATCGGGAACATCACGCCGCGCACGATCAGCGTCAGCAGGATGATTGCCACGCCGAAGTTCTTGACCAGCTTGAACAGCGAATCGAGCAGCCAGAAGATCGGCTTTTCGAACCAGCGGAACCAGCCCCAGTCGATAGCCAGGCTGAAGTTGGTGACGCCGGTCGCTTCGTACTTTTCGAGGACCGAGTTTTCCTTGGCGCCGGCAAACAGGCGGACGGTCTGGCTCTGTGCCTTGCCCGGCGCGATGGACACGCCGGGATAGATCAGGTCCGCGCGGAACACGTTGTTGCCGAGCGAGCGCACCGCACCTTCAGCCTTGGCACCGGTATCGGGAATCAGCGCCGACAGCCAGTAGATGTCGGTAAAGCCGATCCAGTTGGTCGTGCCCTTGAGCGGAATCACCTGCCCCGGGGCTTCGGTTACCGTGGAATAGTTGTTGTCAAAGTTGACCGAGCCATCCAGCGCCGCAATCGGCCCCGAATGCAGCTGCCAGGTATCGAGGCTGGCCGTCTTGTCGGTACGGTTGACCAGGGCGAACGGCTTGACCACGACCGGCGCGGCGCCGGTGTTGGCGACGCTCTGCGTTGCGGTGATCATGTAGTCGGCGTCGATCGAATACTTGATCGCGAAAGTCTGGCCGGTGGCGTTGCTCCAGCGCAGCGTGACCGGGGTCTGCGGCGTCAGCCTTGCGCCCTCCGCCGTCCACACCGTGTTGGCATCGGGCGTGGCGACGCCTTCGCCGACCCAGCCGATCTGGGCATAGTGCTGCGCGGGCGTGCCGGCAGGCGAGAAAAGGCGCACCGGCGGGCTATTCTTGTCAACGCTTTCACGGTGACGGACCAGCGTCACGTCATCGACCAGCGCACCCTTGAGGTTGATCGAGCCCTTGAGGCCCGGCGCGTCGATGACGACGCGGTTGCCTGCGGCGAGTTCGGCGCGCAGGTCCTTCTTTTCCAGCGCGATGTCGGCCGCGTTCTGCAGGCCGCCTTCGCGCGTTGCCTTGGGCTTGGTGCCGTCAGTGCTGGCAGGCGCGGTTGCTGCAGCCTGCGGCTTGGCTGGCGGCGCCGGGTAGAACCAGCGCATGGCCGCTTCCCAGCCGATCAGCAGCAGACCCGTCAGGATCACTGCCATTATGACGTTGCGCTGATTCTGCACCGTGTTCGCGTCCTAGATCTTGAAGTCGTGTGGGGTGAGGAGACTTGGCTAAGGTACGGGATCATAGCCGTGCCCACCCCAGGGATGGCAGCGCAATAGCCGCTTCGCCGCGAGCCAGCCACCCTTAATCGCGCCATGCTTTTCCAGCGCCTCGATCGCATATTGCGAACACGAAGGGCTGTAGCGGCATGAAGGCGGGAGCACGCGGGAGGGGCCGAGCTGCCAGCCGCGGGCGATGAGGATGAGCAGGCGCTTCACTTGCCCCTGCCCGGATTGACACGGGCGCCGCCGCGCTTGCGGGGCGGGTCGCCCTTGCCCTGCGCGGCGCGGGACAGCGCTACGGCCAGCTCCTCGCGCAGCAGGGCAAAATCGCGCTCCACCCCGCCTTCGCGGCCGATCATCACGTGGTCAGCGCCGGCAATGCCGGCATCGGGCAGGGCCTCGCGCAGCAGGGCGCGGAAGCGGCGCTTCATCCGGTTGCGGACGACCGCGTTGCCGATCTTCTTGGTGACGGTGACGCCGAAGCGGAGGTCGGCCTCGTCAGCGGGCACCACGTCGCGGTTCACCAACAGCACGAATCCGGGCCTTGCGACCCGGATCCCGCGATTGGCAGCAACGAAGTCTGCCCGTTTCCGGATGGTGGCGATTCGGGTCATCCCCGCCTTCGCCGGAACCGGATTTATGCTGAAAGGCTCAGGCCGACAGCTTCTTGCGGCCACGCGCACGGCGGGCGGCAAGAACCTTGCGACCACCGACAGTGGCGGTGCGGGCGCGGAAGCCGTGGCGGCGGGCACGCACGAGGTTGCTGGGCTGGAAAGTGCGCTTCATGGCTTTTCTCTTCTATATCGAATCTGTGGACAGGCACTTGCCGCAGGGCAAAGCGCCGGAATCAGGGGGGCCGATAGGCGACAAGGCGATTTGCGTCAACCCTGCAGGCAAAGGCGCAGGCGCTTCAATATGTTGCCCAGTGTGAAGACGTTGCTGATGCAAGCCTTAGGGTCTAGGCCCCCCTGATGAACAGGGAAACCGAATCCCTCCTCAAGGAGATGAGGCTGCACTGGTGGCAACGCGCCCCGCGAATCCCGACGCTGGCGCTGTTTGCCGTCGTCGCGCTGGCGCTGATCGGCACGTTCTCGCTGATCATCGCCACGGTCGAGGTTGAACGCACCCAGCGCCACCAGGCGGCCCGCACCAGCGGCATCATCGCCTCGCTCGACGAGATCGTGCGCGCGACGATGAGCGGCGAGACCGGACAGCGCGGCTACTTCATCACCAGCGACACCCGCTACCTCGAACCCTACCGCGAAGGCCAGGGCCGCTATGCCGCCGGCATGCGGGCATTGCGCGACCGCATGGGGCCAGACCTGCCGGCAGAGCAGGCCAATCTCGTGGCCGAGATCGCGCGGCTGGGCGATGCCAAGTGGGCCGAGATGGCGGGCGTGGTCGACCTCGTCGAACAGCGCCGCATTCCCGATGCCCATGCGCGCCTCCTGTCAGACGAAGGCCAGCTTGCCATGAACGGGTTGCGCAAGGCCGTGGCCCGGCTGGAGGATATCGAGCGCGTGCGCCTCGATCAGGCGGCGCAGCGTGCGGCCAATGCCGAGGCCCGCATTCTGCCCTCGCTAGCTGCGCTGTTCGTGGTGATCGTCTGCGCACTGGCGCTGGGGCTGTGGCAGGCGATTCGCAAGGCCGAGGCCGAGGCTCTGGCCGAAGGCGCCGCCGCCATCGCCGAAGCGCGCGACCGCGCCGACCTGCTCGCCAAGGAGCTCAACCATCGGGTCAAGAACCTGTTCGCGGTGATCCTCGCCATCGTGAAGATGAGCGCGCGGGGTGATGCTGCCGCCGCCCCGGCGGTTGATCGCATCGCCAAGCGCATCCACGCGCTCGTCACCGCGCACGAGGTTACGCAAGGGTCGGGCAAGGACCAGACGGTCGACCTTGCCGAGCTGATCGGCAAGGTCATCGCGCCTTATCGCTCATCAAGCGAGCGCTGCGAACTGGACGGCGGCACGGTGAACCTGCCGGGGCGGCATGCGGTGCCGCTTGGCCTTGTCCTGCACGAGTTGGCGACCAATGCCGTGAAATACGGCGCCTGGTCCGCGCCCGGCGGCCTGCTGCGCATCCGCTGGGAGCGCGAGGACACGCGCGCCAAGGTGATCTGGGAAGAGATTGCCGCCGGGGAAGCGACGGCGCCGACAGAGCAAGGCCGCGAAGGCTTCGGCTCGGCGCTGATCCGTTCGTCAGAACGCCAGCTGGGCGGCACCATCGTCCGCCGCTTCGCAGAGCGCGGCATCGTCGTGGAGATGGACTTCACGCTGGAAGGCGGAGAAGCCTGAACCTCTCCGCCCGCGTTGCCGTCAGCCGTGCTTCGATTCGCGCAAGGGCGTGACCATGCCCGGAGTGATGAAGCCCAGCGGCCCCGGATTCATCGCGCGCTTCTTGAGCTCGCCCTTCATCCGGCCGTACTCTTCCTCCATCTGCTCGGTCACCGTTGCGCGCGAGGCATCAAGCGCACCCGCAAAGTCCTCAGCCGTGACCTGATCGACATTGCCGCCCGCGCGGCGAATGGCGTTCAGGCCCGCGCGGCGCACCACGTCTTCGAGATCGGCACCGGTAAAGCGCTCGGTCGCCTGTGCGATCCGCCCGAGGTCCACATCGCCTGCCAGCGGCATGTTGCGGGTGTGGATGCCAAGGATGTGCTCGCGGCCCGCGACGCTCGGCGTGCCGACGTATATCAGCTCGTCGAAGCGGCCGGGGCGCAGCAGCGCCGGGTCGACCAGGTTCGGCCGGTTGGTCGCGCCGATCAGCACCACCGACTGCAGTTCCTCCAGCCCGTCCATTTCGGCAAGGATGGTGTTGACCACCCGCGCCGTCACGTTCGGTTCGCCCTGCCCGCTGCCGCGTGCCGGAACGAGGCTGTCGATCTCGTCGATGAACACGACGCAGGGCGCGACCTGTCGCGCGCGCGCAAAGAGCCGGGCGATCTGCTGCTCGCTCTCGCCATACCACTTCGACAGCAGGTCGGACGACTTGATCGCGATGAAGTTGGCTTCTGCCTCCTTCGCCACGGCCTTGGCCAGCAGGGTCTTGCCGGTGCCGGGCGGACCATAGAGCAGGAAGCCCTTGGCCGGACGGATGCCGAGGCGGTGGAAGGCCTCGGGGTTCTTCAGGGGCAATTCCACGCCTTCGCGCAGCTTGTCCTGCGCATCATCGAGCCCGCCGATGTCGGCCCAGCCGATGGTCGGCGCCTGCACCATGACTTCGCGCATCGCCGAGGGCTGCACGCGCTTCAACGCCTGCAGGAAATCGTCGCGCTCCACGCGCAGGTTGTCGAGCACGTCCTGCGGGATCGTCTGCTGCTCGAAATCGAGCTGCGGCATGATCCGGCGCACCGCCTCGATCGCCGCCTCGCGCGACAGGGCGGCAAGGTCGGCGCCGACAAAGCCGTGCGTCGTGCGGGCCAGTTCCTGCAGATCGACATCCTCGGCCAGCGGCATGCCGCGGGTATGGATGCCGATGATCTCGCGGCGACCGGATTCGTCGGGCACGCCGACCACGATCTCGCGGTCGAACCGGCCGGGCCGGCGCAGCGCCTCGTCGATCGCATCGGGGCGATTGGTCGCCGCGATCACGACAAGGTTGGACCGGCTGTGCAGTCCGTCCATCAGCGTCAGCAACTGCGCAACCAGCCGCTTCTCCGCCTCGCCATGAACCTCGCTGCGCTTGGGCGCGATCGAATCGATCTCGTCGATGAAGACAATGGACGGCGCGTTGCGGGTCGCCTCCTCGAACACCTCGCGCAGGCGCTTCTCGCTCTCGCCATAGGCCGAGCCCATGATTTCGGGGCCGTTGATGGTGAAGAACGAGGCATCGCTTTCATTGGCCACGGCACGCGCCAGACGCGTCTTGCCGGTGCCCGGCGGGCCGTGCAGCAACACGCCCTTGGGCGGATCGACGCCCAGGCGCGTGAACAGTTCGGGATAGCGCAGCGGCAGCTCGACCATCTCGCGCAGCTGGCGGATGGTATCGCCCATGCCGCCGACGTCGTCATAGTTGACGTCGGCACGGCTCGAGCGCGGCTCCTCGTATTCGGGCCGCAGTTCGACCTCGGTGTTCTCGTCGATGTGGACCACGCCCTTGGGGCTGGTCGAGACCACGGTCAGGCGGATCTGGGTCAGCGCAAAGGCGGGCGCATTGAGCATCTGGCGCAGCTGTGGCGGCATGTCGGTGCGGTTGACCTGCTGCTGCCCGGCGGTCGCCACCAGATCACCCGTCACCAGCGGGCGCCCGGCGAAGTTGCGCTTGAGCGCTACGGCGGGGCCCTGCAGGCGCAGTTCCTTCTGCGCGGGCGCGAAGACCACGCGCTGCGCCGGGCGCGAATCGATCTTGCGCACCTCGACATGCTCGCCCGAGCCGACATCGGCATTGGCGCGCTGGAGGCCATCGAGGCGGATCAGTTCCAGACCCTCGTCCTCGGGATAGGGCTGGATAACCCGCGCCGCGGTGGCGCGCTTGCCGACGATCTCGATAACGTCGCCTTCGGTCACGCCCAGCTGCGACATCACGTGCCTGCTGATGCGGGCAATGCCGTGGCCGCTTTCTTCCTGACGGGCGCCCGCCACCTGCAGGCGCACGGTGCGCGCATCGGTCCGGGCTTCGGTTGCCGCATCTGCCATGAGCTTTTTGAAATCCCCTTGAGCTATCGACAAGTTCCGATGTGGGAACCGGCGATCAGGATTTCAAACGCGGGAGGGCTGCGAAGGTTGCGAGATGCGTGGAGCCGCCCGGAATGCGGGCAAAAAAAGACCCGGCAGTTGCCCGCCGGGTCGGAAAGTTTTGGGAGAGGATGCCTGAAAGGCAGGATCTGTATGCATTGCACACGAGAATTGTGCAATTGCGAAATGGTCTGATTTGGTTGCAGTTTTTGCAATTTACTCGATAAGCTGCTGTTTAGCGGGGATTTTGCAGTCGTTACATACGCAACGATACCGGATCGTTCCGTTCGCAATTGTTTGCACCCGTTCCTGGCGAATCTCCGTTGTGCAGCGCACAAGCGTGATTTGGATAGGTTCAGCGCGCGCAGCCGCGCTGAGTGTCGTTGCCGAGTCGCCGGATCACGGTGAGGGGATAGACTGTGTCCGACATGCCGTCGGAGCATAACCCGGCACTGACTTCAAGCACCAGCGCCTTTCCGCCAACCTCGCCTGAAAGTATCGCCTTTCCGGCAACATCCTGGCGCTTCACCGGCACGGTCAGGCCTTCGGGCTGCTCGGGCGTCGACCATGAAAGCTTGTCCGCATCGACCCGCGCAGACCAGAACGGCTCGGTACCAAGAGCACGAAAAGAAGGCGGGACCGGCACCGGGACCGCTGCTGCAGCTTCTGTGGCTACGAGCGCAGGCGGCTTGGCGCCGGCCGTGGCTTCAGATTCCGCTGCGACTGCACTTTCACTCGCCGCACGGGTCGGTCCGCTTGCCGGCTGCGGGGAGCAGGCACCAAGCGACATAGTGACCAGCAGGGCGAGCGCGGACAGCGAGCGGGTGGTTTTCATGTCTGCACTCTGGCCCGCACTCAGGCCGCGGCGCAACCGCGGCCCAATCGTCAATGCGCCAGCAGCAGCGGTATCTGCGACCGGTCGAGCATATCGCGCGACACGCCGCCCATCAGCAGTTCGCGAAGGCGGCTATGTCCGAACAGGCCCATGACGACGAGACCGGCCCCGAGACTGCGAGCGCATTCCTCGATCGTGAACGCGATCGAGCCGTTGCGCTCCTGTTCGTGCACTTCGGCATGGATTCCGTGGCGCGAAAGATAGCAGGCCGCATCGACCGCCGGGAAAGTGTCATCCTTCTCCCGCACGGTGAGGATGTGCACAGACTTTGCCATGGCCAGGAACGGCAAGGCTGCGCGCAGGGCGTTGGCGGATTCGTGCCCGCCGTCCCAAGCGATGAGCGCCGGTGCCGCAAAATCGAGCATTGGCACTCCGCGCGGCACCGCCAGCACGGGGCTGCGCACGCCAAGCACCAGTTCCTCGATGCTCGGATCGTCGAGAGTGGCCACGATCAGGTCGGCAAAGCGCGCGGCGGCAGCGGCGGCTTCCACCCGGCCGTTGTCGTCAATGGTGACATCAAAGGCCACGTCCTGCGGGGCCAGCCGGGCATCGAGTTCGCGCGCAAAGGCCTCGTCGGCCTCGCGCGCCTCGTTGATTGCGGCAGCGGAAATGGCGGCACCGCCGAACGGCTCCCACGCCGCCATTTGCGCGAACGGAGTCGCGATCACGAAGGTGACGTGCCCTCCGGTCTCGCGGGCCAGCGCCAGCGCGGTTTCAACGCGGTCGTTCAGGGTTTCGGACTTTTCGACGGGGCAAAGAATGGAGCGCATCGGGATCCTCCTGTCCTTCAATGGAAAAAGCCTGCCCCCGCCGCTGCCAGGTTACGATGATCCACATCAAAATGGAGGAAAAATCCGATGGTCTTGTTCGATTTCACCGATCGGTTAAGGCTGCTCCGTCATAAAGGGAGGCAGGATGGCTTACGCAGCGGTGATTTTCGATTTCGGCGGAGTGATCACCTCCTCCCCGTTCGAGGCGTTCAACCGGCTTGAAGCGGAACGCGGCCTGCCGCAGGACTTCGTCCGCTCCGTCAACGCCCGCAACGGCGATACCAATGCCTGGGCACTGTTCGAACGCGCCGAGATCGACAGCGCCGAGTTCGACCGGCGCTTTGCCGAGGAAGCCCGCGCGCTTGGCCATGAACTCGACGGCGCGTCCGTCCTCGCCGTGCTGGCAGGCGCGGTGCGTCCGGCGATGGTGTCGGCGCTCGATCGGCTGAAGGCAGAAGGCTTTCGGCTGGGCTGCATCACCAACAATGTGCCCGCAGGCCACGGCGCCGGAATGGCCCGCAGCGCCGATGCACATGACGAGATGGAGCAGATCTTCGCCCGCTTCGAACACGTCATCGAAAGCAGCAAGGCCGGCGTGCGCAAGCCCGATCCGCGCATCTACCTGATGATGTGCGAAGCGCTCGGCCTTGCGCCGGCGCAATGCGTCTACCTCGACGACCTCGGCATCAACTGCAAACCGGCCGCCGCGCTGGGGATGGAGGCGATCAAGGTGACCAGCGGCGAACAGGCGCTGGTCGATCTCGGGCAGGTTCTCGGCCTTTCCTTTTGAGCCTGGGCGGCGCTAGTCTGCGTCCATGACTCCAGACGAACTCAAAGCCCTTGTCCGCACCGTGCCGGACTTTCCCGCACCCGGCATCCTGTTCCGCGACATCACCACGCTGATCTCGCACGGCGCCGGGCTTGCCGCCAGCATCGGCCACCTGGCGCGAATGGCGCAGGATGCAGGGGCCGAGGCCATCGCGGGCATGGAGGCGCGCGGCTTCATCTTCGGTGCTGCGGTGGCGGCGCACATGGGCCTCGGCTTCGTGCCGGTGCGCAAACCCGGCAAGCTCCCGGTCGAGACCATCGGCATCGACTACGCGCTGGAATACGGCCGCGACCGCCTCGAAATAGACCCCACTGCCATTGCGCAAGGCCAGCGCGTGGTCATCATCGACGACCTCATCGCCACCGGCGGCACCGCCCTTGCCGCCACGGAACTCCTGCGCTCGGCAGGCGCCAGCGTGACCCACGCCCTCTTCGCAATCGACCTGCCAGACCTCCACGGCGCCGCCCGCCTGCGCGACGCTGGGCTAACAGTAGAGGCGCTGATGGACTTCCCGGGGCACTAAGCTGCCGTGTTTGATCTGGAAGAACTGCAGCGCACAGGCGCAGTCAGACTGCCGCATTTGGCTTTGCCGCTGCTGTCAGCCATTGAGGCTGTTACCCGCGATCTACCGGCCGAGCGCGCAGGGCTGAGATTGAACGGACAACCGGGCCTGCGGCCACTGCTCGATCATCGGAGTTTGATAGGACAAGCGGCATGTCACGCGCTTGGAGCGGATGCCCAACCTGTCCGCGCACTCCTCTTCGACAAAAGCGAACGGACGAACTGGGCCTTGGGCTGGCATCAGGACCGAACGATTTGTGTGGCCGAGAGAATCGAGACGCCCGGCTTCGGTCCTTGGACCAACAAGCAGGGCATGGTTCACGTCGCCCCGCCTGAAAGCATCTTGCGGGACATGGTCACGCTGCGCATTCATCTGGATGCCGTGCCGGAAACCAATGCGCCGTTGCTGGTTGCTTCCGGATCACATCGGCTTGGTCGAATCCCGGAACGGCAAGTGGCTGCAATCATCGAGCAAAGCCAAATCCTGACGTGCCTCGCCGAGAGGGGAGACGTCTGGCTTTATTCGACACTCATTCTTCACGCGTCAGACGCTGCCACCCAGCCGATGCATCGCCGGGTGCTGCAAGTCGATTACTCGGCCTTGGCTTTACCCAACGGCCTTGAGTGGGCCGGAGTCTGAAACTCCGGCGACCACATCGCGCCACTCATTCCACCAGCATCAGCGCGTCGAGTGCTACCACGCCCTCACCCTTGGGGTGCAGGATCACCGGGTTGAGGTCGATCTCGCGGATCGAGGGTTCGGCGCGCAGGACCTGGCCAACCTTTACGATCAGGGCCGCGAGCGCCGAAACGTCCAGCGCGGGTGAACCGCGATAGCCGCTGAGCAGCGCGGCGCTCTTGAGCTTCATCAGTTCGGCCTCGACCGCCGCTTGCGTCAGGTCGGCGGTCAGCAGGCGCACGTCTTGCAGGATTTCCGCGGTCACGCCGCCGAAGCCTGCGAGCACGACCGGGCCCCATTCGGGATCGTTCTTTGCGCCGACGATCATCTCCATGCCGCGCTTGCCCATCGCTTCGATCAGCACGCCGTCCAGGCGGATCGACGCGGAATAGGCGGCGACATTGGCGTGGATGCGGTCCCATGCCTCGCGCACCGCAGCGGCATCGGCGAGGTTGAGGATCACGCCGCCGGCATCGCTCTTGTGGCCGAGGGCTGCCGCCTGCGCCTTCATCGCCACCGGATAGCCGACGGCATCGGCAGCCGCGACCGCGGCATCGGCGCTGTCGGCAAAGCCGCCCTTGGGGAAGCTCACGCCCAGCGGACCGAGCAGTTCCTTGGACTTGTATTCCGGGATCACGCCATGAACATCGGCGAGGCCGGGCAGTGGCGTTGGGGCAAGATCGTTGGCGGAGAGGTCCTGCGCGGACCAGTGCGTCAACCGGGTCACGGCACGCAGGGCGCGCTCGGTGGTCGGGAACCATGGAATGCCCGCCGCCCGCAGCGCGGCGATGCGCTCGGCCGGGACTTCGGCGCCTTCGTCGAGCCCGGCGAAGATCACCGGCTTGGTGAGCGTCTTGCCTTCTACAGCGGCAAGGATCGGCGGGAACTTGATCTTGCAGGTGATGGGTTCGGCCTGGATGATCCCGGCGAAGACCGTACCGACGCGGTCGTCGTCAAGCAGCGCCTCGATGCAGCGGGTGTAGATCGCGGGCTCCGAAAGCCCCTGCGCGGTGATGTCGAGCGGATTGGAGACGGGCACGAACGGCGGCAGCGCCGCGCGCAATAGCGGCGAATCGTCGTCGTGCAGATCGGCCAGCGGCAGGTCGAGCTCTTCGGCGAGGTCGAGCGTCAGCGCCTTGAACGCGCCGGATTCGCCCAGCACCGCCGTCTTGCCCGAAGGCAGCGCCGCACAACGCACCGCGATCTCGGCAATGTCGCCCAGTTCTTCGAGCGTTTCGGCAAAGATCACGCCGGCGCGTGCGACCATGGCCCGCATCAGCTTGTAGTCGCCCGCCATGGCGCCGGTGTGCGTGGCAGCGGATTCGCGCGCCGCGCTGGACTTGCCCGGGTGGAGCAGGACCACCGGCTTGCCGGCTGCCTTGGCGCGCCGCGCCGCGGCGAGGAACGCCTGCGGCTTGCGGAACTGTTCGACGATCATGGCGATCACGTGCGTGTCGTCCTGATCGACCAGCCAGTCGACGTAATCCTCGACCCCGCTCGCCGCCTCGTTCCCGGTCGAGACCGAGTAGGACACGCCCGCATCCCGCGCGAGCAGCATCGTGCCCAGCACAGCCGCCATCGCGCCCGATTGCGAGACGATGCCGATCGCCCGCTTGCCCGCCGGCGGCACGGCGTTGGTTTCGACGAAGGTCAGCGGAATGCGATCGACATAGTTGACAAGGCCCAGGCAGTTCGGCCCTTCGACGACCATGCCCGCCTCATGCGCGATACGCGCAATTTCGCGCTGTTCGGCAAGGCCTTCCTCGCCGCCCTCGGCAAAGCCCGCGGAGAAGATCACCACGCCGCCGCACTTGCGCGCCGCCAGACCCTTAACCGCATCGAGCACGCCCGCGCGCGGGATCGCCAGCACGGCCACGTCCACGCCTTCGGGCAGCGCATCGACCGAAGCGTAGCAGCGCTTGCCCATGATCTCGTCGCGCTTGGGGTTCACCGGATAGACCGCGCCGGCATAGCCGTTGCGGTCGAGGTTGGTCAGCAGCGTCGCGCCAAGCGCGCCGGGCTTGTCCGATGCGCCAACGACGGCAACGGACTTCGGGCGCAGGAAACGATCAAGCGCAGCGTGGGCCAACGCACTTTGGGACAGACTCGCAACAACGGCCATGGCATCCTCCGATTTCGCTATGCGCTATAACAATTATCGGAAGGACGGCAAGTGGGCTGCTTCAGGCTTGCACGACCCTTTGGCGCAGGACGCCAAACGGGGCGCGGCCCGAAGCGTCGACCGCTTCCATCCGCACGGTATCGCCAAAGGCCATGAATGCGGTCTTCGGTTCGCCCTCGTCCAGCACTTCGATCCCGCGCCGCTCGGCAATGCAGGACGAGCCGATCTCGCGGAAGTTTGCGTTGGAGACCGTGCCCGATCCGATCACCGTGCCCGCCACCAGATCGCGCGTGCGCGCCGCGTGGGCGACGAGTTCATGGAAGCCATAGCCCATGGCGTGGCCATTGGCCGCGCCGAAGCGCTTGTCGTTCCAGTCAACCAGCAGGTCGAGGCAGACACGCCCGTCCTTCCATGCATCGCCGAGGTCATCGGGCGTCACGGCAAAAGGCGCCATCGCGCAGGCCGGCTTGGCGCCGACCCAGCCGAAGCCGGTCTTCATTTCCGGCCCGGCGAGCGTGCGCAGCGACCAGTCGTTGATCTGCACGACAAGGCGGATGTGCTTCATCGCTTCGGCAGCACTCGTGCCCATTGGCACTGCATCGACGATCACGCCGAACTCGCCCTCGAAATCGATGCCGAGGTCGGTAGACGGGAAGCGCGCTTCCGTGCCGGTGGCCATGAAGGTATCGGACATGCCCTGGTACATCAGCGGCACGTCGGTCTTGGGCTTGGTGATGCCGAGCACCGCGTCCATCAGGTCGCCGTGGCTCTGGAACGCCGAACCATCGAGCCACTGCCACGCACGCGGCAGCGGCGCGAGGAGCTTGGCCTCGCCCAGTGTTTCGGGAAACTCTGCGATGGCCTGCAATGCCGGAGCGAGTGCTTCCCAGCCCTCGACCAGTTCCTGCAAGGTGGTAGCGGGAGCATAGGCGAAGGCATCGCCCTGTTGCGAGACGACGATCAGCCGCCCGTCACGAGTACCGTTGTCGATTGTGGCAAGGCGCATGTCATTCTCCCGATGCTGTCTTGCCTGACGCCTAGTCCGCGCGTGGCGAGACAGCAAAGGAATGGTATTTATTGCCCGGTATCCACGCCGTGAATGCATCGTGCCTTATTGGCGATTGCTCTCAAACGCTGGCAAACCAGATCACGTGCTTTGCGCCCTTGCCATTGGTCCGCGCGCGCACTTCCACTTCATCGACATTGAACCCTGCCGCCTTGAGACGCTGGGTAAAATTGGCATCCTTAGCCGCCGACCAGATCGCCAGCACGCCGCCGGGGCGCAGGGCGTCCATCGCAGTGCGCAACCCGCGCATCGTGTAGAGCCGGTTGTTCTTGGTGCGCACCAGCCCGTCCGGCCCGTTATCGACATCAAGCAGGATCGCATCATATCCCGTGCCGCCCACCGACAGCGCATTGGCGGAGATAACGTCGGCCACGTCAGTCATGACCAGCCGCACGCGCGGATCGTCGAGGCAACCGGCTTCGAGCTCTGCCATCGGGCCCTTGGCCCACTGGATGATCTCGGGCACCAGCTCGGCCACGGTCACGTGCGCGTCGGCCGGCAGCTTCTCCAGCGCGGCGCGCAAGGTAAAGCCCATGCCATAGCCGCCAATCAGCATCGCGGGCCGCTGCGCCTTGGCGATCCGGGCGATGCTCTGCACCGCCAGCGCGATCTCCGAACCGTTCTGCCGCGTGCTCATCAGTTCGTTGTGGCCGAGCACGATCATGAAATCGCGGTCGTGCTTGTAGAGCTTCAGCTCTTCGCCATCGGGCACCGGCGCGGTGCCGAGAAATTCGCGTGGTATCATGGCCCCGCCCTAGACCCTGTTTCGGTCTGGTGGAAGCGTCGTCATCGGGTCAGGAAGTCCGCTGGCAAGGCGTGGCGCGCAGCAGGGGCTGGTTGCCCCCTGCAAGTGACGCAACGCTGTCCAGCGGAGTTCCTGACTCGACCCCGCAGGGGCTCGGGAACCGCAGCCACAAGGCGCACGTTGCCTGATCCGACGGATTCGGAGAACGACGATGCGCAAACTGATGCTCATGGCCGGTGTCGCCGCCCTCGCGGCCAGCGTCCCGGCCCTCGCCCAGGGCAATGGGAACGGCAACGGAAACGGCAAGGGCGGCGGCAACCATGGCGGCGGGCCGGCCAAAGCCGAGAAAATGGATCGCGGCGGCCAGAAAGGCCCCGACAAGGCCAAGGGTCCCGACAAGCGCGCCGAGATGCGCCCCGACAAACCCCGCGGTAACGACGCGCGGCAGACGCCGCAGCAGGCCATGCGCGGCAACGATGACAAGAACCCCGGCAAGGGCCCGGACCGCGACAACGGTGCGAAGGGCTTCGACAAGGTCGAACGCCAGGCCAGCCGTGGCCTTGAAGATCGGGTTGATCGCGTCGAGCGCGGGGACGACCGCAACGTCGTCCGCGTGGCAAGCCGCCAGTGGCAGGACGGCCGCTATCGTTACGACGACAGCCGCTTCCTGATTCCGGTTGCAAGCGATTGCCCTCCCGGCCTTGCCAAGAAGAACAACGGCTGCCTGCCTCCCGGCCAGGCTCGCCAGGTTCAGGCCCCGCGTAGTTGGGGAGACTGGTATCCGGTGCGCTACCTCGGCAACGATTACGATTGGCGCTACGGCAACGGCTATATGTATCGGGTCGGCGATGGCGGGCTGGTTTCGGGCCTCGTGCCCCTGCTCGGCGGCGCCCTGTTTGGCGGGCAGATCTGGCCGACGCAGTACAACGACTATGCTGTGCCCAGCTATTACGACCGCTATTACGGCTTCCGCGACGGCTATGACTATCGCTACGCGCAGAACGCGATCTTCGAGGTCAATCCGCAGTCCAACGTGATCGAAGGCATTGCCGCCCTGCTGACGGGTGATCCGTGGGCAGTGGGCCAGCCGATGCCCGCAGGCTATGACTTCTATAACGTGCCGCCTGACTGGCGCGGCCGCTACGCAGACACGCCCGACAGCTGGTATCGCTACAGCGACGGTTATGTCTACGAAGTCGACCCGACCACACAGCTGGTCCGCGCCGTGATCGAACTGATCGCCTGACCTGCACTCGAAGACAAAAGGGGATTTCCATGGTGCGCCATACAATGATGGGGACCGTGCTGGCGGTCGCACTCGCCCTTGCCGGGTGCGGAAAGAGCGACGTGCCCGAGGCCAAGGGCAGCGGGGCGGTTGCCGAGGCGTCGAGCAAGGACCTGTTCGACGCCTTGGACGACAGCAGTGATCTTTCGGAATCGGCCAAGCTGGTGAAGGCGGCGGGGCTTGAGAAGACGTTCGAAGGCGTCGGCAGCTACACCTTGTTTGCGCCGACCAACGAGGCGATCGCGGCCCTGCCCGAGGCCGACCGCAAGGCGCTGGAAAGCGAGGACGGCAAGGTGCAGCTCCTTGCGCTTGTGAGCCAGCACCTCTCTCCCGGCTACGTCGCGCGGGCCGATCTTGACCAGGGCATCGAGCGCGCCAACGGAACGGTGCGCCTTGCCAGCCTTGGCGGGCAGCCGCTCACGCTCACCCGCAGCGGCGATACCATCCGCCTTGGCAGAGGAGACGACGCGCCCAAGCTGGTGGGCGAGCCGATCGTCGCGCGCAACGGCGTGATCTATCCGATCGACCGCGTCCTGCCCGCGCCGCAGTAACGGCCTTGGCGGATCATTCCGCCGTGAAAGGATCGGGCAAGAATTGCGACAAAGCGGTGCAACCGGACGAACAGATCACGGTTGCACCCTTTAACTGATCGGTTAAGCTCCCTCGCAAATGGCGGCCTGAGTCCGCCAGATGCGAGAGGAACAGGCCGGTGCATTTCCACCCCAAGTATCATGCCGCCCGCAATCCCGATCGCGCCGCCGTGATCATGGGTGGCAGCGGCGAAGTGGTCACTTATGCGCAGCTGGAAGCCAAATCGAACCAGTTCGCGCAGCTGTTGCGCTCGCGCGGGCTCCAGATCGGCGATACTATTGCGCTGTGCCTGGAAAATCGTGCCGATTTCTTCGCGCTGGCCTGGGGGGCGCAGCGGGCTGGCCTTGTCTACGTCGCAGTCTCGTGCCGCCTCGCCGCGCCCGAGATTGCCTATATCGCGCACGATAGCGGCACCCGCCTCCTGATCGGTTCGGCCTATACCGCGCCGGTGCTTGACGAAGTGGCGAAGCTTGCCCCTGACGTGCCGCAACTGCGCTTCGATACGCAAGGCCCGCTTTCGCTCGACGCCGCGCTCGCCGCACAGCCTGCCACCCCCATCGCTGACGAGCGCGCCGGGTGCGACATGCTCTATTCCTCGGGCACTACCGGCAAGCCCAAGGGCGTGCGCATTCCCCTGCCCGAGGACCCGGAGATCGGCGCGGTCAACTCGCTGATCGGGATTGCCAGCCAGGCCTTCGGCATTACCGGCGATGCCGTCTATCTCTCGCCCGCGCCGCTCTACCACGCTGCGCCGCTGCGCTGGTCGATGACCATCCACCGCATGGGCGGCACGGTCGTCGCGATGGAGAAGTTCGATCCGGAGCACGCGCTGGAACTGATCGAGAAGTACAAGGTCACCGACAGCCAGTGGGTGCCGACGCATTTCGTGCGCATGCTCAAGCTGCCCGAGGACGTCCGCACGAAGTACGATACCTCCAGCCTCAAGTGCGCGATCCATGCCGCTGCGCCCTGCCCGGTGCCGGTCAAGCAGGCGATGATCGAATGGTGGGGTCCGGCGTTGCGGGAATACTACGCGGGCACCGAAGGCAACGGTTTCACCTTCATCGCCAGCGAGGAATGGCTGCAACGCCCCGGCTCGGTCGGTCGTGCCCTGCTCGGCACGATCCGGATCTGCAACGAAGAGGGCGACGAGGTGCCGCCGCGCACCGAAGGCCAGGTATTCTTCGAAGGCGGCAGCCCGTTCAGCTACCACAACGATCCCGACAAGACGCGCGACGCCACCAACAAGCACGGCTGGACCAGCCTTGGCGACGTGGGCTGGGTTGACGAGGACGGCTACCTGTTCCTGACCGACCGCAAGAGCTTCATGATCATCTCGGGCGGCGTGAACATCTACCCGCAGGAGATCGAGAACCTGCTGGTCACGCACCCGAAGGTGGCCGACGTTGCCGTGATCGGCGCGCCCGATCCGGACATGGGCGAGAAAGTCGTCGCCATCGTGCAACCGCGAGACATGGCCGAGGCTGGCCCGGCGCTTGCGGCCGAGCTGACCGAGTGGCTCAATCCGCAGCTTTCGCGCGTGAAAATGCCTCGCCAGATCGACTTCCGCGAAGAGTTGCCGCGCGAACCTACCGGCAAGCTGTTCAAGCGCCTGCTGCGCGATGAGTACAAGCAGGCCTGGGAAGCCGCGCAAACGGCCACGGTCTGAGGGAGAACACGACAATGGCAAGCGTTCCGGTGGTTCCGGCTGAAGTGGGCCGCGCCGTCATCGACCCCAAGTCCTACGGCACGTGGGACCCGCTGCTCGACCAGTTCGATGCCCTTCGCGCTTCGGCGCCGGTTGCCCGCGTCGTTGCGCCCGAGGACGAGCACGAGCCGTTCTGGCTGGTCTCGGGCTTTGACGAGGTGATGAAGGTCAGCAAGGACAACGCGACCTTCCTCAACAACCCGAAGTCCGCTGTTTTCACCCTGCGCATCGGCGACATGCTGGCCCGCTCGATCACCGGGGGCAGTCCGCATCTGGTGGATTCGCTGGTGGCCATGGATGCGCCCAAACACCCCAAGCTGCGCCGCCTGACGCAGGACTGGTTCATGCCCAAGAACCTGTCGAAACTGGATGGCGAGATCCGCAAGATCGCCAGTGAATCGATCGACCGGATGCTGGCGGCGGGCGAAGAGGGCGACTTCATCCCGCTCGTCGCCGCGCCCTATCCGCTCCATGTCGTCATGCAGATCCTCGGCGTGCCGCCAGAGGACGAGCCGAAGATGCTGTTCCTGACCCAGCAGATGTTCGGCGGGCAGGACGAGGACTTGAACAAGTCCGGACTCAAGGACTTGCCGCCCGAACAGATCAGCCAGATCGTCGCCGGCGCCGTGGCGGAATTCGAACGCTACTTCGCGGGGCTTGCCGCCGAGCGCCGCCAGAACCCTGGCGAGGACGTCGCCACGGTGATCGCCAATGCCGTGATCGATGGCGAACCGATGAGCGACCGCGATACCGCCGGCTATTACATCATCGTCGCCAGCGCCGGGCATGATACGACTTCCGCCTCCTCGGCGGGCGCGGTGCTGGCGCTGGCCCGCGATCCAGACCTGTTTGCCCGCGCCAAGGCGGACCGCAGCCTGCTGCCCAGCATCGTCGAGGAAGCGATCCGCTGGACCACGCCGGTGCAGCACTTCATGCGCACCGCCGCGCGCGACACCGAGCTGGGCGGCCAGCAGATCGCGCAGGGCGACTGGCTGATGCTCAACTATGTCGCAGCCAATCACGATCCTGCGCAGTTCCCCGAACCGCGCAAGTTCGACGCCACGCGCCCGGCCAACCGGCACGCCGCTTTCGGCGCAGGTTCGCACCAGTGCCTCGGCCTGCACCTCGCCCGCCTCGAAATGCGCATCCTGCTCGATGTGCTGCTCGACCGGGTGGAGAGCCTTGAACTGGCAGGAGCCCCGCGCCGCGTGAACTCCACTTTCGTCGGCGGATACAAGGCGCTGCCGCTGCGCTGGAAGGCGGCGTAAGCGCAGGTGACAATCGGCAGCACCGGCCCCACAATGCGCTGGTGCTGCACTTCCTTCCCGGCCCGCTCCATCGCACCGTGCTGCGTGTCGCCCATGCCGCGCGGCTGTGGTACTGGCGTATCACGCGCAAGCGGGTGCGTGGCTGCAACGTGATCGCGGCCAATGCTGCGGGCGAAGTGCTGCTTGTCCGTCACAGCTACCACGCGCGCGACACGTGGATGCTGCCCGGCGGCGGACTGGGGCGCAACGAGCGTCCGGAAGCGACCGCATTACGCGAACTGTTCGAGGAAACCGGCTGCCGCCTTGCAGCGCCGCGTCACCTCGGCACTGTCTTGCTGGACCGCAAGGGCTGGACCAACGCGATCGAACTGGTCGCGGGGACCACGGCAGACCTGCCCGCCCCAGATGGCCGCGAAATTGCCGAAGCGCGCTTTTTCCCGGCAACGGCGCTGCCCGACAACACTGTCCGCTCGGTGCGCGAGATGATTGCCCGCTGGCTGGCCGATCAGAACGGCAGTTCGGCCTGAAGCACCGGGGGCGCAGCGCCTGCACCGCCTTCCTCGGCCTCTTCACCCTCCAGTGCCGAAAGCGTGAGGCCCATCAGCCGGATCGGCTTGGGCAGGGGCAGTTGCGCATCGAGCAGATCGCGGGCGAGGGCTGAGAACTCTGCCTTTCCGGCGATCGGGCGTGGCAGGGACCTGGCCCGCGTACAGGGCGTGAAATCATTGAACTTCATCTTCAGCGTGATCGTCCGCCCGGTCGCTCCGCTGCGCGTAATCCGCTCCCAAACGATCTCGATGATCCGCTCGAGGGTCTCGCGCAGTGCGGGGCCGGATGAGATATCGCGCTCGAACGTCCGCTCGCCGCCGACCGACTTGCGCGGTCGGTCCGCCTTCACCTGCCTGAGGTCGATCCCCCGCGCCGCGCGATAGAGATAGTCCGCCGAACTGCCGAAGTTGGCGCGCAGGAAGGCGAGGTCCTTGGCGCGCAGGTCAGCCCCCGTCTCGATCCCCAACTTCGCCATCTTCTCCGCGCCGCGCGGCCCGATGCCGTGAAATCGCCGCACTGGCAGCGAGCCCACGAACTGCGCCCCCTCGCCGGGGCGGATCACGCACAGGCCATCGGGCTTGTTCTGGTCGCTGGCCAGCTTGGCGAGGAACTTGTTGTAGGACACCCCGGCGCTGGCCGTCAGCCCGGTCTCGGCCTTTATGCGCTGGCGGATCAATTCGGCGATGCGCGTGGCGGACCCGATCCCGCGCACGTCGTCGGTCACGTCAAGGTAGGCCTCGTCCAGCGATAGCGGCTCCACGTGCGGCGTGAAGTGCAGGAAAACGCTGCGGATCTGCTGTGACACCGCCTTGTAGACATCGAAACGCGGCTTCCTGAAGATCAGGTCCGGACACAGTTGCACTGCCCGCGCCGACGGCATGGCCGAGCGCACCCCGAACTTGCGCGCTTCGTAGCTTGCTGCCGCCACCACGCCTCGCCCGGACGATCCGCCGACGGCCACGGGCAGCCCCCGGATCGAGGGATCATCGCGCTGCTCGACGCTGGCGAAGAAGGCGTCCATGTCGACGTGGATGATCTTGCGCAAGGCAATCGCCTGACGGTCAGGCTCGTCATGGTCTCGCGCAAGTTTCATGGCGACACGATACTCCGTTTCGCATTGCAACATAAACCCGGTTTTGGGGATGGGATTTGAAGCCGTTCTCGTTCAAAGGGTGATTATGCCCACTAACGATTCCAATACCCTGCGCGCGCCGCGCACGATGGGCGAGCGTGAGACCATCGCGATGATGGCGCTCGTCATGGCGATGCAGGCGCTCGCCGTCGACGCCATGCTGCCTGCGCTTGGCGACATTGCGACGGATCTTGGCGTTGCCGATCCCAACCGCCGCCAGCTTGTGGTCGGCACGTTCCTGCTCGCCTCGGGCTTTGCCTCGCTGGTGCCCGGATCGCTGGCAGACCGCTATGGCCGCCGCCCGGTCCTGCTGACCTGCATGGTGATCTACATCCTGTTCTCGCTGGCCTGCGCGCTTGTCACGTCATTCGACGGCATGCTGGCGATGCGCGTGGGGCAAGCGATCGGCTGCGGCGGGCTTGCCGTTCTGCCGGGCGCAATCATCCGCGATCGCTTTTCCGGCGACCAGATGGCCAAGCAGATGTCGATCATCTCGGTCATCTTCATGGTCGTGCCGATGCTTGCGCCAAGCATCGGGCAGGTCGTGCTGCTGTTTGCCGGTTGGCGCTGGATCTTCGTGCTGCTGGCGGTTCTTGCCATGGGCATGGCGACATGGCTTTACATCCGCCTTCCGGAAACACTGCACCCCGAATATCGCCAGCCGATCCGCCCGATGACGATTGCGAAGAACATGGCCGGTGCCGCCACGAACCGCTCGGCCATCGGCTACGTGCTGGGCGGTTCGCTCACCTTCGGGGCGATGATCGGCTACGTGAACTCGTCGCAGCAGCTGGTCGGCGAACACTTCGGCGCGGGCAAGATGTTCCCGGTGCTATTCGGCTTCTCCGCGCTGATGATGGCCTGCGCCAGCTTCTCCAACTCGCGCATCGTCGAGCGCTTCGGGGCGCGCCGCGTTTCGCACACGGCGGTGATCGCGTTCATCCTCGTCAGCGCGTTGCAGACTTACTCCTCAAGTCTGGAAGGGCAGACGCTGTGGCAGTTCATGCCGCTGATGATCACCAACATGATCCTCATCGGCTTCATCGGCGCGAACTTCGGCTCGATCGCGCTGCAGCCGTTCGAACGGACGGCAGGCAGTGCAAATTCGATGCATGCCTTCCTGCGCATGGTGGTCGGTTCAGTCATCGGCATCTTCGTCGGCCAAGCCTATGACGGCACGGCCCACCCCCTTGCTCTGGCGCTGCTGACGGCGGGCGTGCTCAGCCTGCTGCTGGTGCTGTTCAGCGAGAGGGGCAAGCTGTTCCGCCGCCTTCATCCCCCGGGCACACCGCGCCCGATCGTGCTGGAGCACTAGGCACGCAGGCTCAAAGCATTATCCGCGATCAGCGCCAAGGCCTCTGCCGCGGGTTGCGGCCGCCCCAGATGGTACCCCTGCATCAGCCGGATGCCGAGCGCGCGCGCCGTGCTGGCCTGCAGTTCGTCCTCGACGCCCTCGATTGTGCAGTCAATGCCAAGCTGCCAGGCGAGCGAAACGATGGTGCCGACCAGCGAACGCGCGCCCGGGTCATTCGCAAGAGCGCGGGAAAGCTCCTGATCGATCTTGATCATGTCGAGCGGCAGGCTGTGGACCTGGTTGAGACTTGACCAGCCTGCGCCGAAATCGTCCAGCGCGATGCGGAAACCTCGCGCGCGGAATGCCAGCAGTTGGGCTTCGGCGCGCTTGGGATCTTCGAGCAAGGCCCGTTCGGTAACTTCGAGGATGATCGAATGCGGTGGCGCGCCATGCTCTTCCACCAGACGTGCAAGAGCCTCGGCCGTGCCAGTCCGCATCACGTCGCGAGGGCTGAGGTTGATCGCCAGCCAGCGTCCATAGTGCCACGCCGGGCATTCGGCCAAGGCGCGCGCCAGCACCATCCGGGTCAGTTCGCCGGTCCGCCCCGTTGCTTCGGCAAGCGACATGAATTGCCCCGGTGCGAGCCAGCGTTCGCCATCCGGGCTCCAGCGCACGAAAGCTTCGAGGCCGATCACGCCCCCGCTCTCGGCATCGAAGACCGGCTGGTAGACGAGCTTGAGCCGGTCAGCGAGATTGCTTTCGTTGAACAGGCGGGTGATTGCGGCGCGATCCTGCAGTTCGGCCTCGTCATCCGGGCTGAACACGACAACGGCGCCGTCGGAAAGCTCCTTGGCCTTGTAGAGCGCGGCGTCGGCCCGTTCGAGGCAATCGCTGACGCTCCGGCCGTCCATGCGGTGGACGCCAATGGACCCGGAAAAGCGCAGGACCGCCCCACCGTGCAGCACCGGGGCGCGCAGCGATTCCGAAAGCGCCGTGCCGATCGCGAACGCTGCTATGTGATCGAGCGAGGGATCGAGAACAGCCGCGAATTCATCGCCGCCAAGCCGACCGAAACAGCGCACGCGCTCCATTCCGCCAAGCCGATTCGCGACCGCCTGAAGCACCGCATCGCCTGCCGCGTGGCCATAGGTGTCATTGATGTGCTTGAACCCGTCGAGGTCGATCAGAGCGAGCCAGGCCCGCTGCACACCCTTGCCGCCCCGTTCGATATCCTCGGCCAGCCGATCGAGAATGGCACGACGGTTGAGGCCACCGGTCAGGGGGTCGATGGTTGCCTGAAGCAGGTTCTCCTGCGCCAGTCGGGCCGCTTCACGCTCTCGCCGGGCCAATTGCTGCCGCGACAGTTCAAGCCGCACGAAATCGCGATGATGACCGTTGGTGATGAGCAGTAGCAAGGTCGTCACCACCACTTGCACCAGCACGACCATGACCGCGTTGGGATGGCCGCTGAAGAGGATCTGGCCCGAGGTCGGGATAGTGGTCGCAATCGCGATGCGCAGCGCCGTCAGCGGCGAATGGCCCAGCCCGAGAATCCCGGAAAACAGCGTTACGGCAAAGATATAATGGATAAATGATTGCGCTTCCCAATCGCCGTAACTGTAGAGCACCATGCCCCACAGGGCGAACAGGAAACTGGCAAATGCGCCCAGCCAGCTCATCGATGCAAGATCGCGCCGAAGCACTGCCGTTGCGCGCTGCTCGACCGCAGCCGGCCGCCAGTAATAGGCCCGCCGCAGCGCAAAAGCGCTCAGGAAAACAGGTCCCGGCACGATCAGCCAGCTCGGCGCGATGTCGCGAAACCGGAAGGCCACCAGAAGCATGTCGAAGACGACGACGAGGTACAGCAACGGCAGGCGATGCGACAGGCTTCGCGCATAGGCGAGGGTGAAGTTGTCACCCTCGCGCTGCTTCCAGCTGGAGGTGTAGGGACGCGCATTGCGCAACAGACGGCCGAAGCGCCGTCCGCGAGCGAATAGACTGCGCAACCCGGTGAACATGGCTGCGGGGATACCATCAAGGCAGTTAACAGCGCGTAAGGGTCACTGCCAAATTGGGTCTATCTGGCGTGGCAAATCATTTACTTAGCTTTACGCGGAAAGCGCCGCGACCAGCTCCTTGACCTTCTTCTGCCGCCACTGCGGCAGGGGCGCGACAAGCCAGTACCCCTTCCGCGAGGTCACGGGCTCGCCCTGCACGACCACGCGGCCCATGCCGATCGCGTTGTCGACCAGCTGATAGGGCACGTGCGCCCGACCCAGGCCCGCGCTTGCCGCGCTGATCGCAGTCCCGGCATCGCCGACCGAGAAGCCTACATCGCCGCCCCCCGGTGCCGGATCGCCCGGCCAGCCGATCCACGGACAATCGGGCGCAGCGTCGGGCGCCGCCACCGTTACCATCAACGATTGGCCCAGCGCGATGCCTTCCAGTTCGCCCGGTCCTTCGGCCCAGCGCACCGCGAGGTCGAGATTGGCTTCGGTAAAGTCGATATCGGCATCGCCGCCGACCAGCGAGAAGCGCATCTGCGGATTGCCGGCGCGAAATGCCGCAAGCCGGGGCGAAAGCCACGCGGCAAAGAAATCGCGCGGGCAGGCAATGGTATAGACGTGGCTCGATTGCCCGGCCTGCATTGCCTGCACGCCTTCCTCGAAGCGCAGAAAGCCTTCGCGGATGGCATCGAGACCGGCAATCGCCTCGTCGGTGAGCTCGAGGCCCTTGGAGGTGCGGCGGAACAGCACGACGCCGAGCAGGTCCTCCAGCGCACGGATCTGCTGGCCGACCGCTGCGGGGGTCACCGCCAGTTCGTCGGCCGCGCGCGTGAACGAGAGGTGCCGGGCCGCCGCGTCAAGCACGCGCAGGCCATTGAGAGGGAGATGGGTCCGCTTCATTGCGAACCGGATTTAGTTTGCCGGAGCCGGTGCCGCCAGAGGAAAGAATGGAATCGCCACATCGAACAGCGAGCCATCGGCACGCTGCATCGTGTAGTGGCCTTCCATGCTGCCGTGATGGGTGCCGAGCGGACAGCCCGAGACGTAATCATGGCTCTGCCCCGGCTGCAGGACGGGCTGTTCGCCCACGACGCCGTCACCGTCGACGAAGTTGATCATGCCCCGCCCGTCGGTGATCCGCCAATGGCGCGACAGCAGTTGTACCGGCTGGTCGCCGTCGTTCTCGAGACGGATATGATAGACCCAGAACCATTTGCCTGCTTCCACCCGCGACTGTTCGGGGAGGAAGTTCACGGCGACTCGCACCGTGACGCCTTCGGTGATGGCGGCATGCTGGAAGAGCTGCTTCATGCCCATCAAACTATCGCAAACCGCCAGATGTTCCAACGCCGATGTGCAACTTTGTGGCGCCTGCCCTTGAAGGCATTGCCCAAAAAGGGCGGTGGGCGCAGAGGATGACGCAATGCTGATCCGCGCCCCCGCCATTCTCTGCTCGGTCCTGCCCAACGGCGAACACGGCGCGATCATCCGCGTGCTGACCGCCGACCATGGCCTTGCCGCCGCCTATGTCGCCGGGGCGCGGGGGCGCGAGTTGCGGCCCGTGCTGATCCCGGGAAACCTGATCGAAGTAGAGGTGCGATCGCGCACCGCCTCGCAACTGCCATCGGCCCGTGTCGAATTGGTGGCGAGTCGTGGGCCGTGGCTGTCCGAACCGCTGCCGAGCGCCGGGATCGGCTGGGCCTGCGCGTTGACCGCCGCGACCTTGCCCGAAGGCCACCCTTACCCCGTGCTCTATGAATCGCTCGTCGCCTTGCTCGATGCGATCTGCCACGCCCCCTCGGCGCGCGGCTGGGCGCGGGTTCTGGCGGGTTACGAGGTGCTCCTGCTGCGCGAGGTCGGCTATGGCACGGCCCCGGCCCCACCGCCTGACGAGCAATGGCCAGATCTACTTGCGCGACTGGAGCGTCAGGGCAAAGCCATTGCCAACCGCCTGCTTGCCGATCGCACGCGCGATGTTATGGGGGCGCGCGCGATTCTGCTCGGGCGCCTAAGAAGGATTGGCTTCGACGCATAAGCGGCGAGTGAGCGCAGGCACGAAGGGGTATTTCATGAAGATTGCGGTTCTGCCCGGTGATGGCATCGGTCCCGAAGTGACGCGCGAAGCCGTCCGCGTGATCGAAGCGCTCGGCCTGCCCGACATCGAGATGAAGGAAGCCCCGGTCGGCGGCGCCGCCTACAAGGCCTATGGCCACCCCCTCCCGGCAGAGACGCTGGAGATCGCCCGCCTTTCCGACGGCATCCTGTTCGGCGCGGTGGGCGATCCCGATTGCGATTCGCTGGAACGCCACCTGCGTCCGGAACAGGCCATCCTCGGCCTGCGCAAGGAGCTGACCCTGTTTGCCAACCTGCGCCCGGCCAAGGTCTTTGCAGGCCTCGAAGGCCATTCCGCGCTGCGCCCCGAAGTGGCCGGCGCGATCGACATGGTCATCGTGCGCGAGCTCAACGGCGACGTCTACTTCGGCGAGAAGGGCTTCCGCACCGCCGCCAACGGCGACCGCGAGGGTTACGACGTGATGTCGTACAACGAGAGCGAGGTGCGCCGCATCGCCCATGTCGGTTTCCGCACCGCGATGGGCCGCGCCAAGCGGCTGTGCTCGGTCGACAAGGCCAACGTGCTCGAGACCAGCCAGCTGTGGCGCGACGTGGTGATCGAGGTTGCCAAGGAATACCCCGAGGTCACGCTCGAGCACATGTACGTCGACAATGCCGCGATGCAGCTCGTCCGTGCGCCGGGCAAGTTCGACGTGGTGCTGACCGGCAACCTGTTCGGCGACATCCTCTCGGACCAGGCTTCGATGTGCGTCGGCTCGATCGGTCTGCTCGCCTCGGCCTCGCTGGGCGAGCGCCAGACCGCGCATGGCACATTCGGCCTCTACGAGCCGATCCACGGCTCGGCCCCGGACATCGCAGGCCAAGGCCTTGCCAATCCGATGGCGACGATCCTTTCCGCCGCGATGCTGCTGCGCCACTCGCTTGGCCTTGCTGCTGAAGCGGACCGCGTCGAAGCCGCAGTAGCAAAGACGCTGGCCGATGGCGTGCTCGGCCGCGATCTTGGCGGGAGCGCCGGGACGACGGAAGTTGGTGACGCGGTGCTCGCAAGGCTCTAAAGGCCCCGTCCGATGCTCCAGTTAGCCGTAATTCTTCCGACCTATCGTGAACGCGCGAATATCGCGCCGATGGTCGCGCGTCTCGACGCCGCGCTGCAGGGCGTGGCGTGGGAAGCGATCTTCGTTGACGACAACAGCCCGGACGGCACCGCCGACGAGGCCCGCCGCATCTCGCTCACCGATCCGCGCGTTCGCGTGATCGAGCGGATCGGCCGGCGCGGCCTCGCCTCGGCCGCGATCGAGGGCATGTGCGCCACCGCCGCACCGATCGTCGCGGTGATGGACGCCGACCAGCAGCACGACCCCGAACTGCTGCCCAAGATGCTCGCTGCGGTCGAAAGCGGCGAATATGACATCGCCTACGCCTCGCGCTTTGCCGAAGGGGCCAGCACCGAGGAATGGGGCCGCCCCGATCGGGTCAAGGCTTCGGGTCTTGCCAACCGCATCGCCAACAAGGTGACGGGCGTAGAGCTTTCGGACCCGATGAGCGGCTACTTCATGCTCCGCGCCGAAACGCTGCGGGCGGACGCACACCGCCTGTCGGGCGTCGGCTTCAAGATCCTGCTCGATATCCTTGCGACGGTCGACCGCCCGCTCAAGGTCAAGGAATTCCCTCTAAACTTCGTCGCCCGCATCGAGGGCGAGAGCAAGCTGGACCAGACCGTCGTGTTCGAATTCCTCGTAGGCCTTTACGACAAGTGGCTCGGCCGCATCATTCCAACGCGCTTTGCGCTGTTCGGCACGGTCGGCGCAATGGGTGTTGCGGTACAGCTGGGCGCCCTGTGGGTGCTGCTCAAGGTCATTGCCGGCGAACGCTTCGTCTATGGCAACTGGTCGGAAAGCGCGACGTTCAACACCGCCAACACGCTGGCGGCGATCATTGCGATGACGTTCAACTTCGTGCTGAACAACGAGCTGACCTATTCCGACAAGCGCCTGCGCGGCTTCGGACCGCTGCTGCGCGGCTGGGCGCAGTTCGGCCTGACCTGCTCGTTGGGTCTGCTGACCAACGTCGGTTCGGCTGCCGTGCTCAAGACCATCGGCTTCCACAGCGTGGTCGCGGTGATCGTCGGTATCGTGCTCGGCTCAGTGTGGAACTTCGCGCTGTCCTCGCGCTTCGTCTGGGGCAAGTACTGATTTGCGCGCGGTCGCGGGGATACCGGGACCGCAAGCGCTTCTGCTGGCTCTGACTGCCGCGGGCGCGCTGTTCAGCCTGGTCGATACGCCCTACCCGGCGCTGGCGCCGCTGCAGAACCTCCCGACTCTGGCAATTGTCGCGGGCCTGTGGCTCGCGCTGCGCCGCTGGCCGATGCCGACCAGCGCGGTCGCATGCATTGCCCTGTTCATGGCGCTTCACACCATCGGCGGGCGCTACATCTATTCCTACGTGCCCTACGAGCAGTGGCTCGGCGCGCTTGGCCTGCCCTCGATCGACCAGGCATTGGGCCTGCCCCGCAATTCGTGGGACCGGCTGGTGCACTTCAGCTTCGGCGCGATGTGGGTCTGGCCGATAGCCTGCTGGCTTTCACGCCATCGCGGGCTGTCGCCTGCGCTCGCCAGCTACATCGCGGTCGAGTTCGTGCTGGCAGGCAGCGCGGTCTACGAGATCTTCGAGTGGCAGCTGACCGTGGTCATGGCCGGGCCCGATGTCGATGCCTACAACGGCCAGCAGGGCGACCCGTGGGACGCGCAGAAGGACATGGCGCTTGCCGGGCTGGGCGCGCTGACCACCGCAATCTGGCTGCGGCTGCGCGCTATTTCCAGCTATTGAGCCAGGTGTAGTCCCGGTACGAATCCTTGCGCGGCAGCTCTCCCGCCGACAGGATCGGATAGAAGCCAATGAACAGGCCGAACGAGAGGACCAGCGTCACCTTGGTCGGCCAGCGCAGGCCGAGGTCCCACCATTCGCCCAGCACCAGTGCCAGCGCGGCCAGCAGGAAACAGCTTGCCAGCATGTAGTGGTAGTAGAACTGGACCGGCTTGCCGTTTATCGCCCAGAAGCCGACGAGCAGGACATAGGCGGCGAAGACCAGCAGGTGGAGACGCTTGCCCCCCCTCTTCATGCCCCTCAGGCCGTCCCAGGCGCAGAACAGCAGCGCGGGCAGCCCGGCCAGCATCGTGAACGGGTTTCCGATCATCAGCACGCCGCGTTGCGCCCCATCGACGTCTTCATAGAGGAACCAGATCGCGCGGATATTGGCCACCCACTGCCACCACACGCTCATGTAGGTGTGCGGCTTCTTCACGCTGTCCTGCAGTTCCAGCATGTACTGTTGCCAGTGCAACAGCCCGCCCACGGTCAGCGGCTGCTTTTCATAGAAGAACGCGGGCAGGAAAGTGGCGAGGTAGACCACGACTGGCACCACCCCCAGCCAGAGTGCCGCCTCGACCAGCGAGACGCCGGGCACCGGCCCCGCCCCGCGCGAGGCCCAGAGCAGCCCGCCGCGCCGACCTTCGAGGGCCTGCCAGCGATTCAAGGCAAAGACCAGTCCGGGCAGCGGCAGCAGCAGCGCGCCGTTCCATTTGGCCCCAGCGACAGCCCCATGAACACGCCCGCCAGCAGCAGGTGAGACCGCGCCAGCAAGGCCTTGCCCGAAGGATTGCGCCAGGCCAGCGCCCATTGCCACATGGCCAAGGCCATGAAACCGGCCATCGCCATGTCGAGCAGGGCAATGCGCGACATCATGAACCAGATGAAGTCCGTTGCCAGCAGCAGGCCGAACAATACCGTGGCCGAGCGGGAAAAGCTCGCCCACCACAGCGCCCGCATCATCGCCCAAAGCCCGAGCCCGCCCAGCACGGCCGAGGGGAAGCGCCAGCCGAACGGCGTATCGCCGATCAGTTGCATCGACCAGGCGATCAGTTGCTTGGCAAGCAGGGGATGTTCAGGGTTCAGCCGCGCCGTGAGGTCGATCAGCCGCCTTGCCGCCGGCAGGTAATGGACCTCGTCGAACATCGGCTTCGACGGAATCCCGAGCCGGTGCAGCACGAGGAGAAAGAACGCGGAGGCAATGACCGCGCACCAGAATGCAGGGTCTTTCTCGCGCGGGGCTGCGGTCTGGAACTGTGGCGTCATGCGTCCTGACCGATAGGGCGCGCAGGGCCGCTTCGCAATCCCGCCGCTTGCGCGCAGCCTTCCGGAAAACTAAGGCGGCTGGCATGAAGAGAACTGCTGGCCAGGACCGTTCGATCACGCAGAAATGGCGTCCCGCAACGCAAGCCGTGCGCGGAGGCACGTGGCGTTCGGAAATGGGCGAAACCTCCGAAGCGCTGTTCCTTACATCCGGCTTTACCTACGACGATGCGGCAACGGTTGCCGCGCGCTTTGCCGGCGAAGCCGAAGGCATGACCTATTCGCGCCTGCAGAATCCCACCGTGCAGATGCTGGAAGAGCGCATCGCCCTGATGGAAGGCGCCGAGGCGTGCCGCACGCAGGCCACCGGCATGGCGGCGATGACCACCGCACTGCTCTGCCAGCTTTCTGCCGGAGACCACATCGTCGCCGCCAAGGCCGCCTTCGGTTCGTGCCGCTGGCTTGTCGACAATCTGCTGCCCCGCTTCGGCATCACCGGCACCACGATCGACGCATCCGACAATGCCGCTTGGGAAGCCGCGATCAAGCCGAACACCAAGGTGTTCTTCTTCGAAAGCCCGGCGAATCCGACGATGGACGTGGTCGACCTCGAGTTCGTCTGCGGACTGGCCCGGCGCCACGGCATCACCACCGTCGTGGACAACGCCTTCGCCACTGCCGCGCTGCAACGCCCGATGGATTTCGGCGCTGACGTTGTCGCCTATTCGGCGACCAAGATGATGGACGGACAGGGCCGCGTCATGGCCGGCGCCGTGTGCGGATCGGCGGAGTGGATCAACAACGTCCTCCTGCCGTTCCAGCGCAACACTGGGCCGAACATCGCGGCATTCAACGCCTGGGTCGTCCACAAGGGCCTTGAAACGCTGGACCTGCGCATCCACCGCCAGAGCGAGAACGCGCTGAAAGTGGCAAGCTTCGTTGAAGGCCGCGTGCCGCGCCTGCTCTATCCCTTCCTGCCCAGCCACCCGCAGCATGAACTGGCCAGGAAGCAGATGAAGGCCGGGGGCACGATCTTCTCGTTCCATCTCGATGGCGGATTGAAGCAGGCTCACGCCCTGCTCGACGCGCTGCAATTGATCGACATCTCGAACAACATCGGCGATTCGCGCTCGCTGATGTGCCACCCGGCCTCGACCACGCACTACGGCGTCGGCCCTGAAACCCGCGCCGACATGGGTGTGGGCGAAGGCATGCTGCGCCTCAACGTCGGGCTCGAGGATCCGGACGACCTGATCGACGACCTGGATCAGGCTCTGCGCGCTGCCGGCCTTTGATCGAGGTTAACACCTTGCTCCATTCCGGTTGCATCCCGCCACCCAAGCCCTAAGAAGGGCAGTGGGTGGGGTCGCAACGGAGCAAGCTGCATTGCTGGCCGAGGCCCATCTATCTGCCATAATCCAGTCTTCCGATGATGCGATCATCAGCAAGGACCTTCAGGGGACCGTGCTGAGCTGGAACCCGGCGGCCACGCGCATCTTCGGATTTACGGAAGCGGACATGATCGGCCAGTCGATCCGGCGCCTGATCCCGGAAGAGCGGCAGGCCGAGGAAGACGACATCCTTGCGCGCATCGCCCGGGGCGAACGGGTAAAGAGCTTCGACACCGTGCGTCAGCGCAAGGACGGAGCCCATATCTCCGTCTCGCTCACGGTCTCGCCGATCTACGACAAGGCGGGAAAGATCGTCGGCGCAAGCAAGATTGCCCGCGACATCACCGCGCGCGAAGAAAACCTGCGCGCCTTGCGGGAAAGCGAAATGCGCTTTCGCATGCTGGCCGACAACATCACCCAACTGGCCTGGGTCGCCGACGAAACCGGTTGGATAGGTTGGTACAACAAGCGCTGGTATGACTACACCGGCCTTGCAGAAGGCGATTGCGACGGCTGGGGCTGGGATCAGGTCCATCACCCGGACCACCTCGAACGAGTCCTTGCGCACTTCAAGGCCACCATGGAAGCCGGGGTGGAGTGGGAGGACACCTTCCCCTTGCGATCGGGCGACGGGGAATACCGCTGGTTCCTGTCGCGCGCGCTACCCATTCGCGACGCTTCGGGCGCGATCCTCTACTGGTTCGGCACCAATACCGATGTGACCGACATGCTCGAGAAGGAAGAGCAGATTCGCGTTCTCCTGATGGAGGTGAACCATCGCTCGAAGAACCTGCTTGCCGTCGTTCAGGCCCTGGCCCGCCGCTCTGGCTGCCAGGACCCGGATTTCCTGCACCGCTTCGAACGCCGCCTCGCCAGCCTTTCGGCCAATCAGGACTTGCTGGTACGGCGCGGCTGGTCGACCATCCTCATGGACGAGCTGGCCGAAGCCCAGTTGGCGATACTGGGGCGCGAGACGCGGGCGCAGATCGAATTGCGCGGGGCCTCAATTCCGCTCAGCCCGCGAAGCGCCGAAATCATCGGCATGGCCCTGCACGAGCTTGCCACCAACGCGCTCAAATACGGTGCGCTGTCATCGCTGACCGGCAAGGTGGTGCTTTGCTGGGAAGAAACGGCGGACCGGTTCGTGATCGATTGGCGGGAGAGCGGCGTTCCCGTCGTCTGTCAGCCTACGCACCACGGCTTCGGCACCACGCTGATGCGCCATATTCCCGCGCGCAGCCTGAACGCCGATGTAACGATAGACTATGCGCCGACAGGTCTGCGCTGGCGGCTGGAGTGCTCGCTCGCCACGGCAAGGATGCTGGAAAGCTGACTGTCAGGCGGCGCGCCGACCCTCGCAGTGCTCTGCTTCGGCTGCGTGGGTCGCCTGTTCCTTGTCCTGCGTGATCAGGCGGTTCTCCGCGCGCCCCATCGTCCAGTTCTTGCCGAGCCGGACCTTGCTGTTCGGCGCACACCAGATTTCGCCCGATTCATCGAGCGCCGTCACCCAGATCAGGTTGTGCTCCTGGCCATAGTCGATCATGCCGATCGCATAACCATCGCCCTTGCCAAGCACATGCAAGGGAATTGTCGGATTGAGTTGTGTGAACACGGATATCTTCCTGCATCGCGCCCGCAGGCGCCACTTTGATGCAGGTTAAATCCGCAAGGTAGGGGGCCGGTTCCTCACTCACCCTTTGAGGCTGCTTCCAAAGCAGCAATGCGGGCCTTGAGCGCCTCCACTTCCTCACGCGCCGATGCTGCCAGTTCCTTGACCGCGTCGAATTCCTCGCGGCTGACGAAATCGAGGCCGCCGAAGATTTCCTTGGCCTTTTCGCGCGCGTTCTCGCCTGCTTCGCGGCCCATGCCGGCAATCGTTCCCGCCGCGCTGTTCAGCAGCTTGACGAAGTCGGCGATCATCGGGTTTTCACTCTGCATGGGCTTGGGTCCTGAATGGCGCGAGGCAGGCGCTGTTGTTCCCGCTATGTGGTCCGCCTCAAGGCCTTGCGCAAGTGGCCGCGAAAGTCAGAATTCGACGCGTCAGATTTCAGGAGGTCAGATTTCCACGCGCTCGGTCTTCGCGGTGCCGAACGCGCCATCTGCGTCCGGGTTAAGACGCCCGAACTCGAACGTAAGTACCGAAGCGAAGCAGACCCACGCCAGATAAGGCAGCAGGAGCATCCCGGCGACCGGGCGCACGCGCCAGAACAGCACCACCGTCAACACGATCGCCGCGGCCATGGCAACGGTGATCCAGAACGCAACGGTGATCTGGTGCAACGCGAAGAAGGTGGGTGACCAGGCAAGGTTGATGAGGAGCTGCACCACGAACATCGCCACGGCAATGCCACGGCCTGCCGCCCCGCGCGCCGCAAGGACCATCGCCAGCGCCAGCCCCATCAGGACATAAAGCACGGTCCAGACGATCCCGAAGGCGGCCGGCGGCGGATAGATCGACGGCTTGACCAGCGCATCGAACCACGGATTACCGGGGCCGCTGCCCGCGGCTTGTCCGGAAAGAAACCCGAGCGCGACGACAAGGGGAATGGTGAACAGCGACCAGCGCAGGAGACTGGCGCGAAGCTGTCCCGAAGAGGCAAGATAGTTCATGGCACCCGCAAGCAACTGCGCGAAACGCGCGATTCGCCGAGGATATTGGCGAGGGGTTGCCTGCTCTGCAATCGGAACTCGTCCCGCATTGCATCCCGCGTGGAGACACAATCCGGGGAAAACTCAACCACGCAGCGCGGAAACGAGGAATTCGACGTTGCCTTCAGGGCCGGTGATCGGACTCGGGACGATGCCCTGTACGGCCCAGCCCTCGCTTTCCAGCCACTCGCGCACCTCGCTGCACACCCGTTCGTGCAAGGCCGGATCGCGGACCACGCCGCCCTTGCCGACCTCGGCCTTGCCCACTTCGAACTGCGGCTTGATCAGCGCGACAAGCCGCGTCGGCCTTGCCGCCAGCGAGAGCGGCACTTCCAGCACCTTGCGCAGGGAAATGAAGCTGGCATCGCATACCACCCAGGTTGCCGGCCGATCGATGTGCCCCGGCGTGAGGATGCGCGCGCTTGTCTGCTCGAGCACGGTGACGCGCGGGTCCTGACGCAGCTTCCACGCAAGCTGGTTGGTCCCGGAGTCCACGGCAAAGACATGCTCGGCGCCGCCCTGCAGCAGCACGTCGGTGAAGCCGCCGGTCGAACTGCCGATGTCCATCGCGGTAACGCCGGACGGGTCGAGGCCGAAATGCTCGATCGCGTGGGCGAGCTTGATGCCGCCGCGCGAAACCCATGGGTGATCGCGCCCGCGCACGTCCAGCGCGGCATCTGTGGCAAGTGCCTGCCCGGCCTTGGCGATCTTGGTTTCGCCCGAAAAGACCAGCCCGGCCAGGATCAGGGCTTGCGCGCGCGCGCGGCTCTCGACCAGGCCGCGGTCGACCAGCAACTGGTCCACGCGAAGCTTGGATGCGCCGGGCTGTTTCGGGGGGCGGGTTGAGGTCACGGCGCGTTCCTTCCATAACTGCACCATGAAGATCAACCATGCACACCGCCCCCGCCTCGTTTTATCCGGTGCGCTGGCCCTCACACTTTCCGCCTGCGCCACGCCGACGGTGGTCCCGCAAGCTGCGCCTCCGCCTGCGCCCAAGCCAACCCAGGCACCGCCCCCACCGCCACCTGCCCAGACCTTCAAGGACTGGCGCGATGCGCCACAGACCGTGGGCAACTGGCGCTATGAGCCGGGCGTGGCTCGCTTCGGTCCGGGTGACGCCACGCTGTTCGCGATGGCCTGCAATCGAGGCGCTGCAACGATGAGCCTGATCCGCACCGGCACTTCGAACGTGCCGCTGCCGATGACGGTGGTGACCACCAGCGATACCCGCCCGCTTTCCGCCGATCCCGCGCCGCAAGGCCAGCCGCAACTGGTGGCAACGCTGGCCGCGCACGATCCGCTGTTGGATTCCATGGCGTTCAGTCGCGGGCGCTTTGTCATCGAGGTGAACGGCCTGCCGACGCTTTACCTGCCAGCCTGGGCCGAGGTCGGGCGAGTGATCGAGGATTGCCGGAAATAGCGCGATCCGGTTGCAGGGGTGACCATACTGCAGGCGCGAAGCGGGGATTGTGACGACAATTTTTTTTCGATCAAGTCTTGTTGTTTGGCCCCGGATGAATCACATTCAAATCAAGGCCGGTGAGTACGCAAACTCCCGGTCCAGCAGGCCCAACAGCCTGTGACTTTGGCTCAACAGCGCGAAAGGAGGTGATCCGATGTCTCATGGTTCAGCAGAGAGGTCGGTACAGTCCCGCGCGAGGCATTATCGCTGAGTTTCGATTAAGCGATAAAGGCTTCGTGGGCGGCACTTCCGGCCGCTGACCATGCGAAGGGCCGCTCGGATTGACCGACGCGGCCCTTCACATTTATTACATTCCCCTTGCCTTTCGCGCAATAATAGTTCACGGCGCTGCTTCCTCGATTCTAGCGCAAGGACTGCCGAAATGGCGACTACCGCCGACACCACCTTTACCCATAACCCGCACCCTTCGCCGGTTGCTGCGGACGTGCGGGCGCAGGTGCTGGCGAACCCCGGCTTCGGCACTGCGTTCACCGATCACATGGTCGAGATTGACTACGCTGAAGGCGCAGGCTGGCACGATGCGCGCGTGATTCCCTATGGCCCGATCGCGCTCGATCCGGCGGCGGCCGTGTTGCATTACGCGCAGGAAATCTTCGAGGGGCTGAAGGCCTATCGTCTTGCTGACGGCGGCATCGCGCTGTTCCGTCCTGATGCCAATGCCCGGCGCTTCAACGCCTCGGCCCGCCGCCTCGCCATGCCCGAACTGCCCGAAGAGCTGTTCGTCGAAGCCGTGCGCCAGCAGGTCCTCGCCGACAAGGACTGGTTCCCCACGGTCGAGGGCGGCTCGATGTATCTGCGCCCGTTCATGTTCGCGTCCGAGGCCTTCCTCGGCGTGCGCCCGGCGCGGCAGTACAAGTTCATGGTCATCGCCAGCCCGGCCGGCAACTACTTCAAGTCGGGCGCACCGGCAGTCTCGATCTGGGTTTCGGACTATACCCGTGCAGCGCCCGGCGGGACTGGCGCGGCCAAGTGCGGCGGCAACTATGCCGCCAGCCTCGTGCCCACCGCCGAAGCCTTCTCGCGCGGGCACGACCAGGTGCTGTTCCTCGATGCGGCCGAGCGCAAGTGGGTCGAGGAACTGGGTGGCATGAACCTGTTCTTCGTGTTCGACGACGGTTCGATCCTGACGCCCGAACTCACCGGCACGATCCTGCCCGGTATCACCCGCTCGAGCCTGCTTACGCTGGCCGCCGAAGAAGGCCTGACCGTGCGCGAGGGCCGCTACAGCCTCGACCAGTGGAAGGCCGACGCCGCTTCGGGCAAGCTGATCGAGACTTTCGCCTGCGGCACTGCGGCGGTGGTCACCCCGGTCGGCAAGGTCGCCAACCATGAAGGCGAATTCACGATCGGTTCGGGTGGCCCCGGCCAGCTGACGCAGAAGCTGCGCCAGAAGCTCGTCGGCATCCAGCGCGGCGAGATTGCCGACACCCACGGCTGGGTCACGCGCATCGCCTGATCTTTTTCCAGAGACGTGCAAAGGCCCGCCGCTCCTGATGGAACGACGGGCCTTTTGCCAATGTCACGTCTCAGAAATCGAACTGCGCGCGCATGCCGATGACGTCGGCGTTGTAGTTGCGATCCGCGCCCGCCGCGACTGCTGCGTCCTTCAGCCAGAGATGGCCGTAGTCGATGATGAAGCGAACGTAGTCGGTTGGCACCCATAGCAGCGAGGCCCCGACCAGCTGCTGCCGCCCACCCAGAACGCCATTGTCGTTCAGATCAAGCCAGTCGTAGCGTGCGTTGACCTGCACTGCGCCGATGCCGCCCTTGTCGACGCCGTTCTTCGGCTTGATCCGGGTCCAGGTACCCTCGCTCGCCTTGTAGGGCAGCGTGTCCCCTTGGTCAGGAACAGGCCTGCTTCGACATAGCCGCCATTGAACGTCGGGTCGGCAATGGCGCCGGGGCGGTTGACCTTCATCCACTGCGATTCGGCGGTGAAGTGCACCGGCCCACCGGTCCAGCCCAGTTCCACGCCGTAGTTCGTTTCCGACAGCGCGCTGATCGCCTTGGTGTCGACAAAGCGGATGTCTGTGGTGTGGGTGAAGGGGCGCGCGCGATAGCGCACCGTCGCGCTGCTGTCGTTGAGATCATGGTAGTGCGCCGACCCGCCGATATGCGCCTGGCCACCGAACAGCTTGGGCTGAAGCGCAAAGCGGCTGTCGATCGAATAGCTGTTGTCGGTATCGGCGTTGAGATCGGTGACGTTGTCGGTAAACACGCCGACCTGCGCCAGGACCATGCCCTTCTGGTATTGCGCCGACAGGCCGAGGCGGCGCTCGAAACCGAAGGCGGTGTTGAACGATGCGCGCTCCATGAAGCTGGTGAACAGGTCGGACTCGGTGTCCTCCATCGATTCGAACGGCTTGTGCTGGCCGATCGTCAGGGTCAGGTTCTTGATACCGTTGTAGGTCAGATAGACGTCGGTAAGGTCGACCGCGCTGTTGGCGATATCGGCTTCAATGCGGTAGCCGAAGTTGCCCGGAACGGTGCCGTCGAAACCGAAGTAGGCGCGGCGGAATTCGGTGGCGAGGCCAAGGCTCTTGCTGCCGATGGAGGGCGGTGCCGATACCGAAGCCGTATCAATCTGCAGGCGGCCGCGCGGCTTGAAGCTCCACTTGCCGGCCTTGGGGTTCTTCGGATCAACCGGCGATTCGATCTTCGGCCCACCATCCCAGCTGATCGCCACCGGCGGCTTGCCCGATACCGTCGGCGCAGGGATCGCGGCAACGGCCGTAGCCGTCGCGTCGGTCTTGGCCCTGGCTTCGGCGAGCTGGCCCTGCAAGGTCTGGATCTGCGCCTGCATCGCTGCCATCGCAGCCATCTGGCTCTGCATCTGCGCTTGCATCTGCTGAAGCTGGGCCTGCATGGCGGCAAGATCGGCATTGGAGGTCGCGGCCTGTGCCGGGACGGCCCAGCCAGCGGCACAGGCAAGGGCAGAAATCGAGACGCGGGTTACGAACTTCATGGCGAATCCTCAGGACTTCGGTCTGCGGCCGAATATGTCTGTTGTGTTACATTTTGTTGACGGTGGTTTGGCTGATTTGTCGCAAATGCTGCAAACCGCCTCGCCCGTTGCGTTCCGCCGCCCGCCGTGGCATCGCAAGGGCATGACTTAATCGCCCGGTTAGGGCGCTCCCGGAGAGACCAGACATGACCATTTCGTTCGAAGGCCGCGTCGCGATCGTTACAGGGGCAGGCGGTGGCCTCGGCCGCGCCTATGCCCTCGAACTCGCCCGCCGCGGCGCGAAGGTGGTGGTCAACGATCTCGGCGGTTCGCGCGATGGCACCGGCCATTCCGACGCTGCGCTGAAGGTTGTCGAGGAAATCGAGGCCATGGGCGGCGAGGCCATGTCGAATGGCGGCTCGGTCAGCGAATACGAACAGATGGTCGAGATGGTCGCCAAGGCCAAGGAACGTTGGGGCGGAGTCCATGTGCTGATCAACAACGCCGGCATCCTGCGCGACAAGAGCTTCACCAAGATGGACCCGGCCGATTTCGAGATGGTCGTGCGCGTCCACCTGATCGGTTCGGCCTTCGCCACCAAGGCCTGCTGGGACCTGATGCGCGAACAGAACTACGGCCGCATCCTGATGACGGCATCGTCAACCGGCCTGTTCGGCAACTTCGGCCAGGCGAACTACGGCGCAGCCAAGCTCGGTCTGGCTGGCCTCACCAAGACGCTCTACCTCGAAGGCGCAAAGAACAACATCAAGGTCAACACGCTGGCCCCTGTCGCCGCCACGCGCATGACCGAGGACATCTTCCCGAGGAAGCCTTCAAGCTGTTCGGCCCCGAAAACGTCGTCCCCGCCGCGCTCTTCCTCGTCTCGGAAGATGCGCCGACCAACGCCATCGTCGGCGCTGGCGGCGGCGCCTACCACGGCGCATGGGTGACGATGAACAAGGGCGTCCTGCTTGCACCGGGCGAGCGCACCGTCGAAGGCTTCGCCGCCAACTGGGACAAGATCAGCGACCGCACCGGCGACTTCGCACCGCAGTCAGGCGCAGAGCAGAGCCAGGTGATCATCGGGCAGTTGCAGGCGGCGATGAAGGGGTGATCAAGCTCCTCCCTGTTTTTGCGCAGCACAAACGGGGAGGTGGCAGTCACCGCAGGTGACTGACGGAGGGGCTTTTCCCCTCCACCACCAGCTTCGCTGGCGGTCCCCCTCCCCATTTGCACCTGCGGTGAAAAAGGGGAGGATTTTGACCTAAGCAAATCGCAACACCACCACGATCCCGCCGTCCGGCGTCGCCTCCCCCGCCAACACCCGCACCGCATCGGCCCGCGCGCGGGACAGGATTTCCGGCGCCACGCCAGCGTCGTGCACCACCACATCCGCCTGCCCCAGCAGCCGCGCGGTGCGCAGGGTAAGGTCTTCGGGATCGTTGGATGTCAGCACGATTTCGAATCGCCCGGACTGCCCTTCCGCGCCAGAAGCCAGCCAGTCAGCCACCTTCGCCTCGCTCCCGGCCCGGAACAGGTCGAGTTCCCCGCCCTCGTCCAGCGCCGCATCCAGTGCACGGCGGCGGTCGGCGACCGAGGACCAGCGCTTGCGCATCCCCTCGCGCGCCTCCTCCAGCGCGCGGGCCAAGGCGCCCAGCCCTTGCGGCAGCAGGCGCTCCAGCCGCAGGCGCAGGATCTTGGCGAGGCCTGCCGAAGCGCCGCCGGTGCCCACCGCGATCAGCACCGGGTCGCGGTCGAGGATCGAAGGCGTGGTGAAATCACACAGTTCGGGCCGGTCGACCACGTTGACCAGCAGGCCGGCACAGCGCAGCCGGATCGCATCGCCCTGCGCCATGTCGGGATTGTCATGCGCGATGAAGGCCAGCCGCGCCCCGTCGTCGATACCGGCGTTGATGTCGCGGTAGATCACCCCGCCGGCGCGCTCGATCAGGCGCTGCTTGGCCTCGGCCGCGTCCCCCTCGCCCAGCAGGATCACCGGCTGGCCCGCGATGCGGTGGAAGAGGGGGAGCGCCTTCATATCTTCAAACCCGGCTTACTTGAGGAAGTCCGGCACGCGCTCTGCGGCAAGGATCGTGGCGGGGTCGATCCGATCAGCAACCACGGCCCACTGGTCGCCATCGACCATGACCTCGGGCACTAGAGGCCGCGAGTTGTAGGTGTTGGCCATCGTCGCGCCATAGGCGCCCGCGGTGCGGAACACGGCGAGATCGCCGCGCCCGACCTTGTCGATCGTGCGGGCCATGGCGAAGGTGTCCGAGCTTTCGCAGATCGGGCCGACGATATTGGCAGTGAAGGTATCGCCCTTCGGCTCAACAGCGGCGAAATCGTGCCAGGCATCGTAGAGCGCAGGCCGCGCCAGATCGTTCATCGCGGCGTCGACCACGACCCAGGGGTTGCTCGCCCCTTCCTTCACGCGGATGACCTCGGTCACCAGCACGCCGGTGTTGCCGGTAATCACGCGGCCCGGTTCGAACATCAGCGTCACGCCCCAGTTGCCTGTCACGCGCGCGACCATTGCGGCATATTCGGCAGGCTGCGGGAAGACTTCGCCCGCCTTGTAGGGCACGCCCACGCCGCCGCCCAAGTCCATGTGCGTGACCGAATGGCCCGCCGCGCGGATCTCTTCCATCAACCCGCCAACCTTGTTGAAGGCGGCTTCCAGCGGCTCGAGCTTGGAAAGCTGGCTGCCGATGTGCAGCGTGAGGCCCCGCATGTTGAGGCCGGGCGTGTTGGCCAGACGGCCATAGATCGCGGCGGCACGGTCGAACGGAACGCCGAACTTGTTCTCGGCCTTGCCGGTGGAGATCTTGCCGTGCGTGCCTGCGTCAACGTCGGGGTTCACGCGCAGCGCGGCGGAAGCGACCTTGCCCATCGACGCTGCGATCTCGGCAAGTTCGATGCCTTCTTCCTCGCTCTCGAGGTTGAACTGGCCGATCCCGGCTTCGATGCCGCGGCGCATTTCGGCAGCGGTCTTGCCAACGCCCGAAAACACGATGCCATCGGGCGCCATGCCTGCGGCCAAGGCCCGCTCCATCTCGCCGCCCGAGACGACATCGGCGCCGTAGCCTTCGGCAGCCAGGACCTTGAGCACGGCGAGGTTGGGGTTGGACTTGACCGCAAAGGCGATCTTCACGTCACGCAGGATACCCAGCGCATCGCGGAACACGCGGGCGTGGCGGGTCAGCGTCGCGCGCGAATAGACATAGACGGGCGTGCCGACTTCCGCCGCGATCACCGGCAGGGGCACGTTCTCGGCGCAGAGCACGCCGTTGTTCAGTTCAAAATGGTCCATCGGAAATTCTCAGTCTTCGGGTGGCAGGTCGAAAGGATCGTCTTCGCGATCCTGCGAGCGGCGACGCGGCTCGACGTTGCGCGCAGGGGCTGCCTGCGCGGGGTTTTGAGCAGATCGTCCGCGCCCGGCTGGACCTCGCGGCCATAGGGGATCGGCGGCGGCGTCTGGTCTGGCGCCAGCTTCAACTCGGCCTTGTTGCCGCATCCGGCCAGAGCCAGGGCGCCAAGGGTGCCGAGCAAAATGGTGCGCGAAAGCTTCAAGCCGATTCCTCCAGCCCCAGCGCCACGCGCGCCTGGGCCACGCGCTTCCTTACCTCGTCCGGTGCGGTTCCGCCATGGCTGCAACGCGCCGCCACGCTCGCCTCGACCGAAAGCGCGGCATAGACGCGATCGTCGATGCGCTGGTCAATGGCCTTGAGGTCCTCGATCGAGAGCTGGTCGAGCGCGATGCCCCGCGATTCGGCCAGCTTCACGGCGCTGCCGGTGATATGATGCGCCTCGCGGAACGGGATGTTGGCCTGCCGCACCAGCCAGTCGGCAAGGTCGGTCGCCGTGGCATAGCCGAGTTCGGCGGCGGCGCGCATCCGGTCGGTGCGGAACTTGGCTTCAGCGACCATCCCGGTCATCGCCGCGATCGACAGGGCCAGCAGGCTGGCGGCTTCGAACACCGGCGGCTTGTCGTCCTGCATGTCCTTCGAATAGGCCAGCGGCAGGCCCTTCATCGTGATCATCAGCGCGGTCAGGCAGCCGACGATCCGCCCCGAGTGGCCGCGCACCAGTTCGGCGGCATCGGGATTCTTCTTCTGCGGCATGATGCTGCTGCCGGTCGACAAGCTGTCGGGCAGCGTCACGAAACCGAACGGCTGGCTTGCCCAGATGATGAACTCTTCCGCCAGCCGCGAAAGGTGCAACGAGCACTGCGCCGCGGCCATCAGGTAATCGAGCGCGAAATCGCGGTCGGACACCGAATCGAGGCTGTTGTCGGTCGGCCCATCAAAGCCCAGCGCCTCGGCTGTACGGAAACGGTCGATGGGGAAGCCGGTGCCAGCCAGCGCCGCGGCACCCAGCGGGCTGCGGTTCATGCGCACGCGGGCATCGGCAAAGCGCGAACGGTCCCGCCCGATCATCTCGTAATAGGCCATGAGGTGATGGCCGAGCGTCACCGGCTGCGCGGTCTGCAGATGGGTAAAGCCTGGCATTATGCTGCCGGAATGCTCGCCCGCGCGGGAAACCAGCGCGACTTGCAACTGCTTGAGGCCCAGCTCTGCCTGATCCATCGCATCGCGCACCCACAGGCGGAAGTCGGTCGCCACCTGATCGTTACGGCTGCGCGCGGTGTGGAGGCGACCTGCTGCCGGGCCGATCAGTTCGGCAAGGCGGCTCTCGGTGGTCATGTGAATGTCTTCGAGGTCCCAGTTCTCCGGAACGCCGTTGGCCTCATACTCTGCCGCGACCTGATCGAGGCCACCGGCAATCAGCGCCGCATCCTCGGCCAAAACGATGCCTTGCGCACCCAGCATGTCCACATGGGCCTTTGACGCGGCGATGTCTTGCCGCCACAGCGCCTTGTCGAAGGGAATCGAGGCGTTAATCTCGCGCATGATCGCCGAGGGACCGCCTGCGAAGCGCCCGCCCCACATCTGGTTGGAGCCTGATTTGTCGCCCATGTCCGTCTATTCGCCCAAAGTGCTGTTGCTCGTGGCGGCCCTTGCCGTTGCCGGGTGCGATAGGCAAGGCCAGAGCGACTCGCAACCGCAGACGACGGCGGCACCTACGGAATCTGCCGCCAAGGGCGAATTCAACGGCACACTCGACATTGCCAATCGCGGCAAGGACATGCCCGATTTCACCGTGACCGACCCGTCGGGCAAGTCGCTCAAGCTGCGCGACCTCAAGGGCAAGCCGGTGCTGGTCAACCTGTGGGCAACGTGGTGCGGCCCATGCGTCCTCGAAATGCCGATGCTCGACAAGCTGGCGGCGGACAATTCCGGCAAGCTGCGGGTCCTGACCGTATCGCAGGACATCGAAGGCGCCGCCAAAGTCGCCCCGTTCTATGCCGAGCGCAAGTTCACCGCGCTCGAACCCTGGCTCGACACCGAGAACAACCTCGGCTTCTTCTACGAGACCGGAATGCTGCCGACGACTGTGCTCTACGACAAGGATGGCAAGGAAGTCTGGCGCATGATCGGCGCGCATGACTGGTCTGGTCCGCGCACGGCGGCGATGCTTGCCGAAACCCTCGGACAGTAGGCCTTCTGAACCCGAGAGTTGTGGGTGAGTTGGGGGAGACTTGCCCCTGAGTTCATGAGAGTTGGAAACCGATAAGGTTTGACAAATCCCGCTGCGCCACTAGGGCGGTCGGCGGGCCACGCGGTCCCAACGCCGCGCGTGCTCTCTGTAAGGAGAGACTACATGTCTGCTACGATTCCGGCTCGCAAGCCTGCGCGCCCCTATTTCTCGTCCGGTCCCTGCGCCAAGCCGCCCGGATATTCCCCCGAAAAGCTCGCTACCGAATCGCTGGGCCGGTCACACCGCGCCAAGATCGGCAAGACGCGCCTTCAGTATTGCATCGACCTGATGCGCGAAGTGCTGCAGCTGCCCGATACGCACCGCATCGGTATCGTTCCGGGGTCTGACACCGGCGCTTTCGAAATGGCGATGTGGACGATGCTCGGCGCTCGCCCGGTCACCACGCTGGCATGGGAATCCTTCGGTGAAGGTTGGGTCACCGATGCCGCCAAGCAGCTCAAGCTCGATCCCACGGTCCTGCGCGCCGACTATGGCCAGATCCCCGATCTGAACGCGATCGACTGGTCGAACGACGTGCTGTTCACCTGGAACGGCACCACCTCGGGCGTGCGCGTGCCGAATGCCGACTTCATCCCGGCCGACCGCGAGGGCCTCAGCTTTGCCGACGCCACCTCGGCAGTCTTTGCCTATGACATCGACTGGTCGAAGATCGACGTTGCCACCTTCTCCTGGCAGAAGGTTCTTGGCGGCGAAGGCGGCCACGGCGTGCTGATACTCGGCCCCGCGCGGTCGAACGGCTTGAGACCTACACCCCAGCATGGCCTCTCCCCAAGGTGTTCCGCCTTGTTTCCAAGGGCAAGCTGGCCGAAGGCGTGTTCAAGGGCGAGACGATCAACACCCCCTCGATGCTCGCGGTTGAAGACGCGATCTTCGCGCTCGAATGGGCCAAGGGTCTGGGCGGTCTCGAAGGCCTGCAGGCGCGCAGCGATGCGAACGCGGCAGCGCTGAACACGCTGGTCGAAGAGCGTTCGTGGCTCTCGCACCTCGCTTCTGACGAAGCGACCCGGTCGAAGACTAGCGTTTGCCTCTCGGTCGAAGGCGCGGACGCGGATTTCATCAAGAAGTTCGCCGCCCTCCTCGAAAAGCAGGGCGCAGCCTATGACATCGCCGGTTACCGCGATGCCCCCGCTGGCCTGCGCATCTGGTGCGGCGCGACCGTCAACGCCGAGGACATCGCCGACCTCGGCCCTTGGCTCGACTGGGCCTACGAGACGACCAAGGCCGAACTGGCTGCGGCCTGACCTTGCCTCTTGCCCTCTCCCCTTCAGGGGAGAGGGTTGGGAGAGGGGATTTGCCCCTTGCTCCCGCATGTTCCAACCAATTCAGGGCCGGTGGCAGGACTCCCCCTCTCCCCGGCCCTCTCCCCTGAAGGGGAGAGGGAGACACTCATGACCAAGCCCAAGGTTCTCATTTCCGACAAGATGGACCCCAACGCCGCCCGCATCTTCACCGAGATGGGCTGCGACGTCGACGTGATCACCGGCGAGACGCCGGAACAGCTGATCGCCCGCATCGGCGAATACGATGGCCTTGCCATCCGTTCCTCGACCAAGGTGACCAAGGCGATCCTCGATGCCGCCACCAATCTGAAGGTCATCGGCCGCGCCGGCATCGGCGTCGACAACGTCGACATCCCCTACGCCTCGTCCAAGGGCGTGGTCGTGATGAACACCCCGTTCGGCAATTCGATCACCACTGCCGAGCACGCCATCGCGATGATGTTCGCGCTCGCCCGCCAGATCCCCGAAGCCAACGCCCAGACCCAGGCGGGCCTGTGGCCGAAGAACGGCTTCATGGGCGTTGAAGTCACCGGCAAGACATTGGGCCTGATCGGCGCGGGCAACATCGGCTCGATCGTCGCCTCGCGCGCTCTGGGCCTCAAGATGAAGGTCGTCGCCTTTGATCCGTTCCTGACGCCCGAGCGCGCCGTGGAAATGGGCGTCGAAAAGGCCGATCTCGATACGCTGCTGGCCAAGGCAGACTTCATCACGCTGCACACCCCGCTGACCGACCAGACCCGCAACATCCTCTCGGCCGAGAACATCGCCAAGACGAAGAAGGGCGTGCGCATCATCAACTGCGCGCGTGGGGGCCTGATCGATGAAGCCGCGCTGAAGGCTGCGCTGGATTCGGGCCAGGTTGCAGGCGCCGCGCTTGACGTGTTCGAGACCGAGCCCGCCAAGGAATCGCCGCTGTTCGGCACCCCGAACTTCATCTGCACCCCGCACCTCGGTGCGAGCACGACCGAAGCGCAGGTCAACGTCGCCCTTCAGGTGGCAGAGCAGATGGCCGATTTCCTCGTGACCGGCGGCGTCACCAACGCGCTCAACATGCCGTCGCTCTCGGCAGAGGAAGCACCGAAGCTCAAGCCCTACATGGCGCTCGCCGAAAAGCTCGGCAAGCTGGTTGGCCAGCTCGCGCACGACAACCTGACCAAGATCGCCATCGAGGTTGAAGGCGCCGCCGCGCAGCTCAACCAGAAGCCAATCACCGCTGCGGTCCTTGCCGGCCTGATGAGCCAGTATTCGCAGAGCGTGAACATGGTCAACGCGCCGTTCCTCGCCAAGGAACGCGGGCTCGACGTGCGCGAAGTGCGCCATGATCGCGAAGGCGAATACCGCACGCTGGTGCGCGTCACCGTCAGCACCAGCCAGGGCGAACGCTCGGTTGCGGGCACGCTGTTCGGCAACGGCCAGCCGCGCCTTGTCGAGATCTTCGGCATCGGCATCGAAGCCGACCTTGATGGCGACATGCTCTACATCGTCAACTCCGACGCGCCGGGCTTCATCGGCCGCATCGGCACGCTGCTCGGCCAGTCGAACATCAACATCGGCACCTTCCACCTCGGCCGCCGCGAAGCCGGTGGCGAGGCGGTGCTGCTGCTCTCGCTCGACAGCCCGGTGCCGCAGGACGTGCTCAAGCAGGCCTGCGACATCCAGGGCGTCCGCACGGTCAAGGCGCTGAACTTCGTCTGATCCAGCGTCAGCGTGAAATCGAGGGGCGGGTGCAGCGATGCGCCCGCCTTTTCCGTTTCGCGCGGAGGCGCGGAGAAGATTACGGGCTCCGCCCGGGATGAATCACGCGAAGACGCAAAGACGCGAAGAGGTTGCGCGCGCCGCAGGCCTTCATTGCCAATCGAATGGCGTGTAGAGGAGAATGCGGCTGCGCCGCTTGGCGCGACATCTTCGCGTCTTTGCGTCTTTGCGTGAGATATCCTTTTCTTCTCCGCGCCTCTGCGCGAAACAAGAACACGCGCAACATCACAGGTTCGACATTTCCCATCCATCCCGCTAAGCGCGCCGACATGACCGACGTCGATTCCAGCTTGCTGCCCGAGGGGCTTGAGGACCGCCTGCCACGTGAGGCGGCGACCACCACGCGCGTGATGCGCAGCATTCAGGACGTGATGCACGGCCATGGTTATGACCGCGTGCTGCCGCCGATGATCGAGTTCGAAAAGAGTCTCGCCGCGCGCATGGCGGGCATTCAATCCCGCCGCATGTTCCGCTTCACCGATCCGTCGAGCTTGCGAATGATGGGCCTGCGCTCTGACCACACCCCGCAGATCGGCCGCATCGCCCAGACCCGCCTTGCCGAAGCCGCGCGCCCCTTGCGGCTGATGTATGCAGGGCAGGTGCTGACGATCAAGAGCGACGGGCTGAACCCCGCGCGCGAGAAGCTGCAGTGCGGCGCCGAATTGGTCGGCGCGGACAATCTGGCGGCGGCGACCGAGATCGTATCCATCGCGGTCGAGGCGCTGCAGGCGGCAGGCGCGCGCGGCGTCAGCGTCGATTTCACCCTGCCCGATCTGGTCGATACGCTCGCCGCCAAGGCCTTTCCGCTGGCGCCCGAACAGATCGAGGCGGTGCGCCGCGAGCTCGATACCAAGGATGCTGGCGGCCTGCGCGATGTCGGCGGCGAGGCCTATGTGCCCCTGCTCTACGCCACCGGCGAGTTCGACAGCGCGATCGAGAAGCTTTGCGAGATCGATGCTGGCGGCGCGCTCGCCTCGCGCATCGCCGCGCTCAGGCAGATCGCCGCGAGCCTGAACGGCGCGGCGCGGCTGACGCTGGACCCCAGCGAGCGCCACGGCTTCGAATACCAGACCTGGTTCGGCTTCACCCTCTACGCCGAAGGCGCGCGTGGCCCGTTGGGGCGCGGTGGCACATATCGCATCGCGGGCAACGGCAAGGATGAGGCCGCTACCGGCTTCTCGCTGTATCCGGATGCGCTGATCGACCTGCTCTCGGCCAGCGAAACGCCAGAGGACCGCGTGTTCCTGCCGCTCGGGCATGACCGCGATGAAGCCGCGCGGTTGCGCTCGATCGGCTGGCGCACGGTTGCGGCGCTCAGCGATGCGGACAGCGCGAAGGGGTTGGGGTGCACGCATGTGCTGGGGGCTGTCGGGCCGGAGAAGGTTTGAACACAGCGCTGATCCTCCCAGTTTTTCCGCAGGACAAACGGGGAGGTGGCATTCGCGGCAGCGAATGACGGAGGGGTTTCTTTTTCCCTCCACCACCCTTCGGGCGGTCCCCTCCCCATTTGTGCTTCGCAAAAACGGGGAGGATTTTGACTACAGCTCAAACACCCCTTCAACCACGCATCCATCACCGGCGTTGCGGGATAGTCCGGTTCGCCCAGCTTGCGGTTGATTTCGGCGTGGCCTTGCAGGCCGGTGCCGGGGAAGCTGCCGTATTCCACCTTCACGCCCGCTTTCTTCAACACCGCGCCGAGTTCCTGCGCCTGTGCCACGCCGTCCTTGCGCTGGACGTGGAGGAGGAGGAAGCGCGGGGCGTTGGGGCGGCGGCGTGGTAGGTGGGGGATAGGGCCTTCTGGCGGGCGGGGTCGGTGCCGAAGGCCTGTTTGTAGGTATCGGCCATCATGCGGCCGGCCTGCTCCATCTGCTGGGGCACGTCATAGGCGGCGCCATCGTTGGGCATCACACCGTTGATGTCGGCGAAGGACAAGCCCGCCTTGCGCAAATATTGCTCGTCGGTGCCGACCAGCGCGACGAGGTGTGCGCCCGCGCTGTGGCCGGTGATGACGACCTTGCTGCGGTCGATGCCCAGCTTGTCCGCACGCGCCAGCAGGTACGCCAGCGCCTGCGCCACGTCGCTTGCCTGCTGCTCGACAGTGGCGGCGGGCACGAGGCGATAGTTGATCGAGGCGAAGGCATAGCCTTGATCGCGCAAGTGGCCGGGCAGGGCGTTGCCCATCGCGGTGTCCTTGCTCCCGCGCTTCCACCCGCCGCCGTGGACGTAGAGCACGAGCGGGGCGTTCTTCGCGCCTGCCGGAGCCCAGAAGTCCATGACCTGCAGCGGGTCGGGGCCATAGGAGAAGGTCTGCGCGCCGGGCGCCCGTTCGCGCTTTGCCGAACCCTCCGCGCGCTGTTCCAGGCGCTTGGCAATGCGTTCGCGCAAACGGTCGCCGGGGCGGGCTTCCGCCAGCCCTGCGCCGAGAATGACCAGCGCCGCCGCGCCTGCGATTCCTATCCGCTTCATGCCGTGACCTCACCGTTTTCCCTGAAGGGCAAAACTGCTGGGCCACGGCTTTATCTGCGATGAACCGTGGTTCTCAGAAGCTCACCCTCGCACTTACACGTATGTCGCGGCCTGCCAGGGGGGCGAAGTCCTTGAGGAACGAGGCGTGGCGGCGGGCGTCAACGTCGAAGATGTTGTTGGCCGAAAGCGCGAAGGAGAGCGGGCGCTCGTTGCCCCAGGGGCGGAAGTTCACTTCGGCGTTGACCAAGGTGAAGCTGGCAGTGGGCGTCTCGAAATTGGCGAGGCGAGGTTGGCTGTCGCTCCATTCCACTTCGCCGCGCAAGTCGACCTTTTCACCCTTCAGGCCGAGGCCGCCGAGGAGGCGCAAGGGGGGATGCGCGGCGCGGGGCCGACGCCTTCGATCTGGGCGTGGACGTAGTCGGCCACGCCATCGGCCACCACGTCGAACCCTCCGAGCCTGGCCAGCGTGACCGTGCCCTGCAGTTCGAAGCCATAGTAGCGCGCACGCCCTTGCGTGAACTGGAACACCGGCAAGCCGTCCTCCACCGCGCCGGTCAGGCTCTCGTAGATGAAGTTGTCGAACCAGTTGTGATAGACCGAGGCCTCCAGCGTGTAGCCGGGGCCGGAACCGCGCAGCACGCCTTCGAGGCCCCAGGCGCGCTCCGTGCGGAAATCGGGGCTGCCGACTTCGAACGCCTGCGTGCCCGCATGCGGGCCATTGGCGAAGAGCTCCTCGGCAGAAGGCGCGCGCACCGTGCGGCTGAGGTTTACGCCGAAGCGCCAGCCATCGGCGAAGCCCAGCGACGCGCCGGCCGAACCCGAGAAGGTGTCGAACGTGCGCTTGCCATTGAAGAACTGCGGCTGGTCGGGCAGCGGCTTGGCTTCGAGCACGGTGTGTTCGTAGCGTGCGCCGCCTTCCAGCTTCAGCGCGCCGAGGTCTATCTGCTGCAGGGTGAATAGCCCGAGCTGCTGGGTGGAGCTCTTGGGCAGGAAGGCTTCATCGCCGATCACGTTGAAATCGCGCGAGAAGTACTGGACGCCGCTGGCGCCCTTCCAAGCGCCGCGATCAGCCTGGACCAGTTCGGCGCGGCCTTCGAGGCCCTTGTTGTAGAAGGCGGTGCCGATGGCGCCGTCCGGTTCCAGTTCGAAGTGGCGGTAGGAGGCAAACCCGGCGCGGGCCTTGATCGACTTGAGAAAACCGCCGCCGGTCTCAACCTCGGCGCGCAGATCGACGCGGTCCTGCGCGACGTCGAGGCGCGGCGATTCCTGCTCTTCGCCCGGGCGGATCGCGTAGCGGGTGGGGATGCCATAGAGGCTGTCGTAGTGGCTGTAGGAAATGCCGAGGTTGCCGGTATCGGTGATCAGCGCCGCGCCAACGCCTGCAGTCCAGGTCTCGGCGGCAGAATTCGGCAGGCGGCCCCTGAGCGCGGCGTTGCCGGCAAAGTCCAAGCCTTCGTCCAGCTGGTCGTCGGTTTCGGTCCCGGCATTGGCCAGCGCCACGGCGCGGGCGGAAGGCGCGAGAACGTAGTCGCCAACACGCAGGTTTCCGGTCTTGAGGTAGCTGCCATCGGCGTGGACGACGAACTGCTTGCCCACCGGTACGTCCACCGCCGCGCCGATCGAGCGTTCGTCTGCCGCTGAGCCATAGGTCGCCATGGCATCGACGTGGGCGATCTCGTCGGGCACGACGCGCGGGATGCGCTTGTCGATCACGTTGACGACGCCGCCGATGGCCGAGGAGCCGAACAACAGGGTGGCGGGGCCGCGCAGCACTTCGATGCGCTCGGCCAGGAGCGGGTCGATCACCACGGCATGATCGGCGCTGGTGTTGGATACGTCGAACGCGCCGATACCGTCGGTCAGGATGCGGACGCGCTCGCCCTGAAGCCCGCGCAGAACGGGACGCGAGGCGTTGGGGCCGAAGGAGGTGGCCGAGACGCCGGGTGTGCGATCGAGCGTCTCGCCGATGGTCGGGCGGATCGCCTGCGCCAGCTCCTGTCCCTGCAGGACCGATACGCCCGAGATGATATCGGCCCGTTCGCGGTTGAAGGCGGCGGTGACGACGATCTGCTTCGGCGTCTGGGCGTGGGTATCGCCCTGATCATCAGCGGCAGGAGCAGGAGCCTGCTGGGCCATGACGGGCGTGGCATTGGCGGCGGCGCCGAGGAGAAGGAGAGCTGTAAGACGCATGGAATGTCCTTGCTGAATGCGACCTGCCGCCGGCCTGCTGACCGTGCGGCGTTGGCGGCTCCATACAGGCGCAGCCTCCATGTTACAACATAACATTACATGAATGCGTCGCCCTTTCGCGACCACGGCGAGAAAGCTAGGCCGGTCGGACGAGCAGGCAGGTGCCGGAGGCAGAGAAAGCCACGTCGGCGGCAGCTGCGGCAAGGGCGCATTGGCCAACGTCCACCGCCTCGCCCGCTACCGCAACGGCGGCATCGACCGGGATAACGAGACATGGGCCATCGTATGCCCGTTGCACTTCCGCAGCGGGCTCGCCGATCACGCAGTCGGCAGTGAAGTACTTGCCGTCGGCCAGTTGGTGCGAGGTAGACAGCACGTCGTGGCGGCGGAGCGATGGTTCGTGCGGCCCGCCCTTGGCCACCGCCACGCTCTGATCGAGGTGCAGCTCGCGCGGGCGGCCGTAGTCGTAGAGGCGATAGGTAATGTCGCTGTTCTGCTGGATCTCGATGAGGCTCACGCCCGCGCCGATCGCGTGGACAGTGCCGGCCGGGATATAGAAGAAGTCCCCGCGTTCGACCGGATACCAGTCCATCAGGCCCTCGATGCTGCCATCGAGGGCTGCGGCGCGCAGCGCTTCCCCGTCGAGCGCCTCGCCAAAGCCGATACCCAGCTTCGCGCCCGGCTCTGCATCGAGGATCAGCCAGCACTCCTCCTTCCCGCGATCGCTTTCACCGAGTTCCCTCGCCTGTTCATCGCTGGGATGGACCTGGACCGAGAGCGCATCGCTGGTGAAGATGTACTTGACCAGGATCGAGGGAAGTTCGGACGGCGGCTCGAACCAGATTTCGCCGATGCTCCTTCCCGAGAAGGCTTCGAAGGGCCGGGGCAGATCGTCCTTGCCCCAGGGTTTTTCGACCATCCGCCTCGGCAGCAATGTCACTGGTTCGCAGCTCCGGAAAGCTTGCCCACGGCTTGCGCACCTTCTGGCGTACAGACGAGGACTTCGTCGCCATCGACGACGATCATGAGATTCGATGCGCCAACCACCGAAACGCGGGGGCCATCACTCATAACGAGTACGTTGCTGCAATCCTTCAGTTCCGCTCGCCCGCGGACGGCATTGCCCGCTTCATCGCGATCCTGCGCATCGTGAAGGGCCTGCCAGTTGCCGATGTCCGACCACGCCATCTCCGCCGGGACCATCGCCGCGCGCGACGTGTTTTCCATGACCGCATAGTCGACGGATTCGCTGGGCACCTTGGCAAAGGCTTCGCGATCGGGGTGGAAGCGCATGCCATCTTCCCGTCCCCTGGCGACAGCCTCGCGCACTGCCGAAAGAATGTCGGGCCGGTGAAGCCCCAGTTCCTCAAGGAACGTCCCGACCCTGAACGCGAAGATGCCCCCGTTCCAGGCATAGTCACCGCTGCTCAGAAACTCCATGGCGCGGGCCAGATCGGGCTTTTCGACGAACCGCTCGACGCGGCGGCCGCCAGTGCCGTCGATCGCCTCGCCCTGCTTGAGGTAGCCGAAGCCGGTCTCGGGCGCAGTGGGCACGATGCCGAAGGAAACGAGCCAGCCATCCTGCGCCAGTGCCGCCGCTTTATGCGCAGAGGCCCGGAAAGCATCGCAATCACCGATGTGATGGTCGCTCGGGCACACCAGCATGATCGCGTCTTCCGGCAGGCTCAGCGCGGCAAGGGCAATCGCGGCAGCCGTGTTGCGCGCTTCGGGTTCTACGATGATTCGGGTAGCGCCACGATCAGGCAGCTGTTCCTCGACATGGCCAAGATGGGCAGCCCCGGTCACGACAACCGGATCGCCGAAGCCTTCGCCTACCGGGCAGCGCAGCACGGTTGCGCGAAACAGAGTCTCGTCACCAACGAGCGGAAGGAAGGGCTTGGGCCGCGCCTTGCGCGAGCGCGGCCACAAACGGGTGCCGCTGCCGCCGCACAGGATCACGGGAACTGTCTTGGTCATGTGTTGCCTTGATTTAACCTGCTGCAGCGCAGCGAAGCCCTGTTCTAGCGAGTTGCATCCATTCTTGCCAGCATCTCGCCAACCGAAGTCGTGGCGAAGCCAACGGCGCTGTCGGATATGCCGTAGGGCACCAGCAACTGGTCTTCGACCAGCAGTGCACCGCAAGTATAGACGACGTTGGGGACATACCCGAAACGATCGGCGTCGATAGCAGTCAGCAGTGGCTTGCTGGACCGCGCGATGACTTTCGAAGGGTCATCACGATCAAGCAATGCGCAGCCCAGCGCGTACTTGCGCATCGCACCCACGCCGTGCGTGAGCAACAGCCAGCCGTGGTCCGTGAGGATCGGGCTGCCGCAATTGCCGATCTGCACGAATTCCCATGGGAATTCGGGCTCCATCAGCAGCACGCCATCATCGTCCCAGCGCTCGAGACTGTCCGAGCGGAGCAGGAACAGGTTCTTGCCATCCTGCCGGCCGACCATGCAGTACTGCCCCCCACCTTCTGCGGAAACAGCGCCATCCCCTTGTTCCGACCGGCCCGCCCGACGATGGGTTCAAGCCGGAAAGAGCGGAAATCCCGCGTGCGCAGCAATTCGGACCGGATATCCGCGCCGGAATATGCCGTATATGTGCCGATCCATTCGTAATCGCCACCGCCATGGTCAAACCGGACAAGCCGCAGGTCTTCCAGACCGCCACGTTGCTGCTCGGTCACCGGAAAGATCACGCTGTTGGACAGCGTGCTTTCCGAGTGGCGATGCAGGGTAACAGCGCAATCTGCTCCCTGGCACGCCGTCAGGCTGTCGTCAGGCAGCAAGGCGGTCGCAAAATGGCTTTGCGGCCACAGCTCGAAATCGCCTTCAGGAAGGGCGATGCCTTCGCGGAAAACGATCGAGCTGATGTGCCCTTCGCCCACTGCTCGCAGGCTCATGACAAAGCGTACCGCGCCGCCGGTCATGCCGGACTGGTCGGGATGCGGCACGATGCTCGGGTTCATCAGCGCCGCAGCGGCATATGTATATTCGTGGCAGAAGTACGCGCCGATCAGCCGCTTGCGGCGAATCGACAATTCCGAGCCGTCGAATTTGAGGACCGCCTCCATCTGGCGATAGCGCTCCTCGAAAAGCTGCTCGGTCTGCCAGTGACGCTCCTCGAAATCGTGGAGCACGCGTGCGTACTCCTCATCTGCCTCATCGTTGCTCAGCGAAACGACATCGTCGACGAGCTTGCGCGCACGCGCGCCTGATCCGCCGGGCCCCTGCCAGCCGAGATGGAATGGACGAAGTACGACCCTCGAAGGATCGGCGTGAAGCCTTTGTTCAAGTACCCGCAAGCTGTTGCGTACCCTTGCTGTTGATCTTCATGGCAATGGCAGGGGGCGAAATAGGTTCCTGAGCCAGCGTTGCCGATCCGGGGCGCCGCGCAATTTGCACCATCGCGTAATGCGCAAGCTGGAACGCCAGGATCGATTCCGCGCCGCAATTGAGGTTGACGCCTTGCGGAGTCACGCCATCGCGGCAGCGGCCCGACACGATATCGCCAAGCACTTCGCCGCGGTCGTTGCCGCCCAGGAACCAGCGATAGGCGGTTTCCGCATGGCGCAGCCAGGTGATGTCGCCGGTCGCGGCATAGGCGCTCGCCGCCGCATCGACCGCGGCCCAAGCCTCCAGTGGCTGCTGATCGAACGGCATGTTCTCGTAAGGCCGCCCGAAGGTTTCCGAGCCCACGGGGCGGAAGTGCCCCTGCGCCGAGACCTGCTGGCGCGCGATGAAGCGCAGCGAGGACAAGCCGGCTTCCATCCAATCGGCGCGCTCAAGAACCTGCCCTGCGCCGATCAGCGCCTGAGACAGCCGCGGGTTGTCATAGCTGAGCACCGCTTCGAACCAGGCCCAATCGGGGCGACGTGCTTCGTTCAGCAGATTGGCGAGCAATTCGGCACCATGGCGCAGGCTGGCCAGCGCTTCGCCATGCGCGGGGTTGGCGCGCAAGGCCTCGATGCAGCCGAGCATCACGAACGCAACCGTGCGCGGGGCATCCATCGTGCCCACCGGAGCAAGCGCGATGTCGAACCATTGCGCCGCCCAGTGCCGCAGCCCTTCGTCCGGCGCATCGTTCATCGCCCTGCCCAGCGCCCAGACCGTGCGACCATTGCTGTCGGCAGAACCGATCGGTTCGCACCAGGTGCGGTCAAAGTTCATGAAGTTGCGGAAAGCGCGCTCTTCCGGATTCCAGGCGTGCTGGATGAACGAGGCATAGACCATGGCCCAGCGCTGGCGCTCTGCCAGCGGCACGGAATCCGCCACGCCCATCAGCATCAGCGCGCGCACGTTGTCATCGAGGCAGTAGCCGTGACGGCGGTCGGGGACCGTCAGGATCGAATGTTGCAGCATGCCGGTGGAGTCGCTCATTGCCGCAACGCCAGAGAAACCCGGCGTCGCCAGCAGCGGCATGTTGCGATCAGGTCGGACGACGACGCTTTCCACCAAGGCGCGGGCAGCCCCGGCAAAGCGGGGCCAGATCGTTTCGCGGCCTTTGTCCCAAGCGCGCTTCTGCACGGCCTGCAGCTCGCGGGGGTCATCGAGCAGGCGGTTTACCGCTGCCGCAATCACGTCAGCCTGGCGCGGCTCGACCAGGACACCGACGCCATCGGCCAGCAGCTCGCGGGCATGAACATAAGGGGTGGAGACCACCGCCTTGCCCAGCGCCACCGCGTAGCTCAGCGTGCCGGAGGTGGACTGCTGCATGTTGGGATAGGGAGTGAGGTAAATGTCGCAGGCTTCAAGCTGGTCGAGCAGTTCGTCCAGATCGAGGAAGCGGTTGTCCCATTCGATGTTGGCCGCCACGCCCAGATCCTGCGCCAGCGCCTCAAGGCTCTCACGATAGCGTTCGCCTTCGCTGACAACCAGGTTGGGATGGGTGGCGCCGACGATGCGATAGATCACGTCCGGGTGGTTCTCGACCACCGCAGGCAGCGCCTCGATCACGGTTTCAAGGCCCTTGCCGGGCCCCAGCAGGCCGAACGTCATCATCACGCGCCGTCCCTGATGGCCAATGCGCGCCTTGTAGGTCTCGGCACGACCGAACGGACGATCGGGCGCACCGTGCGGGATCACCGTGATGCGCGCTGGTGCGACGTGGTAAAGGTCCTGCAGCAACCCCATCGAGTGCTGCGACATGACCATGACCCGCGAAGCGCGGCGCAGGATATGCTCAAGCACCTCGCGCTGATGCGCCGATGGCTCGGCAAGCACAGTGTGGAGAGTGACGATCAGCGGCGCCGCCACACGATCGACCAGTTCAAGCACCATGTCGCCATCAGCGCCACCGAAGATGCCGTATTCATGCTGGAGCCACACTGCGTCGACCGCATCCTCGTTCATGCGACGGGCTGCAGCGCGATAGTCCTCGGCCTGGTCCGAGCGGATCAGCCCCCGCACACCGACGTATTCGAGCGGAGAACGCGCATCGTCGATCACGTGAAGATCGACCGAGATATCCGAATGATGCGCACGCAGCTGTTCGTAGATGTCGGTGGTGAAAGTGGCGATGCCGCATTTGCGCGGAGCATAGCCGCCGATAAGCGCGACCCGGCAAGGCGCTTTCTGGCCGCGACGGAGAAAAGAGAGAACTCCGGGAGCAGAAGCGTCGCCGGTGCCAAACGCATTGTCGATCAGAGTCATGGCGTGCAGGTTCTTCCGAAGGCTGGTCGCACACCGCGTGGCGCGGTTGCTGTACTGTCGATGAACCAACGCGGGGCGGGCAATCCGGTTGCATTGCGATGCAACAAAAATAGCGCGAAAGTAACGCAGGTTGTCGCAAAAGGTCTTCTATCCAACCGTTTGTATAACTTAGGATATACAAACTGCTATGTTGCAGTGCGGCATTACGGTTCGAACCAGCGCTGCTCCCAGCCGTAGCTGGAGGTGACCGGATTTCCTTCTGCATCAAGCGCAGGCCGGAAGCGGAACCGCTCGCTGGCGAGGCGGCAGGTGATCGCGTCGGCCTCGGCCACGCCGCTCGCACGGTAGACACGGCAAGACGACACACGCCCATCCGTGCCAACGGTCAGCAGGATAACCACGCGCTTGCCAATGCGTTCCTGCTGGCTGCTGACCGGGTAGTCGCGGGTCGAGCGGATATCGCCGGCGATCTTCTCGGCCTTGCGGGCAAGGCCTCCGCCCGAACCGTTGCCACTGGCTCCGCTGCCGGTGCCCGTACCCTCGCCACCACCGCCCGTGCCTTGCCCCTGCGCGGCTGCGCCCGAGCGCGGGTCCTGCCCGGTCGAGGCGACCGGCGGCGCATTTTCCTTCCGCGAAGGCACGCGAGCCTTGGCGATGACCGGCTTGGGCTTGGCCTTCTTCCCCTCCTCACCCGAAGCGCCCGCGGGCTCGGGCGTGGTCGGGGTCGGGGTGGGTTTTGGTTCTTCCAGCGGCACATCGAAGGTGCTGGTGGTGAACGTCTCCTTGGCGAGATCTGTCATGGCGGGAACGCCGCCGAAGCCGTGGATCACGCCCCACAGCACCGCGATGTGCAGCAATGCGGCGAGCACGGTCGGCACCAGCCGCTCACGCCCGCTGCGCTGGCGGTCGCGATAGCGCCCTGACGGCGTGACTGCGCCACTCGTCCTATCCACGTACTGCCCTTGCATCTGCGGCCAAACGCATGCGGGGCGTCTATGGTTGCAACCATTCCGGCAGAATGGAAAGCCTCAGGACGAAACCCTATGGCAGGAACGGCGCGGCCACGTCCTTGGGCACGCGCAGGATCCGGCCTAATGCGCGGTCGATGATCGCCCAGGTGGTCTTCGCGCTGACGATGACCTTGCCCGCTGCATTGCGGAAATCGACGCGCCGGTCGAACCGCGCGCCGGCCGGCGGTTCCGGGATGAACGTCTCGGCGGTCACGCTCTCGCCCGCAACGATATTGCCGCGATAGTCGATCTCGTGCCGCGTCACGACCCAGACGTAGGCGTCCTGGTGCTCAGGTGAGGCCACCGCCGACCAGTGCGCCGTGGCAATATCCTGAATCCAGTTCACCCAGACCGCATTGTTGACGTGGCCCAGCTCGTCGATGTGCTCAGGCCCTGCGGTGAAGGTCAGGGTGTGGCGATTGCTCAAGCCGCCACGCCCAACTGCCACAGGATGAAGGCGAATTCCTCGGCGGTTTCCTTCAGGCTCTCGAACCGGCCCGACTTGCCGCCGTGGCCTGCGCCCATGTTGGTCTTGAGGATCAGCTCGTTGGCGTCGGTCTTCACTTCGCGCAGCTTGGCAACCCACTTGGCGGGCTCCCAGTAGGTCACGCGCGGGTCGTTGAGACCGGCGGTCACCATCAACGGCGGGTAGGCCTGCGCCTTGACCTGATCGTAGGGCGAGTACGAGTGGATCAGCTCGAACGCCGCCTTATCCTCGATCGGGTTGCCCCATTCCGGCCATTCGCCCGGCGTCAGCGGCAGATCCTCGTCGAGCATGGTGTTGAGCACATCGACAAAGGGCACATGCGCGACGACTGCGCCCCAAAGCTCGGGATCGGAATTGATCACCGCGCCCATCAGCTCGCCACCGGCAGAGCCGCCCGAAATGCTGATCTTGCCAGCCTGCGTGAACCCACGCTCGATCAGGCCCTTGGCCACGTCGACGAAGTCGTTGAAGGTGTTGGTCCGCGCCTCCAGCTTGCCCGCCTTGTACCAGGCGCGGCCCAGATCGTCGCCGCCGCGGATATGCGCGATGGCATAGGCAAATCCGCGGTCTACCAGGCTCAGCCGCGTGGTCGAGAAGCCCGGGCCGATGGCGATGCCATAGGCGCCGTAGCCATAAAGATGCAGCGGCCCACCGGGCGCGCGGTCCTTGCGCCAGACCACGCTGACCGGAACCATTGTCCCGTCGCGCGCTGCGATCTCGAGCCGCGCCGTGTCATAAAGCGAAGCGTCATATCCGCTCGGGATTTCCTGCACCTTGAGCAGGGTCAGGCTGCGCGTGGCGACATCGTAATCGTAGGACGAGGCGGGGCTGACCATGGATTCATAGCCGACGCGCAGCACCGACATGTCCCATTCGGGATTGTCGCCCAATGAGGCTTCGTAGCTCGCTTCCGGGAACTTGATCGGCTCGATGCGCGAAGGATCGTCGTAGTAGCGCACCTCGATCCGATCCAGCCCGCGCACCCGGCCTTCGGTGACGTAGAAATCGCGGAACAGGTCGAACCCGGTGAGGTAGAATTCATCCGTCCCCTCGATCAGCGTCGTCCAGTTGCCGGGATCGGACAGCGGCGCCGTCGCAAGCCGGAAGTTCTCGTGCGTGTCGTTGGCGTGGATGTAGAGCACGCCGTCACGCTCATCGACATCGTACTCCACGCCCTTCTGACGCGGCTTGACCAGCAGCGGTTCGGCAAGCGGATCGTCCGCCGGAACCAGCCGCACTTCACCGGTTTCGTGGTCCCCGGTCGAGATGATCAGCCACTTCTCGTTCGCTGAAAGCGCCGCGCCGACGCGGAAGCCTTCGTCATCCTCGTGATAGAGTTCAACGTCGTTTTCCAGCGGCTGGCCGATCCAGTGCAGGCGCGCATTGTCCGTCCGCCAGTTCTCGTTGGCGAGGCTGTAGACAAGGCCGGTGTCGTCCTTCACCCAGATCAGGCCGGAAAGCGTGCCGGGAATCTCGTCCGCCAGCACCTCGCCGGTGGCAATCACCTTGATCCGCGCGGTGAAGCGTTCCGAGCCATTGTCGTCCACCGACCAGGCAAGCTTCGTCCCGTCCTTCGAGACCGCAATCGCGCCCAACCGGAAGTAGTCCTTCCCTTCGGCCAGCGCCACTTCATCGAGGATCAGCTCGTCCACGCTGCCATCGTCGGGCGCGCCCACCGGCCTGCGCCACCACTTCTTGTATTCGGCCCCTTCCTCGAACTCGATCCAGTAGAGGAAATCGCCATCCTTCTGCGGGACCGACTTGTCTGCCTCCTTGATCCGCGCGCGCATTTCCTTGAACAGCGCGTCGATCACCGGCTTGCGTTCGCCCATGCGGGCTTCGAACCAGGCATTCTCTGCGTTGAGATGTTCAAGGATCGCCTTGTCCTTCACCTCTGGATAGCCGGGATCGCGCAGCCAGGCGTAATCGTCGGAAACGGTCAACCCGTGGTGCGAGAAACTGTGCGGGATGCGGGCGGCGACAGGAGGTGTGGCAATGCTCATCCCTCGCATCTATGTTGCGCGCATGATGCCCGCAAGGCGGGCCGCCCACATTCAGGACCTTATCCCATGCTGATGCAGACACACGAAGCCCGCCTCGACGCCTTGCGCAAACAGCTTGCCAAGGACGGCCTCGACGGTTTCGTCATCCCGATTTCCGACGAGCACATGAGCGAATACGTTGGCGCCTATGCGCAGCGGCTGGAATGGCTGACCGGCTTCGGCGGCTCTGCCGGCGCAGCGGTTGTGCTGGCAAATGAAGCCGCGATCTTCGTCGATGGGCGCTACACCTTGCAGGTGCGCGATCAGGTCGATGGCAAGCTGTGGTCGTACCAGTCGGTTCCGCAGACCAGCGTCGCGCAATGGCTCGGGCAGCATGCTCCGCAAGGGGCGAAGATCGGCTATGATGCCTGGCTGCATTCCGAGGGCTGGGTCGAATCCGTCTGCGCCGCGCTCGACAAGCGCGATGCGGCCCTTGTTCCAGTGGCGCACAATCCGGTCGACGCCGTGTGGCAGGATCAACCTGAACGATCGCTTGCTATCGCCGTGCCCCACGCCGACGAACACGCCGGACAATCTGCGCACGAAAAGCGCGCCGCCGTGGCCGAGTGGCTCAGCAGCAATGGCTATGACGCGACCGTGATCACCGCGCTCGATTCGGTGGCATGGCTGCTCAACATTCGTGGCACCGACGTCGATCACACGCCCGTCGCGCTGTCGTTCGTCATCGCCAATGCCGATGGCACGGCCGACCTGTTCATCGCGCCTGAAAAGGTCACGCCTGAATTGATCGCCCATCTCGGCAATGCGGTTCGGGTCCACCCGCGCAAACGCTTTGTGCATGCTCTTGGCGAGATGAAAGGGCGCAAGGTCGCGGTCGATCCCGAACGCTCGGTGGCGGCAATCTTCCATGCGCTCTATCAGGCCGGCGCCGAGGCCGTCGCCGTGACCGACCCGGTCGTGCTGCCCAAGGCGATCAAGAACGAGGTCGAACAGGCCGGCCACCGCGCCGCGCAGGCCCGCGATGGTGCGGCTATCGCCCGCTTCCTGCGCTGGATCGAGGTCGAAGCGCCCAAGGGCGGCGTTACCGAGCTTTCCGCCGCCGACCGCCTGCAGGCCTTCCGCGCCGAGGGCGGGCTGCTCAAGGATCTGTCATTCGACACGATCTCGGGCGCCGGGCCGAACGGGGCCGTCGTGCACTACCGCGTCAGCGAGGAAACCAGCCGCACGCTCGAGCCCAACAGCGTCTACCTCGTCGATTCGGGCGGGCAGTATGTCGATGGCACCACCGACATTACCCGCACCGTCTGGGTCGGCCCCGATGCACCGCATGCAGAGGTCAAGGACCGCTTCACCCGCGTACTCAAGGGCCACATTGCACTCGCCCGCGCCGTCTTCCCCAAGGGCACGGCGGGCAGCCAGCTCGACAGCTTTGCCCGCCAGTTCCTGTGGATGGCAGGCCTTGATTACGCCCACGGCACCGGCCACGGCGTCGGCAGCTTCCTCGCCGTCCACGAAGGACCGCAACGCATCGCCAAGGCCAGCGGCGGTCAGGCCGGCACCGGACAGCCGCTGATGCCGGGCATGATCCTCTCGAACGAGCCGGGCTACTACAAGACCGGCGAGTACGGCATCCGCATCGAAAACCTCGTGCTCGTCGAGAAGCGCGACATCGCCGGGGCGGAGGGCGAGTTCTACGGCTTCGAGACGCTCACCTTTGCGCCGATAGCCCGCGATCTGGTCGACGTCGCGCTGCTTTCGCCAGAAGAGCGCGAGTGGCTCGACACCTATCACGCCAAGGTGCGCAAGGTGCTCGCCCCGCAGCTTTCCGGCGATGATCTGGCATGGCTGGACGCCGCCTGCGCGCCCTTGTGACACCCGCTATGTTCACGTATTGTTCCTTGTCGAATCGTGGATGAGGAACAATGCGATGATCGGATATGTCACTGTCGGCACCAATGACCTGCGCCGTGCTGCGGCCTTCTACGATGCCATTGCGGCGGAGATGGGCGTCGGCCGGATGATGGAGTTCGAAACCGGCATTGCCTGGGGCGTGCCCGATGGTGCTGCCGGTATCGCGGCGATGAAGCCATTCGACGGCCAGCCCGCCACCGTCGGCAACGGCGTGATGGTCGCGCTTCAGGCCAGTGACAAGGAGCAGGTCGGCCGCCTCCACGCCATCGCTCTCGCCCATGGCGGCACGTGCGAGGGCCAGCCGGGCCTGCGCGGTGGCGGCTTCTATGCTGCCTATTTCCGCGACCCTGATGGCAACAAGCTCAACGCCTTCGTGATGGGCTGAACGGCGGGAGTTCCGTTCGTGATTGCACGCGGATGAACGCCCCGGTGCAGACGCGACAAATTGCGACAATAAACCCGCGTCCCCGGCATAGTCGCGCGACAAGCTGCGCCTAGATAGGGACTACAGGAACTGCGGTCGCCGGCTTTCAGTCCCCCTGAGCAAGGCATCCCTCCCCCTCTCCTTGCTGAGCATGGCGGCCGCAGTCTCCTCCCTCTCTCCTGACGGGAACGAACTTATGAAGAAATTCCATATTGCGGCCGCCGCTGCGGTGACGGCCACGGCCTCGCTCGCGCTCTACGCCGCCTCGCCTGCCTTTGCGCAGAAGATGGATGCCGATGGCGACAAGACCATCACTTGGACCGAGGCCAAGGCCAAGTCCGATGACATGTGGGCCAAGCTCGATATCAACAAGGACGGAAAGCTCGACCAGGCTGACAAGAGCGCCAAGTGGGCCGAACAGTTCGCCAGGATCGACACCGACAAGAACGGTTCGATCAGCCAGGCCGAGTTCATCGCTCACCACCAGCAGATGAAGGGCCCCGAAGGTCGTGATGGTGATCGCAAGGGTCACCGCGGTGGCCGCGGTCACGGCATGCGCGGCATGATGATGGGCGGCCACATGGCGATGATGGCCGATGCCAACAAGGATGGCACTGTCACCCGCGCTGAATTCGATGCTGGCGTGAAGGGGCACTTCGACATGGCGGACACCAACAAGGACGGCAAGATCACGCCTGAAGAGCGCCGCGCTTCGATGAAGGCGATGATGGGCAAGATGAAGGGCGCGCATCACGGTCCCATGGGCGGACACATGGGCGCAATGGGTGATGGACCTCCGCCACCTCCTCCGGCTAACTGATCCACGATGAACGAAGCGCCGATCCGACTGCTCCTGGTCGATGACGAACCTGCGCTGCGCGAGCCCCTGGCGGACTATCTGGTCCGGCAGGGGTTTGTCGTGACGCAGGCCGCCACTGCCGCCGAAGCCCGTAGCCGCCTGCTCGAAGCGGGCTGCGATCTCGTGCTGCTCGACATCATGATGCCGGGCGAAGACGGCCTCTCGCTCTGTCGCCATCTGGTCGAGGCCAAGCGCCTGCCCGTCATCTTCATCACCGCCAAGGGTGAATCCACCGATCGCATCGTCGGGCTGGAGATCGGCGCCGACGATTATGTCGTGAAGCCGTTCGATCCGCGCGAGCTTGTCGCGCGCATCCGCTCGGTCCTGCGCCGCGCGACCAAGCAGTCGAGCGAGGTTTCGGACGCGGTCATCTACGAATTCGAAGGCTGGCGGCTCGATCCGCTCAAGCGCCGCCTGATCGACCGCGAAGGCGCAGTCGTCGCCATTTCGTCGGCCGAGTTCCGCCTGCTCATGGCCTTCCTCGATCATCCCCGTCAGGTGCTGGACCGCGATCGCCTGCTCGACATGGTGCAGGGCCGCGAGGCGCATCTGTTCGACCGCGCCGTGGACAACCAGATCTCGCGCCTGCGCCGCAAGGTGGAAGTCGACAGCCGAAATCCGCAACTGATCCAGACAGTGTGGGGCGGCGGCTACATGCTTGCTGCCGAGGTGCGCAAGCGCCCCGCCACTGCCGACGAAAGCTGACCACCGGTGCAGCGCCTCCGCTTCTGGCCGCGCAGCCTTCAGGGCCAGGTCCTGCTCGCCATCGCGCTTGCGCTGCTGGTGGCGCAGACCATTTCGGCCGTGCTGCTCTGGAAGGAACAGAACCACCGGCGCGAGGTGTCGATGGTCAGTTCGGCCGCATTTCGGCTGATCGGCCCCAGCCCTGAGGAACGTCGCCACCATCGTGGGGATTCAGACGATCGCGCGCCGCCGCCCTTCCGCATCGAACATTCGCAACAATCGCTCCATCGCCCCGGCGAGCGGCGCCTGCCGCGCGTGGAGCACGAACTGAGCGAAGTCCTGAACGCGCAAGGGGTGGAGACCGCCGAAGTGCTGGTCTTCGAACGCGATCCCATGCGCGATGGTCCCAGCCTCGAATTCTGGAGCCGCAACCGCCGCAAGCTGGAACTGGTCTCGAAGGAGCCAATGCCCCGTCTGGTCATTGCCTCGATCCGCAGCCCGTCAGGCGGCTGGACTTCGACCCGTGTCTTCACCGAAGGCGGTGAGATGCGCGTGCTGGCTCCCCTCGTCGGTCAGACAATCGTGCTCTACCTCGTGCTGGTCGGCACTATGGCGCTGATCCTGCGGCACATGGCCCGCCCATTGAAGGCCCTGACCCGCCGGGTCGAGGATTTCGCCGGCAATCGCACTCTGGATGGCCAACTCCAGCCGGAGGGTCCTGAAGATATTCAGCGCCTGATCGTCGCGCACAACGCGATGGAAGGCCGCATCGCCGCGATGCTCGATGAGAAGGACGTCATGCTCGGCGCGATCGGGCATGACTTGAAGACTCCCCTGGCCGCACTGCGCGTGCGGATCGAGGCGGTCGACGATGATGTCGAGCGCGCCCGCATGGCCGCCACGATCGAAGACATCAATCGCTCGCTCGACGATATCCTCTCGCTCGCCCGCGTCGGCCGTCCGTCGGACCCGCTGGAACCGACCGAACTCTCCGCCCTCGTCGCCGACGTGATCGGCGAGTTCGAGGACATGGGCGAACCGGTGGAACTGGGCGACACCGACCGCGTCGTCCTGCCCGTACGCGCCACCTGGATGCGGCGCGCCTTGCGCAACCTCGTCTCGAACGCCATGCGCTATGGCGAACGCGCCCGTATCACGCTCACCCGCGAAGGCCGCGAGGCCGTGCTGCGGATCGAAGACGATGGCCCGGGCATCCCCGAGCACGAGATTGCGCGGATGATGGAGCCGTTCACCCGCCTTGAGGCATCGCGCAACAGCGGCACCGGCGGCACCGGGCTCGGCCTCACGCTCGCCCGCGCGATTGCCGACCAGCACGGCGGCACGCTGACGCTCGCCAACCGTCGCGGCCATAACGGCATTGCCGGACTCACCGCAACCATGCGCCTGCCGCTCGGTTAACCGCCCGCTCATCGCCGGCCCGATAGTCAACCGACATTCGTCGGCGCGCACCTGTCGTTCGTCGAAAGGAGTCGCGTAGCCGTCGACCGGTTGCTACTGCAACCAATCTTCATTGCGCCGGGGAGTCATGATCGGCATGCGTACCATTTCTTTTGTTTCCGCTTTCGCCCTTGCCGTTGCCACGGCGGCCGTGCCCGCCACCGCGCAGGCCCCGCTCAATCCTTCGGCTGCAGCGGGCGTCCACACTGACCTTCCCCGCGTGGCGCACCCCTCGCACTACACCATCTCGATCACCCCGGATGCCAAGGCGCTGACCTTCACCGGCACGGCCTCGGTCGATCTCGAAGTCACCGAAGCGACCCCCGCGCTGACGCTCCACGCGCTCGACCTGAAGATCACCAGCGCGACGCTCACGCCCGCAGGCGGGGCCGCCATGCCCGTCACGGTGACGATGGACGAGAAGAGCCAGACCGCGACCTTCACCGCCACCGCCCCGCTCAAGCCCGGCAAGTACCGGCTCGACACCAGCTATTCGGGAATCATCAACACGCAGGCCAATGGCCTCTTCGCGCTCGACTATCCTGACAAGGTCACCGGCAAGGAAGTGCGCGGCCTGTTCACGCAGTTCGAAGCGCCCGACGCTCGCCGCTTCGCCCCGATGTTCGACGAGCCGATCTACAAGGCGACCTTCGATCTTTCCGCCACCGTCCCCGCCACGCAGATGGCCGTCAGCAACATGCCGATTGCGAAAGAAGAGCCGCTCGCGGGTGGCCTGAAGCGCGTCACCTTCGGCACCAGTCCGAAGATGTCGTCCTACCTCCTGTTCTTCGGCCTGGGCGACTGGGAGCGGATGACCAAGGAAGCCATGCCCGGCGTCCAGGCCGGGATAGTCGCGCCCAAGGGCAGCGGCGAGCAGGCGCGTTTCGCGCTCGATGAACTCGCGCCGCTGATCCCCTACTATTCCGAATACTTCGGCCAGCCCTATCCGCTGCCCAAGATCGACAACATCGCCGCACCCGGCCAGTCGCAGTTCTTCTCGGCCATGGAGAACTGGGGCGCAATCCTGACGTTCGAGCGCATCCTGCTCAACGATCCGGCGATCACCAGCGCGGCTGCCCGCCAGAACATCGTCACCACGCAGGCGCACGAAGTGGCGCACCAGTGGTTCGGCAACCTCGTCACGATGGCGTGGTGGGAAGACCTCTGGCTGAACGAGGGCTTTGCCAGCTGGATGGAAACCAAGGCCACCGCGCACTTCCACCCCGACTGGTTCCCGCTGCTCGAGCGCGTCAACGGGCGCGATGCGGCGATGGGCCTCGATGGCTTCAAGACCACGCACCCGATCGTGCAGGAGATCAAGACCGTCGACGAGACCAACCAGGCCTTCGACGCGATCACCTACCAGAAGGGCGAGGCGGTCATCTCGATGCTCGAGGCCTTCGCGGGCGAAAACGTCTGGCGCGATGGCCTGCGCGCCTACATGCGCGATCACAAGTTCGGCAACACCCGCTCGAAGGACCTGTGGCAGGCGATCGAGAAGGCGGGCGCCCCCGGCCTCACCGCCATCGCCACCGATTTCACCACCAAGCCCGGCATCCCGCTGGTCAAGGTGACAGGCATGACCTGCAAGAAGGGCGTTGCCACGCTGAACCTCGAACAGAGCGAATTCAGCGTCGACCGCAAGGACGAAGTCGCCGCCAAGCCGCAGCAGTGGAAGGTGCCGCTGATCGTCTCGGCGGGCTCCGGCGAGCCGGTGCGCACGATCCTTGATGGCGGCAAGACGACGGTAACGGTCAATGGCTGCGGCCCGATCGTGATCAACGCTGGCCAGCTCGGCTACTACCGCTCGCTCTACACGCCGCAGATGCTGACTTCGCTGAAGAAGGCGATGCCGACGCTGCAGCCGGTGGACCAGATGGGCCTGATCGCCGACAACCTCGCACTCTCGTCCAGCGGCTACCAGCCCTATGGCCCGGCGTTCGATCTGCTCGCCGCCATCCCCGGCAATGCCAATCCGGTCGTGCTCGGCAATGCGTTCGGCGATTTCGTCGGCGCGTGGCGCGTGCTCGACAAGGACCCGGCGGCGCAGAAGAAGCTCTATGGCAAGGTCGCCGGCACCTACAAGCCGCGCCTCATGGCGCTGGGCTTCGAGCCCAAGGCGGGTGAGCCGCTGCGCGATGCCGACCTGCGCTCGACGCTGATCTCGGGCTTCGGCACCATGGGCGATGCCGACGTCGTGGCCGAAGCGCGCCGCCGCTTCGCCATGCTCGCCAGCAACCCCAAGGCATTGGACGGCCCGCTCAAGACGACCTGGCTCAACATCGTCGCCCGCAACGCGACAAAGGCGGATTGGGAGGCGATCAAGGGCATGGCCGCGGCCAGCAACAGCGCGGTGGAACGCCAGTTCCTCTACACCCTGCTGGGCCGCCCCGCCGATGCCGCGCTCGCCAAGGCCGCGCGTGAGCTTGCTCTGACCGATGCGCCGGGCAAGACCACCAGCGCCGCGATGATCGTCGCCTCGGCAGGCTTGCACCCGGACGAGACCTACGACTTTGCCCTCGCCAACCGTGCGCGGATCGAATCGCTGGTGGATGCGCAGAGCCGCGTCACCTTCATCGCCAGCCTCGGCGGGCAGTCGAACGATCCGGCGATGATCGAGAAGCTCAAGGCGTTCAAGGCCACGGTCCCCGCCGAAGCCGCGCGTCCGGTGGACCGCGTGATCGGCGTCCTCACCGAAAAGGCCCGCACCCGCCCGCAGTTCATCAAGGGCCTGACCGACTGGCAGAACGCGAAGGGGAAGTAAGGGCAAAACCTGACCTCGCTCATGCTGAGCTTGTCGAAGCACCGGCGCAACCGCTGCGCCAGCACCCTTCGACAGGCTCAGGGTGAGCGGGTGGGGTTCGTCTTGAATGGACGACCACTATCGCGACTCACAGCCAGCGGAGCGAATTGCAGCAACGGGTGGTTAGCTGCCGTTGGTCTCCGCTACCTCTTCTACGATTAACCGGATTATCCATGCCGCAGCAAAAATAAATAAAATGACTAAGGTTATGTAACGCCGACCTTTTGTCCACCACCACTCCGGGCTTTCACGCACAAGGATCACCCCTTCGGCCAGTTCCATAATTTGGCTATAGCATGGGTTTTACGCCGGCAATGGGGTCGCATCCAGAAAGTCAGCTTTCGGCGCATAGTGGCCGAAAGCTGACTGCTCGGGTCAAAGCGGAATTCCACGCAGCGCGCGGCTTAACGCAACAACCCGCCCAGAATTCCGCGCGCAAAGCGGCCCAGTGCTTCGCCGCCGATCGACGTGGCGATCGAGCCGACCATTGCGGTCACGCCCGAAGCCACTGGCGCCGCGCGGGATTTCTTGCCGGTGATGCTGGCGGCGATCACTGCGCCAGCGGATGAGGCGACCGCGCCCGCCGCCGCCTTGCCAGCCTTCTCCCACATCGTCGTGGTCCGGCGGGGCGAGGCGCGTTGGGCCTCTTCGCCCTGCTCCTCCACCTGCTGCGCCGCCGCTGCCGCATCTGCCGCCTTCTGCGCCAGCACTTCGGCGGCGGATTCGCGGTTCACCGCAGTATCGTACTTGCCATCGAACGGACTGACCGACTGGATCACCGCGCGCTCCTTGGGGCTGAGAGGCCCGAGGCGCGAGCGCGGCGGGGCGATCAGCGTGCGCTGGACGACCGAGGGCGAGCCATCCTCGTTCAGCGTCGAGACCAGCGCCTCACCCACTTTCAGCTCGGTGATGACCGTCTCGACATCGAGATCCTTGTTGATGCGGAAGGTCTCCGCCGCCGCGCGGATCGCCTTCTGGTCGCGCGGGGTGAACGCGCGCAGCGCGTGCTGCACGCGGTTGCCCAGCTGGCCTGCGATCTTCTCCGGAATGTCGATCGGGTTCTGCGTCACGAAATAGACGCCCACGCCCTTCGAGCGGATCAGGCGGACGACCTGCTCCACCTTCTCCATCAGCGCCTGCGGGGCATCGTCGAACAGCAGGTGCGCCTCGTCGAAGAAGAACACGAGGCACGGCTTCTCCGGATCGCCCACTTCGGGCAGCGCCTCGAACAGTTCCGACAGCAGCCACAGCAGGAACGTGGCATAGAGCTTGGGGCTCTGCATCAGCTTGTCGGCGGCGAGGACATTGACCATGCCGCGGCCCTGCTCGTCCACTTTCAGGAAGTCGTTCACCTCGAACGCCGGTTCGCCGAAGAACCGGTCCGCACCCTGGCTTTCGAAGGCCAGCAACTGGCGCTGGATCGTGCCGACGCTGGCCTTCGAGACGTTGCCGTACTTGCCCGAAAGCGCGCTGGCATTCTCGGCGCAGGCCATTAGCACCGATTGCAGATCGGGAAGGTCGATCAGCAGCAGCGCGTTGTCATCGGCATAGCGGAACGCGATGTTGAGCACGCCTTCCTGCGTATCGTTCAGGCCCATCAGCCGTGCCAGCAGCAGCGGGCCCATTTCGGAAATGGTCGTGCGGATCGGGTGGCCAGATTCGCCATAGAGGTCCCAGAACACTGCGGGATTGTCGGAATAGGCATAGTCCTCGATGCCCAGTTCCTTGGCCCGCGATTCGAGGCTGGCAGCGTGCTTGAAGGTAGGGCTTCCCGGCATGGCGATGCCCGCAAGGTCGCCTTTCACGTCGGCCATGAACACGGGTACGCCGCGCAGCGAGAACTGTTCGGCAATGCCCTGCAGCGTCACCGTCTTGCCGGTACCCGTCGCGCCCGCGATCAGCCCGTGGCGGTTGGCGCGGCCAAGGCGCAGCACCTGCCGTTCGCCGTTGGAACCAAGGCCAAGGTAGATATCGTCCATGCACAGTGCCCCATCATTTTGGCCATCGATTTGGCCCGAGACTAGGACGCAGCCGCGCCCCTTGCGAGGGGTTTTTGCATCCGGAGCGGGGAACGGCTAGAGCGCGCCGGAAAGCCATGACCCGCGCCCCCTTCATCCTGCTCGACGATGCCCGTGACCAAGGCGCCAGCGATGCCCGCCTCTATGAGGACGTGCTCGAACTCGTCGTGGCGCGTCGGGCTGACGAGGTGGAAGCGGCGCTGGCACAAATCGCCGCCACGCCGGGCGACTGGGCGGGCTACCTCGCCTACGAGGCCGGGCTCGCGCTCGAACCCCGCCTCGCCCCGCTGGCGGCGGAGCGGACCGGTGCGGCAGGCCCGCTGGTCTGGTTCGCCCGCTTCGGCAAGGTCACGCGCATGGCCAGCGCCGAAGTCGAACGCTGGCTTGCCACCACCGCCGAGGGGACTGGCAGGCTCGGCCCGATGGGCGCAGCGATATCCTCGGGCGGCTACGCCAAGGCCTTCAATCTGGTGCAGGAAGCGATCCGCGCCGGAGACATCTACCAGGCCAACCTCACCTTCCCGCTCGCCGGCACGTGGGACGGTGACCCGCTGGCGATCTACGCCGACGTCCGCCGCGATGCCCGCGCGGGCTACGGCGGGGTGATCTGGGACGGTGCGCACTGGCACCTCTCGTTCTCGCCGGAACTGTTCTTCAAGCTTGCGAACGGCGAAGCCCGCGTCCGCCCGATGAAGGGCACCGCTCCGCGCGGGAGCACTCCGGAAGAGGATGCACGGTTCAAGGCGGACCTTTCCGCCAGCGTGAAGGACCGCGCCGAGAATCTGATGATCGTCGACCTGATGCGCAACGACCTGGCGCGCGTGTCACGCCCCGGTTCGGTGCGCGTCGAGTCCCCGTTTGCCATCGAGACATACCCGACAGTTCACCAGATGGTCACGACAGTTCGGGCAGAGTTGGATTCTGGCCAGGACGTGCGCAGCCTGCTCCGCGCGATCTTCCCCTGCGGCTCGATCACCGGCGCGCCCAAGATCCGCGCGATGGAGATCATCCACCAGGCAGAGCGCGATGCTCGGGGCTCTACTGCGGTTCGATCGGACGCATAGACCCCTCTGGCGATGCGGCCTTCAATGTGGCAATCCGCACGGTGCGCCTCTCGCCGGACGGTCGCGCCGTGATGGGGGTGGGGTCGGCCGTGGTTGCCGATTCCGCGATGATCGGCGAATGGCGCGAATGCGTGGTGAAGGGGAATTTCTTGCGCTTGTCTGCCGGCCATGCCGACCTGATCGAAACGATGGCCTTCGATCCCGCCAAGGGCATCGAGCTGCTCGAACTGCACCTCGAACGCATGAAGGCGAGCGCGCTGGCACTGGGCTTCAGCTTCGATCGCCACGCCGTGCGCAACGCCATCCACGCGCTGTGCTTCGATCTTGATGCGCCCGCGAAAGTGCGGCTCGTCGCATCGAAGGGCGGCGCCCATGCGCTTGACGCTTCGCCCATGCCCGCGCCGCTCGAAAGCCTGACCTGCGCAGTGCTGCCCCTGCCAGTCTCAGACGGCGACTGGCGCCTGCGCCACAAGACCACCGACCGCGCCTTCTACGAAGCCGGCCTTGCCGCCGCAAAGAAGGCTGGCGCTGGCGAGGCGCTGTTCCTGCGCGACGATGGCCTGATCACCGAAGGCACCTTCACCAACCTGTTCGTCGAACGCGATGGCAAGCTGCTCACCCCGCGCGCCGATCTCGGCCTGCTGCCGGGCGTGCTGCGCCGCTCGTTGATCGAGGCCGAACGCGCTGAAGAGGCCGACCTGACGCTGGATGACCTCGCGGGCGGCTTCCTCGTCGGCAACGCTTTGCGCGGATTGATCCCCGCCCGCCTGCTCGGCTCCTGAAACCCATGACACAGCTTTCCCAAGCCCTCGCGCGGATCGCGCCATCGCGCACCACCGCCATCACCGACCGCGCCATCCAGTTGCGCGCCGAAGGACGCGACGTGATCTCGCTCTCGGTGGGTGAGCCCGACTTCGCCACTCCCGCCCATGTCGTGCAGGCCGCGAAGGACGCGCTCGACGCGGGCGATACCAAGTACACCGCCGTCGTCGGCACGCAGCGCTTGCGCGAAGCGGCCGCGCTGCACTTCAAGCGCGACCTCGGCATTAAAGTGCCCCCCTCGCAGTTGATCGTCAGCGCGGGCGGCAAGCAGGCGATCTTCCACGCGCTGCTTGCCACGCTCGATCCGGGCGACGAGGTGCTGATCCCCGCGCCATGGTGGGTCAGCTACCCCGAAATCGTGCGCTTTGCAGGCGCCGAAGTCGTGGACCTGCCGACCGATGCGGCAGGCGACTTCCGCATCACGACCGAGCAACTAGAAGCCGCGATCACCCCTGCCACCCGCTGGCTGCTGCTCAACAGCCCCGGCAACCCCACCGGCGCGACCTATCCTGCCGAGGAGTTGCGCGCGCTGGGCGAAGTGCTGCGCCGCCATCCGCGGGTGCTGGTGATGAGCGACGACATCTACGCACCACTCCGCTATGGCGAGGGCCTTCACGCCACGCTCGCCGTGGAATGCCCGGACCTTGCCGACCGTATCCTGACGGTTTCCGGCGTGTCCAAGAGCCACGCCATGACCGGCTTCCGCATCGGCGTATCGGCAGGCCCCGCCTGGCTGATCGGCGCGATGGGGCGGCTGCAATCACACTCGTCGGGCAATCCCGCCTCTATTTCGCAGGCCGCTGCCGTTGCCGCATTCGAAGGCCCGCAGGAGTTCCTGGTCGACTGGCGCGAACGCTTCCGCGCGCGGCGTGACATGGTCTGTGCCGCAATCAACGCGATCCCCGGCCTCTCGACCCCGATCCCCGACGGCGCGTTCTACTGCATGGTCGATGCCGCGCCACTGATGGCACGGTTCGGGGATGACGAGGCGCTGTGCCTCCACCTGCTTGAAAGCGGCGTGGCGGTTGTCCCTGCCTCGGCCTTCGGCGGCAAGGACGGCTTCCGCATCAGCTTCGCGGCGGACGAAGCAAAACTCGAAGAAGCGCTGCGGCGTATAGCAAAGGCGGTAGCGTGATCGACTTTTCCATCCTGTTCGAAGACGGCGAAGCGCTGGTGATCGACAAGCCTGCGGGCCTGCCGCTCGACCCGCCCCGCGCTGGTGGCGACAGTCTCGAGAACCATCTCGACGCCTTGCGCTTCGGCTTCCAGCGCGAGCCGCAGCCGGTTCACCGGCTCGATCAGGACACCTCCGGCTGCCTGCTGCTCGCCCGCAATCCGAAGGCGCTGAAGCGCTTTTCCGCCGCATTCGAGGCGCGCGAGGTAGAGAAAGTCTATCTCGGCATTGTCGCCGGCGAAGTGCAGGGCGAAAGCGGCACGATCGAACTCGCCCTGTCCAAGATCAGCTCGGCCGAGAAGGGCTGGCGCATGATCCCGGCGAAGAAGGGCAAGCCAGCCGTCACGCACTGGAAAGTGCTGTCGCGCAAGCCCGGCTTGACGCTGGTGGAATTCCGCCCCGAGACCGGCCGCACCCACCAGATCCGCATCCACGCCCTCGCCGGGCTTGGCCACGCACTGGTCGGCGATCCGATCTACGGCGATGGCAAGCTTGCCTGGCGCACCATGCTGCACGCCTCGGAATTGGTGGTGAAGCGCGACGGCAAGCCGCCGATCGACGCCTATTCGCCAATACCGCTCGATTTTGCGGCGTTCGGGTTCGAACTGCCTGCTCCTGAGCAACCGGACACTGATCTTCCGGACATCGGGGCCTGACATGTCGCCCGATGCTCTCGTCGCCCATGCGCTGACGCTGGTCGAGGAGAGCTTCATCGCCTCGGCTGGCCCCGGCGGGCAGAACGTCAACAAGGTGGCGACCGCGGTACAGTTGCGGCTCGACGTTTTCATGCTGCGGCTGCCGCCAGAGATCTTCCACCGCCTCAAGACCCTCGCCGGCAGCAAGATGACGGCGAAGGGGAGATTGTCCTGACCGCGCGCAGCTATCGCACGCAGGAGCAGAACCGCGAGGATGCGAGGAAGCGGCTGTCAGAGCTGCTGCGTGAGGCGTGCAACCTGCCGACCAAGCGCGCCAAGTCCCGCCTCAACCGCGTCGGCAAGACCGAGCGGCTGGCGGGCAAGAAGATCAGGAGCGCCGTCAAGGCCGGACGCGGCAAGGTGCGGCTGGACTGATCCCGCTCGTCAGTCGCCCCCGACGCGATCGATCTCGGCACCCAGCAGCGAGAGCTTCTCCTCAAGCCGCTCATACCCTCGGTCGAGGTGATAGAGGCGATGCACCAGGGTTTCGCCCTCGGCGGCAAGGCCGGCAATGACCAGGCTCATCGAAGCGCGCAAGTCGGTCGCCATGACTTCCGCACCGGTCAGCTTGTCGACGCCATGGACCACGGCGGTGCGGCCCTTGGTCTCGATCCGCGCGCCCATGCGGTTCAGTTCCGGCACGTGCATGTAGCGGTTCTCGAAGATCGTCTCGGTCAGCACCGAAGACCCCTTGGCAAGGCACAGCATGGCCATCAGCTGTGCCTGCATGTCGGTGGCAAAGCCGGGATAAGGCGCGGTCGAGAGCGTTACCGGCTTCAGCGGCCCATCGGCAGCCACGTAAATGCCGCCCTTGCGCGGCTCGACATGAACGCCGGCATCACGCAGCGCCTGCACGGTCGCTTCCATGTCCTCGATCCGCGCGCCCTGGAGCATGACATCTCCGCCGGTGATCGCGGCGGCACAGGCATAGGACCCGGCCTCGATGCGGTCGGGCATGACCATGTAGGTCGCGCCGTGCAGGCGGTCGACGCCATGGATCGTCAGGTCCGACGTGCCGATGCCCTCGATCTGCGCACCCATCGCCACCAGCAGATTGCACAGGTCGACGATTTCCGGCTCGCGCGCGGCGTTGTGCAGGGTGGACTTGCCCTTGCACAGCACGGCGGTCATCAGCGCATTCTCGGTTGCGCCGACAGAGACGACGGGGAACGAATAGCGCCCACCCGGCAGGCCGCCATCCGGCGCGATTGCGCGCACGTAACCGGCGGCCAGTTCGATCGTCGCGCCCAGCGCTTCCAGCGCCTTGAGGTGAAGGTCGATCGGACGGTTGCCGATGGCGCAGCCGCCGGGCAGCGAAACCGTCGCCTCGCCCGCGCGCGCCAGCATCGGCCCGAGCACGAGGATCGACGCGCGCATCTTGCGCACCAGATCATAGGGCGCGACCGACGAGGTCAGCCGCGTCGCCTGCAGCGTCATCACCCGGCCGAAATCCTCGGGCCGCGCGCCTGCGATCGAGGTGGAAACCCCGAACTGGTTCATCAGGTGCTGGAAACCGTCGATGTCGGCCAGGCGCGGCAGGTTGCGCAGCGTCACCGGCTCATCGGTCAGCAGCGCGCAAGGCAGCAGCGTGAGGGCCGAATTCTTGGCGCCCGAAACCGGCACCGTTCCCGAAAGGCGCTTGCCGCCACGGATGATGATCTTGTCCATCGCTGCCGTTTATCCGGTTTTCAGGGCGGTGCAAGCTTGGGGCATACGATAACGTGACGTCACGCGCTTGACATTTCACCTCAGTAATTGTGCAGTGCATCATGAGGATGCAACAAAGCATGGATATTGGCTGGAAAATGGGTTCTGACACTTCGCGAAAGCCGATCCGCAAGGCCGTTTTTCCGGTCGCAGGTCTTGGCACGCGCTTTCTGCCTGCCACCAAGGCGATCCCCAAGGAAATGCTGCCGATCATCGACCGTCCGCTGATCCAGTACGCGGTCGACGAAGCGCGCGAGGCCGGGATCGAACAGCTCATTTTCGTGACCGGTCGCGGCAAGACCGCCATCGTCGAACACTTCGACACCGCCTACGAACTTGAACACACCATGTCCGATCGCGGCAAGGCGCTCGAAGTGCTTGAGCCCACGCGCATTCTGCCGGGCAATCTTGTCACCGTGCGCCAGCAGGTGCCGATGGGCCTGGGCCACGCGATCTGGTGCGCCCGCGCGGTCGTCGGCAATGAACCCTTTGCGATTTTCCTGCCCGACGAAATGATGGTCGGCGATCCGGTGGCAAGGGCGGCTGCATGAAGCAGATGGTCGATGCCTACAACGAAGTCGGCGGCAACCTCATCTCCGTGCTCGAAGTGCCGCAGGAGGAGGTGTCCAGCTACGGCGTGATCGCGCCCGGCCAGAGCGTCTCGGATTCTCTTACTGAAGTCACCGGCCTCGTCGAAAAGCCCAGGCGCGAGGATGCGCCTTCAAACCTGATCATCTCTGGCCGCTACATCCTCCAGCCCGAAGTGATGCGCACGCTCGAGAGCCAGGAAAAGGGTGCCGGGGCGAAATCCAGTTGACCGACGCGATGGCCCGGATGATCGGCCAGCAGCCCTTCCACGCCGTGAAGTTTGATGGACGCCGCTTCGACTGCGGCAGCAAGGCCGGATTCGTCGAGGCGACGTTGTCGCTCGCGCTCGAACGCCCCGACATGGCCGACGAAGTCCGCGCAATCATGAAGCGCCTGCTCGCCCAAGGCTGAACCTTCCGCCCCCGACCTTCAGGCCCCTCAGGGAGCGCGCAGATACGCCAGGCACATGCGGCCAAGTTCGCGCTTCAGGACTTCCCAGTCATAATCATGTGCCGCTTCGCCCGAGGAGCCGAGGCTGAGCTGGCGCGCCAGCGTGGCGAAGACGATCTTGTAGGCCGAATTGGCCCTGGTCTCATGGTCGCTGCCGCCAAACGTGTCGCGATAGTGGAGCATCGCGTTCATGCCGAGCTGCGTCGCACGGAAGGCGTGATCCTTGCCCGGCTTGGAAACAAGCGGATCGAACGACGCCCGTTCCATCGCAAGGCGCAGCAGCGGCGCATTCACGCGCAACACTTCGGCATAGCCCGCCACGTAGCGCGGCATGAACTCGTCAAGCGTGGGGGACTGCGCCAGCACCTCGGCCACCATCGCATCTTCGGCAGCGGCAATGTCTTCAAGCGCACGGGCAATCACCGCGCGGACCAGGTTGTCCTTGCTCTGGAATCGCAGGTAGATCGAACCGATGGAGACGTTACCCTTCTGGTTCACGTCCTGCAGCGTAAAGTCTTCGCTGCCCCGCTCCAGCATCAGTTCGCGCGCTGCGGACAGCATCCGCTCCAGCGAAGCCTTGCTCCGGCCCTGCTGGGGCTTGCGGCTGACCGTTTCAACTGCCAGTTCCGGTTCTTCCGCCTGCCTACCCGCTCGTGCCATTGCGTACCCGTTCGCCTTCAAAGAAAATTTTGGTTCTAGAACGATGTGCGGGTTTGTTACACGAATCGCAAAGCTTGGCGATGGCAAATCGGCGTACGCCGAACCTTGACCGGACGAATTTTGAAAATAGAATGGTTTTTCTAAATTAGGAGAGACTGATGCGGCGTTTGCGGATGGCACTGATTGGTGGCGGGCCGGGTGCTTTCATTGGCCCGGTGCACCGCTTTGCCGCTGAACTGGACCGCGAGATCGAACTTGTCGCCGGGGTCTTTTCCAGTGATGCCGCCCGCAGCGCGGCCGCAGGCGAAAGCTATCGCATCGATCCCGCCCGCGCCTACCCTTCGCTCGACGCGATGTTCGCAGCCGAAGCCTCGCGCGCGGACGGGATCGATTTCGTTTCGATCGTCACGCCCAACCATAACCACCTCCCTTCAGCCCGCGCCGCGCTCGCGGCCGGCTATCCGGTGATGACCGACAAGCCGCTCACCGCCACGCTGGCCGAGGCGCACGAGCTGGCCGCAGTGGTGGCGGATGCAGGCAAGCCGTTCGGCGTAACCTACACCTACTCCGGCTACCCGCTGGTCCGCGAAGCCCGCGCCCGCATTGCCGCCGGCGAGATCGGCACCGTGCGCAAGGTCGTCGTCGAATATCCGCAAGGCTGGCTGGCAGGAGAAGCGGTCGGCAAGCAGGCGGAATGGCGCGTCGATCCTGCCAAGGCGGGTCTCGGCGGTTGCATTGGCGATATCGGCGTCCACGCGTTCCAGCTGGCCGAGTTCGTCACCGGCCTGCGCGTCACCGAACTGCTGGCCGATCTTGGCGCGGTCGTGCCCGGCCGCCTGCTCGACGATGACTGCTCGATCCTCCTGCGCTTCGAGAACGGTGCGCGCGGCGTGCTGCTCGCCAGCCAGATCGAAGTCGGTGAACTCAATGGCCTGCGCATCCGCGCCTATGGCGACAAGGGCGGCGTGACCTGGAAGCAGGAAGAGCCCAACACCCTCACCATCAACCGGCTCGACGGCACCTGCACTCTCGTACGATCCGGCACCGGGGTCCTCGGCAGCGACGCAGCATCGCGCACGCGCACGCCCGGCGGGCACCCCGAGGGCTATCTCGAAGCCTTCGCCAACCTCTATCGCGATTTTGCCGCCCTCGTGCGCGGTGACAGCGCTCCGCTCCTGCCCGGCATTGCCGATGGCGTGCGCGGCATGACATTCATTGACACCGCCGTTTCCGCCAGCCGCGACAATGCCGGCTGGGTCAAGCTCTGAGGATAAAAGCGCCATGAAGACCATCAAGGGCCCGGGCATATTCCTCGCCCAGTTCGCGGGCGATGCCGCACCGTTCAACAGCCTCGAAGCCATCGCTGACTGGGTGGCGGGGCTCGGTTACAAGGGCATCCAGATCCCCAGCTGGGACGGCCGCCTGTTCGATCTCGAAAAAGCCGCGACGAGCCAGACCTACTGCGACGAGATCAAGGGCATGCTCGCCGACAAGGGGCTGGAGATCACCGAGCTTTCCACCCACCTCCAGGGCCAGCTCGTGGCCGTGCACCCGGCCTTCGATGCGCAGTTCGATGGCTTTGCCCCGGAAGCGGTCCACGGCAATCCCGTCGCCCGCCAAGCTTGGGCCGTGCAGCAGATGAAGTACGCCGCCAAGGCCAGTGCCAATCTCGGCCTGAAAGCGCACGCCTCGTTCTCGGGCGCGTTCGCCTGGCCCTACTTCTACCCATGGCCGGCACGGCCGGCTGGGCTTGTCGAGGACGCCTTCGACGAACTGGCCCGCCGCTGGAAGCCGATTCTTGACGTGTTCGATGAAAACGGCGTCGACGTTGCCTACGAAATCCATCCCGGCGAGGATCTCCACGACGGCGTCACGTTCGAGATGTTCCTGACACGCGTCGGCAACCATCCGCGCGCCAACATTCTCTATGATCCCAGCCACTTCGTGCTGCAGCAGCTTGATTACCTCGCCTTCATCGACATCTACCACGAACGCATCAAGTGCTTTCACGTGAAAGACGCCGAGTTCCGTCCCAATGGGCGCTCGGGCGTCTATGGCGGGTACCAGTCATGGGTCGATCGCCCTGGCCGCTTCCGTTCGCTCGGCGATGGCCAGGTCGATTTCCCCGGCATCTTCAGCAAGATGGCCGCCAACGATTTTGCCGGCTGGGCCGTGCTGGAATGGGAATGCGCGCTCAAGCACCCGGAAGTGGGAGCCGCCGAAGGCGCGCCGTTCATCGACCGTCACATCATCAAGGTGACCGAGCATGCCTTCGATGACTTCGCCGCCGGTGGCGCGGATCGCGCCCTGAACGCAAGGCTGATGGGCATCGGCTGACACGACCCAGCCGCGCAAAAGATCAAGGCGTCGGGGAATGCTCTCCGACGCCTTTTTTTTGCGGCAATCATGTCAAAATGTGATCGATTACCATCAAATCTGTTTTCTTTGTGAATTGTCAAAACGAGCATAGGCTCCATGACAACGGCGGCTTCTAGGAAGGCTCTCATAAGCTCTGCCTATGGCAGCTGAAAGCTTGTGTATTTTACTTGATGCCAACCCTGCGCCACAGTCCCGGCACGATTTGGCAATTCACTCGCCCTCGCGTTGCAAAAATGCCGCAAGGTGTCGAAAGTTTTCTGCCAATAGAATTTGAGTTCTAGTTTTTAGAATTCTAATCTGCTAACACGCTGCCACGCCCAACGCGGCGCCACCTGGGGAGGAACTGAAGATCATGCCCAAGACCCTGTATACCCATGCCCTGCTGGCAAGCGCCTGCGCGCTGGCTTTCGCCCTGCCCGCCCACGCGCAGGAAGCTGCCGAAGAGGCCGATCCCAACGTCATCATCGTGACTGCGCAGAACCGCGCACAGAACGTCAACGACGTTCCGATCGCCATCAACGTGGTGAACGCCGAGCAGCTGCAACAGGCCGGCTTCTCCAACATGAACGACATCGGCAAGATCGCGCCCGCCGTTCAGCTCAACCAGGACCAGGGCACCATCAAGGTCACCGTCCGCGGCGTCGGCACCAACTCGAACGACGAATCGCAGGACACCTCGGTCGTCGTGAACATCGACGGCGAATACATGAACCGTCCGCAGGCGCTCAGCATTGCCCTGTTCGATCTCGATCGCGTCGAAGTGCTGCGTGGCCCTCAGGGCACGCTCTACGGTCGCAACTCGACCGGTGGTGCCATCAACTTCATCACCCGCAAGCCCGGCAAGGAATTCGCTGCCAACGCCTCGGCCAGCTACGGCAATTACAACGCCGTGCGCCTCGATGGCGGCGTCACGGTTCCGCTCGGCGATATCGGCGGCGTCCGCGTTGCCGGCTTCTACGACGAGCATGACGGCTATGTGAAGCACCCCGCTCGCCCGGCCTACAATGCGGGCTACAACTATCCTGCGTTCCCGGGTGGTCGCTCGGACGACAACAAGTCCTACGGCGTGCGTGGCTCGGTCCAGCTTGAGCCGACCGAAGCACTCACCGTCTACTTTGCCGGCGAATACGCCAAGCGCGAATTCACGCCGCAAGCCTTTGCTGCGGCTGACCTCAATGCGGCGGGCGTTCGTCCGACCAACGCCAGCTGCGCCACTGCAAATGGCTTCACGCCAGTTGCCCCGCTCTATGCTTCGGCACAGAATCAGGTCCTTTGCATTCCGAATGAAACCAATCTGCTGGCAGGCGTGAATCGGGGCGAGTACGCTGCACCTGCCTTTGGCCTTGGCAAGCTGACCCAGGACACTTATGCCATCCGCGGACGCATTGCCTATGAGGTGAGCGATGCCCTGACGATCTCGTACATCGGTGGCTACCGCAAGTTCGAAGGTACGCCAGGCCAGTTCCTGACCCTGCCGGTCACTTACCGCTCGTTCAACTGGGATCAGCGCACCGGTACGCAGAGCCACGAACTGCGCTTCAACGGCGAAGTGAACGGCATCACCTATCAGGTCGGTGGCTTCTACTTCAAGGAAACCGTCAACGCCGAAAGCAGCTTCGTCACCACCTTCGGTCCGAACGTCGTGACGCTGTCGTACTTCGATCGCGACATCACCAGCGAGAGCAAGTCGGCCTTCGGTCAGGTCGAAGTGCCGCTCGGAGAGACGCTGACGGCTGTCGGTGGTCTGCGCTACACCGAGAACTCGCGCGATGCGATCTACAAGAACGCGGTGCCGTTTGCGCGCACCAATGCAGCTGGCCAGCCGATCGATCCTCCGGGACCGCCGGACTTCCTCCTCTTCAATGGTGCCATCAGCCCGAAGAACTTTGCTGATCTCAAGTACAAGAGCATCATCCCCCTCTCCAGCAAGGAGGATCGCGTAACCTGGCTTGCCGGCCTGAACTACAAGCCCAACAGCGACACGCTCGTGTTCGCCAAGGTCTCGACCGGCTTCAAGGGCGGTGGCTTTGACGCTGTGGGTGACTACAAGCCGGAAACCAACACGGCTTACGAGCTCGGCTGGAAGCAGACCTTTGGCGACAAGGGCCAGCACCAGTTCAACCTCGGCGGCTTCTACTACGATTACAAGGACCTGCAGGTCTCGGTCCTGCTTGACACCACCGTCGGCGGCCAGACCTTCAACGCGGGCAAGGCCAAGATCTGGGGCATCGAAGCTTCGGCTGACTTCGCGCTCAGCGATAACGACCGCTTCCACGCCTCGGTCAACTACCTGAACGCCGAGTACAAGGAGCTGTTCGCACAGTTCAACGTGTTCTGCCTGCCCACCGCTGGCAATCCGCAGAGCGTCTGCAACAGCCGCAACGGCATCGGCGATCTTGATCCGGTCACTGCGGGCGTTCAGCAGCCGAACTTTGCCGGCAACCGTCCGCCGTTCTCGCCGGAATGGGTGATCACCGCAGGGTACGACCACACGTTCGACTTCGGCGATGCAGGCACCCTGCGCGCCAGTGCGAACACCACGTTCAAGAGCAAGTACTTCACCGACTTCTATAACTACCGCGATGGCACGCAGACCGCCTTCACGCAGACCGACGTCAGCCTCGAATACAAGCCCGAGAACGAGCGCTTCTCGATCACGGCCTTTGCCAAGAACCTCGAGAACGAACGCCCGCTGACTTACGGCAGCTTCATCTCGGCAGGCCCGAACGACGACGTGTTCAACTGGCAGTTCGGCACGCCGCGCACTTACGGCGTCCGCCTCGCGGTCGACTTCTAAGTCGACGCGGGATCGTCAAAAAAGGAAAGGGGAGCGCATCGCCGCTCCCCTTTTTTTGTTGCCTTCAGGCCGGCAAGCTCATCCCCACGACGGGTCCTTCCCCGGTCGCCACTTGATGCTGCAACCGGCGCTCGGGTGCTGCGGCTGTGGCGCCGGCTGTCCGCCGAGCAGCGCATCCACGGCGCGCCGCATGTCTTCGCCCGTCACCGGCAGGTCGGTCCGCAGCGGCGGAAGGCCCGGCACTGGCGGCCGGTTGATCTTCGGCCTGCTCGCATCGAACTGGCCTGCGTAGTAGAGCAGCCGCTCGCGATCGTAGAGGAAGAAGTCGGGCGTGCAGATCGCGTTATAGGCCAGCGCCACATCCTGGGTCTCGTCATGGAGGTAGGGGAATGGAAAGTCCTTCTCGGCCGCCAGCTTCTGCATGTGCGGATAATCGTCTTCGGGAAAGTCGTCCGGCCAGTTCGAAGAGATCGCCACGACCTGCAGGCCCTTGGGCTGATACTCCCGCGCAAAGGCGATGAATTCGTCCAGCACGTGCAGCACGAACGGGCAATGGTTGCAGATGAAGGCCACCAGCAGCGCCGGGCTCTCGGCGAAGTTGCCCAAGGTCCGCAGCCTTCCTTCGACGTCTGGCAGCTCGAAGGGCGGAGCCGGCTTTCCGTAATCAAGTTGGCGAGACAGTCTCAGCATCATCCGCTCCTTTATTAGAATCTTCGTTCTTTTACACTGACCAGCCCAGCGGTCCAAACGCTTCCTCAACAGACCCAAACTGCAAAGTTCCGCTTTGCACCTTTGCAAATTTACCGTGGACACCATCCACGTTCCGCGTCATCGCGAGGATCGAGCCGGTGCCGCATCCTATTCTGGTGCTGTGCATCAACGGCATGGGATTGGCAGGAGCACGACACATGAAAGCCCTGGTCTGCGTGAAGCGCGTGATTGACTACAACGTGAAGCCTCGGGTGAAGGCGGATGGTTCGGGGTTGATCTTGCGAACGTGAAGATGAGCATGAACCCGTTTGACGAGATCGCGGTCGAGGAGGCCATTCGCCTGAAGGAAAAGGGCGTGGTGAGCGAGATCGTGGCGGTGTCGGTGGGCGTGGCCAAGAGCCAGGAAACGCTGCGCACGGCGCTGGCGATGGGCGCGGACCGGGCGGTGCTGGTGCAGGTCGAGGAGGGCACCGAGGTCGAGCCGCTGGCCGTGGCGAAGATCATCAAGGGTATTGCCGATGAGGAGCAGCCCGCCCTGATCATCACCGGCAAGCAGGCGATCGACGATGACAGCAACCAGGTCGGCCAGATGGTCGCCGCATTGCTGGGCCGTCCGCAGGGCACCTTTGCCAACGAGGTTTCGGTCGAGGGCGATGCGGTCGTCGTGAAGCGCGAGATCGACGGCGGGTTGCAGACCGTGCGCCTGGCGCTGCCGGCGGTGGTCACCACCGACCTGCGCCTGAACGAGCCGCGCTACGCCTCGCTGCCCAACATCATGAAGGCCAAGTCCAAGCCGCTGGCCACCCAGTCGCCCGCCGACTACGGCGTGGACATCGCCCCGCGCTTGAAGACGCTGAAAGTCTCCGAACCGCCGGTGCGCTCGGCCGGCATCAAGGTGCCCGATGTCGACACGCTGGTCGCCAAGCTCAAGGAAATGGGAGTAGCCTGATGTCCAAGGTTCTCGTTCTCGTCGAACACGACAACGCGTCGGTCAAGGACGCCACGCTCGCTGCCGTCACCGCTGCCAGCCAGCTTGGCGAAGTGACCGCGCTGGTCGCCGGATCGAACTGCGACGGCGCCGCAACGGCCGCCGCCCAGATCGCCGGCGTTGCCAAGGTGCTCAAGGCCGACGACGCATCGCTCGACAACGCGCTGGCGGAAAACGTCGCCCCGCTCGTCGCTGGCCTGATGGCCGACTACGACGCCTTCGTCGCGCCCGCCACGACCACCGGCAAGAACGTCGCCCCGCGCGTGGCCGCGCTGCTCGATGTCATGCAGGTCTCGGACATCCTCTCGGTTGAAGGCCCCAAGACCTTCACCCGTCCGATCTACGCCGGCAACGCCATCGCCACGGTCGAAAGCTCCGACGCAAAGCTGGTCATCACCGTGCGCGGCACCGCCTTTGCCAAGGCTGCAGCGACCGGTGGCAGCGCAGCGGTCGAAGCCATATCGGCCACCCCCGACAGCGGCCTGTCGACCTTCGTCAGCGCCGAGATCGCCAAGTCGGAACGTCCCGAACTGACCAGCGCCAAGATCATCGTCTCGGGCGGCCGCGCGCTCAAGGACGCTGCCACGTTCGAGCAGGTGATCACCCCGCTCGCCGACAAGCTGGGCGCCGGCATTGGCGCATCGCGCGCCGCCGTCGACGCAGGCTACGTGCCCAACGACTACCAGGTCGGCCAGACCGGCAAGATCGTGGCACCGGAAGTCTACATCGCGGTCGGCATCTCGGGCGCGATTCAGCACCTTGCCGGCATGAAGGACAGCAAGACCATCATCGCCATCAACAAGGACGAAGACGCCCCGATCTTCGCAGTGGCCGACATCGGCCTCGTCGGTGACCTGTTCACGCTGGTGCCGGAACTCACCGGCAAGCTCTGACACCATCACGCACAACGCCACCCTGGAGTGTTTCCCCGGGGAAACGCTCCAAATGGGTTAATCGCGGAACAGGCCCCGCCATGTTGGCGGGCCTCTTTCATTTGATTACACCACTTCAAATCCGGGCGATTGCGGTTAGGCTTCGCGCATGAAACAGTCCGCACGCTTTGCCTTGTGCCTCCTCCTGGCCGACCTCCCGATTTCTACGGCATTTGCTACGCCGCTCGTGCTGGAACCGAGTTCTGACTGGACGTTGCAAGTCCAGGAGGACAACTGCCAACTGCTTCGAAAGTTCGGCCAAGGGCAGGACGAGCTCACCGTCCAGTTCGATACGCGCAGTCCTGCGGAAAGCCCTTCGCTGATGCTGATCGGCGAACCTGTCAGCTTCCGGGGGGAGAAGACCAGCCTCAAACTTTCGATGCTGCCGGGCGGCGGAAGTTACAGCTGGGTCGACAATTCCGTCACGCGTGGTTCTACGCTCGATGGCAAGCCTACTCTGCTCGTGAGCTACGTGCCTTTCGTCGACAAGCCGGACAGCACGAAGCCGAAGTATGCCGATTTCCATGCCCGGCGCCGCCTTGTGCTCATGCCCGCGAGGATTGCGGCGATCGACAGCATGCTCGTCGAGCCCGCGCTGAAGCCACCGCTCTTGCTGAAGCTTGGCTCGATGGCCGAACCCTATGCCAGCTTGCGCCGCTGCGGGATGAACGTGGTGCGCAGCTGGGGTATCGAACCCACGGACACCGCACAGATGCCGGAGACCTATCCCTCACCCCGGCGCGGCGCCGATAGCTGGATCGCCGCCCTTCCCTTGCCCCGGGCAACGTCGCAAAGGTCAGACCGGGCCGAGGCACGGGTGCGCCTGATGGTCGACGAACAAGGCCGCCCCTATGACTGCAAGATCAACGTCACCATGGTCAAGGCAGGTTTTGTCGATGAAACCTGCCAGTATCTTATGCATAATGCCAAGTTCGATCCGGCGCTGAATGCTGCACAGAAGCCCGTCAAGGGGTGGTGGACAACGGTTATCCGGTTCCAGATGCGCAATGGGACGACGGCCAGCCCATAATTGCATTTCATGCAACTGCAGCCCCGTCCTTCGCACTTGCGGAATCAGAGCTGAAACCGCACATAGGACAGGCCTTTCAGGCATCCTCTCCCAAACTTTCCAAGGCTGGCCTTCGGGCCGGCCTTTCTTTTTGCGCAATTGACTCGCTATCAAGCGCCAAGGCGGATCAGGCGCGGCGGTAGTCGGCGATGATCTCTCCGCATTCGGCCAGTTCGGCCTCGTGACTTTCCTCGCGCCAGGCTTCCTCAAGCGCTTCGGCTTCCCATTGCTGCATGGCGGGGTGCGCCAGCACATGATCCACCCACGCCTGCCCTTTGCCGACATCTAGCCCGTAAGTGCGGATGCGGAAGGCAACGGGCGCGAAGAAAGCGTCGAGCGCGGTGAAAGCAGGCCCTGCCAGCCAAGGCCCGCCAAAGCGCTCCAGCCCCTCTTCGAAGATCTCGCGCACGCGGGCGACATCGCGAAGCAGCGCCGGGCGCATCGGGCGGGGCTTCACGCGAACGCCGACGTTCATCGTGCAGTCGTTGCGCAGGGCGGAGAAGCCTCCGTGCATTTCGGTCACGGCGCAGATGGCGAAGGCGCGAGCAGCTTCGTCAGCGGGCCAGACGCCGTCATGCCGTTCCGCAAGATAGAGTGTGATGCCGAGCGAATCCCACACCGTCCGTGCGCCATCTTGCAGGACGGGCACCTGCCCGGTGGGCGAGAAGGCGCGGAATTCGTCGTAATTCGACGGCTTGGTGAAGGGCTCGATGCGATCCGAAAAAGGAATGCCGAGCGCCTTCATCAGCAGCCATGGCCGCAGCGACCAGCTTGAGTAATTGCGGTTTGCGGTGATCAGGGTGTAGCTCATGGGGCGCGAACCTAGCGCGCCATGAGCCACGCGCAAGCAGGCCGGCTACTTCGCCAGTTCGGTATCAATCGCCGCCACCAGCGCCGCATCTTCAGGCGTGACGCCCGGAGCGAAACGGGCGGCGACCTTGCCGTCGCGGCCGATCAGGAACTTCTCGAAGTTCCACAGGACTTCGGGGTCCTCGGTGGGCGTCATGCCATATCCCTTGAGCCGTTCGCGCATTTCTGCGGCCGGGCCCTGCTTGGTCGGAGCAGCCTGGATCAGCGCGGCATAGAGCGGCTGCTTGGCCGGACCGGTCACGTCAGCCTTGGCAAAGAGCGGGAAGGAGACCCCGTAGTTGAGCTTGCAGAACTCGGCGATTTCCTCGTGGCTGCCGGGCTCCTGCGCGCCGAAATCGTTGGCCGGGAAGCCCAGCACTTCAAAGCCGCTGCCTGCCTTGGCCTTGTAGAGCGCCTCAAGCCCCTCGTACTGCGGGGTCAGCCCGCACTTGGAGGCGACGTTGACCACCAGCAAGACCTTGCCGGCATGGTTGCCCAGCGTGTCCGGGCTGCCATCGATGCGGCTCAATGGAATTGCGGCAAGGTCATTGGCCATCAGGTGCTCCCCTTCAGAGATCGACGTAGTGCGCCGTCGTGCGGGCGCGGACCTCCTCGGCAGACACGCCCGGCGCGCACTCGATCAGCTTGAAAGGCGAATTGTGGTCCGGACGCTGGAAAACCGCAAGGTCGGTCACGATCATGTCGACCACGCCCTTGCCGGTGAGCGGCAGGGTGCAGGCGGGGATGAACTTCGGGTCACCGTTCTTGGCGCAGTGCTCCATGACCACGATGATCTTCTTGACCCCGGCGACGAGATCCATTGCGCCGCCCATGCCCTTAATCATCTTGCCCGGGATCATCCAGTTGGCGATATCGCCGTTCTCGGCCACTTCCATGGCGCCAAGCACGGTCAGATCGATCTTGCCGCCGCGGATCATTGCGAACGACTGCGCGCTGTCGAAGTAGGCCGAATGGGGCAGTTCGCTGATGGTCTGCTTGCCGGCATTGATGAGGTCGGCGTCCTCCTCCCCCGCATAGGGGAATGGGCCGATGCCGAGCATGCCGTTCTCCGACTGCAGCGTCACAGTCATCCCCTCGGGCACGTGGTTTGCGACAAGGGTCGGGATGCCGATGCCGAGGTTCACGTAGAAGCCGTCCTGCAGTTCGCGCGCGGCGCGTGCCGCCATTTCGTCACGGCTCCAGCCCGTCTTCAGCCCGTCATGCGTGGTCATGGGTCTTGCTCTTTCGTGTCACTTGATGGGGGGCGGCGCGAGGAACCAGCCTGCGCCGATGAACTGTTCGAGCGCGATGGCGACAGGGCCATCGGCATTGCGCAGATAGTCGAAGACCTCGTCGAAATCGGCCTTCCGGTCGCCGGCAATCGCCAGCACGCACCAGTCGTCGTCGGCGCGGTCGAGGATCTGCTGCTTGCGGGTCTCGCGCGAATGCAGGAGCATGACCCGATCGATGCCGAGCGGATCGAGTCCGGTCGCCTTGAGGATCGTGGCGAGGCGCTTGGCATCGCTATCGGGCAGCGAGGCGATCCACACCACCGCCGTCCCCGTGCCGCGGATGCGCCGCAGGTGCTGGGCGAGGCCGGGCATCGGAGTGGGCGGATCGTTTAGGTCGAACGCCTTGTCGCCCGGATCGAGATCGATCAGCACGGCCCCGCGCTGGTCGGTGCAAGGGCTCATCTTGGGGACTGCGACAAGGCTGCGCTGATCGAGCAGGGCAGAGGTGCGCACCTTGGCCGGCTGGGCCGCCTCGGCTTGGGCCAGAACATAGGCGGCAAGCGCGCCGTAGGGATCGTAGGACGAATCGTCTGCGGCTTGAGGCTCTGCCGCTTCGACCATCGGTGCGGCCGCAGCAGGCTGCGGCACTTCCGGGGCAGGCGCCAGCAGTGGCGGCGTGGCCGAGACGCCTTGGCCGACCGTCACTTCGGGCGTCGTCTGGGGTTTGGGTTGCTCGGGCTTGTTCTTGCCCTTCACCGCCTTGGTACCGAGCGCGCCCGTCGCCGCCAGTGGCGCGATGGCCGCAGCGACGCAGCCCGAGAGCTGCGTGGCCGCCAGCGCCGCCATCAGAGGCAGCGCATGCCGGATCATGCGGCTTCCCGCTCGCGCACGGTGCGGAACTCGATCTTCTTTTCGTAAGGCGCGCCGACGATCATGCGCTGCACATATACGCCGGGGAGGTGAATGCTGTCCGGGTCAAGCGAGCCCGCCGCCACGATTTCCTCGACCTCGACGACGCAGACCTTGCCGCAAGTTGCGGCAGGCACGTTGAAGTTGCGCGCGGTCTTGCGGAACACGACGTTGCCGGTCTCATCGGCCTTCCACGCCTTGACCAGCGCAAGGTCGGCGAAGATGCCGCGTTCGAGGACATATTCCTGCCCGTCAAATACCTTGGTTTCCTTGCCCTCGGCCACGAGCGTGCCGACGCCGGTCTTGGTGTAGAAGCCGGGGATGCCGGCGCCACCGGCGCGCATGCGCTCGGCGAGAGTGCCTTGCGGGCAGAATTCGACTTCGAGTTCGCCGGAAAGGTACTGGCGCTCGAACTCCTTGTTCTCACCAACGTAGCTCGAGATCATCTTCCTGACCTGCCGGGTACGCAGCAGCTTGCCAATGCCCTCGTTGTCGATCCCGGCGTTGTTGGAGGCAAAGGTCAGGTCCTTGACGCCCGAATCGCGCACGGCATCGAGCAGGCGTTCGGGGATGCCGCACAGACCGAAACCGCCGCAGGCAATCAGCAGGCCATCGCGCAGCAGGCCATCGAGCGCAGCAGTGGCATCGGCATAGAGCTTCTTCGACATCGGCAGACTCTCCTTTTCGCCGGAGGTGCTAGCACAGGATACAAATTGAAAAGAGCGATTGTTTTTTATCACAATCGATAACAACCTGTGATCAATGAAGCGAATTGCGATCTATCACCTTGAAACGCTGCTGTGGATCGCGCGCCTCGGCACGTTCCGCGCCGCGGCCGAGCGGCTGAACACCACGCAGCCCGCGATATCCGCCCGCGTGCGCGAGATCGAGGAGCAGCTGGGCATCGCGATCTTCCGTCGCGAGGGGCGCAACATGGTGCTGACCGCGCGCGGGCGGCGGCTGGTGCAGGAATGCGAGCCGCTGTGGGCAGGGTTCGAAAAGGCGCTGCTGACGGCGTCCGGCTTCGAGGGCGCCAGCGGCGTCGTGCGGATCGGTTCGGGCGAGATTGCCGCAGCATCGTGCTTGCCGGGCTTCGTCCACGCAATCGAGCAGGACTTGCCCGGAGTGACACTGGAGCTGGAGCTGGACCTGACCGCGCGCATGTTCCAGCAACTGCTTGGCGGCACGATCGACCTTGCTTTCCTGGCGGGACCGGTGGCGAGCCCGGGCATTCGGACCACGCCTATCGGTTCAGTCGGCCTCGTCTGGGCAGCGAGCGCGCGGACGGCAGCGGCGGGCGGCTTTGCCAATGCCTTGCCGGTGTGGTCAATTCCGGACCTCTCGCCGCTGCACGGCGTGACGATGGAGACGCTCGAAGCCAACCGCGTCACGCCGCGCTCGGTGGGCACCTGCAACAACGTGCGCACGCTGATTGACATCGTCACCGGCGGCGGCGGCGCGGCCGTGCTGCCCGAGCCGATGGTGCGGCCGCTGCTGGAGGCGGGCGTGCTCGCCGAGGTTCTGCCGGCTCCTGCCCGCAAGATCCGCTTCGAGGTTGCGATACGCAATACCGAGAACGATCCGCTGGTGCTGGAACTGTTCCGCCGGGCGAGTGACCTGAGGATCGACGGCACGCCGGACTGACGCACGAAAAAGGCCACCGTTTCCGGTGGCCTCGTTCGTTTTGCCCATCGGGCGGGAAAGGCTTATTCGCCCTTCTTGTCCGCCCAGACGTTCTTCTTGGCAAGGTAGGCCAGCACAGTGGCGAACAGGAGGAAGCCGAGCACGGCCCAACCGGTCTGCTTGCGCTTGTCGAGCTTTGGTTCGGCGGTCCAGATCAGGAAGGCCGAGACGTCATGCGCCATCTGGTCGACCGTGGCCTTGGTGCCATCCGAATAGGTCACCTGGCCTTCGCCGGTCAGCGGAGCGGGCATCGAGAGGTTCAGGTTGGCGAAGTACGGGTTGTAGTACAGGCCATCCGGAGTCTTGGCATCCGGGAACTTCTTGAGCAGTTCGGCAGGCTGTTCCTGATAGCCGGTCAGCAGCGAGGCGACATAGGCGCCGCCATTGTGACGGGCCTTGGTGATCAGCGACAGATCCGGCGGGCTGCCCTGTCCTGCGTAGTAAACGGTCGGGAAGTAGTCCGACGGGATGTTGTCACGCTCTGCGCGCTCGCCGGTCTTCGCATCGAAGGTCGGCTGCTTGGTGCCCCACTCCTTGGCGATCGCCTTCACTTCGGCTTCCGAGTAGCCGAGGGCGGCGAGGTCACGGAAGGCAACGTGCTTGAGCGAGTGACAGGTGGAGCAGACTTCCTTGTAGACCTGGAAGCCGCGCTGCAGTTGCTGCTTGTCGAACTTGCCGAACGCCCCGTCGGACGCGAACTTCACGTCCTTGGGGTGCAGGTGGAACTCGTGCTCTGCCGTGGGGGCAGCGGGTTCCGAGATCGCCGAGTAGGCGCCATTGCCGAACGACCAGAGCAGTGCGACGGCGAAGAAGAGGCCGACTAGGGGGCCAAAAAGACGGACCATGGGGTTCTCTTTCTCTTGCGCTTCGTACCGGCTCAGGCGGCCGCAGGGTTGGCGTTGAGCACTGCGCTCTCATCCTTGCCGAGCACGGCTTCGGTGATCGAGAACGGAAGCGGTTCCGGCTTCTCGATCGACGAGACGATCGGCAGGATGATGAGGAAGTGCGCGAAGTAGTACAGCGATGCCAGCTGGCTGAGCATCACGTAAGGTTCCGCAGCCGGAGCGCCGCCGCAGTAGAACAGCACGGCCATGGTCGGGATCAGGCCGAACCAGAAGAACTTGCGGAACAGCGGACGGTAATGGCCCGAACGCACCGGCGAGGTATCCAGCCAGGGCAGGAAGAACCACACCAGGATCGCCCCGAACATCGCCAGCACGCCCATGAGCTTCGCCGGAATGAAGAAGAAGTCATAGGTGAAGGCGCGCAGGATCGCGTAGAACGGCCAGAAGTACCATTCCGGAACGATGTGCGCAGGGGTCGAGAGCGGGTTGGCCGGAATGTAGTTGTCCGGGTGACCCAGCGCGTTCGGTGCGAAGAACAGCACCGCGCAGTAGATCAGCAGGAACACGCCGAGGCCGAAGCCGTCCTTCGCCGTGTAGTACGGGTGGAACGGAACGGTGTCGCTTTCGCTCTTCACTTCGACGCCGGTCGGGTTCGACGAGCCGGGGATGTGCAGCGCCCAGATGTGCAGGATGATGACACCCGCGATCACGAAAGGCAGCAGGAAGTGCAGGGAGAAGAAGCGGTTGAGCGCGGCGTTGTCAGGCGCATAGCCGCCCAGCAGCCACACCTGCAGCGGTTCGCCGACAACCGGGATCGCGCCGAACAGGCCGGTGATGACCTTGGCACCCCAGAACGACATCTGGCCCCAGGGCAGCACGTAGCCCATGAACGCCGTTGCCATCATCAGCAGGAAGATGACCACGCCCAGCAGCCAGATCATCTCGCGCGGGGCCTTGTACGAGGAGTAGAAGAAGCCGCGGAAGATGTGGAGATAGACGACCACGAAGAACGCCGAAGCGCCGTTGGCGTGCGCATAGCGCAGCATCCAGCCCCAGTTCACGTCGCGCATGATGTGCTCGACGCTGTCGAAGGCCACGCCTGCGTTGGCGGCGTAGTGCATCGCGAGGATGACGCCGGTCACGATCTGAAGCACCAGGCAGAAGCCGGCGAGGACGCCGAAGTTCCACATGTAGTTCAGGTTGCGCGGAACCGGGTAGCCGGCGCCGACGGCGTTGTAGACGAAGCGGGGCAGCGGCAGCTTTTCGTCAAGCCACTGCGTCAGGCCATTGGCCGGCTTGTATTCGTTTGCCCAGGGAAAGCTCATGTTGCCTGTCCTCAGCCGATCTTCACGACAGTGTCGGAGATGAATGCATATTCGGGCACCTCGAGGTTCTTCGGTGCCGGACCCTTGCGGATGCGTGCGGCGGTATCATAGTGCGAACCGTGGCACGGGCAGAAGTAGCCACCGAACTCGCCCTTCACTTCACCTTCGCCCGCGCCCAGCGGCACGCAGCCGAGGTGGGTGCAGACGCCCATGGTGATGAGCCAGTTGGTCTTGCCTTCCTTGGTCCGCTCTTCCAGCGTCTGCGGATCGCGCAGCGAGGAAGCGTCAACCTTGTCGGCAGCGGAAATTTCTTCCGGCGTCAGGTTGCGGATGAACACCGGCTGCTTGCGGAAGACCGCCTTGATCGCCTGACCCGGCTGGATCGCCGAAATGTCGATTTCGGTGGAGCTCTGCGCCAGGACGTCCGCCGACGGCGCCATCTGACTTACCAGCGGGACCAGCACGGCAGCGCCGCCAACCCCCGCAAAACTCACCGCCGCGATATTGATGAAATCGCGCCGGCGCACGCCTTCTTCGGCCTGTGCCGAAGTGTCGATGCTTGCCTGTTCAGCCATTGAAATTCCCTGCCTGCTGCCGCCGCGCACGCGGATCGCGCACGGTCCAACTTGCCCCTTTGGAACGGCTCTGGAAATTGCCCATGGGGCTAACCACATGGACACCGGAACCGCACGGGAACCGGGCACGCGCAATGCACGGCCCCGGCCCCCACTTGGCGCGCCTGATAGACGCAAAGCCACGGCTTTGCCAACAGGCATTTTGGTGCGGGAAACAGCCCTTGATCGGGCCCGTATTTCCGGGCGATTTCAGTCTTGCGACAGTTGGTGGCGCACAGGTTTCGCCTCAGGCGAATCCGGCACCTTGCGGCCAGTGCGGCCCGGCGAGTCCCATGACCTTGAACAGAACGCCCATCTGGCCCTCCCCGGTCAGCCGCTCGCGCGCGGCGTGAATTGCCTCGGCATGGGTGGGAGCATAAGCCGCCAGCGCTTCGGCCCGCGCATCGATCCCCAGCGCCCGCAACCAGCGCCCCTGCTCGACCGTGCCGAGCCACTGCACCCCGCGCGACAGCGCGATCGGAGCCAAGGCCGAGAAATCGACATGCGCGGTAAGGTCTGCGTCACCCGGATTGGAAAAGACATCGACCTTGCGATGCGCCCGCACCGCCTGGAGCGAGGAGCCGAAGCGCGGCTCGGCGTGGCCATAATCGATGAACAGCGCTGCGCCGCCCTGTCCGGCCAGCCTGCCCGCCACTTCATAGACGACTGCGGCCGAAGCCGGCGATGTTTCGATGATCGTGCCTTCAGGGGCATCCTGCCGCCCCTGCGGCACAGCCGCATCCATCGGCGCGGAGCCTGCGACCGGCACCAGTCGCCCCTCGGCAAGGCCTACCATGCGCTCGCGCCAGCCAGCAGGCGTCCGCACCATCTGCCGGACCGGCAGGGCATCAAGAAATTCGTTGCCGACGATCAGCAGCGGCCCGTCGCTTGGCAGGGTGGAAAGATCGGCATGCCAGAACGCCGTCGGATGGAGTTCGAGTTGCAGCGCCTTGAGCGCCGTGCTCGTCTCCACGAAATGCACCCGCGGCGTCAGGCCATAGCGGCGTGCCGCGCCCAGCGCATCGCGCGCCAGGGTGCCGCGGCCGGGCCCGAGTTCGACATAGTGGATCGGCTCGGGCCGCCCGGCGCGAATCCACATGTCGGCCATCCACAGCCCGATCAGTTCGCCGAACATCTGGCTGATCTCGGGCGCAGTGATGAAATCGCCCGCCGTGCCGAAGGGATCGCGGCTGGAGTAATAGCGCGCGTTGGATTCGGCCATGTAATGCGCCACGCTGATCGGCCCGGTGTTGGCGATCAGGCGGGCGAAGGTCTCCAGCAGCGATTGGCTCACGCCGGGACGGCTCCGCCCGCGGGCACCGGCTTGCGCATCAATCCGCGCAGAAGGAAGAACAGGCCCACTGCCATCATCGGGACGGTCAGCCACTGGCCCATCGAAAGACCGGTCTGCATGGCAAAGTCGAGCAGCTGGGCATCGGGCTCGCGGAAGAATTCGACGGTGAAGCGCGAAAGGGCATAGCCCAGCGTGAAAGTGCCGACGAGCAGCCCCGGCCGCCAGCGCGCCTTGGTCTTCCAGAACAGCACGAGCAGGATGACAGCCAGCACAAGCCCTTCGAGCCCCGCTTCGTAAAGCTGGCTGGGATGGCGTGCGACCGGCCCACCACCGGGGAAGACCATCGCCCACGGCACGCCGGGACCTGCCTCGCGGCCCCACAGCTCGCCATTGGCGAAGTTGGCCAGACGACCGAACAGCAGGCCGAACGGCACGCAGACGGAAATGTAGTCGCACACCCGCACGAAGTTCAGCTTGCCGCGCCAGGATACCCAGGCAATCGCCAGCACGGTGCCGATCAAGCCGCCGTGGAAGCTCATCCCGCCTTCCCACAGCTTGATCAGGTTTTCAGGATGCGACAGCAGTTCGGGCGCATAGAAGATCGCATAGCCGAGCCGCCCGCCAAGGATGATGCCGAGCGTTGCATAGAAAAACAGGTCGTCGGCATGGCGCTGCGCCATCGGCGCACCGGGCTGGCGCAGCATTTTCGACAGGTGCCAGTAGCCCAGCACGATCCCGGCGAGATAGGCGAGGGAGTACCATTTCAGCGCAAAGAACCCGAGATCGAGCGCGATCGGCCCGACGCCCAGATCCTCCCAGCGAATCGGCGCATGTCCGGCACCTGCGGACGCCGACGCTACGGCAAGCGCGGTTGCTGTTGACACTAGTGACAGCAAGAAGTGAACTCCCTAGAACTTCGTGAACGGACCCGTTTTCGTGCTGTCAAACGCGCCCAATAGGGTAACGTATTGGCACAGGGAAAAGGTTGCAGGCAAACCCGAAAAAGGCGCGAAACAAGACAGCGTCAGGGTGAGGAGACGAAAGGGTATCATGAAGACCGAACTGGACCTTGCCATGGACGGCGCCTTTGGCGCGCTCACTGCCGAAGGTGGCATGTTCCACACCGTCCCGATCGAGCGGTTCGGGCAGCAATTGCCCATGATCGCCGCCGCCCCGCCGCACCTGCCGGCCTACTTCGCGTACTTCTGCGCGACGCAGGGCGAAAAGACCTTCATCGTCGATGGCGATACCCGCCTCAGCTTTGCCGATGCCTACAAGGCCGCGCGCCATGTCGCGGGCGGCCTGGTCGAAGGGCTGAAGCTGCAGAAGGGCGAACGAGTCGGCATCGCCGCGCGCAATTCGGCCAACTGGGTCATCGCCTACATGGGCGTGCTGATGGCAGGCGGTTGCGCCACGCTGCTCAACGGCTGGTGGCAGGGCGAGGAACTGGCGCACGGCATCGATCTGGTGAAGTGCCGCTTCGTCATTGCCGATGCCGGCCGCGCCGCCCGGCTCGATGGCCACGCCCATGGCGCGCAGCTCCTGCCGATGGGTCACGATTGCCCTTATGAAGAGGGCCTTGCCGCGCTGCTCGCAAACGGTGGCGGGATGGAGACGATCCTGCCCGACCTTACCGGCGACGATCTGGCCACGGTGCTGTTCACCTCGGGCTCCACCGGCATGGCCAAGGGCGCCTATTCGGATCATCGCGGCGTGGTTCAGGGCACGATGAATTACGTCTGCCAGTCGGCCGCGATGCTGGCGATCCTCACCGCGCGAGGCGAAGGCCCGGCCGAAGGCTCGCAGCCGGTGACGCTGGTCAACGTGCCGCTGTTCCATGTGACCGGCGAAGTGCCGGTGTTCCTCCAGTCCTTCGCACTGGGCCGCAAGCTGGTGCTGATGCCCAAGTGGGACGCGGTCGAGGCGATGCGCCTGATCGAGCGCGAGAAGGTAACCTACTTCGTCGGCGTGCCGCTGATGAGCTTCGAGATCGCCACCCACCCCGATCGCGACAACTACGACCTGTCGACCTGTGTCTCGTTCGCTGCCGGCGGCGCGCCGCGCCCGATCGAGCATGTCGACCGCATCCGCAAGGCACTGCCCCATGCCTTCCCGCTGCTGGGCTATGGCCTGACCGAGACCAACGGCGTCGGCTGCGGCAATCTGAACGAGAACTACCTGGCGAAGCCTGGCAGCACCGGCACCGCCTCGCGCCCGCTGGTCGATCTCGCGATCCTCGATGACGATGGCAAGCCACTGCCCCAAGGCCAGGTCGGCGAAGTGTCGATCCGCTCGATCTGCAACTTCCTTGGCTACTGGGACAACGAAAAAGCCACGCGTGAGGCGATCATGCCCGATGGCTACTTCCGCACCGGCGACCTTGGCTACCTCGACCCCGAGGGCTACCTGTTCATCGTCGACCGCAAGAAGGACATCATCATCCGCGGTGGCGAGAACATCTCGTGCATCGAGGTGGAAAGCGCAATCTACGCCCACCCCTGCATCGCCGAGGCCAGCGTGTTCGGCCTGCCGGACGAGAAGCTGGGCGAAGTGCCCGCTGCGGTCTATCTCGCCAAGGAGAACTGCTCGGCCACCGAGGAGGAGCTGCGCGAGTTCCTGAAAGCCCACATCGCGCCGTTCAAGATCCCGGTGCGCTTCTGGGAAGTAACCGAGCCGCTCCCGCGTCTTGGCACCGAAAAGGTCGACAAGCGCAGCTTGCGTGAGCGCTACACCAGGGAATTCCTCACGGCCTGACCGGCTGGCGAGTTCGTGAGCTCAGACGCTCACGAACTTGCCGGCCGCGCGGTCCTTGCGGACCTTCAATCCGTCGAACACCTGCCCGCTCATTGCGATCCACACGCCGGGCGCGGCGACCTGCGCCGTGGCGAAAGCCATGCCGAGGTTGAAGTGCGCGTCGGTCTCGGCAAAGCGCGCCGGTGACAGCGCGCCGGTCAGCACGATGGTCTTGCCTTCGATGTTACTGAGTGCCTTGGCCGTCTCGGTCATCGTATCGGTACCGTGGGTAATCACGACTTGGCGCTCGGGCGCCTCGCGCACGGCGGCAGCGATCAGCGCGCGGTCGGCATCGGTCAGTTCCAGGCTGTCCTTGCGCATCAGCTCCATCACCCGGAACGGCAGCGCCACGCGCGCTTCGGCGATCAGCGCAGGAATACCGCTCTCGACGATCTGGTACTCGCTGAGCGCGTCGAAATAGGCCTTGTCGATAGTGCCGCCGGTGGTCAGCACGAGGATCGGTTCTTGTTGCATGGCAAGCCTTTAGCCGAGCGACTGGCCTGCCGCTAGTTGCCGGAGGGTGGCGGCGGCGGCGGTGCCGTACCGGTCGTCTGGCTCGGCAGCGATTGCCCGCCTGGCAGCGTTCCACCCGGCGCCCCGCCCGAAAAGCCCCAGCCCTGCTGCGGCGCCGGCGGCCCCATCAGCCCGCGCGGCGGTGTCGGCCGCGCCGAAGGATCGGCCTTGGGCCCGGCAGTTTCCCGCGGCGCAGGAGCAGCTGCGGCCGCCATCTGCGCCTCAGGCTCAACGGCCGGCTGCACCGCCGGAGCGGGCACAGGCGCATCTGCCTGCGTCCCTGCCACAGCGAAGGCTTGGCGTGCCGGCTGCGCTGCGGGAGCGTGCGCCAGTTGCGGGGTCGGTTCTGCCAAAGCTGCCGCTGGCGCTGCCGCCGGTTGCCCTGCTTCAGGCTGCTGCTGCGCCATCACTGCTGCGGGTACGCCCGATGGCACCGGGCTCTGTCCCGACTGGCCCAGCAGCACCACGGCCGCGACAGTGGCGGCAATCGCGGCAAACCCGCCAACCGCAAAACGCTTGCGTGACGGGGTCGTCACCGAAGGCTCCTGCACGGCGAACGGAATGACCTGCGCGGTTTCGCGCGAGGGCACCGGCTCGGCTTCGGGAACCGGTTCGGCCGGAAGCTGCGGCAGCGCCGTCGCCTGCGCCACGATCCGCGCAGCAAGTCCAGGCGGCATCGCCGGACGCGGCGCCTTGTCGAGCACCTGATCGAGCGCGGCATCGGCCCGCGCGGGCGAGGCTGGAACCTTGCGCGCCATCACGCTTGCGCCCCAAGATCGGCGCAGGACACATCGCGTGCCTCGAGCAGCGTGCGCATCTGCCTGCGGGCCCTGAACAGCAGCGATTCCATGGCCTTGATATTGAGGTCCAGAACCTCGGCTGCAAGAGCGTTCGAAAATCCTTCGTAATAACAGAGCACTAACGCCGCCCGATAGCGCTCGGGCAAGTCACCCAGCGCGTCGGCGACGGCCTGCGAGGCCTGGTCGGCTTCGATCCGGCGATCGGCAGACGGCGTGTCGTCAGCGGGATCGGGCATCGTGTCGACCGTGACCACGCGGAAGCGGCGCTTGCGATCGAAGCACAGGTTCATCGTCACGCGGTGCAGCCAGCCGACCAGGCCAGCGCCGGTCGGCGTCCAGCGCGGGGCGTTCTGCCACAGGCGGGCAAAGCAGTCCTGCAGCACGTCCTCGGCCTCGGCCGCATCGACCAGCATGCGCATGGCCACGCGATAGAGCGCGGGCGAATGGCGATCGACCAGCAGCGTGAAGGCGTCGACCGAGCCGCGCGCGACCTCGCGCATGAGGGCCGCGTCATCGAGCGCCTCGCGATGGATCGGGTCCGCAGCGGGAATCGGGCTGTCTTCAGCCGACACCGCTTCCGAGCGCAGATCGCCGTAGAAGGTCAAGGATACCCGCCGTTTCGCACCAATCCCCGGCCCAAGTGCAGGGGATTCCACGTACTCTGCCTGCCGGTTCCCAAGTGAACAACAGATTTACGGGAACTCCAGACACGGTCCGTCGCAAATATTTGCGCGACCGGGCGAAGGGTTGGCCAGCGCACTCCGTTAGGTGCTGCGGAGGCAACCGGCTTTGCGGCCAAGAGTCCTCCGACCTGTCGATCGGACAGCGGGGCTTGCCTCGCCGTCCGGTACTCGGCCCGCGCCGACCGCACCCCGGCGCGGGCCATCTTTATCGGAATTCATGAGGGGTTTATGGACCGTCTTCGCAGCACCACTTTTCTGTCGACGCTGACTGGAGCGTCTCTGGCTCTCATCCTCGTGGCGCCTCAGGCGGCCCATGCCGACACCACCGTCAGCACCAGCACGACCGCGCCGCTCAAGACCTCGACCGCCGGCAACGTCACCGTTGCCAGCGGCGGCACGATCACGCTGGGCTCGGGCGGCACCGCGGTGACGGTCGATTCGAACAACACCGCCACCGTCGCTTCTGGTGGCACGATCAGCAACACCGGCGGCAAGGACGGTGATACCGGCATCACCATCGAGGCCGGGCGCAACACCACGGTGACCAACGGCGGCACGATCACCGTGACCGAAAGCTTCAATGGCGCCGATACCGACAGCAACGGCATCGTCGATGGTCCGATCGCCTCGGCCAGCAACCGCTATGGCATCCTTGTCGGAGCGGGCGCGACGACCACGGCAACCCTCAAGAACACCGGCACGATCACGGTTGAGGGCCTCAACTCGGGCGGCATGATCGCCAAGTCTGACCTCACCGGCAGCGTTTCCAACACCGGCACGATCAAGGTGCTGGGCGACAACAGCGTCGGCATCGGCACCAAGGGCGTCTCGGGCAACGTCACGGTCGAAGGCACGGTCGCAGTCGTCGGCGCCGGTGCGCAGGGCCTGGTCGTCGATGGCAATGTCGGCGGCGCGGTGCGCATCCAGGGCGCGATCTCGCAAAGCTCTGCCTATACCAACGATGCCGGCTCCACGAAGACGCTTTCGCGCACCGACTTGCGCACCGGCAAGGCCGCGGTCGAGATCGGCGGCAGCGTTGCCGGCGGCATCCTGCTCGACGCCGCTCCCTATGACCTCGACAGCACCAAGACCGACGAGGACAACGACGGCGTGGCCGATGCCTCGGAAGTGACCGGCACGATCACCTCGGTCGGCAACAGCCCCGGTATTCTCGTCGGCGCAGCCAGCGACATCGTGATCGGCAAGGTCAAGGGGCGCGATGGCGAATTCTCGCTCGCGCTCGACGGCAACGTCACCGCCAATGCCGTCTACAGCAATACCGATGCCTATGCCGTCGTGATCGGCGGCAAGGGTGGCACCGTGACCATGGCCAATGGCATCGGCGTTTCGGGCACGATCAGCGCGACGACTGTTGACCAGAAGGCCGTCGCCATCCTGATCAACGAAGGCTCGACGGTGCCCAGCCTGTCGAATAGCGGTTCGATCAAGGCCACGCTGTCCTCACCTGGCGAAGGCACTGCCTATGCCATCCAGGACAAGTCGGGAACTCTGACCAGCCTCAACAACACCGGGTTCATCTCGGTATCGGGCTCCAGCGGCGATGACCTGCGCGCGATCGACCTGACCGCCAACACCAGCGGCGTAACGATCAAGCAGTACCTCAACGCGATCGACAAGAAGGCGCAGGATGCCGAGAAGGCCGCCAGCGGCTACAACCCGGCCAACCCCACGATCTACACCTCGATCACCGGCAACATCCACACGGGCAGCGGCAACGACGTGCTCGACGTGGCTTCGGGCCGCATCTTCGGCAACAGCTTCCTCGGCGCGGGCAACGATTCGGTCCTGCTTTCGGGCGACAGCGGCTATGTCGGCAACATCGACTTCGGCGCGGGCACCGCGACGATGACGATGGGCGACACCGCCTTCTTCATCGGCAAGCTCGATCTTGCCGGGAATGCCGGAACGCTGACCCTTGGCGGCACCTCGATCTTCGCCGGCACGCTGGCCAACAGCGGCGCGCTCGACGTCACGGTCAACGGCGGACGCTTCGGAGCCAGCAGCGCCACTACTCTGAAGTTCGACAGCCTTGCCGTGAACTCCGGCGGTGCGCTCAACGTCTATATCGACGGCAGCACCGGCACCTCCTCGCTGATCGACGTGAACACCGCGACTTTTGCAAGCGGCTCGAAGGTCACGGCCACGATCACCTCGCTCGACAAGGCCGTGGGCAACTACACCTTCCTCAAGGCGGGCACGCTGACCGGTTCGCCGGTGTTCGATGCCACCACCACCCAGCTCCCGGTCCTGTTCAACGGCGCGATCAATCGCGTCGGCGAGACGCTGGTGCTGGCCGTGACGCGCAAGAGCGCCGCGCAGCTGGGCCTCACCGCGCCGCAAGCCGCCGCCTATGACGCGATCTACAAGCAGGGCACGGCGGTGACCAATCTCGGCAGCAGCTTCCTGCAAGTGGAAGATGCTGCCACGCTGCAGGGCCAGTTCAACCAGCTCCTGCCCGACTATGCCGGCGGCGTGTTCGATTTCGTCACCCGCTCGGGCCGCCTCGCCTCGCGCCATCTGATGGACGACAGCTCTATCTTCGATATCAGCGAAGTCGGCGGCTGGCTCGAACCGATCTACTTCCGCGGGACCAAGGACCAGACCGGCACGGCGGCGTTCAAGGTCAAGGGCTGGGGCCTTTCGGCCGGGCTGGAGCGCGACATCGGCGCAGGCTATCTCGGCCTGTCGTTCCTCTACACCAAGGGCGATATCGCCACCTCGGACTATCAGAAGACCGATGCGAGCAACTACGAGCTCGGCCTGTTCTGGCGTCTCGCATCCGGTCCGTTCTACGCCTTCGCCAAGGCCTCGGGCGGCCGCGTTTCGCTGAATTCGACGCGGCAGTTCACCGGCGCCGTCAATGGCACGGCCCTGTCCTACACCGCCAACGGCCGGTGGAAGGGCTGGACCGTGGGCGGTCAGGGCGGCGTGTCCTACCGCGCCGATCTCGGCGGCAACCTCTCGCTCAAGCCGATGGCCAAATTCGACTACTACCGGCTGAGCGAAAAGGGCTACACCGAGAGCGGCAGCGAACAGATCGCCTTGTCCGTCGCCAAGCGCACCTCGGATCTGCTGACCGGCACCGGCAGCCTCACCGCCGCGTGGAGCGCGGGCGAGGTCACCCGCGACGAGCGCCCGCTGACACTGGAACTCGAAGGCGGCTACCGCGCACGCCTCGCTGGGACACTCGGCGATACAGTGGCGAACTTCGAGGACGGCGACCAGTTCCGCCTGGTGGCAGACCGCATGAAGTCGGGCTGGACGTCCGAAGCACGCCTGCTGATGGGCGGCATGGACTATACCTGGCAGCTGGCCGGTGGTGCCGAACAGATCCAGGGCGGCGTCGACTACTCGATCCGCGCCTCGCTCAGCATAGCGTTCTGATCGAAACGACAGCGAAAACGGGCGGGTGGCAGGTCAGACTGCCGCCCGCTCTTTTTTTCACGCGAGCGCGTTGGCCCTGGCAATCGCCCCCAGAACGCCGGCACTCGGCTTGGCCTTGCGCTCGAAGGTGACCGGATCATAGCTGGCAAGGCCGAATCTGGGCCGGAAGCCGAAGATCCATTCGAAGTTGTCGACCAGCGACCAGTGGCAATAGCCGATCACCGGCACGCCATCATCCATCGCCTGCTTGAGACCCGCGAGCGAAGGCGGAATGAACGCGGCGCGCACCGCGTCGTCATCTGTGCCGACGCCATGCTCCGAAACCAGCACCGGCACGCCCGTTACCGCATGGGCATACCGCACCGCGCCAGCCAGCGAGAGGGGCCATACTTCCGTACCCGACCAGTTGCGCACGCTGTCTTCAGGCGCAGGCAGCCTGCCCTTGTCGCCCCACAAGGCGCGTTCGTAGTTCTGCACACCGATGAAGTCATCGGTCTTGGCCACTTCAAGCCATGCCCCGTAAAGCTCACCGCGCATGCGGTCGCGGATCGAGTTCTTGCCCACCGCCTGATCGTCCAGCATCGCCAGCGACACGCCGACGGGAAGGTCGGGACGCACTGCCTTGATTGCCGCGCGGCCGGCCTTGTGGGCGGCCAGTAGTCCCACCTGCAGCGCCGGCAGGTCATCGTACGCCGCCACGTTGCCGCAGACCATCTTCTCCACGCCAAGCCGCTTGGCCGCCGTGTCCAGCGTCAGCTTCTGGATGTCCCACACCGGCTTTGGCAGCATCGCCTTGAGCAGCAGCAGGATGTTGGGTTCGTTGAGCGTGATCGCGCTGTGCATCCCGGCGCCCATCGCCTGCGTCACCCTTGTGCAGTAGCGGGCGAACAGCTCGGTGCTCTCGGGATTGGTCCAGCCGCCCTGCGCGCTGAACCACAAGGGCGCGCTGAAGTGGCTGTAGGTGACGATCGGCGCAAGGCCGCGCGCGCGGCAGCCTTCGATGATCCGTCGGTAATGCCCCAGCATGCCCATGCTGAACCGGCCCTTGGCCGGCTCGATCCGCGCCCATTCCACGCCGAAGCGATAGGTGTTGAGCCCGATCGACTTGGCCAGATCGAGGTCACGCTCCCACAACAGGAAACTGTTCGCCGCATCGCCCGATGGCTCGGCAAAGACGGTGGGCTGCTGGTGTTCGAGATACCACAGGTCCGACGTGGTGTTGTTGCCCTCGATCTGGTGCGGCGCGGTCGATGCGCCCCACAGGAAGCCCTCGGGAAAGCGTGGGCTGGGTGCCGCCTTCAGCGTCGTCTTCGCCGACAGCGAGGCACCACTTGCGGCAAGGGCGGCAACGCCCCCGGCGAGAACGGCACGGCGATCAAACATGGTCTCTCCCAAGGCTTTGCCGCCGGACCTACGCCGCGCCAGCCATCAGGTAAAATAACCGATTATCGCCCCGCCATCGGCTCAGCCTATGCCTCGGCGAGGACGTCGAGCATTGCCCGCCCCAGTGGTGGCAGTCCGCGTTCGGCCAGATAGCGCACGCCCACGCTGCGCTCGAAGGTCGCCTCGCCGATCCCGATCGCGCGCAACACGCCGATGGACAATTCCGCTGCGGCCACGGTGCGCGGCAGGATAGTGACGCGGTCGCTGTGGCGGACGATGGCCTTGGTCGTCAGCAGCGAATCGCAGCGGATCACGTTCTGCGGCACGGCCACCCCGGCCGCGAGGAACAGCGCGTCGACCTGGCGCCGGAACGCCCCTTGCGCCTCGGGCAGCACCCACGGCAGTTCAGCCACTTCGCGCAGCGAAATCCGGTCTCCCAGCGCATCGTGCCGCCGCCCGACGATCAGGGCAAAGGAATCGCGCGCTGCCGTCACTTCCACCAGGTCGGGCGGACAGGCCTCGATCTCGGTCGTCACAAAGGCGAGGTCGATCGCGCCATTTCGCAAAAGGTCGGCCAGTTGCGGGTCCGGCCGCTCGACCACGCTCAACGCAAATGGCCCGACGCGCTCCTCCAGCCGCGCCACCGCTTGCGGCAGCAGGCTGACCAGCGCGCCCGGCGTCCCGCCGATCCGCAAGGGGCCCGCCACGTTGCGCGCGGCATGGTCCACCTCGACCGCTGCCGTCTCCAGCAGCCGCACCATCGCCTGCGCACGTTCCCGCAAGGCCTCACCCTCGCGCGTCAACACGATGCCGCTGCGCGAGCGGGCGAACAGCGTCACTCCCAGCCGCTGCTCCAGCAGCGAGATCGTGTTCGAAACCGAAGGTTGCGAGATGTTCAGCACCCGCGCCGCGCCGCTGATCGATCCGGTCTCGCACACCCGCCAGAACGTGGCGACGGCACGGGGATCGAGGCGGAGGCGCGATGGGGGCTTGCTCATGACTCTGGCTTAGCCCGCAAGCATAGCCTGTGTCTATGTGATAAGCCTCAGGGATCTGCCCTACTGACCTTGTCACCCCGGTGACAATCATTGTCATCGGACATCGCCCAGGCCCCGCGATAGCTGAAACGCCATCATCCAGTCGCGAGGGGTACGATGGCGACCAAGCACCTTTTCCTGCAGGCCAGTGCCTGCGCCCTGGCCGTGGCCGCCGCGCTGCCCACGCCCGCGTTCGGCCAGCAGGCCAATGAAGCCGAAGCCCGCTATACCGCGCTTGCCGCGCAGGAGCGCCAGAAGGCCGGCGACCCCGCGTTCGACTACGCCCTCGGCCTCGCCGCGTCGGATGCCGGGCACTACGGCGAAGCCATCGTCGCCCTGCAGCGCGTGCTGGCCCGCCAGCCCGACAATGCCCCCGCCCGCGCCGAACTCGCCCGCGCCTATGCCCTGGCCGGTGACATCGACACCGCCCGCGCCCAGTTCGCCACTGTGGTCGACGATCCGACCATTCCCGACCCGGTCCGCCAGCGCTTCACCGGCTTCGTCCGCCAGTTTGACAAGCAGATCAAGGGCGGCGGCTCCGACCTTTCCGGCTTTGCGGAAAGCGCGTTCGGGCACGACAGCAACATCAACTCCGCCACCCAGCTGACCTCGATCACCATCCCGCTCTTCGCCGCGCTCGGCCCCGGAACGCTGGGCAACAACGCCCGCGCCCAGAAGGACGAGTTCTACGACCTGTCCGGCGGCGTCTCCGCTGTCAGCGCGATCAGCCGGACCAACCGCGTGTTCGGCTCGCTCCTCGGCAACTTCCGCGACAACCTGGATTCCGCCGCCTTCGATCAAGCCAGCCTCACCGGCACCGCAGGTTTTGCCCACACCTTCGCCAACCGCGATGTCGCCTCGCTTTCGGCGCAGGTGCAGAAGTACTGGCTCGGCCACAAGGGCTTCCGCACAGCCTATGGCGCGATCGGGCAGTACACCCACATGCTGGCCGGGGCAAAGCCCTCTCCGCCTCCGTCCAGTACACCCGCTTCGATTATGACCGGGATCCGTTGCGCGATGCAGACCGCTTTGCCGTGGGCCTCGGCCTTGCCGCGCGCCAGTTCTCGGTCAACCTGATCGGCGGGCACGAGGAAACGCGCAGCCAAGCAGGCGATGCCGAATCCAACACCTTCGCCGGAGCGAGCGCCGGTGCCGAAATCCAGATTGCGCCCAAAGTCGCGGTAGTCGGCGGCGTGGCGTTCGACTTGCGCCGCTATGACCGCGCCGACCTGCTGTTCATGCGCAAGCGCCATGACGAGCGCGTCGATGTGACCGCCGCGGTCAAGTTCGCCATCCTGCCGCGCCTGTTCCTCCAGCCCAAGGCCACCTGGTCGCGCAACTGGTCGAACATCGCCCTCTACGATCACGAACGCTGGACCGTGCAGGCCGGCGCGCGCTTCGAATTCTGATCCGGGAGACCAGCCCCATGAAAGCCTCAGCCCTCACCGCCCTCCTGATCGGAGCCTCCACTCTCGCTCTCGCCACCCGTGCCCAGGCGCAGGAAGTGGTCTTTGCCGACAATGCCGATCTTGCCGCCGCCGCCCTGCGCGGCGAGCGCGTCACGCAAGGGTCAGGCGTCACCCAGATCCGCCTGTCCAGCGGCGCGATGCTTTCATTCGTCGAAGGCGCGGAGTTCCAGCTGCGCCCCGATGGCTCGGTCGATCTGTTCAAGGGCAACGTCACCGTCACCGGTGCAGGGATGAGCGAAACGCTCGTCCGCCTCGGCGGTCAGGGGACGGGCAAGATCGCGGGCGCAGGCTCGTCCGGCAGCTTCTCGGTTGCCACTGACGCCAGCGGCAAGACCATGGTCACGGGTCGCGTCCTGACCGGCCTTGCCAGCATTGCCAACGGGCGCGAGGAACGGCGCTTCAACGCCGGGCAGGCATGGGAAGTTGCCAACGGCCACCCCCGCCTTGCCACTTCGGCCCCCGTCGCGCCCGCCCCGCGCATGACCCCGCAGCGGCAGGCGCAGCTTGCGGCCCAAACGCCAGCTCCGGCACCGGCGCCCACACCAGCTACCGAACCGCAAGTCGCCGCGATCAGCGAAGGCGGCCCGGTTGCCGCTGCCGAAAACGGCGTGCCCGTGATCCTCGGCGAAGCGCTCGCAGCCGCTGGCGCCTCGGGCGATATCGTCTCTTCAGGCCAGCGCATCGAAGCGGCTGTGGCCAATCCCAGCCTCGAAACCTTCCCGTCCAGCGATCTTGCCGCCCTCGTCGCCTATGCCGCCCGGCTCGAGAGCCTCTACGGTGGCCAGCCGTTCAATCAGGCCCAGGCCGACGTGATCCGCGCCTACCTGAACTACCTCGCCAGCGGCCAGACCCAGGCGCAGTTCCTCACCGTATATGCCGGGCTGATGGTGCAGTTCCTCGATCTCGTCCGTTCGGGCGCGGCGCCGTCCTCGTTCAGCGGCACTTCGCTGGCGGACATCAACGCCTTCATCTCCTACCGCTCGCGCACCGATGGCTTTGCCGCGCTGTCGAGCCAGAACCGCGTGCTGGTCGATGCCTATCTCGCCTTCGTGCTGGGTGGTGGCAATGCCGACCAGTTCGTGTCGCGTTACACCTCGCTGACCAGCGCCTACTTCGCCTATATCCGCACAGGCGGCGATCCGCTGGCGTTTGCCGGCGCGACCCAGGCGACGATCAACGCCTATATCAGCTTCCTCAACGATTCCGGCCTGCTCGTCCGCCTTGCCGAAAGCGACCGCGCGCTGCTTCAGGCCTATCTCGCCAATGGCGGCACCACGTTCATCGCGCAGTACCGCACCGCGCTGACCACCTATTTCGCCTACCTCCAGAGCGGCCAGCTGCCGAGCGCCTACGAAGGCACCGATCCTGCCGCGCTGCGCCAGTACCTCGAAACCCTGCAGGCGACCGGCCTGTTCGAACAGGTCCTGGGCGCGCAGGCGACGTTTTACGCGCAGTATCTCGCCTACCTGAAGGATGGTGGCACCATCGACGGCTGGCAGGGCCTGCCCGCCAATGTCTTTGCCGGCTATGCAACCGCGCTCGCCAGCTATCAGGCCTACCTTGCCGCAGGCGGCGTGCCGTCGGCCTACACCGCGCTCGATCCCGCCGTGCTGCGCCAGTACCTCGATGCCCTCGCCGCAGCAGGCGCGCTGGACCGTTTCCTCGGCGCACAGGCCACGTTCTATGCGCAGTACCTCGCCTACCTCACCAGTGGCGGGTCCATCGACGGCTGGCAGGGTCTGCCGTTCAACGTCTTCACCGGCTACGCCACGGCGCTGCAGGCCTATTACGAATTTCTCCAGAACGGCGGGTTGCCCTCTGCCTACACCGCACTGACGCAGGACGAGATCCGCCAGTATCTCGCCGCGCTTTCCGCCGTCGGCGCGAACGAGGCGTTCCTCGGCCAGCTCGCCAGCTTCTACTCGGCCTTCTTCACCTATCTTGCCAATGGTGGAAACCCGGACCTCTACACCGGCCTGCCGACCCCGCCGAACTACGAAGCCTTCGCCGATGCGCTCGCGGCCTATGTCGCCTACCTGCAGGCAGGCGGCGTGCCGAGCGCCTATACCGGGGCCGACCTTGCCCTGCTGCAGCAGTACATCAAGGCGCTGATCGACAGCGGCAAGCTTGCGACGCTGCTCGGCGCGCAGGCCGAATTCCTCACCGCCTATTATGCTTTCCTCACCGGCGGCGGCACGCCCGATGGCTACACCGCGCTGCCGGTCTACGCGACCTACGTCACCGCGCTCGAAGCCTACTACGCCTTCCTCGCAAACGGCGGGAAGCCATCGGAATATACCCTGCTCACGCAGGCGCAGATCCTCGCCTACCTCAAGGCGCTGACCGATGCCGGCGTGCTCGCCGCGCTGTTCGATGGCGCGACGCTGGCCTTCGTCGAAAGCTACTACGTCTATCTCGCAGGCGGTGGAAATCCGGACCTGTTCTCGGGGCTTCCCGGTTCGGGCGGCGGCACCGGGGGCGGAACCGGCGGCACGCGCCTCACCACCTACACCGGCGGCTTTCCGTCGAACGCGGCGGGTTCGAAGGCGCTTGCCGGGCACAACGGCAATATCCAGCCCGCCAACTCCACGCCCACGGTCAACGCTGCCGGGGAGCTGGAAACGGCGGGTGACATCGCCACGCTCGGGCCAAGGTCACCGATGTCGCGGGCGATGCCAGCGCGATTGTCGGGCGCTATTACGATGGCAACGCGCGGCTCAAGAACAGCCAGTTCGGCTTCGACACCAACAACGGCATGCCCTATGTCGTGCTCGCGCCCAAGGGCGGCACGCTGCCGGTTTCGGGCACGGTCGATTACAAGGTTCTGGCGGCAACCCGCCCGGTCTATTCCGACGGTCGCACCGCGCCGGGCACTTTCGATGCTGCGCTGACCATCGGCTTTTCCAGCAACAACCGCAATCTCACCTACCGCACGCTCGGCACGATCGTCATGCCCGAGTCCGGCGGCGATGTGACCTACACCTTCAGCACGCCGAACTATGCCAATGGCCAGATGCAGGAGGTGATCTACGACAGCCTCGGCAACTACTTCTTCGGCAACAGCATGACCGGCAACGGTCAGGGCTGCGTCTCGGGCGGGACAGGTTGCAACATCACCCTCTATGGCGATTTTGCCGGACAGGACCAGGTCAACCGGCTCGGCCTGATGTACCAGACCTACGGCGGCAGTTTCAGCGCGGGCCGCATCCAGGGCGCGGTGATCTTCGGCAAGGACGGCACGCTTCCGGGCGGGACTACCGGTGGCGGAACCGGCGGCGGCGTGCTGACCGGGTACACCGGCGGCTTCAACGGCACCTCGCCGCGCATCAACTTCATCACCACCTTGCGCCTGCCGGATGGTCGCCTGATCACCGGCAGCGAGCTGGGCTTCAGTGCCACAGCCTATACGCTCGATGCCAACGGCGGGCTGCAAAGCTACACCCGCCCGGCCAACATCACGCGCACGCCCGGCACGATGACGGTCAGCGATGTTGCTGGTGATGCTGATATCGTGCTCGGGCGCTGGTCCAATGGCACCAATACCGGAGCAAATCCCTTCACTCTCAACGCCAACCAGGGGTTGCATTACTTCGCCGCGCGGGCCCTGCCGACAAACTTCTCGGCGCCGACGACGGGCATCGTCAGCTATGCTCTCTATGCCGCGACCAAGCCAACATGGATCGACGGATCAAGCGCGCCGGGCACGTTCACCGGCAGCTTCAAGGTCAATTTCGGGCGTACCCTGCCGATAGTGGCGATGGAAGCGCGTATCGTCATGCCCGGCGGCAGTCTCAATGGTGCCGATTACGTCTATAACATCGCCACCACGGGCGGTCTTGCCGACATCTCGCAGTCGACAACGCAGTTCCAGCTCTATTCCAACGGGACCTTCGGCTTCGTCGCGCCCGGGGACGACGGATCGAGCCGCTGCACGAATTTCTGCACCGTGGCCGTCAACGGCAGCTTTGCCGGATCGGCAGACAAGGCGGCAATCACCTACGCCGCGCTGACGCCGGGCGGCGACAGCAAGTACATCATCGGCTCTGCTGCCTTCAAGGCCAGCGGCACCGTCGCCTCGTCCGGCTCGCCCACGATCAGCTTCGCGCCAACTGCGGTTCTGCAAAACGGTGGCACTAACGCGTCCTCGTCCGCCGAAGTCACGGTCTCGCCGGACGGCACGATCAGCCGGGTCAAGCTGACGCCAAACTCCAACATCCTCTACGGCACCTCCTCGGTGCTCAAGGAACATGGCCGCGTCGACGATACGGTTGCCTGGACGCGGTGGGACGACACGGCAAACAATGCCTCGACCAATCCCCAGGTTCATATCGTCACCGGAACCGCAGCAGCCAACCTCCCGGTAAGCGGGACGGTAAACTACGCCGTCGTCGGCTCGACCGCCCCGACCAACTTCAACGGGGCGGACGGCAACTCGGGAACGGCATCGGGCACGCTCGCCGTCCAGTTCGGCACGCAGGCCAAGGTCGGCTTCAACCTCAACGTCGCCAACGGTAACCGGGGTTGGACGGTGGCAACGCCGGGCGGATCGGCAGACCCTGGCAACGGCGGCCTCGTTGTCGGCGGCGACATGCGCTTCGGTTCGGGCTCGGTTGGCATTGCGGCGGCAAACGCCAACAGCTGCATCGGTTCTTGCACCGCAAGCGTGGTGGGCGCGCTCTATGGCAACGCCGCCAGCCACGTCGGCCTTGGCTATCAGATCAGCGATTTTGCCCCGACTGGCGCGTTCACCGTCAACGGCGTGCTTGTCTTCGGCAAGGTTGCTCCTTGAACGGCAATTGCCGCGAAGATTAACGGCAATTGTCACGAGAGTGACGGGACAGTTGTGTGGGAGTCAGGGGGAGTTGCCGCAGAGTTACCCCAGAGTTGGAAAGGGGCCGCACGGGGGTGCAGCCCCCCTTCTAGGGGAAGACCGATGCTTCGCAGGACCTTGACTTTCGCCGTGCTTTCAATGGTTTCGACTGCTGCCCTGGCTGCCGACAAGGAGCCGCCCGTCACGCTTACGAAGTGCGACAAGAGCTATGGCTCGGTCGCGCTGGTCGATGGCGATACGCAAGGCTGGACCAAGTACGGCCTGTCCTCCCCGCGCGAGCTGATCGCCGCCATGGCCCGCGAATCCGGCTGCTTTTCGCTGCACGATCCGGCCAGCGGCAAGCCTGCCACGTTCCTGATGAACGTCATCGCCGGCGACAAGGAAGAAGTCGACCAAGCCATTGAAAAGGCTAAGGGTGTTGCAATGGAAGGCCTCGTCCGCTCGGGCGCGGCAAGCGGCATGATGCGCAGCATTCCAGGCGCCGGCTCGATGCTCGGCATGTTCGGCGGCTTCGGCGGCAAGAAGAAAGTGGTGGCCGCCGGCATCCGCCTGATCAGCCCGGCCAATGGGCAGACTGTCGCGTCGGGCTCGGGCGAGGTAAAGAAGACCACGATTTCCTTCGGAAACGGCGGCGGCACCCTTGGCGCAGTGGCCAGCGGAGCGACCGGCGCGGCCTATGCAGGGAGCAAGGACGGGCAGATGCTGATCGAGGCTTTCGTCAAGGCTTTCAACGGCTTGTCAGGCCAAGGCCCTGCGCTTGCCTCGCTCGCTCCGGCCGCCGCACCGGCACCGGCAGCACCTGCAAACGCCACGACCGCAATCGACACCAAGATGTTCACCGCGGCCGATCTCAAGTCCGCAACGCTTCGCACCGTGCGCGCCGGTACCGCTCTCACACCCACCGGTCAGCGGCAAGGTCTGTTCATCGAGGTCCAGGACAGCTTTGGCACCAAGGGCTGGGTCTCGGTCGAGGACATGCGCTGAAACGCTCGCGAAACGAAGGGTTGCAAGGCCACCGTCCGGCGTGAAATGATCGCGCCGGACGGTTCGGCCACGGCAAATGCCGGATCGGGGGCAGCGAAGATGGGCAATCTCAACATCCTATACGTCGAGGACGATCCACGCGCCGCGCAGGCCGTGCAGGAACTGGTGCTGGCCGACGGTGACCGGATGGCATGGGAGCAGACCGGAACGGCGGGCCTGCAGCGCGCCGGTGCCGAGGACTTCGACGTGATCATCCTCGACCGCATGCTGCCCGATCTCGATGGCCTGACGATCGTCTCGCGCCTGCGTTCGGCAGGTGTCGGCACGCCAGTGCTGATGCTTTCGGCCCTCGGCCGCAGCGAAAACCGCATTGAAGGGCTCGAGGCTGGCGTCGATGACTATCTTGCCAAACCTTACGAGCCGCAGGAGCTGGTAGCGCGGCTGCGCGCGCTGCATCGCCGCGCGGCGGGCGCGGTTCACGGCGCGGTGATCATCTACGGCGCGTTCGAATGCCACGTGAAGGCCCGCACCGCCTTCCGTTCGGGCAAGCACATTCCCTTGTCTCCGCGCGAATTCGCGCTGTTCCGCTATTTCATGGAAAACGCCGGCGAGACGGTGACGCGCGAAATGCTGCTGCGCGACGTGTGGAACATGAACTTCGATCCCCAGACCAATGTCGTCGACGTCAATATCGGCCGCATGCGCCGCAAGCTCGAGGACGGCTTTGCCGCGCCCGCGCTCGAGACGATCTGGGGTGCAGGCTATCGACTGACGAGAGGCGAATGAAGCCTGCGCGAGTTCGAAGAAGGTCGATCTTCGGCCAATTGACGACCGCGTCGATCCTGATCGCAGTGATCGCTGTGGCTGTGCTGTTCGCGGTGACCACCATCACCGTCCAGCGCCAAACCCGCGCTTCGCTCTCGGCAACGGTCTCGACGGACCTTGCCGGCCTGATCGACATCTATGCCACGGCCGGGCGCGAGGAACTGTTGCGCCGCGTGGCCGACCGGCAAGCCGTGGTCAGCCTCGAGGGACGCCGCTCGCATTACATGGTCGCCGATGGCGGCGGGCGCCTGCTTGCCGGAGACGTGCGGCAATGGCCGCTGGTCAATGCCGCCCGGTCGGAAGAAGGATTCGTCACGCTGGCGGGAGGGACGAACGTCTACGCCCAGGGCGCGAAGCTTGCGCCTGACCTGCAGTTGCTGGTCGCACGCGAATATGACCGCGACCGCACAGCCCTCGCTGTTCTTTCGGGCGCGTTCCTTGCCGTTGGCGCGGCCATCGTTGCCGCCGTGGCCTTTGTCGCGTGGATCACCGCGCGACACCTTGCGCGCAGGATGGACGCGGTGAATGCAGCGCTTGGCGCAGCCGCCGATGGCCGCGCGGCGAGCTTTCCGGCGCGACAGCGTGGTGGCGACGAGATCGACGAAATGGCCAGCCACGGTGCGCGGCTGCTGGCCCGGCAGGCGCAATTGCTCAAGGCCTACAAGCAGGTTTCTGAACACGTCGCGCACGAAGTCCGCACCCCGCTGATGCATCTCGACAACCGGCTCGGCGCGGCCATGCAGACACGTCCGGAGAACGCCGGCGGCCCGATCGGCCAATCGCGCGAGGATATCCGCGCGATCCTGTCGATGCTCGATTCCCTGCTCGACATCGCCTCGGCCGAAAGCCGCCGCGGCGATCTGGCCGGGCTGGCGGAGATCGACATGACTGCGCTCGTCACCAGCCTTGCCGACCTTTACGAAGGCAGCGCCGAAGATGCCGGGCTGACGCTGGAGACCGCGATCGCGCCGGGCGTGACCATGCTGGGCGAGCGCATGCAGATCACCCGGCTGCTGTCCAACCTGCTCGACAATGCGATCAAGTATGTGCCCGAGGGGGGCGCGTGCGCCTGATCCTGCGTGCCGGGCCGCACGTGACCATCGAGGACGATGGCCCCGGAATCCCGCGCGACCAGCGTGACCGGGTGTTCGAACGCTTTTCCCGCGCCAATGCACCGGGCGACAAGCCCGGCCATGGCCTCGGCCTTGCTCTTTCCCGCGCCATTGCCGAACGCCACGGCCTTGTCCTGAGGCTGGGCGACGCCCCGCGCGGCGCGCAGTTCATCCTGGAGCCTGCACCATGAAGCCCTTAGCCATCGTCACCCTTGCCGGTGCCATCGCGCTCGGCAGTTGCGCCACCAACGCGCAGCACTCCGGGCGTGCCGCGCCGGTGCGTGAGGCACTGGCCATTCCAGCCGATCCGGCAGAGGGCGTGGCAAAACTGCTGGCAGAGGCAGACAGCGCTCAGGGTGATCCACAACGACTGGGGTTGATCCTTGCGGCGCTCGACAGCTTGGGCGCGCGGGCGATGCCCGGGGAACCGGATCCGGTGGCCCAATGGCGCGCAAAGGCCGTCATGCCCGATACGCCGCCTTATCGCGGGCGTGTGCTGGGGCCGGCCTACAAGGCAGGCATGATCAACCCCGGCGCAACCGTGCGCCTGCCGCAACTGTTTGATGGGGGGCGGTCCGCCCGCGTGGCCGTAGCGACGCCCGGACAGGCCGCGCTCGATTTCACGGTTCTGGACGGTGAGGCAAAGCCGGTCTGCCCACCCGCCAAGGCGCGGACCCGTGAATGCATGTGGACACCGCTGTTCAGCGGACGCTTCGAGATCGTGCTGATGAATCCATCCAGCAACGCCGCCGGCTATTATCTGGTGATCGACTAAGCGAGCGGCCGCGCTGGCGACGTGTGGAGGCCCGAGCCGGAATCGAACCGGCGTAAACGGATTTGCAATCCGGTGCGTAACCACTCCGCCATCGGGCCTCGATCGCAGGAGCTGCGTGGTTCGGCGCGGTTAGCCGGAAGATCGCGCTGCCGCAAGCGGTTCTTGCGGGATGGTCAGCTTACCGGCGCGAACTGGAGGCGGCGCTGCTTGCTGTCGATGCCGGCGAGGCTCAGGTCCAAGCGCTGGCCGGGTGCGGCACCGGCAATGCGGGCGCGGGCGACGACGGGCAGGTCCAGCAGCTGCACGCGCGCCGAATCGCCGTCCGTATCCGTCACGCAGGCGCGGAAGGTCTCGCCCTCGCGCCCCTGCAGCATTACGGTTTCGGCAAGATCGATGACCGCGCGCTCGATCTGGCCAGAGAGCGCTTCAGCCTTGGCCATGACCGCAGGGAGGCGCTGGAACGCAGCTTCGACTTCCGGCTCGACAGGCGTGCCGCTGGTGACAGCGAGCGTCGCGCGAATCACGTAGCGGTCTGCCAGGCGACGCAGGGGCGCAGTCGCGTGAGCGTAAGTGGCGGCGATCGCTTCGTGCCATGGCGTGACGCCGGGTATCCATGGGGCGTAGCCGGCGCCCCCGCCTGCCCGCCGCACTGCCAGCATGAAGGCTGCGTGGTTGGGATTGCGCTGGTCCAGCGTACGTTCAAGCGTCTTGAGATCGGTGTGCGCGGGCCAGTCCAGCCCGAGGCCTGCGGCGGTGGTGCGCAGGCGAGCCATGGCTGCGGCGGTAGGGCCTGCCATGACGCGGAAGAGGCCGGTGCCAGCCTCGTGCAATGCGCGGGCGATGGCGAGATTTGCGGCCAGCGAGAGCGTGGCGTTGGCGCGTTCCGAAGCGAGCAGCGGACGGAAGGACAGGGCATAGCGCCCATCTCCCAGCGCTTCGACTTCCTGCCCCGGCGGATCGACGCGGGCGGCGCCGCGCGCGGCTTCGGCCGCGCTCATGCGCTCGGCAAAGCGGGCAAAGTCGGCAGGGAGCTGGTCCGGGCGGACGCTGTCGTAGGCGAGCTTGGCCCGGCTGCGGATCACGGCGCGGCGCGCGGCATCGAGCCGCGGTTCGCCATTGGCGCCGAGGCGCACGGTGAACACGACGGCCGGGCGCGGGCCATCGGGCAGGAGGCTGGCGGCACGCTCGGCCAGAGCGGGCGGGTAGAGCCCGGCCTTGCCATCGGGGAGATACTGGGTTTCGCCGCGCTTCCACGCCTCGATGTCGACCGGATCGCCATCATCGACGAACCAGGCGACGTCGGCGATGGCGTAGTGGAGGATCAGGTCGTTGCCGGCTGCCTCGATATGGAAGGCCTGATCGAGATCGGTGGACGTTGCCGGATCGAGCGTGACGAAAGGCTCATCGGTGCGATCCTCGTGCTCTGGCCCCAGTGCTTTTGCCGCTGCCAGTTCCGCCGCCGCGAGGACTTCGGGCGGGAAGCCTTCGGGCACCTGGAACTGCTGGCGGATGGCAGCAAGGCCGGAAGCAAGAGCGCCGGACGGATCGTGGATGGCCTTCATCCCACAAGGACTAGCAGGCTGTTACGGATCGACAAATTCTCCGGCGCGCTTTTCCATGCCCGCGCGCACGGCTTCCATCTGGTTTTTCGAATACATCAGTTCATGCTGGGCGACGGATTCGGCCATGAGCACTTCGTCGACGCTCATGTCGGGCGTGCGGTTGGACAGCGTCTTGGCTCCGCGCACGGCAGTGGGGCTCTTCGAGGCAATCGTGCGGGCGAGCGCCATGGCATCGGCCAGCGGATCGGCGCTGACGTGGGTGGCAAAGCCGAACTGCACCGCTTCGGCGCCGCTGAATTCGCGGTGGGTGTAGGTCAGTTCGCGCAGCACATCGTCGCGGACGTTGCCGCGCCACAGGGCGTAGCCAGCCATGTCGGGGACGAGGCCCCACTTCACTTCCATCACCGCCAGCCGCGCATCGGGGGCGATGAAGCGGATGTCCGCACCGCTCGCGACCTGGAGGCCGCCGCCGAAGCAGACGCCGTGAACCGCAGCGACCACCGGCATCGGCAGCTTGCGCCAGACCATGGCTGCCTGCTGGGCGCGGTTGGCGTTGCCGTGGGTGCGGGCGGTGAGCCCGTCACCTTCCCACCGGCTGGTGTTTCCCATGCTCGACAGATCGAGCCCTGCGCAGAACGAACGGCCTGCGCCTGAAAGCACCACCGCGCGCACGCCGCGTTCGGTGTGGAGGTGATGGCCAGCAGTGACGATCGCTTCGAACATGGCATCGTCGAGCGCGTTCATCTTGTCGGCGCGATCAAGCAGCACGTGGGCAACGTGATCCTCGATGGTGACGGTGACGCGGTCGTGGAAGTTCATGGCAGGCATCCGTTGTCTGGTTCGTTGCGACCAAGGTGCCCGAGCGCTCGCGCCCGGTCCAGCTTCCTCATTTGACGGATCGCGCGAAACGGCAACGGCCCCCTCCGCAGGGGCGGAGAGGGCCGTCGTCATTCGTCATCAATGCCGCGTCAGGCAGCCGAGGAATTGACGCCCATCGACTGCAGGTAGCGCTTGATGTTGCGCGCGGCCTGGCGGAGGCGCTGTTCGTTCTCGACCATGGCGATGCGCACGAAGCCCTCGCCGTCCTCGCCATAGCCGACGCCCGGGGCGACAGCGACTTCGGCGTGGGTGAGCAGCTGCTTCGAGAACTCGAGGCTGCCGAGATGCGTGAGCGCGGGCGGCAGCGGCGCCCAGGCAAACATCGAGGCCTTGGGGCTGGGGATTTCCCAGCCGGCGCGGCCGAAGGCTTCGACCATCACGTCACGGCGCTTCTGGTAAAGCTCGCGATTCTTGACGACGATGTCCTGCGGGCCGTTCAGCGCAGCGCAGGTCGCCGCCTGGATCGGCGTGAAGGCGCCGTAATCAAGGTAGGACTTCACCCGCTTCAGCGCAGCGATTAGGCGCGCATTGCCCACGGCAAAGCCGACGCGCCAGCCGGCCATCGAGAAGGTCTTGGACATAGAGGTGAATTCGACCGCCACGTCCTTCGCGCCCGGCACCTCGAGGATCGAGCGCGTCGGGTTGCCGTCGTAATAGAGCTCGGAATAGGCGAGGTCCGACAGGATCCAGACCTTGTTCTCTTTCGCCCAGGCAACGAGTCGTTCGTAGAAGGCAAGGTCGACCGTTTCCGCCGTCGGGTTCGACGGGTAGTTGACGATCAGGATCGAGGGGCGCGGCACCGAGTACTTCATCGCGCGGTCGAGCGAATCCCAGTAGCGCTCGTCCGGCGTGGTCGGCACGGAACGGATGGTCGCGCCGGCAATGATGAAGCCGAAAGTGTGGATCGGATAGCTCGGGTTCGGGGCGAGCACGACGTCACCGGGCGCGGTGATCGCCGTGGCCAGGCTGGCAAGGCCTTCCTTGGAGCCCATCGTCATCACCACTTCGGTCTCGGGATCGAGATCGACGTTGAAGCGGCGGCCATAATAGTTTGCCTGGGCCTTGCGCACGCCCGGGATGCCCGAGGAGGCAGAGTAGCCATGCGCGTCGGGCTTGCGCGCCACTTCGCACAGCTTCTCGATCACATGGTCGGGCGGGGGAAGATCGGGGTTGCCCATGCCGAGGTCGATGATGTCCCTACCGGCGGCGCGCGCGGCGGCCCGCATGCCGTTGACTTCGGCAATGACGTAGGGCGGCAGGCGCTTCATGCGGTAGAATTCTTCGTCCACGGTTGAATACTCGTCGAAAAGGCGCGGCAGGATCGCCGCAGCGCAAGCCCTTACGCCAATTGCCCAGTTGTGGAAACCTTGCTCTCGATGGATGCATGATCGCGTTCGGCGGATGCATCTGCGGGCTAACAAGCTGTCACACGGCGTGTATAGATCGCTGCAACAAGGCCATGACGTAACGGCAGGGAACGGAAGATGACGAACAAGAACGTGGGTGATTCGCCAGCGGATTCGATCGTGTTCGAAGACTTGTTCCGCCAGCAGGGCGAAGCCATGCGCGCCATGTTCGCGCCGCTGGTGCCCGGTGCCGAAGCCGTCACCACCGATCCTGCCGATCTCCAGCACTGGGCGATGTCCGCGGCCAAGCTGCAGAAGATGTGGCTCGATTTCAGCGCCGAACAGGCCGGACAGGTCGAGCCGATGCTGGCGCGCCTTGGCGACATCGGCAAATGGACGCAGACGTTCATGGCCATGGCCGGCCAGTTGCCGATCGCGCAAGCCGAGACGCAGGCCAAGCTGTGGAACGAGAGCATGGCGCTGTGGTCTTCGGTCATGGGACAGTTCGTCTCGGCCGGAACCGGCAACGTCGCGCCCCCTGCACTGCCGCGGCAGGACCGACGGTTCAAGGACAAGCGCTGGCAGGAACAGCCCGCTTTCGCGCTGATCCACCAGACCTACCTGTTCCTTTCGGAAAAGCTGCAGCAGATGGCGGACGAGGCGCAAGGGCTCAGCCCCGAGCGCAAGGAGCAGCTGCGTTTTGCCACCAAGGTGGTGACCGACGCGCTTTCCCCGGCGAACTTCCCGCTGACCAACCCGGTAGTGATCGAGCGGACAATGGAGACCAAGGGCGAGAACCTGGTCAAGGGCGTCGAACATCTGCTCGATGACTTGCGCAAGGGGCAACTCACCCACACCGATCCCGATGCGTTCGAACTGGGCCGCAATATCGCGGTAACGCCGGGCAAGGTAGTGCATGAAACACCGCTGTTCCAGCTGATCCAGTACACGCCGACGACCGACGAGGTATTCGAGACGCCGCTGCTGATCTTCCCGCCGTGGATCAACCGCTTCTACATCCTCGACCTCAACCCGCAGAAGAGCTTCATCCGCTGGGCTGTGGCGCAGGGTCTGACGGTGTTCGTGGTGTCGTGGAAGTCGGCCGATGCCTCCATGGCCGAAGTGGTGTGGGACGATTACGTGCGCTCCCAGATCGAGGCGATCGACCATGTCCGCGAACGGCTCAAGGTTCCGGCGGTCCACACCATCGGCTATTGCGTGGCCGGCACCACGCTGGCGGCGACGCTGGCCGTGCTGGCGCGCCGGGGCGAGGCCGAAAAGGTTGCCAGCGCGACGTTCTTCACCGCGCAGGTCGATTTCGAGGACGCGGGCGAGCTCAAGAACTTCATCGACGACGGGCAGCTGAAGATGCTGCAGAGCCTTTCCACCGACGGCTATCTCGATGGGCGCTACATGGCAGCGACGTTCAACGCGCTGCGCGGCACGGACCTGATCTGGAACTACGTCGTCAACAACTACCTGCTGGGCGAGGACTATCCGGCGTTCGACCTGCTGCACTGGAACGGGGATACGACCAACCTGCCCTCGCGGTGGCACCAGGCCTATCTGTGCGATCTCTATCGCGACAACCGTCTGGTCATTCCCGATGCGATGGTGGTTGACAATACGCCGGTCGACCTGCGCCGCATCGCAACGCCATGTTACATCCAGGCCGGCCGCGAGGACCATATTGCGCCGCCGAACAGCGTGTGGAAACTGACGCGGCATCTGTCCGGCCAGTGGAAGTTTGTACTCGCCGGTTCAGGGCATATCGCCGGGGTGGTGAATCCGCCGGAATCGGGCAAGTACCAGTACTGGCTCAACCCGAATGATGCCGTGAGTCTGGAGGAGTTTGTGGCTGGGGCCACCGAAACCAAGGGCAGCTGGTGGCCGGACTGGATTGAATGGATTGGAAAACAGGCGCCCGACCTGGTTGCAGCCAAAGGCAAGCGCATTCCGGGCAGCAAGGGCGATCGCGTGATTGAGGATGCGCCGGGACGCTACGTCCGCAGCCGCTGACGCTTCACGACGCCCGGCGTCGTCAATTGGTCCAATATGGAATTTGTGCAGCGCACAATTTTCTTGACATTTTCCAGTCGACTCCTATTTTGTGCAGTGCAGCAAGAGGCGGTTCCAACCGCCCATGCGCAAAGCAGGAGTCGCCAAGATGGTTGAAGAAACGAAGGAAAGCCCGGAAACCTCCGCCCCCGTGGTGGATGCTCCGGTCGCGCTGACCGACGCTCCCGAAGCCGTGACCGAAACTGCCGAGATCGAAGCTGTCGAGCCGGTTGCAGCCGAAAAGCCCAAGGCTTCGCGGCCGCGCAAGGCCAAGCCCGTCGCCGCCCCGGTGGCGGAGGCTGTTGCCGCTCCGATCGAAGCCCCTGCAGTGGCCGAGCCCGTTGCACCCAAGGCGCGCAAGCCCAGGGTCGCAAAGGCAAAGCCCGTCCGTCAGGCTCCCAAGCCTGCCCCCAAGGCCCGTCCAGCCAAGCCACCCGTGGTGGCCGCTCCGACGGCCGCGGTGAAGCCCGCAGCCAAGCGTCCTTTCACCGCCATTCCAAGCGTGAAGAAAACAAGCGCCGCCCTCAAGAATGCGGCGCCCAGAAAGGAACTGTTCGCAATGGCTACCCCCACCGAAATGACCGAAAAGATGACCGCTGCGTTCAAGGACGCACAGGACAAGGCCAAGGCCGCGTTTGGCGATGCCGGCGAGTTCGCCAAGGGCAACGTCGAAGCCATGGTCGAATCGACCAAGATCCTGACCACTGGCCTGCAGGAAATGACCAAGGGTTACGTCGCCGAGACCAAGTCGGTCTTCGAAGCGATGACTGCCGACGTCAAGGAACTGACCACGGTCAAGTCGCCCACCGAATTCTTCGAAAAGCAGTCGGCCCTGCTCCGCAAGAACTTCGACGCTGCGGTTGCCGCCAGCTCGAAGAACAGCGAAGCCATGCTGAAGCTGGCCAACGAAGCCTTCCAGCCGATCTCGACCCGCGTCAGCCTGGCGGTCGAAAAGATCAAGAAGGCCGCTTGAGCCTGACCGGCAGCGCCTTCCGCGCTGCCAGCCAAGACATGAAGGGCCGGTCGGGTATCCCGCCGGCCCTTTTGTCGTTCTGATGCTGTCGGGTTGTCGTATCGGCGCAACAATTCGCCATCCTCTTGGCACCATCCCCTTCGTGCCCCTTGTGAAGCGGGCCGGTGAGTGCGATATTCAAGCCATCATGAGAGCCGAACCTTTCGACCAACCGGACCTGTCCGTTCCGCTGCGCTGTGCAGAGGGCAACGACACACGTGGTCCCGGAGGAGATGATCAGGTCGGCATCGCCACCAAGACCCGCGCCAAGCCGAAGAAGCCCAGCCAGTTCAAGGTGCTGATGCTTAACGATGACTACACCCCGATGGAATTCGTGGTGATGGTGCTCAAGCGCTTCTTCCACATGGACCTGGAGCAAGCCACGCGCGTCATGCTGCATGTCCATCAGCGCGGCGTGGGCGTCTGCGGCGTCTATCCGTACGAAATCGCCGAGACCAAGGTGAACCAGGTGATGGATTTCGCCCGGCAGAACCAGCACCCGCTGCAGTGCACGCTGGAAAAGGCGTGAAATCGCTGCTGACCTGACGCAAGGCGCCAGATCGCAACTCTCATCAGTGCGCCGTCAAGGCACGCGATTCCACTGCCTGGCGAGCGAACGCGCGTAGAAGCGCCGCAATCCATGCCATGGCCAGACTTTGCGCCTCACGCGAGTGCGCGCCGATGCCGCCATCGAGAATCACCTGCGCGACGAACGAGCCGTCCTTGAGGCGCCCGCCCGTGAAGATGGCATCACGCGGAATCAACGCCACGGCTGCAGATTCGAACGCGCCGGAATCCGCCAGTACCCCGATCCAGTCGAACGCGGCACTCAGCCGCCCGCCTTCGTCTTCGGTTTGCGGCGAAGCGATCTCACCGAGAATCTTCTCGAAACCCTTGCGCTGTTCCGTGGGTGCGAGTTGTTCGCACCAGCGTGCCAGCGCGCTCAACCTTTCCGGATCGGTTTGACCGCCAGAAAAGCCCGCGAACCAGGCATTACCGGTTTGCTCATGCGACATCTTCGACCTCTCTCTCACTGGCACCCGGTTTATTACTATGACTTTAGGCCATTCACATCTATAACTTTCGTTATCATGAGCGAAAGTTGTCCGGTTTTTCCTTCCCCGAGCCTTGGGAAGCGCTAATTCCCAGACACTCATGGCCGGTTAACCTGTCGGCAGCCACCCGGGGAAAGCCAAGGCCCCGCCGAAGATCAATCCACGAAAAGACGCCAGCACCCGCCACGTGAAGTTCCTCACCGCCACCGACCGCTACATTGCCCGGCTCGTTTTCGTGCCGATGCTGTCGGTGTTCGTGCTTGCCGCGTCGTTGCTGATCCTCGACAAGATGCTGAAGCTGTTCGACTTCGTGGCGACCGAGGGCGGACCGGTAAGCGTTGTGTTCAAGATGCTGGCGAACCTGCTGCCGGAATATGCCAGCCTCGCCATTCCGCTCGGCCTGATGCTGGGCATTCTGTTCGCATTCCGCAAGCTGGCGACAAGTTCGGAACTCGACGTGATGCGCGCGGTCGGCCTGTCCTATACCCGCCTGCTGCGCGTGCCCTACATGTTCGCAATCGGGCTTGCTGCGCTCAACCTGCTGATCGTCAGCTACCTTCAGCCGCTTTCGCGCTATTACTACGAGCAGCTGCAATTCGAATTGCGCTCGGGCGCCCTGGGCGCATCGATCAAGGTGGGCGAATTCAATTCGCTGCAGGATCGCACGGCCCTGCGAGTCGATACGAGCCGGGACGAGGGCCGCGATTTGCGCGGCATCTTCGCTCGCCTGCAGACCGCGAACGGGCAGGTCATGGTGATTTCGGCGCGGGAGGGGCGCTTCTTTGCCAACAAGGAAAGCCCGGATACGGTGATCCTGCGCCTGACCGATGGCCAGATCGTGCAGGACGGCCCCGGCATCACCTCGCCACGCGTGCTGACTTTCGCCAGCCACGACCTTCCGATCGACCTCCCGAAGATCGAGCAGTTCCGCCAGCGCGGTGACGCCGACCGCGAGTATTTCCTCCCTGAACTGCTGCAGATCGGCTGGAATGACCGCTATTCAGAGGAGATCCGCAACCAGTCTAAGGCGAGCTTGAACTACCGGCTGGTCGAAGTGGTGATGATGTTCCTGCTGCCGCTACTTGCGGTGGCGCTGGCGGTGCCACCCAAGCGCTCGACCTCGGCGCTGGGCGTGTTCCTGTCGATCGTGCTGGTCGTGGCCTATCACAAGGTCAACCAGTACGGGCAGGACGTGGCCAGCCTTGGAAGGATCGACCCCGTGTTGGCCCTGTGGGGGCCGTTCGTGGTCTTTTCGGCGCTGATCCTGTGGATGTACTGGAAGATCGCCTACGTTCCCGGCGGCCAGCCGATTGGTGCGCTCGAAACCGGATTTGCCAAGGTTTCGCGTTCGATCCGCAAGCTGTTCGAGCGCAAGCGGTTGCGCGACGAGCCTGCCGTTGCCGAGGAAGACGCAGCCCATGCAGCTTGAATTCTTCCCTTCGCGAACCCTGGCAACCTACATTGCCAAGATGTTTGCAGTGCGGATCGTTGCCGTGCTGCTGATGCTGGTGCTGGTGCTGCAGATGCTGGACCTGCTTAGCGAAAGCGGCAAGGTGCTGGCCGCTCCGGGCAATGGGCAGGGCGAGCTGCTGACATATGTTTCGTTGCGCATGCCGCAGCTGATCAGCCGGTTTCTGCCCTATTCCGTGCTGCTGGCCACGATCATCACGCTGATGACGCTGAACCAGAACAGCGAGGTCATTGCGATGAAGGCGGCGGGGCTGTCCGCGCATCAGGTTCTGGCACCCCTGTTTCTCGTTGCGGCGGTCACCTCAGCGGTAACCTTCGGTTTCAACGAACGCATTGTCACGCGGTCCACTGCTACGCTCAAAGCCTGGCAGAACGTGGAATACGGGCCCATTCCGCAGGAATCGGCGATCAAGGCGAATGTCTGGCTGCAGGACGGCCCGAACATCCTGTTCGCCCGCTCGGTTGCCGGCGAAGGCAAGGCGATGCGGATGGATGGGGTCAGCTGGTATCGCCGCGATCCCACCGGCATGGTGACCGAAATCGTCACTTCGCCCTCGGCAGCCTATGCCAATCCCGGCTGGAAGTTCCGCGATCCCGTGGTGTTCGATGTGCAGAGTGCCCGCAAGACGCCGATCGGCCGCGACGAGGTTTTCGCCAAAACGGTGGAGCCGGTCCAGGTCACGATCAGCCGGGTCGACGCCGATGCGGAATCGCTGACACAGCTATCGGGTTCGCTCGCCGCGATCCGCGAGGCAGGCTTCCGCACCACCGAGCTTGACGGCAAGTGGTGGCACAAGCTTTCGGGGCCGCTTTCGGCGCTGCTCATGCCTTTGCTCGGTGCCGTGGCTGCATTCGGCCTGGCCCGATCGGGGCACCTCTTCGTGCGCGCGGTGATCGGCATGGCGCTGGGCTTTGCCTACTTCGTGTTCGATAACGCGGCCTTGGCCATGGGCAATTTCGGCGCTTACCCGCCGCTGCTGGCCGCGTGGGCGCCCTTCGTCCTGTTCTTCCTCATCGGCGAGACGGTGCTGATCCGCACCGAGGAATAGATCTTAAAATTAGATATTGCTAATTTTCGTCATATCTAATATATGGAGGCCATGACGCTTCCAACCATCACCCCTGCCCAAGCCAAGGCGCTGCTCGACGAGGGCGCCCGGCTCATCGACATCCGCGACGCCGACGAACATCGCCGGCAGAGCATCCCTGGCGCGGCCAACATGCCGCTTGCGGCTCTGGAACCGGTATCAGGCCACCCCGCGGTGATCTGGCATTGCCGTTCAGGCATGCGCACAGGTGCCAATGCCGAACGGCTCGCCGCCGCGTCCGGCTGTCCCGGCTACCTTCTCGAAGGTGGCATTGACGGCTGGCGTGCGGCGGGCCTGCCAGTGAAGACCGACGCCAAGGCACCGCTCGAGATCATGCGGCAGGTCCAGATGATCGCCGGGCTGCTGATCCTTGCAGGCGTGGTGCTGTCGCTCACCGTGGCGCAGGGCTTCGTCGCGCTTTCTGCTTTCGTCGGGGCGGGCCTGTTCATGGCCGGGGCAACCGGCTGGTGCGGCATGGCCAAGTTGCTTGCCCTGATGCCGTGGAACCGCCGCACTGCCTGAGGCAGCGCGGCCCTTCCCATCAGCGCGGCATCATTGTGCTGCGCGCCAGCCTGCCGATGAGCGGCAGCAGGCCGTTGTAGTTGCCCTTCTCGTACGTCGAGCCTGTGCCGAGGTGCGCCACGATACGGCGGTGCGCTTCGGCCAGCGAGTGATAGGGCATTGAGGGCAGCAAATGGTGCAGCGCGTGGTAGCGCAGGCCGACCGGTGCCCACAGCGGCGCCAGCCATGCGGGCGGCGGCACGTTGACTGAATCGAGGTACTGGCCGGTCACGGTCATCGCCTCGCCCTCGTTCTCCCACAGATGAGCGACCAGCGTACGGATCTGGTTGAGCAACGCGGTGAGGGAAATTACCGCTATGCCGATCAGCAGCGGGCGCCACGAGTGCGTGGCGCTCCACCACAAGACGAACAGCGCCCAGGCCGATGCACCCAGCTCCTGCCAGAACACCTGCCGCGCGAATTCGCCTTCAGGGGGACGGCGGCGAAATTCGGGGTTGATCGATAGCGCCGAGGCACGCTCCCAGACCAGGCGACGCAGTGGCGGAACAACCGCGCCCAGCGGCACCAGAATCGCCGAGCGGATCAGCAGGCCAATCGGCAACAGCAGAGCAACCAGCGCGAACAGCGGCAGCGACCACGGCTTCATCAGTGCGAGCGGCAAGTACTCAGGGTCCTCGACCGTGCCATAGCGCGTGCGCGCATGATGCAGCGTGTGGACGCCTTCGTACATGAGCGAGGGTGTCAGCATCGGGATGCCGACCAGCAGGTTCCACGCAAAGCGGAAGCCCGGCAGTGCATTCTTGTGGATGTGGGTGAGTTCGTGGATGAACAGCAGCGCGCGGTAGAGCGCCAGCGCAGCGACCACGCCGGAAAGCGCGGCAGCCAGCGGGTTGCCGATCAGGATGGCGCCGGCCAGCGCGGCATAGCCAAGCGCGGCTGACCCCAGCATGTCGGGCCAGTAGATTTCGGGTCGCGCGGTCGCGATGTCGCGCGTCAGTTCGACGGCGGAGCGGAGCATTTCCTTGTCGTCGGGCGTTCCGGCAAGGCCGCGGGGAAGCTTCGGAGCTTCGACACCGGCAGCAGCCACGTCGCGGGGAGTTTCAAGCGTATCGGTCGCAATCATGCCACAAATTCCAGTATGACCCGTATCTGCCGGCTAAGGCCGGCTTTTTGCACCAAGCAATAGCCTCTGGGCGTCCCCACACCGCGCCCTGCGGCTTGACAATGCGCCGGTCAGGACCGCAGTCCCATCGACGACGACCCCATATCCGCAAACAAAGGCAAGATCGTGGCTCAAGGCGAAGTAATCATCACACCGGTTTCCGGCAAGGCTGACCGAAAGGCCTTCGTCGACCTCGCATATCGCCTCAATGCCAATGATCCGAACTGGGTGCCGCCGCTGCGGATGGAAGCCGAGGAGTTGATCACGCCCGGCAAGAATCCGTTCTTCGAACATGCCGACGTGCAGCTTTTCCTCGCTCGCCGGGAAAATGTGGTGGTGGGCCGCATCTCCGCCCACATCGATCATCTGGCCATCGCCATGGATCCCGCGCAGGGCATGGGCCCGGGCACCGGGAATTGGGGCCTCCTCGAAGCCGAGGACCAAGCCGTCGCACAGGCACTGATCGGCCGCGCTGAAGGCTGGCTGCGCGAAAAGGGCATGACCCGCGTGCTTGCGCCTTTGTCAATGTCGATCTGGGAAGAGCCGGGCCAGTTGACGATGGGCTTTGACCATCCGCCGACGGTGATGATGGGCCACCAGCCACAGCGCTATGACGATTATATCAAGGCCCTGGGCTATCAACCGGCCAAGACGCTCAACACCTATGAGCTCGACATCACCAAGGGCTTTCCGCCGCTGATCCAGCGGATCGTCCAGTCGGGCGAGAAGAACGCCAAGATCCGCATCCGCAATGTCGACAAGTCGAAGTTCGATGCAGAAGCGGCGCTGATCCTCGACATCCTCAACGATGCCTGGTCGGACAACTGGGGCTTTGTCCCCTTCACCGACACGGAGATCAAGTACGCCGGCAAGAAGTTCAAGCCGATCGTGCGCGAAGACCTGATCATGATCGCCGAGTACGAGGGCGAGCCGGTGGCCTTCATGATGACGCTGCCCGATCTCAACGAAGTGCTCAAGCCGATGGGTGGCAAGCTGTTCCCGTTCAACTGGGCCAAGCTGCTGCTGTGGCTGCGCAAGCCGCGCGTGCGCACGATGCGCGTGCCGCTGATGGGCGTGCGCAAGCGCCTGCAGGCCTCGCGCTTGGCCAGCCAGCTGGCTTTCATGATGATCGAGGCGATCCGCCTCAACTCGGTCCGGGAATATGGCGCGTCGCGCGGGGAGATCGGCTGGATCCTAGACGACAACCAAGGGATGAACGCCATTGCCGAGGCAATCGACAGCCACGTCAACAAGACTTACGTGATCTACGACAAGCCACTGGCCTGATTGCGCCCGTCAGCGCATCACGTAGGACGACCGGGCGGAACGCCGTCCAGAGCATGACGTTCTGCTAAACAGGCCATTCAGGGGTGCAAGCAAAAGTGCGGACGACAGCGCAAGGAGAGGGGACACGAGGTCGTCGCAGACCCTTGCGTGCACTGGGGCCCGCGCTGATCGTCGAGGACGATGGCCTGGTTGCCCTGGACATTGCCGAAGCCCTGGCCGAGGCCGGGGCCAGATCGGTCACAACTTGCGCCAGCGTCGCCGAGGCGATGGCCGAACTCGAAAAAGCAATCCCGGCCCTCATGGTGCTCGACGTGCATCTTGCGGACCGGGATGATGGCTGGGCGCTTGCGGAACTGGCGACCCAGCTTGGCGAAAGCCCCCCGCTGATCCTGTTCACCACCGCAACGCCCGCGGCGATACCTGCCACTGCGGCAGGTTTGGGCAAGGTCCTGCCCAAGCCATTCTGCACCGACGTCCTGATCGCGATGATCGAGAAGGAACGCTCGTCCGGCCTGTTCGGGCGTCTCCGTCAGGCGCTGTCCGGGCAGTAGAGCCAACCGAGTGGCACAACTGCCGCTGTTCCAACAGCCCTCCAGACCAAAAGCCCCAGCCGCGCGGGGAGCGCAGCCGGGGCCGATCAGCCAAAAAAAGGTCCCCGACGTTTCCATCGGGGACCTTTCGGGATCGTATCACCAGCCGCTTGGACGGGAGGGGGGTCTCGGCGGTGACATACCCTAAACGAGCATCCCGGAAGGCGGTTCCAAGCTCTCGCAAAAATTTTTATCCTTTGGAATCAAGGCTTAGATGTAAGGCCGCGAAGAAAATGTGCTGCCATCGATCTTTGCGTAGGCTTTTGCCGCGGCGATATCGGGAACGCTGATGGTCGAAAGGGTCCAATCGACCAGCCCCATGCGCCTCAAGGTTTGCAGGGTACGGTTGGTGTGAACCAGCGACAGTCCGAGCATATCGGCAATCTGTCCCTGGGTGACGGTCAGCGCCAGTACGCCACCGGGTGCAATGCCAGTATCGATGCCGCGCTGGACCAGGAACACTGCCAGTGCAGCCATCCGCTCCCGCGCATTGCGCTGGCCCAGCGAGACCAGATGCTCCTCGAGCGCGGCCTCCTCGTGGGCGGCAAGCCAGGTCAGATCGAATGACAGCCGGGGCTGCTGGGCAACAAGATCGAAAAACTTCTCGCGCACGAATGTGCACAAGGTGGCATTGGTCAGCGCCTCGACCGTGTGGCTCATCTCGGCATCGAGTGCGGCCTGCAGGCCAACGAAGTCACCCGGAAACATGAAGTTGATGATCTGGCGTCGGCCGTCCTCAAGCAAGCGGGTCCGCATCAGAACCCCGGAGAGCACGGTATAGAGGAATGTCGGCCGCGTTCCTTGCGCAAAGACCTGTTCGCCACGGGTGAAGCGCATTTCGCCATGGCGGAACGCGGCAATCCAGTTGCGGACATCCGGCGGGGGCTGGTGCAGCGCCTCACATTTCGCCAGTGGGCAAGCCAGACATGGCTGTCCTCCGTTCAGCACCAAGTAGCCCCCTCCTCCACTCTGATTCTGCACCACTCTGCCGGCGTCCTGCCCGGCACTGTAGTCTGCATCGTCCCTGCCCATACCCGACGCCTTTCATCACCTGTTCGCCGGAACTGCTATGTCAAAAGACAGGGTTTGTTCCCGTGTTGTGCCCTAGGGTTCCCGGATGGAACCGAAAAACGACGCTGCCGTGCGACACGGGCAAGACCTTGTCCTCGTTGTCGAAGACAGCCTTCTGGTCGCAATGGCTATTGAAGATTCCTTGATGGAACGAGGGCTTACGGTCGCTGTAGCCTCAACTGTCGAATCGGCAACGAGCCTTGTTGGCAAGGGCATGCCAGCAGTGGCGCTGCTCGATCTGCAGCTTCCTGACGGCAACTCGCTCGATCTCGCTTCGCGCCTGTACGAAGCGGGCTGTGCGGTGGCCATCACTTCCGGGCTGGATTCCGGATCGGTGCCCGACAGCCATGGATTTGCCATCCAGTTCCGCAAGCCCACTTCACCGGACCTTCTTGCGGAATGGGTCGTTACCACATTGCAGCAGCTAACAGCCTCACAGGCGGGATAACGTAATTTTCCTCTTGTTCCCGATCGGGAACCGGATGACGTTATGGTGCGTTTGAGCGCACGTTACTATCCGGGAAGGGGTACGAATGACTCTGGGTGCCAAGGTTGCCAATCAACTCCCTTATCTGCGCCGCTACGCTCGCGCATTGACGGGAAGCCAGAGCGCGGGCGATTCGTTCGTGCGCGCAACTCTGGAAGCGGCGCTTGCTGACGAATCCCTGCGCGCGATGATCGGCGAAGGCCGTCCGCAGCTCTATCATGCGTTCAACCGCGTGTGGTCAACGGCTTATGTCGACACGGTGGACCGGTCGAGCGGCATGCTCGGCGATCATGAAGCCGCCGCGCAGGAGCGGCTTGCGGCGATGACTCCAGCCAACCGCCAAGCCTTGCTGTTGACCACGCTGGAAGACTTCAGCATCGAGGAAGCGGCCTTCATCATGGGCCGCGAGCCGGCTGACGTAGAGCTGCTCGTGCAGGATGCCGTTGCCGAGATCGACCGCGAATCGGCGACGTCGGTGCTCATCATCGAAGACGAACCGCTCATCTCGATGCAGCTCGAGGATCTCGTCCGCTCGCTCGGCCACGATGTCTGCGGCATGGCGGCAACGCGGACCCAGGCAGTCGAGATTGTCCAGCGCGAACAGCCTGGACTGGTGCTGGCCGACATCCAGCTGGCCGATGGCAGTTCAGGGCTTGATGCCGTGGACGACATCCTGCGCATCGGTTCGGTCCCGGTCATCTTCATAACCGCCTACCCCGAGCGTCTGCTTACCGGCGACCGTCCGGAGCCGACCTACCTCATCACCAAGCCATTCCAGGAACAGACGGTGCGCACCGCGATTAGCCAAGCGCTGTTCTTCGGCTCGAGTCGCCCGCTCTAAGGGGCTACCAACTGGGAATTGCCTTAAGGGCGCGGCGTTAGCCGCGCCCTTGTCGTATGGCGAAGTTGCCGCGCCGCCTGACAGGAATAAGCAGGCTGCAGCGCACACCTTCGGCCTCGAACTGCAGATCGACCGGATTGCGCAATTCGTGCGCGACGATCTTTTCTACCAATTCTGTGCCGAAACCGCGCTTGCGGCGGACAGTGGTATCGATCTGAGGACCTCCCCGCTCGACCCATTCGATGCGCGCAAGGTTTTCGCCGGCCATGTCCCATGTGACCGACACTTGCCCCGTCTCGACGCTTAGCGCACCGTACTTTGCCGCGTTGGTCGCCAGTTCGTGAATGGCAAGGCCCAGCGACAAGGCATCGTTCGGCGCGAGCTCCACGTCCGGACCGGAAATTTCGAGATGTCGCTGCACGTCTTGCGCATAGGGCGCGAGTTCAGCCTTCACGACAGCCATGACCGGGTTGTTCCCCAGTCGGACTGGGTCAACAGATCGTGCGTGGCGGACAGCGCCCGGATGCGCTTTTCCAGGCTGTCGGCGAATTCCGGCAGGCTCGTGGCGCGGCGGCGCGTCAGCGAGATGATCGACAGCACATTGGCCAGTGTATTCTTGACGCGATGATTGAGCTCGCGCGTCAACGAGTTGCGGATCGAAGACTGCTGCTCGAACCACGCCAGAGCGATGCGGTCTTCCACGGCCTGCTGGGTCAACAGGCGGGCCAGGACCAGAAGCAGAGTAGCGACAAGCAGGCCGAACAGCAGCGACATGACCGACATGATCGAAAGCATTGGCGTTGTCGGTGCCTCGATCTCCAGAATGAAGCGATGCCCGGCTATGTCGAGTGCCTGACGAATGATGCGTCCTGATGCGCCAACCGGCGCCACCTCGGCCATGAGCCTTCTGCCCGATGCATCTTCATCGAACAATCGCACACCAGCCCCGCCCAGGTGGTTTGTGTCGATGGACGATTCGAGGAAACGCTGGGCATTGTAGGGAGAATACACGTATCCCCGCAGCGTGCGCTGATTTGGATCGCTGTTGAGCGTATAAACCGGCATGTAGACGAGGAAACCCTGCTGGCGCGCCTCTTTGCCTTCCTGCTGCAGCACCACCGCGCCCGACGCGGTCGGCTGACCAGTACGCTCGGCTGACTTCATCGCCGCACGCCGCGTGGCCTCGGAAAACATGTCAAAGCCAATCGCGCGTCGATTGCGCTGGGTGTCGGGCTCCAAGAACATCACCGGGACGACGAAAGGGCGTTCCGCGTCTGGCTTGGGCCTGATCGCGAAATCCTGCCACCCTCCGCTTCGCATGATTGCTTCTACCGCCGGAATATCCGCCCGGCTGACCTTCATTGACCAGCCGATCCCATCAGAACCAACATATCGGCCATCAAGATGCAATTGGCGGATGAAGGTGCGGAACAAGGGCGCCTCGACCATCTGCTGTGTTGCAAATAGCGCGGCACTCGAACGCAGATAGGCAGCATTGGCGTTGGACCGCCGCTCCAGCCCGGAGGCGACGGATTGCGCCAATTGCGCCGTGGTAGCGGTCTGGCGCCGATCCTCGGCGGTTTCGATAGCGGCAACGCTGAGGACCGTTACCGCCATGGTCAGGCCGAAAATGCCGACGGGTACGGCGCGGGGGAAACGCTCGTACCATCTGGGCGTCAGCTTTTTCTGGGCAAGCAATTTCTCCACCGCGCGCCCGTTTTCCCTTCCACTGCAGGTTTCACCGAAAAACCCGCTTCCCCCGGTACACTCAACAGCCCGCAAAGCGAAATGATCGCCGCAAGCATCAGGTCGGGAACCGACAGGAGCGAATATCGTTCCTCATCAAAACCTCGTATTGCGCTTTGCCGTTTACCTTGATTGCTTTCTGATGAATGCATTTCAATGGACGGGCGCGATGCACTCACAAATGCGCATCTGCCGCGCCGTTGCGGTCACATTTTGGATTTTTCCCTGGAGGGGGAGGCGTTGACAGAGCGAATGTCGAAAGAACAACCAATGAATCCGGGTCAGCAGCGCCGCAAGGGCGGAAAAACGCGCCCGCCTGAATGGGCGGATGGGCTCAAACGCCTTTACGATTCCGTGCTCGATGAACCCCTGCCAGATACCTTTGCCGATCTGCTGAACAAGCTGGACGATCCATCCAATGGCTGAAGCTGATCCGAAGGCTGCCGGTGCTGACATCGACAAGACGCCTCGCCCCGCCAGCGACCCCGTGACGTTCAAGCGTGAACTCACCGGCGTTATCCCCCACCTGCGCGCATTCGCTCGCGGTCTTTGCGGCCGGCCTGACCTGGCTGACGATCTCGTGCAGGAAACGCTGCTCAAAGCCTGGGCCGCGCAGGAGCGGTTCGAGCCGGGTACGTCGATGCGTGCGTGGACTTTCGTGATCCTTCGCAACGCTTACCTCACCGACATGCGCCGGAACCGCTTCCGCGCCGATTATGACGAAACCGTGGCAGAGCGGATCCTTGTGGCCCCCGCCGCACAGGAAGGCCCGATGCATCTTTCGGACATGCACCGCGCCTTGCTCACGCTTCCGCCAGAACGGCGCGAGGCACTGCTGCTGGTGGGCGCGGGCGGCTTCAGTTACGAAGAAGCCGCGCAGATTTGCGGGTGCGCCGTTGGTACGATCAAGAGCCGCGTTGGCCGCGCCCGCGCAGCACTGTCGCAAATGATCGAGAACGGGCAGATCCCGCGCCGCAGCACCGATGATGCCGTGGCTCACTCGGCCATCATGACCGAGCTGGATCAAACCGTTCACGCCGGCAGCCAGTCCTGACGAACTGCTGCTCTGCTGCCGCAGCAACACTCTCCTGCAAATTCACGCGACACCGGCCAAGGCTATTGATCAGCGCCTGACAACGGTGGATGGAGCATTGAAACCTCTGTCAGGCCCATTTGCGTGAATCAGCCACCGTCAGACATGCTGGAAAGTCCGCTGGACCTCGACGATCCTGCAGACCGCCGTGCGCGGCTGCAATCGGCGATCGTGCTTTTGCTGGGGCTGGGACTGTTCCTCGCATTGCCGTTCGTGCTTTCGATCGGATCGGTGGTGTTCCTGCCTCCGGTGACGGCGATGATCTTCACGATCGTAATGTCCCCGCTGGCGGACCGACTGACCCGTCTCGGCCTGCCGAACATGCTGGCCTCCTTCATCGCGATCTGTGCGCTGGTTGCTGTCGTATTGATGGCGTTGCTCCTGATCCTGCAGCCCGCCTTCGTGATGGTGGATCAGGTGCCGACCCTGGCGCGGCAGGTTGCCGGACGGTTTGCCGAACTACGCGGAAACCTTTCATGGATCGCAGATGTAAACCGGCAGCTTGCCCGGATCACCGGGCATTCGGCCACGCGCGAAGTGGTGGTGGCCAGCCCTTCAGTCATCGAACAGGTGGCTTTTGCCACGCCAAGCGTCATCCTGGAGACGCTGCTTACCCTGCTTATGACTTTCTTCATGATCGAATCGCGCATTCGCATGAAACGGCGCATTCTGCTGGATCGCCATTCCTTCAACGCCTCAGTCCGCCTCGCACGGGTCCTGCGCGACGTGCAGGAGCGCGTGGCGAGCTATATCCTCACTGTGGCGCAGGTGAATTTCGGCGTGGGCACTGTCGTGGCGCTGGGGCATGGGGCTTTGGCCTCGCCGCGCCGGTCATGTGGGGCGGCCTTGCCTTCGTGCTCAATTTCCTGCCCTACCTCGGGCCGCTGGTCATGATGGGGTTGCTGGCTCTGGTAGGGCTCGGCACGGCAAGCAGCGTGGCGGTGGGTCTGGTCCCGGTGCTTGCCTACCTCGCGCTTCACGCTATTGAATCGAACGTGCTGACCCCGTCAATCCTCGGCGCGCGCTTCACGGTCAATCCCGTCGCCATCCTGCTGTCGATCAGCTACTTCTCGTGGATCTGGGGCGTGCTCGGCGCACTGCTCTCGGTCCCGATCCTGCTGACCATCGCCGCGCTGCTCGATCATATCGGCAGGCCGAACCTGGTCGGCTTCCTTTTTGGCGAAGCTCTTTTCGAACCTGCCCGCCTCTCCGGAATGGATGAGAACGGGCAGGCTGAAGCGGATCAGTACCAGCCAGATCAGGCCGGATAGGTCCAGGTGCCGTCGCGGCCGAGGTTCTCGGCGGCAAACTCCCAGTTCAGGTGCTTCTCGATCACGGCCTTGAGGTACTCGGGGCGCAGGTTCTTGTGGTCGAGGTAGTAGGCGTGCTCCCACAGGTCGATCACCAGCAGCGGCTTGGCATCGCCGGTGGCAAAGGTCGCTGCGTCATGCGTCTGCTCGACCGTCAGCTTGTCGCCGCGTGCCACGAGCCAGACCCAGCCTGACGCGAAGTGCGCCGCGCCCTGTGCGCCGAGTTCCTCGCGCAGCCGATCGAGCGAGCCGAAGCTGCCTTCGATCGCCGCCGCCAGATCGCCGGTCGGCTCCGAAGATGTCGGGGTCAGGCTGTTCCAGTAGAACGCATGATTCCAGCTCTGCGCGGCGTTGTTGAACAGGCCCTTGTCGCCCTTTGCCTCGGCAGCGGCGACGATTCCCTCAAGGCTCTTGTCCGCCAGGTCCGTGCCCTCGATCGCGGCGTTGGTCTTGTCGACGTAGGCCTTGTGGTGCTTGCCGTGGTGGGTCTGCAGCGTGGTTGCCGAGATGCTCGGCTCAAGTGCAGTGTCGGCATAGGGAAGCGGGGAAGTGTAATCGCCATGATAGTCAACGTCCTTGCTTGGAAATCTGCGTCGCAGACCAACGCGCGAAGTAGTCGTTGGTTGCGACGTCGTCCCGTCTCAAGACCGTTGAAATTATTGAAACAGCAGTTGCAGTTAACGCTCAGGTTCACCGTGGGCGCGGTCGACCGCAGCAGTGACTGCGACGTCCATGGTCACGTTGCCCAGCGTGCGCATGAGGTCGGGCAGGACTTCCACGGCGACGAGGATGGCAAGCGGCTCCACCGGTATGCCCATGGCGATGGAGATGGGACCGATCGAGGTCACGAAGCTGATCGCGCCAGGCAGGCTGACCGCGCCCAGTGTCGTCAGCGTCGCCACCACGAAGCCGGCAACCAGCATCGAAGGCGTGATCGGCATGCCGAACCAGTGCGCGACGTAGATCGCCACGGCGAAGTTCATAGCAGGCCCGGTCGCGCGGAACAGCGCCACGGCCAAGGGCATCACCAGATCCGAAGTCTGATCCCGCACGCCAAGCTTGCGGCAGACTGTCAGCATTGCGGGAAGCGTTGCCAGAGAGGACTGGGTAGACAACGCCAGAGCCTGCGCCGGTAGCACAGCGCGCGCGAACTCTCCCAGCCGCAGACGCGCGCCGAAAACGGCAACGGCATATGCAGCAAGGAAGATCACCGTTCCGGCCGACGTCACCACCAGAACGTAGTGCGCCAGCGCGCCGATGGCCGAAGTCCCGCTTTGCGCTGCAACCGAAAGGCTGAGGCAGAACACGCCGATGGGGGCCGCCAGCAGCACCCAGCCGATCACCACCAGCATCGCGTTGGCCACAGCCTCGAAGAAAGTGGCCAGCGAGCGGCGCTGCGTTTCGGCGAGACGCGTGGCTGCTAGCCCGAATACGGCGGTAAACAAGATGACCGGCAGGATCTGGTCGGTGGCGGCCGATTGCAGCACATTGGTCGGCACCAGCGATTGCAGGAACGCGCCGAAGCCGGGCACGGTCGCCTTGTCGTGAATCTGCGCAACGCTGGCCCGCAGAGCTGCGGCGGCGGCGGTCGGCATCGGGAACACCGAAAGGATCGCCGGGATCAGCAGTGCCGCCATGGCACTGCCGCCTGCAAGGATCGTGAAGAAGAACAGCAACGCCCGTCGTGCCAGCGCCCCCGCACGGGCTGCCGCCACCGTCTGCGCAATGCCGGTGAACAGCAGCGAAACCACCAGCGGGACGATCGTCGCGCGCAAGGCGTTGAGCCATAGCGCCCCAACGGGTTGCGCCACGACCAGCACGGGATCGAGTAGTGCCGGGTCGAGAAAAGCCAGTGCAAGGCCCAGCACAAGCCCGCCGACAAGCGCGGCAAAGATCCAGCCGGCGCGGATCGTCGGGATCGGCGGTTGCGTGATGGACGAATTTTCAGAAGGCGGTAAGGTCATCTTGAGACAACTCTAGCTAGGTTGCACGGCAAGGCAACGCATGCCGCCCGGGATCGGGCGCACGAAAAAAAGGGAAACGCCGTTTCATGGCACGCAAGTTCTTCGGCACCGACGGTATCCGGGGCCGGACCAACGCCGGAGTGATGACCGCCGCGACCGCAATGAAGGTCGGGCAGGCTGCCGGCACATACTTCCAGCGCGGCGACCACCGCCATCGTGTCGTCATCGGCAAGGACACGCGCCTTTCCGGCTACATGATGGAAAGTGCGATGGTCGCCGGGTTCACTTCGGTGGGCATGGATGTCGTGCTGCTCGGCCCGATGCCGACGCCCGCGGTCGCCATGCTTACCCGCTCCATGCGCGCTGACCTCGGCGTGATGATATCGGCCAGCCACAACCCGTTCGAGGACAATGGCATAAAGCTGTTCGGGCCCGACGGCTTCAAGCTTTCGGATGACGCCGAACTGGCGATCGAGGCCATGCTAACGCAGGATCTGGCGCTGGCTGACGCGACGCAAGTCGGCCGTGCCCGCCGCATCGAGGACGCACGGGGCCGCTACATTCACGCGGTCAAGGCCAGCCTGCCTGACAACGTCCGCCTCGATGGCCTGCGCATCGTGATCGATTGCGCCAACGGCGCGGCCTACCACGTCACGCCCTCGGCGTTGTGGGAACTCGGCGCCGAGGTCATCGCCATGGGTGTCGAGCCCAACGGCAAGAACATCAATGCAGGCGTCGGCTCCACCCATCTCGACGCGATCAAGGCCAAGGTGCGCGAAGTGCGCGCCGACATCGGCATTGCCCTCGATGGCGACGCCGACCGCCTGATCGTGGTCGACGAAAAGAGCCAGACGGTGGACGGCGACCAGATCATGGCGCTGATCGGCACCCAGCTTGCCGCACGCGGAGAGCTGCGCGGTGGCGGCGTCGTCGCCACCGTCATGTCCAACCTCGGCCTCGAACGCTGCCTCGGCGGCAAGGGCCTGACGCTCGAACGCACCGCAGTGGGAGACCGCTACGTGCTTGAACGCATGCGCGAGGGCGGCTTTAATGTCGGCGGCGAACAGTCCGGCCACATGATCCTGACCGACCACGCCACCACCGGTGACGGCACGGTTGCCGCTCTGCAGGTGCTGGCGGCGCTGGTGGAAAGCGGCAGGCCTGCCAGCGAACTGCTGCACCAGTTCGATCCGGTCCCGCAATTGCTCAAGAACGTGCGCTTTGCCGGCGGCAAGCCGTTGGATGACAAGACGGTCCAACAAGCGATCGCCGATGCCGAAGCCCGCCTGCTCGGCAAGGGTCGCCTCGTCATCCGCCCGTCCGGCACAGAACCGGTGATCCGGGTCATGGCCGAAGGCGATGACGCCGGCGAAGTCGAAGCCGTGGTCGACCAGATCTGCGATGCCGTCAGGAAGGCTGCCTGATGCTGGAAATGCGCCCCGATTGCGAACGCTGCGGCACGGATCTTCCCGCCGAAGCGCCCGGCGCCTTCATCTGCTCGTTCGAATGCACGTGGTGCGCGCAATGCGCCGAGGAGCTTGACGATCGCTGCCCCAACTGCGGCGGCGAACTGATGGACCGTCCGACGCGGGCCAAGGCGCTCCACGCCAAACACCCGCCCTCGACGGAGCGCAAGTTCAAGGGATGAAGCCGCCGCGCATCCTGTCGATCGCCGGATCGGATTCCGGCGGAGGTGCTGGCATTCAGGCCGATATCAAGACGATCACCATGCTTGGCGGCTACGCGATGACCGCCATCTGCGCGCTGACCGCGCAGGATACCACCGGCGTCCAAGCCGTCGTCCCCGTCGATCCCGCCATGGTCGCCGCGCAGATCGATGCCTGCGTGAACGATCTGGGCGTCGATGCCGTCAAGATCGGCATGCTCGGCTCGCCCGAGATCGCCGCCGTGGTAGCAGGCCGGCTCGAAAGCCTGTCCGTGCCCATCGTGTTCGACCCGGTGATGATTGCCACCAGCGGTGCGGCGCTGGCCGATGCCGCGACGATCGCCGCTTTCGAGCGCCTGATGGCCCTTGCCACGCTGACCACGCCCAACGTCCCCGAACTCGCAGCACTCGGTGGTGATGCCGCGATGCAGGCGCGGGGCATTGCCTATATCGCCAAGGGCGGTGACGCCGAGGGACCCGAAGTGATCGATCGCTTGGTCATGCCCGGCCAGCCCGAGCGCGTGTGGACCGCGCCCCGCATCGAAACGCGCCACACCCACGGCACCGGCTGCACGATGTCGAGCGCCATTGCCACGCTGCTCGCCAGCGGCGCCTCGCTTGAAGAAGCGGTAGAGGACGCGCGCGAGTTCGTCCGCGCCGCCTTGCTAGCCGCGCCCGGCTTCGGGGCGGGCCACGGCCCGCTGGGCCATCAGGCGGTGCGCTGATCCCAGTCCTCGCGGGTGAGCGCGAAGTAGACGCTGTCGCACCACTCCTCGCCGACCAGCCACGTCCGCGTGGCGCGGTGGGTCTCGGCGAAACCGAGCCGTTCAAGCAGCCGTATGGAAGCCTTGTTGCGCGGATCGACGTCGGCAAGGATGCGCGGCAGGTGATGGACGGCAAAGCCGCGCGCGATCACTGCGCCCACCGCCTCGCGCGCGAAGCCCCGCCCCCAGACTTCCGGGTCGAACAAGTAGCCGAGGTCGGGAAAGCGGTAGAACCCTGCCTTGCCGATCACCCGGCCCTCATGTTCGACGATGAAGTCCTCGCCTTCGAGCGGCGGAATTTCGGCCATGTTGCCAAGCCATTCCGCCGTCACCGCCGCGTTGTCGTGCGGCGGCGTGGACCAGTAGGCCATGGCACGCGGCTGACGCATGATGCCGTGCATCGCCGCAAGGTCCTCCTGCGGGCGCACGGGTCGCAACAGCAGCCGCGCGGTCTGGATCATCGGGTCAGCAGTCCAGATCGTAGAACTTGACGATATGCGCCCACGCTTCCTCGGCCGTCTCCACCGGAATGAACAGATCCAGGTCCTCGAAGTTGATCACGCCCTCTTCTGCCAGCGCGCGGAAGTTCACCACGCGGTTCCAGTAGTCACCACCGAACAGCAGGATCGGGATCGGCTTCATCTTGCCGGTCTGGATCAGGGTGAGCAGCTCGAAAAACTCGTCAAAGGTGCCGAACCCGCCGGGGAACACCGCCACCGCCCTTGCGCGCAACAGGAAATGCATCTTCCTCAGCGCGAAGTAGTGGAACTGGAACGACAGGTGGGGCGTGACATAGCTGTTCGGTGCCTGCTCGTGCGGCAGGACGATGTTCAGGCCGATTGATTCCGCGCCAGCATCCTGCGCCCCGCGATTCGCTGCCTCCATGATCGAAGGCCCGCCGCCCGAGCAGATCACGAACTGCCGCTTGCCGTCTTCCACCAGCCCGCACTTGCTGGCGGTGAAAGCCAGCTTGCGCGCTTCCTCGTAATACTTGGCCTTGGCAACAAGGCTCTCGATCACGGCCTTGCGCTCGGGCGTGGTGGCCGTTGCCAGCGCTGCGTCGGCCATGTCGGGCGATGGAATGCGCGCCGAGCCATAAACCACCAGAGTCGACCCGATGTCGGCTTCATCCAGCAGCATCTCGGTCTTGAGCAGTTCCAGCTGGAACCGCACCGGCCGCAGCTCCTCGCGCAGCAGGAAGTCGGTATCGCGGAAGGCCAGCCGATAGGCCGGGTCCTGCTGCTGCGGCGTGGTCTTGGGGTGGTTCTCGACGAAACCGGCTTCCTGCTCGGCCTTGTAGAACTTGCGCTTGGTCAGCTCGTGCTGCTTTTCTTCTTCAGTCATGCGCACATAGGTCGGTTACCATGCCGGAAAGCGCAACCCCGAACCGCGCAAGGAAAGATTACTCCTCACAGGTCAAAACGCGCTGGTGCGGGATGCGGATTCGCAAGCTTGCAACGCCGCCTAGGCCGGTTCAGCGCGACGGTGGCACCAGGCGACTGCAAGCCATAGCAACGCAAAGAACGTCAGGACGCCCCATTCGACAGCGTGTCCGGGCATCAGGCGGAGTGCGGCGACACCTGCGGCATACTGTCCCGCCGCCAAGGATACCGCGATCCAGCGCATGGCGCGGGATTGGAACCGGCAGGCCGCCGCCAGCACTATCCCGATGACAATCATGAGGAAAAAGAGCGCGTTCACGGCATCATCGTCGCCAATGATGCCCACGGCTGCGTTCGACCAGACGGTAAGGAAGGCTGTAATGCCGGCAAGAATATAGCCGATGCGCTGTGCGCCTGCCTGAGCGAATCGGGCCGCAAGTTCGAATACCGTGCCGATGAAGCCGAGCAGTAGCGCAGCGAACACGAAGTCCCCGGCTGTCCAGTTCACCTCCGGGGTCAGCTGCATCGCCAAGGCGGGGAGCAGGAGCAGTGCCAGGAGGCTGCCCCATCCGGCAACCCGCCAGCCAATGGCAGTCTTCATAGTACGGGCATTGGTCATGATCGGGCCTCCTTATGCATTTGCCGGGGCGGTTGATGCGTTGGCGCGGTCTGAAAGGCATGAGGAAAAGATGAGCAATTGCCGATATCGCGCCAGGTGCTTGCCAATGCCCCGGGATCGCAGCAGACCCGGACGCAATGGGAAGACACGCACAAATTTTGCGCTTCGGAGACTTCGAGCTCGACTGCGAGAACCGGCAACTGCGGCAACACGGCGCACCGGTCGAGCTTGGCAGCCGCTATTTCGATGCGCTGGCGCTGCTGGTCGCGCGGCGCGGCGAACTGGTGACCAAGGACAGCTTCATGGACGAAGTCTGGCAGGGCATCCCGGTGACAGACGAGGCGCTGACGCAATGTATCCGGACCCTGCGCCGCGCATTGGGGGACAACGCGGCCAAACCTCGCTTCATCCAGACGGTGCCGAAACATGGTTACCGCTTTATTGGTGCATTGCCGCGGCAAGCCAGCGGGGCACCACGGGCCTTGGCCTCGCGTATTGCCGCTGCCTGCACCCTGTCAGGACTCGCGGCAGGGGCGGCGGCGGGGCTTTTCTACGGCATGGTGGCGGGAATCGGTGGTGGCGGGCAGGTGCTGATCCTGTCGGCGATGATCGGCGTTCTGGGTCTTCTCGCCGGCGCAGGGCTCGGCGCTGGAATGGCTGCAACGCTGGTTTGGCGCCAGCATGTCGACTGGTGGATCGTGGCCGGCACTGCACTGGGGGCCTTGCGATTGGCGCACTGGGCAACCTTCTGGGCCGGGAAGGCGTGGGGTTGCTGTCCGGCGTATCCGACCTTTACGTAACCGGACCGTTTGAGGGCGCAATTCTCGGCTCTGCTGCAGGTCTTGCCGCGTGGGCTGCGCTTGCCGGCAAGTCGCGACGTATCGTGCTTGCCACGGCCCTGTGCGCGGGAGCGGTGGCAGGTCTCATTATCTTCCTGTCTGGCGGTATCCTGCTGGCAGGCTCGCTCCACGCTCTTGAGCTGGGAGTTTCAGGAATGCAGCTTGATGTCGACAGGATTGGCAGCCTGCTCGGCGAACAGGGGCTGACAAGGACTGCTCGGGGATCACCTCGGTCCTCGAGGCGCAGGTTTTCGTCTTGGCGAGTGCCTGGGGGCTGCTCGTGGCAGGCAGAATATCTGAAGAGTTGGATGCCCCGCGAGGATTCGAACCTCGATAGACGGAATCAGAATCCGTAGTCTTACCATTAGACGACGGGGCAGTGTGAGGCGCGCAACTAGGGGGCGAGTGCGCCCAAGTCAAGCGGTTCGATGGGCATTTTTGGGGCCGGTCTTGCAGCCGGGGCGGCACATCGCTAGCATTGGGGCCAAGTACCCGGCCTGCATCAGGCGGCGCGGGAAAACATAAGCGAATACGATTCATGGCGGGTTCAATTCCGCCGGCAAATGGGCAAGGCACGCGACCGGACGGCCAGCCGGCCAACGGCAAGACGGCAGGCGGCAAGAAGGGGCAAAGGAAGAAGCCTCGTCGGCCCCGCGGCAAGACCGGGAGCGGCGCTCCACCCAAGTCGGCCGGCAAGACCAGTCCGCCCGCAACACGCGGTGGCGGCACACACGAGGCTATCGCCGCGGCAACTCCGGCTGTGGTGGCGGAACCTTCCGCAGCGCCTGCGTTCGAGCGGGCAAGCACCTGGCAGAAACCGCTACCCCATCACCGTCAGGCATATGCCGCGATCGACCTTGGCACGAACAACTGCCGCCTCCTGATCGCCCGGCCCTCGGGCGAGCATTTCGTGGTGATCGACGCCTTCAGCCGCGTGGTTCGCCTTGGCGAGGGACTTGCACAGACCGGACGCCTTTCCGACGAGGCCATGGACCGTGCGCTCGGCGCCCTGCACGTCTGCGCCGATAAGCTGCGCAAGCGCAACGTGCATCTCGCCCGCTCGGTCGCCACCGAAGCCTGCCGCCGTGCCAGTAACGGCCAGGCCTTCATCGATCGCGTCCGCAACGAAACCGGCATCCGCCTCAACATCATCACCGCGCAGGAAGAGGCGCGCCTCGCCGTGCTGGGCTGCCACATCCTGCTCGAACAGGGCAACGGCCCCGCGATGATCTTCGACATCGGCGGAGGATCGACCGAGATGGTGCTGGTCGAAACCGGCGAAACCGTGCCCCGCATCCTCGATTGGCAGTCCGTCCCGTGGGGCGTCGTCTCGTTGACCGAAAGCATCGGCGCAATCGCCGACGATCCGCACGCCCGCGCGGTCGCCTATGCCGAGATGCGCCGCCGTGTGGACGAAGGCTTTGCCGATTTCACCGCGCGCGTAACGCCGATCCGGCACGCGGCACAGGGCGAACGCAGCATCCGCCTGCTCGGCACTAGCGGCACCGTGACCACGCTGGCATCGCTTCATCTCGAACTGCCGCAATATGATCGCCGCGCGGTCGACGGCTTGATCGTGCCGGCCGATTCGATGCGCGACATCTCGCGCCGTCTGTCGACCATGACGCCGTCCGAACGCATTGCCGTGCCCTGTATCGGGCGCGAACGCTCAGACCTCGTCGTCGCCGGGTGCGCAATCCTCGAATCAATCCTCGACATCTGGCCGGCAGAGCGCCTTGGCATTGCAGATCGCGGTATTCGCGAAGGCATCCTGCGCAGCCTTATGGCCACAGGCGCCGACCCGCGCGGACCCAGAAGAACGGAAGCAGCATGAGTCGTTCCGGAAAGAACCCCAATGAGCGGCTCAAGACCGCCAAGGGACGATCAGCATCGTCGGTGCGCTGGCTGTCGCGCCAGTTGAACGATCCATACGTGAAGCAGGCCAAGGCCGAAGGCTGGCGCAGCCGCGCCGCGTTCAAGCTGATCGATCTCGATGAGAAGTTCGGACTTCTCAGGGGCTCGAAACGCGTTGTCGACCTCGGCATCGCTCCGGGTGGGTGGAGCCAGGTCGTGCGCAAGAAGTCACCGGCGGCCAAGGTCGTCGGGATTGATCTCCTCCCGACCGAGCCGATCGAAGGCGTCACGATCTTCGAGATGGACTTCATGGCCGACGAGGCGCCGCAAGCCCTCCAGGATGCGCTTGACGGCCCGCCCGACCTTGTCATCTCCGACATGGCCGCCAACACCGTCGGCCACAAGCAGACCGACCACTTGCGCACGATGGGCCTGGTCGAGACGGCGGTCGACTTTGCCATCCAGACACTGGCGCCCGGCGGCGCGTTCGTAGCCAAGGTCTTTGCCGGCGGCACGGATGGTGAACTTCTCAAGATCCTCAAGACGAACTTCTCGACCGTGAAGCACGCCAAGCCGCCATCGAGCCGCAAGGATTCCTCGGAGTGGTACGTCATCGCCCAAGGCTTCAAGGGCCGCGCGCGGGAGCCTACGTTAACCGACGACTAGCCTGCTGTCGCATCGCGGGACTCAGGACAAACCCTTAGCTGGGCGCACCCGGCAAGCATGGTTATCAGCGCCTTAACCGAAGCACTCCGGAGCCACCCGATGACCTCCATCCGCAGCCTGCTGCTCCCTCTCGCCTTCCTCGGCTTCTCCGGCGGGGCAATGGCAGAAGACATCGCAGCAAGAGGATGGTCTGCCGACTGGAAGGTCATCGGCGTGGCCGAGGACCGCACCGAAGTGCTCGTTCGGCCCGAATCAGTACGCGAACTGCCGCCCAGTGCCGGTCGCAGCTTCGCCGTCCGCCAGGTCTGGGCAGGTTTCGACTTCTCCCCTGCCGCGGGTCTGGCCACCGGACGCAAGATCATCCTGTTTCGGTATGACTGCGCCGCGCGGCGCGTGCTGATCGCCGCTGCAACGGACTATGCGACGTCCGGGGAAATACTGTCCCGCAACGCCGTTGCCGCCGACAGTGCCGACCAATACGCCCCGGTCGAGCCCGAGACGCTCAACGCAGCAATCATGGCCGAGGCCTGCAGCCTATAAGCGTCAGCGCTTCGCATTCCAGTTGAAAAGGAAATTGCGGTGCTCCGCCCAGGTCTGGCCCTCGATGTGATCGCCAACCAGGCATGCTGCTGTATGATAGGGTCCCGCGCCATCGGTGGTGCGAAAGCTCACGCAAGTCCGCGCGCGGTCGGTCTTCCAGCGTCCGGAGAGGATCTCGCTCTCGTAGAAGCTGCCCTTGACCGTGCCATCGGCCTGCAACTGCAGCACCATCGGTTTGGTGTAAGGCTCGTCCGGATTGGCCGACAGATCAACGGTCCAGTTGCCCTGTATTGCGGCGGGCGGTTCCACCGCACCGGCCTGAGTCATGACAAGCAGAAGCGGTAACGCAGCAAGCAGGCGCATCGGGTCCTCCCAAAGCGCAACTCTGCGCCGCCCTTGCGCGAAGGCAATAGGTACCAAAGACAGCAAAAGGGCGCCCGGACAGTTCCGGACGCCCTTTCGAATTTCGCCTGAAAGCGAAGCTTACTTCTTTGACTTCAGGTAGGCGATCACGTCTGCGCGCTGCTGATCATCCGTGATGCCCGCAAAGGTCATCTTCGTGCCAGCCGCAAAAGCCTTGGGATTCTTCAGCCAGGCATCAAGCGTGGCATCGTCCCAGGTGCCGCCCTTGCCCTTGAGCGCGTCGGAGAAGGCATAACCACCGCGATCACCGGCAACGGCCTCGCCATGCACGCCGAACAGGTTCGGACCGATGCCGTTGGCGCCGCCCTGATCGATGGTGTGGCATGCCTTGCACTTGGCGAAGATCGCCTCGCCCTTGGCAGCGTCGCCAACCAGAGCAACTGCCGCACCTTCAGCAGGCGCAGCACCAGCAGCCGGAACGGCTTCAGGCGCAGGCAGCGGCAGGTTCGAGCCGAGCGAGTTGAGATAGAGAATCACGTTGGCGCGGTCTTCGCCCTTGGGCAGACCCGCAAACGACATCTTGGTGCCGGCGGCAAAGGCCTTGGGGTTCTTCAACCAGGCATCAAGCGTGGCGAAGTCCCAGTTGCCGCCCTTGGCAGCAAGATCAGCCGAATAGGCAAAGCCTGCGGCATGCTTGCCGACCGGTTTGCCGACGATGCCATAGAGGTTCGGGCCGATGCCATTGGCGCCGCCCTGTTCGGCGGTGTGGCAGGCCTTGCACTTGGCAAAAACGGCTTCGCCCTTGGCAACGTCGCCAGCCGCGAGCAGATTCGCCAGCGGCAGTTCAGCCGCAGCGCCACCCTCGGCACCTTCTTCGACGACGCCTTCGATCGCGTAGCCCATCTCTTCCGGACGGTGCTCCTTGTCGGCCAGGAAGTAGTGCGCCGACAGGCTGGAGAGCCCCAGAGCCACGATGCCCCCGAACAAGGTCCATCCGGCGATGGTATTGAAACGATCGTCCATTTACGAGCCCCATAGGCGCAACGTCAGCACCTTGCCGACACCCGCGCGAGTTCGGGGTCCCTCTAGTCAGCGCCATGCAGCAGCGCAAGATGGTTTGCGCCGCAAAATCGATCTCCCTTGCCCGAAAGAACAGACCGGCTTAACGCGCGCAGCACAATGCAGAGCTATCCCGCCCCCGCGCTCGCCCTTGTCGAGAACATGGCTGCCGCCGCAGCCGCCGATCCCGCGCGCGCCGTTTCGTTCCAGGGGCGCCCGGCGCCAACTCCCACCGCGCCGCTCTCGAAGCCCTGCCAGATTGCCTGCCGCTGCCGTGCTTCTCGTTCGAAGACGCGCTCGACGCGGTCAAGGAAGATCGCGCGGCCCACGCGATCATCCCGATCGAGAACTCGCAGCATGGGCGCGTAGCAGACATCCACTTCCTGCTGCCAGAAAGCGGGCTTTCGATCGTCGGTGAACACTTCCTCGATATCCATGCGAGCCTGATGGCGCTGGGCGATGGGCCGTTCACGGCTGCCTACAGCCACCCGCAGGCGCTCGGCCAGTCGCGGTTCTATCTGCGCGATCGCGGAATCGTGCCGATGAGCTATGCAGATACGGCCGGCGCCGCCGCCTACATCGCCGAACTCGGCGATCCGACCGTGGCCGCGCTTGCTCCGCGCATCGCCGCCGAACTCTATGGCCTCAAAGTCATCGAGGACAACGTCGAGGACGCGCACGACAACACCACCCGCTTCGTGATCCTGTCGAAGACCCCGCGCGATCCGGCCACCATCTCCGGCCCGGCGATGACCACGTTCGTGTTCGAAGTGCGCAATATCCCGGCTGCGCTATACAAGGCGCTGGGCGGCTTTGCGACGAACGGCGTCAACATGACCAAGCTGGAAAGCTACCAGCGCGGCGCGAGCTTTGCCGCCACCGAATTCTATGCCGATATCGTCGGCGCTCCGGGTGAACGCCCGGTTGATCTCGCGCTCGAGGAGCTCGATTTCTTTGCCAAGAACCTGCGAATACTTGGGACTTACCCAATGGAACGCATTCGCGGCCAGTAAGAGTATTCAAAAGGCCGATGACTTGCCCTTGCCCCGCCGCCTGCCACGTGCAAGGTTGCGCGGGTGACGGCACCTGCGGCGGCAACAGTACCAGCAAATGATGCGGCCGCAGCCGAGGCTGCGTGGCGCTCGATCCGCGAATCGTCGGACCTCCAGTTTGCCCCCGTCCCGCCCGACCCGGCACCGATAACCCCGGACTGGCTCAAGGCGCTTGGCCGATTTCTCGAATGGCTGCTCTCGCCGCTCGGGCGCCTGCTCGGCAGCAGCTGGAGCGTGATCGAGATGCTGTTGCTCGTGGGCGCAGGCCTCGGCGTGCTGTGGATCGCCTGGAGCCTGCTCTGGCCACTGTGGCGGGAACGTGGCACCCGCCATGAAGTGGCCGAGCCTGAATGGGCGCCGCAGCGTGAAGAGGCGCTTGCCCTGCTTGAGGACGCAGACCGCCTCGCCGCGCAAGGCCTCTATGGCGAGGCCGCGCATCTCCTGCTCAAGCGCAGCATCGGCCAGATCGCCCGGGCCCGGCCCGATTGGCTGGCCCCGTCCAGCACCGCGCGCGAGATCGGCACGATCGCGGGCCTCCCCGGCGAGGCCCGCACCGCATTCGGCACCATCGCCAGCCTGGTCGAGCGCGCGCGCTATGCCTTGCGCCCCTTGGGGGCGGATGAATGGCGTGCGGCGCGCGAGGCTTATTCACGCTTCGCCATCGCGCCACTGACGGCCGCCGGCCAATGAGCAACGCCGCACCATCGCCGTTCTCGCGCGGCACTCTGATCGGCATGCTGCTGGTCGGTGCGCTCGCCTTCGTCGCGCTGCTCTGGTTCCTCGGCAACGGCACCGGCGGCAATAGCAACAACGGCGGCGCGCATGTCGGCGGACATGGCCTTAACGGTTATGCCGGCCTTGCGCGGATGCTCGAAGCCGAAGGCCTGGACGTCCAGCGGCAGCGGAACAAACGCGCGCTTGAAAACACACCAGGCCTGCTGATCCTCACCCCGCCAGCCGACGCTGATGGCAAGGAGATCGCCAGAATCGTCGATGCCCACCGCTATTGGGGGCCGACCATCGTCGTCACGCCGAAGTGGCTGGCCACGGGTGTCGACGCCAAGGCCGCCAAGCGCGGCTGGGTGCAGATGGTCGGCACGCAGGCGCCCTTATGGAAGGGCTTTGCCGACAACGTCACGGTCGAGATCGGCGACGACGAAGCACCGCCCGCAGGCGGCTGGAAGCTCGGCAACCGCCGCGGCAAGTTCCCTGATGATCGCCAGATCGAAACCGGTTCCGGCAAGGGCCTCGTGCCCATCCTCACCACAGGCAGCGGCAAGACCCTCGCCGCGTTTCTTGACGACGACGGTTACTATCCCGCGCTCAACACTCTGGCGGGAGTAGATCCCGATTACGGCGGCGAGGACGAGGATCTTTATCCCGTCGTCCTCGTGTTCGAACCCGACCTGCTCGACAACTGGGGTCTTGCCGATCGCAACACCGCCATGCTTGCCCGCGATCTCGTGCTGGCAACGGCGGACAATCGCAGCCAGCCCTTCGTCTTCGACATGACCTTCAACGGCTTTGGAGCCAGCCGCAACCTCCTCACCCTCGCGTTCGAGCCGCCGTTCCTTGCCGCCACGATCTGCCTGTTCCTCGCCGCGCTGGCGATTGCCTGGCGTGCGTTCAACCGCTTTGGCCCTGCATTGGCGCAGGCGCAGGAAATCGCGTTTGGCAAGGCTGCCCTCGTCGCCAACGCCGCGGGACTGATTCGCCGCGCCGGCCGCGTCCACCTTGCCGCTGCGCCTTATGCCGATGCCGCGCGCGAACGCATTGCGCTGGCGCTGGGCCTACCCAAGGGCCTTGCACCGGACGAAACCGAACGCCTGATCGACGCCGCGCAAGTCCGCCGCGCCGTGGCCGGACCGCCCTTTTCCCAAGCGGCGCGCCACTTGCGCGATGCCCGCAAGCCCCATGAGCTGACAAAGCGCGCCCAAGTGCTGCAGCAGATAGAAAGGCACCTCAAGTGACCGAGACGACCACCGAAATGTCCCTGGCCGAGCTTGGCGCACTATCCGGCCGGATCCGCGCCGAAGTCGGCAAGGCGATCGTCGGCCAGGAAGATGTGCTCGATCACCTGCTCGTCGCGCTATTCGCAGGCGGCCATGTCCTGCTCGAAGGCCCTCCCGGCACCGCCAAGACGTTCCTCGCCCAGACCTTCGCCGCCGCTCTCGGCCTCGATTTCGGGCGCATCCAGTTCACGCCCGACCTGATGCCCGGCGACATCCTCGGGTCCAACCTGTTCAATTTCCAGACCAGCCAGTTCACTCTCACGCGCGGGCCGATCTTCCACGAACTGCTGCTGGCGGATGAAATCAACCGCACCCCGCCAAAGACACAGGCGGCCCTGCTCGAAGCCATGCAGGAGCGCCGCGTCACCCTCGACGGCGAGGTCCACGCCCTGTCCGAACGCTTTACCGTCGTCGCCACGCAGAACCCGATCGAAAGCCAGGGCGTCTACCCGCTGCCCGAAGCCCAGCTGGACCGCTTCCTGTTCAAGCTCATCGTCGGCTACCCCTCGGCCGAAGAAGAAGCCCGCATCGTCGCCCGCTATGGCGAAGGCAAGGGCACGCCCAAGCCCGCCGAACTCGGCGTCGTTGCAGTCACCACCGCCGCAGAACTTGGCCGCGCGCAAAGCGCCATCGCCTCGATCACGCTGGCCGAATCGATTGTCGACTACGTCGTCCGCCTCGTCCGCGCCACGCGCGAGAGCGGTGATCTCGTCGTCGGCGCCAGCCCCCGCGCCGCCGTGCTGCTCGCCGGCGCTGCCCGCGCCCGCGCCGCGCTCGATGGCCGCGACTATGTCATCCCCGACGACGTAAAGGCGCTGGCCACCGCAGTCCTGCGCCATCGCCTGATGCTCAGCCCTGCGGCCGAGATCGAGGGCAAGCAGGTCGAGGCCATCGTCACCGCCCTCGTCGAAGGCACGGAAGCCCCGCGTTGAACAAGCCTGCCGCCCTGCTGCCCTCGGGCCGTGCGGTCCTGCTCTTCGCGGGCCTCGCCCCGCTGGCGCTGGTCGTGGCGGCGGCGGCCCCCGCGGCATGGATCGCCGCACCCGCGCTGGGCGGCGCACTGCTCGTACTGATCCTGCTCGATGGCCTGTTCGCCGGAACACTTGAGGACGTGCAGGTCCACGCCCCGTCCGATAGCGAAGTCGGCGAACCGGCCACTCTCACAGTCGTTGCCTCGCTTGCCCGCGCCCGCAATGGCATCCGCCCGGACGCTGCCATCGCCTGCGACCCCCGCCTGGCCGACGGCGGCCGCATTGCCCTGCCCCTCGCCTTTGCGGATGGGGCCTGGAGCGGCACCACCACGATCACCCCCACCCGCCGCGGCACTGGCCAGCTTACCCGCCTGTGGCTGCGCTGGAGTGGCCCGCTCGGCCTCGCTCACCGTCAGGCCACCCGCGATCTCGATGCCGAAGTCCGCGTCTGGCCCAACATTGCCCCGGTGCGCAGCCCGGCGCTGCAGATCTTCCTGCGCGACGCCCAGTTCGGCCTGATCGCGCGGCGCATCCGTGGCGAAGGCACGGAATTCGAAGCACTCGCCGAATACGAACCGGGCATGGACCGCCGCCGCATCGACTGGAAAAGCTCGGCCCGCCATGCCCGCCTTTTCGCCAAGGAATACGAGGTCGAGCGCAACAACCAGATCGTCTTCGCCTTCGATTGCGGGCAGGCGATGTGCGAACCGATCGAGGGCCTGCCCCGCATCGACCGCGCCGTCACCGCTGCGCTCACCACCGCCTATGTCGCATTGAAGGCGCAGGACCGCGTCGCCCTGTTCGGCTTTGCCGCGCGCCCCGAAGTTGCCACACCCTTCGTCACCGACAGCCGCGATTTCACCCGCCTGCAACGCGCCGCCGCCCAGCTTGACTACCACCCCGGCGAGCCAAACTTCACGCTCGCCCTGTCGACGCTTGCCGCGCGGCTGCAGCGGCGTTCGCTGATCGTCCTGTTCTCCGATTTCTCCGACCCGACCAGCGCCGAGCTGATGGTAGAGAACGTGGGCCGACTGGTCGAACGCCACCTCGTACTGTTCGTGGTCATGGCCGATGCCGAACTCGCAGGCCTTGCCACCGCAACCATAACCGACATGCAATCGGTCGCCGAAGCCGTCACCGCCACCACATTGTCACGGCAGCGCGCGATCGTGCTCCAGCGCCTGCGCCACCTCGGCGTGCGCGTGCTCGAGGCGCCGCATGACCAGATCGGCACGCGGCTGCTCGATTCCTATCTCGCGATCAAGCGCGAGGGGCGCATCGGATGAACGCTGTCACCACAGGAATTGCCCAGAAGATCGGCAACTGGTTCGCCAGGCCAACCGAGGCCGCCGTTGCGGCAGAGCAAGCCGCCCTGCGCTCCGATCGCTTCCGCCTCGAACGCGAAGCCGATTGGAAGCGTCTCGAAGCCGTGCTCAAGCGCATGGAGGCGGGGCACACGCGCGGCGTTTCGGATGAGGACCTGCTCGCCCTGCCGGCGCTCTATCGCACCGCCGCTTCCAGCCTTTCGATCGCTCGCGAAACCTCGCTGGACGCAGCACTCGTCGCCTATCTCGAAGCGCTGACCCAGCGCGCCTGGTTCCTTGTCTATGGCCCGCGCGCCTCGCTGTGGTCGTGGTTTCGCGGCTTCATCGGCGGCGGCTGGAGCGCGAGCGTGCGCGGCCTCGGCGTCGACCTGCTGACCGCGCTGGCGCTGATGGTCGCGGGCACTGCGGTCGGCTGGCTGCTCGTGGCATCGACCCCGAATGGTACTACTCGCTCGTCCCCGGCGGCATGGCTGATGTGCGCGTACCGGGCGCAAGCCGCGAAGTCCTGCTTGGCACCCTGTTCGGCAACCAGGACCAGAACGGGATGAGCGTCTTTGCCGCCGGGCTGTTCAGCAACAATGCGCAAGTCTCGATCATGTGCTTCGCGCTGGGCTTCGCCTTCGGCCTGCCGACGATGCTGCTGCTCGTTCACAACACGGCGCTGCTCGGCGCGATGCTGTGGCTCTACCACGGGCAGGGGCTGCTGCTCGATTTCGTCGGCTGGCTCGCCATTCACGGCACGACCGAACTGTTCGCGATCCTGCTGGCGGGCGCAGCCGGCATCCACATCGGCCGAGCCATGGCCTTCCCCGGCAACATGTCGGTCATGGATGCCGCCGCTGCTGCCGGTCGCCGGGCCGCGCAGGTGATGACCGGCGTTGTCCTCATGCTGATCGTCGCAGCGCTGCTCGAAGGCTTCGCCAGGCAGCTGATCGATTCCACGCCGTCCCGCCTCACTGTCGGCGGCTTCATGCTGGTGCTGTGGACCGGTTACTTCTTCGCCTACCGCCGGGAGGCCCGCTGATGGCCCTCCGTCTGCCAGTGCGCCTTCCAATGCGCCTGCCTTTCCGCCGCACCGGCAAGCCCGCGCCGCGCACCCCGCAGGTGCTTCAGGACCGCCGCCGCCGCATGGTCGTCACTCCTGAAGGCGTGCCGCTGCCTTTCGTCCTGGCCTCACGCGGAGCGCGCGCTGCCGCACTGTTCCTCGATCTTGCCATGATCGTCGGCGCGATCGTCGGTGCCTCGCTGCTCATTATCTATGTCGCCGATGCAGTGGGCATCAATTACAAGGATGACGACAGCCCCGCCGGGCGCGCCGTGCAGGCGCTGGTCATCATCTGGATCATCGTGGTGTTCCTGTTTCGCAATGCCTGGTTCCTGTTCTTCGAACTTGGCCCGCGCGGCGCCACGCCGGGAAAACGCATCACCGGCATCCGCGTCGCCGCCCGCGCACGCGGCAAGGACGGCGCGCGGTTGACCACCGAAGCGGTGATTGCCCGCAATCTCGTGCGCGACATAGAACTGTTCATGCCGCTGATCTTCATCTTCGTCGCCGCGGTCGAAGGCGGCGATACCGAGCTGGCAGCATGGTCGGGCCTCGTCTGGTTCCTAATCTTTGCGCTGTTCCCATTCTTCAATCGCGACAGGCTGCGCTGCGGAGACCTGATCGCCGGGACCTGGGTAGTCGAAGCGCCCAAGCGCAAATTGGAACAGGCACTCTCGGTTGGAGAAGGCGCGCGCGGCGTCTCGCAGACCACCGGCGTGCAGTACCGCTTCAGCGATACGGATCTGGCGGTGTATGGCGAATACGAACTGCAGGTGCTCGAACGCGTGCTGCGTGAAAATCGCGAAGAAGCGCTGCGGGATGTCGCCCGCACGATCTGCGGCAAGATCGGCTGGAACGCAGGCGCCGGTGACGAGCGCGCCTTCCTCGAAGCCTATTACGCCCAACTGCGCGCCCGCCTCGAAACCGGCATGCGCTTTGGCCGTCGCAAGGCCGACAAGCACACCTGATACCAAGCTGCTCCCGACCTCCCGCCACTGATCGGCGGTTATGATACGTTTGAGCTGAGCGTCCCCTTCACGGCTCTTCTCGAGCATTGCGAGATGGCGCCCGTTCGTGCTCAAAAGTCAATGTTACTGGAAGGGAGGGACCCAATGGACCGCGTCACGATCATCGAAGACGATCTTTCCGGAGAGGCGATCCGTGAGCTAGTCGCCCTCCACCTTTCAGGCATGCATGCCAACTCGCCAGCCTGCAAAGTCCACGCCCTGCCCGTGGAGAAGCTGCGACAACCGGGCGTCACTTTCTATTCGGCGTGGGTCGGGGATGTGCTGGCCGGGATGGGCGCGATCCGCGAACTCGATGCCACGCATGGCGAACTGAAGTCCATGCGTGTCGCAAGTGATTGGTTAGGAAAGAAAATTGGCGAAGCCGTGCTGCTTCACCTGCTTTCGATTGCACTGCAGCGCGGATACCGACGGGTAAGCCTGGAAACTGGCCGTGGCCCTGCCTTCGAACCCGCTCTGGGGCTCTACCGCAAACACGGTTTCGTCAATTGTGAGGCTTTCGCCGACTACGTGCAGGACGATTTCAGCCAGTGCCTGACGCTGAAACTCGACTAACCCATTTGGAGTGTTTCCCCGGGGAAACACTCCAGGGTGGCGTTTTGTGTGATGGTGTCAGAGCTTGCCGGTGAGTTCCGGCACCAGCGTGAACAGGTCACCGACGAGGCCGATGTCGGCCACTGCGAAGATCGGGGCGTCTTCGTCCTTGTTGATGGCGATGATGGTCTTGCTGTCCTTCATGCCGGCAAGGTGCTGAATCGCGCCCGAGATGCCGACCGCGATGTAGACTTCCGGTGCCACGATCTTGCCGGTCTGGCCGACCTGGTAGTCGTTGGGCACGTAGCCTGCGTCGACGGCGGCGCGCGATGCGCCAATGCCGGCGCCCAGCTTGTCGGCGAGCGGGGTGATCACCTGCTCGAACGTGGCAGCGTCCTTGAGCGCGCGGCCGCCCGAGACGATGATCTTGGCGCTGGTCAGTTCGGGACGTTCCGACTTGGCGATCTCGGCGCTGACGAAGGTCGACAGGCCGCTGTCGGGGTGGCCGATATGGCTTCGACCGCTGCGCTGCCACCGGTCGCTGCAGCCTTGGCAAAGGCGGTGCCGCGCACGGTGATGACCAGCTTTGCGTCGGAGCTTTCGACCGTGGCGATGGCGTTGCCGGCGTAGATCGGACGGGTGAAGGTCTTGGGGCCTTCAACCGAGAGGATGTCCGAGACCTGCATGACATCGAGCAGCGCGGCCACGCGCGGGGCGACGTTCTTGCCGGTGGTCGTGGCGGGCGCGACGAAGGCGTCGTAGTCGGCCATCAGGCCAGCGACGAGCGGGGCGACGTTTTCCGCCAGCGCGTTGTCGAGCGATGCGTCGTCGGCCTTGAGCACCTTGGCAACGCCGGCGATCTGGGCGGCGGCCGTTGCGGCGCCGTCGCAGTTCGATCCGGCGACCAGCGCGGTCACTTCGCCAAGCTGGCTGGCAGCGGTGACGGCAGCGAGCGTGGCGTCCTTGACCGACGCGTTGTCGTGTTCGACGAGAACGAGAACCTTGGACATCAGGCTACTCCCATTTCCTTGAGCTTGGCGACCAGCGTGTCGACATCGGGCACCTTGATGCCGGCCGAGCGCACCGGCGGTTCGGAGACTTTCAGCGTCTTCAAGCGCGGGGCGATGTCCACGCCGTAGTCGGCGGGCGACTGGGTGGCCAGCGGCTTGGACTTGGCCTTCATGATGTTGGGCAGCGAGGCATAGCGCGGCTCGTTCAGGCGCAGGTCGGTGGTGACCACTGCAGGCAGCGCCAGCTTCACGGTCTGCAAGCCGCCGTCGATCTCGCGCTTCACGACGACCGCATCGCCCTCGACCGAAACCTCGTTGGCAAAGGTGCCCTGGGGCCGTCCCAGCAATGCTGCGACCATCTGGCCGACCTGGTTGCTGTCATCGTCGATCGCCTGCTTGCCGGTGATGATCAGGGCGGGCTGCTCCTCATCGGCAATACCCTTGATGATCTTCGCCACGGCCAGCGGCTCGACCTCGGTGCCGTCCTCGACCTGCACCAGCACCGCACGGTCAGCGCCCATCGCCAGCGCCGTGCGCAGCGTTTCCTGGCTCTTGGCCACGCCCACCGACACCGCCACGATCTCGCTCACCACGCCCTTTTCCTTCAGGCGAATGGCCTCCTCGACCGCGATCTCGTCAAACGGGTTCATGCTCATCTTCACGTTCGCAAGATCAACCCCCGAACCATCCGCCTTCACACGAGGCTTCACGTTGTAGTCAATCACGCGCTTCACGCAGACCAGGGCTTTCATGGGCCTAAGCGTCCTTTCCTTGATTCCGTGGGTCTCGGCATAATTCGCGCTTACGTAAACGTCAACTGCGCAAGTGGGCGACGGGACAGGCAAATGAAAAGGGGCGCCGGTTGCCCGACGCCCCTTGATCAAACCGCAGTCCGTCGAAGGATCAGGCGACCTTCCGGACTTCAGCGACGATCTTCTTGGCGGCATCGCCAAGGTCGTTTGCGGGGACGATGGGCAGGCCCGAGTTGGCGAGGATGTCCTTGCCCTGCTGGACGTTGGTGCCTTCGAGGCGGACGACGAGGGGAACCTGCAGGTTCACTTCCTTGGCCGCGGCGACGATGCCGTCAGCGATGATGTCGCACTTCATGATCCCGCCGAAGATGTTGACGAGAATGCCCTTCACCGCCGGATCCTTGAGGATGATCTTGAACGCCGCGGTGACCTTCTCGGTCGTCGCGCCGCCGCCCACGTCGAGGAAGTTCGCCGGGAATTCGCCGTTCAGCTTGATGATGTCCATCGTCGCCATGGCAAGGCCGGCGCCGTTGACCATGCAGCCGATGTTGCCGTCGAGCTTGATGTAGGCAAGGTCGTACTTGCTCGCTTCGATCTCGGCCGGGTCTTCCTCGGTCTCGTCGCGCAGCGCGACAACGTCTGGGTGGCGGTAGAGCGAGTTCGAATCGAAGCTCATCTTGGTGTCGAGGACGAGGAGGTTACCGTCCTTGGTTTCCACCAGCGGGTTGATCTCGAGCATGTCGCAATCCAGCGCGACGAAGGCGTTGTAGAGCTGCTCGGCGATCTTGCCGGCCTGCTTGTTAAGATCGCCCGTGAGCTTGAGCGCATAGCCGACAGCGCGGCCGTGGTGCGGCATGAAGCCTTCGGCCGGATCGATCGTGATCGTGGCGATCTTTTCCGGCGTCGAGTGAGCGACTTCTTCGATGTCCATGCCGCCCTCGGTCGAGACGATCATGGCAACGCGGCTCGAAGCGCGGTCCACCACCATCGACAGGTAGTATTCCTTCGCGATATCAACGCCATCGGTGATGTAGAGGCGATTGACCTGCTTGCCCGCCTCGCCGGTCTGCACCGTCACGAGGGTGTTGCCGAGCATCTCCTTGGCAAACGCTTCGACTTCCTCGACGCTCTTGGCCAGGCGCACGCCGCCCTTGGCATCGGCCGGGAGTTCCTTGAACTTGCCCTTGCCGCGACCGCCCGCATGGATCTGCGCCTTGACCACGTAAAGAGGCCCCGGAAGCTGCTTGGCCGCAGCAACCGCTTCCTCAACCGTCAGCGCCGCAATCCCCGCCGGAATGCCGACACCAAACTTCGCAAGCAGTTCCTTCGCCTGGTACTCATGGACGTTCATGCGTTATCCCCGTTTCGAACAGGCGCGCCGCACTGGCGCAAAGGTATACGCCGCCATTGGCGCTTGACTCGGAATGCCTTAAGCACAGAGCGGGGAGCTTGAAAAGGAGCGTAAATGCGAGACTCGAAGCTATCTTTGATAACGTCTCGCAATTGCACGATACTATGCTCACCACTGTGCACGGAGGCGCGGAATGATCGACTATGACCGCCTCCACCAGATCGTCCGCGCTGCCGGGGACATGGCGCTGGGCCTATGGCCTGGACATGGCCACGCCCCCAAGTGTGGGAAAAGACGCCGGGCAGCCCGGTATGCGATGCAGACCTTGCGGTCGATGCTTTCCTGAAGCGCGAACTGGGCGCCCTGCTCCCCTCGGCAGGCTGGCTATCCGAAGAAACGGTGGATCACCCCGAACGGCTGGAACGCGGCCTGTGCTGGCTGGTCGATCCGGTCGATGGCACGCGCGACTTCGTGCGCGGCCGGCCAGGCTGGTCGGTTTCGGTAGCGCTGGTGAGCGAGGGGCGCCCGCTGATCGGGGCGCTGAGCGCGCCTGCCCGGGGCGAGTACTGGTCCGCAGTGGCGGGCCAGGGAGCGGAGCGGAATGGCAGCAAACTTTACGCCAGCACGCGCACCGTGCTGGCGGGAGCGCGCGTTCCGGCCGACAGCCTGCCCAAGGCCGACGCCGATCTGGTGACCGTGGACAAGCCCAACTCGATCGCGCTGCGCATCGCGATGGTCGGCGCCAACGAAGCGGACCTGCTGGCAACGCTGCGCTGGGGTTTCGAGTGGGACATCGCGGCTGCCACGCTGATCGCGCGCGAAGCGGGGGCGGTCGTGTCCGATGCATTCGGCAAGCCGCTTGATTATAACAAGCGCGACCCCCGCGCCTTCGGCCTGCTGGTCACCGCGCCCGCCATCCACGCAGCTGCAGTCGAGCGGCTGGCCGACAGGGCGGCGAAACTGGCTTAGGCGAAGTCCTCGGTGTCAATTGTCGGGAGCATGACGCCGGCATAGCGATGGCCGGACACGGTCTGCTGGTTGATGAGATCATCGACCTCCGCGGCAACCGACGCGGGAATTTCCCAGTCCCAGCGCGCGATGTTTTCTTCAAGATGGGCGATCTTGCCGGTGCCGGGAATGGCGACGACATGGTCGCCACGCGAAAGCACCCACGCCAGCGACAGTTGTGCAGGGGTCACGCCTTCGCGGGCGGCAATGGCATTGAAGGCATCGACCAGCGCGAGGTTCTTTTCCCAATTCTCACCGGTGAAACGCGGCATGGCTTTGCGAATATCGCCATCGGGCAAGCCTTGCGGATCGCGTACGCCATTGGCCAGCACGCCGCGCGCGACCGGGGAGAAGGCAACGAAGGTGGTGCCGAGTTCCTTGCATGCCTCGAGCACGGCGATTTCGGCTTGCCGGGTCCACGGCGAGTATTCGGTCTGCATTGCGGCAATGGGGTGGACGGCCGCTGCCTTGCGCAAGGTTTCGGCCGACATCTCGGACAGGCCGATCCCGCCGATCTTGCCCTCTTTCACGAGGTCCGCCATCGCGCCCACCGAATCCTCGATCGGCACTTTGAAGTCCCGCCGGTGCATGTAGTACAGATCGATGTGATCGGTCTTGAGCAGCTTGAGCGACACTTCGAGCTCGCTGCGGATCGTATCGGGATGGCAATCGATGCCGCGCTTCTCGCCACTGGCAAAGATGCCCATCTTGGAGGCAAGGAAGACCTTGTCGCGGCGGCCTTCGAGCGCAATGCCGACCTGCGTTTCGTTATGGCCGAGGCCATAGAGGCGCGCAGTGTCGAAGTGATCGTAGCCGATGTCGACCGCGTGCTGAAGCAGGCGGATGCCATCCTCCTCACTGGGACGGCCCGCATAGGCCCAGCTCAATGACATGCAGCCCAGCCCGATCGGGTTGGTTTCGCTGCCATTGATGGTGCGGCGCTGAATCGGCATCGAACTGGTCTCCTTTGCCAGAGCCGATGCCAGCCTAGGCCCGCACCGGTCAACGCCCAATCGTATGTTCCACATAGCAAACGGCGCCGCCCGTGTGGGCGACGCCGCTGGCTTGATTCCAAGCGTTTACTGGCCGGAGCGAGCGCGGTTCACGTCATCCTGGCTGATCGGCACGATCTTGATCTCGACGCGGCGATTGGCCTGACGGCCCTGCTCGGTGTCGTTCGAAGCGATCGGCTGCGATTCACCGAAACCCTGGCTGCGGATACGGGCATAGCCGACGCCGCGCGACGTCAGGTAATCCGCGACCGCACGAGCGCGGCGCTCGGACAGGGCCTGATTGTAGGCATCCGAACCGGTGGAATCGGTGTGACCATAGACGTCGATCAGCGAGTTCGGATACTGGACCAGCGACTGGGCGACGCGATCAAGCGTGGCGCCGAAAGCCGGCTTCACGGTCGAGCTGTCGACGTCGAACGTCACGCCGTTGGGCAGGTTTACCAGAATGGCATTGCCGCCATCGGTTTCGGTCACATCCACCCCGGTGCCTGCGGTCTGTTCGCGCAGTTCCTTGATCTGCTTGTCCTTCTGGTAGCCGATCACGCCACCGGCGACGCCACCGATGCCCGCGCCGACGATACGGCCAGTCTTGCCGCCGATCAGGCCACCGAGCAGGGCGCCACCCAGCGCACCGCCGATGCCGCCGATGGCCGTGCGCGAAACCTTCTTTTCGCCGGTGTTGGGATCGGTGACGCAGGCCGACAAGCTGACCAGCGAAACCGCGCACAGGCTCGACATAAGAACACGACGGATTTTCATTTCCTGTCCCCTTTTACCAGCATCCGGACACGAGCTTAGCGCCGCAATGCCGCTTTGACAGGGTGAAATACGCCCACTTCGACTGAACGGTTCCCGAACGGGAACCCAGGCGAAGCGATCCTCAGGAACAATCCATGCGCTATTCGCCTTTTGTCCTAAATCTGTTAGGGGCCTTCGCGTGACACCTTTTCCATGGTCTGACGTCTTCGTGATCCTGGGCCTCGTTGTGCTCAACGGCCTGTTTTCCATGTCGGAACTGGCGATTGTCTCGGCACGTCCTGCCCGCCTGAAGGTGGCTGCGGAAGACGGCAGCAAGGGCGCGAAGGTTGCTCTTGCGCTGGCCGCCGACCCCGGAAAATTTTTATCGACCGTGCAGATCGGCATTACCCTGGTGGGCATCATCGCCGGTGCCTATTCGGGATCGAGCCTTGGCGGCCCGATGGCCGAGCGGCTGCAAGCATGGGGCTTTCCGGCGCAATATGCCGACGATGCCGGTTTCGTTGTCGTCATTGCGATCACCACCTATCTCAGCCTCGTGGTTGGCGAACTGGTACCCAAGCAACTGGCGCTGCGCGCGGCGGAGCCCATCGCCAAGCTGGCGGCGCCGGCCATGGCGCTGATGTCGAAGATCACCGCGCCGTTCGTGTGGCTGCTCGACAATTCCTCAAGCGCGATCATCCGCCTGCTCGGGCTGAAGCAAGGGACCGAGCAGGAGGTAACCGCCGAGGAACTCCACATGATCTTCGCCGAGGCCACCCGATCGGGCGTGATCGAGGAGGACGAGCGGGCGATCATGACCGGGATCATGCGCCTTGCCGAACGGCCGGTGCGCGAGGTGATGACGCCGCGCACCGAACTGCACTGGATCGAGCGCAAGGCGAGCGAAGCGGAACTGCGTGAAGCGATAGACGACAGTCCCCACTCGTTGCTGCTGGTGGCGGACGGGTCGGTCGATCGCATTGTCGGCGTGGTGAAGGTGCGCGACGTGTTCTCGACGTTGCTGCGCGGGCGCAAGGTGCAGCTCGGGCGCCTGATGAAGAAACCGGCGATCGTGCCCGATCAGCTCGACACGATGGATGCGCTCGGCATGATCCAGCAGGCCGAAGTGGCGATTGCGCTGGTCCATGACGAATATGGCCATCTTGAGGGCATCGTCACGCCCGCCGATCTGCTGGCGGCCATTGCAGGCAACTTTGTCGGCCATTCCGATGCCGGTGACGAACCGATGGTGGTCGAGCGCGAGGACGGGTCGTTGCTGATCTCGGGCGCCCTGCCCGCCGATGCACTGGCCGACCGGCTCGGGCTGGACCTGCCTGACGACCGCGAATTTGCAACCACGGCCGGGTACTGTCTTTCGGTGCTCAAGAAGCTGCCCAACGAGGGCGAGCATTTCCACGATCAGGGCTGGCGATTTGAGGTGGTCGACATGGACGGTCGCAAGATCGACAAGCTGCTGGTGTGCCGCACAAAAGCCATGCCTGCGGTGGCGCCCGAAGGCGACGGTTGAAGCTCACGCCAGATGCTTCGACAAGCTCAGCATGAGCGGGCTATTCTGAAACAATCGCGCCACACCTCCAGCGTCCGCTCATCCTGAGGCTGTCGAAGGATACCAACGAAAAAGGGGCGCCCTGCGGACGCCCCTTTTCCTTTAAGTTATTGCCTGTGGATCAGCGCGGCAGTTCGCTGACGCCCATCAGAGCCTGGTCGACTGCGCGAGCGCACTGGCGGCCTTCGCGGATTGCCCATACGACGAGGCTCTGACCGCGGCGCATGTCACCGCAGGCAAAGACGTTGTCGACGCTGGTCTTGTAGTCGACCACGTTGCCCTTGACGTTGCCGCGCGGGTCCAGCTCTACGCCGGCCTGTTCGAGCAGGCCCTGCTTGCGCGGGCCGACGAAGCCCATGGCCAGCAGGATCAAGTCGGCCTTGAGCACGAACTCGCTGCCGGGCACTTCCTGCATCTGGCCATCGACCCACTCGACGCGGACGCATTCGAGGCCGGACACATCGTTTTCGCCTACGACGCGCTTGGTCAGCACGGCGAACTCGCGCTCGCAGCCTTCCTCGTGGCTCGACGAAGTGCGCAGCTTGAGCGGCCAGTTCGGCCAGCTCAGTGCCTTGTCTTCCTTCTCGGGCGGCTTGGGCATGATCTCGAGCTGGGTGACCGAAGCGGCACCCTGGCGGTTCGAGGTGCCGACGCAGTCAGAGCCGGTGTCACCGCCGCCGATCACGACGACATGCTTGCCGGTGGCCGTGAGCGACCCACGCGGGGCGGCGCGCAGTTCGTCGTCGCCGGCGTTGCGCTTGTTCTGCTGGGTCAGGAATTCCATCGCCATGCGCACGCTGGGAAGTTCGGCGCCGGGGATGTTGAGGCCGCGCGGATCTTCCGCACCGCCTGCCAGCACGACGGCATCGAAGTTTTCCTGCAAGCTCGCGAAGGAGACCGTCACGCCAACTTCCACGCTGGTGCGGAACTGGACGCCTTCGGCCTCCATCTGCATCGCGCGGCGATTGATGTGGGTCTTTTCCATCTTGAAGTCAGGAATACCGTAGCGCAGCAGGCCGCCGATACGGTCGTTCTTCTCGAACACCGTCACCGAGTGACCGGCGCGGGCCAGCTGCTGGGCAGCCGCCATGCCGGCCGGGCCGGAGCCGACGACAGCGACGGACTTGCCGGTCTTCTTCGCAGGAACTTGCGGCTCGATCCAGCCTTCCTTCCACCCGCGATCGACGATGGCGCATTCGATCGACTTGATGGTGACCGGCTGGTCCACGATGTTCAGCGTGCACGCCGCCTCGCACGGGGCGGGGCAGATGCGGCCGGTGAACTCGGGGAAGTTGTTGGTCGAATGGAGATTGGTCAGCGCTTCGCGCCAGTCGTTCTCGTAGACCAGGTGGTTCCAGTCGGGGATCTGGTTATTCACCGGACAGCCATTGTGGCAGTACGGAATGCCGCAGTTCATGCACCGCGATGCCTGGCCCTTGAGGCCGGCATCGTCGTGCGGGATCACGAACTCGCGATAGTGCTTCAGGCGTTCGGCAGGCGCATCGTACTTGCGGTCCTGACGATCGATTTCGAGAAAGCCGGTTGCCTTACCCATTGTAATCTAACCCTTACTCAGCCGCGACCGAGGCGGCTTCGAGGCGCTCGGCCTCCATCTGACGGAGCGCCCGCGCATAGTCGCGCGGCATGACCTTGACGAACTTGCCCAAAGCCTCGGCCCAGTTGTCGAGGATTTCGCGAGCGCGCTTGCTGCCGGTGTAGAGGTGGTGCCGTTCCACCAGCACCCGCAGGCGTTCGGCATCGTGACGCAGCATGTCGCCCATGCCGTAGTCGTAGACGTCGACCCCGCGCTGTTGCGGACGGCCCGCACCGTCTTCCTCGTCACGCTCTGCCGAGATCGGCAGGACGTCGACCATCGCGCCGTTGACGAGCTGGGCGAAGTTGCCGTCGACGTCATAGACATAGGCAACACCGCCCGACATGCCTGCCGCGAAGTTGCGGCCGGTCTTGCCGAGAACGACGACGACACCGCCGGTCATGTATTCGCAACCGTGGTCACCGGTGCCTTCGACCACCGCGACGGCGCCCGAATTGCGCACCGCGAAGCGTTCACCGCCGACGCCGTTGAAATAGGCCTCACCAGCGATCGCACCGTAGAGCACGGTGTTGCCGACGATGATGTTCTCGGTGGGGTCACGATCGACGTGGGCAGGCTGACGCACGATCACGCGACCGCCCGACAGGCCCTTGCCGACGTAGTCATTGGCATCGCCGACGAGATCGAGCGTTACGCCGTGGGCGAGGAACGCGCCGAACGACTGGCCTGCCACACCCTTGAAGGAGATGTGGATGGTATTGTCCGGCAGACCCTTGTGCCCGTACTTCTTCGCCACTTCGCCCGAGAGCATCGCGCCGACCGTACGGTTGACGTTGATAACCTTGCGTTCGAGGCGGACCGGCTCGCCCTTGTCCAGCGCCGGAGCGCTGGCGGCGATCAGGTCCTTGTCGAGCGCGGCTTCGAGGCCGTGATCCTGCGTCTCGCTCCAGTTCAGGGTCGTGCCTTCGACCGGCTCGACCTGATGCAGCAGCTTCGACAGATCGACGCCCTGCGCCTTCCAGTGCGAGACAGCCTTCTTCACGTCGAGACGATCGACCCGGCCGACCATTTCAGCGACGGTGCGGAAGCCCATCTCGGCCATGATCGCGCGGAGTTCTTCGGCGACGAAGAAGAAGTAGTTGATCACGTGCTCGGGCTGGCCGGTGAAGCGGGCGCGCAGGACCGGGTCCTGGGTGGCGACGCCGACCGGGCAGGTGTTGAGGTGGCACTTGCGCATCATGATGCAGCCGGCCGCGATCAGCGGGGCGGTGGCGAAGCCGAACTCGTCAGCGCCGAGCAGCGCGGCCACGGCAACGTCACGACCCGTGCGCAGGCCACCGTCGGCCTGAACGCAGATGCGGCTGCGCAGGTTGTTGAGCAGCAGGGTCTGCTGGGTTTCGGCAAGGCCGATTTCCCAAGGCGAACCGGCGTGTGTCAGCGAGGTCAGCGGGGATGCGCCCGTGCCGCCTTCGTAGCCCGAGATCGTGACGTGATCGGCGCGTGCCTTGGACACGCCCGCGGCCACGGTGCCGACGCCCACTTCCGAGACCAGCTTGACCGAGATGCGCGCGCCGGTGTTCACGTTCTTGAGATCGTGAATGAGCTGGGCAAGGTCTTCGATCGAGTAGATGTCGTGGTGCGGCGGCGGCGAGATCAGGCCGACGCCCGGGGTCGAGTGACGGGTCTTGCCGATGGTCTTGTCGACCTTGTCACCCGGCAGCTGACCGCCTTCGCCGGGCTTTGCGCCCTGCGCCATCTTGATCTGCACGTCGTCGGCATTGACGAGGTATTCAGCGGTCACGCCGAAGCGGCCGGACGCCACCTGCTTGATCGCCGAACGCATCGAATCGCCATTGGCGAGGGGCTTGAAGCGCGCCGGGTCTTCGCCGCCCTCACCCGTGTTCGACTTGCCGCCAATGCGGTTCATCGCCACGGCGAGTGTGGTGTGCGCCTCCCACGAGATCGAGCCGTAGCTCATCGCGCCGGTGGCGAAGCGCTTGACGATCTCGCTCGCCGGTTCGACTTCATCGATGGAAATGGCCTGATCGGCCTTCTTCAGCTCCATCAGGCCACGGATGGTGAGCATCCGTTCCGACTGGTCGTTGATCGACTGGGCGAACTCGCGATACTTCTCAGGCGTGTTGCCACGGACCGCGTGCTGCAGGTTGGCGATGTTCGATGCCGTCCAGGCGTGCTCCTCGCCGCGCAGGCGCAACTGGTACATGCCGCCCACATCGAGCATCTTCTTGTAGATCGGGTTGTCGCCATAGGCCGTGGCGTGACGGCGCACGGTTTCCTCCGCGATTTCCTTGAGCCCGACGCCTTCGATCGTCGTCGCGGTGCCGGTGAAATAGGCATTCACGAAGTCGGTCGACAGGCCAACGGCGTCGAAGATCTGGGCACCGCAATAGGACTGGTAGGTCGAGATGCCCATCTTGGACATGACCTTGAGGATGCCCTTGCCGATGGCCTTGATGTAGTTCTTCTTGACGTCCTTGGGCTCGAGCGGAAGCTCCTTGGCCACGCGGATCTGCTCCAGCGTTTCAAACGCCAGATAGGGGTTGATCGCTTCGGCGCCATAGCCCGCCAGCACGCAGAAGTGGTGCACTTCGCGCGCTTCACCGGTTTCGACGACAAGGCCGGTCTGCATGCGCAGGCCCTGACGGACGAGGTGCTGGTGCACCGCAGCCGTTGCCAGCGCAGCCGGCATCGGGATGCGCGATTCACACTGGGCACGGTCCGACAGGATCAGGATGTTCTTGTCTGCCAGCACCGCTTCGGTCGCCGCCCAGCACATTTCCTTGATGGCCATTTCGAGGCCATCGGCGCCGGTGGCGGCATCCCATGTCGTGTCGATGGTGCCGGTGCGGAAAGCGCCGTCGAGCGCGGCTTCGACCGAGCGGATCTTGGCGACGTCCTCGTTCGTCAGGATCGGCTGATCAACTTCCAGACGCTTGTGTGTGCCGGCATCGCGGCCGAGCAGGTTCGGGCGCGGCCCGATCATGCTGACCAGCGACATGACCAGTTCCTCGCGGATCGGGTCGATCGGCGGGTTGGTGACCTGCGCGAAGTTCTGCTTGAAGTAATCAAACAGCAGGCGCGAGCGGTTCGAAAGCACCGCGATTGGCGTGTCGGTGCCCATCGATCCGATCGGATCATCGCCGGCAACGCCCATCGGTTCGAGGAACTTGGTGACGTCTTCCTGCGTGTAGCCGAAGGCCTGCTGACGATCGAGCAGCGAGGTGGTTTCCACCGGCAGCGCGGCCAGCTCGGGCTCGATCACGTCGAGTTCCTTGAGCTTGTACTGCGCCTGGTCGAGCCATTCTTCGTATGGCTCGGCATTGGCCAGCTCGGCCTTGATTTCCTCGTCCTCGATGATCTTGCCCTGCTCCATGTCGATCAGGAGCATGCGGCCGGGCTGGAGGCGCCACTTGCGGACGATGTCTTCCTCGCGGAAGGGCAGCACGCCGCTTTCCGAAGCCATGCAGATCAGGTCGTCACGGGTGATCGAGAAACGTGCGGGACGCAGGCCGTTGCGATCGAGCGTTGCGCCGATCTGGCGACCATCGGTGAAGGCGACGGCAGCGGGTCCGTCCCAGGGTTCCATCAGGGCGGCGTGGTACTCGTAGAAGGCACGACGCTTGGAATCCATCAGCGGGTTGCCGGCCCACGCCTCGGGCACGAGCATCATCACCGCGTGGGCGAGGCTGTAGCCACCGGCGAGCAGCAGTTCGAGCGCGTTGTCGAGGCTGGCGGTGTCAGACTGGCCGTGCGGGATCAGCGGCCACATCTTGTCGAGATCCGGGCCGAGCAGCTCGGATTCCATGGTGCGGCGGCGCGCGTTCATCCAGTTCACATTGCCGCGAACAGTGTTGATCTCACCGTTGTGGGCGATGAAGCGGAACGGGTGTGCCAGCTTCCAGCTCGGGAAGGTGTTGGTCGAGAAGCGCTGGTGCACGAGGCCCAGGGCCGAAACGCAGTCCGGATCGCGCAGATCATCGTAGAACGAGCCGACCTGCGTTGCCAGCAGCAGCCCTTTGTAGACGATCGTGCGGGTCGAGAAGCTCGGCATATAGAGCTGCGTGACGCCCGGCAGGTTGTGCTTCTCGGCCATGGCGGCGAGCGGGTTCTGCGTCTGCTTGCGGATGGCGAGCAGCTTGCGCTCGAACGCGTCCTGATCGGGCGTGTTCGCCCCGCGCTTGATGAAGCACTGGCGGATCACCGGCATCGATTCGACGACAGCCTTGCCAAGGCCATCCTGCGTGGTCGGCACATCGCGCCAGCCGATCAGTTCCTGGCCTTCCTTGGCGATGAACTTCTCGAAGAATTCCGTCACGAACAGGCGAGCGGCTTCTTCCTGCGGCAGGAAGCACATGGCCACGGCGTAATCGCCCGGCTGCGGCAGGTCCTTGCCTTCGGAAGCGGCCCACTTGCGGAACAGCTGGTCGGGAAGCTGGATCAGGATGCCGGCGCCATCGCCCAGCAGCGGGTCGGCGCCGACGGCACCGCGATGGTCAAGATTGTGCAGAATTTCCAGCGCCTGGTCCACAATCGCATGGCTTTTCTGGCCTTTGATGTGGGCAATAAAGCCCACGCCACAGGCGTCATGCTCATTACGCGGATCGTACAGGCCCTGAAGCGGCGGAAATCCCATCTCGATGATCGTCCTACATCCAATAAGGCAATGGCCAAAAAGGCAGCGGCGCGCGAATCACCCTCGCGGAAAAGCGACGAAAATTGCGCGAAGTGCCCCCATGACTGCAGGAAAGTTATTTTGCAACCGCGCAAGGGCATCAAGCGCGCGGTTAATGCCGTAAATACGGTTGCGACATGGCAGAAAGTGCGGCTTCGCCGGGTCTTTCTGCCCGAAAGTGCCGCCAGGGACGTGGAAAACTATCCCTGAGCAGTCATCCGCTGAAGTGTTGCCAGTGCGGCGCGAAGCGCGCGATCGGCCTCTTCCGGATCAGCGAGCGCGCCGGACGCAACGGGCAATGCATCGGGCAGGACTTCTGCCGGGGTCGAGGGTGCAGCCTGCCCCGGCGCAGCCAGGGGCGAGCCCTGGACCGGCAGGATCGAAGGCCGTTCAAACCGGCGCAGGCCACCTTGCAGCGCCGAAACCTGCCCGGGGAACACCACGGTCGGTTCAACATCTGAAGCGTCCGCTTCCTCGTCCAGCGCAAGGCCATCGTCAATGCGGGGCGAGTGCTGGCGGAGCGAGGCAGGACCCATGTCGAGCAGCGAGGGGTAGCGCTCCTCGGCAACCTCGGGCTCGGCCGGATCATCGGTAGTGGGCACGGGCGCCTCCGGCGTGGCGACAGCCGGTGCGCGCAGGAAGCGGGCAAGCTGCGCGACACCCTCCTGCTCTTCGCCTTCGTCAAGCGGCGGCGCAATATCGACCGCGAGCGGACGCAGCCGGACGACGCGCAGATCGTCACGGACTTCATCAACTTGTACGGGTTGAGCAGCCACCACGTTTTCGACAGGAGCAGGGCTTTCCGGAGCAGCGGGGGCCGCATAGGCGGAGGTTTCAAGCGGCGCCGCATCGCGCACCGGCGGCGCGTGACGGGCAATCGCAACAGCCAGACGTTCGACAAGCTGGACCATGCCAAGGCCATCAAGCGGCGCACGCTCGATCGGAGTCACCTGTGCAGCCGGGGCCTGAAGCAGGGGCTTGGGTGCCAGAACCGAAGCAGCAGGCGCAGGCTCTGTGGGCCGTGTGAAATCGGGTTCGGCGTCGCCAGCAGCAAACGGCGCTTCAGGTTCCTGCGTGAAGGCAGCGGGAGGCGCAAAGGCAGCGATCTGCTCTTCATCTGACTTGGCAGGGGCGGAGAATGGCCCAGCCCCGACGGAGACCTCGGCAGCGCCTGCAGCCTCTTCAAGCAGACCTTCGAGGGCGAGCGGATCTTCATCACGAGCGACTGCGGCATAAGCCGGGGAAGCATTCTCCCAAGGCAGGAAGCCGGGGAGCGGCGCGTCCTGAGCCGGGACCAGCGGCTGCGCTTCATCGGTCAACGACAGTGCCCGCCGACGCAGCGGGGCGACCTGATCATCGCCAGGCGCATCAAGCGGCTCGCCAAGGTCCTCAGCCGGGTTCAATACGCGGCGAGGTTCGTCGAAACGATCGGCAGTCTCGTCAGAGCGCTGCCTGCGGGCGGCGGACATGTCGCGGCGGCGCACCGGGGCGGCCTCCTTCGGTGCGAGCTTGCGTCCCACCGCGAAGCCGATGAGCGCGCCCAGCAACAGCAGGCCAAGCGCCAGCAGCACACGCGCGGTAAAGCCGAGTGGCGGAGCGGCCGCAGGGACGATGGCCGGAATGCCCAGCGCAACGACCGGGCCTTCAAGCAGAGAGGGTGCAACGGCAAAGCTGCCGAGCCCGAAGAACGCCGCAAACCACAGGGACGTCACGACCGGAAACATCGGATGCGCGGTGATGGGCTTTGGCTTGCGCTTTGTCGCGGTCACGGGGGCGTCGTCCTGTCTGTTTCGGTCATCCTGCCGCCACCGGATTCGCGGGTTACGCCGCGACTGATGGCAGTTCGTGATTCGGTAACAGGGCTTGGTAAACAGGTAGATAACGCCTGACGTTGCTAGCCCAGTCGTGGCTATCACGGACGAACGCCCTGGCAACGTCGCGCTGGGTGTCCCAACCGGCGCGGGATCCGAGCAGATCGGCAAGCGCCGTGGCAAGCCCGGCCGGATCATCAGGCGGGAACAGGGTTCCGGTCCTGCCGTGCTGGATCAGCTCGCGATGTCCGCCGACGTCCGAAGCGCTGACCAGCTTGCCCTGCGCCATGGCCTCGAGCGGCTTCAACGGCGTAACGAGATCGGTCAGCCGCATCGCCTTGCGCGGATAGCAGACAACATCGACCAGCGAATAATAGCGGTCCACCTCGTGATGCGGCACGCGGCCCACGAAACGGATCGCATCTGCCACCGCAGAGGCCTGTGCCTGCGCGCGCAAGTCCGCTTCGGCAGGGCCGCCGCCCACCATCAGCAGGCGCGCGTCGGGCACGCGGGCGACGATGGCCGGCATGGCTGCGATCAGGTCGTCGAGGCCTTCGTAAGGGTAGAAGCTGCCGAGGAAGCCGATCACCGGCCCCTCCCCCAGCCCGAGTTCGGTTGCCAGCCCGGCATCGCGCGGCAGAGCTTCGCCGAACAGGTCAAGGTCGACGCCGTTGGGCATGATCGACAGCTTTTCCGGCGCAAAGCCGCGCGCGACAAGGTCGGCACGCAGACCCTCGCAAATCGTCACGACGCGGTCGGCGCCACTGACGACATCGCTCTCCAGCACGCGCGTCAGCCAGTATTTGGCCGAGCCTTCGCGCCCCGTTCCGTTGCCAACCGCAGCGTCCTCCCAGAACGCGCGAATCTCGTACACCACCGGAATGCCGAGCTTGCGCCCGGCCCGCAGTGCCGCGAGGCCGCAGAGCGCCGGCGAGTGCGCATGAAGCACGTCGGGCCGCCATTCACGCGCGATGGCGACGATACGCTCGGCCAGCGTCGCAACTTCCGACCATTCGCGCACCAGCGGAAGGCCGCCCGCAATGCCGCCAGCGCGGTAAAAGGTCAGGCCATCGACAACCTCGGGATCGCTCGGCATGGGCGCAGTGTGGCGCTGCCCGGTCACCGCGCGCACTTCCAGCCCCATCGCCGCCTGCGCCTTGAGGATGGCGCGAGTGCGGAAGGTGTAGCCGCTGTGCATCGGCAGCGAATGGTCGAGAACGTGGAGCACGCGTGTCATGGGCAACGCTCTGCCATGGAAGGCTTAACGCCGCGTCAACCTCGATCGGCTAGCGCAAGCCTGCAATGATCGACAAGTTCACGATAATCCTGCCGCACGTGCTGATGGCGATTGCCATCTGGCGCTTGCTGCATCGTGAAGATCTCAACGACGACCCATCCCTGCCGAGCCGCAAGACGCCATTCCGCAAGCGCCGCGAGCAGGCGCCGGGCGGTGGCGATGCTTGACCTGTTCCTGCTGTCCTGCGTGCTCGCCTTCATCGGCGCGGGCTTCCGCAAGCCGTTCATCTTTGTGCTGGCCTACAGCTACATTGACATCGTCGCGCCGCAGAAGGTCAGCTGGGGCATCCTCAGCCACATTCCGGTTTCGCTGATCGCGTTCCTCTGCGCGTTCCTCTCGTGGTTCGTGGCCGAGGACAAGAACGGTATCCGCATCTCCCTGCGCCAGTTCCTGCTGCTGACCCTGCTGGTCTACTGCGGGTTGACGACTCAGGCCGCCGACTTTCCGGTGGAAGCTGCGGAGAAGTGGGCCTGGGTGTGGAAGGCGCTGCTGTGGGCACTGTTCCTGCCCCTTACCCTGCGGACCCGCTTGAGAATCGAGGCCATCACGCTGATCCTGGCCCTGTCGATCGGGGTGATCGTGATCGGTGGCGGGATCAAGACGGCGGCAGGCGGTGGCGGCTATGGCGAATTGCGCCTGCTGGTGAACGACAATACCGGCCTTTACGAAGGCTCGATCATCTCGGCGGTGGCCATCGCGGTGATCCCTCTGGCGCTGTGGCTGTCGCGCTATGGCACGATCTTTCCGCCCGACTGGCGGGTGAAGATCTTTGCCTGGGCGCTGTGCTTTGCCTGCGCGCTTATGCCGATCGGTACGGGCGCGCGCACCGGTCTGGTCTGCGTCGTCGTTCTGGCAGCCATGATCCTGCGCACGGCCAGGCGACGCCTGCTGATCGTCTCGGTCATGGCCGCCGGCGCGCTGATCGCGGTCCCGCTCCTGCCCAAGGAGTTCACCGACCGGATGAGCACGATCAAGAACCACCAGTCCGATCAATCCGCCTCGACGCGCGTGGCGGTGTGGAAGTGGACGATCGAGTTCGCCAAGCGCCATCCCTTCGGCGGCGGCTTCGAGGCCTATCGCCAGAACAAGCTGACCTACGACACCGTCAAGGCGGACTACGCCGGCGACAACAATGCCGCGCTCGAATACCAGCCGATCGTCGAGGAAGGCCGCGCCTACCATTCGAGCTACTTCGAGATGCTGGGTGAGCAGGGCTACCCCGGTCTGGCGCTATGGCTGTCGCTGCACCTTCTGGGCGTGTGGCAGATGGAAGTCCTGCGACGACGCTATCGCAAGGAGACCTCGGAAGAATTCCGCTGGGTCGCGCCGCTGGCCGAAGCATTGCAACAGGCGCAGGTCATCTATCTGGTGGGCTCAACCTTCGTCGGCATCGCGTTCCAGCCGTTCTGCTACATGCTGGTCGGGCTGCAATGCGGATTGTGGGCCTATATCAAGCGTGTACGGACGGCACAGCCGCAACCTTTCCGCAAGCCCGCGCCCCAGCCGACACCGCACCCGGCCACCGCTTAACCACCCAATTAAACCCGCTTGCCCCGCGTCCGGCTTGCAGCCATTGTATCGGCCAAGAGACATGAGCAGGAGAGCACATCGCCATGACGACATTCCTTCCGCCCGAGGAAATCAAGGCCCGGATCGGCCAGGTAGTCGGCACCTCGAACTGGGTCGAGATCACGCAGGAGCGCGTGAACAAGTTTGCCGAGGCAACCGGCGATTTCCAGTTCATCCACGTTGACCCGGAAAAGGCGAAGCTGACTCCGTTCGGCGGCCCGATCGCCCACGGATTCCTGACGCTGTCGCTGATTCCGCTGCTGACCATGGAAAGCGATTGCCCGCGGCCCGAACATATCAAGATGGGCGTCAACTACGGCGGCAACCGCACGCGCTTCCTCGCCCCCGTGCGCGTCGGCAAGCGCGTGCGCGGCGTTTTCAAGCTGCTCGAGATGGACGAGAAGCGCCCAGGTCAGTGGCAGCAGACCATGGAGATCACCATCGAGATCGAGGGCGAGGCCAAGCCCGCGCTGCAGTGCGAATGGATCACGCAGTTCTTTGTCTGAGGCCGGCAAGGCTGGCGGAGATGGCGCGCAGCAGGTGAAATAACAGGTGTCGCGCAATCGCCGGGGCCTTGCCCAGACTGAGCCCGGGGCGGGCCTTGCAGGCCTGCCACAGCATGCCCAGCCGCGCGTCGAGGCGGCTGGCTAGGCCGTGCTCCATCAGCACCCGCGCCCGCAGGCCGGCATCGTCCACCGCAGCAAGTTCGCGCCGGATGATCTGGCCAACGAGGCGATGAATCCTGAGTGCGCGAGTATCGGTCAGGCTGCCTTCATGGCGGCGGTAGAGGTAGAGGTCCTCATCCAGTGTGACAAAGTGGAACCTGCGCGCTGCCCGCAGCCAGAAGTCGTAGTCCTCGACGCCGAACAGCGCGGTGTCATACCCGCCGAGCGATTCGGTCACTTCCGCGCGATAGAGAAACGCCGCACCGATGCGGTTGCCGAACAGGATTTCCGAGGCTGGCCCCACTTTCTGAAAGCCGATCACGCGGCCCTGCCCGTCGATCACGCTGTAGTTGGCGTGGGCAATCGCCGCATCGGGGTTGGCGTCGAGCGTCTGGACCAGCCGTTCCAGCATATGAGGACGCGCGATGTTGTCGTCCGATGTCCAGGTGTGCAGTGGCCCGCGCGCGGCTGCGAAACCGGTATTGAGGGCGCCGGGCAGGCCCTTGTTCGGCCGGTTGGTGATGATGCGGATGCGATCGTCGGCTGCTGCATAACGCGCGAGGATCGCCGGCGTGGCGTCGGTAGAGCCGTCATCAACGCAGATCAGCTCGAAATCGGCGAAAGTCTGGCCGAGGACCGATTGCATCGCTTCATCGAGGAACGCAGCGCCATTGTGCACCGGCAGCACGATGCTGACGCGAGGCGATGCTACACATCCCGGTTCAGTGGTACGATGCGCTTCCTTGTCCACAAGGCCACCTCTGCCAGTTCAAGGCATCCGCGATCTTGCCGGAAAGTTGCGCATTGTTGCAGAGACGTGGAAAGCCGACCTGTGCCGGATTGGCACGGTCGGCTTCGCAAGGTTTTTAACCAGTTTGTGCCGCTGTTCAGGCGACGACGCTGAGCTTGCGGCCCTTGGCCTTCTTCTCGAACTTGCCGATCCACTGTTCGACCACCGGGGCGATCGACGCGCGCCAGCGCGAACCGTTGAAGATGCCGTAGTGGCCGACTTCGGGGGCGAGCAGATACTGCTTCATGTCCTCGGGCAGGTTCGGCGTGACCTTGAGCGCAGCCTTGGTCTGGCCGATGCCGGAAATGTCGTCACGCTCGCCCTCGATGCACAGGATTGCGGTGTCGGTAATTGCGCCAAGGTCTACGGCTTGACCACGGTGGATGAACTCGCCCTTGGGCAGGGCGTGGCGCTGGAACACGACATCCACCGTCTGCAGGTAGAACTCGGCCGGAAGGTCGCACACGGCGCGGTATTCATCGTAGAACGCCTTGGTGGCATCGGCGCTTTCGTCGGCCCCGGCGTTCATGTGCTGGAACAGCTTGTAGTGGCTCATCATGTGGCTGCCGAGGTTCATCGACATGAAGCTGGCCAGTTGCACGAAGCCCGGATAGACGCGGCGCCCCTCGCCCGGATAGTTGGTCGGCACAGTGGTGATCACATTGTGCTTGAACCAGACATAGGGCTTGGTGATCGCGTGGTCGTTGACCGCGGTCGGGCTCTCGCGGGTATCGATCGGCCCGCCCATCATCGTCAGGGTTACCGGGCGGCAGGGGTGCTTGTTGGCGCCCATGATCGCCGTCGCGGCAAAGGCCGGGACCGACGGCTGGCACACCGCCATCATGTGCGCACCTTCGCCGATGTGTTCGAGGAAGCCGGTCAGGTAATCGATGTAATCATCAAGGTCGAAGGTGCCTTCGGCAAGCGGCACATACTTCGCATCGGCCCAGTCGGTGATGTAGACAACGCAGCGCTCGAGCATGCGTTCGACCGTGCCGCGCAGCAGCGTGGCGTAGTGCCCGCTCATCGGTGCGACGATCAGCAGGCGCGGCGCGTTCTTGGGCAGGCCATCGTGGGTGAACATCTTGAGGTCACCGAACGGACGCGTGACCACTGTGGTTTCCTTCACGGCGTGGGCGGTGCCGTCGACGTGGATGACCTTGAGACCGAAGGCCGGCTTGCCGCGCGGCGCTGCTGCATGCGCGAACACGTCAAGCGCGTTGGCGATGGTCTGCGAGGGGCCGACGCCGGCCCAGGGATTGCGCGGATCGGTCAGCGCGTCGGCCATCATGGAGGCCCAGGCGCTGCCCGCATTCATCAGCGAGCGCTGTATTTCGTAAGCCTTGTAGAGCACTGCGAACACCTTTTGATTATGGCCTGCCCGATGGGCGGGAGTCGTTTGTATACAGATTGCCGCGAATCGATCGTTTGTGCAACGCAACAAATATCCGGTCATCTTGCGGGTTCCCTAACCGCCCCCTTTCGGTAATCCCCGCCATCGGCTAGGCACGCGGCCATGGACGAGGAAACCCGGAACCCGCCGCCCGCTACCGAGCCCGCACCCAAGGCCAAGACCCTCGGGCCGCTGCGCATGATCTGGCGCGAGGCGCTGAAGTATCCCCGCCAACTGGTATTCGCCGCGCTGGCACTGCTGACGACCTCGGCGGCCACGCTTGCCATTCCATCCGGCTTCCGCCTGATCATCGACAAGGGCTTTGCCGCCGGCGCCAATGTCGATGACCTGGGGCGCTGGTTCCAGTATCTGCTGCTGATCGTGCTGGTGCTGGCGATCGGTACGGCGTGCCGCTTCTATTTCGTATCCTGGCTGGGTGAGCGCGTCGTTGCCGACATCCGCCTGCGCGTGCAGGAAAACCTGTTGCGCCTGCCGCCGTCCTTCTTCGAAACCAACAGCCCGAAGGAAATCTCCTCGCGGATGACCTCGGACACCGCGATCATCGAACAGGTCGTCGGAACGACGGTCTCGGTCGCGTTGCGCAACACGATCACCGCAATCGGCGGCCTTGGTTACCTGTTCTATCTGGCGCCAAAACTGACGGCGATCCTGATGGTTGGCATCCCGCTGGTCGTCGGCCCGATCGTGTTCTTCGGGAGGCGCGTCCGCAATGTTTCCCGGTCGAGCCAGGATCGCGTGGCGGGCATCGGCGTCATCGTGGCCGAAGTGCTCGGCGCGATGAAGATCGTGCAGGCCTTCGGACAGGAGAAGCGTGAACTCGAGCGCTTCGGCGAGCGCGTCGAGGCAACCTTCCAGACCGCACTTCGCCGCATCAGCCTGCGTGCGGTGATGACTGCGATCGTCATCCTGCTGGTGTTCGGCGGGATCACCATGCTGGTGTGGGAAGGCGCGGTCGGCGTTGCCCAGGGCACGATCAGCGGCGGCACGATCTTTGCCATCGTCATAACCGCAGGCCTTGTCGCCGGTGCCGCAGGGGCATTGTCGGAAGTCTATGGCGATCTGCTGCGCGGCGCGGGAGCCGCCGGACGGCTCAACGAACTGCTGCGCGAGGAGCCGGAAATCTCGCCCCCCGCCCGCCCCACGGCTCTGCCCGTGCCGCCGCGCGGCCAGATCGCGTTCCAGAACGTGACCTTCCGCTACCCTTCCCGGCCCGAAGTCCTCGCGCTGGAAGACTTCTCGCTGACGGTCGAACCCGGCGAGACGGTGGCCATCGTCGGCCCCTCTGGCGCGGGCAAGTCGACCCTGTTCCTCCTCGCCCAGCGCTTCTACGATCCGCACGGCGGCACGATCCGCGTTGACGGCGTGCCGCTGACCAGCGCCGACCCGGCCGAAATCCGCGCCCGCACCGCACTAGTGCCGCAGGACGCAACGCTGTTCGCCGCCTCGGCGCGCGACAACCTGCGCTATGGCTGCTGGGATGCGAGCGACGAGCAGATCTGGGAAGCGGCCCGCGCCGCCAATGCCGAACAGTTCCTGCGCGATCTGCCGCAAGGCCTCGACACGTTCCTTGGCGAGGACGGCGCCCGCCTATCGGGCGGCCAGCGCCAGCGCATCGCCATTGCGCGCGCCGTGCTGCGCAATTCGCCGATCCTGCTGCTCGATGAAGCGACCTCCGCGCTCGATGCCGAAAGCGAGCGGCTGGTGCAGGAAGCGCTCGACCGCCTGATGCAGGACCGCACCACGCTGGTCATTGCCCACCGCCTTGCCACGATCCGCGCGGCCGACCGCATTGTCGTCATGGATGCCGGCAGGATCGTGGAACAGGGCACCCATGCCAGCCTGACGGCGGCGGACGGGCTCTATGCGCGGCTCGCCCGTCTACAGTTCGAAGGGCTTGCCGCCTAACGCCTTGACTTGATGCTGCGCTGCGGCAATCGCTTGGGACATCATGGATACGATCGTCACCGCCATCCTGCTCGGCATTGTCGAGGGTCTCACCGAGTTCCTGCCGGTCTCCTCGACCGGACACCTCATCCTCGCCACCGAGCTGTTCGGCTATGACGCGCACCAGTGGGCGATGTTCAATGTCGTGATCCAGCTGGGCGCGATCCTCGCCGTGGTGGTGCAGTACTGGCGCACGTTCTGGGCCGTGGGCATGGGCCTGCTCAAGCTTAACCCGATGTCATTGCGGTTCCTGCGCAATCTGCTGGCGGCGTTCGTTCCGTCCGCAATTCTCGGCCTTGCCCTCAAAGACTACATCGACGTGCTGCTGGGCAGCCCTGCCGTGGTGTGCTGGGCACTGATCGTGGGCGGGGTGGCGATCCTGCTGATCGAACGCAGCGCGAAGACAGGCGAACTGACCGGCATCGGCGAACTGCCGCTGCGCCAGGCCCTCGGCGTAGGTGCCGCGCAGTGCCTGGCGATGGTGCCCGGCGTCAGCCGTTCCGGCGCGACGATCATGGGCGCGCTCGCCATGGGCATCGAACGGCGCACGGCTGCCGAATTCAGCTTCTTTCTGGCCATCCCGACAATGCTCGGCGCAACCGCGCTTGAACTGCTCGACAATCGTCAGGCCTTGATGGACGGGACGATGGGCGTGGGCTGGACGGAAATCGCCATCGGCTTTGCCGTGTCCTTCGTGGTCGCGCTTGCCGTGATCCGCTTCTTTGTTGCCTATGTCAGCCGCTCGGGATTCAAGCCCTTCGCCTGGTACCGCATCGTGGCCGGCGCTGTCGCACTCGTGTGGCTCGGAACGCGCTGATCCCCCGATAGGCCCACAACGCCCCGCCGCATTTGCGGAACCAAGTTCGTCGTCGGGATTTTAACCGACAACTGAACTTCAAAGGGGTACTTACCATGGGCCTTATCATTCTTCTCGTCGTCGGCGGCATTCTTGGCTGGCTCGCCAGCATCGTCATGCGCACCGATGCGCAGCAGGGCATTTTCCTCAACATCGTCGTTGGCATCGTCGGCGCGCTGCTCGGTGGCTTCCTGCTTGCTCCGCTGATTGGCGGCGGTTCCATCACCGACGGCATTTCGGCCGGCACGCTGATCGTTTCGTTCCTCGGCGCCCTGATCCTGCTGGCGATCGTGAACCTCGTTCGTCGCGGTTCGGTTCGCTAAGCCGCGATTTTCTGACTTTCAACCCGAAGGCGGTCGCTCTGGCCGCCTTCTCCATACCTGAAGGGGACTGACATGAAGGCAATTTTCAAGGGCGCGATGATGGCGTCTGTAGTGGCGATGGGCCTTGGCCTTTCTGCTTGCGACAGCGCGCAGGAAAACGCCGCCGAAGATCAGGCTGGCGCCGTGCGTGAATCGTCGGAAGCTGCTGCCGACGCCATGGAAGACAAGGCTGACGCCATGGGCGGCGCCTCGGAAGACGCCATGGAAGCCAAGGCTGACGCCGTCCGCAATGCTGGCGAAGCCAAGGCCGACGCCATGGAGGACAAGGCCGACACGATGGACAAGACCCCGGGCTGACCCTGAGTCTTTCCGCCTTAACGGCCTGAGGAAGCCCGGCGCACCCTGGAAGGCGCCGGGCTTTTTCGTATCTGTCAGACGGGCGTCGCGCCCGATCCCCGGCCCCGCGCAGGTGGTATTCCAGCGTCCCCCGGTGCAACACGTCGTCGATATCGATCACGGCTGTGTTGGCATAAGTAAACCCGGCGCCAAGCCCGCGATAGAGCCGATCGAAATCGCGCTCGACGGTCTGGTGATAGAGGTCCGCGAAGCTTTCGATCACGAAGTAGGTCGGCTGCAGATCATCGATTACGTAATCGGTCCGCATCACCCGATCGACATTCAGCATGATTCGGTTGGGCGATTGCCCTTCAAGTGCGAATACCGCCTCTGTCGGCCCCGACAGAATACCTGCGCCATAGACCCTGGGCGCACCGTCCTCCATCACCAGCCCGAATTCCACGGTATACCAGTAGAGCGCGCCAAGCGACTTGAGCCGGTTGTAGCGCATCGCCTTCCACCCGGCGCGACCGTACTCCTGCATGTAGTCGGCATAAGTCGGGTCGGTCAGCATCGGCACATGGCCGAACACGTCGTGGAAGACGTCCGGCTCCTGAATGTAATCAAACGTCTCACGCGTGCGGATGAAGTTGCCTGCCGGGAAGCGGCGGTTGGCGAGGTGCCAGAAGAACACGTGGTCGGGGATCAGCATCGGCACCGGCACGACGCTCCACCCCGTCAGCGCGCCGAGTTCTTCCGAAAGGCGGCCGAAGTCCGGTACACCACCCCGGCCGAGGTCCAGCCGCTGGAGCCCCTGCAGGAAGGCCCTGCACGCCCTCCCCGGCAGCACCTCCATCTGACGAGCATAGAGTTCGTCCCAGATGGCGTGCTCGTCTGCCGTGTAGGCGTGCTGTGCCGGCTCAAGCCAGTCCTCGCCCACGCGCACGGGGCGCTTGAGCGGCGCGGTGTAGACGCCGTCGGGCATCTCGGGCAGGCTGGCGAAGTCCGTGGCAAGGCTGGCAGGAACAGTCATCTTCTCTCAATCTGGTTTCTTATGCAACCATTAGCATGGAGCGCCCGTTCCGGCAAATCTCGCCGTCGGTCTGTCCTCGCTTGACTTTGCCCTGATTCTCCCCCAACGGCCCCACCCTGTGACGGCGGCGTGGAAACGCGCCGCCACATTCGTTTTCAGTTTCGCGCGCGAAAGTTCAGGATAGAGCCATGGCAAAGCCCACCACCGTCAAGATCCGTCTGGTCTCGACCGCTGACACCGGCTTCTTCTACGTGACCAAGAAGAATCCCCGCAACACGACCGAGAAGATGACCTTCCGCAAGTACGACCCGGTCGTGCGCAAGCACGTCGAGTTCAAGGAAGCGAAGATCAAGTAATCAGCGCATCCGCGCTTTACCCGTGAAGCCCGTCCCGCCATTTTCGGAACCGGGACGGTTCACGGCGAGTTCAACGCCGACACTGCAAGGAACGGCGATGAACAATACAATCTTCTCGACTCGCAAGATGGGCCGCCCGGTAACCTGTTCCGCTGCGGCCCTTTCGCTTGCCTTCGCTGCGGCCACGCCCGCAATGCTTCTCGCGCCCACCGTGGCGCAGGCGCAAGCCTCCGACATCGATCGCGCGGTCTCTGCGCTGCGCGGCATCACCACGCTGCGCGCAAACTTCACGCAGACCGATCGTTCGGGCCAGAGCGTTTCGGGCGTGCTGACGATGAAGCAGCCCGGCAAGATCCGCTTCCAGTATCAGAAGGGCGTGCCCTTGCTGATCGTGGGCGACGGCCGGGCGCTGACCATGATCGATTATGAGGTCCGCCAGGTTCAGCGCTGGCCGATCGGCAACAGCCCCTTGGGCGCACTGCTCGATCCCAAGAAGGACGTGGCGCGCTTTGCCAAGCAGTTGCCCACCGGCGATCCCGGCGTGATCAGCCTCCAGGTGCGCGACCCCAAGCATCCTGAATACGGCACGATCACCATGATCTTCGTGCGCAAAGCCGGCGCGCCCGGTGGCCTGCAGCTCGATTCGTGGGTCGCCCTCGATTCGCAGAACAAGCGCACCACCGTCCGCCTCTCGGGCCATCAGTACGGCGTGGCGGTGAACGACAGCACCTTCCGCTGGACCGATCCCCGCCGCCCCGTCACGCGCTGAGCCTCAACAACCTACCCTTGCCTCGTCATCCCGGGCTTGACCCGGGATCCCGCCTCCTGAGCGTTCGCCAAATAGCGGGACCCCGGATCAAGTCCGGGGTGACGAATGAATTTTTGAAGGGGTTACTCGTGCCCCGCACACCACCTATCGCCCCAAACCTTCACCTCACCCCCCAACCGTTCACCCCCTGCGACAAGCTGCGACCAACCTGCAGACACCGTTCATCGGGGCGCAAGCGAGGCGGGCGTAGAACGGTTTTCGACGAGGCGGTCGAGGCGGGTTTCCCCCCTGTTGCCCGGTCTCCTGGAGACCGCCGCGTCAAGCGTGACGAACGCAAATGGAACCCTCGGACCAATGCCCCCGGTCCGAGGGTTTTGTTTTATCATCCGATCTTCGCCCCCTGCGCGGCTGCGGACGGCAGCCTTCTTGCGCTTCCGGTGCTCACGACCATCAAGGTCGCTGCGCGCCGGTTCTCGAAGACCACCATCCTCGCTCACGCAGGAGACGAAGCTCGAACGATAAAATCGCGCCTCAATCCTCCCCGTTTTTCCGGAGGACAAACGGGGGGGACCGCCGGCGAAGCTGGTAGTTGAGGGGCGGAATAACGCGCCGAACGGTATAGGGTGCGGCCCATGACCATGATGCACAACCCTCCCCATCCCGGCGAACTGCTTCGTGACGAGGTTATCGAAGCGCTGAACCTGTCCGTCACCGAAGCCGCCAGCCGTCTCGCGCTGTCGCGCGTCGCTCTTTCGCGCGTGCTGAACGGCAAGGCGGGCATCAGCCCTGATCTGGCGCTGCGGCTTGAACAGGCAGGGGCAAGTACAGCCCGGGCGTGGCTGGCGATGCAGGCCAACTATGACCTATGGCGCGCGCGACAGCATGCGCAGCCTGCTGTTCGGCGGTTGCAGGAGGCAGCTTAAGAAGTGCTGTTATGCTAAGACAGGAGATGCGCTGGAATTCTGGTGGACATGCTGCAATGATCCTTGCCGCCGTCCCTTATGCAATTGCACAAGCGGCCCTCGATTTCCCGGCTCCTAGCGTGTTTGCGTTGATTGGGTTGCTTATCGCGGTGCCTATTGCGGCTGCCGCCGCTATCATCGCGCGCAAATCGGAAAAAGGCAGCTTCAAGCGCGGCTTCGCTACTTGGAGTGCGGCGGTTCACAGTGTATTCGCAGTTGTGTTTGCTGTCATGGCTTTGCGGTAGCTTTGACTGCACACGACATCCCATCTAGCAATCGCCCCCCGCAACCCTAAAGCAGCGCCATGATCTCGGTTGCCACATGGAACATCAATTCGGTCCGCTTGCGCGCCGATCAGGTCGAACGCTTTCTCGTGCAGGAAGCACCCGATGTGCTGTGCCTGCAGGAGATCAAGACGCCCGAAAACCTGTTCCCGCACGAGGTGTTCGAGAAGCTCGGTTACACCCACCGCGCGGTGCATGGGCAGAAGGGCTATCACGGCGTCGCCACTGTCAGCCGCATTCCGTTCCGCGATTTCAGCAAGCATGACTGGCAGGACAATGGCGAGGCGCGGCACATCGGCGTCGAACTGCTCGGCCCCGGCAACGGCTTGATCATCGAGAACGTCTATATCCCCGCAGGCGGCGACGTGGCCGACCGCGAGGTGAACCCCAAGTTCGGCCAGAAGCTCGACTTCCTCGAACGCATGACCCGCTGGGCCGAGAAGATCGAGCGCCCGACGCTGATCACCGGCGATTTCAACATCGCCCCGCTGGAATGCGACGTCTACGACCACAAGGCGCTGCTCAAGGTCGTCAGCCATACGCCGATCGAGGTCGAGACGCTGCAGCGCTTTGCCGATGCCCACGGCTGGGTCGACCTTGGCCGCAAGCACATCCCCGCGCCCGAACGCAATTACTCGTGGTGGTCCTACCGCTCCTACTGGCGCGCCAAGGATCAGGGCCGCCGCCTGGACCACATGTGGGCCTCTCCGCAAGCCGCCGCGCAGACGCGCTCGCACCGCTTCGTCGAGGAAACACGCAAGTGGGAGCAGCCTTCGGACCACATCCCGCTGATCACCGAGCTGGATTTGTGAGCGAAAGCAGAAACGCAGCACGAGCGCTCGACGCGCTGCGCCATGGCTGGGCGATCCGCGTTACCGGCGCGGATGGCGCGCTCGATCTGCTGCCAGCCGAAACCGCCTTTGCCCAGCCTGGCATCTACGCCGCGCGCCTGCTCATCTCCGCCGCCCGCGCCGCGACGCTCAAGCTCGCCAACCAGCGCGATGCTGCCGTGCCGGAAGCGCCGGTGATGATCCATGGCGCTGAGCCGTTCAGCCTCAATTCCGCACGCAATCTGGCCGATCCGGCGCAGGACCTCGGCAGTCCCTTGCGCGGGCCGTTCAAGGCCGATCCGATTGAGGCGCATGACGCCGCCGTCGCCGCGATGGACTTGGCGCGGCTGGCCGGAATCCTGCCAGCGTTTCTGGTTGCGACCGGCGTGGAAATCGCGGCGGAAGTTTCGACCAAGGATCTGGTGGCGTTCAAGGACCCGCTGAACCTCACCATCCAAGCCCGCGCCCGCCTGCCCGTTCACGCCTGCGAACATGCTGAAATCGTGGCATTTCGTGCGCGGGATGACTTGCGCGAGCACGTCGCGCTGGTGATCGGCACGCAGACCAGCGAGCGCGAGCCGGTGGTGCGCCTGCACAGCGAATGCCTGACCGGCGACATTCTCGGCAGCCTCAAATGCGATTGCGGCCCGCAGCTCGATGCCGCGCTGGCCCGCATGGCCGAGGAAGCCAATGCGGGCGGCTGGGGGGTGCTGCTCTACCTGCGGCAGGAAGGGCGCGGCATCGGGTTGATCAACAAACTGCGCGCCTACGAGCTGCAGGACCAGGGCTTCGACACCGTCGATGCCAACGAGCGCCTTGGCCTGCCGAGCGAGGCTCGTGACTTCCCGGTGGCGGCGCGGATGCTTGATCTGCTCGGCGTGCGGTCGATCCGTCTGCTCACCAACAACCCGCAGAAAGTGGCGACTTTGCAGGCACTTGGAGTAGAGGTGACGGAGCGCGTGGCACACCAGCTCCCCGCCAACCCCCACAACCAGCGCTATCTCGACACCAAGCGGGATCGCACCGGTCACTTGCTCCGTTAGAAGGCGCGCCACGCGATCAGCAGCACGGCGAGCGCGATTATCACTGCAAAGCCGAGCGCATAGCCCATGTCCTTGAGTGTGAATTTGTCCACGTTTTCAGAGCGGAAGCGGCGGTAGCCGCGTTCGGCGGCGGGGTTGCTGGCGACGAGCGCAACATCGAGCGCGCTGGCTTCGGAGCGGAACCAGTTGACCATGAGCTGCCGCTCTTCCGGCGTGACATCGGGGTAAGCGGAGAGGAGCGCCTCGACGTGGGCGCGGCGGGCGTCGACTGCTTTCGCAATCGTGGAAGTGTTTGACATTGCTGTATTCCTGACATGTTTGAACAGCGCCAGAAGGCGCGGGGCTCAGGTCAGGACAGTGGTGGCGCTCTCGGTGCTGGCAGCAGCGCCAGCGGCTGCGGCGCAGGCGGCGCGGTTTGCGGGGGCCAGAAACCCTCGGGCTGGAACAGCGCGGGCGCTGCCGGTTCGGGTGCGAGAACGAGCGGCGGCGGCGGTGCCATCGGCACGGCAACACGTTGAATTTGCGCGCGATTGGCCGGGGCGACCGCCGTGTCCACCGTCGCCGCACTGAAGGCCGAGCCGTGACGCACGGTCACGGGTGCCTCGAACGGGGCAATTGCGTGGGTCAGGACGGTAAGGGCAAGAAGGAGCGCCCAGAGCCGCCCGCCCAGCTTCAGGAGCGGTGAATGCAACATTCCAACTCCAGATAGACACTCGGGGCAGAGCGACAACTCCACCCAAACTCGGCGGAACTCTAGCGAGACTCGAAGCGGCTGAGGCCCGCCCCGAGGGCGTTGGCGCCGAGCGCCAGTTTGTCGCCCGACCAGTCCGCGACGAATGCCGACGAACGACTCACTCCCGGCGCAAACCGCGCATCGTTTCCAACAATCGCAAGGCCGGTCGCCGGGTGCGTCTTGCCCTCGGCGGCGATCGCGATGAAGGCGCTGTAGTTTTCCTTGTCGAGGCCCTGGACGAAGACGTTGTCGGCGATGCGACCGGTGGCGCCAGCGGGCAAGTCGATCATGTAATTGGTTGTTTTTCCGGCGGTATCGTCAAAGCTCGACTGGGTGACCTCGACGCGGCCCGCGCGGCTTTTCACATAGTGGCCGCCACGCCCAGCTTCGAAGCGGCTGCGGCGGATGGTGACGCTGCCGTAATCGCCGAAGTAGACCGAGTGGGCGCAGGACAATCCGCGGTCGCACCGGCCTAGCCGTGAAAAGGTCGACTTTTCAATGAGAACGGCACCCGCAGGATCGTCGGCGGAGAGAATGCCCTGCTCGCTGTCACGGAACCAGGACTGTCGCACGGTGAGGTTGCCGCGTTCAAGCCGGATTCCCGAGCCATTGGCATCGGGCACGCGGATGTTCTGGAAGATCAGGCCCTCGACCGTGGTGGAGCGGCCGCGTGCGACGATGGCGGCCTTGCCCTCGCAAGCCGCGCCATCGAACACCGTCTGGCCCGGGACTTGCGCGATGAAGCCGACGTCGCCTGCCTGCTGCACCGCGCAATCGCGATAGACGCCCGGTTCGATGCGGATCGTGCCGGTGCCTTCGCCGATGGCGTTCACCGCCTGCTGGAGCGCTGCGTAGCTGCGACCGGTCTCGACCACGGTGTAGGGCGAGCGCTGGCCCTGTGCGAAGAGCGCGGTGGCCGGAATCGTTGCGACAACCGCTATTCCCAGCAGGAAGACGGCAAGGCGCTGGCCACGGTGGCGGCGCTCTCTGGAGGCGAACGGGTTCATCATGCGCATATCTGGTCCCCGGCGTTTTCATGAACCGGGGTAGCGCGGAATGATTGACAGGCCCTTATGTTCCGTTGGGAACCGCGGGCCTGTCCGAAGTCACAGGGGCAATCTGCCCGATCAATCGCTCTTGCCCCAGCGCCACTTCCAGCCACCGCGCGTGCGCCTGGCCGAGATCGAGAAGACGACCGCCGTAGCGACGACGAACAACGCAAAGCCAAGCGTGCGAAGGCGTCCGTCGCCGCTGTCGTCGAGCCACTTTACCAGCAGCAGCAGTGCGACGTAGCCGACGATCAGCGCCCAACCCTGCCAGCGGATCGGCAGGCCGGAGCCGAGCCCGAAGCGCTTGGGGGCGAACCAGGCGCCGTCATCGGCGGGCAATTCCGCCTTGGGCGGGCGGGTGGTGTAGCGAGGATCAACCATCACTGTTCTCCGTTTTTGCTGGCCTTCCGCGCTTCACGGGCTCGGCGGCGGCCAGCTTCACGCCGCGCCTGGTCAGGGCCTCGCGCAGCAGCACTTCGATCTGGGCATTGGCTGAGCGCAAGTCGGCCGAGGCCGTGCGCTCGATCGCGGCGAACAGCGCCGGATCGATGCGCAATGGAAAGGCCTTCTTCGGACTTGGCGCCATGGCTAGCGCGCCTTACTGGTAAAGCGTGCCGGTGTTGACGACCGGCTGGGTGTCGCGCTCGCCACAGAGCACGACCATCAGGTTCGAGACCATCGCCGCGCGGCGCTCGTCATCGAGTTCGACCACGTTCTTTTCCGACAACTGGGTCAGCGCCATCTCGACCATCGAGACTGCGCCTTCGACCAGCTTCTTGCGCGCCGAGATCACCGCTTCGGCCTGCTGGCGGCGCAACATGGCGCCTGCGATTTCAGGCGCATAGGCAAGGTGCGTGAGGCCGCATTCGTCAACCGTGATGCCCGCCAGAACCAGCCGCGCGTTGAGTTCGGTGCGCAGTTCGGCGTTGATCTGATCGTGGTGGCCGCGCAGCGTGACCTCGTGATGCTCGATATCGTCATAAGGGTAGCGCGAGCCGATCGAGCGCACCGCGCTTTCGATCTGGACGAAGACGAAGGCCTTGTAGTCATCGACATCGAACAGGGCCTGCGCGGTATCGGACACGCGCCACACGACGTTGGCAGCGATCTCGATCGGGTTGCCGCGCAGGTCGTTGACCTTGAGCTTTTCCGAAACGACGTTGTTGGCGCGAACCGAGATCTTGGTCTTGGTCATCCACGGCCAGACCCAGCGCAGCCCGTGGTTGCGGTCCGTACCGCGATAGGAGCCGAACAGGTTGATCGCCGCGGCCTGGTTGGGCTGGATCATGTAGAAGCCCGAAGCGATGAACACGATGGCGACCGGCAGCGCGGCGATCGTGGCGATGAAGCCGGGCACGGCATCTTCCGACGGGTTGCCGCTGGCAAAGCCCAGCACCCGTGCGCCGGTGAGGATCACCAGCACGACCATGAGGACCAACATGAGATAGCCACTGATCGACCAGGCGCCCCTTTCGGTGCTGGCAGAATGCGTCTTCGACTCGGACATCGGAGATTCCCCTTAAATCTGATATCAAATTAATATCAAATCTGGTTGCAGGTGCAAGCGGATTTGGGGAGAGGTTTATGCCGTGCCGCTTGCCCACCCCCGACCCCTCCCGCCTGCGGGAGGGGGGCGTTGCGTCCTGCAGGTCTGACGTGCGGCTGGATCCTTTACGCGCCCCCAGCACATCCCTCTTGCAATCTGGACCGAATCACTCCACATTATCTGAGCGGACCGGGCCCCTCTGGCGCGGCGTTCTGGCCATAGTGGCAGTTCGCTTCGTGATGTCGGACCGCATCGGGTAATGCCGATGCCATGCGGGTCCGGGTCTCTTTCCCCTCGTTTCGGACTTTGGCCTCGCGGGCTTCGGCATTCCCGATCGTAGCAATTGCTCGACTAGGGAGCTTTTCATGTCCGCGTGGCTGAAGATGTCGCGCTCGGCCCAACCGGCAAGGTCGAGCCGGGCACGCATCGGCAGAAAATCGAAGCAGGCCTGCGCCATCGCCGTGCGGCCTTCACGCTCCAGCCGCTCGACCAGGATCGTGTGCATGGCATGAAGGTGGCGCACGTCGGATGCGGCGTATTCCTGCTGCGCATCGGACAGCACCGGCCCGCCCCAGTCGCTTGACTGCTGCTGCTTGGAAATCTCCTTGCCGAGCAGTTCGCGCACCAGATCTTTGAGACCGTGGCGGTCGGTATAGGTGCGCACCAGCTTCGAGGCGATCTTGGTGCAGAACACCGGTGCCGCAACGACGCCGAGGTAATGCTCGATCGCCGCCAGGTCGAAGCGCGCGAAGTGGTAGAGCTTGATCCGCGAGGGATCCGCCAGAACCGCTTTCAGGTTGGGCGCGGCAAAGCTGCTGCCCGGCGAGAAGCGGACGAGATGTTCGTCGCCGCGGCCGTCGGAAATCTGCACCACGCATAGCCGGTCGCGCGGGGTGATCAGCCCCATGGTTTCGGTGTCGACGGCGACGGGACCCGGCGCAAGCACGCCCTCGGGAAGGTCTTCTTCGTGGAAATGAACTGCCATCCCTGTCGCTTAGGCGGTTGGGCAAGTGCCCGCAAGCTTTCAGTCCCCCAACGAGCGGCGGCGCGTGCCTATCAAGCTGTCGTTTCGAGGGAGAAAGTATTGCCTGCGCGCCATGCTCCCAAATGGGAGCGCACGGGGTACTGCAAATCGCGCAAGGAGCGGCAACGCAATTACGGAGCGAGAGCCGTGGCATTCGACGCCAAGACCCTGACCCACCTCGAACGCCTGGAATCCGAGGCGATCCACATCATGCGCGAGGTCGTCGCCGAGGCGACCAATCCGGTGATGCTCTATTCCGTCGGCAAGGACAGCGCGGTGATGCTGCATCTCGCGCGCAAGGCCTTCTACCCCTCGCCGCCGCCGTTCCCGCTGCTCCATGTCGATACCACGTGGAAGTTCAAGGACATGTATGCGCTGCGCGACAAGATGGCGGCAGAGAGCGGCATGGAACTGCTCATCTACCAGAACCCGGAAGCCGCCGAGAAGGGTATCAACCCGTTCGACCATGGTTCGCTCCACACCGACATGTGGAAGACCGAAGGGCTCAAGCAGGCGCTCGACAAGTACGGCTTCGACGCGGCCTTTGGCGGCGCGCGGCGCGACGAGGAAAAGAGCCGCGCCAAGGAGCGCATCTTCTCGTTCCGCACCGCCAGCCACGGCTGGGATCCCAAGAACCAGCGCCCCGAACTGTGGAACTTGTACAACGCACGCAAGAACAAGGGCGAATCGATCCGCGTATTCCCGATCTCGAACTGGACCGAGCTCGACATCTGGCAGTACATCCACCTCAACGACGTGCCGATCGTCCCGCTCTATTTCGCGGACGAGCGCCCGACCTACGAGTGGGAAGGCCAGCTGTTCATGGCCGACGATATCGAGCGCCTCGAGAAGGTGCTGAGCTATCGCCCCGAAATCACCATGAAGTCGGTCCGCTTCCGCACATTGGGCTGCTTCCCGCTGACCGGGGCAGTCGAAAGCACTGCCAAGACGCTGCCCGAAGTCATTCAGGAAACCCTGCTGACCACCACCAGCGAACGCCAGGGCCGCGTGATCGACAAGGATGCCGGTGGCGCCGGCATGGAAGTTAAGAAGCAGCAGGGGTACTTCTGATGACGGAAACGACACTTGGGCAAGACGTCATCTACAAGACCGAAGCCCTCATCGCCGAGGACATCGACGCCTATCTCGAACAGCATCAGCACAAGACCATGCTGCGCTTCATCACCTGCGGGTCGGTGGACGATGGCAAGTCGACGCTGATCGGCCGCCTGCTCTATGATTCGAAGATGATCTTCGAAGACCAGCTCGCCGCGCTCGAGAACGATTCGAAGAAGGTCGGCACGCAGGGACAGGACATCGACTTCGCGCTGCTGGTTGACGGCCTCGCCGCCGAGCGCGAGCAGGGCATCACCATCGACGTCGCCTATCGCTTCTTCAACACCGAGAAGCGCAAGTTCATCGTCGCCGATTGCCCCGGCCACGAGCAGTACACCCGCAACATGGTCACCGGCGCCTCCACGGCCGACCTCGCGGTGATCCTGATCGACGCGCGCAAGGGCGTGCTGGTGCAGACGCGCCGCCACTCCTACCTGTGCCACCTGATCGGCATCCGCAACATCGTGCTGGCCGTGAACAAGATGGACCTGGTGAACTACGATCAGGCCACCTTCGACGCCATCGTCAAGGACTACGGCGAGTTCGCGAAGTCCATCGGCATCGAGAGCTTCACCGCCATGCCGATTTCCGGCTTCAAGGGCGACAACATCACCACGCCTTCGGCCAACACGCCATGGTATCAGGGACCGACGCTGGTCGAGCACCTCGAAACCGTCGAAGTGCTGTCCTCGGTCGATGCCGACAAGCCGTTCCGCATGCCGGTGCAGTGGGTCAACCGCCCCAACCTCGATTTCCGCGGCTTTTCTGGCCTGATCGCTACCGGCTCGGTCAAGCCGGGCGACGAAGTGCGCGTCCTGCCTTCGGGCAAGACCAGCAAGGTCACCCGCATCGTCACGCTTGACGGCGATCTCGAACAAGGGGTTGCCGGACAGTCGGTCACGCTGTGCCTGGCTGACGAAGTCGATTGCTCGCGCGGGGACGTGATCAGCCTTGCCGACAATCCCCCGCAGGCCGCAGACCAGTTCGAGGCGACTCTCGTCTGGCTCAATGACGAAGCCATGCTGCCGGGGCGCGCCTACTGGCTCAAGCTCGCCACGCAGACCGTTTCGGTCACCGTGCAGCAGCCGAAGTACGTCGTGAACGTCAACACGATGGAGCAGCTTGCTGCGAAGACTCTGGAGTTGAACGCCATAGGCGTGGCCGAGATCGCCACTGACAAACCGCTGGTGTTCGAGGCCTACGGCGACAACCGCACGCTCGGCGGCTTCGTGCTGATCGACAAGATGAGCAACGCCACGGTCGCCGCCGGCATGCTCAACTTCTCGCTGCGCCGCGCCCAGAACGTGCACTGGCAGGCGCTCGACATCAGCCGCGAGGCCCATGCCGCGCTCAAGCGCCAAAGCCCCAAGGTGCTGTGGTTCACCGGCCTGTCGGGCTCTGGCAAGTCGACCATCGCCAACCTGGTCGAGAAGCGCCTGCACGCCGTGGGCAAGCACACCTTCCTGCTGGACGGCGACAACGTGCGCCATGGCCTCAACAAGGATCTCGGCTTTACCGAGGCCGACCGCATCGAGAACATCCGCCGCGTCGGCGAAGTCGCGCGCCTGATGACCGATGCCGGCCTGATCGTGCTGACCGCCTTCATCAGCCCGTTCCGCGCCGAGCGCGAGATGGTGCGCGGGTTGATGGCGACGGGTGAATTCGTCGAAATCTTCGTCGACACCCCGCTGGAAGTAGCCGAGGCGCGCGACGTCAAGGGCCTCTACAAGAAGGCGCGTTCCGGCCAGCTCAAGAACTTCACCGGCATCGACAGTCCCTACGAAGCACCCGAAAACCCGGACTTCCGCGTCGATACCACCCAGGAATCGCCCGAGGACGCAGCCGAGCGCATCGTGAATGCCCTTCTCGGCTGGGCTCCCACGATCTAGGCAAGCATCTCTGGCCGGGAGGGAACCGCCAATGATTCTGTTTCACGGACACGAGGCGCACACCCGCTCGATCGTCAAGGCGATCAGCTGGCGGACGCTGGGAAGTATCGACACGTTCCTGCTTGGTTGGCTGTTCACCGGCAGCGCCAAGGCTGCCGGCGCTATCGCCGGGACCGAAGTGATCACGAAGATCGGGCTCTATTACTTCCACGAGCGCGTGTGGAGTTCGATCCACTGGGGCACCCAGCGTCCCGCTGTGGAAGATGAGGACGCCGCCATCAGCGCCGAGGCAGGCCTGGTCTGACCTTCTCAGACCCGGCCGATGCTGCTGTAGGCAAAGCCTGCCGCACGCGCCTCGGCCGGGTCATAGACATTGCGCAGGTCCACCAGCACCGGCGCATTCATCAGGCTCTTCACCCGCGCAAAATCAAGCGCGCGGAACGCATCCCATTCGGTGACCAAGGCAACCGCGTCAGCTCCCGCGACGGCTGCATAAGTCGATGCTGCCATCGTCACCTCCGGCATGATCTCGGCTGCGGCCTCCATGCCTTCCGGATCGTAGGCCACCACTTCGGCCCCCGCATCGAGCAGCGTCTGCACGATCGCAATCGAGGGGGCATCGCGCATGTCGTCGGTGTTGGGTTTGAACGTCAGCCCGAGCAGCGCCACGCGCTTGCCCCGCGCATCGCCGCCAAGCGCCTCGATCACCTTGCGGCCCATCGCACGCTTGCGGCTGTCGTTGACCTTTACCACCGCTTCGACCAGCCGCACCGGGCTGTTGTAATCCTCGGCGGTCTTGAGCAGTGCCAGCGTGTCCTTGGGGAAGCACGATCCGCCATAGCCCGGCCCGGCGTGCAGGAATTTCGAACCGATGCGGTTGTCGAGGCCGATGCCCCGCGCCACGTCCTGCACGTCGCCGCCGACCTTCTCGCACAGATCCGCCATCTCGTTGATGAAGGTGATCTTGGTGGCGAGAAAGGCATTGGCAGCGTACTTGATAAGCTCACTGCTGCGGCGCGAGGTGAACAGGATCGGCGCCCGGTTGAGGAACAGCGGGCGATAAACCTCGCGCATCACGCCGCGCGCCCATTCCTCCTCGGCACCGATGACGATGCGGTCAGGCCGCTTGAAATCGCCGATCGCGGCGCCCTCGCGCAGAAACTCAGGGTTGGATACCACGGCGAACCGCACATCGGTTCCGCTCTCGCGAATGATCCGCTCCACCTCGTCGCCGGTGCCTACCGGCACAGTCGATTTGGTCACCACAACAGTCGGCGTCCTGATGTTCTCCGCCAGTTCCTGCGCCACGGCATAGACATAAGTCAGGTCGGCGTGGCCATCACCCCGGCGTGAAGGCGTGCCCACGGCGATAAAGATTGCCGCAGCATCTTCGATGGAACTGGCAAGATCGGTCGAGAATGACAGGCGTCCGGCCTTGACGTTGGCGGCGACCAGCTCGGCAAGGCCCGGCTCGTAGATCGGCATGACGCCGGCGCGCAGCCGCTCGATCTTGCTCTCGTCCTTGTCGATGCACACCACATCGTGGCCGAAATCGGCAAAGCAGGCTCCCGAAACCAGCCCGACATAGCCCGAGCCAACCATTGCGATCTTCATCAAAGCACTCCGTACAGCCATGCGCTGTTAGCAAGCACCGGCCCATCCCGGAACCCTGCTTGCGGGTGGGCCTCCTAACCGTCTAACCTTTCGCCAAGATGACCATCATTTCCTTGCCCAAAAGCTGGCGGCCGAGCCTCGAACCGGTCCTGCATTCCCCCCCTTGCGCGATCTGGACGCCTTCCTCGACGCCGAAGAGCGGTCGGCCAAGGCCATATACCCGCCACGCGATGCGCGCCTCGCCGCGCTGGAACTCACGCCGCTCGATCAGGTGCGCGTGGTGATCCTCGGGCAGGACCCGTACCACGGCCCGGGCCAGGCGCACGGCCTCGCCTTCTCGGTACAGCACGGCGTCAGGATCCCGCCGAGCCTGGTTAACATCTACAAGGAGCTCGAAGCCGACCTCGGCATCCCCCGCGCCCCCACGGCAACCTGACGCGCTGGGCGCAGCAAGGCGTGCTGCTGCTCAACAACGCGCTGACTGTCGAGGCGGCCCATGCCGGCTCGCATCAGGGCATGGGCTGGGAACTGCTCACCGATGCCGCCGTCGAAGCTGTCGCCTCGCGGCCCGATCCCACCGTGTTCATGCTGTGGGGCAGCCATGCGCAGAAGAAGGCAGCGCGGATCGGCGCCCTGCAGAACGGCCCGCATCTCGTGCTGAAGGCGCAGCACCCCAGCCCGCTCTCGGCCTACAAGGGCTTCTTCGGTTCGAAACCGTTCAGCCAGGCCAATACCTTCCTCGAAACCCATGGCCGTGGTGCGATAGACTGGCGCGTCTGACGCAAAAAGCCCCGCCAGAGCGGGGCTTTTCATATCGCACTCAAGCCGAAAACTCAGCCCGGGATAGAAGCCGAAGCGGCCTGACCGTCACCTTCCGGCGCGGCGAGGATGTCGCGCACGACCTGGCCCTTGGCCACGGTCTGCGTGCCGGGATCGCCCACGGTCGAACGGATCGAGGCGGCGGCCGTGCCCGCACGATTGAGCGTGTCGGTCTCGACGCTGGAGCGCGCCGAAGGGCCGCCGAACAGGGTTTCGAGCGTCTGCTTGCCGGTTTCCGAATCCTGCGGACGCGGCGCGCCGGGGCTCGGCGGGGTCAGCGCGAAATCGGGCGGCACCACCAGCGGCGCAGCGCGGGTCACTGCCATTTCATCGGGACGGTCACGGTTGAACAGCGAACCGCCGCCACCGCAGGCCGAGAGCAGGGTCGCCCCCGAGACGACAAGAGCAAGGGCGGCAGCTTTACGCATCATGCATTCTCCGTGGCGGTATGGTCGCCGCTATCGTTTGGCTTTTCGCGCGATTTGAACGAGCGGGCAAGCAGTATCAGGACACCGAACGTGATCGCCACGTCGGCCAGATTGAAGATGGCGAAAGGCCGCCATTCGCCGATGTGCAGGTCGGCATAATCGATCACATAGCCCAGCGTCAGCCGGTCATAGATATTGCCGAGCGCTCCGCCGAGCACGAGCCCCAGCGCCAGGATATCGCCCCGCAAGGTCTCGCGCAGCATCCACACCGTCACGCCCAGTGCGATGAGCGCGGTGACGATGATCAGCCCGTACCGCATCTCCATCGAGGTCGCCGTAAACATGCCGAAAGAGACGCCCTCGTTCTCGGCATAGCGCAGGTCGAAGAAGGGCAGCAGGTCGATCACGCCGCGGTCGCGCAGCATCAGCGGGCCGACCATCACCGCCTTGACGATCCGGTCGACCACCGCGACCAGCAGTGCAAGGCCAAGGCCCTCGATGCGCGGGCGCGCCAGCATCAAGCGACCGCGCCTGCGTCAATCGCCGTCACGACCGCGTCGCAACGGTTGCACAGGTCGCCGTCTTCCGAGACTTCCGGAAGCAGGCGCCAGCAACGGCCGCACTTGTGGTCGGTGGAACGGGTGACGGTCACGTCACTGCCCTGCCCGCGATTGACTGTCGCGGTGATGAACAGCTCTGCCAGATCGGCCTCCGGCGCGCTGTCCGGCACGGTCACGACCGCTTCCAGCCCCGAACCCAGCACTTTCTCGCGGCGCAACGGCTCGATCGCTTCGTTCACCGTCTGGCGCAGCGCGCGAAGTTCACTCCAGCGCGCTTCGTCCACCGAAACCGCGGGCACCTCCGGCCATTCCAGCAGATGCACGCTGTCGCTGCCCGGATAGCGCGAGGCCCATACCTCTTCCGCCGTGAACACCAGCACCGGCGCGCCATAGCGGACCAGCGCGTGGAACAGCGTGTCGAGCACGGTGCGATAGGCGCGGCGCTTGGGGTCCGAAGGCGCGTCGCAGTAGAGGCAGTCCTTGCGGATATCGAAGAAGAACGCCGAGAGGTCCTCGTTGCAGAAGTCGGTCAGCGCGCGGACATAGGTGTTGTAGTCGAAATCCTCGACAGCCTGTTTCAGCGCGGCATCGAGCTTGCCGAGCAGGCCGAGCATGTACTGCTCCAGCTCGGGCATGTCTGCCACCGGCAGCCGCTCGGCCTCGCTGAAGCCGTCCAGCGCGCCCAGCAGGTAGCGGTAGGTGTTGCGCAGCTTGCGGTACTGATCGGCAACGCCCTGAAGGATCTCCTTGCCGATGCGGTGGTCCTCGGTGAAATCCACCGAGAGCGCCCACAGCCGCAGGATGTCCGCACCGTAATCGCGCATCAGGTCGATCGGGCTGATCGTGTTGCCCAGGGACTTGGACATTTTCATGCCCTTCTGGTCCATGGTGAACCCGTGCGTCAGCACCGCGTCATAAGGCGCCCGCCCGCGCGTAGCGCAGGATTCGAGCAGCGAGGACTGGAACCAGCCGCGATGCTGGTCCGACCCTTCGAGATAGAGGTTCGCAGGCCACTGCAGGTCCGACCAGCGCCCCGATTCCAGCACGAAGGCGTGGGTGGAGCCGGAATCGAACCACACGTCGAGAATGTCGGTGACGCGCTCGTAATCCTCGAGCTTGTACTTGTCGCCCAGATACTCCTGCGCCCGTTCCTCGTCCCACGCATCCACGCCCTCGGCCATGACCGCCGCGACGATGCGCGCGTTGACGTCCGGATCGTTGAGGTACTGCCCGGTCTTGCGATCGACGAACAGCGTGATCGGCACGCCCCAAGCGCGCTGGCGGGAAAGCACCCAGTCAGGGCGGCCCTCGACCATCGCGCCGATGCGATTGCGGCCCTTTTCGGGGACGAAGCGGGTGTCGGCGATGGCTTGGAGGGCGATCTCGCGCAAAGTAGCCCCTCCGTCAGCGCTACGCGCTGCCACCTCCCCATTTGGTTCCACAAAATGGGGAGGATTTGATCCTCCCTGTTTCTCCGCAGGATAAACGGGGAGGGGGACCGCCGCCGCAGGCGGGGTGGAGGGGTAATCGCCCGATCCATCGGCACGAACCACTGCGGCGTGCAGCGATAGATCACCTTGGCCTTCGAACGCCACGAATGCGGATAGGAATGCTTGTAATCGGCAGACGCCGCCAGCAAACCGCCAGCCTCGCGCAGGTCTTCGCAGATCGGGCCATCGGGCGCATTGAACTTGGGGTTGATGACCGAGCCCTGCCCGCCGAGCCAGCCCCAGTCCTCGCGATACTTGCCATCGCCCTGCACCGCGAAGACCGGCTCGATCCCGTACGCCTTGCACAGCGCAAAGTCGTCCTCGCCATGGTCCGGCGCCATATGGACAAGCCCGGTGCCGCTGTCGGTGGTGACGAAGTCGCCGGGAAGCATAGGACGCGGCTTGGCGAAGAACCCGCCGAGCGCGTGCATCGGGTGGCGGCAGACGGTTCCGGCGAGATCGGAGCCCTTGATTGAGGCATCTACATCCGAATCTGGATCGACGAACTCTTGGAGAGATGGTGCTCCATCGTCACCGAATTCGAGCGCCTTTGCTGCCTTGTTCAGGCGATCCGAGAAGGAGGTCGCCAATTCTTTCGCAACAAGAAACTTGGAAATCCGGTTGGTATGGAAAGGCAGACCGGCTGCCGCCAACACCTCGTTGACCCGCTTGTCGCCACTCGCGCCAACTCCAACAGTATCCGCTGTGACAGACAGCAGCACATACTCAACCTCAGGCCCATAAGCCAAAGCCTGGTTCACCGGGATCGTCCAAGGCGTCGTCGTCCAGATCACAGCATGCGCGCCGACCAGTTCGGGGATCGGCGACTCAACAATCTCGAACGCCACGTCGATCTGGGTCGAGACGATGTCCTCGTACTCCACCTCGGCCTCGGCCAGCGCGGTCTTCTCCACCGGCGACCACATCACCGGCTTGGCGCCGCGATAGAGCTGGCCGCTTTCGGCAAACTTCAGCAGTTCGCGCACGATGGTGCCCTCGGCCTGCGAATCCATCGTCAGATAGGGGTTGTCCCAATCGCCATTGATGCCGAGGCGCTTCAGTTGCTCGCGCTGCACGTCGACCCACTTCTGGGCGTAGGCGCGGCATTCGGCACGGAATTCCTTGGGCGGAACCTCGTCCTTGTTCTTCTTCTTCTTGCGGTACTCTTCCTCAACCTTCCATTCGATGGGCAGGCCGTGGCAGTCCCAGCCGGGCACATAGGGCGCGTCCTTGCCCAGCAGCGTCTGGGTGCGGCAAACCATGTCCTTGAGGATATGGTTCAGCGCATGGCCGATGTGCATGTCGCCATTGGCATAGGGCGGGCCGTCATGCAGAATGAACTTCTCGCGGCCTTTGCGGCTCTCGCGAACTTTCCGGTAAATGCCCTCGTCCTGCCAGCGCTGCAGGATCACCGGCTCCTTCTGGGGGAGGCCAGCCTTCATCGGGAAATCGGTCTTCGGCAGGAAGACGGTCGGGCGGTAGTCGCGTTGCTCGGTCATGACCGGCGGGCCTTAGCGCTGCTGTGGGCTTTGCGCAATTTTTCTGGCGTGGCGGGAGAGTCGTTTCGCGCAGAGGCGCAGAGGGGGCAGGGATCGCAGAGAAGTTTGCGGGCTTCGCCCGGAATGTCTCACGCAAAGACGCAAAGACGCAAAGAGATCGGTAGCGCCGCAGGCCTTGATTGCCTATCGTCTGGAGCGCCAGCGGGTCAAGGCGGCTTCGCCGCAAAGCGCTACACCTTCGCGTCTTTGCGTCTTTGCGTGAGAATATTCTACTCTTCTCCGCGCCCTCTGCTTTCTCTGCGCCTCTGCGTGAAACAGAATCCGCCGCTACGCCAGCAACTCGCGCGCCCGTTCGCAATCGCGCTCCATCTGCGCCACCAGCGCATCCAGCCCATCGAACTTCGCCTCGGGCCGCAGGAAGTGGTGGAACGCCACCTCGATTTCCTGCCCATAGAGATCGCCGGCAAAATCGAAGAAGTGCGGCTCGAGCAGTTCCTTGGGCGGATCAAACGTCGGGCGAATGCCCAGATTGGCAGCGCCCTTGAGCACGCGCCCGTCAGGCAGACGCCCGGTCACCGCGTAAATGCCATAGCGCGGGCGCAGGTACATTCCGATGTCGAGATTGGCAGTGGGGAAGTTGATCGTGCGGCCCAGCTTGTCGCCATGCTGCACCATGCCCCTGATCGCGAAGGGCCGCGTCAGCAGCTTCGTCGCCGCCTCGCAATCGCCCGATTTCAGGGCATCGCGAATGCGGCTGGAGGAGACAACCTCGCCCTCCAGCGTGACCGGCCCCACCGCGCGCGCGCGCAACCCGAAGCGCGGCCCATCCTCGCGCAAGACCTGCGCATTGCCGCTGCGGCCCTTGCCGAAGGTAAAGTCCTCGCCTGTGACAACGCCCACCGCACCGAGATGCCCGACCAGCCCCGCCTCGATCCACTCGAGCGCGGTCATGCCCGCCACCTCCGCGCCGAAGTGGATCACCAGCATCGCATCCGCGCCCGCCGCGCCGAACAGTTCCTGCCGCTGGTCCAGCGTGGTCAGGCGGAAGGGTTCGGCATCCGGCTTGAAATGCCGCACCGGATGCGGATCGAACGTGGCGACGATCGCCGGCCGGCCTTCCGCCTTTGCCCAGCGGATCGCTTCGCCGACGACAGCCTGATGGCCAAGGTGGAACCCGTCGAAGTTACCCAGCGCCAGAATGGCTCCGCGCATCGATTCCGGAACCGGCTGCAGGCTGTCGAGCCGGATCATGCGTCAGCTCTGGCGTAAGTGACGAAATCGAAAGCGGGTCTTTCAGACTCAGCCGGATGCACTTCGCGCGATACCTCTGTCCACTCCGGTCCGAGCGGCTCCATCACGGTATCGCCCTCGAACTTTCCGTGTATCTCGGTCAATTCCACGCGTTCGGCAAGGGGCATGAACAGGCGGTAGATCTCCGCCCCACCGACGACGGCGACTTCGCCCGCTCCCGCAATCGAGAGCGCCTGCTCGACGGAGGTCGCCACTTCCGCCCCGTCAGCGCTCCAAGCGCCGTCGCGCGTCAGCACGATATGGCGGCGGCCCGGTAGCAACCCTGGCAGGCTCTCGAATGTCTTGCGGCCCATGATCATGGGCTTGTTCATGGTCAGCGCCTTGAACCGCTTGAGGTCGGCAGGCAGGCGCCACGGCAGGGCATTGTCCTTGCCGATCACGCCATTGTCGGCGCGGGCATAGATCAGGAAAAGTCCGGGTCGAACCCCGCTCACAGCACCAGCCGCGTCACGTGGCCCATCTTGCGCCCCGGCCGCACTGCCGCCTTGCCATATAAGTGCAGGTGATTGGCGGGGTCGGACAGGATTGCGGGCCAATCGTGCGCATCGTCGCCGATCAGGTTGTCCATGACCACGCCCTTGGCCGCCAGCGCGGTCGATCCCAGTGGCAAGGCGCAGATCGCGCGCACGTGGTTCTCGAACTGGCTGGTGAGCGCGCCCTCGATAGTCCAGTGCCCGGAATTGTGCACGCGTGGCGCCATCTCGTTGAACACCGGGCCGTCCGCCGTCGCGAAGAATTCCAGCGTCAGCACGCCGACATAGTCCAGCGCATCGGCCACTTTCGCTGCCAGCGCCCGTGCCTCTTCAACCTGTGCGACAATCACCGGCGAGGCCGGCACGGTCGAACGATCCAGAATGCCGCCCTTGTGCACGTTCTCGGCGCTGTCCCAGAAGCGCACTTCGCCCGCTTCGGTGCGCACGAGGATCACCGAGAACTCCGCGTCGAAGGTCACGAAGCCTTCGTAGATGAGCGGCTTGCCCGGAAGCTCAACGGCCTCGGCATCGGACGGCGCCATGATCCGCCACTGCCCCTTGCCGTCATAGCCATCGCGCCGCGTCTTGAGGATGCCCGGTGCGCCGATGCTGGCCACCGCCGCGCGCAGGTCCTCCATCGTATCGACCGTCGCCCAAGGCGCGGGCCGACCGCCCAAGCCTTCCACGAACGACTTCTCGTTCACCCGGTCCTGCGCCACTTCCAGCGCCTTGGCTGGAGGATGCAGCGGCGCATGCGCGGTCACCGCAGCCAGAGGTGCCGCAGCCACGTTCTCGAACTCGTAGGTCACGACCGCACACTGCGCGGCAAACGCCGCCAGCGCTGCCTCGTCGTCATACGCGCCTTGCGTGAACGCCGCACAGACATCGGCGGCAATCGAATCCGCTTCGGGCGCATAGACGTGGCAGCGATAGCCAAGGTTCGCCGCCGCCAGCGCGATCATCCGGCCAAGCTGGCCGCCGCCGAGGATGCCGATCGTCTCGCCCGGTGCAATCATCAGACCGGCTTCTCCGCCACCGAATCGGTCTGTGCGGTGCGGAAGGCGATCAGCCGCTCCGCCAGCGCCTCATCCGACGTCGAAAGAATCGAAGCGGCAAGAATGCCCGCGTTCGTCGCCCCCGGAACGCCGATCGCCAGCGTGCCGACCGGTATGCCACCCGGCATCTGCACGATCGACAGCAGCGAATCCATGCCCTTCAGCGCCTTGGATTCCACCGGCACGCCGAGCACCGGCAGGTGGGTCATCGAGGCGACCATGCCCGGCAGGTGCGCCGCGCCGCCCGCGCCCGCGATCACCACCTTGAACCCCTCGAGATGCGCGCCCATGGCAAAGCTTACCAGACGCTCGGGCGTGCGGTGCGCCGAGACGATGCGGCATTCATGCGCCACGCCGAGCTTTTCCAGCACGGCAGAGGCGTTCTTCATCGTCTCCCAATCGGACTGGCTGCCCATGACGATGGCGACCAACGGTTTGTCACTCATCTCCCCGCCCCCTTCAGGCTATCGGGCGCTCAGCGCTCCGAGAGGTAATAGCGTTCGATCTCGGCCAGATTGTCGTCGAGTTCATAGACGATCGGCTGCCCGGTCGGAATTTCGAGCCCGGTGATGTCCTCGTCCGAAATGCCCGAGAGGTGCTTGACCAGCGCGCGAAGCGAGTTGCCATGAGCCGAGACGATGACCGTTTCGCCGGCGCCCAGCGCAGGCGCGATCTTCTCTTCCCAGCACGGCAGCACACGCGCGATGGTGTCCTTGAGGCTTTCGGTCGAAGGCACCGCGATCCCGGCATAGCGCGGGTCGGACGACAGATCGAATTCGCTGCCCGCTTCCAGCACAGGCGGCGGCACGTCGAAGCTGCGGCGCCAGACCTTGACCTGATCGTCGCCATGCTTGGCCGCGGTCTCGGCCTTGTCGAGCCCGGTCAGGCCGCCATAGTGCCGCTCGTTCAGGCGCCAGTCCTTGTCTTCCTGCACCCACAGGCGCCCGGCTGCCTCAAGCGCCAGATGCAGCGTCTTGATCGCGCGGGTCTGCAGCGAGGTGAAGGCCAGCGTCGGCAGCACACCCTTGTCCTTGAGCAGCTTGCCCGCGGCGAAGGCTTCGGCCGCGCCCTTTTCCGTAACGTCGACATCCCACCAGCCGGTGAAGCGGTTCTCGAGGTTCCACTGCGACTGGCCGTGGCGAATCAGGATCAGGCGAGGCATCGGGGCATCCTGTAACTGACAAAGAAAATGAACCGCGCCCCTAGCGTCAGGCGGCCGGATTGGAAAGCCCGGTTTCCGGCGAATCGGGCGATTCGACTGCCATCACATCAGCAGCACCCATCGCCCTGGCCTGCGCCTTGCGACGCTTCAGGTTCTCGCGCAGGCGGGCCGCCAGGCGTTCTTCGCGGCTTATCGGGGATTTGGGGTCGCTCATTCCGGTGTGAATGCCGATTGCGCCATGTTCCTGCAAGTCTTGTCGAAGATGAGGCTGGAACGTCGCTTGACAAAGGCCCATGCCCCCGTCATTAGCGCGCCCCTGCCCACCCCGCCCGTCCAGCGGCTCCGGAGTGGTAGCGCGGAAATGGTGTGCTGCTGTAGCTCAGTGGTAGAGCGCATCCTTGGTAAGGCTGAGGTCGGGAGTTCAATCCTCCCCAGCAGCACCATTTCCCCGCATACACGGCATGATCTGCCGTAAAATCTTACTTTCGATATATGGAACTTCAGGTTCTGTTCCGGCTTTATCGCCAGAGACAAGTACGTGGGGCTCCTGATGCTTTCGAAAGCAGAACTCTCTCCTGAAAGCTTGTCGCACGTTCTTGAACAGAGCACGGACTGCGTCAAACTCGTCGATCCTCAGGGCAATCTCTTGTGGATGAATCCGAACGGCCTTTGCGCCATGGAAATCGATGACTTTGAACAACTTAACGGGAAGGAATGGGCCAACCTCTGGCCGCAGCAAGCCCAACCGATGATCCGCTCGGCCCTTGAAGGTGCCCGCTCCGCCGGTGTGGTTCGTCTCGAAGCGTTCTGTCCCACCGCCAAGGGCACGCCGCGCTGGTGGGAAGTAAGCCTTTCAGCCGTTCGTACGCCAGACGGCGCACATGCAGGCTACATCTCCATTTCGCGGGACGTGAGCCAGTTGCACGCCGATCGCGAGGCGCTGAAAGTTCTGCTGGCCGAGATGCGCCACCGCCTCAAGAACAGTTTCGCCATGGTCTGCGCCATGTTGCGCACCGTGGCGCGTGGAGACGCGGCAAATACTGCGTTCGCCACAGACATGGTGGCCCGAATATCGGCGCTCGCCACGGCACAGACCCTGTTCGATGGCGAAACCGAGCAGTCCGACCTCCAAGACCTGCTGTCCACGTTACTCCTGCCCTTCCGCAAGGCCCAGGGCATGCAGGTGGACCTCGATTGCGCGCCGAATCAGCAAATCGATCGACGCGAGGCCGATGTGATTTCGCTGGTGGTCGGCGAATTGACCGTGAATTCGACCAAGCACGGCGCCATCGGCCACGGTGGCAGCATAGCACTGCGCGCAGCAGTCGAAGGCGACGCGACTGGCAGTCGCCACACCATCGTCTGGGAGGAGCAATCGGCCCAACCGGTTTCCGCAACATCGCGCGCAGGTGGGCAAGGCCTCTCGCTCATCGAACGCATCTGCACAGCCCGTGGAGGCACATTCGGCATCGACTGGCAAGAGCGCGGCCTCGTCGCCACGCTATCGCTGCCCCAAAACCTCTGATCAGGCGCGCAAGTCGGCCCACTCCGGATGGCGGCGGAACGCGGCCTCGACATAGCTGCACTGCGGCACGATCCTGAAGCCGAACTGGCGGGCATCGTTGACCAGCGCCTTTACCAGTTCGGCCGCCACGCCGCGCCCGCCAATCTCGGTCGGCACCAGCGTGTGATCGGCCACCACCATATCGCCCTGGCGTTTATAGGTTAGCCGCCCGATCGCGTCGCTGCCTTCCACCCTTGCATGATACTCGCCGCGTGCGCCCTGATCGAGGTGGGTGATGGTGACGTCCGACATTGTTGTTCCTTGGCCTTTTGTGACTGCTTGACCCGAAACGCCGCTGCCGACATTGCGGTTTCCGATGAAATTTCTCTCCGACAACACCGCCGCTGTCCACCCGAAGATCTGGGACGCCATGCGCGCTGCCGACGCGCCCGATTCGGGCTATGACGGCGATGCCCTGTCGCGCCATCTGGACGAGGCGTTCTCTTGCCTGTTTGGCACCGAATGCACGGCGCTATGGGTTGCCACCGGCACAGCAGCCAATTGCCTCGCACTTGCCGCCATGGTCCCGCCCCACGGCGGCGTGGTCTGCCACCGCGAAGCCCATATCGAAATGGACGAAGGCGGTGCGCCCGGCTTCTACACCCACGGCGCCAAGCTGATGCTCGCCGATGGCAAAGGCGCGAAGCTGACCCCGCAGGCGATCGAGCGCGTGATCGACCCGATCCGCAACGACGTCCACCAGGTCCAGCCTCACGCCATCTCGATCACCCAGGCGACAGAATATGGCCGCGTCTATACGCCGGAAGAGGTCGCCCGGATCGGCTCGCTTGCGCAAGGGCGCGGCCTTGGCCTGCACATGGACGGCGCGCGTTTTGCCAATGCGGTCGCGCACCTTGGCTGCCATCCCGCCGAAGTGACGGCGCAAGCCGGCGTCGACGTCCTGACCTTCGGCTGCGTCAAGAACGGCGGCATGAACGCGGAAGCGCTGGTGTTCTTCGACATGGAACTCGCTGACGTCGTTCGCTACCGCCGCAAGCGCGCCGGGCATCTTCAGTCGAAGGGCCGGTACCTCGCAGCGCAGGTTCTTGCGATGATCGAGGGCGACCTCTGGCTCGACAATGCCCGCGCCGCCAACGCCGCCGCGCAGGAAATCGCGCAGGCTTGCGGATCGCGCGTGTTCCACGCCGTCGAAGCGAACGAGATCTTCGTCGTGCTCTCCCCGGCAGAGCAGGCAACGCTGCGCGCGCAGGGCTTCGACTTCTACGACTGGACTGCGCCTGAAGGCGCCCCCGGTGCCGCGCGGCTGGTCACCGCGTGGAACACCGACCCGGCTCATGCCTCTGCGCTGGCGCGGGCAATCTCTGCGCTATGACCGAGGCAGAGCAGCCGGGTCAGGCCCGGTTCTGGCAACTCGACGTTGCCGGCCCCTTTTTCCTCGTCGCGCTGATCTGGGGCTCGACCTGGCTGGTGATCAAGGACCAGATCGGCAGCGTGCCGCCAAGCTGGTCGGTAACCTGGCGCTTCATCGCAGCGGCCATCGGCATGGCCGCAGTTGCCATGTTTCGCCGGGAATCCCTGCGCGTCTCTAACACCACGCTCAAGGTTGCCGCGCTGCTCGGCCTGCTGCAGTTCGTGATGAACTTCCAGTTCGTGTACCGCGCCGAGCACCACCTGACGTCGGGCATCGTCGCCGTAGTCTTCGGCCTGCTGGTCGTGCCCAATTCGCTGATGGCTTGGGTCTTTCTCAAGCAACCGGTAACCCGCGCCTTTCTTGGTGGATCGGTGGTGGCCGGAGCCGGAATCGTGCTGTTGCTGCTGCATGAATACCGCATGGCGCCCCCGAAGGACAGGTCCTTGTCGGCATTGCGCTGACCACAGCCGCGCTGTTCAGCGCGTCGTCGGCGAACGTCCTGCAAGCAAGCCGCATGGCGCGCGGCATTCCGATGATCCCGATGCTCGCCTGGGCCCTGCTGTTCGGCGCAATTCTCGACGCCGCCTTTGCCTGGATCGTGGAAGGACCGCCGCAGTTCGATTTCCGGCCGGGCTACATCTTCGGGGTACTTTATCTCGGGATAATAGGCTCTGTCCTCACCTTCCCGCTCTATTTCCGCCTGCTCCAGCGCCTCGGGGCAGGACGTGGGGCCTACAACGGGGTGCTGGTGCCGGTTGTCGCGATGCTGCTGTCGACCGCGTTCGAGGGCTATCGCTGGTCGGTGCTGGCACTCGCAGGATCGGCGCTGGCCATGCTCGGGCTGGTGCTGGCGTTGAGGGCGCGCAGTCCGTCGCGGTAAGTCGGAAAGCTAAGCCTCCACCCGAGCAGGCGCTTGGCCTTGCCATTGGCCACACGGCGGTTCTCGGCATAGAAGGCCAGAGCCATTGGCGAGAGATTGGCTTCTTCCAGCGACTGCATCGGCGGCGGCGCAACGCCCAGAAGCCGTGCCGCCTCCTCGATTACCGCGTTCTGGCTGCAGGGCAGATCGTCGGCGAGGTTGTAGACGCCTGCTGGCCCTGCAAATCCGGCGATCACCCCGCTGGCAATGTCCTCCACGTGCACGCGGCTAAAGACTTGCCCCGGAATATCAATGCGATGCGCCTTACCCTCGGCCACGCGGTCGAGCGCGCTGCGCCCCGGACCGTAGATGCCGGGCAGGCGGTAGACCCGCACTTTGGGCGATAGCGCCTGCCAATCAAGATCCGCCTGCGTCCGCGCCGAACGCCGCCCAGTGCCGACGATTGAGCTTTCATCCACCCAAGCCCCGCCCGCATCGCCATAGACCCCGGTCGAAGAAAGATAGCCGATGGCCTCGAGCGGCGCTGCGGCAATCCCGTCGCCATAGGTCTGCAGCACCGGATCGCCCCCTTCGCGGAGCGGAGGGACCGAGGACAGTACGTGCGTCGCCTCCGCCATCGCCGCCTCGACCGCCGTGCGGTCAGAGAAGGCGATATCGCCCGCACTCCCTGTTCCGCGCACCGTCCAGCCCTGCGCCCGCAGCCTCGCCGCGATCACCTGCGAGGTGTAGCCCATTCCGAAGATCAGCAAGTTTCCCATCAAAAGCCTGATAACCGCGATTGCCCCGCCGCGCACGCGTTCCTAAGTTCAGCGGCATGAACGATCTCTCCGGCCAGCCCGTCATCGCCCCCACCGTGATCCACCGCGCGGATTACCGCCCGCCCGAATGGCTCGTTCCCGAAATCGCTTTGGATTTCGCGCTTTCGCTGAATGCCACGACGGTTCAGGCGACCCTCAAGGTCACGAAAAATCCCGCAGGCGCAGGCACTTCACTGCTGCGCCTCAATGGCGATGCGATCGAGCCCAAGGGGTGACCGTCGACGGCCACGCCCACAATGACTGGCACATGGATGGCCCGGACCTCGTCATCGAACTGCCCGGCGATGCCCATGACGTCGGCATCGAGACGCTGATCGATCCTTCGGCAAACACCCAGCTTTCAGGGCTTTACGCCTCCAATGGGCTGCTCTGCACCCAGTGCGAGGCCGAGGGCTTCCGCCGCATCACCTTCTTCCCCGACCGGCCCGACGTGCTCTCGGTCTATTCGGTGCGGATGGGCGGGGACAAGGCGCTGTTCCCGGTGCTCCTGTCAAACGGCAACCCCGTCGCGTCCGGCGAGAATGGCGACGGAACGCACTGGGCGGAGTGGCACGATCCCTGGCCCAAGCCCTCATACCTCTTTGCGCTGGTGGCCGGCGAACTCGTGGCAAACCACGACAGTTTCACGACAAAATCGGGCCGCAAGGTGGCTCTGGCAATCTACGTCCGCCCCGGCGACGAGGCCCGCACCGACCATGCCATGCGCTCGCTCATCGCCTCGATGAAGTGGGACGAGGACGTCTATGGGCGCGAGTACGACCTTGATGATTTCAACATCGTGGCTGTCAGTGACTTCAACGCCGGCGCGATGGAGAACAAGGGCCTTAACGTCTTCAATACGCGCTATATTCTGGCCGATCCCGAAACCGCGACCGATGGCGATTATGACGCGATCGAGGGCGTGGTGGCGCATGAGTACTTCCACAACTGGTCGGGCAACCGCGTTACCTGCCGCGACTGGTTCCAGCTCTCGCTGAAAGAGGGCTTCACAGTCCTTAGAGATCAACAGTTTAGCGCCGATCGCGGCTCTGCGCCGGTCAAGCGGATCGAGGATGTGCGGATCCTGCGGGCCGTGCAGTTTCCTGAGGATTCAGGGCCGCTGGCGCACCCGATCCGGCCGGATTCCTATCAGGAAATCAGCAACTTCTACACCGCGACCGTCTACAACAAGGGTGCCGAGGTGATCCGCATGATGACCGTGCTGGCAGGCATGGATCGGTTCCTCAAGGGCACCACGCTCTACTTCGATCGCCACGATGGCGAGGCGGCGACCTGCGAAGACTTTGTAAAGGCTATAGAAGATGGCGCCGGGCTGGACCTGAAGCAGTTCCGCAACTGGTACGAACAGGCCGGAACCCCGCGTGTGAGCGTTTCCATGACGCTCGAAAATGCAAATCCAACTCTCGAGGGCGGAGAGGCAACTCTCGGAGGCAGAGTGGTAACTCTCACGCTCAAGCAGGCGACTCTGCCCACGCCGGGACAGCCGGAGAAGAAGCCCTTCGTGATCCCGCTGCGCATCGCGCTGTTCGACCGCGAGACCGGCAAGCACCACGGCGAGGAACTGATCGTCCTGACCGAGGCCGAACAGTCGTTCACCTTCGAAGGGTTCACGTGGCTGCCCGTCCTTTCCATCAACCGCGGCTTTTCCGCGCCGGTCGAAATCGTCGCGCCGGTGACGACGGAGGACCTTGTCTTCCTCGCCCGCCACGATGACGATCCCTTCGCCCGCTATGAAGCGATGCAGCAGCTGATCGTGCGGCATCTGGTCGGCGCGGTGGCGGGCACGCTGGAGAACCGCGAGGCATCGCAGGCCGCCATCGGCGCGGCGATGGGCGCAATTCTCGACGACGCCGCGCTTGATGACCTGATGCGCGGCGAACTGCTGATCCTGCCGGGCGAAGCCTATCTTGCCGAGCAGCTGACCCGCGCCGACCCGACGCGCATCTTTGCCGAGCGCGAGGGCCTGAAGCGCTGGCTGGGCGAGACGCTGAAGGACAAGTGGCTCGCCCTGCACGACCGCGCGTCCGCCGTGCCCTACAGCCTCGAGGCCGAGGCGCGGGGAGCGCGCAAGTGCAAGACTCAAGGCTTGGTCTATCTGGGAGCGGCCGATCCCGCCGAGGCCGCGCGCCGCGCCAAGGCGCAGTATGATAGTGCCACCAACATGACCGACCGTCAGGGCGCCTTGATGGTGCTGTGCAGCCTCGATTGCCCAGAGCGCGAAGCGGCGCTCGCCGATTTCCACGCGCGCTTTGCCGGGAACATGCTGGTGATCGACAAGTGGTTCTCGCTGCAGGCAGGCTCGCTCAATCCCAAGGCGACCGAGCATGTGAAGGCGCTGGCGCAGCACCCCGACTTCACCATGACCAACCCCAACCGCGTCCGCGCGCTGTGGATGGCGTTTGCGGCGAACGCGCAGGCGTTCCATCGGGAAGGCGGCGAAGGCTACCGCCTGATCGCCGACCTGATCCTCAAGCTGGACCCCATAAACGGCAATGTCGCGGCGCGCTTCGTGCCCTACCTCGGCCGCTGGAAGAAGGTGGAGGAAGGCCGCGCCGCGCTGATGCGGGCAGAGCTTGAACGGATCGCGGCGGAGCCGACGCTGTCGCGCGATGTGCGCGAGCAGGTGAGCAAGAGTCTGGAGGCGTGAGCACAGAAGCGCTGACCCATCCGCTTATTGCAGGCGCGGCGCATGGTTTCCTTGGCCGCAAGGGCGGGGTGAGCACGGGCGAGCTGGCGGGGCTGAACGTCAGCTACAGCGAGGACGATCCGGCGCTCACCAGTGAAAACCGCCGCCGTGCGGTGGAAGCGGTGCTGCCGGGCGGAACCTTGCAAACGTGCTTCCAGATCCATTCGCCCGATGTGGTGACGGTAACCGAACCGTGGGCCGATGCCGATCGTCCACGTGCCGATGCCCTGGTGACGAATCGCCCCGGCGTTGTCCTTGGCGTGCTGACGGCGGACTGCGCGCCGGTGCTGTTCTGCGATGCGCAAGCCAGCGTAGTCGGCGCGGCGCACGCCGGGTGGAAGGGCGCGTTCACCGGCGTGACCGATGCGACGATTGCCGCGATGGAAGCGCTGGGGGCGAGCCGCGACAGGATCGCCGCCGTGGTCGGACCATGCATCGCGCAGAAAAGCTACGAGGTGGACGCAGGCTTCGAAGCGCGTTTCCTTGAGCAGGCTGGCGAGAACGAGCGGTTCTTCCGGGCCGGACGCGACGGCCATGCATGGTTCGACCTTGAGGGCTATGTCGCCTCGCGTCTGCGCGATGCGGGCCTTGCCAAGGTCGGCATGCTGGGCGAGGACACTTATGCGCAAGAGGCGCGGTTCTATTCGTTCCGCCGCGCCACGCACCGCAAGGAACCGGGCTATGGCCGGCAGATCTCGCTGATCGGCTTGCGCGACTGAAGCCCATGGCATTGCCGGTCCTCTACAGCTTCCGCCGCTGCCCCTATGCGATGCGGGCGCGGCTGGCGATTGCGGTAAGCGGCGTGGCCGTGGAACTGCGAGAGATCAAGCTTTCGGCCAAGCCGCCCGCAATGCTCGAAGCCTCGCCCAAGGGCACGGTGCCGGTGGTGGTCCTGCCCGATGGCGGGGTGATCGAGCAGAGCCTTGAGGTGATGCACTGGGCGCTGGCGCAGGCCGATCCTGAAAGCTGGCTGGAGCGCAACGATGCGGCGCTGATCAACCGGAACGACGGGCCGTTCAAGCACGACCTTGATCGCTACAAGTATCCGGAACGCCACGGCAGCGATGCGACGGCGCACCGAGAAAGCGGGCTGGGCTTTCTGGCTGACCTAGACGCGCGGCTGGCGCTGCATGGCCAGTTGTGCGGAAGCAAACGCGGACTGGCCGATATGGCGGTGATGCCGTTCGTCCGGCAGTTTGCGGCAACGGACCCGGTGTGGTTCGACAGCCAGCCCTTGCCGCACTTGCAGCGCTGGTTGGCGGGGCATCTCGAGTCCGCGCTGTTTGCGAGCGTCATGGGCAAGTTTGCGCCGTGGCGCGAGGGTGATCCGGCGGTGGTGTTTCCGGCGGTGTGAGACTGCTGGCGGCGGCGCTGATTGCCCACCCCCGCCCCCTCCCGCCTGCGGGAGGGGAGAAGAGAATGGGGCTCATTCCATCCCATGGTGATGCACGTCCCACTCGGTTCGTCGCACGCTTGGCGCTGCCAGTGCCCGGAATCGGGTTCCCGGGCGGGATCGTTCATGTGCGGGAAAGTTCCGTCGCAACACCGACACATTTTTGAAGGTCGCAAGGAGCGTTCTCGATGACTACCACTACCCCCCGGCGCGCCGGCATGATGCTGCTGGCTGCTGCTGCCGCATCGGTTTCCGCAATCGCTGTAGCCCAGCCGCAAAACGGCACGCAGGATCCCAACATCATCGTCGAAGGCGAAGTCGTGCCGGATACCTCGGCGATGACCAAGGGGCCCGAGGTCAAGGGCATCATCACCGCGCGCAAGGGTGACAAGATGAAGGTCACCGCCGATGATGGCACCAGCACGATCGTGTTCTTCAACGATGCCACGACGGTCAAGGCCAGCACCGGACTGTTCGGATCGAAGAAGCTGACGACGCAGAACCTGCTCAACGGTCTGCCCGTGTCGGTGAAGACGATGCAGGCGGGCGAGGCGCTGCTGGCCAGCCAGATCACCTTCCGCAACGGCGACTTCAAGACCGCCAAGATGATCCGCAACGGCACCGCGCAGGGCTTTGCCGAACAGACCGCCGCCACCGCAGCGCTCAAGGGCCGCATGGGCGACATCGACAAGTACAACATCAAGGCGACGACCAACGTCTACTTCGACACCGGCAAGCATGCCCTGACGCCGCAGGCCAAGGCCGAGCTGTGCCAGACCGCGTCGATGGCCAATAGCACCGAGAACGCGCTGATGCTGGTTGTCGGCTACACCGATTCGGTCGGTGACGAGGAATACAACCAGACGCTCAGCGAGAAGCGCGCCGCCAGCGTGATCAATTTCCTGCAGCAGCAGTGCCGCTGGGCACCCTACCGCATGCTGACGCCGACCGGCATGGCCGAATCGGACCCGGCGGCGGACAATTCGACCGAGGAAGGCAAGGCGCAGAACCGCCGTGTTGCGGTGAACGTGCTGGTCAGCAAGGCCATCGACGGGCTTTGAGTTGATAGAAGGTGGAGCGCGCGCGATGCGCTCCACCCCATCTGCCTCGTCGTCCCGGGCCTGACCCGGGGGTCCCGCTTCTTTTTGGCGGCGCTGCCTTGCCAAAGAACAGCGGGACCCCGGATCAAGTCCGGGGTGACGTTGTTTCGAAGGGGCGGTGCAGGGGCTAGAGCAGGCCCAGCGCCACGAGCCGCGCTTCGAGCACGTCGGGATCGCCCACGAAGTGATGAACTTGCCAGCCCAGCGCCTTGGCCGTGGCGATGTTGGCGGCATTGTCGTCGATGAACAGCATGGTTTCGGGCGGGCGGCCGAAGCGGCGGGCGGCGAGGTGGAAGATCGCCGGGTCGGGCTTGGCCAGCCGTTCCACCGCCGAAATCACGATGTCGCGCATGTGGTCGAGTATCGGGAAGGTCGGGCGGAACAGGCCCACGAATCGATGCCGAAATTGGTGATCGCGTATTGCGGCACGCTCTTCGCGGCGAGGCGCTCGATCAGGGTGTGCGTGCCCGGCACCGGCCCGGCAGGCTGGCGAGCCAGTTGCTGGCGTAGAGCGCGATAAGATCGGCGTACTGCGGAAACTGCACGGTGCGAGCGGCGACCATTTCCGCGAAAGACACGCCTTCGTCATGCTGGGCGTGCCAATCCTCGGTCACGACTTCCGAGACGAATCGGGCGCGTTCCACGGGATCGGGGATCGCTTGCGCATAGATGCCGGCGAGATCGAACTGCACCAGCACGCGGCCGATGTCCCAGACGACTGCTTCAACGGACATGCCAGCCTCTCGATTCGCGACCTTGCGATCTGCAGCCCATAAACGACTGCGCCCCGCGTTTCGGCGGGGGCAGCGTGGCTCAACGCAGGAGCCGGTCGGTTTCCGGTGCAGCCCCGCCGTCGCGAGACTGCACCGAAACTCTGGAATTAACCCTGGCGCGCCTTGAAGCGCTTCTGGGTCTTGTTGATCACGTAGACACGGCCACGGCGGCGGATCACGCGGTTGTCCCGGTGGCGGTCCTTGAGCGACTTCAGGCTGTTGCGAATCTTCATGTCGAATCCCTTTGCCCGAAGCTGACCGGGCTGAAAACTGAAGCGTGGCCGTTAGTGGGGGCAAACCCCCAAGTCAACCCTGCGGGAGGCAAATCGCCGCGCCGGGGCGCTTTCTTGCAAAGCGGAAGGCCCTGTGCAAACACCGCCCAATCAGGCGGGCCGGGCAGGCGGACCGGGCCTGCGAGGGATATGGGCAGGCCAGCATGTTGATCCAGCCGCAGGGCGTTATCCAGAAACCGGGCGAGCCCTATTTTCTCAACCCCGCGCTGCTTGCGCTCAACGCATTTGAAATCGACATTCAAGCCGAACTGCTTGACGAACTTGCGCCGCTGGCGCTCGAATCGCGGAAGATGGAAAAATACCGGGGCCGCTTTCGCCTGTCGAATGGGGTGAAGCTCTACAACGAACGCCCGCGCCACTGGAGCAGCGACATCTGCTGGTTGAGCCATGCCGACGAGGCCGCCTACCACTGGTTCGAGGACATTTATCGGCGCATGAACCTGTCGGCGCTGGTCGCCCCGTTCGTGCCGCATGACCGCGAGATCCGTCTCTATGCGGCGTTCCTGGTGACGCGCAGCCGCTGCGAAGCGCTCGACATGCATTATGATTGGCTGACCGAGGAAAGCGAGGCGTTCACGCTGATGGCGCCATTGACCGCCAATGCCAGCGACATGGGCATGACCTATGAAACGGTGGTCGGCGGGCAGCGCAACCTGACCTACCGCATGGGCAAGGGACTCGTGTTCGGGCCGCGCTTCCGGCATTCGACCGCAGTGGGCCAGCTGGACGAGCGCGCGGTGTTCCTGTGCTTCAATTTCGGCACCGACCGCATGGACAACTGGCGCGAGATCAGCCGGACGACGGCGACCCAGTGCGAACTTCTCCGCCAGCCTGACGGCAGCTTCATCACCCATGCGCAATGGCGCAAACGCTATGGCGAAGGGCGCGCCTACTGAGCGCGAAGCTCACCCAGCTTGCGCTCCCACGCCAGCGCGTGGGTGACGATGGTGTCGAGGTCGGCATATTGCGGCACCCATGGCAGCCTTGCCCTGATGTGGCGATTGTCGGAAATGAGCGAAGCCGGATCGCCGGGGCGTCTCCCCTGCATCTCGCGCACGATCCGGCGATTGGTCACGCGGTCAACCGCATCGAGCACTTCGAGCACCGAGAAGCCGCTTCCGTAGCCGCAGTTCATCGTCAGCGAATCGGAGGGGCTGGCGATCAGCGCTTCGAGCGCCAGCACATGGGCGGCGGCGAGATCGGATACGTGGATGTAATCGCGCACGCCAGTGCCGTCGGGCGTATCGAAATCGGTCCCGAACACGCCGACCGAGGCGCGCTTGCCCAAGGCCGCCTCGACCGCGACCTTGATCAGGTGGGTGGCGCCCGCGGTGGACTGCCCGGTGCGGCCCTGCGGGTCGGCACCCGCCACGTTGAAATAGCGCAGCGCGCAGTAGTTGAGCGGGTGGGCGGCGGCGACATCGGCCAGCATCGCCTCGGTCATCAGCTTGGACATGCCGTAGGGGTTGATTGGACGCTGCGGCGTATCCTCGGTGACGGGCGAGACTTCGGGCGTGCCATAAGTGGCGGCGGTGGAGGAGAAGATTAAGTGCGGCACCCCCGCCTCGACCACGGCAGCGATCAGCGCGCGGCTCTTGGCGGTGTTGTTGTGATAGTACTTCAGCGGGTTCGAAACCGATTCGGGCACGACGACGGAGCCAGCGAAATGCATGACGGCGCGGGTGCCCTGTTCGGCAAAGATGCGCGCCACAAGATCGGCGTCCTCGATGTCGCCTTCGTAGAACGGCACGCCATCGGGCACGGCGAAGCGGAAGCCGGTGACCAGATTGTCGATCACCGCCACCGGGTATCCGGCGTCCTGCAGCGCCAGCACCGCGTGGCTGCCGATGTAGCCTGCGCCGCCGGTGACGAGAACGGGGACCTTGGACATTGGCGATTCGCTCCGGACTGGCGCAGGGTTCGTTGCTCCCGCGCGTTCATGGTTGCGACAGCGCGAGCGTTTTACACGTCCGGGCGGGTCGCGCCTCACCCCTTACGGGAAAATTACGAATGAAAGCCAAACCGATCTTGTCCGCAATCGCCATCGTCGCGGCGAGCACCAGCGCGTTGGCCCAGCCCGTGCCGATGGGCGGGCGGTGGGACAGTCCGATGGACCAGCGGATCGGGCGACAGAATGCCGAGCCTTCGCGCAAGGTCGAGGTCGAGGCGTTCCAGGCGGCGGATGCTGCGGCGCTGCTGGGCAAGGGACCGATCACCGTGGCTGCGGCCGAAGGCGCGGAGGCCGAATGGAAGCTGCCGGTCTATGAGGCCGCGGTCGTCGACCAGCTGGCCAAGCTTGGTTATCAGACAGCGGTGAGCGGGGCCGAGGGCGGGCAAGTGGCGCAGATCGGCATCCGCCACGAACAGGTCATGCCCGAAGAGCCCAAGCGCAAGCCGGTTTCGGGGGCGATGGAAGTGGGCGTCTCCAACCGCGGCAACTACACCGCGATGGCGCTGAACATCGACCTGACCAAGGCGAAGAAAGCGATCGTCTCCACCCGGCTCGACGTGCGCATCCGCGACAAGGCGACCAACCGCGTACTGTGGGAAGGGCACGCCGAAACGCAGACGCGCGAGGACGACGATGGGCTGAACAACGGCGCCGTGGCGGCAAGGCTGGCCTCGGCGCTGTTTGCGAAATTTGCCGACGCGCAGGTGGTTCCGGCGAGCTGACTGGAGCAGGTGTGCCAATTGGCATTGCGGGAAAGGCCGCGGCGTAGCACCAGCTGCGCCATGATCATGGGACGCAGAATGATGAAACGCCTAAGCGCTGCAGTTGCACTCGGTGCCCTGATGGCAACGCCAGTTCTGGCCAAGCCCGCGCCGATTGACGTGACCCGCTTCCACACCGCGCAGACGCTGCCCCGGCTGAAAGGGGCGGCGGTGATAGTCGAGGCGGCGCCCGGCGGCGATCAGGCCAGTCTTGAGAACCAGGTTTGGCTGGCCGCCGTGCAGAAGGAACTCTTCGCCAGCGGCTTTGGCAGTGCGACCCCAGGCGCGGCGGATGCGGTGGCCGAAGTGCGCGTCGACCGCGAGGTGCTCAAGCGCGAGAAGCAGCGCGGGCCAGTGAGCGTCGGCGTTGGCGGATCGACCGGCAGCTATGGCGGCGGCGTCGGGCTGGGCGTCGGCATCAACCTTGGCGGGGGTCCGAAGGAATACGTGGTGACGCAGCTTTCGGTGCGCATCCGTGACCGCCGGACCGGCGAGGCGCTGTGGGAAGGCCGCGCCGAAAATCGTGAAAAGGCCAAGGCCAAGGAAGCCGAGCCGGCGCTTGCAGCACCCCGTCTGGCGCATGCCCTGTTCTCGGGCTTCCCCGGCACGTCAGGGGATACTATCACTGTCAAATGACAGATATCCGCATCAATGCCGCATTCGATTCCGGCAATATCGAAGTTCTTGAGGTTTCGGGCGCGAGCGCGAAGCTTTCGATCCGCAAGGACCGCGATTCGGAGTTCTTCCAGTGGTTCCACTTCCGCGTCGATGGTGCGGCAGGGCGCGAGCTGGAGCTGAAGATCACCGGGCTTGGCTGTTCCGCCTATCCGGGCGGATGGCCGGGATACCGCGCGGCGTTTTCGGAAGACCGCGAATACTGGGGCCGCACTGAGACCACTTACGATCCGGGCGAGGACGGCGGCACGCTGACCATCCGCCACGCTCCGCAAGCCGGCACCTGCTGGTTCGCCTATTTCGCACCCTATTCGATGGAGCGGCATCACGATCTGGTGGCGCAGACGGCGGCGCTGCCCGGCGTCACCCATCGCAACCTCGGCACCAGCATCGAGGGGCAGCCGATCGACTGCCTCGAAGTGGGCGAGGGTCCGAAACAGGTCTGGCTCTATGCCCGCCAGCATCCCGGCGAATCGATGGCCGAGTGGTGGATGGAAGGCGCGCTGGACCTTTTGACCGACCCGGCCGATCCGCATGGCCGGAAGCTGCGCCAGCTGTGCCGCTTCCACGTGGTGCCCAATGCCAATCCGGACGGGTCGTGCCGCGGCCACTTGCGTACCAATGCCGTGGGCGTGAACCTCAACCGCGAATGGCACGAGCCGACGCCGGAACGCTCGCCCGAAGTGCTGGCGATCCGCAATGCGATGGACGAGAGCGGCGTGGACTTTGCCATGGACGTCCACGGCGACGAGGCGATCCCGCACGTGTTCCTGGCAGGGTTCGAGGGAATCCCTTCGTGGAGCGACGAGCTTGGCGCGTCCTACGAGCGCTATCGCCGCATCCTCGAACGCCGCACGCCCGATTTCCAGACGCGGCGGGGCTATCCGATTGCCGCGCCGGGCCGGGCCAACCTGACGATGTCGACCAACCAGGTCGCCCACCGCTTCGGCTGCGTGGCGATGACGCTGGAAATGCCGTTCAAGGACAACGACGACCTGCCCTGCAGGGAGCAGGGCTGGAGCCCGGAACGCTCGAAGCTGCTGGCGCGCGATTGCCTGGCGTCGCTGCTGGAGTGGCTTCAGGACTGATCTCCCCCCTCCCGCATGCGGGAGGGGCCGGGAGTGGGCGTGCGACTTGTGCGGCAATGGAGGACCGAAGGTCTTTCCGGATTATCTCACGCAAAGCCGCAAAGACGCGAAGATGTGCGCTTCGTTCGAGGTCGCCTGATCCGTATGACGTTTCGGCTGGGTGGAAGCTTGAGGCAGACGCGGCCTCTTTGCGTCTTCGCGGCTTTGCGTGCGAATAATCCTCGCCAGGCGACCCCTTTACGCAAAGTTAAGAGATCAGGGCGCATGGCTCGGACATGGCCCGCACCATCGCCCTCATCCACGCGCCCCTCGCCGACTTTTCGGCGGTTGAACTGGCGCGCAAGGCGATCGTGCTTGGCTGCGCTGCGGCGCTGATCATGGCGGGCAAGCCGTTTTTGTTTTTCTGATCGGGTAACGCCTACCCTCGGGCAATTGCGGAGGCCGAAACCCACTCGCTGCCTTAGTCGCCAAGCTCCAGAACCCGTTTTGCCGCAAACCAAGTGCGCCAATCGAAGGGAGCATCGCTCAGCGATCCAGACAAAGTCTCGGCCAGCAGACTCATCAAATCGGCGTAGTGGCTCATGCAAGCGGCATTTCCCGATGCTCCGACCACGGCGCGCTGCTGCCAGCGCTCGAACATGAGTCCTGTGCCGTCAAGACAGTGCAATGCCTCGCCCCGGTACCCCTTCACCTTCTTGTCAAAGACATCGAAAAACAGTTTTGCATCGGCTTTGTTAAGCGAGAAGCTTCTCTCGTAGGCTGGACCTGTCCCATCGTATACAATTGCGTAGATTGCACCTTTGGCTGAGCCATCACTAAGATTTTCCAGCGAAATCTGGTACCGCCAACGAGGCCACTCCGACATCACCAGCCGCAAGCCACCTTTCGCTTCCGGGTCGAGTTTATGGCGTTTCTCGAACTCACGAATGACTGTCAGATCAGTATCGTGCCATTCTCCGCCAACGGCGAATTGGCGCACTTGGGTAGTTCGGCTGTATTGGCGGTCGATTTCATCCCACACCAATAGTCCGATACCATAGAACACGACAGCGACGGCCAAGAAGATCGCCGCCTTGGCAACGATATTGCGAGCAGATTTGCCGTTATCCTTGATCACAGACGCGAGCTAACCGCAGGTCAGCCAATTCGACAACGATATTTGACGATTCTACGCAAGATCTTAAGGGTTTTACAGTCCGTTGAGGCGTTCGGTTTGTCCGTCGGAAGGTAGCCACCCGACCGTTTAGCCGATCGAAAGCGGGGCGATGTGTCGTGTCATCCAGCGTGCCTGCGATCCATAGACCGCAACCCTGGCTTCAAGCTCAGCTGACACTTCTGCTTCAGCGAAGCCAAGTGATTGCCAATAGGGCGCGGCGCCTTCCACAGCGATCAATTCTGCGCAAAGCAATTTCTGGTCGGCAGCCAGTTCGAAGGCGCGGTTCACCAAACGTCGTCCGAGCGCCAAACCGCGTCCGTTCGCGCCGACGGCAAGATCATGGATGAAAAGGACTTCGCTCAGAGCTGAGGGCGACAGAATGGCGCCTATGGGTGGCGGGCTCTGCCGCGGCCAGCCATGAGCAAGCAGATATCCTGCCAATTCTCCATCCGAAACAGCTGCCAGGGAGAATTGCGCCGAGGCGTCGAGCCGGCTCGCGAAGGCGTCGGCGGGTTCGACAAGAAAGGATGGATAGACCTGTGACTGGATTGCCAGCGCGGCAGGCAAGTCACGCCGCTCCAACTGCCGTATGACGAGGTCCTTGGACATTACGCGACCCTTTTCGAACTCATCTGGCGCATTCGTAAAGTCCGGCTGCATATGTATAGGGTGGCCGGCGCAAGATCATAGGCGCCGCCCTTCCCCCGCTTCTTACAAAATCTCCAGCACCTTTTCCTTCGGGCGGCACAGGCGCACGCCCTTGTCCGTCTCCACCAGCGGGCGTTCGATCAGTTTGGGTTCGGCGGCCATGGCGGCGAGGACGGCGGCGTCGTCGGCTGCGGGGAGGCCGCGCTCTTCGGCGTCGGTGCCGCGCAGGCGGAGGCCATGTTGCGGGGTTATCCCTGCGTCGCGGTAGAGCTGGGCGAGCTTTTCGGCGGTGGGCGGGGTCTTGAGGTATTCGATCACCGTCACCTCCGCGCCCGCTTCCTGCAGCATCGCCAACGTGTTGCGCGAGGTGCCGCAATTGGGGTTGTGCCAGATCGTTGCCTTCATCGGTGCCTCCTGCAGGTGCGTTTCAAGCGTCATAGCCCCGCAAACACTGGCCGCAACGCCTGCGTCTTGATGCAGGTCAATGTTATTGCGAAAAATTCGCAAAAATTGGCTTGCAAGTGCGATTGAGTCGCAATACTCGCCCTCTTGCGAATGATTATCGCAAGCGTTGAATGCCAAGGGGACTACCGTGAACCGTTTTTCCAGTCTGCTGCTCGCCGGAACCATGTTGATGCCCTCTGCCGCCTTTGCAGAGGAACTGGTGCCCGCCGATGCCGCGCTGGATGCAGAGAGCGGCAACACGGTGATCGTGGTGACCGGCACTGCCGACGGCTATCGCCCGGTCGATGCCAATGCGGTGAAGACGCCCACCCCGCTGGTCAACGTGCCGCAGACCATCACCGTGCTTACGCGCGAGCAGCTTGACGATCAGGGCATCACCCAGCTTGGCGATGCGCTACGCTATGTCCCAGGCGTGGTGCTTGGCCAGGGCGAAGGCCACCGCGACCAGATCACCATTCGCGGCCAGAACACCACGGCAGATTTCTATTTCGATGGCTTGCGCGACGACACGCAGTACTACCGCTCGCTCTACAACATCGAGCGCGTCGAAGTGCTGAAGGGTGCCAATGCGCTGCTGTTCGGCCGTGGCGGCGGCGGCGGCGTGATCAACCGCGTCAGCAAGACGCCTGACCTTGACCGCACCAAGGGCCAGGCCAGCGCCAATGTCGACAGCTTCGGCGCGTTCGCCCTTGCCGCCGACTGGAACCAGCCCTTCACAGAAACGGTCGGCGGGCGCCTGAATGCCACTTACGAGGAATTCGACAACCACCGCCAGGAGTTCGAGGGGCGCTTCATCGGCGTGAACCCGACCATGGCCTTCCAGCCCGGCGAAGCCACGCGGATCGAGCTGTCCTACAACTACGACGATGATCGCCGCATCACCGATCGCGGCGTGCCCTCGCTGAACGGCAAGCCGCTGACCGGCTATGACGATACCTTCTTCGGCCGCGCCGATACCAACATCGCCACGGTGAAGGCGCACATCGCGCAGGCCCGGCTCGACCACGAACTGGCCGAGAACCTGAGCTTCAACGTGCTTGGCCAGTACAGCCACACCGACAAGCTCTATGGCAACATCTTCGCCAGCGGCGCCGTGAACACCACGAACAACACCGTCGCGCTTGCCGGATACGAGAGCGGCACCGTACGCGGCAGCTGGATCGGGCAGGCGAACCTCGTCTGGACCGGACAGACCGGCGGGATCGGCCACACTCTGCTGGCAGGGGTCGAATTTGCCGATCAGGACACACTCGCCACGCGCCGCAACACCCCCAGCGGCAGCGTGACACTGGCCCGACGGCTGACCGTGCCCGCGCTGGCCTATGGCGCGCTCGTGTCGAACAGCAACACCGATGTGCGCACGATCTCGGCCTATATCCAGGACCAGATCGAGCTGGCCTCGTTCCTGCAGGTCGTCGCAGGCGTTCGCTATGACGAGTTCCGCATCACCGGCCGCAATGCGATCAACGGCGTGGGCGCATCGCGCACCGACCGCAAGTGGTCGCCGCGCTTTGGCGTGATCCTCAAGCCGCAGGAGAACGTCAGCTTCTATGGCAGCTTCACCCGCACGTTCCTGCCACAATCGGGCGACCAGTTCGGCGCGCTCGATCCGGTGCAGGCGACGCTTGCGCCCGAAAGCTTCGAGAACATCGAGGCGGGGGTGAAGTGGGACGTGAACCCGAACCTTGCATTCACGGCAGCGGTCTATCAGCTCGATCGCGACAATTCGCGCTTCAACAACCCGGTTACCGGCTTGCCCGAGCTTTCGGGCAAGACCCGGGCCAAGGGTGTCGAATTGTCGCTGGCGGGCCGTGTGCTCCCCGACTTGCAGGTGAGCCTGGGCTATACGCTGCAGGATGGCGAAGTGCGTTCGCAGACCACGGCTGCGCCTGCCGGGCGCAAGCTCTCGCAGCTGCCGCGCCATCAGGCATCGGCATGGACGCGCTATGACGTGACCAACAAGCTCGGCCTCGGCCTCGGGCTGACGCACCAGTCGAAGAGCTTCACCACGATCAGCAATGCGGTGACGCTGCCGGCGTTCACCCGCGTCGACGCAGCGGTGTTCTACGATCTGTCGGAGAACCTTTCGATCCAGCTCAACGTCGAGAACCTGACCGACACCGACTACTTCCCCGCCGCACACACCGACAACAACATCTCTACCGGCGAGCCGCTCAACGCCCGCCTGACGGTACGCGCGAAGTTCTGAAACACCCCCGGCGCTCTCCCCTTCCCCCTCGCGAGGGGAGGGCGCCACCCTTTTCAGCCTGCGCCGGGCGCGACGATCGCCGGTGGCGGGGCGGCACTGATCGTCTCCTCGCCGCGCATGACGCGGGCCGCGCGCTGGATCGCACGGGTCAGGCGCGGATAGACGCCGCAGCGGCAGATGTTGGTGATGGCGCGGGCGATGTCTTCATCACTCGGGCTGGCGTTACTGGTCAGCAGCGCGGCTGCGGCCATGACGATGCCGGGCGTACAGAACCCGCACTGGATCGCCTGTTCGGCTACCAAGGCCTGCTGCACCGGGTGCGAGCGGTCACCCGACAAGCCTTCGATGGTGGTAACGCTACGCCCCTCGGCCTCGCCCAGCGACAGGGTGCAGCTGGGCATAGCCTGCCCATCGACGATGACCATGCAGGCGCCGCATTCGCCGGTGCCGCAGCCATATTTGGTGCCGGTGAGGTTCGCCGCATCGCGCAGCGCCCAGAGCAACGGGGTATCGTCCTCGAGACGATACTGCACGGGCTGGTTGTTGACGGTGAGGCGGGCCATGGCCGTGGCTTAGCCCGCCGCGCCCGTTTCGATCAATCCCGCCAGCTGCGGTCGATCCGGTCGATGCGGCGGGTCCATGCGGCAAAGTCCGCCTCGCCGACGCGACCGCCGGCGCTGACCTGCGAAAGATCGCGCTGGTGCACCTTGATGACATCCTCGCCGACATGGATTGGCGGGCGGCCCATCGACAGCGTCGCCATCTGGATCTCACAGGCGCGCTGCAGGCTCCACTGCGTGATGAACATCTGCTGCAGCGTCTGGGCCAGCACCACCGGACCATGGTTGCGCAGCATCAGCACGCGCTTGTCGCCAAGGTTGGCCAGCAGGCGCTCGCCTTCCTCGGCGCGGACGGTGACGCCTTCGAAATCGTGATAGGCGAGCTGGCCGGCGAAGTTGCAGGCGTAGAAGTTGATCGGCATCAGCCCTTCTTCAAGGCTGCACACTGCCATCGTCTCGGTCGTATGGACGTGAGAGATGGCGTGGGCCCAAGGCAGGTGGCGGTGGAAGTAGGCGTGCTGGGTGAAGCCTGCCTGGTTCACCGGATAGGGGCTGTCGTCGAGCTTGTTGCCGTCGATGTCGATCTTGACGAGGTTTGAGGCGGTAACCTCGCTGTAGAGCAGGCCGAACGGGTTGATCAGGAAGGCGCCTTCCTGATCCGGCACTTTCAACGAGATGTGGTTGTAGATCGATTCGGACCAGCCAAGGTGATCATAGATGCGGTAGCAGGCGGCGAGTTCCTGCCGGGCATGCCATTCGGCATCGCTGCATTCGATATTCGGCCGCAAATGGGTGGCCATGGCGCTCTCCCGCACATATCTGGTTGTTATGTGCAACTTGTATCGCATGACCAGCAACGTGCAAGCCATCGCGCAGATGTTCGCGCCACTGGCGAATGCGCAGGTCAATCTCCCGGCGTTTTCGGAGATCTACCCCGACGCCGAGGCGCCCGTGCTGATCGCGCGCGGGCCGACGCGCAGGCTGGGCACGATGCGCTGGGGCTGGCCTCCTTTCGGCGAAGTGAAGCGCCCGGTGACCAACATCCGCAACCTCGCCTCGCCGATGTGGCGGGCGGCGCTGGAGGACCCGAATCGGCGCTGCCTGGTGCCGGTGACGGCCTTCTCCGAGTGGTCGCAGACGCCCGATCCGGTGACCGGGCGCAAGCGCAAGCACTGGTTTGCGCTGAAGGAGCAGGAACTGTTCGCCTTCGCCGGACTGTGGCGACCGACGGCGGAAGGGCCGCGCTTTGCTTTCCTTACGTGCGAGGCCAACGCCGTGGTCGGGCGGATTCATCCAAAGGCGATGCCGGTGATCCTCGGCACGGCGGAAGCCGCGCATCAGTGGCTGACGGCGCAAGGCGATGCGGCGGCAGCGATGCAGCGCCCCTATGCCGACGCGGCGATGATGGAGATCGATGTGGCGGAAACTGCACCCGCCGCCTCCCCTGCGCCACGCAAGCCGGAGCAGCCCAGCCTGTTCTGACACCTACTTGTGATCATCCTCCCAGCGCCGCAGCACGCGGCGTTCGACCGCGCGGAACAGCGCGTCGAGATCATCGGGTTCGACGTCGAGCGTCTCGTCCCAGTCGGCAAGGACGGCGTCGAGATCTTCGCGGTCATAAGTCACGGTGCGCAAGGGCGCCGGGGATGGTGGCACGACCGGGATGTGCGGCCAGGGGTGCCCGGTCATGGCATTGTAGAGCCACCCGACGCCAGCAATGCCGATCACGTTGAGCGCAAGCGGAGCCAGTGGCCCGGGCAAATGGGCGGCAGGCGCAATCCCGGCCATGGCGCCGAGTATCGCCGCCGCGCCGCCGGGGGATGGGTACAGCGGGCGATGGCCATCACGGCAATCGCACCGCCAACTGCAAGGCTGACGGCCACGGGCGCGCCGATCCCGCCAAGCGCGCAAAGCTTGCCCACGGCCATGCCGACCAGGACCGAGATGAGATTGCCGCCGACGACCGGCCACGGTTGTGCCAGCGGACTGGCTGGCACCGCAAAGACGAGCACGGCCGAAGCCCCGACAGGAGCCATGATCCACGGCAAGCCCTCGCCTGCCGGAACCAGATGGCCGAGCAGCGCGGCAAGCGCGATGCCAAGCACTGCGCCGATCGCTCCCCGCTGCCAGCCCGTGCGGAACCAGCCGAGCCTTGAGGCCCCCGTTGCCGAACTCATTCCCGTCCTCTCCTTGTCGGCCAGTCCATGGCGGTCTAATCGCGTCGGATGCAAGTGTTTGATTTCCGCAAGGCATTCAAGGACGCCAGCCTGCCTTCGGTACGGGCGAGGGTAGCGGCGCTTGGCGGCGCGATCCTGCTCAGCGTCGTGGCGGTCCTGTTCGCGCGGGCGGGCGAGTGGGCGCAGACGCTGTTCGCCGTGCTTTACCGCGTTGCGCCGCTGAGTCCGCTGGTGCTGACGCCGCTGGTCTTTGCAGGCGTGGTCTGGGCAACGCGGCGCTGGTTTCCGGCGGCGCGCGGCTCGGGCATTCCGCAAGTCATGGCCGCCGGACACAATCCGACGGCTGCGGCGCGCGGACCGCTGGTTTCGATGAAGAGCGCGGTGGGCAAGCTGTTTGGCACCACAGCGCTGCTGCTGGTCGGCGGATCGGCGGGACGCGAAGGACCGACCGTGCAGGTGAGCGCGGCGCTGATGGTGGCGGTTCATCGCTGGCTGCGCGTGCCGGTTACGGCAGGCGTGATCATTGCCGGCGGCGCGGCGGGCGTCGCTGCGGCGTTCAACACGCCGCTGGCGGGCGTGGCTTTCGCGATCGAGGAACTGGCTTCGGCCTTCGAGCAGCGGCTGGCGGTGCTGGTCATGGCCGTGGTGATGATCGCCGGTGTGGTCAGCCTCGGCCTGGCGGGGGACTATGTCTACTTCGGCGCGATGGCACAGCGCCTGCCTTTGTCCGACCTGTTCGTGCTGGCGCCGCTGGCAGGACTGGTCGGTGGCGTGCTTGGCGGGCTGTTCTCGCGGGCTCTGATCGGGATGGCGTTTTCGCAGAGCCCGATGCTGCTGCAGGTTCGCGCCCACCCGATCCTTCTTGCCGCAGGGTGCGGACTGGTCGTGGCACTTACCGGGCTTGCCACCAGCGGGTCGAGCTGGGGCACGGGCTATGACACGACCAAGTTGCTGCTGGCAGGGGGCGATGCTTCGCTGCTGTTCGGGCCGGGCAAGTTCGTCTCGACGCTGGCAACGGCGTTGAGCGGCGCGCCGGGTGGCATCTTCGCCCCATCACTGTCCGTCGGCGCGGGCGTCGGGCAGTTGCTCGCTGCGGGCTATGCCGAGGTTGGCCCCGGGGATGCGCCGGGGGCGATCGTGGTGCTGGGGATGATCGGCTATTTCACCGGCGTCGTTCGCGCGCCGCTGACCGCCTCGATCATCATCATGGAGATGACGGCGGACCGGACGATGGTCCCGCCACTGTTCGCAACGGCACTGATCGCCGACTGGGCCAGTGCCAAGGTGTGCAAGCCCAAGCTCTACCACACGCTGGCCAAGCAGTTCGCGCCTGCCGAGTGAGCGAGCTCAAGGGGTTGGAAGCTCTCCACCCGCTGCGACTAGTTCGTCTTCGGCTCGATAAGCCTCGGTCCCTTCCCCCTTCGACAAGCTCAGGATGAGCGGGAAGGGTTGGGCATGGGCAAGCGACATGCACGCCCATGAAAAAAGGGGCCGGTCCGAAGACCAGCCCCTGATTTCGTTCTGCCTTGCGGCAAGAAGCTTAGCGCTTCGAGAACTGGAAGCTGCGGCGGGCCTTGGCCTTGCCGTACTTCTTACGTTCAACGACGCGCGGGTCGCGAGTAAGGAAGCCGGCGGCCTTCACGGCGCTGCGCAGTTCGGGTTCGAACTTCGACAGGGCCTGGGCGATGCCGTGCTTGACCGCGCCGGCCTGGCCCGAAAGACCACCACCCTTGACGGTGCAGACGATGTCGTACTGGCCTTCGCGACCGGCGACTTCGAACGGCTGGTTGATCACCAGACGCAGGGTCGGACGGGCGAAGTAGACTTCCTGATCGCGGCCGTTGACGGTGACCTTGCCCGAACCGGGCTTGAGCCACACGCGGGCCACGGCGTCCTTGCGGCGGCCGGTGGCGTAGGAACGGCCCTGCGCATCGACTTCGCGAGCGCGGATCACGGCAGCGGGGCCGGTGCGGACGGGAGCGGCTTCACCAGCTTCGGCAGGAGCAGCAGCAACCGGAGCGGCTGCGGTCAGGTCCTTGAGGTCGGCGAGGCTCGACACGGTGTTTTCGGTTTCGGCCATGATTATGCACCCACCTTGTTCTTGCGGTTCATCGAGGCGACGTCGAGCGCCACCGGCTGGGTGCCGCCATGCGGGTGCTCGGCACCGGCATAGAGGTGAAGGGCGCGCATCTGCGCACGGCCGAGCGGGCCGCGGGGAATCATGCGCTCAACCGCCTTTTCAAGCACGCGCTCGGGGAAGCGACCACCGAGGACCTTGTCCGCGGTGACTTCCTTGATGCCGCCGGCATAGCCGGTGTGCTTGTAGTAGGTCTTGTTCTTCAGCTTGTTGCCGGTGAACTTGACCTTGTCGGCGTTGATCACGACAACGTGATCGCCGCAATCGACGTGCGGGGTGTAGCTCGGCTTGTGCTTGCCGCGCAGATGGTTGGCGATGACGACGGCGAGACGGCCGACGACCATGCCTTCGGCATCGATCAGATGCCAGTTCTTCTCCACCTCGGCCGGCTTGATCGACCGGGTGACCTTGCTGAGAGCCTTCATGGCTACGGGTTCCCTGAATTCGGTGCGTCGATCCAAGCGGGAATCCGCTGCTTCACGACGAAGGAAGCGCGCCTTTGTTGCAAATGCCCGCCAGAGTCAAGCAAACTGCGGGTTTTCGGAGAGGTAAAATAATACCACTACAAATTCGGTGACCTGCAATCCCCGTCCAGCCAGCCCAGCGTCGCCGCTCCCGCCGCATCGCAGCGCCAGCCTGAAATTGCGGGCGCATCGTAGGGGTGAAGTGCCTCGAGGCGAGCGACGGCCGCGTCCAGCAGTTCTGCGCGGGTCTTGAACAGGACGGCGACTTCGCTGCCCTCGCCGCGCTCGCCGTTCCAGCGGTATAGCGAGCGAACGGCGGGGAGGATGTTGGCGCAGGCGATCAGGCGCTCTTCGAGCAGCGTGTCTGCCACAGCTTCAGCGCTTTCCGCGTCGCCGAAGGTGGACCAGATCAGCGCGGCGGTCATTTCGCAGCGTGTCTCGGGCTGCCGAGGATGTGGGCGCACCATACCGTCGTCGCCACGAGCAGCGCGCCGACGAGCTGGTGGAGGACGCCGAGCCAGATGGCGACGCCGCTCCATACCGTCAGGATGCCGAGCAGGACTTGGGTGCCGAAGACGGAGTGCAGCACGACAGAGGCCTTGCGGTCGGTCCGGCGCAGTTTGCGGGCGACGACGACCAGCACGGCAACCACGCCCCAAGCCCACCAGCGGTGGATGAAGTGGACAAGGAATGGATCAGACAGGAGCGCGTGGCCTGCGCCCATCGCCCAGTCGACGCCATCGGGATAGACCTTGCCCTGCATCAGCGGCCAGGCGTCCCAGTTGAACCAGCCGCCGCCTGCCGAAGTTCCGGCGCGCAGGCCCGCTACCAGCGCGCCGTAGAATAGCTGGAACACCAGCATGACGAGAGCGAGCAGGCCGAGGCCCCGGAGCTTCGAACGGCCCTCGCCCTTGCCCAGCGCGATCAGGTCGAGCGCGGTCCAGACGAGACCAGCGAGCGTGAACAATGCGACCAGCAGGTGCGTGGCGAGGCGGAAGTGGCTGACCTTGACGTCGTTGACGATGCCGGACTTGACCATCCACCAGCCGACTGCGCCCTGCAGCGCGCCCAGTGCCAGCAGGGCGAGCAGGCGCGGCTTGTAGCCTTCAGGGATACGGCCCTTGACCCAGAACCACGCCAGCGGTGCAGCAAAGACCAGGCCGATGGTGCGGGCGAGCAGGCGGTGGACCCACTCCCAGAAGAAGATGAACTTGTAGGTCTCGATCGTCATGCCCGCCGGGCCGTTGACCAGCTGGTACTGCGGCGTGGCGCGATAGGCGTCGAATTCCGCCTGCCACTGCGCTTCGGTGATCGGTGGCAGCGTGCCGCTGACCGGCTTCCATTCGGTAATCGATACGCCCGATTCGGTCAGGCGGGTGATGCCGCCGACGACGACGATGGCGAGGACCATGAAGGCGACGAGGAACAGCCAGCGCGACAGGGCGATGGCGTCGCTGCGAAGCTTGGGCGAGACCCCGATGGTTTTTGGGTTGCTCATGGCGCTGCCCCTGCTCCTGCCTTCGCGGAATCGCAAGAGCGATTGTCGGGCAGGGCCGTGGACCTTCGGACAGGACAGAATCTCATGAGGCCTTCTTGCGCGATGTTACATTATAACATATATGCCAGCGCATGAGTGATGCCCTGCTTGCCCTGCGTGCCCGGCTTGACCGGATCGGCGTGCTCCTTTCGGGGCTGTGCCTGATTCACTGCGTGGCAGGCCTGTTTCTTGTGGGCATGCTCGGCATTGGCGGCGGCGTGCTGCTCAATCCCGACATCCACCGCTGGGGCCTGGCATTCGCGCTGGTGATCGGCGCGGCAACCATCGGCATCGGCGCACTGCGGCACGGGCGCTTCCTGCCACTGGCGATTGGTGGGACCGGCCTTGCGCTGATGGGCGCAGCCGTCGCAGTCGGCCATGGCGACGCCGAAGTAGCGCTGACGGTGGGCGGCGTCATTCTTGTAGCCACTGCGCACTTCATCAACATGCGCGCCTCTCACTAAGGCCGTACTTGCACGCTGCCCCCGCCTCGCTAAAGCGGGCCGCATGACTGGAATGCTCTCCCTTACCGTCAACGGCGAACCGCGTCGTGCCGCGCCCGGATCGATTGCCGATCTTGTTCGCAGCCTCGAACTCGAACCGACCAAGGTTGCGGTCGAGCGCAATGGCGAGATCGTGCCGCGTTCGACGCTGGCCGATGTGGCAATTGCCGAGGGCGACGTTCTGGAAATCGTACATTTCGTAGGCGGAGGACAAAGCGACGTGACGGATTCGAATGATACCTGGACCGTTGCCGGACGCACCTTCCGCTCGCGCCTGATCGTCGGCACCGGCAAGTACAAGGACTTCGAGCAGAATGCTGCGGCGGTCGAGGCTTCGGGGGCGGAGATCGTCACCGTGGCGGTGCGCCGGGTCAATGTGTCGGACCCCAAGGCGCCGATGCTGACGGACTATATCGACCCCAAGAAGATCACCTACCTGCCCAACACCGCAGGCTGCTTCGATGCCGAAAGCGCGATCCGCACGCTGCGCCTGGCGCGCGAGGCGGGTGGCTGGGATCTGGTGAAGCTTGAAGTGCTGGGCGAGGCGCGCACGCTCTATCCCAACATGATCGAGACGATCCGCGCGACCGAAGTGCTGGCCAAGGAAGGCTTCCTGCCGATGGTCTATTGCGTGGACGATCCGATTGCGGCCAAGCAGCTTGAGGACGCCGGCGCGGTGGCGGTCATGCCGCTGGGCGCGCCGATCGGTTCGGGCCTGGGCATCCAGAACAAGGTGACGGTGCGGCTGATCGTCGAAGGCGCCAAGGTGCCGGTGCTGGTCGACGCGGGCGTCGGCACCGCATCGGAAGCTGCCGTGGCGATGGAACTTGGTTGCGACGGCGTGCTGATGAACACTGCGATTGCCGAAGCCAAGGACCCGATCCGCATGGCCCGCGCGATGAAGCTGGCGGTGCAGGCCGGACGCGATGCCTACCTCGCGGGCCGCATGCCGACGCGAAAGTATGCAGATCCAAGCAGTCCGCTGGCCGGGTTGATCTGAGAAAGGCGTTGCGCAGGGTGCCCACCCCGCTGCGACTAACTTCACTACGTTCAGTAAGTCTCGCGACCCTCCCGCATGCGGGAGGGTGCAAATGCCACCTTCTTAACCCCCTCCCGCAAGCGGGAGGGGTCGGGGTGGGCATTACCCCACGACCCCGGCCGCCGCCAGCACCGCCAGCGTCAGGATATCGGGCGCGAGCGAGGTCATCGGGGCGATCTGGACGGGCTTTTCCATGCCCAGCAGCATCGGGCCGATCACGGCATTGCCGGCAAGTTCGCGCAGCAGCTTGGCCGAGATGTTGGCCGACTGCAGGCCAGGCATGATCAGCACGTTGGCGGGAGCGGAAAGGCGGCTGAAGGGATAGTTGGCCATGACCTTGGGGTTCAAGGCGGCATCCGGGGCCATTTCGCCTTCGTATTCGAAGCCGGGATCTTCGGCATCGAGGATGGCAACCGCACCGCGGATCGATTCGAGCCAGCGGCCATAAGGATTGCCGAAGGTAGAGTACGAGAGAAACGCGACGCGCGGTTCGTGGCCCATGCGGCGTGCGACGGCGGCCGTTTCCTTGGCAATATGCGCCAGATCCTCGGCCGAAGGGCGCTCGTTCACGGTCGTATCGGCCAGGAACACGGTGTAGTTCTTGGCGACCATCAGGTGAATGCCGAAGGGCAGGTGGCCGGGCTTGGGATCGAGAACGCGGCGCACTTCCTTCATCGACTGCGCGAAGGTGCGCGTCATGCCGGTGATCAGCGCATCGCCATGGCCGAGGGCGACGAGCAGCGAGGCGAAGACGTTGCGGTCCTGGTTGACCATGCGCTTGACGTCACGCTCAAGATAGCCGCGGCGCTTGAGGCGTTCGTAGAGGTAGGCAACCATCTCGGGCACCAGCGGCGAGACGGCGGAGTTGTGGATCTCGTAGGACGAGGGGTCGCTGACGCCGAGTTCGGTCAGCAGGTCGAGCACGCCCTGGGTGCGTCCGACCAGCACCGGAGTGCCATAGCCGAAATCCTTGAACTGGATCGCGGCACGCAACACCACCTCGTTCTCGGCCTCGGCAAAGACGACGCGCTTGGGATTGTCCTTGGCCTGCGCGAAGACGTTGGTCAGCACCGAGGTCGTCGGGTTGAGGCGCGCCTTGAGGCTGGTGCGATAGGCATCCATGTCCTCGATCGGCTTTTGCGCCACGCCCGAGTCCATCGCGGCCTGCGCCACGGCCGACGACACGACTTCCATCAGGCGCGGATCGAACGGCGCGGGGATGATGTAGTCGAGACCGAAGGTGTGGTTGATGCCATAGGCAGCCGCCACTTCCTCGGGCACCGGCTCGCGCGCCAGCTTGGCGATGGCTTCGGCGGCGGCGATCTTCATTTCCTCGTTGATCGTCGTCGCCTGAACGTCGAGCGCGCCGCGGAAGATGAAGGGGAAGCCGAGCACGTTGTTGACCTGGTTCGGGTAATCCGAACGGCCCGTGGCGACAATGCAGTCCGGCCGGACGGCCTTGGCTTCGGGCGGCGTGATTTCCGGGTCCGGGTTGGCCATCGCGAAGATGATCGGCTGCGGCGCCATCTTGGCCATCCAGTCGGAACGGAGCGCACCGGCAGCGGAAAGGCCGAGGAAGATGTCGGCTCCGACCAGCGCGTCCTCAAGGCTGCGGGCCGACGTATCGACCGCGTGCGCACTCTTCCACTGGTCCATCCCGCTTTCGCGGCCGCGATAGATCACGCCCGAACGATCGCACATGATCACGTTGTTGTGGCGAACGCCCATGGCCTTGATCAGCGCGGTGCAGGCAATCGCCGCAGCGCCTGCGCCGTTGACCACGACCTTTACGTCCTCAAGCTTGCGCCCGGTCAGGTGGCAGGCGTTGAGCAGGCCAGCGGCAGAAATGATTGCCGTGCCGTGCTGGTCATCATGCATCACCGGAATCTTCAGGCGTTCTTTCAGGGCCTGTTCGATGATGAAGCATTCGGGCGCCTTGATGTCTTCAAGGTTGATGCCGCCGAACGAGGGCTCCATCAGCGCAACCGCTTCGATGAAAGCGTCGGGATCTTCGGTGGCGAGCTCGATGTCGATCGAATCGACGTCGGCAAAGCGCTTGAACAGCACGGCCTTGCCTTCCATCACCGGCTTCGATGCCAGCGCGCCGAGATTGCCGAGGCCGAGAATCGCAGTGCCGTTGGAGATCACCGCAACGAGGTTGCCCTTGGCGGTGTAATCATAGGCGGTGGCGGGATCTTCGGCGATGGCGCGGACCGGAACCGCGACGCCGGGAGAATAGGCCAGCGACAGATCGCGCTGGGTCGCCATCGGCTTGCTGGCGATGATCTCGATCTTACCCGGGCGGATCGTGTTGTGGTAGAAAAGCGCCTCGCGTTCGGTGAAGCGGACGTTGCTTTCCTCGGACATGGTTCCCCAAGTTTAATCGGACAATAGGCAAAGGCAGTGTCCGACCTTTGACGCTACGTCAAGGCGCGCAGGCAGTGCGCAACAGTTCGAAAACACCAAATTTGCCGAAACCGTATTACGCGCAAGCTATGGCATGTCGCTTCAGAAATCCTTCGGTTGCCACGTCGGGATGCCGAGGCGCCTTACCTTGAACAACAGGCTGCGTCCTTCCTGCCAGACCAGCTGCAAACGAGGATCGGCGCGGTGGGGCAGGCCGGTGTCGATCAGCCAGACATAGTCCACGCGCTCGATCGGGGCGTACTTGAGCGCAGTATCGACGTTGCGACGCCAGCCGCCGGCGCAACCGCGCGACCAGACGAACTCCGAGGGGTCCGCCGTGAAGTTGCGACCCGGGCGGAAGCGCGGCACGACCATATGCAGCCCAGGGACCGCCCAATTGTCGTTGACCCAGGCCTGCCGGTAGAGGCTGGCAAGGCTGGCGAGGTGATCGCGGCGGGTGTTGCGCCAGGATTCGTCGAGGCAGGAATGCTCGACGAATGCGAGGACGCGGCTGCCGGGTTCGACATGGGTCAGCGCGGAAAGCTGCTTGTTGTAGTCCTCGGCATAGCCGTTGAAGCTCCACGCCGTGACGGTGAGGCGTACAGCTAGCAGGGCCATGCCAGCATAAGCGACGACGCGGGCCCATTGCGGGCGGCGGGCGCCGCTCCAATCCTGCAGGCCGAGGCCGAGCATGGCGGCAACCGGCAGGATGCGGATGTCCACGAAGGCCGACCCGTTGATGTCGCTCGGGATCGCCAGAAACAGCAGGAACACCATCAGCGCGGGCATGCCCTGCCGGAAGCGCCACTTTGCGCCGAGGAACGGCCCGACCAGCACCAAGAGGCAGGCGATGATCGTGGTCCCGGCATCGAGCAGCTTGGACTGGTCGCGCAAGGTCAGCACGAAGGACCAGGCCTTCTGGTCCCAGCGCCAGATGTTCATCGACTGGACGGGCGGCGAGAACGCCTTCCACAGCACGATCGTGATCACCGTGGCGAGCAGCGGCCAGCACGCTTGCCACAGGCGCAGGCCAATGGCCTTCCAGTCAAGCGTGCGCAGCCACTGGCGGTTGGTCAGATCGCGCCAGCGCCAGCCTTCGGGCAACTCGTCGAGCGCGCGACCGAACGCGTGTGCGCCGACAAGCAGCGCCAGCAGCAGGCCGCCGATTGCATGGCACAGCATTGCCACCGGCTGCGCGATCACTAGCATCGCGGCGCGCGCCCTGGGGTTGCGCTGTTCGAGCCACAGGGAGGCGCCGAACGCGGTCAGCGAGAGGCCGGTGGCGAGGATATAGTTGAGGAATCCGGTAAGCAGCGGGAAGCTGAACACGAACATCAGCGACCATGCCGCAGCGTGCCCACCCTTGGGGTTGAGCATGCGGATGGTCCACAGGCAGCCGCCAGCGAACAGGCCGGTGGCGAGCACGGTGCTCCACCAGCCCGCTGCAAGGATGCCGAACTGTGCGCCGAGCACCTTCATCAGCACGCCGCCGCCGATGTTCAGCGTGAACACCCATTTCCAGGTGAAGTACTGTTCGAGCGGGTTGCCGGGACCGGCGGCCTCGATCGCGGCGGCGCCCATGTGGCCCGGCACGTCGATCAGGGGCGGCACTTCGACCAGCGCGAAAGGCGCGCAGACGAGCAGCACGGCGATGAGGATGCCGGGGCCGGAAAGCCACGGCAGCGCACCTGCGCGGGCCCAGGCAGTCTTGAGACCCCGGAGCCAATCCTTTTCGCGGACTTGCGTCAAACCGTAAGTACCCCCACAAGACCGGAACCGTCCCCATGCTGCCTGCTCTGCGCAGGCTGTGCGCTGGAGTTGCGGATATCCCGGTGTCGATGGTTTGAGAAACACGTCGCGCTCGTCTAGCCACGTGCGCGTGACGCCTAATGCCCCAACTCCGATGATGGCGCAATATCTTGCGCTTAAACAGCAGGCTGGCGACTGCCTGCTGTTCTACCGCATGGGCGACTTCTTCGAGCTGTTTTTCGACGACGCGAAGATCGCCGCGCAAGTCCTCGATATCGCGCTGACGAGCCGTGGCGAGCATGGCGGCGCGCCAATTCCGATGTGCGGCGTGCCGGTCCATTCGGCCGAGGGCTACCTTGCCCGATTGATCAAGGCAGGTTGCCGCGTGGCCATCGCCGAACAGGTCGAAACGCCCGAGGAGGCCAAGAAACGCGGCGGTTCCAAGGCGCTGGTGGCGCGCGACATCGTCCGATTCGTGACGGCGGGCACGCTGACCGAGGAAGCGCTGCTCGAACCGCGCCGGGCCAATGTGCTGGCCGCGGTGTGCGAAGTGCGCGGCACTATCGGCATTGCCGCCTGCGACATCTCGACCGGGCGCATGGAGCTTGAGGAATGCGCCCCGGAGCAGATGGGCGCGGCGCTGGCCCGGCTTGGCGCGAGCGAAGTCGTTGCCCCCGAATCGTGGGAGAATGCGCCAGTTGATTGCGTGCCGCGTCCGAATCGGTCGTTCGGCAGCGATGAAGGCGAGGCCCGGCTGAAAGCGGTGCATGGCGTTTCGACGCTGGACGGCTTCGGGCAGTTCACGCGGGCGATGCTGGCTGCGGCTGGCGGTCTCGTCACTTACCTTGACCATGTCGGGCGCGGTGCGCTGCCGCTGTTGCTGCCGCCGGTGGCGCGTGAGGCCGGCACGCACATGGCAATGGACGAGGCGACGCGAAGCAGTCTCGAGATTCTTGTCAGTTCCGGCGGCACGCGGCGCGGTTCGCTAGTCGAGGCGATTGACCGGTGCGTGACGGGTGCCGGCGCGCGACAACTGGCCGAGGACCTGTCCGCGCCGCTGACCGATGCGCGTGCGATCAACCGCAGGCTGGAGCTGGTCAGCTGGCTGCACGACGATCCGCTGCTGCGCGGCGACATTCGCGGCATCCTTCGCGCCCTGCCCGATGTCGGCCGTGCGCTGGGCCGGGTCGTGGCGGGACGTGGAAGCCCGCGCGATCTGGGCCAACTGCGCGACGGATTGGCCGAAGCGCGCCGCCTTCACGATCTTCTGCGCGCTCGCGCCGACCGGCCCGAGCCACTGGATGCGATGCTGCCTTCGCTGTCCGGCCATGGTGCATTGTGCGATCTCTATGCCCGCGCACTGGTGCCTGCACCGCCGACCGAACGCTCGCAGGGCGGCTACATTGCCGAAGGCTACGACGCTGCGCTTGACGAGTTGCGCCGGGTATCAGGCAATGCCCGCCGGGCGATTGCGGCGCTGGAAGCCAAGTACCGCGACGACACCGGCATCACAGCGCTGAAGATTCGCCACAACGGCGTGCTGGGCTACTTCATCGAAGTCCCCGCAAAGCACGCCGACCGGCTGATGGCGCCCGAGTCCGGCTTTACCCATCGCCAGACCATGGCGGGGGCGGTGCGCTTCAACGCACTGGCTCTGCACGAGGAAGCAAGCCGCATTGCCGAAAGCGGCGGCCACGCGCTGACCGCGGAAGAAGCGCATTTCGAGGAACTGGTGGCGCACGCCATCCGCGCAAAGGAAGCAATTGCTGCGACCGCAGCGGCGCTGGCCCGCATCGACGTGGTCGCAGGACAGGCCGAGCGGGCGGCCGAAGGTGGCTGGGCGCTGCCTCGCGTGGTGGACGAGCCCTGCCTCGAGATCATCGGCGGGCGCCACCCCGTGGTCGAAGCAGCGCTGGCCGCCAAGGGCGAGCGCTTCGTCGCCAACGATTGCACGCTCAATGCGCAGGACCGGCTCTGGCTGGTTGGCGGGCCAAACATGGGCGGTAAATCGACTTTCCTGCGCCAGAACGCGTTGATCGTGCTGCTGGCGCAAGCGGGCGGCTTCGTGCCGGCTCAAGGTGCGACGATCGGGCTGGTTGACCGCCTGTTCAGCCGGGTTGGTGCTGCGGACAACCTCGCGCGTGGCCGATCGACCTTCATGGTCGAGATGGTCGAGACGGCGGCGATCCTGAGCCAGGCGACGGAGCGCAGCTTCGTCATCCTCGACGAGGTCGGGCGCGGCACCTCGACCTATGACGGCCTGTCGCTGGCATGGGCGGTGGCTGAGGCGATTCATTCGATCAACCAGTGCCGCTGCCTGTTTGCGACACATTACCACGAGCTATCGCGCCTTGCCGAAAGCTGCGATGCGCTTTCGCTTCATCACGTCCGCGCAAGGGAGTGGAAGGGCGATCTGGTGCTGCTCCACGAGCTGGCGGAAGGCCCGGCGGACAAGTCCTATGGCTTGGCGGTAGCGCGGCTGGCTGGCGTTCCCGCGCCGGTTCTCAAGCGCGCCAAATCGGTGCTGGAAAAGCTGGAGAAGGGCCGCGCTGCCACCGGCGGGCTGGCTGCGGGGCTGGATGACTTGCCACTGTTTGCCGCCGCGATCGAAGCGGCAGAAGAAAAGGTCGACGCCCTGCGCGAGCGCCTCAACGGCCTCGACATCGACGCGCTGTCGCCCCGCGAGGCGCTTGATCTGCTTTATCAACTGAAGGCGCAGGCGAATGGTTGAGCTGACAGCTCTGGGGAAGAAGCGAGGCTTGTTTGTGATGGCGGCCGAGCCGGAGTACGGCCCACACTTGCGCGCGCGCTTCGTGCCGCTGATCACCGGCATCGGACCTGTCGAGGCGGCGCTGCACGCGGGCGTGGCGCTGGCGCGATTGGAGGCAGCGGGCACCCTGCCCGACCTGATCGTGTGCCTCGGCTCGGCCGGATCGCGGCGCTGTGCGCTGGGATCAATCCACCAGATCGGCAGCGTTTCGTGGCGCGACATGGACGCATCTGCGTTGGGCGTGGAACCCGGCGTCGTGCCCTATCTAGATGAACCCAAGGAACTGCCGCTGGAAACGCCACTGGACCTGCCCATCGCCACACTGTCGAGCGGGGGCGATGTCGTCAGCGGCGATCACTGGGACCGGGTGAGCGCAGACATGGTCGACATGGAAACCTACGCCGTCGCCCGCGCGGCGCGCACATTCGGCGTGCCACTGGTTGGCCTGCGCGGCGTATCGGACGGACCGGGCGAACTTGCAGGCGCGCACGACTGGCACAAGCTGCTGGGCTACCTCGATGGGGAACTGGCCAAGGCGGTAGACCTGCTGGCCGCGCATTACGGGTGATCCCGCTTTCATCGTCGGCCCGGACTTGATCCAGGCTTAGGCTTCTTCTTTCGTTCGCCGAAGAAAGGCCCTGCCCCGGATCAAGTCCGGGCCGACGATTTCAAGGGTGGGGTCGAGCCTTAAAGGCTGAGGAACAACCCCGCCAGCGCAGCACTCATCAGGTTGCTCAGCGCGCCGGCCACAAGGGCGCGGATGCCGAGCTTGGCAATGACGGGGCGCTGGTTGGGGGCGAGGCCGCCGGTGACGGCCATCTGGATCGCGATCGAGCTGAAATTGGCAAAGCCGCACAGGGCGAAAGTGACTATGGCGACGGTGTGCGCGGAAAGCGCAGTGTCCTTGCCCAGTTCGATGAAGGCGACGAATTCGTTGAGGACGATCTTGCTGCCGAACAGGCCGCCTGCCTGCATCGCCTCGGTCCAGCCGTCTGCGCCGAGAAGATAGAAGACCGGCGCGAAGACATAGCCGAGCACCATCTGGAACGACAGGTCCGGCGTGCCGAACCAGCCACCGATCCAGCCAAGCACACCGTTGGCGAGCGCGACCAGCGCGACGAACGCGAGCACCATTGCGCCCACCGCTACAGCGAGCTTCACGCCGGTCTGCGCGCCCTGGCTTGCGGCCATGATGATGTTGGCGGGGCGCTCCTCCTCGTCCGAGGCGAGGCTGGGCTTGACGTGAGGGTTGGGCAGCGCCTCGTCGGCGACCTCGGCGGGGACCGGCGGCTCGTCGGGCATCATCAGCTTGGCCATGAGGATGCCGCCGGGCGCCGACATGAAGGCGGCGGCGACGAGATAATCAATGCGGATGCCCATGCTGGCATAGGCGGCGAGGATCGTGCCGGCGACGCCTGCCATGCCCACGGTCATCACGGTGAACAGCTGGCTGGGGTTCAGCCCGGCCAGATAGGGCCGGATGACCAGCGGCGATTCGCTTTGGCCCACGAAGATGTTGCTGGCGGCGCAGAGCGATTCGACCTTGCTGATGCCGGTGACCTTCTCGAGCGCGCCGCCGATCCAGCGGATCACCAGTTGCATGACGCCGAGGTAGTAAAGGATCGAGATCAGCGCGGCGAAGAACACAATCACCGGCAGCGCCGAAATGGCAAAGCTGGTGCCGCCGATCGCCGGGTCTGCCAAGGGGCCGAACAGGAACTGCACGCCCGCGCGGGCGAAGCCGAGCAAGCTTTCCACCCCGCCCGCCGCACCTTGCAGCAGGCGATTGCCGACCGGGACATAGAGCACCAGCGCGGCAAAGCCGGCCTGCAGCGCGAAAGCCGCAGCCACCACGCGCAGGCGGATAGCGCGACGGTTCGACGAGAGCAGGAAAGCGAGGGCAAGGATGAGCACCATCCCGAGAAGACTGGAAGCGACACGCATCGGGAAGGACTTGCTCCGAGAGGCAAATTGGTTGCAATGGTTTCTAATAGCGAATTGGCGGGAGGTTAAAAGCGCGCTATCGGCCCGAAATGCACGATACCACCGCGCCTGCTGCCGCAATCCCCCGTTCGCTGTTCCTCTTCGCGCTGTTCTATGGCGGAATGGTGACGTTGGGCGGTGTGCTGGGCGCAAAGCAGGTGGCGCTCGGCCCCCTTGCGGTGGAGGCCGGGATATTTCCCTTCCTCACCCTCGTCGCCATTTCCAGCGGCATTGCCGAACTGCACGGCAAGGACGCCGCAGACCGCCTTGTCCGCTATGGCTTCCTGCCGCTGGCTTTTGCCATCGCGCTGACGCTGTTCGTGCTGAACCTGCCGACCGACCCCGGCATGTACGAACCCGCCAAGGAAGCCTTCCCGATCATCCTTGGCCAATCATGGCGGATGATGCTGGCCGGGATCATGGCCTATGGCGTGTCGGTGACGCTGAACGTGTGGATCTTCAATCGCCTGCGCGGCGCGGCTGGGCGGTTTCTTGCCGTGCGCGGATTCATTGCCGCAGCGCTTTCGCAGGTTGTCGACACGCTGATCTTCATTTCGGTCTCGTTCTATGGCGTGCGCCCGATTGCCACCCTGATGGCGGGGCAGATGCTGGCCAAGGTTGTGCTGTCGGCAGTGCTGGTGCCGCTGATCATCGCGCTGGTAATGAAGATCGGCCGCAGACTCGACAACGCGGCATAAGCTGCCGTTACGCGCGCAACGCCAATATTGGATTCTGCAGGCATTGCGCGTAAGGGCGCGCGCATGAGCCAGAACCACGACCCCGCGATGCTTGCCAAGGCCGAGACCCTGACCGAGGCGCTGCCCTATCTCCAGCGCTATGCCGGCAAGACTTTCGTGGTGAAGTACGGCGGCCACGCGATGGGCGATCCCGAACTGGCACAGGACTTTGCCGAGGATATCGTGCTGTTGAAGGCGGTGGGGATCAACCCGGTCGTCGTTCACGGCGGCGGGCCGCAGATCGGGCGGATGCTGAAAGCGCTCGGCATCGAATCGCAGTTCGTCGACGGCCTGCGCGTGACCGACAAGCAGACCGCCGAAGTCGCCGAAATGGTCCTGGCCGGTGCGATCAACAAGGAATTGGTCAGCTGGATCGCCCGCGCAGGTGGCAAGGCCATCGGTATTTCCGGCAAGGACGGCGGCATGGTCGTTGCCCGCAAGGTCCAGTCAAAGAAGTCGCCCAAGGCGATTGAAGGCGAAGATGGCGATCCGATCGTGGTCGACCTCGGCTTCGTCGGTGAGCCCGACCGGATCGATACGACCGTGATCGACACTATCGTCAATGCCGGAATGATCCCCGTGATCGCCCCGATCGGCGTGGGGCCGGATGGCGAGACCTACAACATCAACGCCGACACCATGGCCGGCGCGATTGCCGCAGCGCTGGGCGCATCGCGCCTGTTCCTGCTGACCGATGTCCCGGGCGTGCTCGACAAGGACAAGAACCTGCTGACCGACCTTCGCCCCGCCGACATTGCGCGGCTGGCCGAGGATGGGACGATCAGCGGCGGCATGATTCCCAAGCTTGAAACCTGCGTGCATGCCGTCGAGGCCGGCTGCGAGGCGACGGTCGTGCTCGACGGGCGCGTGCCCCATGCCATGCTGCTGGAGATCTTCACCGCGCGCGGTGCCGGGACGCTGATCCGCGCCTGACGGGCGCAGCTCATCCTCCGAATTGGATAATGATTGCATTAACGGACGGAACCGGACCGGCTGCCACTCGTCCCTGCGGCATGATCCGCACCGCACTTGTCATGGCTGCTGCTTCAGCACTCGTCTTCCACCTTGGCGGCTGCCAGCGGGGACCGGCGTCCCCTGCAGAAGAGAGCGCAGCAATGGCTGCGCCGGCCGCGCTGTCTTCCGGCAGCCCTGTGCAGAAGGCCGAGCCTGCATTGTCCGGCGAGGCGGCTCAGCCCTCGCTCGCCAAGCGGCCCGAGGACGTGCTCGACGCTTTCGCCGCCGCCATCGAAGCGCGCGACTGGCGCAGTGTCCGCGCCTTTTGGGCAGACAAGGGCGATCGCAGCGGCATGGACGACGCGATGTTCGCCGAAACCTGGGGCAGACTGAAGGCGCCATCGGTGGTCATCAGCGAGGGCCAGCAGGAAGGTGCGGCCGGTTCGATCTATTACACCGCGCCGGTCGTCATCTCCGATGGTGACCGCACGATCACCGGCGAGGTCATCCTGCGCCGTGTCAACAACGTGCCCGGAGCATCGGCCGAACAGTTGCGCTGGCACATCGACAGCACGACCTTGAAGCCCTGAAGGCGACAGCGGCACAGCTTGCCTAAATTGTAAGTAGCACATACAGAGCGGCGCCAGTGCTGCCCTGTAGCGGCATCGCGGGCACTTGTGGCCCGGCAAGAGGGTCGGCTAGGAGCATGGCTCGCTCTCACTCTGCCGTCGAGGATATGCACCGATGCTGCTCTACACGCTGATCGCCATGATCAACTACCTCGTGAACATCCTTGTCGTAGTGGTCATCGTGCAGTTCGTACTGAGCCTGCTCATCTCGTTCAATGTCGTGAACATGCACAACAACGCGGTTGCGGCGGTGTGGAAGGCGCTGAACGCTATCCTTGAGCCGATGCTGCGGCCGATCCGCAAGATCCTGCCCGATACTGGCGCGCTCGATTTCTCGCCGATGGTGCTGATCATCGGCCTCAACCTGCTGACGATCCTGCTGAGCGGCATTGCCGCTTCCTCGGCCGGAATGTGAAGCGCAAACTCGCTGGATAATAGACGATGACTGCTGCCGTGATCGACGGAAAGGCCTTCGCCGCCACCCTGCGCGCCCGCGTGGGTGACCTTGCCGCTGCGTTCGAAGCGCAGGCCGGGCGCAAGGCTGGCCTCGCCGTAGTGCTGGTGGGCGAAGACCCGGCAAGCCAAGTCTATGTGCGCTCCAAGGGCAAGAGCACGATCGAGGCCGGCATGAACAGCTTCGAGCACAAGCTGCCCGCCGAGACTTCGGAAGCCGATCTGCTGGCGATGGTCGAGAAGCTCAACGCCGACCCCGCTGTCGATGGCATCCTTGTCCAGCTGCCGCTGCCCAAGCACATCGACGAGCAGAAGGTCATCGCCGCGATCAATCCCGACAAGGATGTCGACGGCTTTCACGTGACCAACGCCGGCCGCCTTGCCGTGGGGCAGCCGGGCTTCGTGCCCTGCACGCCGCTGGGCTGCCTGATGCTGCTCAAGGACAAGCTTGGTGACCTTTCCGGCCTCGACGCAGTGGTGATCGGGCGGTCCAACATCGTGGGCAAGCCGATGGCGCAACTGCTGATCGCGGAAAGCTGCACCGTCACCGTGGCGCACAGCCGCACCAAGAACCTCGCCGAAGTGGTGAAGCGGGCCGATATCGTGGTGGCTGCGGTGGGGCGTCCCGAGATGGTCAAGGGCGACTGGATCAAGCCGGGCGCAACCGTGATCGACGTGGGCATCAATCGGGTGCCCGGCGCCGAAGCCGGCAAGACGAAGCTTGTGGGCGACGTGGACTATGCTTCTGCCGCCGAAGTTGCCTCGGCCATCACGCCGGTGCCCGGCGGCGTCGGCCCGATGACGATCGCCGTGCTGCTGCGCAACGCGCTCGTTGCAGCCTATCGCAACGAAGGGCTGGAACTGGCCGCAGACGCGATCTGATCAACCCTGCGCGGGGTGGGCAGGCTGCGGCGCATCGGCTAGGCTGATGCGATGAAGCGCCTGATACCCCTCGCATTCCTGCTTGCCGCCGCCCCCTCGTTGTCGGAGCCTGCCGCTGATTCGCAAAGGTCGGGCCGGCCGCAGCGCGCCTATGCCAATCCTTCGGCGCTGATCGCCGCGGACATCGGCTTTGCCCGCCTTGTCCGCGAAAAGGGCCAGTGGACTGCTTTCCGCGAGACTGCCGACGAGACCGCCGAAATGTTCGAGGGCGGGCGCAAGCTTGCCAAAACCTTGCTTAAAGACCGCAAGGACCCGCCCGCGCCGGTAAAGAGGGCGCCGCACCTGGCGTGGATCAGCTGCGATGGCACCGCCGGGCTGACCTATGGCGCATGGCAGGGTCCCTCAGGCGGAGACGGCGAATATGTCACCGTGTGGCAGCGCCAGTTCAAGGGCAAGGTCGACTGGAAGTGGGTGCTCGATGACGGGCAGAATCTCGCCTCGCCTTTGCGTGAGGTGGACTGGGCCGAAGGCAAGGTCGCCGATTGCCCGGTCCGCCGTCGTCCAACCAGCGACCCTGCGCCGCAGCCCGGCAGCAAGCGCGAGCGCAAGGAGGACAGCAAGCTTCCTCCCATGCGTCCGCTTGCCGGAGCCATTCCGGCATCCGACGGCGGCGACAGCAAGGACGGCCAATCGCGCGACGGCAGCCTGGCGTGGCGGTCGAGCGTGATGCCCGATGGCAGCCGCCGCTTCACGGCGTGGATCTGGAAGGACGGCGCAATGCAGGAAGTCATCGCACGCAGCTTCAAAGCGAACGGAGCCTGAGACGATGTGGCAGCTGTTTCTCTCCGCCTTCGTCACGCTGTTCGTGGTGATCGACCCGCCCGGCTGTGCGCCGATCTACGCCGGCCTCACTGCCAATGCGACGGCGAAACAGGCGTTCTCCATGGCCCTGCGTGCCTGCCTGATCGCCACCGGCATCCTGCTGGTCTTCGCGCTGTTCGGGGAGGACCTGCTGGGCGCTCTGCACATCGAGCTCGACAGCTTCCGCATTGCCGGGGGCATCATGCTGTTCCTGATTGCGCTCGACATGGTGTTCGAGAAGCGCACCGAACGGCGTGAGGAGCGAGCCGAGAAGGTGCGCACGGCCCAGCCGCAGGTGGAGGATGTCTCGGTCTTCCCGATGGCCATGCCGATGCTGGCCGGCCCCGGCTCGATCGCCTCGGTCATGCTGCTGACCGCGCGGGCCAACGGGATCAATGAGACTGCCGTGATCCTCGGCGCGCTGGCCGTGGTGATGGTGCTGAGCTTCATCGCGCTGGTCGCAGCCCGGCCACTGATCCGCGCGCTGGGATCGCAGGTCGAGGCCGTGATCACCCGCCTGCTCGGCGTGCTGCTGGCGGCCCTGGCGGCGCAGTTCGTGATCGACGGAATTCAGGCGCAGTTCTAAGACGAATCCTCCCTGATTTTCCGCAGGACAAGCGGGGAGGGGGACCGCCAGCGAAGCTGGTGGTGGAGGGGTAGTGATAGAGACCCCTCCGTCAGCGCTACGCGCTGCCACCTCCCCATTTGCACTTCGTGAAAATGGGGAGGATTATCATTGAAGCGTTACCCGCCCGCCGTCGTCACTGTCGCGCTTGCCGAAGAACTGCATGAGCTGGACCAGCAGCTCGCAGCGGGCGGCGAGGGTATCGGCTTCGAGCAGGGCCTGCTTGGCGGCGGCATCGAACGGCGCGATCTGGGAGACGCCGTTGATCAGCGACATGTCGTCCAGTCGGCCGACCGAGTCCCAATCGACCGCATAGCCCTGGGCATCGGCGAAGCGACGGGCTTCCTGTTCGAACGACGCGCGCTCGACCGCGCTCAGCGCTTCGGCCATGTCGTCGGTGAGCAGTTCGGCCTCGATCTGGCGGAACGGCGTGGTCACGTCGAGTTCGCGGATCATGCGGAAGCGCGCGATGCCTTCGAGCACGAGATTGAACCGCCCGTCCTCCAACGCTTCGACATCGGCGATCTTGCCGACGCAGCCCACGCTGAACAGCGTCGCGCCCTCGACCGGCGATTGCGGCTGGATCATCGCGATACGCCGGTCGCGCGCCAGCGAATCGCTGACCATGGCGCGATAGCGGGGTTCAAAGATGTGCAGCGGCAGCTGCAGGCCGGGATAAAGGACCGCGCCCGTCAGCGGGAAGATCGACAGGCGCGTCGTGTTTGCGCTCGCGCCCATCGCGGTCAACCGAACAGCACGGTGGAGAGCTTGCGGCGTGTGGCCGCAACCCAGGGATCTTCCAGCCCGATCGCCTCGAAGATTTGCAGCAGGCGAGCCTTGGCCGCGCCCTCGTTCCATTCGCGGTCGGCGGCGATCATGGCAAGGAGCTTGGTCGCGGCCTCGTCACGCTGGCCGGCGGCATAGAGGCCGTTGGCAAAGGCGAGCTGGGCGTCCATGTCGGCCGGGCGTTCTGCCGCCGCAGCGCGCAAGGCCGCGAGTTCGCCCTCTTCCGGTGCATCCTCGGCCAGTGCCAGCGCCGAGCGCGCCTGAGCCAGGGCCGGATCGGCGGCGAGCTTGGGGTCAAGCGAATCGAGCACGGCCTGCGCCTTGTCCTTCTCGCCCGCGGCAATCAGTGCGCGCACGAGGCCGGCGTGGGCCGGGGCATTGTCGGGTGCGATCTCGACGATCTGGGCAAAGATGCTGGCTGCCCGCTCGCCATCGCCTTCGGCCAGCACTTCCTCGCCCATCGCGAGCAGCGGGGTGACGTCCTGTTCCGGCTCACCGCCCTGCACCGGCAGCTTGGCGAGAATCTGGTCGAGGTACTGCTTGAGCTGCGATTCGGTGCGTGCGGGCGTCAGGTCGGCCACTGGCTGGCCCTGGAACATCGCATAGACCGTGGGGATCGAGCGCACCTGGAACTGCGCGGCGATGAACTGTTCCTCGTCGACATTGACCTTGGCGAGGATCACGCCCTTGTCGGCATACTCGGCGGCGACCTTTTCGAGCACCGGCGTCAGCGCCTTGCACGGCCCGCACCATTCGGCCCAGAAATCGAGAATCACCAGCTTGGTCATCGACGGCTCAACCACGTTCTTGCGGAAGCGGTCCACTGCCTTCTGTTCGTCGAGATTGAGCCCCATGCTGGCCAAGATGCGTCTCCGGTCGATGTTTTCAGATGTGCCGCACAATGTGGGAACGCATCGCGCTTCGGCAAGGGGAAACGGGGGTTTTGCGAAAGACTTCGCATCTCATGCATTTTTGGTGTTGCGCTCTTTCCGAGTCACCGTTAGAGGCGCCCACACCCCAGCCGGACGGGGCACTTCCCACCGGCCAGAAACGCACGAGCGGGCGTAGCTCAGGGGTAGAGCACAACCTTGCCAAGGTTGGGGTCGAGGGTTCGAATCCCTTCGCCCGCTCCAGTTTTCTCCCAGAAAACCAACGTTTTGAAGCCAAGGCCAACCGGTCTTGGCCTGGAGACAAAGGTCTCCCGCGGAGCCTCTGTCTCCACATTGTCTCCAATTTTCCGGAAGGCCGCGCGTAAGTTCGGCTGTTGCAGCGTAGGCGGATGAATTTCCGGCTCGCTGATCGATCTCGTTTATGTGCAGCGGCAGATGAGTCGGAGGGAATTCCCGGCCTGACCGAATTCAATGCGACATCTCTGTCGGCGATTCACATCGCGCGCAGGCGGTCACCGGTCGCGCTGATCTCATAAAAGCCGCTGGCAACTGTCTCGGAGATGCTGACCAGCTTGGGCCACAGGGTCAGTACCCGGGCGCATTGTCGTTCCATTGGCCATTTGGCCACGGCAGGTGCCGGAAAGAAGCCAATCAGGCCTGCATGCGAGAATATATGTCGGGACGGTCGTTTTCTGGCGATGTTGCGATCCGCAGTCAGCACGCACCAGCGTCCTTCCCGGCCAAGGAGTTCGATCCACTCCTCGTCCTTGAGGCTGCCCGTCCCGAACTTGTCCTTGATATGGACGACCGTATGCATGCCGTCGAAAAACGCCCCAAGGCCCCTGCCGAGCCTTGGTGGCAGATTGTTGTCGACGAGCAGCTTCATGCCGCCTTTCGGTTGCCGATGCTCGCCTCGTAGGCGATTGCATCACGAATGAGGCGCGGCTTGATTTCATAGACCCGCGCTGCTTGCTCTACTGAGCCTTCGGCAGCGACAGCCTCGACCATCCGGGCCGTCGATATGCCGCATTCGGCCAATATCGGCTGGCCGAAGGAGCGGGTGGGATCGGCAACGACGGTTTTCTTGCCGTGAAGCAGCCACCAGCGTTCAGCCCCGCCCGGGCCAAAATCAAGATCCTGGAGGCTCGGCTCCACGACCCGCTTGAAGACGCCCTGGCTTTTCCTGAGATCGATGAACTCCGGTTCATCGAGATCCCGGGTTATCTCGAGAAAGATTGTCTTCCCATCGGTCCTGAAGGCCTTGGTCGAGAAGGGTCGCTCGTCGCCGACAATCTCCCGGGCCCGTTCAATGCACTTTCTGATCGTTGGAAGGCCAATACGCTGTTTGCGTAGTGCATAAACGATCCGCGCCTCGACCAGATCGCGGAAACCCAGGAGGACGCCGTCTTCGTCAGGCTCATACTGGGGATGCCAGAGCGCGGGTTCCGGCTTGCTGTCATGCTGATAGCCCAGCAACCAGCGACGAAGCGTGGATTGGCTCATCCCGACCATCCGGGCGGCCTCGAGTGCCGTATAGGCCCCAATTCCATAATCCACGCTGTCCATGTCCGCTCTATAATCACAAGCAGTGAACAACGGGCAAAAGAATTCGGCGATGATGGGCCGCAGGCGGGTTGCCCTGGCGGCGGAAACGCCCCCATCGGATGAAGAACTACGATTTGATGCGCGTTCGCTGATGCCGGAGCCGACCATGATCAGCTGCCGGAATTGCCGGAAGGGGAATGCCTTCCCCTGAGCCCGAGCCGCTGCGCTGTCTCGGCCTACCCTTTCAAGCGGGGACACCCCGCAACGCCCCTTTGATTCGGAACGGGGCTGGTGGCGCGCTCTATCCCGCACATCCTACCGGACCTGCTCCTGAGGGCGCGGCGACTTCACCTATCGGGCCCCGCGCGCACTCTACTTCGGCGGGAATGGCAGGAACGGCAGCCTGCGAACGCCGACAGGCCCCGCCGCTCGGTCTGCCAGGCATCTGGCAAGCTATTGCCCGCCTCTGTCAGGGTGCGCGTTTCTGTCTGGGGCATCTCGCTAGCCGCTCGCGCGACTGGCGGCAACAGTGTTGGAGAGTGAGAGCCTGGCGGCTTCGGCCGTGACGGTGCCGAAGCCAGAGGGAGTGGCCCCTGGCCGGTCCGTCCGAGGAGACAGGCCATGGCATCTTTCCGCGCACGCCGCGCTTCCGCACCTGAGCGGACCGACCTCTATCAGGACATCACTGACCGGATCATCGCCCAGCTCGAGCAGGGCCGCGTGCCCTGGGTACAGCCGTGGGATTCAGCAGCTGCAGCGCTCGACCTGCCGGTCAATGCCAGCACCCGGGCGCGCTACAGCGGGATCAACATCCTGATCCTGTGGAGCGCGATGATCGAACGCGGCTTCACCACCAATCGCTTCCTCACCTTCCGCCAGGCGCTGGAACTGGGCGGCAATGTCCGCAAGGGTGAGCGCGGCATGACCGTGGTCTATGCTCACCGCTACACCCCGCAGCAGGAGCGCGAACGGGCCCGCGAGGAAGACCGGACGCCCGGCACGATCCCGTTCCTGAAGCGCTACACGGTCTTTTCGACCGACCAGTGCGACGGCTTGCCCGAGGACTTGAGCGCACCGGTCGCGCCGGTCGACCGGTCACTGATCCTGCCTGAGGCAGATGCCCTGATCCGCGCCACCGGCGCCGATATCCGCATCATGGGCGGCGAGGCCTTCTACGTGCCCTCGCGCGACTATATCCAGATCCCGCGTCCCGATGCGTTCCCTGACCCGATCAACTGGCACCGCACGGCCTTCCATGAGCTTGGTCACTGGACGGGTCATCCGAGCCGGCTCTCCCGCGATCAGTCCGGCCGCTTCGGCTCACCCGAATATGGCCGGGAGGAGCTCTGCGCCGAGATGACGAGCGCTTTCGTCTGCGCCGCGCTCGGGATCGAGCCCAGCGTGCGCCATGCCGACTACCTTGGCTCGTGGCTGGCGATCCTGCGCGAGGACAATCGCGCCATCGTGCGGGCCGCAAGTGCCGCCTCGAAGGCGGCGGACTTCCTCCTCGCTTTCGGACGGGGGAAGAGGAGGCGCCCGAGTTCGCGCGGGCGGCGTGAGGTCGCCGCGCGGGCTAACGGCGGGATCAGGGCAAGGGCGTCGCCGTCCCCGGACAGGCGGCGCCCGCCCCATAGAGGGAAAGGGAAGCCGGGGGCTTCGTGACGGGCCAGGGGCTGGGAGAGAGGCTCCCGGCGGTCCGCCACCGGAGACCTGACATGGCAAGTGCCGCTTCCAAGATCGTCCTGTCGCAGTCGCGCGACATTCCCTTCAACCAGCTGGTCCTGAGCCAGGCCAACGTCCGGCGGATCAAGACCGGCGTCTCGATCGAGGCGCTGGCCGAGGACATCGCCCGGCGCACCCTGCTCCAGAGCCTCAATGTCCGCCCGCAGCTCGACGACGCGGGTCAAGAAACCGGCCGGTTTGAGGTTCCCGCCGGCGGTCGCCGCTTCCGTGCGCTCGAACTGCTGGTCAAGCAGAAGCGCATGGCGAAGACCCAGCCTGTTCCCTGCGTGGTGCGCGAGGGCAGCGACATTTCCGCAGAGGAAGATTCGCTGGCGGAAAACACCCACCGCGAACAGCTGCATCCCCTCGACCAGTTTCGCGCCATGCAGGTGCTGAGCGATCAGGGCCTGGGGCTTGAGGACATCGCCGCACATTTCATGGTGACGCCGGCTGTCGTGCGCCAGCGGCTCAAGCTCGCCTCGGTCTCGCCCATGCTGCATGCGATCTATGCCGATGACGGCATGACCCTCGATCAGCTGATGGCCTTCTCGGTCTGCGAGGATCACGAGCGGCAGGAGCAGGTCTGGGAGATGCTGGCGCACAGCTTCAACCGTTCGCCCGCCTATATCCGCTCGCGCCTGACCGAAGATACCGTGCGCGCCTCCGACAAGCGGGTCCGCTTCGTCACGCTCGAGGCCTATGTGACTGCGGGCGGCAGCGTCATGCGCGACCTGTTCGAGGATGACCACGGGGGCTGGCTGCAGGACGTGCAGCTCCTCGACAAGCTGGTCGCTGAACGCTTGCAGTCCGAAGCAGCACAGCTCGAAGCTGACGGGTGGAAATGGGCGGCGGCGGCAGTCGATTTTCCCTGGGGTTACCGCGACGGCATGCGCGTCATCACCGGCACGGCCGCCGAGCTCACCCAGGAAGAACAGGCCCGGGTCGAAGCCTTGCAAGCCGAAGCTGCGGGTATCGAGAACGACTACGAGGGTGTCTCCGAGATCCCGGATGAGGTCGAACAGCGGCTGACCGCGATCGACCAGGAGCTGGCGCTGCTGCTGGAACGCTCGCCGGTATTTGCACCCGAGGACATGGCGATGGCTGGGGTATTCATCAGCATCGATGTCGACGGATCGCTCCATGTCGAACGCGGCTTCGTGCGCGCCGAGGATGAGCCGAAGCCTGACTCGGACATGCCGGATGACGGCGGGTATGCTGGCGGCGAAGATGGGCACGATGCCGGAAGCGTCGATGCCGATCGGCCCTTTGGCGGCGAACCGTCGCAGGGCAGCGAACCTTCCGGCGAGCCCGAAGAAGACGAGAGCAGCATCAAACCGCTGCCCGACAAGCTCGTCTGCGAACTGACCGCCGAGCGCACGCTGGCGTTGCAGGATGCGGTTGCGAACCGCCCTGACGTGGCCTTTGCCGTCGTCCTCCATGCCATGGTCCTCCAGACGTTCTACCATGGAGCGCGGGAAAGCTGTCTCGGCGTGGCGGTGCATCGCACCGGCTTCCCGCACCAGGCGCCGGGCATGGCGGATTCGGTCAGCGCCCGCGCGATCATCGCGCGGCATGACCAGTGGAAGGCCAAACTGCCCGAGCACGACATCGATCTATGGGCAGCTCTTCTGTCCATGACCGGCGCCGACCAGGCAGCCCTGTTCGCCCATTGCGCCGCTTTCGGCATCAATGCGCAGTGGGAACCGGCCAGCCGCTACGATGGCAGGGTTTCCGCCCACACGGTGGCGCGACGCATCGAGCATGCCCATGTCCTCGCCCGCGCAGTCGATCTCGACATGGTGGCCGCAGGCTGGAAGCCGGGCGTCGAGAACTACCTCGGCCGGGTGACCAAGCCGCACATTCTTGCTGCGGTGGCCGAAGCCCGGGGCGAGGAGACCGCAGCGCTGATCGATCACCTCAAGAAAGGCGACATGGCCCGCGAGGCAGCCCGCCTGCTCGAGGACAGCGCATGGCTGCCCGAACCGCTGCGCACGCCGGGCATCGCCGATCTTGTCGATCTTGGCGCAGTCAGCACCGCAGCGAGTGACGACCTGCCAGCCTTCCTCACCGGCGACGGGGAGCCCGAGGACGGTGAAGACGGCAGCTTCGACGCGTGGGCCATCGCGGCCGAGTGACCCCCGAGGGCCGGGATGTGCCTGCTCGCGTCCCGGCCACTTCCCATCCCCTTTCCGGCGCGCGCGCGATGACGCCGCAGCGCCCCGATCACAGGACCAGACTGATGAATGCCCATGACCTTTTCGACACCGCGCCGCTTGGCAGCCTGATAAGCTTTGCCAATGACCAGCCCCGACCGCCCGAGCGCTTCCGGCGCAAACTGACTGCCTGGCGTACCTGGAACGGCGCTGGCCGGCTTGTCGCCATCTACCCGCGCCGCCTGATAGGCAGCAGCTTCCAGTCCGCTGGGTTCGTGCTGAAGATCGGCGAATACGGCTCCGAAGGCGTGACGATCCTCACCGTCAGCCGCCATTTCGAGCTCACCTGTCCGCTCGACTTCGCCATCCTTGAGCGCCCGCGCCCCGGCATGGTTCGGGTCCTGACCGAATGGAACAGCAAGGTCGAGCTTCAGCATCTGGCCGAAGACCTGCCCTCAGCCCACGAATGGCTGGCACGCCACCGCTATTCGAACGCTTTCCTCAGCATTGCCGCAGCGGACGAAACGGGCGGACTTGGCGCCCTACGGAGGGCAGCGTGAAGACGCCCAGGACAAATCCCGCACCGGTGTTCGGCAGAACCGCCGGAGGTCTGCTCGCCGCAAGCCTAGAGGATCATTCCTGGATCGCAGTTCCTGTCCGGACCGGCCTGCGCATCGCCAATGCCTGGCGGCTCAAGAAGACGATGGCCGACTGGACCGAGGAGGACTTCTGGGGTTCGTGCGGCATCGTTGCCGACGAGGCCGCATTCCGGGATCACGTTGCCGAGATTGCCGAGCACCACCGCGAATTGCGGGGTCTTCCCCGTCCGACCATGATCCCACGCCGGTCGACGCCGTGGGGTCCGGCCCAGCAATCCTGCCGCTATGGTGAGGGGATCAGTTGCCACTCCACCGCCGGGCATGGCGGCTTCCATCTCGACGATCTACGCAATGCCGCGGTTCATCCGCTGCTGCGGCATGCCAATGGCTGGTACGAAGAGGACTGCGACTGGGCCAAGGTAGCCTTCACCTTCCCGCGCCTGTTCACTACGCGGGAGCGACGGATCGCGGCTGAAAGCCTGATCGCCTATTATCCGGACGCCTGGGAGGCGATCCACGACATCGAGCTTGCCCCCGGCCAGTCACGCGTCAAGGACGAGCGCCGTTTCCGCGAGGTCCATGCGGCCAACTGGATCGTCATCTCGGCAGTGCGGTCGGACAGCCATCCGGGAATGGTCGACTGTGTCGCGACGATGGGCGGTGCGCGCGGAGCAGTGCCTGTCCGACACTACCGGGTGCCGGTCGGCGAATACGCTCCCGGCGCGTTCGGCTTTGTCATCGATCCGGACCGCCACGAACAGGTGGAGCCTTCAGCCCTCAGCGCCTGACCGCCAGCATACGGGAACAACAGCGCTGCCGGACCGGCCCGCTTCCGCGCATTCCCGCACGGAGGCGGGCCTTTTCGCATGTCCGCCTGCACGGCGGACCAGAGAGGACGAGGCTGGCCGGGACGCAAGCGAGCCCGGGCAGGATCGAGGGAGATCGTGCCGGGCCGCAACCTTCAGTCCGGAGTTCCCTGTCATGTCTCTTCTGCCCGTTTCCGCCTCGGCCTTGCCGCGCGCCGCGCATGCAAGGCCCCCGCCGCCGCAGACAGCGAGCCCAGTCGCCTGATCACGGCAGCTACCGCGCTCCTTCCCCTGCTGGTGCGGGGCGAGCGCATTGCCACCGCGCGGTTGCGCCGGGTCATGGAGGAAGCCTTCGGCGGTAGCGATGCCGAGGGGCGCTGGAGCTGGAAGCTTGCCTATGAAGCCTGCGAAGCGGCCCAGGTCCTGTTCCTGCGCCGCTATGGCGCAGCCCTGCTGAGGCGGCCGGGCGGAGCACAGGCATTGCTCGCCGCCATCCAACGCTTGGCCGACCTGCTTCCGACCCAGACCCGGCGATCGGAAGACGGACAGGCCTTTCAGCAGTTCTCCACGCCCCTGCCGCTGGGGCTAGTTGCCGCCGTCGCAGCCCGGATCACGCCCAGTGACCTGGTTCTCGAACCATCGGCAGGAACCGGCATGCTGGCGATCCTCGCCGAGATCATGGGCGCCCGTTTGCACCTTAACGAGCTGGCCGATGGCCGGGCTGACCTGTTGTCCGGACTGTTTGCGACCCTGCCGGTCACGCGCCACGACGCTGCCCAGATCGACGATTTTCTGGAGCCCGACCTGTCACCGAGCCTCGTGCTGATGAACCCGCCGTTCTCGGCAGCGGTCCACGTCAAGGGCCGGGTCCGCGATGCAGCCTTGCGCCACATGCGCTCGGCGTTTGCGCGGCTTGCCCCCGGCGGGCGGCTTGTCGCCATCACCGGCGCGAACTGCTCGCCCCATGATCCTGCCTGGCAGGACGCCTTTGCTGAACTCCAGCAGGCAGGCACTCTCGTCTTTACCGCCGCGATTGCCGGCAAGGTGTTCGCGCCCCACGGCACCGCGATTGCCACGCGCCTGACCGTGATCGACAAGCTGCCTGCTGCCGATCCGCTTGCTTTCCCTGAGCCGCGCGGGATGGCCCCGGACGTTGCCAGCCTGCTCGACTGGATCCTCGCCGACCTGTCGCCCCGGCCGGACTGCACGCCGTCTGTTCCCGTCCACATCGTCGGGCCCCAGGATGGACGCGCCACCGGGATGCAGCATGGCCGTCCTGCCGTGGTCGCGGTCCCGCTGAAGGGCAATGTCCCGTCGCTCGAAGGGATCGAGCTCGAGTATGAGACGCTCGAAAGCGCCCCAGCAGACACCGTCCAGCTGGGCGAGGCAATCTACGAGCCTTACACGCTCCAGTCGCTCCGCATCCCGGGCGCAGTTCCCCATCCGACGCCGCTGGTCCAGTCGGCGGCCATGGCCTCGGTAGCACCGCCGCCACCCAACTATCGTCCGCATGTCCCGGCGAGACTGGTCGCCGATGGCATGCTGTCTGACACACAGCTCGAATCAGTGATCTATGCCGGGGAAGCCCATGCCGGATTTCTGTCCGGAGCCTGGGCAGTGGATGCGACGTTCGATGTCCTGTCGGCCGCGAGCGAGGAGCAGGAGGGCGCCGTCCGCTTCCGGCGGGGCTGGTTCCTCGGTGATGGCACCGGCGCGGGCAAAGGCCGCCAGGTCGCCGGGATCATCCTCGACAACTGGCTCAAGGGTCGCCGCCGCGCGTTATGGATTTCGGTGTCGGACCGGTTGTTGGAAGACGCGCAGCGCGACTGGGCGGCCCTCGGGCAGGAGCGCCTGCAGGTCACCCCGCTGTCGCGTTTCCGACAGGGTAGCCCGATCCGCTTTGCCGAAGGCATCCTGTTTACGACCTATGCGACCCTCCGTTCGCAGGAACGCGAAGGCAAGGCCTCGCGCCTGGCGCAGATTGTCGAATGGCTCGGCTGCGATTTTGACGGGGTCATCGTGTTTGACGAAGCCCATGCCATGGCCAATGCCGCCGGCGGCAAGGGCAGTCGGGGCGAACAGACGCCCTCCCAGCAGGGCCGGGCGGGTCTGCGCCTCCAGCATGCCTTGCCCTCGGCACGAGTTGTCTATGTCTCGGCGACCGGGGCGACCACGGTCCAGAACCTGGCCTATGCCCAGCGGCTCGGACTGTGGAGCGGTGAAGACTTCCCGTTCGCGACGCGCGGCGAATTCGTGGCGGCGATCGAGAACGGCGGGGTCGCGGCAATGGAAGTGCTGGCCCGCGATCTCAAGGCGCTCGGGCTGTATGCCTCGCGTTCGCTGTCGTTCGACGGGGTCGAATATGACATGCTTGAACACGCGCTGACGGGCGAGCAGGTGCGGATCTACGATGCCTATGCCGCCGCCTTCCAGGTCATTCACAATCACCTCGATGCAGCCCTTGCTGCAGCCAACGTCACTTCGGTGACCGGTACGCTCAACGCCCAGGCCAGGTCCGCCGCCCGCTCGGCGTTCGAAAGCGCCAAGCAACGCTTCTTCAACCACCTGATCACCGCGATGCAGTGTCCGAGCGTCATTGCCGCGATCGAGCAGGACCTGGAGGCGGGACAAGCCGCCGTCGTGCAGATCGTCTCGACCGGGGAAGCCCTGATGGAGCGGCGTCTGGCGGACATTCCGACCGAGGAGTGGAACGACGTCCGCGTTGACATCACGCCTCGCGAATATGTTCTGTCGTACCTCGAGCACAGCTTCCCGGTGCAGTTGTTCGAGCCCTACAGCGATGAGGAGGGGAACCTGTCATCGCGCCCGGTCTGGAAGGATGGGCAGCCGGTTCTCTGCCGCGAGGCGGTCGCACGCCGCCAGCAGATGATCGAGCATCTGGCCGCCTTGCCGCCGGTGCCTGCCGCGCTCGACCAGATCCTCCATCATTTTGGCACGGATGTGGTCGCCGAAGTGACCGGCCGCGCCCGGCGCATTGTCGCGCACTGCGATGGCAGCGGGCAGGTCCGCTTTGCCGTCGAGACCCGTCCCGCGTCCGCCAACCTCGCTGAGACCCAAGCCTTCATGGACGATGCCAAGCGGATCCTCATCTTCTCCGACGCCGGAGGAACGGGGCGATCCTATCACGCCGACCTCGGAGCCCGGAACCGCCGGCTGCGGGTCCACTACCTGCTCGAGGCCGGGTGGAAGGCCGATAACGCCATCCAGGGCTTCGGGCGGACCAACCGCACCAACCAGGCGCAGCCGCCCCGGTTTCGTCCAGTGACGACCGATGTGAAGGCGCAGAAGCGCTTTATCTCGACCATCGCCCGGCGGCTCGACAGCCTTGGCGCCATCACCCGCGGCCAGCGCCAGACGGGCGGGCAGAACATGTTCCGGCCCGAGGATAATCTCGAGTCGCACTATGCGCGCGACGCCCTGCGCCAGCTCTATGCCCTGATCGCCGCCGGCAAGGTTGAAGGCTGCAGTCTCCAGCAGTTCGAGCAGGCGACCGGGCTATCGATCATTGAAGCCGAAGGCGGCGGGCTGCGCGACGAGCTTCCGCCGATCACGACCTTCCTCAACCGCATGCTGGCCCTGACGATTGCGCTGCAGGACATTCTCTTCACCGCGTTCGAAGACCTGCTCTCCCGCCGGATCGAAGGCGCGATGGCCAGCGGCACTTATGAAATCGGCCTCGAGACCCTGCGCGCAGAGAGCTTCGCGCTGACCTCGCGCCGGACCATCTATACCCATCCCGGCACTGGCGCCGTGACCGACCTGCTGACCATCGCCCGCAAGGATCGCACCCGGACAGTCACCCTGGATGAAGCACTTGAGCTTGCCGGACGCAGCCAGGGACGGCTGCTCTTCAACCAGCGCTCGGGCCGCGCGGCGGTCGAGATGCCCGCGCGCAGCATGATGCGCGACGACGGTTCGGTCGAAGCCCGCATTCGACTGGTGCGCCCGGGCGAGGCCAGCACGGTGCCGGTTGAGGCCATGGCGGCAAGCCACTGGGAGCCTGCCGACGAAACAGCGTTCAGGACAGCCTGGACGGCCGAACTGGCGACGATCCCGGAGTTTGAAACCAGCACCCTGCACATGGTCAGCGGTCTGTTGCTGCCGATCTGGAAGCAGCTGCCCGACGAAAGCACCCGGGTATACCGGCTCCAGACCGATGACGGGCAGCGCTTTGTCGGGCGCAAGGTCTCGCCAGCATGGGTCGCCGCGATCATCGAGGAAGAGGCACCGGCACTCGCGCCCGATGCCGCCTTTGCCATGCTCATGTCCGGAGAAGCGGCGTTGCAACTGCGCGAAGGGCAGACCCTCCAGCAGGTCCGCGCCATGGGCACGCCGCGTATCGAGCTTGCGGGTTTCAGCGATCTGGCGCTCGACCGGCTGAAGGCGATCGGGCTCATCTCCGAAATCGTCTCGTGGAAGCTGCGCGTGTTCGTGCCGACCGGCAGCGACGGCCCCGCCATCCTCGCCCGGCTGCTCGAGCGCTATCCTCTCGAGCGCATCCTGCCCCGCCGCGAGAGCGCCAGGGTAGCCTGACCGCGCCGATTTGCCGGTCCCGGGCCGCGCATCGCATCCTTACCCCTTCTCTGTTCGGCAGGAGCTTTGCCTCATGAATGCCACCGAATTATCCCGCCGCCTTGGCCAGCAGGCCGAGGCGGTATGCCGCCGCTATCTGTCGAACGGGTGCAGGGAGGGGCGTTACTGGCTGGTCGGCAATGTCGACAACGCACCGGGGCGCAGTCTTTATGTCCGCCTGGTCGATGGCGAGAAAGGCCCAGCCGGTAAATGGACCGATGCTGCCACCGGCGATCATGGCGACCTGCTCGACATTATCGGTCACTCGGTTCGGGCCGCCGGCATGCGGGAGGCCCTGAGCGAGGCCCGTCGCTTTCTCTCCCTCCCGGAAGCTCCAGCCCCTGCGCCGCGATCGCGTCCTTTAGGGCTCAGTTGCATCAGTTCAGGCCAGCGGGACGCCGCCTTGCGGCTTTGGTCGGGCAGCCATCCGACCGCAGGCACTCTCGCGCAAGCTTACCTCCAGTCCCGGGGCCTTGAAGCAGGTGCGGACCTCACGGCCTTGCGGTTCCATCCCGGTTGTCATTACCGGCCGTCCCGTGACGATCCGTCTGACACGCCGACGCGTTGGCCAGCCCTGATTGCTGCGGTCACCGACAATGCAGGTGCGATCACCGGCGTTCATCGCACCTGGCTCGACCCGTCCGGTAAGGACAAGGCGCCTGTTGCCAATCCGCGAAAGACCATGGGCGCCATTCTCGGCCATGCCGTCCGCTTTGGCGTGCCGTCGGAGCGAATGATCATCGGCGAAGGCATCGAGACCATGCTTTCCCTGCGAGCATGTCTTCTGGCCATGCCTCTCGCGGCCTGTACGTCGTCCGCGCACCTGGCAGCCTTCCTGTTCCCGGCAGGCGTAAACCGCCTCTATGTCGCCCGCGATCGCGACACGGCCGGCGAGGCAGCTTTTGCCGCCATCGTCGACCGCTGCGCCACGTCGGGCATCGAGGTGATCCCACTCATGCCGATCTTGGGCGACTTCAACGACGACCTGCGACAATGCTCCCGCGAGGCTATGGCGGCCAACCTTGCCCGGCAGCTCGGTAGCGGGGACGAAGCCTTGCTGCGCAAGGCGTGAGACCGGGAAGAGAAGCAAGCGGTCCGGGTGATCGGGCTGTCCTGTTGGTGCTTCTGTCAGTCATCTGCCGGATCGTTCGGCCTTCCTTCCTGCGATGCGCGTCTGCGCCGGCCTGTCCGGCGGAGCAACGGCGCCGCCCGGGCTATTTTCCGTCGGCGGGCCGGGGGCCCGCCTTTACATCGCGAAGCAAAATAGCCCGGGCTTTGCCGTCCTGCGCTGATCGCTGCGGCCGTCCGCTTCGCTCCCGGTGCGCCGCCGGTCTGGCCGTCACCAGAGGACGCGCGAAGGAAGGCCGGGAGAACGCCCGGCTCCGCTATCAGGAGCGCACCCCATGCAAGACTATGACGATCACGAACCCGAACACGCATCTTCCCCCACGGCGCACTTGCTCGAAGAACTCAGCCTCTATGGCTACCGCCCCTTCTCGGACGAGGCCGACCCCAGGCCGCTGCCCGAAGAGCGGATCGCGTCCGGTGCGATCGCCGACATGTTCGACGCCCTGATCGCCACCATGCTCGACACCCGTCTCGAGCCTGACCTTGAGGAACTGTGCTGGTCGACCGTCAACATCTTCCACCGCGCCACCGGCCGCGTGCAGCGCGAACTTGATGACAACGAGGATGCCCAGCGCCGCAGCCAGGGTGAACAGGATGGCTCGGAAGTCCGCTCGGTCGAACTTGAACGGCTCCTGCGCGAAGGCCTGTCGCTGATCGAACGCCGCAATGCCCTGGAATTCATGCGCGAAGCCGCCGGTGACCAGTACGAACGACACTTCCGCAAGCCCTGGACGCCGCGCACCGGATCACTCGTCCACCACAAGACCCTGACGGCCGCGATGATCGACAGCCGCGACTTCCTCGCCGCCAAGCGCAAGGCCGAGATCGAGCCGCTGCTGCCAACCGGAACCCGCGTCGCTTTCACGGCTGGCCCTGACTACACCGACCACAAGCGGATCTGGGACGTGCTCGACCGAGTTCACGCCAAATATCCCGACATGGTCCTGTTCCACGGCGGCAACCCGACCGGGGGCGAACACATCGCGATGCTCTGGGCCCGCAACCGCAAGGTCCAGCATGTTGCCTTCCGGCCCGAGTGGGAACGCTACCGCAAAGCCGCCCCGTTTCGCCGCAACGATGCCATGCTCGAGGCCATGCCAAAGGCGGTGATCGCCTGCCCCGGCAACGGGATCAACGCCAACCTCGTCGACAAGGCGCGCAAGCTGGGGCTCAAGGTCTGGAAGGTGGGCGCTGGCGGCAGCTGACCGCCCATTTCGATAACGATCGCCAAGCCTGAAGTTCCTCGCCGCAATGTCCCTGCGGTCCAGGCCGCCTAACGAAAATTGATAGGTATCTCGAATGTAAGCTGCGTATCCGCGATGCCGGCCGGAGCCTGTGGGAAAGGCGCCGCCTGGCGCACGGATCGAAGCGCGATCTTGTCGAGCTGGATCAGGCCGCTGGTTCGCGACACGGTAGCTTCGATCAATGCGCCGTCGGGTGAAAGCCGGAACCGGATCATGGCAGTTCCGCGCATGGTGACACCACGGGGCCGATGCGCATCGATCTGTCGCCAAAGCGCCGCTCGGTAGAGCTCGAGAGCCGACGACATTTCGGCTGCACTCGGGTGCTCTGTTGTTGAGGCAAGAGCTAGGGCAGTTTTGGCAGGTTTCACGGATTCGGACGCTGCGGGGAGAGGGGCAGACGAGCCTGGTGCCGATGACGTTTCGGCACCTAGCGCTCTGGTCGGCGAACGTTTTGCTGGTTGTGGGAGGTGCGATGATGAAGCTGGTACAGTGGCGGGCGGCGGCTCTGCCTTTTCTTTTCGCACCCTCACAGGCGGTTTCGTTGCCAGTGTCACGACGGTTAGGGCCGCCCCTCGATCCTTGGCGCTATCGGGCCTAGAATCGAGGATGCTGGCAAGAGTTGCGGCCACAAGCAGATGCACGATTGTCGTCGCGCACAGGGCAAACAGGCGGGCACCCGTCAGGCAGTCAGGCAGGGCCATCGGCTGATGACCCTGCGATGCCCCATCTGGTTGCCCGCCTGTGTTCATGCTCAGAAGCTGGCGCTGAGGCCGAAGTTTACCGAACGCCCACGACCGGGCACCGGCCGCAGCACGCCGGTCGCCTTGTAATCGCCCAGCGATACGCCGCCGAGCGGCAGGTTGTAGCCCTTGTCGAACAGGTTTTCCGCCTCGACGCTCAGTTTTACCGGCCCAAGGTTGTAGGCAAGGCGCAGGTTGACGAGGGCGTAAGCGCTGGTCACCGGTTCGTTGCGGGTGGCGTCCACACGGGTTTTTTCTGCCACCCATTCGAGGTCGACGCCCGCTTCGACCGGCCCCTGGCGGTGGTCGAGCGCGACCTTAACGTTCAAGGGCATCTGATGGTAGAGCGGTGCATTATCGGAGAGGTTCTGGCCGCGCACCCAGGACAGCGACCCGCTGAGGCGTGTCCCGGCATCCTTGCCGCCATCCCAAAGCTCCACCTGACCAGACACGTCCACCCCGACAAATTCGGCTTTCTGGTTGGCGAACTGCAGCTGAACAAAGGGCATTGGCAGGCCCGACATCGGATGGGTCAGATTTTTCACGAACGCGGCGTCGATGTAGTCGTTGACGTGGGTGTAATAAGGCGACAACCGAAGTGACCAGGCATCGTCAGTTCCCTTGAACTCGATTGCGGCACTGACCGTATCGGCGCGTTCCGGCTTCAGGTTCAGATTGCCAACATAGCCGTTGCCATCGCCATACCAGCCGATCATCCGGCTCGCCATGGTCCCGCGCCCCCAGGTGTAGCGTTCGTAGATGTTGGGTGAGCGCGCCTTGTGCGCATAGCCAAGCTCGATCGCGACCCCTGAAGTGGGAGCATAGCTCAGCAGCGCGGATGCGCTCCAGTTGTTGTCGGTGCGCTTGTGTCCCACCGCGTTGAAAGCGTTCGCCGCCGTGGCATCCGCCATGTTCATCATCGATGTGGAATAGGGCTGGACCTGCCCGGTATTCATGCGGACATGGTCAAGCCGCGCGCCGATCACGCTGGACAGCGTGTCGCTCCAGTGGGCCTCCCATTCGGCAAACCCGCCGATGCGGTCGCGAGTGCCGCCATTGATGTTCACGAAGGTGTTTGGCCCCATCATCATGTTGCCGGCTACCGGCGGCCAGTAGTCGTTCAGCCACTGGTGGTGGTATTCGCCGCCGAAGCGCAGCTTGTCACGCGCGGATACCGGCAGTTCGAGCTTGAGCGCGGTGCTGAAGGTATGGACCTCGGTGATCATCGGCATGGCGCCGGGGAGCTTGTCCTCCAGGAAGTTCATCTCGTGGTCGGTATCGCGGTAATCAGCCGTGAACTTCACCGAGCCCCAGTCGAATTCTCCGTCATAACCGGCGTTGAGGAACCACGACTTGTTGGAGACCATGTCCATCGCCTGGTTGGCGAAGCCTTCATAGGGCGAAAAGTGGTAGCCACCCTTCAGCTTGAACAGCCCGGCATCGTTCTGAAACGCGAGGGCGAGGGCATGGTCGGTCTTGGCGTATTCGGTCGAGCGGACCCGCCCGAGATCGCCACCGGCCTTGTATTGCTGTGCCTGGGTATAGGAGCCGGTGTAGGTTGCACTGAGGTTGGCGCTCGCCACCGTCAGCAGCGCCGAGCCGCCGAAGCCATCGCCGTTGGAACGATAGAACGTGGAAACCTCACCAGTCACCAGCGTGGCGCCGTCGGCAGCGAAGCGCGGCGCTACGCTCTCGACCGAGATGATCCCGCCGATGTTGTCGCCGCCCATGCTGACCGGGGCCACACCCGGCACCACCCGGATCGATTCAATCGTCTGCGGGACCGTGTAGGACAGCGGCGTATTCATGTCGTTGGGGCAGGAAAGATCGATCGGTGCGCCGTCGACCGTAATGCGCAGGCGCTGCTGCGACAGGCCGCGCAGGGTCGGCATCGAGGAAAAGCCCCCGCCCGAATTGGCGCTGACACCGGGCAACTGACGCAGCAGATCGCCGGTATCGCTGGTCGCGTTCTGGCGGCGCTTGATGGCCTCGCGGGTCAATTCTCGTCCTGTCACCGGAGCAGTGCCCACGCTATCGGCCGCATTTGCGGCATCTGCATCGACCGGGGGCAGTTGCGTGATTTCCTGTGCGTGCGCGGCAAGCGGCAGCAGGGTGGATGAGGCGGCGAGCAGAACGCGCAGCGAGACAATTTTCGAATTCATGGAATGCCTTTCCTGGAGTGATGCTTGAAAGTTCGAAGGTCGGTTCAGCCGATCAGGCGCTTGAGCTTGGCAAGCGCCGTCGCGTCGGGCTCGTGGGCGTCGATCGTGCCCGAGAACTCGCCTCTGGCGGTCATCAGGTAGATCGCGGCAGTATGATCGATGGTATAGTCGCCGCCCGGCTGCGGGACTTTGGCGGAGTAGACCCCATACCCCTTCTTGATCTGGGCCAGCTGGGCTTCGGTGCCGGTCAGCCCGATGATCGGGGTGCCGAACAGCGCCACATAGTTTCCAATATCAGCCGGCTTGTCGTGGCCGGGGTCGACCGAGACGAAGACGATATTGAACTTTGCGCCATCCGGGCCGAGTTGTTTCCGGAGCCGTGCCATGCGGGCAAGACTGGTCGGGCATACATCGGGGCAACGGGTGAAGCCGAAGAAGATGGCATAGGGTTTACCCGCTAACGTCTTGTCGGTGACGCTCGATCCATCCGGGGCGGTCAGAACAAACGGACCGCCGAACGCACTGGCATATTGGCTGGCTGGATCGCCGGGAGGATGGCCGCGATCATAGATCACGGCCAGTGCGATCAATACGCTCACACCTGCAGCCACCCACAGGCCTGCGCGCAGCCGCGCCAGTCCCTTGCGCCCGGCTTTCTGCTCAGTGCCCTGCATGGCCACTGTCCATCGAGCCCGAGGAGGTCACGGGCAGAACCGAGACTTGCACTGTCACGCTGCCTGCGCGCTGGAAACGCAGCGTTACGGGAAAGCGCTCGCCTTGGCGCAGTTGGCGCGTCAGCCCCATGAACATGATGTGATAGCTGCCGGGCTTAAGTTCGAGCGTGCCTCTGGCTGGCACGGCGATGCCACCCTCGACTCGGCGCATGCGCATGATGCCGCCATCCATGGTCATGGTGTGGAGTTGCACTTCGGCGGCCACAGGGCTGGTGCCGGACAGGAGGCGGTCCGCTGCGGCTCCGCGGTTGGAGATGGTCATGAACCCGCCGCCCACGGACTGCCCGGCTGCCGTCTCGCGCGACCAGGCATGATGAACAGCAAGGCCCTCGGACTGGTTGGCTTGCGCCAGGGCGGAGGTGCCCAGGGCAGCCAATGCAGCCATCGGAACGAGAATTCTGGACTGAAGGAACATCATGGATTGCACTCCTGTGCGACAGAGCCGGCAGGTATTTCCTGTGCGGCGAGAGAGTGGGTGGGTTCGATGAAACCAAAGCCGAGTGCGGTGTCGGCAAGGCGCAACGCGGCGCAAAGAACGATTGCCTTCCACACCTTGAGGCGGAATCGCTTCAGGCTCTGGTGGCGTTGGTCGGAAACGGCGAGGATGCTCATGGCTCAGCACCCCCGTGTCTGCGCGAGGGCCGCAGCTACCAGCGGGGCAACGGCGCGGCGTTCATCAAGGCTGAGGCAGCGCCCGAATTCGATCGAGCCATCCCGGCCCCGCAGGAACAGGCGCAATTCGGATGGACTGCGGCCCTCTGCGGCAAGCCGCATCCAGAATGAGGGCAGTTCGACCTGCTGCCCGGCGCTATCACGATGCCGCACCCTGCCTTCGGCAAGTTCGAGCGTTTCGCTGGCAGGCCGGGACTTGCCATGCCTTTCGAGCGCGAACGTCAGACCCGCAAGGGCAAGGATCGAGAAGACAGGGACGAGCCAGTGGCCTTTTAGCGCGGGCGCGATGCTGGTGACCAAAAACAGCAGGGCAATGACACTGAAACAGACCCGCGCGTCCTGCGTCAGGTGCGAGCGGTTCTCCTGCATGTGCAGGATGAGGGGGCTGGAAGTGCCCCTTTCGGGCACTGCAACCAGCTTTTCAGGCTGGGGCGCCCAGGGCCGCTGCGATGAACGGCACAACAGTTCGTACATGGAAATGTGCTCCGGCTAGGCCGGGCACGCGCAAAATGGGCGCAGGACCGGCCGGTCCGACAAATCAGTTCAGATTGTCAGGCGAGAGCCGGCGGTCCGCGCAGCGGCGGACGGAGATGGAATACGCGCTCGGGGTGGGCGGTGCGGGTCGACACAAAGCCCAGAGCCAGGATGAATGCCAGCGCCAGCGCCAGCAGTGCGGGATCGGCACCCGACATCGACGCCATCGACAGCGAGGTGAAGGGACATTCGCCCTTGCCCTGCTTGCCGCTTGAGTCGCTGGAGCCATCCTTCATCGGAATGGCGATTTGCTTGACCGCGTGATTACCAAAGGCGTCATCGCAGATCTGCACTGTCAGAACCTTGGAGTTCTGGCCGATCATGAAGCCTGTCGGGACGATTGCCTTCATGCACAGCGTCGCCAGCACCAGCACGATAGCCAGAGCGCGATTTCGCAGGAAAAAGGCGCGAACAAGATTCATGTCGGGCCGCCCTATGCGATCATCGGTTATTTGTCATCCCCGGACCGCTTCGCCAAAAAGCGGGCAGTATCCGCCGGGCCGGTATTGTCCGGGTCAAGGAAGTCGAGCACGACGATGGCCGGATCGAAGTGGAAGGCTATGACGCGAAGGGACGCGAAATCGAACTCGTCATGGATGCTGCCGGCAAGCGGTGCTCGCAACCCGGGTCGATCATCGCTGGGATGACTGACGGCAACGAGCCCATTCGCCCGCAGACGGCCTGGCGAATGGGCATTGCGCCTGTGGTCAAAACGCCTCCCGGCCCTCCGCAATGTTCAGCAATTCCGAAAATACGAATGTTGCGGGTGCCCGCCCGGAGGCGGGCACCAGTTCACGCAGCAAGCCGTTGTCGCGCAGGTCGCGAATAATCTTGCGGGCGGTCGCTGGCGGAATCTGGGCCGAGGCGATGAAGTCCGGTGTCTGAAAGATCGGGCGCTGGAAGATCCAGTCGAGGGCTCGCACGGCATATTGCGAGTGGGTGATCTCGACGACCCAATCGCGCTTGTCCTGATGCAGCGCCAAAATCGCCTGGGCCTTCTGGGTGTTGGCTTCTGCCTGGGCGATGATGCCGCGCAGGAAGAAGGCCACCCATCCGCTCCAGTCGTCGTCGCGGGAAACGGCCAGCATCCGGTCGTAATACTCGTCCCGATTGGCTTCGAGGTATTCCGACAGGTAGAAATTGGGGCGCGACAACAGCCCATGGGCATAGAGGAACAGCGGGATGATCAATCGCCCGATGCGCCCGTTGCCATCGAGGAAGGGGTGGATCGATTCAAACTCGGCATGAACGATAGCCAGTTGCACCAGCCTATCCGGCGCATCGGCATGAATATAGGCTTCCCAGCCCGCCATTGCGTCCTCGATACGATCGGCACCTGGCGGTACGAAGCGGGCCTGTTCGATGGTGCAACCGTCCGGACCGATCCAGTTGGGGATGCGGCGGTATTCGCCCGGATCCTTGTGACGGCCACGCACACCATCCATCAAAACACGATGCGTGGCCTTGATCAGGCGTTGCGACAGCGGAAGCTCCGCCATCAGGCTGTCCGCCTCGCGCAGGGCAGCGCGATAGTTCAAGACTTCGCGTGCGTCGGCTTTCTTGGGGGTGCTCTCGTCAAACAGATGCCCTTGCGCCTCGAATTCCAGCACCTCGCCAAGCGTTACCTGCGTCCCCTCAATTTTGCTGGAGAGCACGGCTTCACGAGCCGTCAACGGCGAAAGCAAAATGTCAGGATTGGGAATGCCGGAGAGGACGCCCTCATAGCGCGCAATGGCGGCATTGGCTGGCCCGACCAGCGGGAACAGCGCGCCCAGGTCAAGCGTTGCGGGCGGGAAACGTCCTTCGTGATAGACAACAGGCAATGGCGTCTCCGTCAGACGGGCGTAGGCTCGCGCGCACGAATCGCAACGCGCTTTGATGATCGTCTATCAACAGCTACACCATTTGATGATCGCAAAGTAGAGTTTTGCCTACATCAAGCACCTTTGATGTTCACAGGCGATCACCAAAGGCTTCAGACGTATCGGATCGGGCCGGTTCCATCGGTTGGCAAGATGGGCGACGGCGTTCGATGCGGCGATCAGGCTCCCGCAAGTTCGTCTCGACAGGGCCCCGCCACCGCCCGGCATCTTCGGCATCAGCTCCGCGGTTCGCCTGGCAGGAGTGGGGCACACCCATGGCTCGGTGAAGGCGGCAATTGCTCATTGTCGAATGGCCCGGGACCTTCCCGCCCTTTGAGGCTCAATCCTTGGTCGCTCCGCCCCCTGACGCCATCAACCCGTGAAGGGTCCGCTACGCCCCTGGCGTGCGGCCTTGCGGCATGGCTGCCGCCGCGGTGATTGCAGGGGTCGGAGCGACACGTCGGTCGCCTGTCGAGCGGGGATGGTCCCCGCCGCAAGACAGGAGATCGCAAGATGCCGCTTCCCCTTGCCCAGCGCCACGCCTGGAACCTCGCCAGGACGCTGATGGTCTGCGTCACTCTCTTCCGCGCCGGAGCGGCCTACGGCGTCATGCCATCCGCCGAATACGACGGCGACGCCAGCCAGATCCTCCATGAATATGATCCGTTCTGACGGCGGCTCACGCAACGCTGCGCCAGAGCCGGAAGCGCAACTTCGCCTTCCGGCCTCGCGCCCTGCCTGCTATTGTCTTGCCGCACGCGCTTGTGGAGGTGGTGGAAAGCGCATCCTGTTGAACCCGCTTATCGGGAGGATGCGATGATCCTTGCCTTTTTTGTTTCCATCGCCGCGATCGTGCTCCTCGCCCGCCTGTTCGCCAGCATGATCGTCTTTGTGCTGCCGCTTTACTGCGCAGGCCTTTCCGCCATGTACGCCTGGCAGCATGGGCTCGGGATCCCTGCGGCAGTCCTGGCGGCGGCGGCTTCGGCCTTTGCCTTGCTCGTCGCGGCCAAACTGCTGGTTGGAAGCACGTCCATCCCGGCCCGCGTCATCGTCAGCCTTGCCTTTGCCCTTCCGGCGGCCGTGGCCGGATATCACGCGGTGCAAGGCATCTGGGGCGCTTTCGCTCCCGTCGGTATGGCATCCATCATCGTCGGAGCGGGCGCCGCATTGTACTTCGGCCTTGCTGCCCAGAAGCAGCTTCTCTCTGCGCCGCAGGGCTAAAACCCCGTCCGGCACTGCTGGACTTGGTGGGCGCTGTCAGTCGTATCGATGATGGCCCGCGTTCAGGTTCTGGTCGACCGCCCTGTCCCGATGGCAGTCGATTGGGGACGGGTGCAACGGATCGCCGCTCTGCTTTGGGTATCCGGCAACGTTGCCGAGCAGGTCCGGAAGCACATTCCGCTTGTGCCGCTACAGACAGGCAGAGGCGTTAAATGGCGGGCCCAACCGCCACTCGATCCGGAAAGGTCTGCTCCACGAGGCGCCTCGCCCGAGTAATCCGCCACCCTGCGTGACCGTCTAATCGCCGGTCTCCGTTCCGGCGCGACCCTTGCGCCCAATGCGGTCTTCTCCATGGCCCTGGCTGGCAGGAATGGCTTTGCCTCATCCGACCTTGCCGCAATGGCTGCTTGCCAACTTTCTTCCCCTGCCGCTGCGCGGCATTCCTCGCGCAGACAACAAAGATTGGCGCACTGCCATCCTCCGCTGGCGCTGCGGCCCTGACGGGTGCGGCGGCCTGATGCCCTGCCTTCTTCGAGCCATCGAGACCGCGACGGGCGCGGGATCGAAGCACTGAAGGAGAATGAACATGGCGAACATCGGCACTTTCAAGAAGGTCGGCAATGACTACCAGGGCGAAATCGTCACCATGAGCGTGCAGACCAAGAACGTCCGGATCGTGGCCGAAGAGGGCACCGCCAACGAAAACGCCCCAGCCACCGGGTCTTCGTGGGCCGCGCGGAAATCGGCGCCGCCTGGACCAAGCGCTCCGGCGAAGGCCGCGACTACCTCTCGCTGAAGCTGGACGATCCGAGCTTTACCGCCCCCATCTTCGCCAACCTCTTCGACGACGAGGACGGCAAGACCTACAACCTGATCTGGTCGCGGGCCCGCAAGTCGAACAACGACTGACGGCAACCACCAGGCCCCGCCCGGCACCGCCGGGCGGGGCTTTCAGCATTCGCTGGGTGGCGCGGAGCCGTCTGGTTCCGCGAGCAGCTCCACGGGCCGGACCTCGAGCGCCTGCGCAATCTCCCAGACGGAGAGCAAAGTCGCATTCTGCAGCCCGCGCTCGATGGCGCTGATATAAGCCCGGTCGACGCCCATGCGCGCCGCGATCTCGGCTTGGCTCAAGCCTGCTGCCTCGCGAAACCGCTTCACGTTGATCCCGAAGAGCTTGCGAATGTCCATCCGCAGCTTAGAAACCAGTCGCGTATTATAGTGCGACGTATTATAATACGCGACTAGATGCGGACGAACCGGCGCACTTTGCCTGCTCCGATGACTTGGCCTCTCAAAGGGATAGGGATGTCCCCCATTTCGGAGAATTGAAGGCAATTCCGCCAAATTGGAGAGACTGCTATGAACGCGCGCGCAGGCACCGAGTCTGCTATCTGGCTTGTCGGATAACAATGCAGCCATTCGCAGCAGAACCCCCTGGGAACGATACGCTCACGCAATATGACGAGCAGCACCTCGTCACCTATCTGCGCCTGCTCGATGCAGCGGCAGAGGGGGCAGATTGGCGGGAGGCCGTGCGGATCATCTTTGCGATCGATCCTGACCAAGACCTCGACTTTGCCCGCAAACTTCATGACAGCCATCTCGCCCGGGCCAGATGGATGACGCAGGCTGGCTATCGTGAATTGCTCGCCCGTTCAGCCGAAACGTAGACGAGTGCAAGATGGCATAAAGTGCCGCCGATAAGGGCGATTGCGGAGCGCCAGTTATCTACCTGTCCGCACAAGCTTGATCGATCATGGTTACTTGTCCGTTAACCATAATTCTCGACCATGTCGGGCTTGGCCAGTTTGCGCGAGCAAAACGGAGAGCCGGATGTCGGGAAAGTCGTCGTGGCGGTCCCCAGCCGCCGCCGGACACTATGCGGGACACGATCTTGCGGATTTCGCGCAGGAATTCCTGCGCCGTAATCCCGACTACCAACATGACTTCGCCGCAACCGAAGAGCGCATCGCAGCCCAGCCTGGCCGCGCCGATCAGGAAAGGGAGGGTCTGGCCGGACGATGGGGCCTGAGCTTTCCCCTGCGACCCAGGCCAGCTTCCATCATGCAGCCCGGCTATCTGGGACCCCGGCCTGAGTGCAGGCACGGTCATTCTCGAAGGCCCTGACGAAACGCCAGACACCCTGGTGCCAGCCGATGCCGTCATCCGCAACGACAGGAAGCTGCCAACTGGGCGCCATCTCGTCCTTGATGTGGTCGGCATCCGCCATCGCCTGCTTTTCCGTCATAATCCCGCTTGCCCGCAAACAAGCTTCTCGGTGCCGGCCGCGCCCGGTACGGCACTTCGCCTTGTATCGACCCGGATATATGCGGGGCTGATTGGATTTGCGCCGGCTATCAAAGAGCGCGCGCCGTACCATCTGACGACCTATCGTCAGCACAGGCTCATCCAGCTTCTGACGCTGCTCGACGCCCTTGCCGCAGGCCTCGCCCTGCGGCAGATCGCCTTCGCACTCGTGTTTCCACGTAATCAGCCGCTTGCGGGCGCTGCATGGAAAGGATCCGGCGAGCGGCGCCATACCCATCGCCTGCTGGGCGAGGCGCAGCGGATGTGTCGCCAAGGCTACCGGACCCTGCTCGAAAAGGGCTGATTGGCCGGGGTGACAAAGCGCATGTCCTGCTCTGCGTCACTCCCTTCCGCCCTCTGCCTTTCGCCATGGCTTGCGTCTGTCGGCGGCGCTGTCCGCCGCTAACCCCAGACGCGAGAGAGCCAAACCATGGATGCCATTCCTACGCCGGTCGTGCCGCGATTTCTGCGTACCCCTGACGCTGCCCTGCACCTCGGCCTGTCCGCCCGCACGCTTGAAAAGCATCGCTGCTTCGGCACGGGACCCATCTACCGCAAGCTCGGTGGCCGGATCGTCTATGCGATCAGCGACCTCGATTCCTGGGCCGAACGAGGACTGCGGCACTCGACCAGCGATCCCGGCCGCGGCGTGGTCCATCCGGCGAAGCGCGTCGATGGCTATACGCCGCCAGTGCGGCGCTGAGCGCTAGCCATGCGTCGAGTGTCAGCCTTTTCCGGGAGCGCAGGCCAGCTTGACCTGTTCGTCAGCGGCGGCGGCGAGATCGCCGCCCGCGATGCTCAGGACCTGATGACCTGGCCTTTCTTCAGCCTCGCCAAGTCCAAGCGGGTACGCCCGATCGATTTCCGGATGGGAGAGGTCTCGATTCTGGTCGAAGCCACAGCCGAACATGGCATGGCGACCATCTGGGATGCCGATGTGCTGATCTGGGTCGCCAGCCAGATTGTCGAGGCGCGCGATCGCGGTCGCCCGACCTCGCGGCTGATCGCTGCCACGCCCCACGAAATCCTGAGCTTCACCCGGCGCGGGACCGGAAAGGCCAGCTATGAGCGCCTGAAAGCGGGGCTCGACCGGCTGCAGTCGACCACCGTCGCGACGTCCATCCGTCAGGCCCACCACCGCCGCCGCCATCGTTTCTCCTGGATCAACGAATGGCGCGAACGCCTCGACAGTTCGGGCCGGGCCCTGGGCATCGAGATGATCGTCCCGGACTGGTTCTACGAAGGTGTGCTCGATGCCGCGCTCGTGCTGACGATCGACCGGACCTATTTTGGCCTGACAGGCGGCCTGGAGCGCTGGCTTTACCGGATCGTGCGAAAGCATGGCGGTAAGCAGAAGGGTGGCTGGAGTTTCGATGTCGCCCACCTTCATCTGAAATCAGGCGCGCTGTCGCCGCTCAAGCGCTTTACCTTCGAGCTACGCGACATTGTCCGTCGCCAACCCCTGCCGGGCTACCGTCTCGCGCTCGAGCATGCACTCGGCCGGGAACGGCTCAGCTTCGTCTGCATCCCCGAAGATCCCCTCGATGCCGCGATGCGGCGGCTCGGCTACAGCGGAGTGGATAAGTCATGACTGCACTCGGACTATCAGGAACCCCCGGCCTCGGACGATCAGGAACCGCAAACTCGGACTATCGGGAACCGGAATCGTCGGCAAAGCCGCAGAACTCCAAGGTTTCCAGGTCCCTTAACTGTGCTAACAAAGAATCCTTCGGATTCTTGCTAACGTCCAGGGCCTGTGGACAACTGCGCCAGCCGCCCGGCAAGAGCGACGATGCCGCAGGCACCCGGCGCGGGGCTTTCACGGAGGTTGAGCTCTTCTGGCAGGAAGGCGTACGCGAGCACTGGCTGCGCTTTGGCAAGCCGGTTGCAAGCCGCATCTGTGACCGCCGGCGCCGTGTCGAATGCTATGCGCCAGGACAGACCTTCGGGTTCGTGCGCTGGGCTTCCAACGACTACGGCACAGTCCTTTCGCGCTGCGACGTCCTGCTGGCCGTTGCCGAAGGAGCGCCGGTGACGCGCGTCCCGCACGTCACCCCTGGCGCCGAAGTGCTGCTGTCGGTGACGGGGTGGCGCAAGGTTCGGCGTGTCTTCGCGCTGATCGATGCCATCGAGCAGCTCGGCATCGACCCCGGCGAGGTCGCCCCCGATTACTGGCGTCACATTCACAACCGGCTGATCGCTGCCGAAACGCCCCGCAGCTATTCACCCGAGCGGCACCGGGCCTGGCTCGCGCGCAAGGCGTTGCAGGGATGAAGCGGCGAACCATCATTCTGGCCGTCGCTGCCGCAGGTTTGGCGATCGCCTCGCTGGCTCTGCCCGCGCGCCGTCCGCTCGTCTGGAATGTGACCCATTCCGTGCCAACCGGGCTCTACTTGGTTGGCGATCCGGCTGCGCTCGCGGTCGATGACCGTGTAGCGATCGAACCGCCTGCTGCCATCCAGAGACTACTCGCCGAGCGGGGCTATCTGCCTGCCGGTGTCCCGCTCTTGAAGCGCGTCGCCGCCGTTTCCGGCCAGCGCGTCTGCCGCTTCCGTCACGGCGTCACCATCGACGGGCAACTTGCCGCCCTCGCGCTCGCAAACGACCGAATGGGGCGTCCGCTGCCAGTCTGGAGCGGTTGTCATGTGCTCGGTCCCGGCGAAATTTTCACCCTCAATCCGGATCAGCCAGCAAGCTTTGACGGGCGCTACTTCGGCCCGCTGCCTGCCAATGCCGTCACCGGCCGCGCCGTTCCGGTCTGGACCGACGAGCGCGGCAATGGCCGCCGCGTGTGGTTCGCGCAGGCCCAGACTTCCTCTGTTTTCACCCCCAAGCAAGGAGAATGAATGATGCGTATCGGAACCTTTGTTTCCGCCGACGGCGGTTTTGCCGGACACCTTCACACGCTCACGCTCGACATCGACCTGGTGCTCGTCCCGGCCGATCCGTCCGACAGCGAGAATGCGCCGGACTACCGGGTGATTGCCGGCGAGGACGACGAGGCACCCGAAATCGGCGCAGCCTGGAAGCATGTCGGGGAGAAGGCCGGTGCCTATGTGGCGATCCAGATTGATGATCCGGTTTTCGTTCAGCCGCTGCGCGCCAATCTCTTCCAGGGCGACGGCAACGAGCATGTGCTGGTCTGGTCGCGTCCGTCCCGGCGTGAAAAGGCGGACTGAACCATGTCATGGCCCCGTCCGCTTCGCATCCTCTGCTCCATGCTGGCTCTCCTGTCTGCCGCACCAGCCTTGCCGAGGCCGGTGGCCGAGCCAGCGGCGGCCCAAAGGGGCGATATTGCCGCCCATGTGACCGAAGCATCGCAGCGGTTCGGCATTCCCGAACACTGGATCTATGCGGTCATGCGGGTGGAGAGTGCCGGGCGGATCGGTGCCGTATCGTCGGCCGGGGCCATGGGGCTGATGCAACTCATGCCCGGAACCTGGGCGCGCCAGCGCGCCCGGTTCGGCCTCGGCTCAGACCCGTTCGATCCGCGCGATAACATCATGGCAGGCACATCGTACCTGCGTGAAATGTACGACAGTTACGGTGCAGAAGGCTTTCTGGCCGCCTACAATGCGGGGCCTGGCCGCTATGCCGACTATCGTGACAAGGGCCGCCCGCTGCCCGCTGAAACGCGCGCCTATGTCGGCCGGATTGCACCAATGCTGCAGAATGGCAGCTCGCCGATCCTGCTGGCTGGTGCTTCGTCTTTGCCAGTCGTCCGCACGTCGTGGACTCAGGCCGCGCTGTTTGCTTTGCGTTCTGACACACCGGACACGACGGCTGCATTCGCCGCCGAGCGAGACCCTGCGGACCCGCCGCTTGCATCAGCGCGTGCACCCAGCGGGCTCTTCGCCCCTGTCTCGGGACGTCCGTTACCATGATCACGCCCTGGTCTCTCGAGTGCATCATGGCGTGGACTGGCGCAGAATTGTGCGGAGGGGTGAGGTCGGAAGGGAAAGGAGCGGAAGGATGGCGAGATAAAAGCGGCGACGTCGCCAGGGGTGAAGGTGATTGGATTACTTCAGAAATTTGCGACGTCGTCCGGACCCCGCTGCTGTCGCACCGCTCTCGAAACCGCTCTTTTACGCCGCTTCAGGCGACGTCGCTCCCTTCGGCTCAGCCATGAAGGACGACGACTTCGAGATCCGTCCCGGCCGATCGCGGGACCAGGGCATGCCCGCCAGCAGGAAGGCGACCTCACTCGTCGGCCAGGTGCTCAAGGCGTCGCGCCGCTCCGGGGCAACGCCGCTCGCTCGCCGGAGCGGCAAGCCGGCCGGGACGGGAAGATATGGTCGAGGCCGAGCGGCCGCGCTGCGCGCCCGGCGTTCGCCTTATCAGCGCCGTGTGGTGATCAAAGCGCGCGTCGTGCGTCACAAGGGCGCGCGGTTCCGAGCCGCGCCGCTTGCGCTTCACGTCTCCTACCTTGAGCGCGATGGCGTGACGCGCGACCACGAGCGCGGCCAACTGTTCGATGCCGGCGGGGACAATGCCGATGGCGAGGCATTCGCGCAGCGCTGCGCGGATGACAGGCACCATTTCCGGTTTATCGTCTCGCCAGAAGATGCGACCGAGCTCGCTGACCTGCGCACGTTCACGCGCGAGCTGATGGACGACATGGCCCGCGATCTCGGCACGCCAGTCGACTGGGTCGCGGTCGATCACTGGAATACCGATAATCCGCATGTGCATGTGCTGGTCCGGGGGCGAACTGCGGACGGTGCGGACCTGATCATCGACCGCGACTATATTCGCGAGGGCATGCGCGCCCGGGCCGAAGAGCGGGTCACGATCGAGCTCGGGCCGCGCAACGAACGCGACATCCATCGTGCCATGGCCCGTGAAGTCTCAGCGGAGCGGTGGACCGGCCTCGACCGGCAACTGCGCACGATGCAGGATCGCGCTGAGGTGATCGATCTGCGTCCGGCGGCGGATCAAGACCGCCGGCGTCAGGCGCTGCTTGTGGGCAGGGTCAACACGCTGGCGCGCATGGGGCTGGCAGGCGAAACAGGGCCAGGGCGCTGGATGCTGCGCGGTGACGCCGAGAAGACCCTGCGCGACCTCGAAATGCGCGGTGATGTCATCAAGACGATCCACCGCTCGATGGCGGAGAATGGATGGCGCTCAGACCTGTCCCGGCTTGCGATCCATGACCAGCCGCCATCGGATCCGATCATCGGCCGACTGGCTAGCAGGGGGCTTCATGATGAGCTGTCGGGCAAGGCCTTCGCCGTCGTCGATGGCATCGATGGCCGGACCCATCACCTACGTTTCAACGATCTCGAAGCCACCAGCGATGCCCGGCCCGGCGGGATCGTGGAACTGCGGCATTGGACCGATCGCAAGGGACAAGGCCATGCCGCGCTGACGGTTCGTTCGGATCTGGGATTGGCGGAACAGGTCACGGCCAAAGGAGCGACGTGGCTCGACCAGCAACTCGTGGCGAAGGAGCCGACGGCACATGGGCCAGGCTTCGGGCGGGAGGTCGAGGAAGCCCTGCAACAACGTGCCGAGCGTCTGGCTGAGGAAGGGCTGGCGACCCGGCAGGGGCGGCGGTTTCTGTTTGCGCGCGGCCTTCTCGAAACCTTACGTCAGGGAGAGATGGCCGAGGCGGCGAACAGGCTCTCCCGGCAGACCGGGCTTGAGCTGCAAGCGAGTGGGCCCGGGGAGCATGTCGCAGGCATTTACCGGCAGCGTGTCGATCTTGCGTCTGGGCGCTTCGCCATGATCGACAATGGTCTGGGGTTTCAGCTTGTGCCCTGGCAGCCAGTGTTGGAGCGCAAGCTTGGCCAGGCCGTGGCTGGTGCGGTGAACCAGCGCGGAGGGGTCGACTGGAGTTTTGCGCGGTCGAGGTCGATTTCCCTTTGATGCGAAGAATTTGATGTGACTGCAGTCCGACGGTCCGGATCAGCGGGTTGTGAAATGCGGGCTTGGCAAAATGACCCCGGGTTGGCACCCGATCATTTAGACACGCCCGCTCAGGCTCGGAATGCTGTCGCCTATTCTGAAAAGCCGAACCGCTCCCGGTGCCAGGCGAGTTGACGGCGATGAGCATCATCGAGCGGCAGCAGGCGTGCGCGATCCGGCGCCAGCAAATTCAGCGCCTCCTCGCTGAGGGTTGGCTTGAGGAGCGCGCGCCCTTCATCGTCGAAGCTCACAAGACCGCGATCAAACGCTGCGTCCCAATGGGCGACAAGCAGCAACCCGTTGAAAACGTCCAGTCGCTCGGAATCGCTACGGCATTCCGACCATGGCACGATGTGGCTGGCGCGCAGAAGCGGCTCATCGCTGATCCAGGTGAGGGGGCAACGCCCGTTCCAGTAGTCCAGTAATGCGCGGCGGAAATAGCCCTGTCCCACGCGTTCCTTGACGATCCGCTCAACTACGGTGTTCCCCAGTTCGGCAACTTCGGCCTCATACTGCGCAAGCGGGAATGTCGGCAGACTGCGTGCCAGATGGAATGCGCGGGAAAGGGCTGCGCGAAGCTCAGCCTGTGTCGCGAAGGCGAAGGCACCCTTGAAATGCGCGGGTGGATTGACCGCCGCTTCCGCCAGTTCCACCCCCAGTTTTGCAGCCACACCCGCGTGTTCGACCGCCAGGAACCACGGAGACCCGTCAGGATTGATGCCGCTGGCGAGCGCCACTTCCCCCGGCACGCCTTCGTCCGATTTGAACCATAGCCATCCGTCCGCAACGCCGTTCGCCTTGCGGAAACCGTGGTTGTAGGCTGCCTGATCGAGCTCCACCCGGAAGATTGGGTGCGCGGTCGTGTGTCGGAGGGATAGAAGCCCCGTCATTGCCAGAGCGGCCTGGTTTGCCAATCAGCGGGAAAGCCCATTGCAGCAAGGTCATTGGTGGGGTGCGTCCGAAGATGAGCGCCAAGATCCATCATCCATGTTGAAGCCGGGGCGACCGTGCGCACCACGTGCGCAATCATGCAAAGTCCGTTGTAGAGCCGGGCAGGGGCTTGCGTGGCCTTCTGATCCAATGTCCTCATCAAGGGATCGGGCTTCTGCGCAAGCTTGGGAGGCATCCGGAAGCCACGGTTCCACAGTCGCCCATGGTGGGCGCAGATGTTGCGCACATCGACAATGTGACGCACGAGCGGCACCAGGACAGTTTCGGGAAGGCCAAGCGGCTGCGCAATCCGATTGCGCAAGGCACGCTCCGCAAGGTTCGAGTACCACCGGGAAAGCTGACCGAATGACATCATCTCTGCGACCATCCAAACAGGCGGCAAGGCCGGGTCGTGATAGTTTTCCCGGTAATGCTTGATGTAGGTCTCGCTCGACCAACCGACCTCACCCGCAAGCTTGGCAAGATTGGCGTGGAACTCCTTGCGGTCTGAATAGAGGCTCGCGTCCAGATAACTGTGGCCATCGCCGAGAAGGGCCAGCTGGTAAGCCCAGTTCCCGCGTAAAGCGACTTCAACGTGCTCCGTTCCCCGCATCACCAAGCGGCGCAACACTCGGTCGAAATCGTATAGCGCAGTGACGGAATCGAAGCTGGTGCCGCTGCGAAAGCGGGGCCCATTCTGCCCTTTCGGATGTTCAAAATAGAGCCAATAGGCGCTGAGCCGGTAATAGCTGACATGGGTAAGCCAGTATCGCGCCCGGGCTTCGTCCTCGATGGCCATGCCTTTGCCGCGCAGATGCGCTATCTGCTGGTCGATGGTCAGCGCAGGTTTGGCAAAGCTGTCTGTCATGCTGCCGATCTTGTATGATCAAGCAGCTGAAAACAAAAGACCCGCCCAGTGTGCATATCCTTGTGGACAGAGGCCGGGCGGGTGCGATTGGTTTGCAAATAGGCCGGACTTCCCAACAAATCAATAACCGTCGCACTCGGTTTGTCGCACGAGCTGGCTTCCGAGGCTCGGTTGCCAATCATAGATCGCGCCGGAACAGCCGCCTATCGCTCGGCGCACTGCTCAGCTCCAGCACACGCCACGGATCGCCGCGCAGCTTCTCAGGAGGCGCGGTTGTAGTCGTCACGATGTACTGGAATTGTGGCGTCTCCGTTCGAGCTTCAAGCCAAAAGACCAGCTCGAACAGGCGATGATAGATTTCCAGGCCCAAATCAGCTTCGCGCGGGCTGTCATGTAGCCAGAAGCCAGGAAGTTCGGTTTTGCCCTCCAGCGTGAGCAGCAGTGCGGCGATATCGAAAGCAACGACTTTCAGCGAATCCACGGCAGCCGTCGTCAATTCGCCATGCAGTGAAATATCTGGTTTGATGTCGTTTTCGGTCAACGCCACCTTGCCGGCAGCATTGTCGGGAATGAGGAATTGCACCGTCATATGGAACAGCTCAGACAGGCGCTGGACAATCGCCTGTGCGGCCTGTCGGCTTTCTTTGGCCGTGCGCCGCTCTCTCGATTCTGCCTCGGTCTCGCTCTGAATTTCTCGATCCAGACGGGCAATCTCGGTGAGATATTCAGGGTAGCGTTCGGTGAGCGTGACATAGCCTGTTGCTGACGCCAGCGCAGCAGCGGCCTCCTTCGCGCTCTGTTCGAGCCTGTCGAATGTCGCCTTGGCCTGATCGAATTGCTGGCGCGCTAGAGCCGCATCCTGTTTCCCGGAGTTTTGGTCCGCCAACAGGTTTTTTCTCCGCTGATCAGCGGCATTGCGCGCGTCGGTGAGCTCTTTGAGGTTTGCCCGGTGATCATCGACAATCTCTTGTTTGTTGTCCGGCCAAGGTTGCCGACAAGTGGTGCAAATCGGGTCGGTCGCGTCCTGCAGTATGGAGGTTAGACGCGGTATCTGTCCGTCGATGATCCGCAAAGTTTCAATGACTTCAGGTAATGCTGCGTCAGCATCGCTGACCTGCTTTTCCGCCGCACGCAAACGAGCATCCTGCTGCTCCACCAATGCCCGTGCGTCGCTTAGTTTCTGATCAATCTGCGGGTCAGCCACAAGCTTGGCAGCACTAGCTTCAGCCTTTGCTTTGGACACCCAAAAATTGGGAGAGGTCTGATCGTCCTCGGTTCCCCCGAATTTTTTCGCTAAACTGCGCGCCACGTCCTCGCGGACCTGCTCGACGCGCAATTTGCTCCGCATGGCTGCTTCTGCCTGGCCTCTATGTCCCTGCGCGCGACGGGTCGCGTCGATTTCGTCCTGCTGCAACGCTTTGATCAGCAATCGGATCGCCCTGACGCGGTCAGTTCTGGCCATATTGCGGGTTGGTGAGTGGGATTGCGTTTCCGGTGCGCGCCACTCAATGATGTCGAGCAGGCGACATTCCTGATCGCGGGTCATCCAGGCGAGCGCGACTTCCCACGCTTCATCGGCACTGCTGCTGCCCGGCATGCTGGGCCATGCTGTTGGCATGATGGCTTGCGCGATTGCCTGGCGCAGTGGCTTCATCGTCGGGTTCGGAATTTCACCCTGAACCAAGGCATCGAGTGAGCCGCCCCTTACCGCACAATGGCTTGCACCACCCGCCCCGGCACCGATCGGTCTGATGACATTCCATAGCTGGCCATCGAGTATGACCTCTGCGCCAACCAGCGCACCAGGCATCGCTGCAGCTAGGCGGTTACGCTGTGCATCGGTGCCAAAGCTGTCTTCACCCAGACAATAGCGGATGAGGCGGCAGAAGCTGGTCTTCCCACCCCCATGCCCCATCGGTCGATCATCTGCGCCGGAATCTGGGGACCAGACGATGTTGAGCCCTGGCCGAAGTGGAATGTCGCGAACCGGTGGTTCCTTCGCCGCACTCCAGATCACCAGCCTCCTGACCCACAGGCGCGGACCATTGCTGTCCCGGGGGAGAAACCCGTCGAACGAGGAGGCAAACAGGTCAGGCTGCGGCGGATTGGGCAATGAAGGTCCGCTCCTCTTGAGTAAGTGATGCGGTCGTCGTCGACGCACTCAGATCGATGTCTTGTAATGCGTGCCATGCGAAGTCGGCGCGACCTTCAGCCCATGGCGGAAGCGGGTTTTCGTAGATGGCTGCGCCGCGATCGACCTTGCCGGTGACCGGATCCGTTCGCCAGACGCCGCGGGCTGCCAGCATGGCCTGGGAAGTTCCGAAATGGTGAAGCGGACGTGCAGAAAGGGTCGGGATGTTTTGTGACACTGGCAGCGTTGCCGCATTGCCGACAAGCCGCTCCCACTCCGCCTTGGCCGGGCCAACCAGATGGCGCGACAGGAGATGCGGCTGCGCAGCGAAGAGAAATGCCGCGCGTACTTCATTGGCATTGCTCGGGGTGCGCATACGCTTGAGAACGGCCTGGAGCAGCAGGCGCACATCGGTCTCGTCAGCAATTGTGCCCTGCCATTGCCCGTCTGCCAGATCCTGCGTCGCGGGAGCGGCTTTCACCAACGCATCATAGGCCGACAGCACCAGGCGCTGCGTGCGGTATTCGCCGTACTTCTTGATCTCATTGTTCTGGAGGACGCGGAAGGTTTCGCTGGGGTAGTCTTCGCCCATCACGTCCTTGGGATCGAGAACGTAGCGCAGTTCGTCGCGGGTGAGGCCGTAGGCGAGGGCATACCAGGCGTCGAGCTCGGCACGCAGGTGCGCGCGGCGGTCTTCGTCCCATGCGAAGGGGGGCCTTCATAGCCGAGGTCGCGGGCGAAGGGGGCCATGGAGTGGCTGGTGTAGGTGAGCTCCAGCACGCGCGGGACGATGAAGGCGAGCGCGGCTTCGTCGTAGGCGCTGGGGGGAGGACGGGGAGTTGCTTTAGAACGAAATAAGAGAAGGAAAGTCCGTTTAGCTTTTGGCGGGAAATCCAGTCCAAAATCAGGGAATTTAAATTGGCATAGAGAGACGCATTCCGTGAATCTGACGCATCAGGGAAGGCTAGGAGTATCTTGTGGCCAACACCCCATCTGGGCATCGCAACTGGCAGCAATGTGCGCTCACTACTTGCTGTAGTTATTTCCTTCCAGCCCATTAACCAGTCTTTTTTCCAACCTCGTGTGGCAAGCCAGCTATCCACGCCGGAATACTGAACAAAATAAAATGGCTCAGCTTCGAAGTCTGGATCTTGGTGTTCGGCGAGAGTTGTTTCGGGCAAAACGCGAAACCCTCTATCATCGCCACGACTGGCATACGACGATGCCCTATGGTCATAGAAGGCAGTCATCTTGGCTTCATAGAGTGGGACGAACCGAGAGGCTGCCGTCATTTTGGGCTCGTTTAAGTCGTCGCCAGGCAAAAGCCAATCAACTCCGCATCTTGCATATCCATCCGACGCCAAATCGGTTGCCGTTTTGAACAGCTGGCTATCTGCAGACATATGGAACATGGTTCCAAACGATATCGCCCAGGCATTTTCGGCCTGATCTCGTCGATCGTTAAGCAGAATTGGAACTCTTCGGTAGAGTCTGGTTGCCAGTTCAGCATCTCTTTGCGACCTGAACACGGGAACAGTCCGCGTATTCGGATTTATTTCGATAATATCTGTCGGAGACAGGAAAAAACGTCGACGTTGATCGCTTAGATGTTCAACTTTCCGGGCGAAGAACGAAAACTCGCTGTCTCCGTTCGCAATCCCGAGCGTCATCAAACAAAAGCGGAATGAGTGGTGAACTCCAGCAAATATGAACTCCTCGTTCTCAAACGAGAAGAGTGAGACCAAGCGTGCATTCGAGACTAGGTGATCGAAAAATGGCGCGGTTGTCGCGTCCGTCGCGATCCCCGTCGGCACGATTACCCCAGCCCGCCCCCTTTCCCCCATCAGGTTCAAGAAATGCTCAGCGAACAGGGCATAGGTGTTGACGTCGCCCGTGCCGGTGTAGCGGTAGCGCCCGCCGCTGTCGCCCGGCACGCGGGCGAAGGTGCTGGTCGCTTCGGCCACGCGCTTGGCGATCTGGAAGGCATCGTAAAGCCTGCGGTCGGGTGAGCCTTCGCCCGCTTCGGCCAGTTTCGCAATGGCGCGGGTGCGGGCGGCGGCGTTGGGCTCTTCGGCGACCGGATGCCCGGCGAAGAACTCCTGCTCCTGAAGCTTGATCCGCTCCCACGGCGGATTGCCGAGCACCACGTCGAACCCGCCGTTCCCCACCATCACATCGGGAAATTCGAGCGGCCAGTGCAGCACGCTCGCCGCACCGGCGACTTCGCGGGCAGCGCCTTCCAGCGGGCCATAGACATTGCCGCCCGCCAGCTTCTGCCGCACGTCGCCGGTGGTCGGCACCATCGCCCGCTGGTAATTGAGCGGCACCTCGGTCTTCGGCATCAGGAAGGCGGCCATGTAGAGATCGCAGGCGACCTCGGTGGCGTAGCGCGCAGGATCGGCCTTCCACGCCTCGAACGCAGCGCGCTTTTTCTCGACCTGGCCGACGGTATCCTCGGGCATGGATTTGATCCGGCCCAGCCCCGCCGCGATGGGCTTGGCGGGCATGGACCCGCCGCCGCCTGCGAAATCGAAGCTGCCCTGCCCCTCTTCGCGTCACGGTTCATCTTGAGGTAGAATTTGGCAGCGTCCTTGCTGTCACCGGTGAGCGGCTTGTAGGCCTCGTCCGGGATGCCCTCTTCGAGCACGGCGAGGTCGAACACGCCAAGCAGCGCGTCGCCGCAGCGAATGTTGGCATCGAGGAAGCCCAGAGGCTGGCCGGGCGAGACACTCTCAATCCACAGCGCGACCTTGGCGAGTTCGACCGCCATCGGGTTACGATCGACCCCGTGGATGCAGCGGGAGACGACATCGCGCAGGGCGGCCTGCGTTTCCTCTTTCCCTGCGTCCTCGTTGCGCAGGCGCGCGACCCGGTCAGCCATCCGGCGGGCGGCACCGAGCAGGAAGTGGCCCGATCCGCAGGCCGGATCGATGACCTTGAGATCGAGGATGGCGGCGACCTTCTCCTCGGGCGTGGCACCGGATGCCTCTGCGCGTTCGAGCACGGGGTTAAGCGCGCTGTCGAGCAAGCATTCGACGAGGCTGTCGGGGGTGTAGTAGGAGCCGGAGGTCTTGCGGTCATTGCCCTTGGCGCCGGTGCCGAGCTGGAAATCGCCGCTTGCGGTAAGGCTGGGGCGTATTTCGAGCAGGCCTTCGTAGACGCTACCCAGTTCCTCGGTCTTGAGATCGCGCCAGTTGATGCGGTGGGTGATCCCATCCTTGCGGATGAAGCCCAGGCAGAACAGCGCGGCGAGGAAGGCGCGGTTGGGGATGGTGGCGGTGTTGAGGTGACGGGTGGAGCCTTGGGCGAACAGGCCCCGAGCGCGGGCAGGCCGAGCATCTCCTCACCATGTTCAAGCGCGGCGAGCGTGACCTTCATCGCCTCCCACGCATCATGGTGACTGTCACGCGCGACCCGGCGGCGGCTGCGCTCGCGCCAGAAGGTGAAGCTGTAGCCCTGCGCGTAGAGCTGGCGGGCTTCACGCGGGGTGCGGCGGGGGTGGAGGAGGTCACGGTCCTCGGCGACGGCGAGGAAGATGAGGCGGTAGACGGTGCGCAGCAGTTCCTCGAACAAAGCCTGCATGGGGAGCGCGCCAGTGGCGATCTGGTCGCGCAAGTCGGGATTGGCGGTGACGATGCCCTGCCCCAGTTCCTCCAGCGCGGTGGCGACGTTGGCGTAGAGATCCTTGCGGGCCTCGACCCCCTGCTTGAGCCCGGCCTCGCGCCATTGTTCCAGCGCGCAATCGGACGGTGCGGCACCTTCCGCGCCGAAGCGGGTGGCGTGGGCGAGGAGCCAGAAAGCGGTGAAGTCCGCGAACATCTCGTCACGGAACATCGCGCCGAGATCGGCCTCGATCCATGCCGGGCGGGTGAGGCTGGCATTGTCGCGCATGATCCGCACGCGGTCGCCCGCGAAGACGAGACCCCACAGGGCGTGATCGGTGCCGTTAAGCCAGTCCTGCAGGAGTGCGGCAGGCGAGCGGCGGGGGCGGCCGCCTTCCCCATCGCCGAATTCGGGCTGGGATTTGGCGAAGGCATCGCCGGTGTCTACCGGAGCAGCGACGACGACGGGCACGCGCCCGCCTTTGCCTTCCCAGGCGATGCGATAGCGGCGGGTGCCCTCTTGGTGTTCGACCGGGCCTTGAAGGTCGGTGAAGCCAAGGCACTGGGTCAGCAAGTCGCGGGCAAAGGCGGCGGTGCGGGCGATGGTCTTGGCGTCTGCCTGATCATAGTCGCGCCAGATCGCCTGACCGATGCGGAAGAAGCGCGCGATCTCGTCGCCGAGGCTGGTGCCTTTGGGGCAGCTGTAGCTGTCGGCGGTCTTGGGGGTACGATCGGCGGCGATGACCTTCTGCACCTGTTCAGGCGCGATCAGCCCGCCCTCGATGGTGAGCGCGACAAGGCCGAGTTCGGTGGAGGAAGAACGGCGCGCCATCAGTTGGCCTCCGGCACGAGGACATAGAGGCCGATGACATCGGCGGGCAGCACGGGTTCGACGGTGGTGGTGACACCCTCGCCCCTTGTGGCGGCCTTCACGCGCTCATGATCGTGCGAGAGCGCAGCGGCGCGGTCTGCCGCATAGGCTGCGATGGCGGGCTGGAAATCAGCATGGCGAGCGAGCGCAAGATCGATCTGGCGCTGGTTAGCTGGCGGCTCGATGCTGCGGGTGGCTTCATGTTCCAGCAGAGCCAGTGCCTCGGCCCCTATGGCAACGGGCTGATTGGACTGCGGGCCAAAGGCAATGCCGGTCGCCTCTTCGGCGAGCAAAGTGCGGCGGCCACTGGTGACCAGCTTGAAGCGCAGCCGCAGGGCGAGGAGGACCGTCAGCCTATCAACCCCGCGGGTCATCCACACGCCTGTTCGCCCGAGGGTCGCCTTTCCTTCGACGCCGTTGGGGTCGAGTGCGCCTTCGGCCATCGTCCCGGCGAGCGTTGCCACCAAGGGGTGGGTGCGTCCGACCTGGGCGACATCAGGGGGCAGCTTGTCGCGGAAGCCGATGATGCGGGTGCCGTTAAGGCCCCGTGCCACCAGCTTTTCACGCAGCTGCTGGGGCATATCATCATAACGCACACGCCAATGCTTGCCTTGCTGCCCGAGCGGCACGTCAAGCCGCGCCAAAGCCCGGCGGGTGAAGCGCTCAACCTCGTCCGGTCCTCCGAGCAGATCGCGCAGCTTGTGCCATTCGGGCAGCACTTCCTCGGGCTTCAGGGCCGTCTGGGCATAGCGGGTCTGGCTCTTGTGGGCGTTTTCCTGGGCATTGCGCCACTGGGTTTCGAGCTTCTCCTCGGCATCGCCGAAATCGAACATGCCCTGCGCACGCGGCTTGCTGGAATGCAGCAGCATCGCCTGCATGAGCGCATTGGAGACGCTCGACGAATCCTCCGGCACCGGGACTACGACCCCGGTTTCTTTCTGAATCCGCTTCATCTTCTCGGTGATCACCTTGATCACTGCGCCATCGATGATCGAGTTCGCACCGAACATCATGACCGACCAAACGCGCTCGGCTTGCTGGCCAAAGCGGTCGACGCGGCCATCGCGCTGCTGGTGGCGGGTGGGGTTCCAGTTCAGGTCATAGTGGACCACGGCATTGAACAGCGACTGGAGGTTGATCCCTTCCGACAGGCAGTCTGTGGCGACAAGGATGCGATTGGGGTGATCCTCCAGCGCCTCGACCCGCTCACGCCGTTCCTCGGGCGTGAGCCGCCCGGTGACCACCTCGACAGTGTGCGACTTGAAGCGGCTGCGCAGCGCCTCGCCCACGGCTTCGGCAGTGGCGATGAAGCGGCAGAAGATGACAGGGCGGGCCTCCTTCTTGCCCGTGAGGTCCTTTACCTGCGCGACGAGCTCGCGGAGCTTGGGATCATCCGCGAACCGGGAGTTCAGGTCCTCAGCTTTCGCGATCAGCTGGCGGAGTTCCGCGATCTCCTCACTGTCACCTGCGGTCGCCGGCTCGATATCCGTGTCGGCAAACTCGTCATCATCTTCATCGAATAGGATAGGCCCGAGCAGTGCTTCTTCAGCCATGCCTGAGAGGCGGTTGCGCAGCGCACTCAGCGCGGCGGCCGGCGACGAACCCACGCAGCGCATCAGTGCGAGCGTGCCCCAGAAGGCGAGACGGCGAGCCTGTGCACCATCGGCCCGCGTCGCCACGCCGAGGCAATATTCGAGGACATCTTCCTGAAAGGCCTGAAAATCGCCCGTCAGACTATAGGGTGCATCGGCCTTCATCGGCTCAGCAAACGCTCCGCTCTCGCCCCACTTGTCAGCAATATCGGCGCGACGGCGCTGAACGAAATGCTGAGCAAGCCGCCGCCGATAGCGTTCGAGGGCGTTGGCATCGAGCGTATCCGGCGCGCGCGACAGGTCGGGATGGAGAAGGCTCAACAGGCGAGCATAGGCATCCTGATTGCCGCTGTGGGGTGTGGCGGTCAGCAGGAGCATGTGCCGGGCTTCATCCTCGACCAGGCGTTGCAACAAGGAGAAGCGCTGCTGGGTGCCTTTCTCACTGCCGCCGACGCAGCTATGCGCCTCGTCAACGATCACGAACTTCGGGCAAGCCTGCGCAAAGCCCTCGCGGCGACTATCGGCCTTGATGTAGTCGAGGCTCACGACCGTGAACGGATGCACGCCGAAGATTGTGTCGCCAAGGGCGATACCCTGCTCCAGCGAACGCGCACGGGCCGATGTGACGGCCACGGCATCAATGTCGAACTTCTGGGCAAGTTCGCCGACCCATTGATCCACCAGATGCGGCGGACACAGGACCGTAAAGTTGTCGATCTCACCCCGGTCCAGCATCTCGCGAAGGATCATGCCGGCTTCGATCGTTTTCCCGATGCCGACATCGTCAGCGATCAGCATCCGCTTGACCTCGAGCCGCAAGGCCATGAGCAGCGGCACAAGCTGATAGGCCCGCGGCTCCACACCCAGATGGGCCGCGCTTCGGAACGGCCCCGCACCCCGGCGCAAGGAGAGCCGCAGAGCATCGGTCAGCAGCCGTGCGGCGTCCTGCGTGTCCAGCTGATCGGAGTTGGGAAGAGCAAAGCTCGCCTCACGCACAGGCTGGCGTTCCAGCTTGGGGCAATGAGGATCGCATCGTCCTCAGAGCCCGACAAAGGCCGAACGCGCAAGAGGCCATCCGACGGCTTTGCCAGCACGATCCACTCGCGTCCCCGGGCATGCACCAGGTCTCCGATCTGGAGCTGGCCAGGAGCAACGGAAACGGATGTCATGCAGAAACTCCCAATGCATTCGCCAGATCTGACGGCGGGTTCGTGCCGGGTTCATCGGGCAGGGCAATCAATTCTCGGCCGAGCTCCGCGCAGCGATCACGCAAGGCCTCCGATGGGGACTGAGCAACCGCCATCACCATGTGGCCGGGCCAGACCATGGCATACTCGAGCCCCGCGATGGTCTCGCTCGACGGTGCCGGGAACCCCCAGCTGGCAAAGGCGGCGAGCCAGGGGTCAGATTGTGGATCAGCTCCCGCAGGACCGGCTGCAGGCCAGTCTCTCTCGCAAGCGGCGAGCCCGACAAGCGCATCAAGCACTGCGTCGTCGCGCCGGTCGATCATCTCATGATCGGGCTGATTGTAGTAGGACAGAACGCAGCGGTAGCAGCCGGCGACACAGGCATCCTCTTTCTCGACGAGCCTGCCGTCCTCAAGGCGGTAATGCATAAGATCGAGCGCGACTTCGGCCAAGCGGCGCCAACGTTCGGGCCCGTCCATCAACCGCTTTAGCACGCCCGCGCCGCCCTCCGAGGCCTCGTAGAAGAGGATCGCTCGGCGGTCATCCTTAGTCGGCAATGGCTCACCCAGAAGCTCACCAGCTTCAAGCACATGCTCGGTTTCGATGGCACGAACGAGCGCATGCTGCAGGGTTGCCATCTGACTATTGTCGAGCTCGATCAGAGGATCGAACTTAAGCAGAAGCGCGTTCTTGGTGTCTTCGACGACAGGCACGATAGATTGACGCTTCGCGCTGTTATCGACGTGGCCCTCATCCTCGCCTTGCGCCTCATTCTTGAGCCAGCGGCCGGAGATCGTATCGATATCGAAACCTGTGTGTTCCTTGTGGGCCCTTCGTCTCAAACCAAGATTCACACGAGAGAGCTTGGTCTGCGGGCCATAACGCAGCGCCACCAATGGCCCATCCGATGTCTTTAACAACAGGCTTTCCTGCCGCGCCGGATCCCACTCGAAGATCGTCCTGAGGTCGAAACCGCGCCGCTGGCGGTCCTCGTCGTTGGCGGTGATGCGTGACCTTGGCGAGGCATCGACATTCTCGATCCTGTAAAGCTTGGAAAGCCGACCCTCCTCGGTCAGCGGCTCATGGCACACGACGCACCGTTCGATGGTCTCACTGCTATGCGCAGCACCGCAGGCGTGACAGCAGCGCATCGTCGTCGTGACGAGCTTGTTATCGTTGCCCCGGGTGCCAGCAGGCAACTTGGCGCGATTGCAGCTAAACGCCTTGCCTTCGTGATACACAAGACTGTTGGGCCCGAACTCGGCAATCGCAAGGAAGCGCGGCCGTTGCAGCACCGCCGATCCGCGGTCACTGTCGACGAAAGCATAAAGCGGGAGGCGCGGAAAATTGTAGCCGGGTAGAAACCCTTCGGTCGCAAGGTAGCGATAGGCATAGAAGTCCGAACTCGCCGATGAGACGCCTTTGGCCAGCAGCTCGACCTGCTTGTCGGCCGCCACATAGCGCGACCGGGCATCCTTACGTTCCTGAGCCGAAAGACCCGGGCGATCGGCAATCGCCGACGCTTCCCGGCGTTCCTCATTCGCTGAACGATAGAGTGTGCGCCAGCGCTTGAAGGCAAGATCAATAGCCTGACCCGCGCTGTCCCAGCGCGCTGTAACAAAATCCTCGGGACTGCCGATCACCGAAGAGCCTTCCGCAGGGAGCGCCGAGCCAACGATCCTGACAGCCCGCTCGCGCGCTTCCATATCGCTCGTTGCCGTCTCGAAGGCCGCGATCAGCCGCGAACAAACCGGCAAAGCCTCATCGTCCATATCGAGGTTTTCAGGGATTGATTTGCCAAGCCCCTCCTGCGCGGCGGCAAGCCATTCAGCATTGACGTGCGAGGCCAGCAGGTCAGGGTTGACCAGATCAATCGCAGGCGCCTTCACGATCCCGGCGACGAGATCGGTCCGGCGCTCGAAGTAATATTGATCGTGAGGGCTTTGCGCAGCGCAGTACGTCACGACCAGGGCGGCTTGGCCGCTTCGGCCAGCCCGCCCCGCACGCTGGGCGTAATTGGCCGGGGTCGGAGGTGCATTGCGCAGATAGACGACGTTGAGTTGGGAGATGTCGACGCCCAGCTCCATGGTCGGCGAGCAATAGAGCAGAGGCAGGAAATCGCGCTTTTCTGCGATCACTTTGGCATCGTTGGCGATCTCGGCCATGCGCTGTTTATCGCTGTTACCGAAGCGAAAACGACATTCGCGCATTTCGCGGAGCAAGGAATCGACCTGTGCGGTGTGCTCACGTGCTTCGAAGGCCAAGGGCAACCCTCCGGGAGCGGCAAGCCGAGCGGCAACATCGGAGTAGAGCTCGGCGAAGAAACGGTTGTCCTGACCCTTCTTGGGCCGCCCATCGCCCGGTACAATTCGAAGGGCGCCTGGGGCAAGCCTCCAGCCCACAAGCGGACCGGCAGCAAACTCGCGCGCCATCTGATGCCGCGCGGCTGCCAGCAGCATCGCCTCGATCAGTGGCTCGCGATCAGCGAGGGGCAAGTCACCAACCTCAGCCACAATCGCTCGCGCCAGACCACCGCGCGCCGAAACGCGGACGATGCGGTCGTTCTTGCTGCCTTGCGTACCCACGATCAGCGCTGTCTGCGCGCTGAGGTCGTGATTCTGCTCCTCTTGCGAGATGGCCCAGGGGTCTTTGAGGAACTGCCGCGACTTGATCGACACCGCTTCGAGTTCATTGGGATCGAGTGCATCGACAGCGATCGCCAAGCCCTGCCGCATATGGTCAAACAGCTGGCGAAACATCTTCTCGCGTTTGTCTGCCGGAACTTGTGACAGTATCGAGAAGCCGCGTTCTTCGATTTCGCTCATGCGCTCGCGGTGCGCGCCCGAGCATGTTGCCTGATCCCCGGCCAACATCCGGATCCCAGGATAGACGATCTTGATCAGATCGAGTTGGTCGAGGTTCGGGTTGGTAAAGCGCCACCCTCTGCGCAGGTCATTCCAAAGCCGGTGTGCCAGCACCCTGTTGATCGACTTCTTGGCTTCGTCGATTGCGGAAAAGCTCACGGGGTCCGGATCGAGCATCCACTCTGTCCGGCGCTCCTGCAGATCAGGATCGAAGCCGAGTGCTTTACGGAGCGCATTCCCGAATTCCTCGTGGGAGAGGCCATCTTCGCCCGCGGACCTTACCGCCTGGAGCATGGCGCCGCGCAGCAATGTGACGAAGATGAAGTCGTTGAAATGACCTGACTGAAGCGCTGCGTCCTGCCGATTATCGGTGAAGCCGAGCAGTTTGCGGCGATGGATCTCGACCGGTTGACCAGCCCGCTCCATCCAGTCCAGCGCTGCCGTTGTGATGAGCGTCGTCGCGGAGCTCCTGCCTTCGGCCGAAAGTCCCGCCAGCTTGTTGATATCACGCGCTTGAGGCGCGGGCTGGCTCTTGCAGTGCGGGCAGAAACGAAACTGACCAAGGAAGAACCAGCATAGCAGCCCTTCCGGGTCATGCCGCCCGTCCCGGCCAAGGTACATCCGGCGGCCATCGTGTTTGCCGCGATGGGAGTTCTTGAGACGAAGCTGCCCTGTTGCGCTGGTCTCCTGCCAGCTGTCGGGATAATCTTCGACATCGCCCGCAAAATTGAGATCGCCGCTCGAATCGGGCACGAGAAAGCCGTGTTCGATGTCTCCGTCTGTTCCGTCAGGACGGGGCGCGACGTCGATAGGGCGAGCGATGACACTGCCCCAGTTGTCGATCGAGACGCTATGGACTTCCTGACCGCAATCTCGGCAGAAATAGACGGGATAGAGCCGGGCCTCAGTTTCCTCCCGGTCGAATTTCTCACCAACCAGTGACACACGGCGGCTACCGGATGGCGCCAGCGTCGTATGCGCAGTACCCGCACCGGACAAGAAACGATGGAGCTTGAACGCCATGAAGGCCTGGTCGCGGTCATTGCGACATTCATTCATGGCTATCAGCCTGTCAGCCAGAGCGGAGCGGCACTCCGCTGGCTCCAGTTGTGTGGCTTGCGCAAGGGAATCCGCTGCCTCGGTTAACGTGCGCGGGGTCGCACGCTTCAGCACTTCGCCGCCATCAAGTCCGATATTCATCTCGATCCAGCAAGCGAGTGGATCAAGAGCGAACTCTTCGAAGGTGGCAGCCTTGGATGGTTCCAGAACGGCCGCTCGCAAAGCGGCATCGGATGGCGTGCCTTCAGTGCGACGAACGAGGCTTTCCGTGATCACGTCTTCGGAGAGGACAGGGCTTCCAAACAGGATGCTTCCGACCTTTGAGACAGCATCCCGCCCGGCATCTTCCTCGCCGGACGCCATTGTGGCTGAAGTGCCGACACACAGCATCTTCTCGGAGCCCATGCGCTCGCGCACGCGACGAACAAGCATGGCAACGTCGGCACCCTGACGGCCGCGATAGGTGTGAAGCTCGTCGAGAACAAGGAACTCGAGCCCCTTCATATTCTCGATGACCTGCCGATCGACCTCATCTTGCCGCGTCATCAGCAGCTCGAGCATCATAAAGTTGGTCAGGATGATATCCGGCGCGTTGGCAGCCACCGCCTTGCGCTCGCTGTCCTGTTCCTGACCGGTGTAACGCGCAAAGGTCGGCTTCAGGCTGGAGTCCAAGCCGCAATGCTCGATGAATTTCTCGAGCTCCTCGCGCTGTGAATTGGCCAGCGCGTTCATCGGATAGATGACAATCGCTCTTGTCCGGCGCGGTTCGCCCGCTCGTCGTGCGGCAAGGATCCGATTGATGATCGGCACGAAGAAGCAGAGCGATTTGCCCGAGCCCGTGCCGGTCGTGACGATGTAGTTGCGGCTTTGCAGCGCCTTCATGAGCGCCTGCTCCTGATGCAGGTGCAAGCTGATCGGCGTGCGGGGAGTACCGAGTGCGAAGACGGTCTCAAGATCGGGGTCGACCACCCCTTGCCGGGCAAGATCGGCGACCGAGCGACCGCGCTTGAACTCCGGGTTGAGCCCGATCAGCGGCTCGGGCCAGAATTTTCCACCTTCATAAACGGCATCGATCTGGCCCCGCAGATCTTCAGCACGGATCGAGGTGAACGAACGCGCGAACTTCTCGTATCTGGCAATCAGATCAGCATCGAGTTCGAAAACGTTCATGACAACCCCTTGAGTACTTTGACCATCATAGCCGCCATTCAAACAATTGCAGCGACCAATCTGGGAAAACTAAACCACGGCCCGACCAGCCGCCGACAACCTTTCGCGCATCATCTCGCGCAACTCCTCCGGACCTTCTATTCGTACCTCACCACTCCAGGTGAACAGGTGCTCGGCGATCTCGCGCAGGCCACCGGAATGAAACCGCACGATCAGTTCTTCGCCGTCCTGCTCGATCATCTGCTGCGGATGGAAACGCCACTTGCGCGCGCGATCTGCACTTTCGCGAGCAACGCGGAGGACGATTTCGTAGCCTTCCTCGCGCCAGATGCCGAAGCTTGCGCTCATCCACTGGTCCAGGTCCCAATCCTCGCCCGCTGCGCCCGGCTGATTGCTAACGCGCGCGGAAGTGATGCGATCGAGACGGTAGGGGGCAGGTTCGAAATCACGGCCTGGGATCTTGCCGATCAGATAGGTCGCAGGCCCGTGGATCAGGCCGACCGGAATGACCCGCCGCCACTTCGGCTCTGCAGCCCCATCGGCAAGGTAATCGAATTCGAGGCACATCCCGGCCATCATCGCACCCTGCACCTGAGCCACAGTCTCCGGCACGTGTTCGATCATCGGGCCGGCGGGGACATGATGGCGCTGGAGGCGGACGAGCGGGTCGAGATCGGGCGCCATGCGGCTCTTGACCTCGCGCCTCAGCCCCGCCTGCACCTTGCCGACCAGGCTTTCGAGCAGCGGAGCCTGCACCGAGCCTGCTTTGCGTGCAGTGTCGGCGAGCGATTGCAGGGCTGCGATCTCGGCGACATTGGGCTGGGTGAACGGCGAGGGCAGCGTGCCCGGGATGCGGAAGCGCTTGTGGCGGTCGTCGACGCTTTCCTCGAGATCGAAGTGCACGAGGATCAGATCACGCAGCCGCTCGGCCGTTCGGCGGTTGGCGCCGATCACTTGTGCCATCTCGTCGAGGGTCAAGCCTTCTGCGCTTTCGCCCAGCGCCTTGACCAGCGTCAGCAGCCGGTCGAGCTTCGCGTTACGTGTCATCGCGCCTTCGCTATCCCACCGCCAGCGGTAACGGAGAAGCCTTGGCGGACGCCATCACCAGCACTTTGAGAGCCTCGGCCAGATCCTTCTCGTCGAGCGAGACGTCCGCCGTCGCAATTCTGAGGCGCTCGCTCCCGCCCGCCATGCCAAACTGCGCACGCTCCGCGCACACCTGTCCCGGTCGCGCTGGGTAAAGCAGCATCAGCTCGGCCGTCTGGTAGAGCCGCGCATAGGCCATGAGCTGATAGACATCAGCCTGGCTCACCCCGTGCTTACGGTCGAGCGGGTCGAGGCTGAGCTTCTTCCACTTGGTATCGATGATGGCCAAAATTTCGCGGCCACGCCGCAGCATGATGTCAGGTTTGGTGCGGAACACCTCGCCGGTCTCGAGATGCCCGCCAGTAAAGGAGCCAAGGCAGGCACGGTGGCCGCCCTGGTCGATCACCTCGATCCCGCTCCCCGCCAGCGCCCGGCGCAGCAGCACAGCGATGTATTTCTCGAACAGGTCGTTCATTGGAAAAAGCAGGGTCAGACCCTCAGGGGCCTTGGCCTGATGGTGAGTAGCCTGCCAGTCGCGCTGAAGCAGCAGGCGGGCGAGCCGGAACAGCGCCTCCCAGCGCCGGTTGGTGCGATCAATCCGCACCGCTTGCCACGGCAGCCGCGTGATTGGTAGCAGCGGAATGTCGGCCAGAGCATGTCGCAACTCGTCAAGCGTGCGCCGGGTGGCGAGTGAGCGGGTGTGACGGGCCAGGAACACGGTCGCCGCCGCCATGATCCGCATCAGTGGCGTGTCGGCCTCCAGCTGGTCAAAGCGGCAGGCGAGCCGGTCGGGCCGCACCGCATTGCGGGTGAACTGACGAGTTATATCGAGCCGACCGCGCAGGGCCGGTAGATCTTCCTCGCACTGGCGATAGGCCCGCGGCAGCCCGCGCCGCACCTCGGCGAGCAGGCGCGTGGCAAAGGCGTCGATCAGGATTTCGAGCAGGGTGTTCTTCTGGCGGGCGATGGCGGCCTCGGCCCCGATATCGAGGTCGAGCCCGAGAGCAACATCGAGCATCCGCACGAGACGGCTGCGCACGGTCTCGTCGCTCTCCCCGACCCGGTATCGGGATCGACCTTGGGCAGGATCTCAAGGCTGCATCCCTTGGCCGAGACCATACCGACCATCTGGCGGGCAATGATCCGATCGCGCCCGAGGACGAGGATGTTCGTCGCATCCTCATGCGCCAGCGGGTGCTCGCAAGCAGCCGCGTGGAGCGCATGGGCGTGTGCGCGGGTCAGGCCGTGATCGCCGAACCGGACATGGCCCCATTCGTGGATCGTCAGATGCGTCACGGTGCGAAGGTCTCACGCACCGCGCGAGCATGATTGGTTGCCTCTCTGGTGAAGCAGGCCAGCCATCCGCGCCACGAACAGGCGGCAAAGTGCACCCGATTGCCGCTGACGATGGCGTGGAAATCCTCGATCTCACGGCGGTGGGCGAGGAAAGCCTCTTGCGGGCTGCGGCAGGCATCTTGCGGCTCGGCGTAGAGATAGACCAGCACGGGCGACAGGCCCGAGCGGTTGCTTTCGGTCGCAAGGCCCAGCGCGTGCTTCACCAGTTGCGCGGCGTCGAGATGCTTATAGCGTCGGGGATCGGTCCGCAGCAGGTCGCGCATGGCACACCAGCCTTGCATTGCCTCGCCCCAGACATCGCGGTCATAGGCGTCTGCCAGCTCTGCAACCTTGCTGCCTCTGAAAGGCTCGTAGCGTTTGGATTCGACGCCGATCACATGGGTGTCGGTCCACACCACCGCATCGAGCCACGGATGACGCCCCCCGCTCCACGGGAAACGAAATTCGCGCTCGATCTCAACAGCGCGGACGGGGCCGCCGAGGTCGGCGAGAGGCGGAAACAGCGGGCAATCGGAGGGCCGATCAAGGAACCATCCGAACCCATTTGCCGCCAGGGCCGCACTGCTCTGGGGGCTGGCGAACTTGCCGCTGGCAATCTCGTTGCCAGCGGCGTGTCCGTAGACTTCGCGCACCTTGTCTTCGGGCACGCCGGGGAGGAAAATCGGCTGTGCCCCGCTCAAGCTTCGTCCTCCACATCGGAGGGTGATGCGGCCCGCACGGAGACGAGCCGGGTGTAGGCACCCTCATCGAAGCTCGAACGCACCCGCCAGCTTTTAAGCGGCTCTCCACCCTCGCACATCGGATCCTCAATGATCTCACAGGTGAGGAAATTGCCGCCCTTGTCCTTCTCGCCGAGCACGGCCGCGAGCCGGTTCCAGTCGTCAAAGAAGTATTCCTGCAGCAGCGGGATCACCTTGTCGCGCATCACCGCATCGACATCAGCCTTGGTATTACAGTCGATAAAGAAGGCATGCCCGATCCGGTGATCGCGATCGACGAGGTATTCGATCCGCCGGTTCATGGTGTTGAGCACAGCGCCAAGCGGCAGTCCGGTCGAGCTCTCCGCACCGATGAACGCCGGGGCCGCGGTGTCCGGCGCCATCTCCTCGAACCGGAACCGCCGGCGGAGCGCCGTGTCGAGCAACGCGATCGAGCGGTCGGCGGTATTCATCGTACCGATGATGTGCAGGTTGGCCGGCACGCCGAATTCGCGCTTGGAATAAGGCAGCCTCACCTTGAGCGCATTGCGCATGCCGAGCCGCTTGTCCGGTTCGATCAGCGTGATCAGCTCACCGAACACCTTGGAAACATTGGCGCGGTTGATCTCGTCGATGATGAGGACGAATTGCTGTGTCTCACCGCTGTCAGCAGAACCCTCATCCGATGATGCGACGGGCTGGATCAGGCGGGCCAATGCGTCGTGGTTCACCCGCCTGGCAGGGATCGAATAGAAGGATCGCATCATGAAATCCCCCTCGATGATCGTATCGAGCGGAAGAGGTTCATCGAGGACAACCAGCCACCGGACGCGGCGCCTGTGATAATAGGTCGGCTCCCCTTCCGGCTCATAGTAATAGTCGCCGACCACCTCGCCGACAGCGCGGAATGTCCGGTTACTGGCGGGGACAATGACGATATCGCCAACCTTTAGTTCGTTGCGGAAAGGGTGAAGCTGACGGTAATTGCTCGGACGGTCATCTTCACGCGGAGCACTCTCCCACTCATTGCGGATCGCATCGAGCGTCGCAAAACGCTCATCCGACCAGTCGATGTCCCTGCCATAGCCAAGGGAAATGTGACCATCCTCGATGGCTCGATCATAGACGCTGTCCTGTTGGCCCACCCTGCCAAGGCTCATCTTCCAGAATTTGCGTCCGGTGAAATCGAAACCGGCTTGATTGGCTTTTGGACGCTTGCGAGCCTCCTCCGCAACTGCGCACAGTTCACGGAATATCCGGGAACCGGGTCGAGACGGAACCCACCCACAGGCCCCTCTTGCTCATCGGCGGGGGAGGTTTCCGGCCGCAGACCTTCGACAAATTCCTCGTAGCTAAAGCTCTGGTGGAAGGTCACGAAGCGGATGCGGCCTGCCTTGGACAGCTCCTCGTAGCGCTGCATCAGCTCGTCGCGATCCTCGGGCACCGCTTCGCCACAGAACCGCACCGCCTCCTGGGCCGTTCTATAGGTCTTGCCGGTTCCCGGCGGGCCGTACAGGATTAGGTTTGTGGGTTGCATGGTCTGCACCTCGTCGCTTGCTCCGGCACCGAACAGGCGGTCGCGCCAGAAGGGATCATTCAGAAACAGGGCGTGGTCTTGTGGTTCGCCGTCGAGCAGGAACCGCCGCAGTTGATCGGCGTAGGCGCTGTCGCCGGGGTCGCGCAGCCGCCAGACCGCGTCGTTGTTGGTGTAGAAGAACCAAGTGCGCGGTTCCGGCCACACCTGCCAGTCGACACCGACCCGGAGGCCGTCCTCACTCACCTCAGTGATGGTACCTTCGGCGCGGAAACGCAGCGCGGTGACGATCCCCGTTCCGGCATCGAAGGGCAGATCGCGGGCGCGCGGCACGAAATCCTTGAGGAATATCCGGTCACCGACCTGCATCTCGCGGACGCGGCGGTTGTTCGCGCTGCCGGTGTCAGTGAGCAAGCTCCACTCTGCCCGCTCGACGAAGCGCGGCAAGCCGTCCTCTTGCCCCCACAGCGAGGTCACCATCCAGACGGGCACCGGATCGAGTTCGCGGGGGAATCCGGATTGCCGACCACCCAGATGAACCCCTGCACATCAAACAGGTCATGCGGGTGCCACCCGAATTCCTTATCGAGCAACCCGAACAGCGCCCGCATCAACTGCAGCCATTCGGCAAGATCAGTGTCGCGGAACTCGGTTTGCGGGAACAGCCTGCGGCCGAACAACCGCCGCCCCATCTCGTCGATCTTGGCGATCTTGAACCAGCTCGCCTGGTCGGGGTGCAAAGTGGCCCAGACGGTAATCGGAATGGAGAGCACCTCGCCCCGGCGCAGCCCTGCAATGCCCGCTTCACGCAGGGCTTCGAGCTCGCGCGCCGCGGCCGGGACAGCTTCTTCGAGCGGGCCATCACTGCGAGCAAGCACCCCCAGCGAGGTGTAGAAACGGTCGCGCAGCTCGGGATCGGCGTTCTGGACTTCGGACAGTGTCCGCCAGCTCAGCGGCAGGCCCGAACCGCCCACCGAAAGCAGCCGGTAGAGGCTTTCGCCAACCGCGCGGTCGTCATCCTGCCGTGCAATGATTGCCTTGGCCTGCTCGATCAGTCCGTTCTTGTAGGCGCGTTCCACATCCCAGTAGGCGCCGGCAGCGGCACGGAAATCGCTGAAATCCGGCATCTGGCGCAGGAATGCATCGCGAGCGCGGTTGAGTTCGGGCCAGTCGATGACGACAAAGCCGAGGCGCTCGAGCGCGGTCTTGCATTCACCGCCGCCAGGCAGCCAGTCACTGCCGCGTCTCGCCAAAGCATCGCGTACGACGGCTTTGCTGGGGTAGCGCTTGCCGTCCAGAACGAGCCAGTATCTGGTCGGCTGCCCGAGATCGAGATCAGCGACATACTGGGCAACGTCGCCAACGGCGTCACATGCGGCCACCGCCTCGAGAACCGCCTCCCGGTCGAGCTCGCCAAACCTGCCCTGTGGACGAGCCTCGGAATTGCGGAAGCGGAAATAGGCCCGGGCAGCTGCACGGCATGCGGAAAGATTGGCGTAGAACGATCCGCTGAGATCAATTGCACTCGGGTTAGACGCACCCGCTGCTTCGTCGGCTCGCGAATAGGCCATCTCGGCAAGCATCGAAGCACCGCCGTCCCGATCAAAGTGCTCATCTAGACCATAAGCACTGTCAACCTTGCGTCCGTCCGAGAGCCACGTGGCAATGGATGTCGGCGCATAACCTTGGGCCACCAGCCAAGCCTTGAATTCAGCCTCTCTCACTCGTCTATCCCTGTTTTTCTGCACATCACCCACTGTCGCATCGCGATACGACAGATTTGGTCATCGAAATGATAAAGCTTCAGATTTTTCGTGCCTAAGCTTGCGAATGGTAATTCGCCTGACCACCAGAAGCACGGCGCCAGATTATCGGGCGAGACCCGCCTCCTCAATCTGGTCCCGGGTCTGGTCGGCATGGGAGCCCTCGTAGTTTCCCATCCCCGGCTTGGTCAGCCAGCCCTGAGGTGCAGCACGCTCGGTCGAGGTCCTCCAGTGCGGAAACAAAACCCGGTGCCCCTCCATCAACTTCCCACCAGCGCCCGCGCCACCGCGACCATCGCCCACGTATCGCGCGCGCAATAAGCCTTGAGCGCTTCTTCCAGCGCCTCGCGCCGCAGCGGATCGCAGGCAGGATCGGCAGCTTCGAACCATGCCGCCTGCGCATCACCGCCATCCTTCACTTCGAGGGCGCCGTAATCCAGCTCGGCAGCGATGGTCGGGAGCACAGCCTTGATCGACCAGCTGCCGCGCTGATCACGGTGATACCAGTGGTTCCGAGCGACTGGCAGAAGATCGACCGTCGCCTCGGCCATCGTTTCAAGACGGGAGGAGAGATCGGGGAAGGATGCTGCAAGCTCGCGTAGAACGCTGCGCTCGAAGGCGGCGTTGTAGGCGATGATCGTGGCACCCTCGGGGATGTTTGACACCAGCGCTTCGGCGCAGGCCCGGCGCGGGTCGCTGCCGTCGCAGCTCAGGAATTCATGATGGGTCATGCGCCCGCCGCGCTGTTCGAGGTGAAGGGAGAACTGAAACGGGATCTGCTGGAACGGGCGGGTACCGACCCAGCGCGGAATCGCGGGGGCGACAGTCTCGAAGTCGAGCCAGGCGCGCGGCCAGCCCCATTCAGCCATCACTTTACGCGCCCCTGCGGCATCGTGGAACGGGATGCCATCGCGCGTGGCGGCAAGGATGCGTGCGTGGCGGTCGTTGAGGTCGGTCTCGACCAAGTCGAGCAGGTCCTCGACCCCGCGCTCCAGCCAGCGCCTGCCGCCGCCATAGGGGAGCAGGGTCACGGGCCATTCAGGGCCTTGCGGGAGGTCGCGGCCGCAATAAGCGGTAAACTCGCAGCTGAACGGCGCGCCGCAATGATCGCCCATCTCGCGCTGCGGTTCCCTCCGGACAAAGTGGCGCGCGCCTCCGCCACCAGTGTAGGGCGAGTCGCGATGGCGTCCTCCAAGTCGGCGAGCAGATCGGCATCGGTGAAGAGCCCCGCGTAGTCGCCCTCGCGTGACAGCACGAAACTGGTGTCGATATGGCGGATGGCCGCGCGCTGCAGGCTGATCCCCGCCTCACGCATGACCCAGACCTGCGTGGCGAGATCGCCGCGGTGGTAATCCTTGACCCTGCCCGAGCTCTTGACTTCGACCGCTGCCCAGCCCCCGCTTTCGAGCCGTTCCAGCACATCGACCCGCACTAGCACGCCATCATGCTCGAAGGTCGCCTCGAAGATTGGGCCAGGATGCCCTCCTGAAATGAGCGAGGAGGTCTTGGCCAGCGCTTCGGACAACGACGGAGGATCGACCATCACGCCGCCCGGATGAAGCGCGCAGGCAATCTCGCCCACGGCATTACCGGTCGCGAACCGCGCCTCGGCCCCATCGTCCTGCTCCGCAAGCTCGGGGCGATGGGTCGCGAGCCACAGCTTCTTGGGGCATTGCTCGAAAGCGGTGATCTTGGATTTGGACAGGCCAAAACGGCGAGTGGCGGTGCGAATTTGCGTCATGCTGCGATTCCTACAGCGATGATGCGACAGAAATGGTCATTCATTCCTCGATGGCGGGATAGAGGGGCGTCGTCCAGTCCTCGTTTGAGTTGTCCATCATCAGATCAATGAACAGGGGCAACAGATGGTTGAGAATCGCCGCGCCATCGCGCACCCCATGGAACTCCGTGTCCGTTTTCTTGCGATGATGGCAAGGATCTCTCCGATCTCGAAGCAGTGTCCGACTATCCCATGCCAACTGGTGGCACAGTAGCTGATGAGGACGGTGCGGGGTCATCGAGCGCACTAGTTCGATCGCGTTGCTGCTGGAAATTGAATTGGAAATATGTAGGTTTGATCATCGGGGGCGAAATGCCTGCAGCGCACGAGATTACCATTCTAGAAACTTTGGCAATGCTGGATGGCGAGCATGCTGGCCTCGCTCGTGGTGTAGCCAGGCGCGATTATGTTCTCTGGCTCGGGTCTGGAATTTCGCTCGACCGGATCGTCGGCGTGCGTGGTGTTATCGCGCGCGTGCTCGACTATTTGCGAGAGCGTCGCGATATGGCCAATCCGCAATGCCGCTTCAATCGTGCGCTTGACGAAATCCTCGAGGAATTGACTGCGCCAGAGCGCGCCCTGGTAGACCTGGATCAGCCTGTGGCAGCATGGCCAGCTGATAATTCTTACGCCATCCTGACGCGACTTGCTGGAAAATACTCACAAGTGCTGAGCACCCTCCTCGAAGGCGAGGATGAGGAAGATTTTTTGCTTTGGACGGCGGTCGACGTGCCGAACACGTTCACTACCGAAGATCCCGATGTCGAGCATCTATGTATTGTGATGCTGGCCCTAGAAAGCGCGTTCAATAATATCTCGTCGGCAAACTGGGACTATCTCATTGAAGCTGCAGAACGTGAATTGACCGGCGGCAATGCGCTGCTCGATGTGTGCATCCAAGCGGCTGACTTCCAGGCAGCGGGAGCGGATGTCAAGCTACTCAAGTTTCATGGATGCGCGGCGCTCGCCGCAACCGCGCCGCCCATCTATCGCCCACTGCTGATCGCGCGGCTGCAGCAGATCGTGAATTACCACAACAATGCTAGCTACGGCGCGATGCGCCACCATCTGATCGGTCTGATTCAGCAGCGGCGCACGCTCATGATCGGCTTCTCCGCGCAAGACGTCGATGTCCAGCAGATGTTTATGGACGCCTATCAGAACAGCCAGTGGGCTTGGGGAAACCCACCCCCAGCATTTGTCTTTGCAGAAGACCAGCTCAGTCAAGGGCAGAAGCTCGTGCTGAGCAGTGTCTACCCCAACGACTATCAGGCCAACCGCGTGGCGATCGAGGCGTCCGCCCGCTGTCGGGCGTATGGCAAGCCCTTGCTGCTCGCGCTACTTCTTGAGGTCTACGCTCTCAAGCTGACTGCTCTGTGCGATCTCGCAGTACCGAACTGGACCGACGCGGCGCGCTCGGCGCTGCACGCGGGCATTCGAAGGCTTCGGGACAAGATCGCCAGCGGCGCTGAACCCGATCGTCTTGCGTTCACCCGGCTCTTCGTTGCTATTCAGTCGACCGTGCTCCATCTCTATCATGCAGGACGCGCCGATCCAGCGCTTCCCTATCACCCAATCACTCCGACGCCCCTCCAGCGCGTGTCCCAACTGCCAGCGAGCATGGGGCTTAGGCAGGCGGCGGTGGTAATGGCTTTGCTGGGCAATGGCGATGCTGACGGAAGCTGGGCCGTTGAGGCGCAAGCGCCAGCGCCGGACACACCACCGATCACGGTGAGGTCAGGCGGTCGCACGACGCCGATCTATGTTGCGGCCAACGACGAGGTCGCGGTCAAAATGATGGCCGAAGGGATATTCGATCTCGAGCAGAACGATGCTGTGTTAATCTTGAGCGCATCGCCCGCCGGTCGCCAACAACGATCACCGGTCAGAGCACCCGGGCGTACGGGGCGCCAAGCAATGCGGGAGGTCAGTATGTCCGGCCTGCTTGCGGATTCGGAGGACGATACTGACATGCTCGAGCTCTTCAAGCGGGCAGCCGCGCTGTGACACCCTTGGAAACCGCAATCGCGTTGCTGAAGGCGCATGGATATCGCGAGGCGAGTCATCCACTACCGATCGGATCAGCTAATTTTTCGTTCGATGCGGTTCTGACAGCCGACCGGTCGCTCGATCTGATCGTCCTTTCGGACACGACGATCGGCAATGAAGAACGGTTCCGTCGACAGATCTTGGCCCTCAGCCGCGCGCTCGATGTGATCCGATCCCGGCGTACTCTCACAGTGATATTGGTCGGCCAGCAACTCTCGGCCGAAGCGATGGAGAGCCTTATGCGGGTGTGCCGAGTGTTGCCGGTTGGTACCCTTATAGGTCCGAATGCTGAGTCCACACTGCGCGATTGGCTGGCCGTGTTGTTGCCGCTGCGTCTTCCAGACGCCGACAATATTCAGAGCGATTGGCGAGCGGAAGTGACCGAACGGCTGCCTCGCGCCAATACGCGTTCGGCCATCGCCTATCTGGGGGCGTCAGAGGCCGGCGGTGCATCCGTCCGAGAAGAACTGCGTCGCCGCGTCCAAGCCGTGCTCGACAGCCGGGCGGGGGACATTGGCGCATGATTCCTCAGCTTTCAGAACTCACGATCCGAGACTTCCGCAGCATCAAAGGCGAGCTTGTGATCCCGCTCGATGCGCAGATCGTGCTGATTCATGGGCCGAACGGTGCGGGCAAGACGAGCGTTGTTTCTGCACTCGAGTTGGCATTGACCGGCGATGTTGCCGGGCTGCGCCGAAACGATGCCAATGTTCAGCGGCATCTCGTCAATCGCGATGCTTCCTCGGCCTCGATCACGCTTAAGGCCGCCGGCTTAGCGCGTCCGGCCGCAGCGTTTGAGCTCCATCCAGGTCGGATCAAAGGCACTGCCCTGCTCGATCCAGCACAGCGTGCCTTCTATGTTGAGCGCTGTTATCTATCGCAGTCAACGCTCGGGCGGCTGCTCGACATCTATCAAAGCCCGGCTTCGCGTGATCAATCGAACACGCCGCTCACCCGTTTTGTAAAGGATTTGCTCGGGCTCGATCAGTTGGAGGCACTGATAGACGGGCTTCACCCGGCCGGACACAAGCGTCGCATGTTCAAGCTGACGCCGCGCTTAGAGCAGGTCGAACGCATTGACGGAGATCTTGCGGCTGCAGCGACACAGGCGAGTTTGGCAAACCGCTCGCGCCGGGCGCGAAGCGACGTGCTCAACACCGAATGGTCAGTTTACCAAAATCGGCTCAATCTCTCCCCAGACCTGAACGAAGCCGCGCAGGCGCTTCGCGATGATCCGGATCGCGAGAAAGTCAGCCTGATTGAGCAGATCCTGCGCGAAGCTGTCTCGCTTCGCGCGCACTGGGAATCACTCGAGGATCCCGGGGACAGCCGGGCACGGATCGAGGCGGCCGAAGCCGAAAGCGCTCGAGCGCTGGCGATGTATGATGCAGGTGCAGGCCGTCAGCTTGCAGAGGCGATCAACTCGCTCCGCGAACAATTCCCAGACCTGCCCGATCCAGCTGACGGGGACCCCAGCGCCGCGTGGTCAGAAGCCAATAGTCGCGTTGAACGCGAGGTGTCGCGCCTAGACGCAAGCCTGAACGCCGCAAAAGCGGCGGCAAATAAGGTCGAACAGATCGACCAGAATACGCGCCAGTTGCAAGCCCGAATGATCGTAATTGAAGGCCGTATGGCAGATTACGCAGAAGAGACCGCTGGCCTCGGCCAGGCACTCGCCACGGTGCTTCCGCATGTTCACACCGAAAACTGTCCCGTCTGCGACCGCGACTATAGCGAAGTGACGGGCGACACGCTTGCGTCGCATGTAAGAGCGAAGATTGCGAGGCTAGTCGAGCAAGCAGAGCAAGTACAATCACTCGGCACGGAGCGTCAGGCTGCGCAGCAGCAACTGGCCCAGATTGAACGTGAGCGAGGCATTTACGCCGGTCGCATGCTGGAAGCAACGGCCCAGACCTCACTGCAGCAGCAGATCGCCGCGCTCCGACGGGCTCAAGCGCTGCTCGCCGACAGCCGTTCTGGCGCAGCGCAAGGAGGTGCGATACGTAGAACCCATGCTGAGGCATCGGGTCGTGCCGCAAGGCTAAGGCTGCATGAATCCTCTGCCCGAGAAATCCGCGACCAGTTGAAGACGTTGTGCGAACGCATCTCGACCGCTCCGATTGCGGATACCGAAACCACTCCGGCGGCGTTGAGCCGCGTGATAGCGGGACTTGAGGCGGAACAGGCCCAATTAGCCGCGCGGCGAGACGACCGCGCGACGGCTATGGCTGTTGTAGACGAGCTGTTGAGCCTTGCAGCTGAGGATCGAGAGAGCGTCGCCGAGACTCAACGGCGCAAGGGTAACCGCGACGCCATCTCGGCCGCGCAACGTGAGATCAAGAAGATCCGTGACGAAGCTAATGTCTTGCGCGCTGCCGCCGAAGACGCACGTGGTGCCATTGTCAGCCGCGTTTTCAACAAACGCCTCAACGCAATCTGGCGCGACTTATTTGTACGGCTCGCCCCCAACGAGCCGTTTGTCCCCGCCTTTACGCTGCCGGAGGATCCGAAGGCGCCGGTCAATGCGATGTTGGAGACTGTGCACCGCGACGGTGGTCGCTATGGGCGTCCTGGTGCAATGCTCAGCGCAGGTAATCTCAATACTGCTGCGTTGACGTTGTTCATCGCCTTGCATTTGTCGGTCAAGCCGCCGTTTCCATGGCTTGTGCTCGACGATCCCGTTCAGTCAATGGATGAAATGCATATCGCCCAGTTCGCAGCCTTGCTGCGCACACTTGCAAAAGTAGAGGGTCGCCAGGTGATCGTCGCCGTTCATGAGCGCCCCTTGTTCGATTATCTGGCTCTTGAGCTCAGCCCGGCCTTCCCCGAGGATCGCCTCATAACCGTAGAGCTTGGACGTACGCCGGCAGGAACAACACGCTATGACCCTCAAATCATTCCTTTCGAGCCCGATCGATTGGTTGCCTGATGAGCTGCATCGATCAGCCTGCTTGAAGAGGTGCAAATGGGAGCGATGAAGGAACTGCACATCGAGACAATAAATCTCGAGGCGGAATGGCAACATCTTTTGGCGGCAATCCTAGGTCAGCCAACCGTGGGCCGAGCTCACGTAATGAAACCAGACGCAGGCCCTTCCGATGAGGAAGAATGGGAAATGATGCGTTTCGTCCCGGACATCGCGTTCACCCCGGCGGCAACAGCTGATCCGATTGCTGTCGAATTCAAGATGTTTCGCTGGCCAAGCGATTGGCGTTCGCGAATCCGCGATGCCATTTCCTTCATGAAGACGTTGCTGGCGAAAACCGACTACACTCGAGGAACTGTGATCCTTTCGCTCGAAATCAATGCCAATGATCGCGAAGCCCTTCGTCAGTTTGCTGGTCCGGATGTCGATCTCTGGGATCTAAACGATCTTCGAAGTATCGCAGCAGGAAATCCTGACTTTCTCGATCGACTTGAAGAGCTCGTAAGTGAAACATTAGTCGAGAGTTATGGCGCTGCGACGCTTGGGCGCCCAGCGGACACGCTACAAGGAGCGTTGATTGCTGCAAAGTTGCGGGCGACCCCGGCGGGGAAGCCAGGCTGGCAGGCATTTGAAACCGCTTGCTATGAGGCGATCCAGTTTTTGTTCAGTCGGGAACTCCACAAACTGGTTCCGCAACAGCATAGCTGTGACGGGTTGCATCGGATGGACTTGATCGGCCGGATCCGGCCCGAGCGAAACTCCTTCTGGGCTCTACTCGCTTCAGATTTTGCGACCCGCTACGTCGTTTTCGAAGCTAAAAACTACAAGAAACCCATAGGCCAAGCCGAGGTCGACATCACATCAAAGTATCTATTTCGCGCTGGGCTCCGGACCGTCGCAATTGTTGTCGCCCGCGAAGGAGCCTCCGCGCCGGCGATAACCGCAAGTGCTGGACATCTTCGGGAGGACCGCAAATTCATAATGGTTATCAGCATGGACGACCTCTGCGCCATGCTGGAGGGTGCGGACGCCGGAGACCCGCCGGAGAACAAGCTCTTCGATCGGATGGATGAAACGCTCATGGCGATGGGACGCTGATAAGACTGCGCGATTACACGAATGACCAGTTTCGGCGTCGCCGGTCATGCCGAGTAGTCGCGTATAACGGCAGCAACGTCCCAGACCCGGTCATTCGAGCAATTCATCTCACACCATGAGTGAACGATGAGTTTCAGGACGCCGGTTTGGCTTTCTCTCCGACCGATTTGATGGCCAATTCAGCTTGGTGGGGTCAGTTGCCGCTGCTCTCGCTTAGCCCTTCGGCTTCGGGGTCACCCAGATATCAACGGGTGCTACGAACTTACCGGGCGCGGGCTTGCCCACGTCGATGCGTTCTGCCGTGACGAGTTCGCCAGTTTCAAGATTGAAGCTGATCCAGGGTTTCGGCATGCGGGCGAACTTCATCTTCTGGATGGGTCGACCAGTTGTCGTGTTCATGATCGTCGCGATGATGCTCATTCGGCGGCGGCTACCGATCAGATCACTGATCTGTCCAGCCTCCCGTCAGACCTATCGACAGGCGCTGGTGATCTGATCTCCTCGACATGGCAGCTGTAAGGACCACGGGGTCGGTAACCGCCCAGCAAACGGACCGGTAGGCAAACTGCCGGGCCCTTCTTTCAGTTCGCCACTCTGCGCCCGCCACGCAGTCTGCCTTGAACAGCCAAGTACGGCTCCGCAGCGTTCCCGAAGGAGCGCAAATATGTCGGCAACACGTATTCTCTGGGGTCAAATAGCAGTCGTGCTGTTTATCGTGGTCTTTGGCGTCTGGGGAGCGACCCAATGGACGGCTGCGGCCCTCGGGTATCAGCCTGAATTGGGGGAACCGATCGGCTACGCCTTCGGTCGTCCGGTATATCCGCCGCCTGCGATTTTCTGGTGGTGGTTCAGTTTCGAAGCCTATGCCCGAAGATCTTCGAAACCGGCGGACTGATTGCTGCCGCCAGCGGATTGGTTGCCGTAGCTGCCGCGATCGCCATGTCCGTTTGGCGCGCGCGCGAATTGAAACGGACAGAAACCTTTGGCTCCGCGCGATGGGCTGAGGGGACCGAGGTCGCTGCCGCCGGGCTGATGGGTGACCATGGCGCTGTCCTTGGCCATTACGAACACAGCTATCTTCGCCACGACGGTCCGGAGCACGTTCTCTGCTTCGCGCCGACCCGCAGTGGCAAGGGCGTCGGGCTTGTCATCCCGACCCTGCTGACCTGGCCTGCCTCAGCCATCATCCATGACATCAAGGGCGAAAACTGGAACCTCACTGCCGGTTTCCGCTCGCAGTTCAGCCGGGTCCTGTTGTTTGACCCGACGAATGCCAACTCGGCAGCCTACAACCCCTTGCTGGAAGTCCGGCGCGGTGTGGCCGAGGTCCGAGACGTTCAGAACATCGCGGATGTCCTCGTCGATCCCGAAGGCTCACTTGAACGCCGCAACCACTGGGAGAAGACCAGCCATTCGCTGCTCGTCGGCGCGATCCTGCATGTGCTCTATGCCGAACCGGACAAGACCCTGGCCGGCGTGGCAGCCTTCCTATCGGACCCCCGCCGCACCATCGAGGCGACGCTGACCGCCATGATGGCAACGCCGCATCTGGGAAAAGCCGGTGTTCATCCGGTTGTCGCCAGCGCTGCCCGCGAACTGCTCAACAAGTCCGAGAACGAGCGATCCGGCGTCCTGTCGACCGCCATGTCGTTTCTTGGCCTCTACCGGGATCCGGTTATCGCGGAGGTCACCCGGCAATGCGATTGGCGGATCACGGACCTGGTGACGGGCAAGCAGCCGGCCACCCTCTACCTCGTGGTGCCGCCTTCCGACATCAGTCGGACGAAGCCGCTTATCCGCCTTATCCTCAATCAGGTCGGACGGCGGCTGACCGAAGAACTGGAGGCCAACAGCAAGCGGCACCGCGTCCTGTTGATGCTGGACGAATTCCCCGCGCTGGGGCGGCTCGACTTCTTCGAAAGCGCGCTGGCCTTCATGGCTGGATATGGCCTCAAGGCTTTCCTGATTGCCCAATCGCTGAACCAGATCGAGAAGGCCTATGGCCAGAACAACGCCATCCTCGACAATTGCCATGTCCGGGTCTGCTTCGCCACGAACGATGAGCGTACTGCCAAGCGCGTCTCGGACTCGCTGGGCACGGCCACGGAAATGCGGGCGATGAAGAACTATGCCGGGCACCGGCTGTCCCCCTGGCTGGGGCACTTGATGGTGTCGCGTTCGGAAACGGCGCGGGCCTTGCTGACACCGGGCGAGATCATGCAGCTGCCCGTTGACGACGAGATCGTAATGCTGGCCGGGCTGCATCCGATCCGAGCCAAGAAGGCGCGATACTTCAAGGACCAGCGAATGACTGCCCGCGTTCTGCCGCCACCGGAGTGCCGGAAAGCCGGGCCCAACACCGTAAATGCTGGTGCCTGGGCGGACATGATTGTCCAGTCCGCAATGCCTAAGCCATTGCCCGCCGGAGATGACGACAAGGGCGATGCGGACAACGGCGGTATCAGGCGGGAGCCCGAGCTTCCTGACCATGAGGAAATCGTACCGCCGCCGCGCGTGGTCAACGAGTTCGAGTTCGAGGAACCCATGATCGAGGAAGATCTGGCGCAAAGTCAGCGGCAATCTGATCGCATGCGGACCGTTGCCCGCCAGGCCGCGCTTGATCCCGGCGACGGGATCGAGCTGTGAAGCGCACCCGTCACACCTTCCGCCTGCCGCCCGAGCTTGCCGACCAGTTGGCCGACTACGCTTCACGCAAGCGGGTTTCGCAGGCCGCCGTCGTCGAAGCGGCGCTGGCATCGTTCCTGTCACCAGACAGTTCCGAACGCATGGAAGCCGCCTTCAGCCGCCGTCTGGATCGGATTTCACGGCAGTTGGACAAGCTGGATTACCATGTCGAGGTCGGCAACGAGGCCATCGCCCTGTTCGTGCGGACCTGGCTCATCTCCAACCCGGCCTTGCCGGACAGCCAGCTTCCGGCCGCGCAGGCACAGGCGCAGGAGCGGTTCACGGCTTTCGTCTCAGCCCTCGCGCGGCGGATGGAGAGTGAGCAACGCCTGGCGCGCTGAAGGTTGCGGCCCTGCCCATGGGCCAGGACGTTTCTGACATATGCGGCGCCTTATGTCAGAAACGGGCCCGGAATCTGAATTAGGCTACGACGCGCCGAACGCCCTGGTTCCCTCATTGCCGCTTACGCCAGTGTTTCTATGGGCACGCTGCGCCTTGCTCGCAGCAAATGCTTGTTGCCCTGCCGTGATCTGATGCCCTTTTGATCCGCCTCGTCACGCGGGCCGGTTGTCGGTGCGCGCAATTGCGAGGCAGCGATGAGCGTCATTCCGATCCGGTCCGAGGCAGCAACGCGCGGTGCGCGCATGCTCCGCACCGCGCTCGGCCCTGAAATCGGTGCCTGGCTGGAAGAGCCGGCGGTCATCGAAGTCATGCTCAATCCCGACGGACGACTCTGGGTCGATCGGCTCGGGCTTGGGATTGCCGATACGGGCGCGGTGCTGTCCGCCGCCGATGGTGAGCGGATCATCCGCCTTGTCGCGCATCATGTGGGTGCTGAGGTGCACTCAGGCGCACCACGGGTCTCGGCGGAATTGCCCGGGACGGGGGAGCGGTTCGAGGGGCTGTTGCCGCCGGTGGTGGCAGCGCCCAGCTTCGCGATCCGCAAGCCGGCAGGCACGGTGTTCACTCTGGCGGACTATGTCGCGGCCGGGATCATGCCGACGGCATTCGCCGATGCTCTTGCTGCCGCAGTCGCGGCGCGGGCCAATATCCTCGTCGCGGGCGGGACGTCGACCGGCAAAACGACGCTGACCAATGCGCTCCTCGCCGAGGTCGCCCGGACCGGCGACCGGGTGGTGCTGATCGAGGATACGCGCGAGCTGCAATGCGCCGCGCCCAATCTGGTGGCGCTGCGCACCAAGGATGGCGTGGCCTCGCTTTCGGATCTGGTCCGTTCGGCCCTGCGGCTGCGCCCCGACCGGATCCCCATCGGCGAGGTGCGCGGCGCCGAGGCGCTCGATCTCCTCAAGGCCTGGGGCACCGGCCATCCCGGCGGGGTCGGAACGATCCATGCCGGCTCTGCGCTCGGCACGCTGCGGCGGCTCGAGCAGCTGATCCAGGAAAGCGTGATCACGGTGCCGCGCGCCCTCATTGCCGAGACCATCAATGTCATCGCCGTGCTCGTCCGCGACGGCACCGGTCGGCGCCTTGCGGAACTGGTCCGCGTCGAAGGCCTTGATGCCGCCGGCGACTACCGCCTCATCCCCCTTGTTCCCCCAACCGAAGGAGAATGCCCATGACCCGAACCCTTGCCCGCGCCCGCAATCGCGCGTCCGCGATCATGCTCGCTGCCGCCGCCGCCCTAGTCACGGTCATGCCGGCCCATGCCGCCGGCTCGTCCATGCCGTGGGAAGCCCCGCTCCAGTCGATCCTCGAATCGATCCAGGGGCCCGTCGCCAAGATCGTCGCGGTGATCATCATCATCGCCACCGGCCTCGCGCTTGCCTTCGGCGACACCTCGGGCGGTTTTCGGCGGCTGATCCAGATCGTCTTCGGCCTGTCGATCGCCTTTGCGGCCTCGTCCTTCTTCCTTTCCTTCTTCTCGTTCGGCGGCGGAGCGCTGGTCTGATGGAGACCCCGCCGCCCGGACTGCCGCTGGGTTACGCCGTGCCCGTCCACCGGGCGCTGACCGAGCACATCCTGCTCGGCGGCGCGCCGCGCGGCCTCGCGATCGCCAACGCGACGCTGGCCGGCGCGATCGGGCTTGGCCTGCGTCTGTGGATCGCCGGCCTCGTGCTCTTCGCGCTCGGCCACATGGTCGCAGTCTGGGCGGCCCGGCGCGATCCGCAATTCGTCGATGTCGCCCGCCGGCATCTGCGCTTCCCCAATTTCCTGAGGGTGTGAGGCTCCATGTTCTCGCTTCGCGAATACCGGAACAAGGCTGACCGCCTCGCCGACTTCCTGCCCTGGGCGGCGCTGGTCGCGCCCGGCGTGGTGCTCAACAAGGACGGCAGCTTCCAGCGCTCTGCCCGCTTCCGGGGCCGGATCTCGACAGCGCGACCCCTGCCGAGCTCATTGCGACCACTGCGCGCCTCAACAGCGCGCTGCGCCGTCTGGGATCGGGCTGGGCGATCTTTGTCGAAGCGGTCCGCCGGGCGGCGCAGAACTATCCGGAGAGTGATTTCCCCGATCCGGCCTCGGCCCTGGTCGAACGCGAGCGCGCAGCCCAGTTCGCCGAAGAAGGTGCCCATTTCGAGAGCGCCTATTATCTGACCCTGGTCTGGATGCCGCCTGCCGAGGATGCCGCGCGGGCCGAGAGCTGGCTCTATGAAGGCAAGGCCCACAAGGGCGTCCAGGCACGTGAACTGCTCGAGCTGTTCAGCGATCGCACCGACCGGCTACTGCGCCTCATCGAAGGTTTCGTGCCCGAAGCCGTCTGGCTCGACGACAGCGAGACGCTGACGTATCTCCACAGCTGCATCTCGACCCGCAATCATCGTGTGCGCGTCCCCGAGACGACGATGCATCTCGATGCGCTGCTGGCCGACGAACCGCTGACCGGGGTCTCGAACCCAGGCTCGGCCAAGCCCATCTGCGCACCCTGACCGTGGTCGGCTTTCCGAGTGCAACGTTCCCGGGCATCCTCGACGAGCTCAACTCGCAAGGCTTCGCGTACCGCTGGTCGACCCGGGCGATCATGCTCGACAAGATCGATGCGACGAAGCTGCTGGGCAAGATCCGCCGCCAGTGGTTCGCCAAGCGCAAGTCGGTCGCCGCGATCCTCAAGGAGGTCATGACCAACGAGGCCTCGGCGCTGCTCGACAGCGACGCCTCGAACAAGGCCGCCGATGCCGATGCAGCGCTGCAGGAACTGGGCTCGGACCTCCAGGGCATGGCCTATGTCACGGCCACGGTTACCGTCTGGGACGAAGATGCCGCCATGGCGGCGGAAAAGCTCCGCCTCGTCGAGAAGGTTATCCAGGGCCGCGATTTTACCGTGATCGTCGAGGGCATGAACGCGCTCGAGGCCTGGCTCGGCTCGCTGCCGGGCCATGTCTACGCTAATGTCCGCCAGCCCCCGATCTCGACCCTGAACCTCGCCCACATGATCCCGCTCTCGGCGGTCTGGGCCGGGCCGGAATGGGACGCCCATTTCAGGGCGCCGCCCCTATTCTATGCCCGCACGGAAGGCTCGACTCCGTTCCGCTTTGCGCTCCATGTCGGCGATGTCGGCCATACGCTGATCGTCGGACCGACCGGAGCGGGCAAATCGGTGCTGCTCGCGCTGATGGCGCTGCAGTTCCGGCGGTATGACCGCGCGCAGATCTTCGCCTTCGATTTCGGGGGCTCGATCCGGGCGGCAGCGCTCGCCTGCGGCGGCGACTGGCAGGATCTCGGAACCAGTCTGGCAGGCGATGGCGCCGGCGCTGTCATGCTCCAGCCCCTTGCGCGGATCGACGAGCCTGCCGAGCGCAACTGGGCGGCGGAATGGCTCCAGGCGATCCTGACCGGCGAGGGCGTAACCGTCGATCCGGCGACCAAGGAGCATCTCTGGTCGGCCCTGACTTCGCTCTCGACCGCGCCGGTTGCCGAGCGCACGCTCACCGGTCTTGCCGTGCTGCTCCAGTCGCAGGCCCTGAAGCAGGCGCTCGCGCCCTATTGCATCGGCGGGCCCTTCGGGCGGCTCCTCGATGCCGAGGCCGAGCACCTGGGCGAAGGTAAATTCCAGGCTTTCGAAACCGAAGGGCTGACCGGTTCGGCCGCCGCGCCTGCCGTGCTCTCCTACCTTTTTCACCGCATCGAAGGCCGCCTTGATGGCTCGCCGACCCTCATCATCATCGACGAGGGCTGGCTGGTCCTCGATAGCCCGGCGTTCGCCGCCCAGCTGCGCGAGTGGCTCAAGACGCTGCGCAAGAAGAATGCGAGCGTGGTCTTTGCGACCCAGAGCCTTGCCGACATCGAAACCTCGGCGATCGCGCCCGCTATCATCGAGAGCTGCCCGACCCGCATCTTCCTGCCCAACGAACGGGCGATCGAGCCGCAGATCCTCTCGGTCTACCGCCGGTTCGGCCTCAATGACCGGCAAATCGAGATCATCGCCCGCGCGGCCCCCAAACGCGACTATTACTGCCAGTCAGCCCGCGGCAACCGCCTGTTCGAACTGGGCCTCGGCGAAGTTGCACTCGCCTTTGCCGCCGCCTCCTCGAAGACCGACCAGCTGGCGATCAGCGAGCTGACCGAGACCCATGGCACCGCAGGTTTTGCCCGGGCCTGGCTCAGGCATCGCGGCCTTGCCTGGGCCGCCGACATGCTTCCCCCGATCCCGTTCCCCCGCCCACAGCAATCGAGCTGCGGGCCAACCCAAGGAGTAGTGCCCATGAAATCGTCCCGTAACCCCCGGGCCTCCGGCAAATGTTCGCGGCAGGCGCGGCTGTGCTGTCACTCGGTGCGGCTGCGATCATGCCCGCCCCGGCCCATGCCCAGTTCGGGTTCGGCGGGATCGTCTATGATCCCACCAACTATGCCCAGAACGTGCTGACGGCAGCCCGCACGCTCGAGCAGATCAACAACCAGATCCGCATGCTGCAGAATCAGGCAACGCAGCTCATCAACGAAGCGCGCAACCTGCAGGCCCTGCCGCTGACTGTGCTCGAGCCGCTCCAGCAGCAGATCCGGCAGACCCAGCAGCTGCTGAGCCAGGCCCAGGGCATCGCCCATGATGTCGAGGCGATCGAGCGCGAATTCGCCCGCAACTATTCGCCCGCCAGCCTGACCGGATCGCAGCGCGACATGGTTCGCAACGCTCAAGAGCGCTGGCGCACCAGCGTCGGGGCCTTCGAGGATGCGCTCAAGGTCCAGGCCGGAGCCGTGCAGAACCTCGAAGGCTCCCGCACCGCCGTGCAGAGCCTGGTCACCGCCAGCCAGTCGGCCACTGGCGCGCTTCAGGCAGCGCAAGCCGGAAACCAGCTGCTCGCACTGCAATCGCAGCAGCTGGCCGATCTCATCGCAACCATGGCGTCCATGAACCGAGCCCAGGCGCTCGATGCCGCCAATGAAGCAGCTGCCAAGGCCCAGGCCCGCGAGCAACTGCGCCGCTTCATGGCACCGGGCCGCGGCTACGTGCCGGTGAGCACGAAGCTCTATCGGGACTGAACGCCATGGAGACCAAGCTCTTCGCGCGGATCGCAGCCGGGGCCTTTGTCGCTGTCGCGCTGACCATGACCGTGCTGACCCTGCGCGAAGAGCGAGATGCTCCTCTGCCCGAGATGGTCACCGTCTGGGAGCCGGACGGCGATCCGCTGCCCGCGCAGCTCAAGGCCTGCGCCGCCATGGGCGATCTCGCGCTGTCGTCACCCGATTGCCGCGCGGCCTGGGCCGAGAAGCGGCGGCGCTTCCTCGGGTTCGAAGACGGGGAGCCGTCCCCGGCCACGCAAGCTGAGCCGCCGCACCTTTACCAATCGCCAGCACAGGACCAGTGACATGGGTGGCACCGGCGTTGTCGACCGCTTCCTCGACATCTTCTCACGATACATCGATTCCGGGTTCGGCCTGCTGTCGGGCGAGGTCGCATTCATCGCGACCACGCTGATCGTCATCGACGTGACGCTCGCCGCGCTGTTCTGGACCTGGGGCGAGCAGGACGACGTCATCGCCCGTCTGGTCAAGAAGACCCTGTTTGTGGGGATCTTCGCCTACATCATCGGCAACTGGAACAACCTCGCCCGGATTGTCTTCGAAAGCTTCGCCGGGCTCGGCCTCAAGGCCAGCGGCACCGGCTTTTCGGCGAGCGAACTGCTCCAGCCCGGCCGTGTCGCCCAGGTCGGGCTTGATGCCGCGCGGCCCCTGATCGAGGCGATCTCGGACCTGATGGGCTTCGTCAGCTTCTTCGAGAACTTCCTGCAGATCATCATCCTGCTCGTCGCCTGGGCGCTGGTCGTCATCGCCTTCTTCATCCTCTCGATCCAGCTGTTCGTCACCCTGATCGAGTTCAAGCTGACCACGCTCGCCGGTTTCGTGCTCATCCCCTTCGGCCTGTTCGGCAAGACCGCCTTCATGGCCGAACGCGTGCTTGGCAATGTCATCTCGAGCGGGATCAAGGTTCTCGTACTGGCGGTCATCGTCGGCATCGGCTCGACCATCTTTTCGGAATTCACCAGCGCCATTCCGGCCGAGCCGACCATCGAGGATGCGCTCTCGATCGTGCTGGCGAGCCTGACCCTGCTTGGTCTGGGCATTTTCGGACCCAGCATTGCCAACGGCATTGTCGCCGGAGGCCCGCAGCTGGGCGCAGGTGCCGCCGCAGGAACTGCGCTCATGGCGGGCGGTGCTGCTGCCGGAGCTGTCGCCGGTGCGAAACTGGCAGGCGGCGCGGTTGCCAGTGCGGCTTCCAGTGTTGCCCATGGCACATCGCGCGCCGCCGGCGGCGCCACCACCGCCTATGCCATGGGCTCGGCGGGCAAGAGGGGCGCAGCTGCCGTCGGATCCGGCATGGCAGCGGTCGGTGACGCTGCGCTCGGCGCAGCAACTTCGCCGCTGCGCAAGGCCGGTGAAGGAATGAAGCAGTCATTCCGCGATGGCGGCCGTGCCGCGATCACCAATACGGGCGGCACGATTACCCCCGGTCCCAACACTCCGCCGCCGCCGCCAACCGATGGCGAAGCCGGCCCGCCCGCCTGGGCCAGGGCCATGAAGGACCGGCAGACCATCACTCACGGCGCGACCATCGCTGCCCACACACTCAAGGCCGGCGACAGCAGCGGTGCCGGCGCTTCCATCGATACCTCGGAAAAGGACTGACGCATGTTCCGACGACCCTCGATCCGCTACGGCAGGACTCCCGAACCCGAAACGCCCTACCAGCGCGCCGCCCAGGTCTGGGATGACCGGATCGGATCGGCCCGCGTTCAGGCCCGCAACTGGCGGATCGCCTTTTTCGGCGCGCTGGGCCTGTCGACCTGCCTGACCGCCGGGATCATCTGGCAGGGCGCACGCGGCAGCATTGTGCCTTGGGTGGTCGAGGTCGACAAATTGGGCGAAGCCCAGGCCGTGGCCCCTGCCGACGCCGGTTTTGCACCGTCCGATCCTCAGGTCGCTTTCCACCTCGCGCGCTTCATCGAGCAGGTCCGCAGCATCCCCGACGATCCGATCGTCGTGCGCCAGAACTGGCTCAGGGCCTATGATTTCGCGACCGACAAGGGCGCGCTCGCCCTCAACGACTATGCCCGGACCAACGATCCCTTTGCCCTCATCGGGCGGGAGCAGGTTGGCGTCGATGTCACCAGCGTGATCCGCGCATCGCCGACCAGCTTCCGGGTCGCCTGGGTCGAGCGCCGCTACCGCGACGGTAGTCTCGCCGAGACAAGCCGCTGGACCGCGATCCTCACCACCGTGGTCCAGCCCCCGCGCACTCCCGATGCCCTGCGTAAGAACCCGCTCGGCATCTTCGTCAATGCCATCAACTGGTCAAAGGAACTCGGATCATGATCAGTCAGACCCGGCGCGCGGCGCGCGCCCTGACCTTCGCTGCCCTCAGCTCGAGCCTCGCGCTCGTCTATCCCCTGCAGGCCCGGGAACACCCGGCGTCCCCGCCTGCCGCGCCTGCGACGGTCAGCGAGACATCGCAGGCGCCTGCTTCGGGCGCCCGGGTGGTGGCGATCCCCGTACCGCTGCCGCTTCCCGGTCAGCTCAAACCCTTGCCGCAGGCGGAGCCCCCGCTGCGGGCCGCTCCCGCCTGACCCGGAGTCACCCCGCTCCGCGTGATCAGGTGGGAGCGGCAAACGATGCCGCGCGGGTGCAGCCTGACCGCACCGGCTTCGTCAACGCGATCCAGCTCTATCCCTTCACCAGGGGCGCGCTCTATCAGGTCTATGCCAAACCTGGGCAGGTCACCGACATTGCGCTTCAGCCCGGCGAACGCCTGGTCGGATCTGGTCCGGTTGCTGCTGGCGATACCGTGCGCTGGATGATCGGCGATACCGTCAGCGGCAGCGGAGCGAGCGAACAGGTCCACATTCTGGTCAAGCCGATCCGGCCCGACATCGCCACCAATCTCGTGATCAACACCGACCGGCGCACCTATCATCTCGAACTGCGCGCCAACCCTTCCGTCTACATGGCCTCGGTTTCCTGGGCCTACCCGGAGGACGAACTGATTGCCCTGCGGCGGGATCGTGCCGAGGCTGAGCGCGCCGCGCCCGTTGCCGCAGGCATGGACCTTGCCAGTCTCAACTTCGGCTACCGGATCGAAGGCGACAAGCCGGCCTGGCGACCGCTGCGTGCCTTCGATGACGGCACGCGGGTCTTCATCGAGTTTCCCGAAAGCGTCGCGCAAGGCGAACTGCCGCCGCTGTTCGTGCTGGGGGTCCGCGGCGAGGCTGAGCTGGTCAATTACCGCGTCTCGGGACGTTACATGATTGTCGACCGGCTCTTTGCCGCTGCCGAGCTCCGGCTCGGCGGGCGCAAGGGCCAGGACAAGGTGCGGATCGTCACCGCGCGCCGGGGCCGGTCATGACCGGGGCGGCCGACACCGAAAGCCGGGAGCAGGCGCTTGTCGATCCCGAAAGCGCGGTGAAGCTGCGCGGCGATCCCCCGCGCGTCATGCGCCTGTCGCGCAAGGCCATCGGACTTGCCTCGGCTGCTGCCTGTGCGCTGGTCGGCGGCGCCCTGATCTACGCCCTCCAGCCCCAGGGCCGAAAAGGCGCCGAGGAACTCTACAACACCGATGGTGTCGCCGTGGCCGACAATCTCGTCGGCGCGCCCAAGGACTATGGCCAGGTGCCCAAGCTCGGTCCTCCGCTCCCCGGTGACCTTGGCAAGCCGATCCTCGATGCCCGGCAGCGCGGCGATGTGGCGGCCCTGCCGCCGGCAGGTTCCGGGCCTGCACCAAATCCTGCTGCCGATGCAGCCGCAGCCGCTAGGCAGCGCGCCGAGCAAGAACGCGAAGCGGCTCGCGGCAGCCGTCTGTTCTTCGCAGGTGGCACAACCGGCTCGGTTGGCGGGAGCTTGGCCAGCCCGCCTGCAGGAGGCGACCCGCCAAGCTCTGCGCCCGCTACGGCCCCTTCTTCCGATGCCGCGCGCCGGCAGGCCTTTCTCGACCGAGTCAGTGACCGGCGAACCGTTTCTTCCGAGCGGCTCGTTGGCCTCGCAGCCCCTGCGATCCTCCAGGCTGGTTCGGTCATCCCGGCGGCGCTGATCACCGGCATCCGTTCGGACCTGCCAGGGCTAGTGACCGCACAGGTGACCCAGAACGTCTATGACAGTCCGACGGGACGGATCCTCCTGATCCCTCAAGGCTCGCGGCTAATCGGCGACTATGACGCCGATGTCGCTTTCGGCCAGAATCGGGTCCTGCTCGCCTGGAACCGGCTGATCCTGCCGGATGGCCGCTCGATCGTGCTCGAGCGGCAGCCGGCTTCGGACACCCAGGGCTTTGCCGGGCTGCAGGACGGCACCGACTATCACTGGGGCGGGGTGCTCAAGGCTGCGCTCGTCTCGACCCTACTGGGCGCTGGCGCGGAACTGGGTTCCGGGGATGATGGCAATCTTGCCCGCGCATTCCGCCGTGGGACGCAGGACAGCATCAATCGCGCGGGCGAGCAGATCGTCAGCCGGGAGCTCAACGTGCGACCTACGCTGACCATCCGACCCGGCTTTCCGGTGCGGGTCCTGGTGACGCGCGACCTCATTCTGGGAGCGGGGCAATGACGCGCCTGAAGCTTTCAGACATTGCCGACGAAAAACCGGTCCGGCTGACGATCGAGCTGCCGGCGCGGCTGCACCGCGAGCTTCTGGCCTATGCGGCGGCGGTCAATGGCGGGGCCGCAGCGGGCGCGCCAACGGTCGAGCGCCTGATCCCGCCCATGCTGGAGCGGTTCATCGCCAGCGACCGCGCCTTTGCCAAAGCGAAGCGCGGTCAGGCGGGGTAACGCTCGTTGATCATCGTGAAAAAGCGCTGCAGTGCGGGGTTCTCATTGTCCTCGCGCCAGTAGAGCGCAAAATCGATCCGCGCCGTGCCGCCGTTGTCATAGATGTCCCGGAATTGCAGTTCTGGCCAGGTGACGCCCATCGAGGCTTCGGTGACAATGGTTATGAACCGGCCGACCGGCACCATGCTGAGCACGCTCTCGAGGCTGGTTTCCTGGGTGATGATGTTGGGGCGATAGCCTTGCCCTGTGACGCGGGCGGTGATCAGATTGCGGATCATCTCACCGATTCCCTGGCGCGGGACGACAAAGATCTCGCGGCGAAGATCGCCCCAGTAGATCCGGCTTTCCTCAAGCAAAGGATGCCTAGGGTAGAGCGCGGCGACAAGCCGCTCGGACCAGACCGGGCGCGAGGCAATCCCCTGTTCCTCGCTGCCGTGCGGGGCGATCGCAACGTCGATCGTCCCGGCTCTGAGATCGCTGCAAAGCTTGTCCGGATCGCCTTCGACCCCGTCGAACTGGACATCGGGAAACCGGGTCAGATAGTCCGAGAAGGCAGCCTTGACATGGCCGGCCATCAGCGAGGAGCAATAACCGACAGCAAGGCGGCCCTGCTCGCCGTAACCGACCGCCCGCGCCGTGGTCTGAAGATTATCAAGATCAGTGATGATCCGGCGTGCGGTCTCGAGGAAGACCTTGCCGGCTTCGGTAGGCTCAGCGCCCCGGGTCGTACGCCCGAACAGTTTGACGCCAAGCTTGTCTTCAAGTTGCAGAACGCTTCGGCTGAGCGTGGCCTGCTTCACATTGAGTCTGGCCGCCGCTCTCGAGAAGCTGCGAAGGTCTGCGGACAGGACCGCGAAACGAAGCTGACGAATTTCGACGGTCACGCTAGATCAGCTCTCCTGCTCACGGCGAACAGTGTTGAGAAGTGTTCGCCGATTTCGCAACAAAAATGTATTCATAATAGATATTTATTATGGGGCGGAGACATCGACGCCGCAGGCGGCTGCATCCGTAATTACCGAATTGCACTTTGCCACAGCATGTAGATTGCCACGACGAAGATTAGTCCTGCGAACAGAGTGTTGAGCAGCCCCTTCATTGCGGACAATCGTTGCGACAGCAGTGTTCCTGCGATGCCTCCCGCGACGCCGCTCAGGATGAAGACACCCGCGAGGGCCCAGTCCACGAGTCCCGACAAGGCGTAGTTTACGGCTGCCGTCAGCCCGAAAGCGGCGACGGCCACGAGCGATGAGCCGACCGCGTTGCGCATCGGCATGGCAGTTGATGCCATCAGCGCCGGAACGATCAGAAAACCACCGCCAATGCCGAAAAAGCCCGAGAAGAGGCCAGTGCCGAGCCCGTAGCCCATCACTTTGGGCGCATTCTCGCGGCGGCACTGGACATCGGGATTGCCGGGATCTTTGCGGTTGCGGATCATCAGTGCGCCCACCACCAGCATGAGCAAAGCGAACAGGAACAGCAGGCGTTGTCCGTCCATGGCCTTGCCCAGGGTCGAGCCGGCATAAGCCCCTGCGACGCCTGCGGCGGCAAACATGCTGGCACACCGCCATTTGATCGTGCCGGCCCGCGCGTGCGGCACGAGGTTGGCGCCGGCATTGACCGCCACTGCCAGTGCGCTGGTGCCGATCGCGATATGCGGTTGGGGCACGCCCACCAGATAGACCATGAGCGGGACGGCGAGGATCGAACCGCCCCCTCCGACCAGGCCGAGTGTGAACCCGACAAGGCCGCCGGACCCCGCACCGAGCAGATACTGAATGGTGTCGAGCGCCATCGCGTCAAAGCCGGTTGAGCGGCAGCTTGAGGTAGCTCACCCCGTTTTCTTCGGGTTCCGGAAAATGTCCGCCGCGCATGTTGACCTGGATGGACGGCAGAATCAGGCGCGGCATGTCGAGCGTGGCGTCACGCGCTTCGCGCAGGGCGGCGAACTCGTCCTCGCTGACGGCATCATGGATATGGACATTGGCGCGGCGCTGCTGCGCCACCGTGGTCTCCCAGACGTAAGTGTCACGGCCCGGCGCCTTGTAGTCATGGCACAGGAACAGGCGACTGGCTTCGGGTAGGGAGAGAAGGCGGCGCACCGACCGGTAGAGCACGCGGGCATCCCCGCCAGGAAAGTCAGCACGGGCAGTGCCATAGTCCGGCATGAACAGGGTATCGCCGATGAAGACGGCATCGCCGATCACGTAGGCCATGTCGGCCGGGGTGTGGCCGGGCACATGCAACGCGATCGCCGGGATGGAGCCGATCGCAAAGCGGTCGCCATCGTCGAAGAGCTGATCGAACTGCGAGCCGTCGCGGGCAAAGCGAGTGCCCTCGTTGAAGATTTTGCCGAAGACCTCCTGCACGGTGAGGATGTGGCGTCCGATCGCCAATCGGCCACCAAGCTGTTCCTGCAGATAGGGCGCGGCCGAGAGATGATCGGCATGGGCGTGCGTTTCAAGCAGCCATTCGACCTCCAGCCCCTGTTCGCGGACATAGGCGATCACGGCATCGGCCGAAGCGGTGGACGTGCGCCCCGATGCCGGATCGAAATCGAGTACGCTATCGATGATTGCGGCCTTGCCGGTTGCGGGGTCGGACAGCACATGGGTTACAGTGAAGGTCGCTTCATCGAAGAAGCTGCGAACCTGGACCGCCGCCGGATCGGCCTGCTGCACGATCTCTGCTGCGGCGGCAATGACGGGGTCTGACATGTGCATTCCTTTCGTGGATGGTTGTCGGCGGCACCGAGGTGCCGCCGACTGCCTGACCCGGTTCAGAGGGTCTTGGTGCTGAAATACCAGTCGACATAGTCGTAGCCTTCGCCGGCGCGGGCTTCGGCTGCCGGCGCGGTCTGCGGCGGGGGCACGATCACCTTGTCACCGGGCTGCCAGCCTTCGGGCGTCGCCACCTTGTTGGCGTCTGCCGTCTGCAGGGCCTGCATGAGGCGGACAAACTCGGCAATCGAGCGACCGTTCGACATGGGGTAGTAGACCATGGCGCGCAGCGTGCCTTCAGGGTCGATGAAGAAGGTGGCGCGAACGGCCTGGGTGTCAGACGCCCCCGGATGGACCATGCCGTAAGCGGTTGCCACCTTCATCGAGATGTCCTCGATGATCGGGAAGGGGATCTCGACGCCGAATTTCTCCTTGATCGAACGGACCCAGGCAATGTGGGCATAGTTGGAGTCGATCGACAGCCCGAGCAGCTCGGTGTTCATCGCCTTGAATTCATCGGCGTGGCGGGCAAAACCCATGAACTCGGTGGTGCAGACCGGGGTGAAGTCGGCCGGGTGGGAGAAGAGGACGAGCCACTTGCCCCGATAATCTGCCAGCGAACGCTGGCCATGGGTGGTCTTGGCACTGAAATCGGGTGCCGGCTCGTTGATGCGCGGCATGGCGGGAGTGGTGATCGTGTCAGTCATGATGGCCTCCTTGATTGGCTGAGGGCATCAATATCCAAATTTAATAAATTAGCAAAATGGCATATTTGATACAGAGTAATCGACGGAGCCGATTTGACGGCGGCAGGGCGTAGAAAATGGCGCAAATGCGTTGTTCGCCGGATAAGGGCGATCTGCGGGTCGGCGATCATTTTATGATTTGTCCGCACTATCAGGCCCATGGCTGCCTGCCGGACCTTCCTCGACCGTCACGCCATCGCGGATGTTGTAGAGGCGGCGGAAGGTCGGGATGATCTTCTCGTCATGCGTCACGACAATGATCGCGGTTTCGAACTGCCGGGCCATGGTATTGAGCAGGTCGACAACGGCGAGCGCACGGACGCTGTCGAGCGGCGCCGTTGGCTCATCCGCCAGGATCACCGGCGGCCGGTTGACCAGTGCGCGGGCAATGGCGACGCGTTGCTGCTCGCCGCCCGACAACTGGGATGGCATGGCCGCCGCGCGGTGCGCCACGTCCAGCGCCTCCAGCAGGTCGCGCGCCTCCTTGCGGGCAACGGCGTTGGGCTTGCCAGCCAGCATCGGCAGCAGCGCGACATTGTCCGTCACGTCAAGGAACGGGATCAGATAGGGCGCCTGAAAGATGAACCCGATCAGGTCGCGGCGCAGTGCGCGCAGATCGCCCACTTTCCAGCCATCGTCGTAGATCACCCTGTCGCCGATGGTCATGCGCCCCGAAGTCGGCTCGATCACTGCGCCCAGACACTTGAGCAGCGTGCTCTTGCCGGAACCGGACGGGCCGATCAGGCCCACGACCTCACCCTTGGCAACCGACATGTTGACGCCGCGCAGGGCGTGGACGGCGGTGTCGCCTTGGCCATAGGTCTTGACCAGGTTGTCGATGCGGATGCCTTCAGCCACCGATGGCCTCCGCCGGATCGACTTTCAGCGCGGCATGGATCGCCAGCAGGCTGGCCAGCGCGCAGATCGCCATGACGGCAAAGAACCCGCGCAGGGAATCGGCCGGCAGCAGCAGCACGTATTTGGGGAAGAACGGCGCCCAGAAAGTCGCGGCGATCTTGCCGACGGCAAAGCCGATCAGGCCCAGACCCAGCGCCTGTTGCAGGATCATGCCGGCAATCGTGCGGTTGCGCGTGCCGATCAGTTTCAGCACGGCGATTTCGCGGATCTTGCCGATGGTCATGGTGTAAATGATGAAGGCGACAATCGCCGCGCTGACGATCGCGAGGATAACGAGGAACATCCCGATCTGCCGCGCCGAATTGGCGATCATCTTGTCGACCAGAATCTCTTCCATCTGCGCGCGGGTATAGACGGTCACGCGCTGCCAGCGCCGGATCGCGGCGGCGACGGCATCTGCATCAGCGAGCGGTGCAACGGTCACCAACACGGCATTGACGTTGGTGCTGCTGGCCTGCGCGGCGTTGACCGCTTCGGCCACGGCCGGATTGCCCGGCGGGTTCAGCGCCGGACTGGATGCGTTGCGCGCCCGCTGGCGGACGATCGCATCGGCATCCTTTTCAAACTGGGCTTCCTGCGCGTCCTTGAGCGACAGGAACAGCATCGGATCGCCGCCGGACGACACCATCCGGCTGGTCAGTCCGACGATGCGATAGGTGTTGCGGCGCACTTTCACCTGATCGCCGATGGCAAAGCCGGTCTTCACATCGGCCACGGCCTCGTAATGACCCTGAACGATCCGGCGCCCGGCCATCAGGTACGGGGGCTGGCCAGGCTCGCCCGGCTGGGTGACTTCTGCCCCACCACCATGACCCGCACATCCTTGCCCCGGTGCGCGATCTGCATGGTCAGATAGGTAACGCCCGCTGCCCGGTCCACACCGGCCATGGCCCGGATGGGGCGTTCGGTATCCTCGTTCAGGCTGGATGGTTCGGCATAGGGGCCGAGCGTGTCCTTCTGCACCACCCACAGATCGGCCCCGCTGTTGTCGAGCAGGGCCTGGGCATCATCGATCATGCCGCGATAGACCCCGGCCATCGACAGGGTGACGCCGATCAGCAGGCCCAGCCCCACGCCGGTCAGCACGAACTTGCCCCAGCCATGCAGGATGTCGCGGCCGGCAAGGCTGATCATGGCAGCTTGTCGACCACGGTGATGCGGCTGGAGGCCGTGAGCGGCCGGGCGCTATGCAGGATGACCTGATCGCCCCTCGCGAGGCCGTCCAGCACCTGGACCCAGCCGTCGGAATCTTCCGCGCCGAGCTTCAAGGACACGAATTCCAGATCGCCGTCACGCATGGCCCAGACGCCCACCGCGCTGCCGATGCGGTGAATGGCGGCATTGGGCAGGGCCAGCGTGCGCTCCCGTGCGGGCAGGCCCACCGTCACTTCGGCGAGTTCCCCGATGGGCGGAAGCGCAGCACCCGCATCGAAACTGACCTTGGCCAGCACTTCCTCCGTCACGGCATCAGCCACCGGCTCCACCCGCAGGATGGCGCCGCGCAACGGGGTGTCGCTCCGCGAGCGCAAGACGATGCGTGCCGGAAGGCCTGCCGCGATGCCACCCGCGCGGGTCTGGTCGAACCGCGCGTTGATCCAGAGCTCAGCCGGATCGACGATTTCCACGACGGCTTGCCCGGCCACCACGGTTGTGCCCGGTTCGGCCAGGCGGCGGACAACCAGTCCGGCCCTTGGGGCAATCAGGCGCAAGTTGGCCTTCTGCTCTTGCAGGGCTGCACGTTCCGCCCCGGTACGGCCTCGGTCCTGTACAGCTGCCGAACGGTTGGCCTGCGCGGCGGCAAGTGCCGCCTCGGCGGCTGCCAGGGCCTGGCGTCGCTGGTCCAGTGCTGCGCGGGTCAGCCAGCCGCCCCGGAACAGTTCTTCCCCGCGCGCTGCTTCGCTGCGCGCCAGGGCAAGGCGCGCGCTGGCATCGGCCACTTGCGAGGCCGCCGCCTGCTCCAGCGCGGCAGAGCGACCGGCGCTGCCCGATGCGGCGGCGATGCGCTGGTCAAGATCGATCGGGTCGATCACGGCCAGCACCTGCCCGGCTTCGACCCGCTCGCCCACATCAACCGCCAGGCTGGCGACGCGTCCCGGCGCGGTCGGCCCGATCCGGTGGATATAGCGCGCTTCCACGGTGCCGATCCCGAACAAGGCTGGCGTGATCGCGCGCTCCTCCACCTGAACGACCGTTACCTTGACCGGAGCCAGCGGACCGGAGCGCAAGGCGACGAAGCCAAGCAGGAGCACCAGTGCGGCAAGCACGACCACCAACAACAGGGCGCGGCGGCTTTGCGGCAAGGCTATGCGCATGGCGAGGCTCCCAGGCTCTGTTGGAACAAGCCGAACAAGCGCCGGGCAAGGACCGGCATGGCCGTAAAATCATCGACCGCGAGACCCTGCATGACCATGCCTTGCACCATGGCGAGGAACAGCACAGTCGCGGCTTCAACATCAGTGGTGTCCGCGATAGCACCTGCCTCGCGGGCAGATTGAAGTTCGCGCGCCACGCGCGCCCGGTATCCAGCCATCAGCTGGCGGGCGATAGCCTTGGTCGGGGTATCGCCGGCGCGCTGCAGTTCGCCAAACAGGATGCGCGGCACGCCCGGCTGTTCGATGACGAAATCGACATGGGCGGCCAGCATCGCCTCGAGCCGGGTGAGCGGCGGGCTGTCCGGCAGGACGTCGAAGCGGTGGTTGAGTTCGCCGCAGGTCCATTCGAGCACAGCGGTCCAGATCGCCATCTTGTCCGGAAAGTGCCGGAACAGCGCGCCCTGTGACACGCCCATCGCCGAGGCGATTTGCCCGGTGGTCATCGCGGTCGGATCATGGGTTGCCGCCAACTCGATCACGGTCGCCACGGTCTCGGCCCGGCGCAGGTCGGCGGAGAGATAGGGACGGTTCATGACCATACTCTGCCACAAAGAAAGCGACTGGTCACTTTTCTTTTTTAGCAGTGCGGTTATGGTGCGGTGATCACCACAGGAGACCCGCGATGACCGAAGCCCCCCACCATCACGCCGATGCCCTCAAGTATGAAGACTGGGCCGGCGAAATGGGGGCGCGCTGGCTCGCCAACCTCACGGGCTTTGAAAGTACGATTGCGCCGGCGGGCGAGGCGCTGCTGGCCCAAGCTGCCTACCAGCCCGGCGAACGCGTGGTGGACATCGGCTTCGGCGGTGGGGCGACCAGCCTTGCCATTGCTCAAGCCGTCGCCCCGCAAGGTGAAGTCGTCGGCATCGATATTTCACCCGACCTAGCCGCTGCGACGGCGCGCCGTGCGGCGGCTGCCGGAATTGCCAATGCGCGCTTCATTTGCGCCGATGCGGCGACCGTTGCCTTGCCGGAGATGCCGTTCGACCGGCTGTGTTCACGCTTTGGCTCGATGTTCTTTTCCGAGCCGGTCCCAGCCTTCGCAAACCTGCGAGGCCTGCTGAAGGCCGGGGACGGCTCGATCTTGCCGTCTGGGGGCCGCCGCAGCAGAATCCCTGGATGCTTGAAGGCATGGCCGTCGCCCGCCGTCATATCGAAATGCCTGCGCCCGTGCCGCGCGCGCCGGGACCGTTTGCCTTTGAAGATCGGGACTACATGGAAGAAACGCTGGTCGCCGCAGGCTTCAGCAATGTGAATATCGTTGCGACCAAGGGAGAGCTGCCCGTCGGCGGTCCTGGCGCCACGCCGCAGCAGGCACAGGCCTTCGTGCGCCACGCACTCGCCTTTGGACAGGCGCTGCTCGATTACCCGCCGCAGGTCCAGGAAGCAGCTGCCGCGGAGCTGACATCGCTTTACACCAAATACTATCGCCCGGGCGAAGGGGTGATGATGGGGTATGCCATCTGGCTGGTCAGCGCCAATGCCTGACAATCGCCGCTTTACCATACGCTTTGGCTGCGCGTTCCTGCCGGCTGTCCTGCTGTTTGCCGCGCCTGCCATTGCCGAACCCACCCCGGTTACGGTGCGCGTCATCAGTCAGGACGCCAAGTTTGTTGGCGACAGTACTGGCGGGGCGCAGGTGATCCTGCGCGATGCGGAGAGCGGGCACATTCTCGCCGAGGGCATAACCGCAGGCAGCACCGGCAATACGGATCGGATCATGCAGTCGACTGGCCGCAGCCCGCTGCGCGCGACGGACGATGCAGCCGCCTTTCACGCAACGCTGGATCTCGTCGGGCCAACCTTGGTCGAACTGGAGGTCAAGGGCGCGCTTGGCCGCCCAGGTTCCGCCGTCAAGGTTACTGCGCAGCGCTGGATGATGCCTGGAGTGCCGATGACAACCGGCGACGGCTGGAGCATCGAATTGCCCGGCCTTGCCGTGACGCCCATGGCCAGCCTTGAGCCGGAGGGCCTGCGGATTACGGCGAAGGTCGAGCCGATGTGCGGTTGTCCGCTGATCCCTGGCGGCCTTTGGGACTCAGCCGATTACGAGGTGGAGGCAAGCCTCTGGCAGGATGGTCATCAGCTTCGCAAGGCGAGACTGGCATTTGCGACTGCACCCGGCGGTTTCGCCGGGTGCTGCCGCTGCCGGCGAGCGGGCGCTACACGCTCGTCCTGTTCGGGCACAACACGGTTACCGGAAGTTCGGGGTTGGGACGGATCGAAGTCCAGGTGCCCTGATCTCCACCGTAAGGAAAGGCCTTTGCTGCCATGATCCTGTTCTGGGCCCTGCTGATTGCCTTTGCGACCGTGGGATTGTGCGTCATCGTCCACTATGAGGCGCTGCGCCTCACCTCGCTCCTCATTCCCCGGCTGACCATCCCGCCGCGACCCAAGGTCCTGGTGGTGATCGCGGCAGTTTTTCTCGCTCACCTGGCCGAGATCGTGATCTTTGCGGTTACGTACCGGTTGATGCAGCCTTTTCCTCAACTGGGCGAGATCGCCGGCCACTTTTCCCGAAGCGCGGTCGATTATTTCTACTTCTCGGTCACGAGCTTCACGACGCTCGGCATTGGCGACCTGTTCCCCCACGGCGCCTATCGCATCGTGGTTGGTTTTGAATCCCTGACGGGCTTTGGACTGATTGGCTGGTCGGTGTCTTTCACCTATCTTGTCATGCAGGAATTCTGGACCCAGCATGGACCCAGGCCAAAGCGCAAAATTGGCCGTGATGAGCGATGAACGCGCGGCTCACTCAGATCTCCAAGGAGTGACAGCATGCCTAACATCAATCTAGAAGCTGTCTTGCTGGAAGCGCTGGACGACGAGCGCAAGGCTGAGGCGACTTATGGTGCCGTCATCGAGAAATCTGGCAAGGTCAGGCCCTTCATCAACATTATCGAGGCCGAACGACGCCATTCCGCAGCGATTGAGCGGCAGATGATACGCCTGGGCTTCGCGATCCCGGCCAATCAATGGTAAGGCAAGGGCATGGCCCCGGCTACGCTGGCCGAGGCTTGCAGTATGGCCATCAAGGCTGAGGTCGAGAACATCGCCCTTTACGATCGGCTGCTGCCCGCCATCGCTGACGACTCCGTCCGGCATGTCCTCCAGAACCTGCAGGATGCATCGCGAGATAATCACTTACCGGCGTTTCGACGCTGCCTTGAACGTGAGAACGGCGGGGACGGAAGTGGCGGCGCCAGAGATGGACAGGGAAGTCAGGGGCGACATGGTCGGGGTCGGGGCCCTCGCGGCGGATGCTCGATCTGATCATGGGGCAGCATCGCCTCCCGAGCTGGAGCAAGATGCGGCCTCTGCAGTAGGCCGATCGGGCAGGTTTTGGCGCGGTGCTGGTCGCCAGGCTGCAATGTCCCGGCTCTTGCGTAAAGAGGCTACGGTTACGGCCGTTCCAGCGCCCGGATCGCAATGTCGAGCTGAACGCGGTTAATCTCGCCCGTGTGGACCTGGCGGACCGTGCCATCGCTGGCAATGAACAGGGTCGTCGGCAGCGCTCCGGCGCCGGTCATCTCGTTCAGCAGCCCTGACGGATCGCTGGCGACATGGGCGGGATCTAGCCCTTGAGCGCGCAGGAAAGCCGTGATTTGGGCGGACGCTTCGCCCTGGTTCACCAGCAGGATTTCGGCCCGGCGCTCCGTTGCAGCCGCCTGCGTCAGCATCGGCATTTCGCGGCGGCATGGCGGGCACCAGGTGGCCCAGAGGTTGAGCACGATGGGCCGCCCCCGCAGGTCCCCGATCCGCCAGGGCGGCAAAGGGGCGGTTTCCGCAGCGACCCGTTCCAGCGTCAGGGTCTGTGGCAGGCGGAGCGACGACTTGCTCTCTCCAGCAGCCAGGAAGCCGGCCCAGGCCAGCGTCAGGCCGGCCAGTACACCCAGCCCGGCCAGTACCGGTTTACGGCGGCGCAAGGTCACGATCAGCACCAGTCCGGCGGCCGCCACGCCTGCATGCCAGTTCCATCCGCCCAGCCATGCCTGCAGGGCCGCGACCGGCTCAAGCGCATAGCTTTCGCGGTATTGCCAGACATGGCCAGCCCGTGCGGCGACGAGGCCCGCCAGCAAGGCCAGGCCTGCCGGCTGCCAGGCCGCCACCCGATACCGGCGCACAATCCAGTCTAGTGCCGTCAGGAAAGTGAGCATCAGGCTAACCGCCACGAGGCGGTCCAGCGCCAATGCCAGCGGGCCAATCTGGATGATGTCGTTCGGGTTCAAGGTGCCTTGCCGATCATGACCGATATCAATGACGTTGTGATTGCCGCGTCTAGCAGGAAAGCTTCCGCGATAGTCCAGGGCGGGAACATTGCCATGAATGCAACATTTATTTAAAACGATCAAATCGGGGCCGGTCAGGAGGGGCATATGGACGATAGTGACGGCAAGGCTTGTGACGCGCCGGTGCGCATTGGCGAAGCTGCGCCGGATTTTATCGCCCGTTCGACCGAAGGCATGGTTCGCTTGTCCGACTATCGTGGCCGCTGGCTGGTGTTCTTCTCGCACCCCGGCGACTTTACCCCCGTCTGCACCAGTGAATTCGTGGCCTTTGCCCGCGCCTTCGACCGCTTCGAGGCCTCGGGGTGCAGCCTGCTTGGCCATTCGGTCGACAGCCTGTTTTCCCACCTCGCCTGGATCCGGGCGTTACATGATGACCTGGGAGTGACCGTGCCCTTTCCCATCGTCGAAGATCCCAACCTCGAGATCGCACGCGCTTTCGGTATGGTCTCTGCAGAAGCCAACAATGCAGCATCGGTGCGGGCCGCCTATTTCATCGATCCGCAGGGCATTGTACGGGCGATGAACTGGTATCCGCTCGCCGTCGGGCGGTCGGTTGACGAGATACTGCGGATCGTGACCGCGCTCCAACGCACGGCAGACGGACAATGCCTGACCCCCGAGGGTTGGCAGCCGGGCGATCCGCTGCTGGCGCAACCGGGCTTTAGCAAGCATGAGGCGCTCGCCGCCGAAAAGGCCACGGAATGGTTCTATCGTCCGGTTACGGACCACCAGCCATGATGGCAGTTCAGGCTTTGTCCAGCACCGAGGAGCAGGCCGAACTGCTGCGGGTGCTCGGCCACCCGATGCGCCTTGCCGTCCTCAAGGAGTTGACCGGAGGCGAGCGCGCGGTGGGCGACATTGCCGAGCGCACGGGGTTGGGCCTGTCCGTGCTCAGTCAGCAGCTGGCAATCCTGCGCAAGGCGGCGCTGGTTTCCTCGCGGCGCGAGGCCAAGCAGGTGTTCTACACGATTGATGCCGACCAGATGAAAGTGGCCCGGGCCGTTCTCGATGCCCTGGTTCCGGAGGACGGAACCCGCGGTGCCTCGGAGAGCACGCGTCCTGCTGAACCGCCCCGTCCCGATGTGCGGCTTGGCGCGGCCATGTTTGCGCAAGTCAGCCGCGTCACGCGCTGATAGGAACCAGCGTGACCACCTGACGAGCGAGCAGGTGCAGGCCGCTGCGGTGGCTGACCAGCACCAGCCCGGTTCCGGTCTTGTCCAGCCATGCCGACAGGCGCTGGCACAGCGCAAGTTCCGTTTCCGGGTCCAGCCCTTCACTCGGTTCATCGAGGACCAACCAGGGTTTGGCTGCCAGCAGCGCACGGGCCAGCGCGAGCCGCTTGCGCTGCCCGCCCGACAGGCGCGCGCCATTGTCACCGAGCCACTCGCCGAGGCCCTGAGGAAGGCTGCGGACGGTTTCAGCGAGGCAAGCGGTTTCCAGTGCGGCCCACATTTCTGGCTCGGTAATGCCCGGACGGGCCAGACGCAGATTATCCGCAACGGTGCCGGCAATCATCCCTGCATCCTGCGGGGCATAGGCAAACAGTGGACGTAAACCCGCCAGCCCCAGAGCGCGAACATCCTGTCCGTCCACGGCCAAACCTTCCGGCGCATCGCTGCGCAAGCCGATAAGCGTGCCCAGCAGGCGCGACTTGCCTGAGCCTGAAGGCCCGGCGATCAACAGGCGTCCGCCCGGGGGCACGGCATGGAACTGACCATCGATGGTGACAGCAATGCCCCGCCGACGAAGGGCAAAGCCGCATCGGTCTGGCGGGCGGGCAACATGGCGATGCTTTCCAGACGGGTGATGGCATCGTGCACCCGCAGGCGTTCCATGTCCGTCCGGGCCAGCGTCGACCAGTTTTCCGTCGTGGCCGCTGCGGCAAGGGCCGCCAGGGCCACCAGCGCCGCGCCGCCATCGGCCAGCGCCAGCACGCCCGCCACGGTCAAGGCTGCCAGCACCAATTGCGCCCCCTGGAGCATTACTTCGCCCCGGGCCAGCGCGCCGCGCGCCGTGTCGAGCGCACGAGTGTGCGGTTCGAGTGCGACGATGACCTGCGTGCCCAGCCCATAGACCGCGATCTCGCCGGAACAGGCAGCATAGCTCGCATAGTCGGCCTTGAGACGATTGAGCGCTGCGGCATGCTCTTGTCGGGGGTGCGCCAGCAGGCGCGGTGTCAGCATCCGCGAGGATAGCCGCATGGTCGCAAGCCCCGCAAGCAGCGTCAGCGCTGCCGGCCAGCCCGCCAGACTCGCCGCGATCAGGCCCGCTACTGCCCCTGCCAAGGCGCCTGGAACCGTGACCTTGCGCACCACGCTGTCCTCCAGCGCATCGACATCGGAGCCAAGGCGGGCCGCCATGTCGCCGCTTGACCGGGCCAGAGAAAGTGACGGATCGCTTGCCGCCAGCCGGGCAAACAGGGCAGGGCGCAAATCCGCCAGGGCAAACAGCGCGGCCCGGTGGCCGAACAGGCGCTCGCCATAGCGGCTGAGCGTGCGGGTGATCGCAAGCCCCCGGATCCCGGCGCTTGGCAGCAGGTAGTTGAAGGCGCGCACACTGGCCACGCCGCCCGCGCCGGCAAGGGCGGCGCCGGTCAGGAACCAGCCAGACAGCGCCAGCAACGCCACGCCCGCCAGCGCCGCGACCATGGCCAGGCCGATGGCAATGGCCGTGCTGCGGCGTTGCCGCCGGGTTGCATCGCGTAGGAGGCGCTCGATCATGGCATCACCATGCGGCTTTTTGCGCAGGCGATCAGCGCCGGATCGTGCGTGGCAGCGATCACCAGACGGGTGCGGGCGGTGTCTTGCAGCAAGGCAATCACCTTGGCTGCGGTTTCGGGATCAAGATCGGCGGTCGGCTCGTCAAGCAGCAGCAGTGGCCGCCCGCTGGCAATTGCGCGCACCAGCCCGATCCGCCGCCGTTCGCCGCCGGACAGGCCGGACCCCCGCGGATCGATCGTCAGGTCTTCGCCCCGCGCGGCAATCAGGGCAGTCAGGCCGCTCGCATCGGTTAGCCGGGCGAGTTCCTGCGGTCCAAGGTAGTTGCCGCCAAGCCGAAGGTTGTCCGCCAATGTGCCGGGCAGCAGCAGGGGGCGCTGCCCGGCCCAGCCTGTCAGGGCCGGCAACGCGCTCGCGGCGACTGGCGTGTCATCAAGGATGATCCGGCCCGCCGATACCGGCGCCAGGGCGATCAGGGCATGGAGCAGCGAGGATTTTCCGGCGCCGGTCGGTCCGGCCACCACGTGCAGGCCGGGGCCCTGCCAGCACGCGCTCACCGGACCAATACAGTTGTCATCAGCATAGCGGATCGTCAGACCTTCGGCGCGGAGCTGGCAGACGCGATTGCGCGGGACGGCTCTGGCTTGCACCGCCAGTAAGCGGGCCTGGTCCAGCGCGTTGGCCACGCTGCGTTCGGCAGCCTGGCCTTGCTGCTTGTCGTGGTAGGCCGCCGCGAGCCGCCGCATGCCGAGATAGAATTCCGGAGCCAACGCGAGGGCGAAGAAGGCCTCGCCAAGGCTCAGGTCTTCCGGAGCCGGGAACGGCAGCAGCCCCAGCAGCGAGAAGCCGCAATAGACCGCCACCAGTGCGACGGAGAGGGCGGCGAAGAATTCCAGCATGGCGCTGGATACGAACGCGATCCGCAAGACCTGCATCGTGCGCCCCGCCACTTCGCGGGCTGCCCCGCCGATCTGGCGTGTCACGCGATCCTCCGCCCCGAAGGCCAGGATCACCGGAAGCGCGGCCACGCGATCGACGAACAGGCCAGACAAACGCGAGAGGGCCAGAAACTGCCGATCCGCCTCGGCCTTGCCGGCCAGTCCCGCCAACGCCATGCCCGCTCCGAAAGGGATCAGCGTTGCCAGCAGGATCAGGGCGGAAAACCAGCTGGCGATAGCGACGGCCGCGGCGATGATCAGTGGTGACAGCATCGCGGCGCGACGAAGCGGCTGAAAGCGGGCGATCAGCCCCTCATGCGCTTCCACGTCGTCGATCGCCACGCGCAGATCCTCGCCGATCAGGCGGCCGCGCATCTGCCCGCTGGGCAGCAGCGCGGTCATCACGCGGACCCGCAAGGCAGACTTTGCATGGGTGGCAGCCTTTTGGCCCGCCAGCCCCGCCAGCGCCTGCGCGCCAGCGCGAAGCATACCGCTGATCCCGATCCCGGCCAGCAGGCACCAGCCTTGAGTCGGAAGTCCCCCGGCTGTCCACGATGCGATGAACGCGGCTAGGCACCCGGCAAACAGCACGGCGCCCACGGTGTCGCCCAGCCACCACAGTACTGCGACCTGGCTGGCCGGACGAGGCGTTCTTCTCGCGGCGAATTGGGACTGTTGCGGCGGCATGGGAGCTTTCAGGTCGCGATTGACGACAGTTTCATATTAGCATATTCGCAAATTCAATAATTGAGTGGATGCGCTGAGTCGAGTCCCATCCGGCTAATCTGGGCCGGTAAAGGAGCGTGCATATGGATATGGCTGTTGTCGAGCTAAGTCGGCTCCAGTTTGCGCTGACCGCGATGTATCACTTTCTGTTTGTTCCCCTGACGCTTGGCCTGTCGTTCCTGCTGGTCATCATGGAGAGCATTTATGTGATGACCGGCCGGGAGATCTGGCGGGTCATCACGCGCTTCTGGGGCAAGCTGTTCGGCATCAACTTCGTGCTCGGCGTTGCGACCGGGATCACCATGGAGTTCGAGTTCGGCACCAACTGGGCCTATTACTCGCACTATGTCGGCGACATCTTTGGCGCGCCGCTGGCGATCGAAGGGCTGATGGCCTTCTTCCTCGAAGCGACGTTCGTCGGCCTGATGTTCTTCGGCTGGGACAAGCTTTCAAAGGTCGCACACCTCGCCGTGACCTTCCTCGTGGCGCTCGGCTCCAACCTCTCGGCGCTGTGGATCCTGATTGCCAACGGCTGGATGCAGAACCCGGTTGGCGCGCGCTTCAATCCTGAAACCATGCGCATGGAAGTGACCGATTTCTATTCGGTCCTGTTCAACCCGGTCGCGCAGGCCAAGTTCGTCCACACCGTCAGCGCTGGCTATGTTGCGGCGTCGGTCTTCGTCATGGGCGTGTCGGCCTACTATCTGCTCAAGGGCAAGTGGACCAACGTGGCCCGCCGCTCGATGATGGTCGCCTCTGCCTTTGGCCTGGCCTCCTCGCTCTCGGTCGTCGTGCTGGGTGACGAATCCGGCTACGCGCTGACCGACAACCAGCGCATGAAGCTCGCCGCGATCGAGGCCATGTGGCACACCGAAGAGGCCCCCGCTGGCCTCTCCATCTTCGGCATCCCCGACATGGAGGCGCAGGAGACGCGCTTTGAAGTGAAGGCCCCCTATGTCCTGGGCCTGATTTCCACCCGCAGCCTGACCGGCGAGGTCATGGGCATCAACGAGCTGGTGCTGAAGGCGGACGAACGCATTCGCAGCGGCATCGTCGCCTACGACGCGGTTGAGAAGCTGAAGGTCCACCGCACGGACATGGCCGCGCGCGAGCAGTTCGAACGGCACAAGGCCGATCTTGGCTATGCCATGCTGCTGAAGCGTCACGTGGCCGATCCGCGCAGCGCCAGTGATCAGCAGATCCTGCTGGCGGCGAAGGATACCATCCCCAACGTGCCGGTGATGTTCTGGTTGTTCCGGATCATGGCGGGGCTGGGCTTCTTCTTCATCGGCTTCTTCGCACTCGCTTTCTACTGTGCTTCGGCGTGCAAGTTCAGCAAGCCATGGTTCCTGAAGATCGCGGTCGCCATCATCCCGCTGCCGTGGATCGCGATCGAGTTCGGCTGGATGCTGGCCGAAATCGGGCGGCAGCCCTGGGCGGTGGAAGGCGTGCTGCCAACGTTCCTTGCCGCATCGTCGCTGACGGTTGGCCAGATCTGGACCACGATCATCGGTTTTACCCTGCTGTACGGCACGCTCGCCGTGATCGAGGTGCGGCTGATGATCGCCACGATCCGCAAGGGACCGGTGGAGCACCATGAACCCGAAATGTCGCGCGGGTCGGCGGGCTATGCCCCGCTGCCGGCAGAATAAGGGAGGAACACGAAATGGAAATCCCTCTCGACTACGAAACGCTCCGGGTCATCTGGTGGGGCCTGATGGGCACGCTGCTGATCGGTTTTGCCTTGACCGATGGCTATGACCTGGGCGTCGCCGCGCTGATGCCGTTCATCGGCAAGACGGATGAGGAACGCCGCATGGCGATCAACGCCATCGCGCCGCACTGGGAAGGCCACCAAGTGTGGTTCATCTTGGGCGGCGGGGCAATCTTCGCGGCCTGGCCGTTCGTCTATGCGGTCAGCTTCTCCGGCTTCTACCTCGCCATGTTCCTGGTGCTGAGCGCGCTGATCCTGCGCCCGGTGGCGTTCAAGTACCGCTCCAAGCATGCCGATGCCGGCTGGCGCAATCGCTGGGACTGGGCGCTGTTCATCGGCGGCTTCGTGCCCGCGCTGGTATTCGGCGTGGCTGTGGGCAACGTGCTGCAAGGCGCGCCGTTTCGGTTGGATAGCGACCTGCGCAGCTTCTACGAAGGCTCGCTGCTCGGCCTGTTTTCGCCATTTGCGCTGATGACCGGGCTGCTCTCCGTCGCGATGGTGGTGATGCACGGGGCGGGTTTCCTCTCGGTCAAGATCGAGCAAGGCCCGGTTCTGGACCGCGCGCGCCGGATCGGCAGCGTGGCGGCCATCGCCAGCGTCATCCTGTTTGCGGCCGGCGGCCTGTGGGTTGCCAATGGCGCCATGGGCTTCCGGCTGGAAGGCGCAGTCGATCCGAATGGTCCCTCCAACCCGCTGTTCATCAAGACGGTCGCCGCGCCCGGTGCCTGGCTGGACAACTATGGCCGCTATCCCTGGATGGTGATTGCGCCGGTGCTGGGGCTGGTCGGACCGCTGGTCGCACTGCTGGGGATCCGCCGCCGTAGCCATGTGCTGAACCTGGCAGGGTCGTCGCTGGCGACCGTGGGCATCATCGCCACGGTCGGCCTGTCGATGTTCCCGTTCATCCTGCCAAGTTCCATCAATCCGCAATCGAGCCTGACGGCATGGAATGCCTCGTCCAGCCACTTGACGCTGTGGATAATGCTGATCGTCACGGTGATCTTTCTGCCGCTGGTGCTGACCTATACCGCCTGGGTGATGAAGGTCCTGTTCGGCCGGATCAGCTTGCGCGACGTGCGCACCAACCCCGACTTCTACTAAGGAGCGAAAACGATGTGGTATTTCGCATGGATCCTGGGGCTTGGCCTGGCGCTCGCCTTCGGCATCATCAACGGGATGTGGCACGAATTCCAGTCGCCGCTGGATGAGGACCCCAACCTGTGATGCGCCGCATCCTGACGGGCGTTGTCCTGGGGCTGGCCGGATGCGCGGCCCCGGCGCCGCAGCCGGTGGATGTTTCGGCCAAGTCGGCTGCGCTGGCCGACCGCTTCCAGGCTGACCTTCAGGGGCAATTGCAGGCGGCGATAAAGGCCGGCGGTCCGGTGGGTGCCATCGGCGTCTGCCAGCAGGCAGCGCCGGCCATTGCCGCCAGTCTGTCCCAGGAAAGCGGGGCAGAGGTGCGCCGGATCGCGCTCAAGGAGCGTAATCCGGGCGCGGCTCCGGATGGCGAATTGCGTGAGCGGCTGGAGCAACTGGCCGCCGCGCCTTTGTCCGCCGATGGCAAGCCGGCGGTCACGCAATGGAGCAGCGGTTCCGGTTCTGACGCCAGGACCCATTACATGCGCGCGATTCCGATGAAGGAGCAGCCATGCGCTGCCTGCCACGGTACGGCGATCGCCCCTGATGTGCAGGCCAAGCTGGCCGAACTCTATCCGGCCGACAAGGCCACCGGGTTCAAGCCTGGCGACATGCGCGGGGCCATTCTCGTGTCATGGCCGGTCGGTCAGGCACGGGGGAACTAGCATGACCCGGACGGCTGGCCGCCTGACTGTTGCCCTGCTGCTGGCGGTCTTCATTCTGCTGGCCCTGCTGCTGCGGACGCAAGGCAGTGCCAGTGCTTCCGCCCCGGCGCAGCTCGCGCCGCCCGACCAGCGCGAGGCCGTTTCGCTCAATCCGGCCCAGGCCGATCACGTCCTGACCGAGATGCGCGGCCTCCTGGCTTCGATCCGCGACATTCACTCCGCGATGGCGGTCGACGACTGGGGGGCGGTCAGCGCCGCAGCGCAGGCGCAAGGGACCGGACGCGGGAAACGACCGCCCGAGGGCTTGCGTGAGCGGCAGCCGCCCGGCTTTCGCCAGATGAGCAGCAGCATGCGCCAGCAATTCGATGCATTGAACCTTGCCGCAGCCAAAGGGGATCGCAGCGCTGCGAATGCTGCGCTTGGTCAGGCGCTCAATACCTGCGTTGCCTGCCACGACAGTTACCGGATCGAGATTGCCGATTGATCCCGCTTCTGCCGGCACCCCCATGCTGGCGGACAGGGGCCGCACCGGAAGCCCCCTTCCGTGTGTGGCCCCAACAGTTCGGGTGAGGACGGCCCGTCGCTCGGTGTTACGGATGGTCAGCCCAAATCGGGTGACAACCATTTGCGCATCACGATAGTATAAACGGTGGGTGCCACGACAGGAGCAGGCTGAATGAAGGGTTTCGTCGACAACATCGAAAAGCTGACGGAAGAAAACGACGATTTCCGCCGCGTGCTTTATACCGGACACAACCTCCAGCTCGTTCTTATGGCGATCCAGCCTGGCGAGGAAATCGGAGAGGAAGTCCACGACGACCGGGACCAGTTCTTCCGCATCGAGGGGGGTGAAGGCGAGATCTGGATTGATGGCGTCTGCAACAAGGTCAAGGCAGACGACGGAATCATTGTGCCCCAGGGCGCGCGCCATAATGTGATCAGCACCGGCAAGGAGCCGCTGCGACTCTATACCATCTATGGCCCGCCGGAACATCTGGACGGGACTATCCACAAGACCTGCGCCGATGCGGCCGTGGACCATGAGCATTTTGATGGCCGGACGACAGAGTGATCAGGCGGCGATCAGGACCAGCAGGATCGCGGGCAGGTTCCGTCGGTTTATCGCCTTTCGATTCCCCGCATGAATGTTGTCACGTAATTATTCACGGGATTTCGTTCGGCCAGCACACATCATAGCTGTTAGCTCCCGCGTTCCAGAACAGGGCAATGTCGATGCCCGCCTCGGTCGCCATCCGCAGGAAGTCGTGGCGCAAGTCCGGGCAATCCTTGCGGAATTCCCGCGCCAGCTTGGTGTTCGCGCGCTCTACTGCAACCGGGTGACCGGCGCCCACTCTGGCGGAAATTTCCACATAGGGGCTGTGGAGGAGATGGCGGGTGCCGGTCCGGGAGTTTTCGACAACCAGCGCCATCGTCTGATTATCGTCGGTCAGTCCCTGCGCCGCGGCGTCGCTGTCCCACGGGTTGGCGACGATGATGTCGGGGGCCAGCTCGCGCCCCGCGCTGGCGGGCAGGATATGAACGACCGAGATTGCGTCTGGCTTGCCATCGCCATCAAGGTCCGCCTGCGTGACGGGCGAGCGAAACCGCGGGTGCGGGGCAATGCGTGAGCGCGCCCCGTTGGCCGGTTGCAGACCGTCCCGATCATCCGTCTTCTCGGCGCTGACGGGCAGGTCCGGCCCCAGATCGCCCAGTGCGGCGCAGTCCGGATCTTCCGCCGCAAAGGTGGCAAGACGCAGATATTCCTCGTGAAGCTCGGGGTTGATCGCATCGGGATCGATCCCTTCGGCCTGAAATAGGCGCAGGGCCGATTGGTAATAGCTGGCTGCCGTGCGGCAATCATCGGTGCCGCCGCCAGTGACTGACCAGATCACCCGCCATCCGCCGTCTTGCTTCAGCAGGTACTCGCCGCCGTCGTATTCCTGCTTAGACGGCTCGATCACCACATAGGCATAAGTCGCCGTCTTGCCTTTGATCACTTTCAGCTGGTGGACGATGAACCGGATTTTGGAACCCGGTGACGGTCGCAGCGCATCCAGGATCTGCGTGCGCTCGCTCGTGCCGGGCGGTGGGGTGCGGACCTGCTGCGCGGCGGCTGGCGTCAGGCCGAGCAGAGCCACCAGCATGAAGAGGAGAGGGATGCGCGGGATGGTCATGGCATTGCGCCTTGTGCTTCGGGTGTTGCGGTCGGCTCGCAGACTGGTCTGTCGGAGAGAGCGAAGGAGTCATATTGCTCAGCGCCCAGATGCATGGTGCAGATGATCTGGCGGGCCATGTCTTGCACTTCGGTCAGACTGAACCTGCCGCTGATCCGGATGCGTCCCTCTGTGATTGGCTCGACAAGCCGGGCGGAACTGATGGACTTGTCGCCCACCGTGATGGCGACATCGGTATTCAGCAGGCGGATTGATTCGGCTTCAAGGTGCTGTGCCACCTCGGGCCGCAAGGCGATATCGAGAACCGGGAAATTGCGGTGGTCGAAGTCCAGGGCGACGCTCGCTATGTCATCGCGGGTGAACTCCCGCTGTCCAAAGTGCAAGGTGGAGGTCGGCACTGCAGAACGGTGAGGCACTGTGTCATCGCCCTTGTGCCAGGTCAGGTGCTGCCAGGGGATGACCGACCAGTCCGGCTCGTCGCACGGCCGCTGCGCTCGAGCGAAATAGGCGCCGAGATAGAGGCCTTGTCCGGTCAGGTACCAGCTGGGGAAATCCCACACGGACGTATCCGCATAGTCGCATTGATCCTCTGCCGCCTCACCATCGGCAGGCTGCATCTCGTTCGGGTAAAGCTGGCCCAGCAAGGAGACGATGCGCGGCGCGAAGATGTCACCGCGATAGTCGAAGAACGCCGGGGTGCCGGGTTGGGGTGCTGGCGGATTACCGAAATAGAGCAGATCTTCCAGCTGGAGTTCGCGGCCGGTCCGGGTGTCGAAGGTCACGCCTTGCGTGCCGAAATCGGGGTGGGCCGTGCCGGCGCAGCTCCAGCTGGCAAACCAGGCATAGCTCACGAAATCGTCGCTGAGGTACGGCGCTCTTGCCTCGGAAACGTCCATGCCCGATTGGCCGCCAAACCCTTCGCAGCCGAACCATTGCGACACGCGCTCCCACTGCTGGCGTTCTAGTGCGGCATTGATCCGGGCCAGAACCGGCGCGGGATAGCCGCTTTCGATGCGGAACAGCGTGATCCCGCTGACGGGCTCGCGCCAGTCGCGCAGGGTGCGCGGTCCATCCTGACGGATGCTGCCCGGAACCAGCGACAGGCCTGCCAGCTGGTGGCGCTCATAGGGGGAAAGATCCGCCATGTCCGCAGGCAGACCCGCCGCCAACGGGGCTGGCGCGGCCACTGGCGACAGCCGCACCGGCAGCGTGCGCCCGGCCTTGGTCGTCAGCGATCCGGCCAGTTCGGCCCCGGCGCGGTGCAGGTTCAGTCGATCACCGCTGCTGCGCGCCTCCAGCAAGAGCCTGTCGCCCGTCCAGCGACCGCCGAGGCCGATATCGAGCCGATACTTGCGATAGAAATAGCGTCCCGTCACATATTCGCCGCTGCCTTCCAGTTCCACGACGACCTGGGCGGCTCCGACCGTTCCGGCATAGACCTGGCGGTCATCGCTGGCGGCGCGCAGCGGGGCGGTTAGCAGAACGAGGCTGGCAACCAGCGCGAGGGGCTGATAGCGCACAAAAAAATGCAGGACTTTTCGGAACGTATGACCATCCATACTGCTGCTCTAAGTAAAGCCGCTTCGTCCTGCAATCGATGCCTGCGCCTCTTGATCAGGCTCTGCGCGATCGGCCTGCTGCTGCCAGCTGCGGTCCGGGCGCAAGAGGCAGACGCAGCCCCGCTGGACATCTTCATCGGCATGGTCATTGCCGATGGCGAGAACCTGGTGCTGGAGCGCTGCAATATCGTGCGCACGCGCTATCGGCTGCTGCCGGCCGCAGGCGCAGGTGATCCGCTGGCCGAGCTGCGCGGCAAGACCGGCAAGGTGCAAGCCCATGTCATTGCCAGCTATCGGGCTGACGGGGAGGCGCACATTCTCGACGTGGCGGCGATTGACAATGTGCGGCTGGGCAAGACCTGCCATCTGCTCGACGCCATCGACGAGAGCTTTGAGAAGGCCGATGCCTGGGCAGAAGCGGGGCCGGAAGCTGCGGTTGCTGCGGCTGAAGCCAGCGAAGCGAGCACCCCGGATGCCGACCGCTGGGACGCTCTCGCCGCCGGCGCTGCCGCCCCGGCCGGAGGTGAAGTGATCGGCAGCGGTGCATATGCCTATCGCTTCGTCCTGCTGCAACCGCGCACGGGGAAGCCCGCCGCCCATACCGACTATGCCCTGTCAGCCAGCCGGGCGACGGACTATGAACTGCCCTTCGTGACCGACCAGAAGAAGGTGTTTCAGGGCCGGACGGACGAAGAAGGCCGCACGCCCGTATTCCGACTGCCGGTGCGCCTGCCCGATGCCGCCTTCGACTTGCGCGAACGCTTTGGCAGCGGTCCGTTCGGCGAAACGTTTCACCTGACCGACCATAACGACAACGACCTGTTCAACGCTCCCTATGCGCTGATCACCTGCACCAGCCCGCCGCGCTACTTCCGGGGCTATACTTACCCGAACGGGGATACCGCCTATACGGCCAGCGATGGTCCCATCAATGTTCAGCTGCGCGTGCTGGACAACATCGACGAAACACTCCCCGCAAGCTGCGAGGATGGGCGGAGTGCGGACGGGGATCATGTCGTGCTCCCTACCACGCGCGAGAAAGACCCAGAATGACCATGCCGCGCCGCCTCACCTTGATCCTCGCTGGTTCAGTACTGCTGGCCGGTGTCCAGCTTCCCGCGCAGGCGCCGCAACAGCAAGCGCAAACCGCCATGGAACTGCTGGAAAAAGCGACAGAAGCCAAAGCGGTCGGCGATCATGCCGGTGCGCTCGAATTTTATAACCAAGCTGCGGCCCTGCTGGCCGAGGACCCTGCCGGGCAGGACGGGTTGGGCCTTGTGGTCCGGGCGGATCTGCAGCGCGACATTGCCCGTGCGTCCCATGCTGCTGGTACACGTGATCCATGTGCCGCGCTGGCAAAGGGCAGGGCTTATCTCGATCAGGCCCGGCGGGTACCGTCAGCAGACGGTGACATGAACGTCGGTCCGATTGCTGATGACATGGAGCAGCAGCTGGAGAGCGAAGGGCGCCGCATGCGCTGCGTGCAGCCGGGACCGCCGGCCGATATGGGCAAGCCTGACGCAGCGCTGGCGGGTCATTATTATCTTTCAGGCGTGATGGAGACCGGCTCGGAACTGCTGCTCAAGGCGGATGGCCGGTTCGAGTGGTATATCAGCTACGGCGCGGTCGATCAGGTGGCCAAGGGGCGCTGGGGTCGCACCGGCCAGACGGTGACCCTTGCAGCCGATCTGCCCGCCGGGGATGCGCCGCTGCTGCGCGTCGATCAGGCATTCCCTTGGGACGAAGCGGCCGAGCGCGGTCTGCGTAATGCGCAGCGCGCACGCGAGGCCGAAGCGATTGCCGAACGCTGCCCCTGGACCATTGGCGCGGCGGCTTCTCCGCCACTAATCCTGCCCGAAGATCGCCCCGCTCCCGGCCCTGCCGAGCAGGCGCGGGCGGCAGAGGCGAAGCGCATCGCGGAAACTGCCCGGGACGAAGCCAGCCGGGCAACCGCGAAAGGCGCGGCTGCGGGCGCAAGCGAGGCAGACCGCACGGCCGCCGAAGCCGCCATGGTGGCCTGGTACGAAGCGCATTACGAAATGGAGCAGGCCTACCGCACCGCCGCCGCGCCCCTGCCGGACATTGGCGCCCCGGTGATGCCGACAGAATGTCAGGCCGCGCCCGTCGATGCCGCCGCCGATGCGCCTATCCCGCCGTCGCAATGGCGGCGCGGCGTGGGGGTGGTGGTCGGCGATCCGGCCCGTGAAATGCGCTTGTCGCGTGTCAGCGTGACCTTTGTGTTCAGCGACGGTTACCGTGAAGCCGCCGAAACCAGCCGGGGTGGCTGGGCCTTCGTTTCCCCGAGGAGCGGCGCGGCGGTCCAGCAACTTGTCCTTGCCTGGCCGGACGGTTCCGGCCGCTCGGCATCGCTGCCGATCAAGCCGCTGGCCGAGGGTGTGCAGACGGTGGCCGTCGATACGCAGCAACTGGTCGCACCGCCCTTCGAGGTCATGCGGCTTCACGTGCAGGGCAGCGATCTCATCCCGGAAAACATGGGGCGCGGGCGTTACTCGCGCAATTGAGGGGGCACCCAGCCCGCAGTCCCACACTCCGCCTCCGGTCGATTGTGGCCGCGCGGGTCGAGGCAGACGGTCTGCCCGCCGCGATACCAGCTGTGTTCGCCGTCGGAGACCGGCGTACAGCCAATGCAGGCCCATGCCCGCTTCCCGGTGAACGGATAGGCCCCATCGTAGATTGCCGGAATGACCAGCTTCAGGCGGCGATCGGCATAGCCGAACTTGTCGCCAAGCCGTACCCGCACCAGACCATCCTCAAACACGTCTGGCGCGTTGTCGAAGGTCGGCACCAGCAGTGCATAACCATCGCGCCGGACATAGGCATAGCCTGCTGTGCGGATGGCAAAGGTGGCAAGCCCATGCCGGTCAAAGCGCAGCTGCCGCAGCGCGTCTGGCCCGACGGCATAACTGCCATCGGGGTTCGGGGTGGCGCAGTCGCCCAGCGATTCGAAAGTGCCATCCTTGAGCATCGTGCAGGGCAAGGCTTTGCTTTCGGGGTTTCCTGCTGCGCGCACGGGATAAAGGTCGCGCTCGCGCACATAGCCGCCGCGCGGGGTGCCGGGCGGATCGTACCAGGTGATCCGGACCATGCCCGGCAGCGACCAGGCCGCGCCATAGGTCCTGGTAACCCATACGCCAGCATCGCGGGATAGCGCGGCGCGGCCTTTCGGCTTGAGGCGAAGACCCTCTTTGGCCTCTTCCAGCTCGAACAGCTGCGGGCGGGACCGGGCAACGACCGCCGCCCCGACGAGGCTATTGGCGACGTGGCCGGCCCGGTCGAAGCTGATCCGCCAGCGGCAAGCGGCCGGGCGATTTGCATCGTCGGGTCCGACCTCCAGCGTGATCTGATCGTTGAAGCCGCCGCGCGCCCGCGAATAAAGCGTGGTGGTGAAGGTGGCGGCAGGGCGCTGCGGATCCCAGGACATGAGCTCATAGCTCTCGCCCAGTTCGGGACGCTGATACTGGGTGACCGGCTTTAACGGTCCGCTGAAGAACACCCGGCAATCGCCGTCGTGCAAGTACCCGGACAGAGTTCCGGTTTCCCGGTCAGCGGCAAGGATCAACCGATCGTCGCCAAAGATGCCACTTTCCAGCGTGGGCGGGAGCTCCGCCGCCATGGCAACCGTTGCCACCGCACTGCCCGCGATTATGGCGAGGACAGGAAAACCAAAACGCGCAAATACTGTCATCGTCCCGTCATTGCGCAAAAGGACGGATGAGCGCCAGTGCTTGTTAGGGGTGTCGCGATTGGATATCGGGCAAGTATGCTGCGCCAAGCCTTAATTCTGTTATTACTCGCAGCATCGCCTGCGCACGCTTTGGACGGCGCTGACTTCGATCCGGCCGAAGTCGATATTGCAGATGCCATCAACTGCCATCTCGACGCCCCGAGCTACAATGCCTTCGCCTGGGCCCTGAGCGGCGAAGAGAAGCTTGCTGAGCGCTTCGGCTGGCGAAAGATCGAGAGCCCCAATCCGTTCCTCGCCCAATATGAGTTGCCGCAGCCAGTGCTGGTTACCGGCACGTGGTCGACACGCCGGATCGCGTTCAGCTCCAGCGGCGTCATGGCAATATTGGATCTGGCTGATCCCGCCGAGATCGCCAAAGAGGAAGGTATCGTCAACGCACTGGAGAGCGATGCCGCCGTCGCGGAAATCGCCAGGGCAGCGCAAACCGCTGGTGTTGCCACCCGCAACGAAGTCGAAGCGGAGACGCCGTTCCGCAAATTCCTCGGTCAACGCATCCTCGTTGACGTGACCGAACCAGCCAACGAGGCAGACGAGTTCGGGACCCACACAGTGATTGCCCGTTCCATCTCCAACGTTACCAGTCACCCGGGCAAGACCCTTTATGGCTGCTCCTACCGGATCGAGCTGCTGGATCGTGACGGAAAGCCGCTTTGACAAACACTGTGGTTGGCGAACGGTCTATCAGGTGGCGGACCTGGTCAAACTCAACCTGCATCGTGCAGCAAGCCTGCCGCCGCGCAGGGTTCGGTCAGTCAGGCAGAATTCGCGCGCGCGTCCGGGGGCTGGCAGGACTAAGCGTTACCCCGTAGAGCACTCATTATATATTATCATATTCTGATATTAAGATGCCGGCCAGTTCAAGCCTTGTTGCAAGCCAATGGAGTCGGCCCCATGACAAACGCCAATCTAATTTATCAGATCGACGAAGCGATCGGCGCGCACGGCATGTGGAAGATGCGGCTGCGTGCGGCAATGCGCACGGGCAAGTCTGACATTTCGGCGCATGAAGCCGGTTGCGACGGCAACTGCAAATTCGGCCAATGGCTCAATTCCACGGCGCTTTCTGCTGAGGCCAAGGCAGACGTGCCCTATAAGGTCGTCAAACGTGTTCACGCCGATTTTCACCGGTCTGCCGGGCATGTCATGTCGTCGGCGCTTGGCGGCCGCCAGCGCGAAGCAGAGGAGCGCCTCGAAGGCGAGTTTATCCCGGCATCGGAAAAACTGGTCCGAGCGTTGATGAAGTGGAAGTCGGAACTGCAAAAGGGCATCCGTCGAGCCGCTTGAGCGCGGTCTTGTTGCTGGTGCGCGCTGCGATTGAATATTTTGAGCGCAGCTGAACCTATCCGCCTTTGCCTTCGAAATCGACGAGCAGATAATTCTGTCTTACGCTGGCTCGACGCTGTTAGCCTCTAAAGTGACGCCAAGGTGCCTGCGCACTACGCCAAAAATGGCAGCAAGATTGTCCATGCTCGGATTGCCCTTTTCGGAGAGCATCCGGTGCAGGCTCTTGCTGGGCCGATTGGTTTCAGTGGCAAGGCCTTCGAATCCAACTGAGGCATTGACCAGATCGCGCAGGATCAGACGCGCGACATGAGGTTCGCCGTTGAGAAAAGCGGTGGCGGCTTCGTCGAGCATGGCCTTGGCGAAGGCGGGGTCGCGCGCGGCACGTTCCTTCACCGTCGCCTTGAAATCGCGTGTCAGCGCCACCTTGCCTAACTCCTTGCCTTCTTCGCCTTGGCCTTCCGGCCTTTGTACTCATCGAGCAATGCACCGGCCTGCCTGATATCCGACTGTTGCCGCTTCTTGGTCCCGCCCACGAAGAGGATGATCAGTTGCTCGCCATCCTGAGTCAGATAGAGGCGGTATCCCGGGCCCCAATCGATCCGGCACTCACCAAGCCCGCCGCCGATCCATTTGACCTTCGACAGGTTGCCGAGTTCCATTCGGACGATGGCGGTCGCCACCTTGGCTGCGGCCTGGACATCGAGATCATCGAACCAGCCCCGGAATGGGCAGCTGCCATCCTCGCGGATATACTCCTCAACAATCACATTGCACCGCGATGGGTAACATATTCGTTACCTTTCGTCGAGTGATTCATTGGCGCCATGATCAGGCAGCAGGGGCGGGGCGGCGCAGCCCGGCTGCACCTTCATCGAGCAGGCGCGCAATCTCGTCCGAGGTGCGCCGCACGGCGAGTTTCAGCGCCTCGTCGATATGGATATAGTCCTGCGTCACATTCTGCGAGGCGTGGCCGAGCATGGCGCGGATGGTGAGTTCGGTGAACCCCAGTTCGCCAGCGATGCTGGCGAAGGTGTGGCGCAAGGTATGCAAGGTCGCACCCTCAATCCCTGCCAGCCGACACACGCGCGTGAAGCAGGCGGCGGCGGCCTGATAGGGGCCGGTACCGGACAGCGATGGAAAGACATGCGGATTGCCGGCGATCTCGGCCTGCGCAAGTACCACCCGCAGGGCTTCTGGCCCGATCGCACGCACCTGAGCGTCGGTCTTGGTGTCCGGAAATGCAATGAAGCCGCCTTCGGCATGGACCCATGCACGCTTCATTGCCTGGCCTTCCTCTCGCCGGAAGCCGGTCAGGGCCAGGAGCCGAACAACCGCGAGTGCGGTGAGGTTTTCTCCATTACGCTCGGCATAGGCCATGGCCTTGCCCAGCGCGATGATCTCGGCCGAACTGAGCCGCCGCGTCTTCTTGTTGGTGGCCAGCTTCTTGGCACCGCGTGTGGGGTGCTCGGTCAACAGCCCCTTGTGCTTGGCATGGCCCAGGATCGCCTGAAGCGTGCCAAGGCAGCGTGCCGCGACGCCAGGGCCGCCAGCAGCCTTGCCTCCACGGCCTCCTCCACGCGCCTTGGCAGTTTTGCCGTCCCGAACGTCGGACTGCATCTGCTCGACCTCGGCAATGGTGAGGTGCTTGGCGTGCCGCTTGCCGAGCAGCGGCTTGATGTGCGTATTGATCCGGCTCTCGTCCATTTTGAGTGACGATTCCTTGATCGGCCGGTTCTTGCGTCCAAGGATATTCCCGGCCCGCGCTTCGGTGAGATACCAGTCGCACATCTGGGCAACGGTCATCCCCTTGCGGGCCTCATGGACGGCCAGTGCCGGGTCTTCGCCGGAGGCTACTTCGCCAAGCTTGATCTTCGCGAGGTCACGAGCCCGCTCGACCGTGATGACGCCATATCGACCAAGGTTGATCCGCCGCTTGATACCCTCGGCATTGCGGTACTGAACGATGAAGGTCTTGAGCCCGGATGGAAGTGCCCGGACACCGAAGCCCCGGATTTCGCTGTCCCACAGAACAGCCTGTGGCTGTCCATCCGCGCTGAAGGCATCGACCGAGCGCTTGTTGATCTTCGCAGTCGGCATGCTTACGACTCCATTTGGAGACAAAGCTCGGATCGAGGCCTTCTGTCTCCATATTGTCTCCAAAATTTGCCGTTTCGTGGCGATTTGGAGGCTACGGCGTCGTAAAGGGTGTTGCAACAAATAACTGAAATACCGTCATATTTCGTAGGTTCGGCTACAGTGGCGTAATGGCTTGTTTCGTTTTGCCAAGGTTGGGGTCGAGGGTTCGAATCCCTTCGCCCGCTCCAGTTTTCCAATGACTTAGCAGCGATCTGAGCCCTCTGGGCTCCCCTCGGGGAGCGCTCCGGGGAGCAGATTTGCGCGCGCCCTCTGTGCGTAATTTGGAGCAGTTGGACGCCAATGGTGCGCCCAAAGGCTTGGGTCCGTTTGTCTTTTGTTGTCGGGCCGATGCCTGGGCGACATCTCTCCGGCCCATGACCGACCTAACGAAAAGCACTGGACAGCGCCCTTGGCTAAGTTTACCGACAGTCGTATCGGTAAGATACGACGAGGGAATCGGTGGCAAGCGAAGAGTTGATCCAAAGGGGCTATTTTGCTGGCGATACGCTGAGAGGCGAAAAGTACGGGCGCTACGAGCACCTGAACATCGGCGCGACCTCCATCGAGGCGTTGGTCAAGGCGGGTGTTTCGACCATCGTACCGGCAACAGTGGACTTCCCCTTCAAGCATTACAGCCCACCGAAGAAGCCTGCTTCTGCCAAACCAGACCGGGTGTTCCTGCATCGGATCGACGATACGCTCGCGCCAGTGGCGGTGGCGGAGAACAAGGCTCCGAAGGCGTACAAGTCAGAGGCAGATGTCCTGAAAGCCCAGGAGCAGGCGCTGTATGCTGCGCTCGCCCTCAACGTGCACGTCGCCGTTACAACGGATGGCACCAGCGACCGCTACGTGGATGTTCAGGCCAGTGCCAACGACGGCGAGCTGCGGTTCTTCGACGAGACGCGCGATTTAAACCCGGCAGTGCTGGAAAGCCTGCTGCTCGGGGAGGCGGCCGTGTCTAAGGACCCCAAGCCCCTCGCAGAATCGGTCTGGCAGAGCATTTGGGTGGCGACGAAGGCGGAGCCCAAGGAAGCTCTCCTCACGTTCACCGAATTCTTCAATTTCAAGTTCCTGTCGGACAACCTGCCAAGGCGGGTGCTTCCCGACGCCTACAGGTTCTATGCGCTGCGCAAGAGCCCTGCGGAGATGATGCAGCTCCACGGCATGACGGCGATCGAGTACTACTTCAAACAAATCCGCCCAAAGATTCAGGAGCTGTTTCCGCCGCGAACATCGGCAGGTGACAGCGCCGTAGCAGGGCTCTTCGGCCTAACCTCGATCCAGTCCCCCACCTCCATCATCGGCTTCAACTCTTTTGAGACCTCGGAGGAATCGCTCGCGACGCATAACCGGACGTTCATCCAGATATTGGACGCGTTCGAGGCGTTCGGTGCCCTGAACGACATAGACCCCCAATTCAAACTGCGGCTCTACGAGACCTTCTTGCGACGGTCGGCTCGCCAGCAGCGTCTCGGACAGTTCTTCACGCCTCGCAACGTGGTGCGCCCGATGATCCGTATGGCGGAGCTGAACAAGCTCCCTGACGGGGCAGTCTTGCTCGATCCGGCAGCGGGCGTGGGCGGCTTTGTGCTGGAGCCCCTTCTGTTCGGCGATGCGCTCCCCGGTAACGTGCAGTTCGAAGGGGGGCTTCCGCGTCGGCGCATTCGGACGGTTGGGGTGGACGTGGACCCGAACCTGCACATGCTGGCGAAATCCAACATGCTGATCCATCTGGCAGAAGCCGTCCGTGACCCGGAGGTCACTCTGGAAGGTCTCAATCAGGCAATGGCCGACACGTTCGTGCTCATGAACGCGCATGAAACCCTCGGGCACTGGAACGTCCGCCTCAGGGTGCGGCGGACGTAATCCTGACTAATCCCCCGTATGTCACCCAAGGGAGCGCGATCTATAAAAGGGAGATCGAGCACGTTGAAGGCAAGCGTAACGGCGTGTTCCTCAGCGATTACTACAACACTGGAGGACTGGGCCTCGAAGCCCTGTTCTTGCGGTACATCAGTGGTGCACTCCGACCTGGCGGCAAGGCGTTCATCATCGTACCGCTCGGCCTCCTAAACCGAACCGAGCCGCGACCGAAGCTGGAACTCTTGAAGGAGTGCAACCTGCTCGCCTCCATACAGCTGCCCAGGAACACATTCTTCAACACCTCTCAAAAGACGGCGATCTTGGTGATCCAGCGTCGACGCACGGTGTCAGAGGCCAGGCCAAAGGTTTTGTGTGGGATTGCGCGGAGCATCGGTGAGACGCTGGACTGGCGGCGTATTCCGACGCCCAACGACAATGACCTTGACGACATCGCCCAAGCGTTCGTCGCGCTCCAAAACGGTGCGGGAGAAGGCGTGGCGGACTCCAAGATCATGCGGCTCGTCGATGCCGATGAGTTTTCGGCCCGAGACAGATGGGACGTCGCCCGGTTTTGGAGTGACAGTGAGCTGGTCGAGCTGGGCATCCGCGAAGACGCCATCACGCGGGCAGACTTCGTCGGTGAAGCGGTGAGCCGCATTGAGGCCATCGGCGCGGAATTGGAGGCCGCGCGCACGGAGCTTGAGGCACTTACCTCCGGTGAAACGAAAGAGCTTTCGCTGTCCGATACCGCGTACTTCAATGTCCGCTCGGGAACGCGGGTCCGAACAGCCGACATCCGGGAGCACCCCGGCGAAATCCCGATTTACAGCTGCTTCAAAACTGCCGCCGAAACGAAGGGCAGTGCAGATCGAGCTTGGTTGGAAGAGCTGGGAATGACCATCGAAGAGGCCAAGGTCGTTACCGTTAATGCGAACGGGGCCTCGGTTGGGAAGGTCTATGTTAGGGACGAGGTCTGCGCGCTGACGGACGATGTAATCGCTCTGGACGTCAAGGATGAGGCGCTGGACCATGACTATGTCGCTATTGAGTTGCGCCGTGCTGTGGCTGCCGGTGGCTTCCTCTACGAGGCCAAACTGTTCGCCGCCCGCGTCAAGGAACTCAAGGTCAACATCCCAATCACTGAGGACGGAGACTTCGACCTAGAGCAGCAGCGAAAGGTTGCAGCGGCCGTCACCCGCTTTGAAGAGGCGCGGCGAAAGCTGGTTGAACTGGGTGACTGGGGAGAGCTCGCCCGCGTGGCATGATGCCCGGCTAACCCGGCTCAAAGGGGCTCACGTCACGGGCGCGGCATTCGCTGCATAGGCGATTGCCTGGCCCGTGGCTCATGAAGGCCTTGCGGCAACGGAGACAGGCACGCTCTTGCTCCGCTGGTCTGACATATTTGACGCCTTCTCCATCGTGGTCGGACGCGATGATCCCCGGCCTCTTCATTGCTCGCCGCCGTCTTCATCGTTAGGATCCGGCTCGTCGCGCTGCCACTCAAGATCGCCCCCGTGCAGCGCCAGCGCCTCGTCGCGCACGTCGTGGTAGCGCAGGTTCATGGTCGGCTCGCCATTGAACAGGTCGAGGTCCGACTGCCGGGGCTCCCGGCCGTTTCGCAGGTCTGCGAGGGCGCGGTCCAGCGCCTCGGTGCGCGCCTCTCGCACTAGCCGCGCAGCCAGCTCGTCGGCCGTCTCCTGCTTGGGCTGGCTGCCATACCGCTCCACCCAACTATCGGCCAACATCGCGGCAATGGGGTCGCTCACCGACCCGCATCCCCGAGCGACTTGAGGCTCTTGGCCGCCTTGGCGGCCGGGGCGTCCCGCATCGCCAGAATGTCGCCGTAACGCTTCACTAGGGCAGAGCTCGACGCGGTGAGGCGCTGCAAGGCCGCGTCGGTGGCAGCGAGCTGGGCATTGTCTACCGGGGCGAATTGCGCGGCGGCACGGGCCCGGAGGGAGGCATGATTCTCGGGGGTGAGCCCGGAAAGGAACGGTTGGGCGTGGATGACCGCTGCCACGGTCGCCACGTCGCCCCCGTCCACTGCTTGCGCGACGAACTGCATCCGCTGCTCAGGCTTCTTCATCGCCTTGATGTGTGCGCGAACTTCGGCTGCCAGGGCGAGCCCTTCGGCGGTCTTGCGCGTCGGGTGGTCGAGCGCGGTCGCTACGCGGGTTTCCAGCGTCTGCCGGTAGCCGTTCAGCTCCTTCACGCGGCGGTCGATGGCTGGGCTGACGCGGGCGAAGGCCTGCTCGGCGGCCGCGATGAACTCGGCCGCATCGACCACGCAGGTCGGTTTGCCGTTCACCATCCGCACGTCGCCGCTGATCTCGGTACGGCCGCCGCGCTCGGCCGGGTGCTGCCGACGGCGGGCCGGGGCAGCGATTGCCTGCAAGTCCCGCTCGGCGTCGTTCATCCGCCCGAACAGGTCGTAGCAGAGGCGCAGCCCCTCGCGCGCTGCCGACAAGACGGTGACGCCCAGGGTGTCGGGCTGGTTGAGCGCGGCCCCAATGCCCAAGAGGCTGTCGGGGTGCAGGGATATGGGCACGTCTCCACGAACGGGCACGGAATCATCAAACGGGGTGGGCATGGTGGGCTCCTTTCTCAGTAGTGGCCTGCTGACACCCGGCCGGTTCCCCAGCGGACGTTGGCATGCATGACAGCGTATCGAGCAGCGTCGGCCGCGTGGTCGGGGCCATCGGTCATCACGTCCTCAGGCCGGGACGGATCGCGCTCAAGGAAGGGGACGGTCTGCCAGAAATAGCGGCACCGGCCGGTGATCCACATGCCGGGGCGGCCGTTCTGCTCCTTGGCGTTGAATAGGCGCTCTCGCATCGCGGCCCAGCCCGCGACCCGCTCCTTCCGGGGTCGCTGGAGGTTGATGCCGTGGCGTTGCAGGACATTGAGCAGCGTGTCTTCGAGACCCCGCGCATCATCGCCCACGCCATGGGGATGGACACGCCAGCGGCCGCACATTTCGTGGATGGCTTCGGCCAGTTTGCCGGGCGGCCAGCCGAGACCGACGTTCGGGTCATTGGGATCGACCGTGGCGAGCTCGTCCAGCAGGATCAGGCTGTCCTTGGGGAACGGGCCCACATCGCCCGGAGCCTTGAGGCAGACATAGGTAACGGAAGGCGCGGCGCTGCCCCAGTCCATCGCAAGGAAAGGCCGCCATGCCTTCCGGTCGATGATGTAGGGCCATGCGACCGGGAGCATGTGGACCCGCTCGTCCAGCGCGCCACCGAAGAACGCGCCACGGGCAATGTTCCAGTCGCCGTCCACCCAAGCCCGGAAGAGCTCTTCGTCATTGCCGCAGGCCGCCTTGAGGCGGCGCTGGTAGTCCTCATGGTCGAGGTGCGGGTAGTCGATCAGCGTCGAGGGGCAATTCACCCAGACTTCGCCGTCCACCTCGTAGGGGTGCCAGGCGAGCGACTTGGCGATGTAATTCTGGTGGATCAGCGCATGGAGCGGCCCACCGGGGTTGGCAGTGCGCACTTCCCGGAGCGGGATGCCTTCCGGCGCGCGCAGGTTGGACTTGAGAAGGTCATCCCAGCGGCGGTCACGCACCAGGCCGAATTCGTCGATCACCAGTAACGTGAACGAGCGGCCTTGGAATTTCTTGTAGGCGTTGGGCCCGTCGAGCTGCCCGCACTCCACGATGGCCCCATTGGGCAGCCGGAAGGTGTGCTCTGCCCGGTTGTGGCGGACGCCCCGGCCATAGGCGGCGGTCAGCAGGCCGTCGAGCTGCTCTTCGAGCTCGGTCACCGCCTTGTGGGTTTCGCGCACGATCAGCGGCCGGGCTTGGGAACCGTACTTCTCGACATGGCGCAGGACGAGCAGCAGCGCGCCCATCGACTTGCCACCACCGCGGCCGCCAGCGAGCAGCAGGTTCCATTTCTCAGGGACCGCAAGGACGGTGGACTGGTAGGGAGTGGGCTTGATGGCGTCGATCATCGCAGGGTCCCAGGTCGGGGAAGCGCCGGGCGCTCTGCATCCGGTTCCTGCCCCACGCGGATCGCGCGCAGGTAGGCTTCCGGGTTTGGCTGTCGGGCAGGTTGATGGTGATGTTCGGCCGGGCTTCGGGGCGTCACCCTCACGCCAGCCGAGCCGGGCCTTGGTGAGGTAGATCATCGCCACGATGTTGCCGTTGCGGGCCGCGTTCAGCAGGTGGTGGGTGAGCTCGTCACCCAGGGCGGCATGGCCGCGCTCAAGCGCCAGCTCGACCTCAGGCTTGGTCTTCCGCAGGTTGTTGAACGTCTGGTGGTTGATGCCGAGCCGCTTGGCGATGGTGCGCTGGTCCTGCCCTTCGGCAGCCATGGCTTCGATCACGTCCAACCCATCTTGGGTGATCGTCACCGGGGCGGTTTTGCCGCGACCAGCGCGGGTTATGAGTGCGGTTTTGCTGCTCATGCCCCGGAGCATACCCTTAGGTAGGGCGGGGGCTTGGGGCTTACCCTCTGGAAATGCTGGCATTTGGGGCGCGGCGCGCCATGCCGGGGGAGCACTCGGGGAGCTGCGACCTGCCTAGGGGGTGAGCGGTGAATCTTCGGGCTGAGACGGGCTCTCTTTTTAGGGACTGAAGAGGCGGTTTCGTTGGCCCAGAGCCCAGGGGGCGGGGCTCCTCGCTAAGTCGCCAGCCTCGACCCGGCTCCGAGCCGACTTGCCAACCCGACTTACCCTAAGCCTCACTACTCCCTAGTAATTCTTATTCTTTAAGTCGGGTAAGTCGGTAAGTCGGGTAAGAACTAGGTTTGCTGGCAGCGGCAGCCTTCGGCAACAACCCTCCCCACTGGGCTCCCCCCGGTTTACCCGCCTTCCCGACTTAAACCTGCCTAACCCTCAGGATACATGGACGATTTCGTAAGGCGGACCCCGCCTCGACCCGCCTCACGTGAGCCGGGTGGCAGCGCCTTCCGGCTCAGAACGGCAAGTCGTCTTCTGGCTCGGGTGGCTGGGCCTCGAAGCCCCAGGTGGCAATGCCAGCAGGCCATTCCACCTTGCGCCCAAGATGCGCCTCCCAGCGACGGCGGCACTCGTCCAGCGGTGGGAGCCAATACCCGCGCCACTGGCGGCGGGCATGGCCTTCGCCCAGGTAGGCGCGGACGCTCGACGCCCCTACACCGGCAAGCACACATAGGGCCTCGCCCAGCCCGCGCTCGTGCTCTTCACCAAGGCGGCCTGCCTCCTGCAATGCCCGCGTGGCGACGAACACGAAGCCGCGCTTCTCGTCGGCCCCGTACAGGCCCGGCACCTCGCCATCGCGCAGCATGTTGTGCACCAGCCGCGTGGCGGGAGACAGGCTCAAATCTTTCTGCGCTTGCAGCGCGGCCGTCTTCGGTCGGTCCCGCACGTCCCACGCGCCGCTCTCCAGCATTTTGCGCCAGTAGGCCCCGCGCAGCCATTGGAACAGCGCGGCCCGGCCGCCTTCCTGCCATTCGTCCACGATAGCCCCGAAGTAGGCGGCGCTTTGGTTGTGCTCCCCCGCGTCCACGTTCAGCACGAGGTAGCGTCGGTCGTCACCCTCGGCGCGGATCACGTGCTCGTCATTGCTGGCGATGATGAGGCGAAAGAGCTTCTTCGCCATGAAGCCGTCCACGCCCTTCGGGTGCACGAATATCTCGTCGCCGGTGATGAGGGTCTTGAGCGTGGCGGCATGCTGCCGGTTGCCGGCAAAGAAGGCCTCGTCCGCGAAGATGATGCTCTTGTCCTGCAGGTGCTTGTTGAAGCTACCGGTCAGGTGGTCGGGCTTGTCGAGGGTCAGCGTGTGCGGCGCGAACAGCTCCATGAACAGCTTGGCCCAGAGGGTCTTGCCAGAGCCCTGCGGGCCCCGGAGCACAACGGCCACTTCGGAAGTGCGGTGCGGGTTTTGCAGAGCATCGGCCATCCAGCCGAGCAGGTACCAGTACGTTTCGTGGTCGCCCCCGCACACGTTCTCCCGCATGTGCGCGAGGAACCGCTGGCACCACACGGGCTCGCCTTCGCTGTCGTCGGTCACGTCATCGCGGCAGGGCCAGCCGCGCCAGAGGTTGAGCACTCCGGGCGGCGGGTCGGTGTCGCCGGGCAAGAACTCCACCCGGTCATAGCGCGGGGTGTTCGGGTGCGTCAGCCAGGCGGTGGCGAGCGGGGCGCGGACGAGCTGCCCGGTCTTCGGGTCCACGGCGGGCATGAAGCGGTCGATATGCGAATTCTTGAAGTCGCCTATGGCCTGATGAACGAGCTCCCCACCCGCCGACCAGTGCACCACCACCGGCTTGTTGCCGTAGTGGCGAACGAATGCGTGATCGTTCAGCTCTTCGGGCAGTGCGCCATGGGCCCACGTTTCCCGGTGCCAGATGACCAGCCGGATCAGCCGCATCACCTCCCTGTCGCGGGCCTCTCCGGGCTCCATCGCCACATGCAAGCCCGGAAGGGCGGGATTGGTGAAAATGGCGCGCAGCTCTTCCCCGGTGAGGTGGCAGAGGTACGGCACAAAGGCTTCGGGGTCATTCCGGCCATGGCAGATGCGGGACTGGACGGCGGGGTGCAGGTCGGCCAGCCAGGCGAGCGCGGGGGCCGGGGCCGCCTCAGCGGTGGGAGATTGAGCGGGCATATCGGTTCCGTTCGTGGGGGAGCTGGTCACGAGGAGAGGCGGCAGAGGTGGAGCGCGGCGCTGCATTCCGGGTCGAGGGACGCGGGCGGGGACAGCCTGGGCGGGCCCATGAGTGGATTGACCAAGCCCCGCCCGTCGGCAGTCGGCAGCCAGCCGAACGCGGCAAGGACCGGCTGCCAGCCCGCCCGGTGCCGGGCGGCCGTGGCGATCATGCCGTTCACGTCCGTTCGCTTGAGCCCCTGCCGTCTGATGTCGTCCAGTGCTGCCCAGGTGGTCGGGCTGATCGCCCGCACGGCGGCGATGAACTTGATGAGAGCGGCCGGTGGTTCGCTGGGCGATATAGACAACGGGACCCGGTGGAGCTGACCCGCGTCATGTCGATGTGGCGCGGGCCTATCCATTTGCCCGATCCGGCCGGGCGCTCACCGCGTCCCGCCCCTGCTGCGACCGCCGTTCCGCTCCCTCGCCCTCGGCACGGGCCCGCAGCCGGTCGTCCATCCACGCGGTCACCTCGCTCTCCACGAAGGCGACCTTCTGAGTGCCCAAGGGGACCGGCTTGGGAAACGCCCCGACCTTGATCTTGCGGTATATCTCAGTCTTGGACAGGGCCACGCGGCCCCGCACTTGCTCCATTGTCATGAATCGCTCGGCCATCGCAGCCCTCCAGCTTGGTACTGGTGGGCATCATGGCCAGTCGCGAGAGACGGAGTTGGGGGCTAACTCTTGCGCGCTGCATTCGCCCGGTGCCGCAGCACTTGCTTGTGCAAGTCGCTCAGGTTCTCAGGCGTGTAATGCGGGTCCAGCCGTTCGGCGATCAGCCAGAGCAACCGGGCAGGCGGATTGCTGTAGCGCAGATCGTAGGGCGGCGGCGATTGGAAGTCGTCGCGGCCGAAGCGTGGGCTGAACCGCTGCCCATGCCGGTCCCCAACGTTGGCCTTCCACCACCGTTCGAGCGCCACCACCACCGGATAGAGCGGTGGGATCGGCGGCGGCTGGTCGAGCCGGGGCGCACCGCCTGTCCGGGTCTGCCTGTTCTGGCCGGGGTTGCCGTCTGCGCGCCCATAGAAGGCATCGAAGAACGCGGCCCAATCGGTCGGCTGGTCGTCGCCATAGTCGTAGCCTGGCTCGGGCTCGTCGGGGTCGAGGTTGCGCTGCAAGTCGCGGTTCGGCGGCGCGATGTTCCGAGCCTCCCAGTCGTCGCGGGCGACCTCGTACCACTCGGACACGTCCGCAATGAGCGCGGCCAAGGCGGAGAGGTGCGGGCCCAGGTCAATGCCCGGCCGGGGCTCTTGCCGCCAAGGACCGGCTGCCGTGCCGCCTCCACGATGTGCGCCGCCAGCGGCCGGAACGCCTCGGGCTGATACATCGGCTCGGGCTGTGGCTCCCCGCTCATTTCAACACACCCATGATGTGCGCGCCGTAGGCTTCGAGCGCGGCACGCTTCTCGTCCAGATAGTCGTGCTTGTTGTAGGTGCGCTGCAAGCCCGGCTTGGCGTGGCCCAGCACCGCGTCGCGCACCTCCTGATTGAAGCCCAGCCGCGCAAGCCGGGTTTCGCAGGTGCGCCGGAAGTCGTGGACGACGAACGGGGGCAGCGTCGCCTCAGGGTCCTTCCGGGCCTTCCGCAGATGCTTCAAGGCGAGCTCGTCCAGCCGGGCCTTCGCTTTCGACCATCCCGACACCGGCCGCTTGCCCGCCGTGGTTGAGAACAGGAACAGCTCGCCATCGGGCGTGGCGTCCTCGTCATCGTCGCTCACCCAGGTCGGCAAGCCAGCGGCGAAGTCCCACGCGGGCCCGGTGAGGGGGACGATATGGCCGCGACGGCTCTTGAACGGCTCCATCGGGATCGCCAGCCACCGCTCTGCCGCGTCCAGTTCGCGCCGCTGGGCATCGCCCCAATCGCTCTTGCGCTGCCCGGTCAGGATGAGGAGCTGGAACAGCCGCCCGAACGGGTAGGCCATCTCGTCGGCGGCCGCCCACACGGCGCGCAGCTCCTCGTCGGTCAGGGCGCGCTCGCTCACCTGCAAGGTCAGGTCGCGCCGTTTCATGCCTGCCATCGGGGAGGCGGCGACGAGCGACTTTTCGGCCGCGTAATTCATCAGCCGGGACATCATCTTGCGGACCTCGCGGGCGGTGCCGTGGCGGTCGGTGGCAACAAGGTCGTCCAGCAGCTTGTGAATGTCGGCTTGGCTCACGTCTGCGATCGGACGGTTGCCCAAGGTGGGCCAGACGTAATCGCGCAGCACCTGCTCCATCCGGGCCACGTCTCCACCTGCTTCTTCGCCAGCTCCACCATGCGCTTCGACACGGCCTCAACGCTATTGGTGTGGCGCAGCAGGTTGGCCTCCCGGCGCTCCGGGCGCGGGTCCTTGCCTTCCAGTGCCTGCCGGATGATGCGCCCGGCTTCCTCGCGCGCCGCTGCCACGCCAATCGCCGGGTACTGCCCGATGGTGATGCGCTTCTGGCTGCCCTTGAGCGGGCGGCCGGTCGGGCTCACCCCGCGCTCGCCTGGCACCTTGTAGATGACCGACCACGACTTCACGCCCGTCTCGCCAATGCGGAGTACGAGCCCACGCTGGACCGCATCCCCAATCTCGCGACGGCCGCCGCGCGGTGCGGACAGCCGCGCCACACCCTCCTCGGTGAATGCCTTTTTGACCCCTCGTGCCATAGTTGCCTCCTAGCCGGGGAGCATCGGGGGAGCAGAATTGGACAGGTTTCCCCGGAACCGGCTGGAACGACTAGTGCCTCGAAAATCCAGCATGAGCAAGCACTTGGCGTCTCACAAAGTTTCCGCATGGAACTCGTCGGGCCGCTTGGGCATCCCCTTGCCAAGGTTGGGGTCGAGGGTTCGAATCCCTTCGCCCGCTCCAGTTTCTCACTTCATCACATTGCTGAGTTCGGGGTCAAAGTATCCCTTCGGGGAACCCTCGCGTCGATATGTGTCTTCGCGACAGGCCCAGCATCTTGCCGGTGATCACGGCGTCGGATGGGAGGGTGTGGGCCCCGGCCTGCGCCGGGGCGACGATTCTTGCTGGACGCTTCACCGGCCTCTGGCTCGCAGTCCTTGGGCCGGCCGACCGGCTGCTCACCTTTTGGGTCAACCCGGCGAAGGCCGGGATCCAATGGCTTCCCTTCTTCCTTGGTCAGCAATCGGATTTATTGCTCGATTGCTACAAGATGAACGACTCTGCCGATAACTGTGATAGGACTAACCCGTTGGTCTGAGGATTTTGAGTGACTTATCCGATTGCCAGCCCGTTATCGTGCGGGGCAACAGGAGGAGAGAAGCTCATGCAGATCAGCAGGATCGCGCTGGCTGTCGTGCTGGCGGCCACTGCGCCGCTCGGCAGCGCGGCAATGGCCGAAACCGTCACCCCCACCAGCGAACCCGCGGCCAAGGAATGGTACCCTCGCACTCTGGACCTGACCGCGCTGCGGCAGAATGAGGCGACCAAGGCCAATCCCTATGGCCCCGACTTTGATTATGCCAAGGAGTTCGCATCGCTCGACCTCGACGCGGTGAAGGCCGACATCCGCAAGGTGCTGACAACGCCGCAGCCGTGGTGGCCGGCGGACTATGGCCACTACGGCCCGTTCTTTATCCGCATGGCCTGGCACAGCGCGGGGACTTATCGCACCGGAGACGGGCGTGGTGGATCGGACGGCGGCGAGTTGCGCTTCGAGCCGCTCAATTCGTGGCCGGACAACGTCAACCTCGACAAGGCCCGCCGGCTCGTCTGGCCGATCAAGCAGAAGTACGGGCGCAAGCTTTCTTGGGGCGACCTGATGATCCTCACCGGCAATGTCGCCATGGAGGACATGGGCTTCAAGACGCTCGGCTTTGCCGGTGGCCGTGTCGATGCCTGGCAGCCCGATCTGGTGTTCTGGGGCCCCGAGACCAAGCTGCTCGACGACAAGCGGCGCGATGGCAAGGGCAACCTCAAGGGGCCATTGGGCGCGACGCAGATGGGCCTGATCTATGTGAACCCCGAAGGTCCGAACGGGGTGCCTGATCCTCTGGCGGCTGCGGCGGACATCCGCCGCGCCTTTGGCGCCATGGCGATGACCGATGAGGAGACAGCGGCGCTGATCGCCGGTGGCCACACTTTCGGCAAGGCACACGGCGCGCATAAGCCGGAGGAATGCGTCGGCAACGATCCCGGGCAGGGGAAGATCGAACAGCAGGGTCTTGGCTGGGCCAACAAGTGCGGCAAGGGCAATGCCGAGGACACCGTGACCAGCGGGCTTGAAGGCGCATGGTCGGCCAATCCGATTGCCTTCACCACGCAATACCTCGACAACCTCTATGGCTTCGAATGGGTCAAGACCAAGAGCCCGGCGGGCGCGACGCAGTGGATCCCGAAGGACCCGGCAGCAGCCAATCTGGTGCCAGACGCACACCGTCCTGACGTGCGCCATGCGCCGATCATGTTCACCACCGACATCGCGATGCGCGAGGACCCCGGCTTCCGCAAGATCACGCTGGGCTGGAAGAAGAACCCGCAGGCCTTCAGCGATGCCTTTGCCCGCGCATGGTTCAAGCTGACCCACCGCGACATGGGTCCGCAGGCGCGCTATCTCGGCAAGGATGCGCCGAAGGTGACGATGACCTGGCAGGACCCGCTGCCAAAGGCCAGCTACGCGCCCGTCGATGCGGCTGACGTCGCGGCGCTGAAGGGTTCGATCCTGTCGTCGGGCCTGACCACGGCAGAGCTGGTGCGCGCGGCGTGGGCCTCGGCCTCGACCTTCCGCGCCACCGACATGCGCGGCGGGGCCAATGGCGCGCGCGTGCGGCTTGCTCCGCAGAAGGACTGGGCGGTCAACGATCCGGCGGAGCTGGCCAAGGTGACGGCCAAGCTCGAGGAAATCCGCCTGGGCTTCAACAAGGCGGCGAAGGGCGGCAAGCAGGTAAGCCTGGCCGACCTGATCGTGCTGGGCGGCAATGCCGCGATCGAGCAGGCGGCCAAGGTGGCGGGCCAAGATGTGAGCGTACCGTTCACGCCAGGCCGCGTCGATGCGACGCAGGCGCAGACCGAAGTCGAATCTTTCAACTACCTCCAGCCCAAGGCCGATGCCTTCCGCAACTACTATGCGGCGGATTCGTTCTATGGGCCGACCGAGGCGCTGGTCGACAAGGCCGACATGCTTGGCCTCACCGTGCCCGAGACGACCGTGCTGCTGGGCGGCATGCGCGCGCTCGGCGCGAATGCGGGTGGATCGAAGGCGGGCGTGTTCACCGACCGGCCGGGCACGCTGAGCAACGACTTCTTCGTCAACCTGCTGTCGATGGACACGGTCTGGGCGAAGTCGGCGACGCCGGGGCTCTATGAGGGCAAGGACCGGGCGAGCGGTACGCCCAAGTGGACGGCGACGCCTGTCGACCTCGTGTTCGGCTCGAACTCCGAACTGCGCGCGGTGGCCGAGGTCTATGCCTCGGACGATGCCAAGGCCAAGTTCGTGACCGACTTCGTGGCGGCATGGACCAAGGTCATGAACGCCGACCGTTTCTGATCGGGTCGGCATTCAAGGCGGCGGCGGAGCTTCAGGCTTCGCCGCCGTTTGCTATTCCAAGACACCTTGGGCCAAGCGCGGTGCGATGAGGGCGCAGGCGATGAGCTGCAGCTGATGGAACACCATCACGGGCAGCAGCACGATGCCGACCGAAGCCGCCGGGAACAACACGCCCGCCATCGGCACGCCAGAGGCCAGGCTCTTCTTCGAGCCGCAGAACAGCAGGACAATGGCATCCTCGCGCGGGAGCTTCATCGCCTTGGCGGTCTGCCAGGTGGCGGCCAGGACCAGCGCCAGCATGACGAGGCAGACCAGCGTCAGCACGAGCAGGCTGACGGGCGCAACGCGCTGCCACAGTCCCTCGACAACGGCTGCGCCGAACGCAGCATAGACGACGAGCAGGATCGATCCGCGATCGACTTTGCCGAGCAAGGTTTTGTGACGGGCGATGAAGCCGCCAATCCACGGACGCAGCAGGTGCCCTGCCACGAAGGGAAGCAGCAGCTGCAGCACGATGGTTTCGGCAGAAGCCCAGGAAAACCCGCCCGTTGCCCCGCCCATCAGCACGGCAACAAGCGCAGGCGTGGCGAAAATCCCGGCGAAGTTCGAGAACGACGCGGCACAGACTGCGGCGGCCACATTGCCGCGCGCGATGGCGGTAAAGGCAATGGAGGACTGTACCGTGGACGGCAGCAGGGCGAGGAAAAGCAGGCCCGCGCCGAACTCGACCGGGAGAAACGGCAGGGCGCGAGCGGCAAGCCCAAGAAGCGGAAACAGCACGAAAGTCGTCGCCAGCACGGCAAGGTGCAATCTCCAGTTGCGGGCCCCTCCCAGATCGCCTCACGCGACAGCTTGGCACCGTGGAGAAAGAACAGCAGCACGATCCCCGCATCCGCCGCACCATCCACCAGCGGTACGAATGCGCCACGCGCCGGCAGCAGACTGGCGAGGACGACTGTTGCGACAAGGGCAAGCAGGAAGGGATCGAGCAGGGAGGCGACGCGCCGGAACATGCAAAGGACCTGCTTCAACGAAAGGGGTGCCGACCTCTTGGGCGCTCACGACAATGTGTCAAGGCAGAGGGTGCTGGCGTCCGACGCGAGGACCTGAGCTTTCGCGCGCGCAGCCGACGATCATCACAGCGAATGGTAATGGCGCACCCGACAGGATTCGAACCTGTGGCCTTTGCCTTCGGAGGGCAACGCTCTATCCAGCTGAGCTACGGGTGCAGGGCCGAGACGGCACCTAGCAGCGCCTTGGCGGGCATGCCAGCGATTTTGTGTTCCAGTTGCGCTTAGCAATTTGGGAACCGGTTGCGGGCTACGCCGAAGCCATGAACGGGGTTTCGACGTCATCAGGTGATTCGCGCGCTGCGCCGCCGCAGGCGGGCCGGGCCGAATTTGGCCATGCCGCTGGCAACGCCATGTCGATGAAGTGGTCGGCACTGCACGATGCCGCGGCCGTGGTCTGTACCCTGGCGGGACTGCAGCAGGAAATGCGCAAGCCCGAAGTGCGCAACTTCCCGGCGATCATGCGTGATACCGGCGGATGGCGCTATGATCTGGCCAAGCAGGGTGTGGACGATCTCGCCGCGATCATGGAGCCGGGACTGGCGGCCTTGCTCGCAGTTTCGGCGCGCGGGCAAACCCCCGGCCCGGCCGCAACCGCGCTTTGGCATGAATTCCTGGCATCCCGCGCCGCCTTGCTGGCGCTGGTGCCGCCTCTGGGAATAAAGCGGCGGGCCTGATCAACCGCCCCATGCGGCGCATTGGGGATCAATGCCGACTAGCTGGCGGCGCAGCGAGGCGCGCGCGAGCCGCTCCACTTCGGCCTTGCGGCGCGCAGCAGCCAGCGGAATGGTGGGAGCCGGGCGCAGTATCTCGGCATCATAGCCATCGGCGACGATCACCCCGCAGGCATGGGGCAGGAAGTCCTCGGTTTCGAGCACGGCACGGTCAAGATGGGGGGCAAGACCCCAGTAGAACCGGTCGCAGTGATCGAGGTAATCGGTCCACTTGCCATCGCCGAGCAGGTCCGCGCGCGAAACTTTGATCTCCACGATCACGACCTGCCCCTTGGCATCGATGCCCATGAGATCAGCGCGCCTGCCCGAACGCAGCGGCATTTCGGGCAGGCACCAGATGTCGTTGCGGGCGAACAGGCGGCAGATGCCGCGCGCGACCGCGCGGGCTTCGCGTTCGATCACATCCGAGGCGGTAGCGGCTGATTCGATCATGCCGGCACTTTAGAACAAATACCGAACACGTAAAGGCTTAGAAGATGCCGAGGGTCTGGACGAACAGCCAAACACCCGTGGCAACGAGCAGCGCAGCGGCAATCATCCGGACGACATCCAGAGGCACGCGCTTAATCAGTTCGTTTCCGAAGAACACCGCAGGCACGTTGGCAAGCATCATGCCGAGCGTGGTCCCGGCCGTGACGGCAAGGGCATCGTTGAAGCGCGCACCCAGCGCGATCGTGGCGATCTGCGTCTTGTCGCCCATCTCGACGATGAAGAACGCGACCAGCGTGGTGAGGAAGGCGCCAAAGCGCGAGGGCTTGGGCGCTTCGTCCTCGTCCATCTTGTCGGGCACCAGCGTCCACAGACCCATGGCGACAAAACCAATGGCGACGGCGAAGCGGAACCACTGGCCATCAAGGTAGGCCGCAGCAGTCGCACCGAGCAGTGCGGCGAGGAAATGGTTGGCGAGGGTTGCGACAAGGATGCCGAGCACGATCGGCAGCGGGCGCTTGAACCGCGTGGCAAGGATGATCGCCAGCAACTGCGTCTTGTCGCCAACCTCGGCGAGGGCGACTATCGCGGTGGAGGTGGTGAGAGCTTCGAACATCAGCAATTCCGGGGCCGGGCGGAGCGATCAGGCCAACGACAGCGTTCCCCTCCGCCCGGCCCGGACGATGGGTTCGCTGTCATTGGTCTCGCCCGGTGGACAAAAAGCCCTGCCGCCTACGCCATGGCCTCTCGACCAAGCATGTTGACGCTGAGGGCCGCGGAACGCGGTGGCTACTCCCCAAGTGACGTGGGGTGCCGTTAGCGGCCTATGGCGCCGCGTGCAAGTGCGGGCTATGGCGCGGGCAATGCGCCAGCCGACAACGGAGGCGCCAGTGGAAACCCATCGTGAAACGAACTGCTGCCGTCGCCATTGCCTGTTGCCTGGCGCTTCCCGCGCGAGCGGAGGAAGACCCGTGGACTTTGTCAGCCTCGACCCGGCTGCGGGTGGAATCGATCGGTGGGCAGTTCAGGCCCCTCCCCGCGCCTGCAACAGACACCATGATTTCGCTGCGGACCGAGCTTGCCGCCAGCTATGATGCCGGGCCGGTGTGGTTCAATGCCGAGATGTGGGATGCGCGAACGTGGGGCAGGACGCGCGCTCTTCCGCCAATGCCGGCGAGGTCAACGCGTTCGAACTGGTGCAGGCGAACGTGGCGGTGAAGCTTTCGGGCAAGAGCACGCTGACATTGGGGCGCTATACGCTTGATCTCGGCAACCGGCGCATGGTGGCGCGCCAGCGGTTTCGGAATACGACCAATGCCTTCACCGGGGCGCATCTCGCGCTGGACGGGGGCAAGGGGCGCAAACTCGACCTGATGTTCGCGCTGCCGCACCAGCGCCTGCCCGATGACGCCGCGAGCATCCGCAACGACAAGGTGCAGTGGGACCGCGAGAACTTCGACGTGATGTTCTTCGGCGCGCATGGAACCCTGCCGCAAGTGCTGGGTGGGACGCTGCAGCCCTATGCCTTCGCCCTGATCGAGCGCGACGGCGCGAAGCTGGCGACAGCGAACCGGCGGATCGGCACCGTGGGGGCGCGGCACTTCATCAAGGCGAAGGCGGGCGAGTGGGACCACGATATCGAAGGCGCGGTGCAGTTCGGCAAGGCACGGCGGACTGCGAGTGGGGCGGACGTGACCGACCTCGATGTGTACGCGTGGTTCCTCCACGCCGATGCGGGATACACTTTCCCGACTGGCTGGAGCCCGCGCTTGGTGGCGATGTTCGATGCCGCGAGTGGCGACAAGGGCGACCCGCGCAAGTTCACCCGATTCGACACGCTCTATTCGGCGCGCCGCTTCGAGTTCGGCCCGAACGGCCTCTATGGGCCATTCCGGCGGAGCAATATCGTTTCGCCGTCACTCCGAGTGGAAGTGACGCCGTCGAAACGGACCGATGCTTTCGTGGCGTGGCGAACCGCCTGGGCCGAGAACCGGCGCGACCAGTTTGCCGCGACCGGCGTGCGCGATGCCAGCGGCAGTTCCGGAAGCCTTGGCGGGCACCAGATCGAAGGGCGCGTGCGCCACTGGATCGTGCCGGGTTTGCTGCAGGTGGATGGCGGGGCCGCGGTGCTGTTCAAGCGGGGTCTGCTGCGCGACGCGCCTAATGCGCCGCCGACAGGGAACACCACCTACGGCTATGTGGACCTGATGCTGACGCTCTGACGGGCGGCGAGATCGCGCAGGATCGCATGCTTCTCAGGCGCCGTGGCGGTGAACCATGCGGTGATTTCGTCGAGCGTGCGCTCGCAGCCGCGGCAGACGCTGGTGACCCGGTCAACTTCGCAGACGCCGGTGCAGGGACTGGGCGGGTGGGCCTCGCTCACCGCGTGGACTTCTCTGCCGAGAGACGGGTCATCAGCAGAGCAGCGCGCTTGGCCTGGGTCCAGATGCTGGGCACGTCGACCGTTTCGCCCGGCGCGTGATCGCCGGTCGAGTGCGGGCCGAGGCCGACCAGGCCATCGACGTATGCGGCAACGAAGCTGATGTCGCCCGCCCCGCGCTTCATCGGATCGAGCGGCTGCATCTGCGGCAGGTCGAGCGCCGTATTCACCTGATTGAGCTTGCCGAGCAGCGCCTTGTTGCCTTCGGTCGGGGCCATCGGCGGATAGCCTTCGCTGAAGGTGATCTTCGCCGAGGTCACGCCCGGATAATTGCGCGCGACGATCCATTCCATCTTGCGCATGGCGGCGGCGTTCTGTTCGGGACTGAGGGTGCGCAGATCGCCGCGCGCCACGGCTTTGCCAGCGATGATGTTGGTCTTGCCCTGTGCCGAGACATGGGCATTGTCTTCGGCCACGTCCGCCTCGGCCCCGCCGGCGATCAGGCCGACATTCAGAGTAAGGTAGGGTTCGGGCAGTTCGGTGCGAAAGGCGTCGACGATCTTCGCTGCTGCATAGATTGCGCCGTCGCCCGCGTTTGCGCCCCACACGCCGCTGGAGTGGCCAGACTTCGCCTCTATAACCAGCGTCCAGCTTTGCGAGGAACGCCGGGCGATCGATCCCATGTCCCTGCCGTTCTCGCGTGACAGGCCTTCGAAATCGAGCGCGACGTCGGCAGCCTTGGCGGCAGCGACGAGATCGGCGCGAGCGACTTCGGTGGGAGAGCCAGCTTCTTCCTCGTCACCGGTGAGGAACACTTCGATGTTGGCGCTCTTCAGCGTGCCGGCGGCATGCATGGCCCGAACGGCGGCGAGGATCACGGCGATGCCGCCCTTGTCGTCACCCACGCCGGGGCCGGTGGCTTTATCACCATTCAGGACATAGGTCTGGAACGGGGAGTCCGGCTCGAACACGGTATCGAGGTGGCCGATCAGCAGGAGTTTCTTCACACCCCTGCGCCCCTTGTGGGTGAGGACAAGGTGTCCGGCGCGCCCGGTCTGTTCCATCGGGATCCAGCGCGAGGTGAAGCCCAGCGCGGTGAATTCGGGCACGACGATATCGCGCACCTTGCGCACGCCCTCGAGATTACGGCTGCCCGAGTTCTGATTGACCAGCGTTTCGAGGAACTTAAGCGTGCGCGCCTGTTCGGCATCGACGGTGGTGGCCATCTTCGCCTCGGCCCCTTTGGCGCGGCTTGCGCGGTGCCAGCGCCGAGCACAAGAGCAGCCATCAGACCAGACGTGAAACGCATCGACCCACTCCTTTGGCCGTCACGTTGGCGGTGCAGGAGGCGGCATGCAACCGCCTTTTGCCCGAATTTCCTTGCTTTATCGCGCGCTCGTGCCTATGTGCGCCGCAGCAAGACCGGTGGTGGACCATTCCGCTGCAGTCCGGATGCTGGCGTGAGATTTCGCTGAAATGGCAGAAATCCGCTCCGGACGAACGGTTGTTGCCCCGCCCGCTTCCCCTTTCACGCATGGGTCGCACGATCGACCCCGCTCGTGCCGTCTTGGCGCGTGCGCACAAGCGAACACCCTCGCGCGTCGGCCCTTTTGCCGATGCGCCGACGAAAGCATATTCATGTCCTTTTTTGCTGAACTCGGCCTTGCCGAACCCATTCTCCGCGCCCTCGAAACCAAGGGCTACAACGATCCCACCCCGATCCAGCGCCAGGCGATCCCGGCCCTGCTGCAGGGCCGCGACCTGCTCGGCATCGCGCAGACCGGCACCGGCAAGACCGCCGCGTTCTCGCTGCCTTCGCTGCACCGCCTTGCTGCCAACCCGCAACCGCGCAAGCCGGCCTCGTGCCGCATGCTGGTGCTTTCCCCGACGCGCGAGCTGGCCGCCCAGATCGCCGACAACATGAAGGGCTATGCCCGCTACCTCAACATGTCGGTGGACTGCGTGTTCGGCGGCGTGCCGGTGGGCAAGCAGGCCCGCCGGCTGGTTCCGGGGGTCGACATTCTCGTCGCCACGCCGGGCCGCCTGCTCGACCTGATCGACCAGCGCGCGCTGACGCTCTCGCGTACCGAAATCTTCGTGCTCGACGAGGCTGACCAGATGATGGACCTCGGCTTCATCCATGCGCTGAAGCGCGTGGCCAACCTGCTGCCCAAGACGCGCCAGAGCCTGTTCTTCTCGGCAACGATGCCCAAGGCGATCGAGGACCTCGGCAAGCAGTTCATCGTCAATCCGGTGCGCGTCGAAGTTGCCCCGAACTCGACCACGGCCGAGCGCGTCGAACAGTACGTGACGTTCATCAACCAGGCCGAGAAGCAGGCCCTGCTGACGCTGCGCATCCGTGCGCTGCTGGCATCCAAGGAGCTTGACCGCGCGCTGGTGTTCACCCGCACCAAGCACGGCGCCGACCGCGTGGTGCGCCACCTGACTTCAGCCGGGATCGACGCCCGTGCGATCCATGGCAACAAGAGCCAGGCGCAGCGCACCGCTGCTCTGGAAGCGTTCCGGCAGGGTTCGTGCCCGGTGCTCGTCGCCACCGACATCGCCGCGCGCGGCATCGACGTTTCGGGCGTCAGCCACGTGTTCAACTTCGAACTGCCCAACGTGCCGGAACAGTACGTCCACCGCATCGGCCGCACCGCGCGTGCCGGGGCTGACGGCATCGCCATCAGCTTCTGCGCGCCGGACGAAAAGCCCTACCTCAAGGACATCGAGAAGCTGACCCGGGTCAAGATCGACACGATGGGCCTGCCCGAGAACTTCATGGCCGAAGCCGCCAGGCTGCCGGCGCCGAGCCGCAAGCCTGCGGAAATGGAGCAGGATGCTCGCCGTGACGCGCGCGATGCACGCGGCAATGGTGGTCGCGGCAGCCAAGGTCAGGGCCGTGGTGGCGAAGGACGTGGTGGCCAGCGCCGCGACAGCCAGGCCCACGGCGGCCGCGCGCAAGGTCGCGACGGTCGTCCGCGCGACGTCTCGCCGCGTCAGGAGCGTCGTGATGGCGGCGCTGCCGATCGCGGGCCGGTGCGCAATCCGGTGCTCGAAGCCACGCTCAACGGTGGCGAGCGCGAGGACGCTGGCAAGCCGCGCCGCTTCCGTCCGCGCGGTGCGCCGGGCGTCGGCGCGCACAAGCACAAGGTTCGCCGCGCGAGCTGATCTGCGAAAGGTTCGGCCCTGCCCCAAGGCAGGGCTGTCCTCCCGCCCAAAACCTTGGCATAGAGCCGTGCGATGGACAGCGTTCTAGCCTCGGCGATTGCCATGACCGTGATCGTCGCGGTGCGCTACCTGATCACCAGCGGCATGTTCGCCTGGGCGACGCACAAGGTGCGGCCCGGCCACTACGCCGGGCTCGACAGGCAAATTCGTTCGGAAATCACCTGGAGCCTCGCCACCGCCGCCATCTATGGCGTGCCGGCAGGCGTGGTCGCCTGGGGCTGGCAGCAGCGCGGCTGGACGAAGATCTACACCGATCCGCTGGCCTATCCGCTGTGGTGGATGCCGGTCTCGCTGCTACTCTACCTCTTCATCCATGACACCTGGTTCTACTGGACCCACCGCTGGATGCATCGCCCGGCGGTGTTCAGGCAGGTCCACGCGATCCATCACGCCAGCCGCCCGCCGACGGCATGGGCCGCCATGAACTTCCATCCCATAGAGGCGGCGATCGTCTCGCTGCTGATCCCGGCGCTGGTCTTCGTGATCCCGATCCATGCCGGGATGCTCGGACTGGTGCTGCTGGTGATGACCGTGATGGGCGTGACCAATCACATGGGCTGGGAGATGTTCCCCCGCTGGCTCGTTCATTCTGGCGCAGGGAACTGGCTGATAACGGCGAGCCACCACCATCGTCACCACGAACTCTACCGCTGCAACTACGGTCTCTATTTCCGTTTCTGGGATCGGCTGTGCGGCACAGACAAGGGACTGTCCGCACCATGAAGCGCATCGCATTCCTGCTGCCCCTCCTCCTCGCCGGAAACGCTCCCGCGCCGACCAGCGTCACGGTCGACATCAACGGACTGCGCAATGCCAAGGGCATGATCTGGCTGTGCATGAGCGCAAATCCCAAACTGTTTCCGGAAGGATGCGACAAGGACCCCAACCGCCGCACCGCTTCGATCCGGGCCGACCAGCCCGGCCCCCTGGTGATCCGCGACGTGATGCCGGGGCGATATGCCATCGTTCTCCTGCATGACGAGAACGGGAACAAGAAGATGGACAAGACGCTGTTCCTGCCGAAGGAAGGCTTCGGCTTCTCGCGCGATGCGCCGGTCAAGATGTCGGCGCCCAAGTTCGAGGCAGCCGCCTTTGACGTAACCGGCGGTGCACCCGTCCGCATGAAGATGAAGGTCCGATACCTGTAGTGCCAGCCGCTTCTGCCAAGCCTGCCAATCGAAGTTCCCTGGCGCCGTTCCGCTACCCCGCATTTCGGGCAATCTGGACGGCCAACCTGTTCTCCAACATCGGCTCGATGATCCAGTCGGTGGGCGCGGCATGGCTGATGACCGAGCTGACCACCAGCCACGTGCTGGTGGCGCTGGTTCAGGCCTCGGCGACGATCCCGATCCTGCTGCTGGGCGTGTTCGCCGGTGCCATTGCCGACAACTACGACCGCCGCCGCGTGATGCTGGCGGCGCAGACGGGCATGCTGGTCGTGTCCTCGGTGCTGGCCGTGCTCGCCTATACCGGCAATGTCGGGCCATTATCCCTGCTGGCGCTGACGCTGATGGTGGGCATGGGCACGGCGCTGAACGGGCCGGCCTGGCAGGCATCGGTACGGCTCCAGGTCGGGCGCGAGGATCTGCCGCAGGCGATCTCGCTCAACGCGATCTCGTTCAACCTGGCGCGGAGCGTTGGGCCTGCATTGGGCGGGATATTGATCTCGCTGTGGGATACCAGCCTCGCTTTCGCGCTGAACGCGGTTAGCTATCTTGGCATGATCGTGGTGCTGTCGCGCTGGCGGCCCGAATCGCTGCCGCCGATGCGCGAACCGATGCTTGCTGCGATCGGCCGGGGTGTCCGCTTCTGCGCGTCGTCTTCCCCGATCCGCAAAGTCCTGCTGCGTGGCCTCGCCATCGGCTTTGGCGCGGCAGGCCTGCAGGCGCTGATGCCAAGTGTGGCGCGCGACATGCTCAAGGGCAGCGAGCTCGATTACGGCCTTATGCTGGGCGGCTTCGGCATCGGCTCGATCGTGACGGCGCTGTTCGTCTCGAAAGTGCGCCAGCGGCTCGGCAGCGAGACCGTGGTGACCGGCGCGACGCTGATCTTCGCCTGCGCGCAGGTGCTGATGGCTTCGGCGACGGGCATTCCGATGGCAGTCGTGGCCGCTTTCGTGGGCGGCATGGGCTGGGCCAGCGCGATGACCAGCCTTAACGTCGCGATGCAGCTCCGCAGTCCGGAAGACATTCTCGGCCGCTGCCTGTCGATCTACCAGGCGGTCACGTTCGGCGGGATGGCGCTGGGGGCATGGTGCTGGGGCACGGTGGCCGATCTCTCGAGCCTGCCGGCCGCACTTCATGCCGCTGCTGCATGGCTGGTGCTTTCGCTTGCCATGCACTTTTTTGCGCCTATGCCGACGCGCGAAGAGGGGCGGCTGGACGCTGTTCCTGCCGTGAAAAGCTGAAGACGGAAAGTTCTCGCGATGACCGACGCCCGCCCTTTGCGCTCGCTTCTCTACATGCCAGCCAGCAATGCTCGGGCGATGGCCAAGGCGCGCAGCCTTGATTGCGATGCCGTGTGCCTCGATCTGGAAGATGCGGTGGCGCCCGAAGCCAAGGCCGAAGCGCGCGCGGCGCTGGTCGCCGAAGTGCAGGCAGGCGGCTTCGGGCATCGCCGGCTGATCGCGCGGATCAACGGCCTGTCGACGCCTTGGGGGCATGACGATCTCGCAGCGCTGGCGCAGGCGCCGGTCGAGGCGGTGCTGGCCCCAAGGTGGACGATGCCGGCGATGTCCAGGCGCTTTCCGCAGCGATGGACGCGGCTGGATTTGCGCCCGAGGTCAGGCTGTGGGTGATGATCGAGACGCCGCGCGCCGTGCTGGCGCTGGAGCGGATTGCCGATTGCGCCGCAACCACGCGCCTTGCAGGCTTCGTGCTGGGGCTCAACGATCTCGCCAAGGATAGCGGCATCGTCCAGTTGCCGGGGCGCATGGCGTTCCTGCCGGTGCTGACCATGGCAGTGCTGGCGGCGCGGGCCAATGGCCTCGTGATCCTCGACGGGGTGTGCAACGCGATCGAGGATACCGCACGGCTCGAGGGCGAATGCGTGCAGGCGCGCGATTCGGGATTCGATGGAAAGACGCTGATCCATCCGGCGCAACTTGCCGTGTGCAACCGCATCTTTGCCCCGTCGGAGGGAGATATCGCCGAAGCGGAAGCAATCGTTGCGGCTTTTGCCGACCCTGCCAACGCCGGCAAGGGCGCCCTGCGGGTGAACGGGAAAATGGCGGAATTGCTGCATCTTGCGCAAAGCGAACGGCTGCTCGCCAAAGCTGCGGCCATCGCCGCGCGTTAACCTGACATAAGCTCCACTGGCGCAACTTAAGCACTTCTTCACGAAGTTGCGCCAGACCTGCATCCCATAAAGGGGACCAGGTGAGCCTGATGGATACTTTGCGTGGATTTGATCGTGATGCCGCCGAGGCCGAACTCGACCTGAGCGGTTTCGAGGACGACGTGCCGAGCGAGCCGCCGCCGGTGGTGGGGCAGGACGAGCGCCGCATGCAGGTGCGCGCCTACAACTATTGGGCAGGCCTGCTGGGCGAACATTCGTTCCCGCTGGTCGCGCCGCTGCTCTCGGGCACTTACCCGGACTTTGCCGACAACCTCGTGCTGCTACACTTCGACGAAGGGATCGAAGACCCGGCGATCGCCTTCCTCGGCGCGAAGCTGGCCGACGAGTGCGGCACGGAAAGCTCGATCACCCGCCTGAGCCAGGTGCCCGGCCGGTCGCTGCTGTCACGCATCACCGATCATTACATGCAGATCATCGCCAATCAGGCACCGATCGGCTTCGAAGCCGAGTTCGTGAACCACTTTGGCCGCACGATCCTCTACCGCGGTATCCTGCTGCCGTTCTCCTCGGACGGAACGCGCATCGACTACATCATGGGCGCGATCAACTGGAAGGAACTGGCCGACCAGGCGACGACCGACGAGTTGCTGCTGGAAATCGGGCAGGCGCTCGATTCGGCACCGATCAAGAGCCAGCCGCGCCGTCCGCTGATCGAGCCGACCGATGCCTGGGCCGATGGCCCGGCCTCGCTTGACGGCGATATCTTTCCTGAGCCCGCCTTCGGGCTCGACGACGATATCCTGCCGCTGCCCGCAGGCGCACCTGCCGATGAACCGGAAGCCCTGGCCGATTGGCTCGCTTCGGCGCGCGAACTGGCCTTGGTTGCCAATTCGAGCGAGGATCGCACCCGCAGCGCGCTTTATGCCGCGATCGGGCGGGCCTGGGACTTCGCTCTGGCAGCGCAGGCCGAACCTGAAGAGTTTGCCGAACTGCTGGACGACGCAGGGCTGACCATGCAGGAGCGCGCGCCGATGACGCCGGTGGTCAAGCTGGTGTTCGGCGCCGACTACGACAAGACGCGCCTGACCGAGTACGCCACCGCGCTGACCCATGCGCAACGCATCGGCCTGCGCCGTGGCGAGCTGGGTGCCTATCTTTCCGAGGCTGCCGGCGGCCTCAAGGGCGTGATCAATGCCGAGCGCCGTCTGCGCCGCGAGGAAGCCGGCAAGGCGCTGGCCAAGCGCGGGCCCGAAGCGCTGGCGCAATCGCTGCGCGCGCTGCCGGCACGCAAGGTCACCGAGATCGCGCCGCCCGAAGGCGAGGAGTTTGCGCTGGTGGTGGTGCGTCGCCTTGAAAGCGGCGAGATCGTCGCGCTGGGCGAAGTACACGATGACGCAGCCCTGTTCGAACGCGCGGCGCGCCATCTGATCGGCTGACCCACTGCCCCTGCAGGTGCCTTGCGCAATGGCGGCAGCCTGCTAGCCAGTGCCCCATGGCACGGACGGTCAAGGGCAAGCGACGCATGGGGTGGATCGGCTGGGCGGCGCTTTGCTTCGTCCTGCTCGGGCTGGTGGGCTATCTTGCCTACCGCCATGCCATGCAGGAAAACGCCGTGGCCGTGCTCGACGGCGCCGACAAGCTGCTCAACGGTGGCGATGGCGCGATCCAGCAGGTCGCGGCCGAGCGCTATGGCAAGGACCCGGCGCAAAAGCTCGAGATGTTCGTGCCGCAAGGCGCCAAGGGCACGCTGCCGATCGTGGTGTTCGTGCATGGTGGCAGCTGGGCGAGCGGCGATCCCCACGACTATCGCTTCATCGCGCGGACGCTGTGCGCGCAGGGCTATGCGGTCGTGCTGGCGGGCTACCGGCTCTATCCGCAGGCGAAGTTTCCCGGCATGCTGGAGGACGGCGCTGCCGCCCTGCGCTGGGTGCAGGACAATGCCGCGAAGTATCATGGCGATCCGGCGCGCATGGCGCTGATGGGGCATTCGGCCGGGGCCTACAACGTGGTCATGCTCACGCTTGATCCGCACTGGCTGAATGGCGTGGGGCTGGATACGCGGGTAATCCGCGGGACGGTCTCGCTTGCCGGACCGTTCGATTTCCTGCCCCTCGATTCGCCGGCGACCATTAACAGCTTCGGCGATGCGCCTGATCTTTCCGGAACCCAGCCGGTGAACTTCGCACGCCAGGACGCGCCGCCGCTGCTGCTGGTGACCGGGGATGCCGACACCCGGGTAAAGCCGCGCAATTCCAAGGCGCTGGCCCGGCGATTGACCGAGGCAGGCGCGCCGAACCAGCCGGTCCTGCTCGACGGCGTGACCCACGAAGGCATCATCATGATGTTCGCGCGCCCGTTCTCGCGCGATACCCGCGCGCTCGATGCGGTGCTGCCGTTCCTCGCCAGGGTCACGGCACCTTCAGTTGCGGTTCAGGCTGCTGGCCGATAGTCCGAGCCCCGTGACAGTCCGAATCCCCGCCCTGCTCCTTGCGCGCCTGCTCGCGCTCCTTGCCGCGCTGTCGCTGTGCATCCAGCCTGCCGCAGCGCAATCGGTGCTGCGCGATGCGGAGACCGAGGCGCTGTTCCGCGATGCCTCCGCGCCGATCTTCAAGGCCGCGGGGTTCAACCCTAACGCCATCGATCTGGTCCTGCTGAACGACGGATCGATCAATGCCTTCGTTGCCGGTGGTCAGGCGATCTATATCCATTCGGGGCTGATCAGCGCGGCTGACAACGTCAACGAATTGCAGGGCGTGATCGCGCACGAGCTCGGCCATATCACCGGCGGCCACATCATCCGCTATAACGAGGGGCTGAAGCCGGCCACCGGCATCACTGTGCTGTCGCTGCTGCTCGGCGGGCTTGCTGCGGCAGCAGGATCGCCCGATGCCGCGCTGGGCGTGTTCATGGCTGGGCAGCAGGCCGCGCTGGGCAAATTCCTCGCCTTCAGCCGCGCGCAGGAAAGCTCGGCCGACGCTGCGGGCGCAAAGTTCCTTTCCGACGCCGGCATTTCCGGGCGCGGTTCGATCGAGTTCTTCAAGAAGCTGCAGAACCAGGAATTCCGCTATGGCTACAATGCCAGCAAGAATCCGGACGCGGAGTTCTACAGCACCCACCCGATGACGTCCGACCGCCTGACCACGCTTCAGGATGTCTATGAAAAGGACCCGGCGTGGAACACCCCGCCCCCGGCCGAGCTGCAGGCGCGGTTCCAGCGGGTCAAGGCCAAGCTCAATGGCTATCTGGCCGAACCGCAGGACACGCTGCGCGCCTACCCCGACTACATGACCGATATTCCCGCGCGCTATGCCCGCGCCTATGCCTTCCACAAGGAGGCTTACGTCGACAAGGCGCTGGCGGAGACCAGGGCCCTGATCGCCAGCGATCCGGACAACCCCTATTTTCTCGAGCTGGAAGGACAGATCCTGCTCGAATCCGGCCGCCCCGCCGATGCCCTGCCGCCACTGCGCAAGGCAACACAGCTGACCGGCAACGAGCCGCTGATAGCGACGACCTTTGGCCACGCCCTGATCGCCACCGAGGACAAGGACAATTTTGCCGAGGCCGAGAAAGTGCTGAAGACCTCGGCATCGCGCGACCGGGACAATCCCTTCACCTGGTACCAGCTCGGCGTGGTCTATGAAGCCAAGGGCGACATTCCGCGCGCGCGCCTTGCCAGTGCCGAACAGCAGCTGATGAACATGCAACTGGCCGAAGCCGTGCGCAGCGCCGAGGCGGCCGAAGCGGCACTGCCCAAGGGCACGCCCGACTGGCTGCGCGCGCAGGACATTGCGATGTCGGCGCGGGCAATGATGGAACGCCAGAAGAAATCCCGCTAGGCACCAGTCGATGTCAGATACACAGCCCCGCCGCATTGGCGCATTCGCCGCCCTCGCCCTGCTCCTTGCCGCAGGCGGCGCTGCTGGAGGATGGTGGTACGCCCACCGCGACGCCGGCACCGCAGCAAGTGACGACGCGCAGCTCGAAGCCTCGCTGGCGAGCGCCGGGATCGACGGAAAGGAACGCGCCGCGATCGAAGGACTGGTGCGGTCCTATATTCTCGAACACCCCGAAGTCCTGCCCGAAGCGATGGAGCGGTTGCAACAGCGCGAGGCGGCAGCACAGATCGGTCCGATGCGCGGCGCGCTGGAAACGCCCTTCCCCGGTGCGGTCATGGGCAATCCCAACGGCAAGGTCACGCTGGTCGAGTTCACCGACTTTGCCTGCACTTATTGCCGACAGAGCGTGAAGACGCTCGACGCGCTGATCGCGAAGAACCCGGACCTGCGCGTGGTGGTGCGCGAATTGCCGATCATCGCGCCCGAAAGCGCGCCCGCCGCGCGCATGGCTCTGGCCGCCGCAGCGCAGGGCAAGTATCCCGCCTATCACAAGGCGATGTTCGAAGGCGCCCGGCCTTCGGACGCCAGCATCACCGCTGCGGCAACCGCGGCAGGGCTCGACCTCGCCTCGGCAAGGACCTTTGCGGCCCGGCCCGATGTCGAGGAAGAGCTGAAGCGCAACCTGCAGCTGGCCCGCCAGCTCGGCATCAATGGAACGCCCGCCTGGGTGATCGGCGAACAGTTGGTTCACGGCGCAGTTCCGCAGGAAGACCTGCAGGCCGCCATCGATGCAGCACGCAAAGGCTGAGCCGGAAGAAACAGGGGCGGACTAGCCTAGGCCGGTCCGAACGGTTACAAACCTTTTCATGGCCGCGCTGCCGTTCAGACCCACGCCGTTCTTCGGCAACAAGAACAGAGCCTTCTGGCGCCTGCAGTTCATGGGCTGGGGCGGCGCTATGCTGCTGCGTGCGATGTCGTCCATCGCCAATGCACAGCCGTGGTCGTTCCTCGTCATCGTCGTCATCGCCACGATCACCGGCTTCTCGATCTCGCTGATCCTGTCGGTGATCTATCGCGCGCTGATCAATCGGCGGCCGATCGTGACCTGGGGCGTGACCGCCATCGCGATGTCGGTGGCCGTCGGCCTCTACGCCTTCATCGATTCGTGGGTGATCAGCCTTTACCGGCAGGGCGGCGATGCCAGTTTCGCGCAGCTGTTCCTCGGGGTTTTCTACCTCGACCTCACGCTCGTGATCTCGTGGACCGGGCTCTATTACGCGATCAACTTCTTCCTGCAGGTGGAAGAGCAGAACGACCAGCTGATGCGGCTGGAAGCGCAGGCAACTTCGGCCCAGCTGGCCATGCTGCGCTACCAGCTCAACCCTCACTTCCTGTTCAACACGCTCAACTCCATCTCCACGCTGGTCCTGCTCAAGCAGACCGAACCGGCCAACGCGATGCTTTCGCGCCTGTCCTCGTTCCTGCGCTACACGCTGGTGAACGAGCCGACCGCACGGGTAACCGTGGCGCAGGAAATCGAGACGCTGAAGCTCTACCTCGATATCGAGCGCATGCGCTTCGAGGAGCGCCTTCGGACGGAATTCCGCATCGACGATGCCGTGCGCAACGGGTTGATGCCCTCGCTGCTGCTGCAGCCGCTGGTCGAAAATGCGATCAAGTATGCCGTCAGCCCGATGGAGTACGGCGCGGAAATCACGGTTGAGGCGCAACTCGTCGGTCCAATGCTGCGGGTCACCGTGTCGGACACCGGGCCGGGCTTGCCCCGGGCACCGATCCTTCAAGCGTGTTCGGCGTGAGCAGTGACAGCACCGGGATCGGTCTTGCCAACATCCGCGACCGTCTGGTCCAGGCCTATGGCGAGAACCAGCGCTTCGATATTTCAAACCGCCCGGAAGGGGTTTTCAGGTCGTGCTCGAACTGCCGTTCGAAGCAAAGGCCGAGCCTGTACCAGGCATTCCCGTCCGGCGCCCGATCGGGGCCGGCATGGGGGTTGGTGCATGATCTCGGGAACCGACTGCCACTTTACCCGTCCTGCCATCAGGCAGACTCCAACGGGGACCGTTTCGGGGGCGCAACGTGATCCAAGTCTGGACAAGACCCAAGGGAACCGCATGACGATCCGCACGATCCTCGTCGACGACGAGAAACTGGCCATTCAGGGGCTGCAGCTCCGCCTTCAGGCCTTCCCCGATGTCGAAGTGATCGACACCTGTTCGAACGGCCGCGAGGCCATCCGCAAGATCAAGACCGAAAAGCCCGACCTCGTGTTCTGCGACATCCAGATGCCCGGCTTTGACGGCTTCTCGGTGGTCAAGGGCGTGATGGAAATCGACCCGCCGTTGTTCGTGTTCGTGACCGCATATTCCGAACACGCGATCAAGGCGTTCGAGGCCAACGCGGTCGATTACCTGCTCAAGCCGGTGGAGGAAGACCGCCTTGCCGACGCGCTTGACCGCGCGCGCACCCGGCTTTCGGAAAAGCGCAGCCGCGAAGAGGCCGACAAGCTCAAGAACGTGCTCGCTGAAGTGGCCCCTGGCGCCATGCCCGAGATCGAGGACGAGGGCGAGCCGGTGGTCGGCCGCTTCGAAAAGCTCATCAACATCAAGGATCGCGGCAAGATCTTCCGCGTCGATGTCGACACGATCGAGCGCATCGAGGCCGCTGGTGACTACATGTGCATCTACACCGGCGACAATTCGCTGATCCTGCGCGAAACGATGAAGGATCTCGAGCGCCGCCTCGATCCCCGCGTGTTCCAGCGCGTGCACCGCTCGAAGATCGTCAACCTTGACCAGGTGCGCCAGGTCAAGCCGCACACCAACGGCGAATGCTTCCTCGTGCTGGAAAGCGGCGCCGAAGTGAAGGTGTCGCGCTCCTACCGCGACGTGGTCGCGCGCTTCGTTCACTGACCTCGACAGAAAGGCCGGGAATGGTAATGCGCTCTGCATGAGCAGTTTCTCCATTCCCGGCTTCGATCTGGAAGCCTTCGTCGCGGCAACGCTGGCCGAGGATCTTGGTGAAGGCTTGCCCGGCGGCGGGCATGACGTCACCAGCGAAAGCGTGATCCCGGCAGACGCCCGCTTTTCGGGCGTGATGGACAGCCGCGATGCGATCACGGTCTGCGGGTTGCCCATCGCGGCCGCATTCTTCCGCGCGCTCGATCCCGACATGACGATCGAGATCCTGGTCGAGGAAGGCGCGCGGGTGGCACCCGGTTCGGACCTGATGCGGCTCGAAGGCAATGCCCGCGCCATGCTCACGGGCGAGCGCAGCGCGCTGAACACCGTGCAGCACCTGTCGGGCGTGGCGACACTGACCCGCCAATATGTCGATGCCATGGGAGACACGAACGCAAAGCTGCTTGATACCCGCAAGACCATCCCCGGCCTGCGCCACCTCGAAAAGTATGCCGTGCGCACCGGCGGCGGGACCAATCACCGCATGGGCCTGTGGGATGCGGCGATGATCAAGGACAACCACGTGCTGGTGGCAGGCGGCGTGGCCGAGGCCGTGCGCCGCGCACTGTCTGCCGGCGTCAAGGATGTGATCTGCGAAGTCGATCATATCGACCAGATCCTGCCTGCGCTCGATGCCGGGGCAACCCGCCTGCTGCTCGACAACATGGGCCCTGACCGCTTGCGCGAAGCTGTGGCGCTCGTCGCAGGCCGCGTGCCGTGCGAGGCCTCAGGCGGCGTGCGGCTCGACACGATCGGCGCGATTGCCGCTTCGGGCGTCGACTACGTCTCGGTCGGCCGCCTGACCCAAAGCGCGCCTGCCGCCGACATTGGCCTCGATTTCACGCCCCTCGCCTGAACGGAACCCAAGATGCGTCCCGCCACCATCCGAGCCTTTGAAATCAGCGTGATCGCCAGCCAGCTGATCCGAATCGTCAACATCGTTGCCAATGCAGGGGCCATGGCCGCCGCGCTGGAAGTCGGCCGCAACGAGTTGCTGATCGGCCCTTTTGCAAACGCGCTGGTCGCCATCGGTCTTGCGCTCGCAGTGTCCCGAGGGCGCTTTGCGATAGCGCGCTGGTTCCTTGTTGCCGTGATCGCGCTCGACGTCCTGGGGCTGGGTGGCATTCCGGCAGTAGCGACGATGATCGGCATTCCCTTCGCCATCTTCTCGGTCATCGCAATCCTGCTGATGATTGCCGCAGGCGTGCTGATGTTCCTGCCCGCATCGACGGCGTGGTTGAAGCAGGGCAAGGCAGACTGACCATGCGCTGGCTGGCAGCGGTCGCGGTTATCGCATCCAGCCCCGCCCTCGCGCAGGGCTGGCAGTGTCAGGTGCCGCCGCAGATCAGCGTGCCGCCCCTGCCCGCGCCCGATGCGCCGACCCGGGTGGTGCCGACGACCGGCTACACGCTAGCGATCAGCTGGTCGCCCGAGTTCTGCCGCACGCGCAAGGATGATCCGCGCCATGCCACGCAGTGTTCGGGCCGACAGGGGCGTTTTGGCTTCGTGCTCCACGGGCTCTGGCCAGATGGCAAGGACGGCAAGTATCCGCAGTACTGCCCTTCGCGGCTGCTGCCCGATGCGCAAGTCCTGCGCCGCAACTTCTGCACTACGCCTTCGACCGATCTCATGATGCACGAATGGGCCAAGCACGGCACCTGCATGGGCATCAGCCCCGCGGACTATTTCGCCAAGGGCCGCGAGCTGTTCCAGAGCCTCGAGTTTCCCGACATGGCCCGCCTGTCGCGCACCGAGTCGCTGGACGTCGGCAAAGTCAAGCAGGCGATGGTCATCGCCAATCCGCGCCTCAAGCCCGACATGTTCCGCCTGCTGCTCGGCCGCGACGGCTGGCTGCGCGAGGTGCATCTGTGCCATTCGCGCAAGCTCAAGCCCGCGCGCTGCCCGATCGGCAAGGCCGGGCCGCCGGACACGGTGCCCGTGAGGATCTGGCGCTCCTTCTAACGCCGCTCGCGGAAGAAGCTGCGGAGCAGGTCCGCTGCCTCGTCCTCCCCCATGCCGGAATAGACTTCGGGCCGGTGCAGGCAGGTCGGCTGGTCGAACACCCGCGCGCCATGCTCCACCGCGCCGCCCTTGGGATCGCTGGCCGCATAATAGACGCGGTCGATGCGGGCGTGGACAATGGCGCCCGCACACATCGCGCAAGGCTCCAGGCTGACCCACAGGTCACACCCTGCGAGACGTTCCTGCCCCAGCGCCGCAGCGGCAGCCCGAATCGCCAGCACTTCGGCGTGGGCGGTGGGGTCACACAGCTTGCGCGGCTGATTATGGGCGGCAGCGATGACCTTCCCGTCCTTGACGATCACCGCCCCGATCGGCACTTCGCCCTCATCGGCAGCCTTACGGGCTTCAGCAAAGGCCAGTCGCATCGGTTCGGGAAGGGGCCAGCGGGTCATGGCGCGGGGTATAAGTGGCGGATCGTCGCTTTCAAACTCCGAATCCTTGACTTCGTCCGGTGAATCGATAAGAGCCGCGCCTTCCCGATAGGTATTATCGAACACAAGCGAGTTTTAGCCATGTCGCGTATCTGCGAACTGACCGGTAAGGGCCGCCAAGTCGGTCACAACGTAAGCCACGCCAACAACAAGACCAAGCGTCTGTTCCTGCCCAACCTGCAGAACGTCACGCTGATGAGCGAGAAGCTGGAGCGCAGCTTCAAGTTCCGCGTGTCGACCCATGGTCTGCGCTCGGTCGAGCACAACGGCGGTCTCGACAACTGGCTGCTGAAGCAGTCGGACACCAAGCTTTCGACGCGCGCCCTCAAGGTGAAGCGCGAGCTGGTGAAGGCGAACGCCGCCTAATCCTTCAGCCCGCAAGGGTCGAAACATCGAGAGCCCCCTTTCCCATGTGGAACGGGGGCTTTTGCTGTGTTCGCTATCGGCCCGGAAGATGCGCCGGATCGAACTCCAGCCTGAGCAGCCGCGTCTGCTGAAAGGTTGAGGCATTGGCGTCAGAGACAAGCCAGAGCGAAAGCCCGGCCTTGCCCGCCGTCAGCGCCATCCCTTCCCAGTTCTCGTGCAGGACCGGCCCTTCTAGACGGGCCAGCTCGACTGTCGGCAATGGCCGTCGCGGATCGAGGCGCGAAACATCGGCAAGCACGATCCGCGCCGAAAAACCGGGTGGTGACAGGCCCAGCTTGCGCACAAGAATGAGGAGCCGACCGTCAGGCAAAGGCACTGCATCCACCGGATCGAACCCGGCAGGAACCAGAAAGCCGAACTTTTGGGCTTTCGACAGTCCTGGCCTGCCCTTGAACATCAGTCCGAGGTGCAGACCACCGCGGCCGGTCCCGCACGATTCGCAGAGCATGATCCAGCGCCCGTCGGGCAGGCGGGCCATTGCCTCGGCTCCGCCATTGCGCGGCCAGTCCCGCGTTTCGTTCACCGGGATAAGACTGGCGGCACCGGTTCGAGGGCCTGTCCGCACCACGCGCACGTCGTCCTCCAGTCCGGTCCACAGGCTGCCATCGGCAGGGTCACGCACGACGCTTTCAGTATCGAAGCCGATGCTGGTGTGCCCATCGGGCCAACGCTGCACCACCATGTTCGGCATCGGCGAGGTGAAGACACCGGGTTTGAGCGGCACGGGGATCGACAGCGTGCGATTGCGGTCGCTTATGGCCAGCAGCCCGCCCTCTTGCGGGACCAGCGCCGAATAGCCGCCAAAGCGATGATCCCCGCCTTCCAGCAACCAGGCCTGCTGCAACACGAAGGGGCCAAGCTGCTCTCGCTCCGCTGCGGGGACTTTTGGCAGGAGGTCAGTCACGACGACCCGGCGATCGAACGTGAATGGGTCGCTGCGCTGCGTTGCCCAGACCAGCACCGCCAGCGGCAGCAATACGAGTAATGTGAAGAGTTTGCGGCGCACGGGCCTGCCGTGGGCATCGCTCACGGGGCCGTCAATCGCGAATCATGCCCAAGCGCCGGCAAGCCGGACAGAAGTGGCGCGGTCAGGTGGCCCGGAACTTCAGCGCGTCACCATTGATGCAATAGCGCAGCCCCGTGGGTGCGGGGCCATCATCAAAGACGTGGCCGAGGTGGCCGCCGCACTGCGTGCAGTGCACTTCGGTGCGGACCATCCCCAGCGAGCGGTCGGAACTGGTTGCCACGCCCTTGGGCAAGGGCTTCCAGAAGCTGGGCCAGCCAGTGCCGCTATCGAACTTGGTGGAGGATGAAAACAGCGGGTGGCCGTCTGCCGCGCAAACGAAGGTGCCCTTGCGGTGCTCTTTCAGCAGCGGCGAGGTGAACGGGCGTTCGGTGCCTTCCTCGCGCAGAATGTAGAACTGTTCCGCTGTCAGCAGGCGCCGCCACTCGGCCTCGCTCTTCATGATCGGGAAGGTGCCTTTGGCCGCCGGCTTGGCGCTGCAGGCACTGGCGAAAGGCAGGACCGAACCTGCAGCGAGAAAGGCGACGAAGCGGCGGCGGGTGGCGATCATGGGCGAAACCTCAGGTTGTCCTGCCGATGGGAGAGAGGGTGTTACCTCGGGGGCGGAGTGTCCACCGGCAGGACTTGGAACTATCTAGCCCGGCCCTGCCTCCACCATCGTGACGAAAGTCATAGCACGATCGCCTGTATGCCCGATTACCGCTTTTCGAGCATGACCTCGAGCTTGCGGAACCCGTGGACGAAGTTGGCGCGGACGCGTTCGATTTCGCCGGCAACGCGCACCTGCATCCGCCGCTCGTGCATTTCCTCGAGCAGGATGCGCAGTTGCAGCTCGGCGAGACGCGCGCCGACGCAGCGATGCACGCCATAGCCGAACGACAGGTGACGCCGCGCATTGTCGCGGTCGACGATCAACTTGTCGGCGTTCTCGAACACGGTCTCGTCGCGGTTGGCCGAGATGTACCAGAGAATCAGCTTCTGGCCTGCCTTGATCTGCTGGCCGAACAGGTCGGCATCGGCCGTGGCGGTGCGGCGCATGTGGGCGAGCGGGGTGACATAGCGGATGCACTCCTGCACGGCGTTCGGGATCAGCGAGGGATCACGGGCAAGCAGGTCGCGCTGGTCGGGGAACTGGTCGAGCGCATGGACGATGCCCGACATGGTGTTGCGCGTGGTATCGTTGCCGCCAACGATCAGCAGCACGAGGTTGCCCATGAATTCCTGCGGGCTCATGTGGTTCATCGCCTCGGAGTGGATCATCATCGAGATGAGATCGCCCGACGGCTCGGACCGCATGCGTTCGCCCCACAGGCGCTGGAAATAGTGCGCCATCTCGCCAAGGAAGCCGAAGCGCATGTCCGACAGTTCGCGCGCGAGGACGAGCTCGACGTCACCGGCCCAGTCCGACCAGAACGTCAGCAGGCGGCGGTCAGGCCACGGAAAGCCGAACAGCAGCGCGAGCATGCCGGTGGTCAGTTCGATCGAAACCTTGTCGACCCAGTCGAACTTTTCGCCCCATGGCAGCGAATCGAGCACCTCGCCGGTGCGCTGGCGGATCTCGCGCTCCATCTCGACCATCTTGGCCGGAGTGAAGGCTGGCGCCACCGTGCGGCGCTGGCCAGTGTGTTCGGGGCGGTCCATCGCGATGAACATCGGCAGCTGACGTTCAGCCAGCAGCGCGGGATCGGTATCGGCCGGCGGATCGCCGATGGTGATGCCGCCGTACTGCCATGACGAGGAATAGAGTTCGGGCAGTGATTCGACGTGCTGGATCGCCTTGTGGTTCACCACGTTCCAGTAGGCGCCATAGGGCGATTCGGGCACGAAATTGACCGGGGCTTCGCGACGCATCTCTGCAAAGATCGGCTGCCAGCGGTCCTCTACATAGATATCCGAGCGGCTGACATCCCACTTGTGGGTATGCGCCGGGATCGCTTGTGGATTGTCCTTGAGCCAGGCGGTGAACGCCTCGATCGCGGTGGGAGAGCTGCGGTAGGTGAACTGCTGGGCTTCGGGTGCAAGCTGCGTGGCCATGGCTATCCTCCGGAAAGGCCGCACGTTGCCCGCGCGGTCCTCGTCACTTTGGTAGCTTGCCACAACCTACATGCGTGTCAATAAGCTTTGCGCCGGAACCGTGCGAACACTCCGCCCTTGGCCTTGCCGCGCGCGGGGCCCGATTTCATGACCGTCCGGCGGAACAGCTGAGCCCCTGCCCGCACGATCACGACAACCCAGAACGCCTGCCACAGCAGCGCCAGGACATGCGGCCACACTTCGGGTTGTTGCGCGGCCCGCGCCAGCATGGCGTAGGGCGAGCTGACCGGGAAGATCACCGAAAGCCATTCCACCCACGAGCCCGGCATCGTCAGCGCATAGCTCGAGAAGAAGAACACCATCAGCTGGAACATCGAGACCGGCATCGACAGCGTCTGCACTTCGCGCACCGTGGCCGCCATGCCGCCGATCGACAGGAACAGCGATCCCATCAGCAGGTAAGCCATCGCAAAGTAGAGGAAGCCGAGAATCAGGAACAGCGGCCAGCCCACCGCAGGGGCAGACATGCTGGGCAGGCTTTCCGAACCGGCCAGCACGATCGTGCCGATGGCCGTGCCCCACACGGCAATGCCGACAAGGCTCACGGCGAGCATGGCGAAGAGTTTGCCCATGAACAGGGCGTCCATCGGGATGGCGGCGGCAAGAACCTCGATGATCTTGTTGCCCTTTTCCTCGACAAGGTTGGACAGGACCATGCCCGCCAGCAGCATCGTCAGCAGGAACAGCAGCACTTGCGCGCCTTGCGCGGTGTAGATCTGGCCGGTGCGGACCTTGGCGATCGAGGTGTTGACCTCCTCGACCTGCACGTCCGGATAGGCAGTCGGTGTCTCGGCGCGGGCGCGGGCGGCGAGGTTGGAAACGAGGCCAACCCACTGGCGCGCGCGGTCGGCGGTCGCGGTCAGGGTCGGGGCAGCGAGCGTCCCGCCGACGACCGCAGTCACCTCGCGGTTGCCGTCGGAAAGAGCGCTCCGGGCATCGAAGGCTTCTCCTGGCGCCGCCGCGGCAAGTTCGATCATGTCGGGCAGGCCACCGGCCATGCGCCCGTCCAGTTCCTCGCGCGCGGCAAGCATGCGCTTGTTGTCCTGCGCGCTCATCGCAAGGCCGATGGTCGGCCTCTCGACGTTCTGCTGGACCTTGGCGCCGATGTTTCCGGCAAGCCCGCCCACGACCAGCGGGAAAGCCGGGCCGATCAGGAAGAAGATGAAGGTCTTGGAGAACACCACGGCGACGAAGTCGCGCCGGGCGATGACCAGCGCGCAGCGCAGCTTTTCGGCAAATCCGGTCACCGCGCGTCTCCTTCGCTTTCCTCGAGCGCCCTGGCCGCAGCCTCGCCGGCGATGGCAACGAAGGCATCGTGCAGCCCCGCCCGCTCGATCGAGAGGCTGAGAATCCCGGCATCGCCTTCGATCAGCGCGCGCAGCAGTGGCTCGACGCCGGTTTCGGGCAGGGTGAAGTACCAGAACGCGCCTTCGTGCCGCACGTCTGCCGGAAGCGCGGCGCGCCACGGCCCATCTTGCGCGCGCGTTTCGAGCCGGACTTGCGGGCGCAGGCGGTCGCGGGCGAGATCGACCGGCCCGGCGAAGGGCACCTTGCCCCGGCGATGATCGCGATCCTGTCGCACAGGCGCTCGGCATGAGCGATCACGTGGGTCGAGAAGATCACCGTGGTGCCGCCTGCCGCCAGCGCGCGGATCATGCGTTCGAGCTTGCCTTGGTTGAGCGCGTCGAGGCCGGAGAAGGGTTCGTCCAGCACCACAAGATCAGGTTTGTGGACGAGCGTGCCGAGCAGTTGCACGGTCTGCGCCATGCCCTTGGACATCTGGCGAATCTGGCGGTCGGCTGCATAGCCAAGCCCATGTTCTTCCAGCAATTCCCGCCCGCGCCGGCGCCCCTCTTTCAGCGGCACGCCGCGCAAAGCGGCAAGGAAGCCGATGGCCTCATAAGCCTTCATCGCCGGGTAAAGGCCGCGCTCCTCGGGCAGGTAGCCGATGCGCCGGGCAACCTCGGTCGGGCGTTCGTGGCCCAGCACGCGGCGATAGCCGGCGTCGGGATCGATGATGCCGAGCAGCATGCGCAGCGTCGTCGTCTTGCCGGCGCCATTGGGGCCGAGAATGCCGTAGATGGCGCCCTTGGGCACGGATATGTCTACGCCGTCGACAGCGGTGAATCCGTCGAAGCGCTTGACCAGCCCGCGCGCCTCGATCGCAAGTTCTGGAGGGGCGAGTTCCACTCCGGTGCTGTCAACCGCGTTGCCAGCCACCGGCCATTCCCCTAGCTCGATCTTCATGGGTCATTGCCCTAGCGATAGGCGATGAACGAGCAGGGCAGCAAGTGTGGTTAACGCAAGTCCAACTCTCGCAGGCAGAGCGGCAACTCCCGGGGGCAATGGGGCAACTCCTGGCAGCGAAGGCATGACTCTCGAGGGCAAACTGGCAGCGGAAGCGACCCGCCTCGGCTTTGCGGCCTGTGGCATCGCACCCGCCGATGACGACCCCCTCCGGGCGGCCCGACTCGAACAGTGGCTGGGCGAGGGATGCCACGGAGCGATGGAGTGGATGGAAACCCGCCTCCACCACCGCCGCGGGCCGCAATCGCTCTGGCCCGACGCGAAGAGCGTGATCGCGCTGGGCATGAGTTATGCCCCGGCGGCAGATCCTCGCGCGCTGGAAGCGCATCCGGAGCGGGGGCGCATCTCGGTCTATGCGCAGGGCGGCGATTATCATGACGTGGTGAAGCGCAATCTCAAGGCGCTGGCGCGGTGGCTGATGGCGGAAGTGCCGGGGGCCGAGGTCAAGGTCTTCGTCGATACCGCGCCGGTGATGGAAAAGCCGCTGGGGCAGATGGCGGGAATCGGGTGGCAGGGGAAGCATACCAATCTGGTGAGCCGGACTCACGGTTCGTGGCTGTTCCTGGGGGCGATCTACACGACGCTGGAGCTGACGCCCGATGTGCCCCATGCCGACCGCTGCGGATCGTGCACGGCGTGCCAGACGGCCTGCCCCACCAATGCTTTTCCCAAGCCTTATCAGCTGGATGCGCGGCGGTGCATTTCCTATCTGACGATCGAGCACAAGGGACCGGTGGCGGAGGAATTCCGCGCTGCCCTGGGCAACCGCATCTATGGCTGTGACGATTGTCTGGCGGCCTGTCCGTGGAACAGCTTTGCGCGGGCGGCGCAGGCCAACCGCGCGTTCCTGCCCCGCGGCGAGCTGACCGCGCCGAAGCTGGCCGAGCTGCTGGCGCTGGACGACGCGACGTTCCGGCAGGTGTTCAGCGGCAGCCCGATCAAGCGGATCGGGCGCGACCGGATGGTGCGCAATTGCCTTTATGCCGCAGGCAACAGCGGCGACCGGGCGCTACTGCCGGTTGTACAGGGCTTGTGCGGCGATCCCGACCCGGCGGTGGCAGATGCCGCCCGCTGGGCCGTGGAGCGGCTGGCTTAGGCGAGCATTTCCTTGAGCGGCACGCTGGCATCGGCCAGTTGCTCAGGGGCGATCTGGGCGCGGGCTTCGACCAGCTTCTTGCCCTGCACGTAGTCCTTGACCATGTTCACGCAATCGAGCGCGATGACCTTGCCGTTCTTGAGGTAGACCACCGAGAACGAGCGCGTGGCCGGATCGCCGCGCAGCACGGCGTTGTCGTGTCCGGTCGAAAGGCCGACGGTCTGCAGGCGCAGGTCATATTGGTTCGACCAGAACCACGGCGTGGCCTTGTAGGGCGCTTCAGTGCCGCAGATGCACTTGGCGACGGTGGTGGCCATGTCGTTGGCGTTCTGGACGGATTCGAGGCGGATCACCGCGCCGTCGGCAAAGTCGTTGGCATGAGCCGCGCAATCGCCGATCGCGTAGACATCGGGCAGCGAGGTGCGGCACAGTTCGTCGACGTCGACGCCGTTGCCACCCGAGGCACCGGCTGCGAGCAGCGGACCGACGCAGGGAATGATGCCGATGCCGACGATGACGATGTCGGCCGGGATGACCGAACCGTCCTGCATCTTGACGCCGGTGGCCTTGGTGCCATCGCCTTCGATGCAGTCCATCGCCGCGCCGGTGCGCAGGTCGACCCCATGGGCGCGGTGTTCGGCCTGGTAGAATTCGGACAGCGCCTCACCGGCAACGCGCGCCAGCACGCGCGGGAGCGCTTCGAGCAAGGTGACCGAAACGTCGAACTTGGTCAGCACGGCAGCAGCTTCGAGGCCGATGTAGCCGCCGCCGACGACAACGGCGCGCTTTGCTCCGGCATCGAGTTCGGCCATCAGCCGGTCGGCGTCTTCCTTGGTGCGGACAGCGTGGACGCCCTTGAGGTCTGCGCCCATGCACGACAGGCGACGCGGATCGCCGCCGGTGGCCCAGATCAGCTTGCCATAGCCGATCTCGCTGCCATCGCCGAGCTTGACCGTGTGCGCGGCGGGATCAAGCGAGACGACTTCGGCGCCGAGCTTCATCTCGACAGCCTTGTCCTCCCAGAACTGCGCCGGACGGATGCAGATGCGATCGAACGTCTTGTCGCGGGCAAGGTATTCCTTGGACAGCGGCGGACGCTCGTAGGGGATTTCCGGTTCGCGGCCGATCACCAGGATACGGCCTTCGAAGCCGTTCTGGCGCAATGCGATGGCTGCTTGTGCGCCGCCATGCCCTGCACCCACGATGATGACGTCTGCGTGCTCCATCCCGAATCCTCCCGGCTGTTGCGAGGGCGTTTGGCCAAAAGCGCGCGTTCGTCAACCGACTGACTTGGAAAAGGCCATTGCGGACAGGCCACAATGGATTTCAGAGTTCCACGATCGTCCCGGCAAGGCGTTCGACTTCGGCGCGGTCATGGCTGACGTAGAGGATCGGCAGGCGCACCTCGTCGCGCAGGCGCTCGATCGTGCGCATGATCTCTTCGCGGCGGGCGCGGTCAAGCGAGGCGAGCGGTTCGTCCATCAGCAGGAAGCGCGGGTTGGAGACCAGCGCGCGCCCGATGGCGACACGCTGGGCCTCGCCGCCCGAGAGCGTGCGCGGCCAGCGATCAAGCAAGTGGGCCAGCCCGAGGAAATCGACGACATCGGCTTGCGACATCGGGCCGCCTTCGCGGGCGCCGTAGGCAAGATTGGCGCGGACGCGCAAGTGCGGGAACAGGCGAGCGTCCTGGAAGACGTATCCTGCGCGGCGTTGCTGGACCGGCAGGTCTGTTGCGGTGGTGCTGTCAAACAGGACTTCGCTGCCCACGACGATGCGCCCCTCATCCGGCTTGAGCAGGCCCGCTACCATGTTGAGGATCGAGGTCTTGCCTGCGCCGGAGGGGCCGAACAGGGCGGTGAGGCCGGGGCTGGCGGTGAAGCTGCAGGCGATGTGCGTATCGCCAAGCCTGCGCGCGACGGTCACTTCAAAGGACATGGGCGCTCCTGCCCATGCGGCGGGCGAGCACTTCGGAAATGACCAGCGCGGCCAGCGACAGCAGCACCGAGATCATGGCGAGGCGGGTCACCGCGCTTTCGCCACCGGGGATTTGCAGAGCGCTGTAGATGGCAAGCGGCAGGGTCTGGGTTTCACCGGGAATGTTGCTGACGAAAGTGATCGTCGCGCCGAATTCGCCAAGCGAGCGGGCAAAGCCGAGCACGGTTCCGGCGATCACGCCGGGCAGCGCGAGCGGAACAGTGATGGTGCAGAATACGCGCCAGCGCGAGGCGCCCAATGTCATTGCCGCAGCTTCGAGGCGCTGGTCGACTGCTTCGATCGACAGGCGCATGGCGCGGACCATCAGCGGCAGGGCCATGACAGCGGCGGCCAGCGCCGCCCCGGTCCAGCGGAACATGAACGTGAGGCCGAGCGCCTGCTCAGCCCACGCACCGACCGGGCCTTGCGGGCCGAAAGCGAGCAGGAGCAGCCAGCCGGTGACGACCGGCGGCAGGACCAGCGGTAGGTGGATCAGCGCATCGAGCAGGACCTTGCCGGGAAAACGCCCCCGCGCCAGAGCCCATGCCAGCGCGAAAGCGACCGGCAGGCAGGCGGCGACCGCGACGGCGCCGACCTTGAGCGAAAGCCGGACGATCTCCCACTCCTCGGGAGTCATCAGCGCCGGCCAAACCCGCGCTTGAGAAAAATGGCGCGGCCTTCGCGCGAGATCAGGAAGCGGCGGAAGGCCTCGGCATCGCGATGGCGCGAAGTCGCCAGCAGGGCGACGGGGTAGGTTATCGGCTGATGGCTTGCCGCAGGGAAAGTCCCGATCACGCGCACGCGGCGCGAGGCCATGGCATCGGTGGCGTAGACGATGCCAAGCGGAGCCGCGCCCCGTTCGACCAGCGCGAGCGCAGCGCGCACGTTTTCGGCGGCGGCGACTTTTCCCGCAACGCTGGTCCACACACCCAGCTTGGTCAGCGCCTCGCGACCGTAGCGTCCGGCGGGGACGGCTGCGGGATCGGCCATGGCAAGGCGGCCAGACCCAAGGGCCCTGGCCAGCGGGAAGTTCCGGGTGATCTGCAGGTTCACACGGCCTTGCGCCGGGGCGACGAGGACGAGGCGGTTTTCGATCAGCCGCGCGCGGGTGCCGGGCTTGAGCAGCGACTTGCCCTGAAGATAGTCCATCCACTCTTCATCGGCAGAGGCGAAGAGATCGGCGCGGGCGCCTGCCTCTGCCTGACGGGCCAAGGCCGAGGACGCGGCGAAGGACAGGACCGGGCGCGCGTGGCCTTTCCTGGCCCAGGCGGCGGCCGCATCGGTCATCGCTTCCTGCAGGCTGGCGGCAGCAAGGACCAGTGGACCTTTATCCTGCGCGAAGGCCGGGGTGGTGCCCGCAAGCGCGATCAGCAGGGCAAAGAGGGCGCGCAGCAGAATCGGCGGCATCATGGTTCCGGAACAAGCTATGTTCGGCTGTATATACCATGATGCCGCTCCGGCAATGTCTTGCTTTGCGCTGTCCGTCTATCCGACTTCCTGCCTCAGCGGCCGTCACGCTGAACTTGTTTCAGCATCCATCTCTCCCCACGCCCAGCCTGTGCATTTCGAGGGATGGACCCTGAAACAAGTTCAGGGTGACGGAGGTTTAGAAGCGAGACATTGGCCTTAGCGGCCGAGCAAGGTCCTTGCCTGGCTGGCGACTTGCGCCAGCATCGCCGGAGACACCACCGGGGCGGCTTGGGCGCGAGCGACGAGGCTGCGGAACTGCCGCACCGCCGCAGCATTGGCCGACAGCCAGTCGCTGACGAAGGCATCGGGTGAGCCGCCCTTGGAGCGCGCAAGGAAATCGAGGCGCATCTGCTGGAAATCGCGGGCAAGGCCGGCGACGAGCAGGCGCTCCCACGGGTCCGATGGGTTCATGCGACGTGCGGCCTGTTGCGCCCAGTCGATGCCGAGCGCCGCGCCGAGGTCGGCGAAGGCGCCGGTCAGGGCCGCGGCATCGACATTGAGCTCGCCTGCGAGGTGGGCGAGACCGATCGCGCCGTCCATGTCGTAGAGGTGGACGAGGCGTGCGGCGATCTCTGCCGGAACGCCGCTGGTGGCGAGATCATCGGCCATGCGGCGGGCCTGCGCCTGCGCGGCACCGCGCAGCAGCTCGGCGGTGGTGTGCGAAAGCAGGGCGACGCCGCCGAACAGGTCTTCGATCAGATCGTCGGGCGACTGCGTGCCACGACCTGAGCGCAGGACATCGGCGACGTGGCCGCGCAGGCCTTGCGCGACGCGGTCGAACAGATCGAGCCGCAGAGTTTCGGGCATGTGTGCCGAATCGAGCAGTTCCCAGGTCTTGCGCAGATCGAGCAGGCGCTCTGCCGCGACGAAAGCGGCAGCAACTTGTGCGAGCGAGACGCCTTCCTCCTCGCAAAGCTCGAACGGGATCACCGGCCCCATGCGGTTGATGATGCGGTTGGCGAGCTTGGTGGCGATGATCTCGCGGCGCAGGCGGTGGTGGACGATCTCGCTTTCGAAGTCTTCCTGCATCTGCGGCGGGAAGGCGGCGACGAGTTCCTCTTCCAGCACCGGATCATCGACCACGGTGCTTTCCTCGAGCGCGCGCTGCAGCACGAGCTTGCTGCTGGAGAGCAGGACGGCGAGTTCGGGGCGTGTCAGGCCCTGCCCGGCGGCGGCGCGGCGGGCAAGATCTTCGGCACCGGCGAGGCCTTCGGTCTTGCGATCGAGATCGCCGCCTTCCTCGAGCACATCGATCAGGCGCGACCATGCCGGCATGGCGGCAGCGCCACCGCGTTCGGCGATGGACAGGGCGAGCGCCTGCAGGCGGTTGTCCTCGAGCACGAGGTGGGCGACCTCGTCGGTCATCGCCGACAGGAGTTCGACGCGGGCGTCCTCGGTCAGCTTGCCCGAGCGCTTGGCGGCGGCAAGGGCGATCTTGATGTTGACCTCGTTGTCCGAGCAATCGACGCCGGCGGAATTGTCGATGAAGTCGGTGTTGATGCGGCCACCATGCAGCGAGAACTCGATGCGCGCGGCCTGGGTGGTGCCGAGGTTGGCGCCTTCGCCGATGACCCTGGCGCGGACCTCGTTGGCCGAGACGCGGACGGAGTCGTTCGACGGGTCACCGACGTCGACGTTGTTCTGGGTGCTGGCCTTCACGTAAGTGCCGATGCCGCCAAACCACAGCAGGTCGACCGGGCTTTGCAGGATCAGCGCGATCAGCGAATCCGGATCGATTTCGGGCAGTTCGACCCCGAGCATCGCCTGGACTTCGGCTGAAAGCGGGATCGCCTTCATCGAGCGCGGGAAGACACCGCCGCCGGCCGAGATCAGGCTCTTGTCGTAGTCGTCCCAGCTGGAGCGGGGCAGCGCGAACATGCGGTTGCGCTCTTCCCAGCTTTTTGCCGGATCGGGATCGGGATCGAGGAAGATGTGGCGATGGTCGAACGCGGCGACGACCTTGAGCGCCTTCGACAGCAGCATGCCGTTGCCGAACACGTCGCCTGACATATCGCCGCAGCCGGCGACGCGGATGGCTTGCGTCTGCACGTCGACGCCCAGTTCGAGGAAATGGCGGCGGACCGAGAGCCAGGCACCGCGCGCGGTGATGCCCATCGCCTTGTGGTCATAACCCTTCGAGCCGCCGCTGGCGAAGGCGTCGTCGAGCCAGAAGTCCCTGGATTCGGCGATGGCGTTGGCAACGTCGGAGAAGGAGGCGGTGCCCTTGTCGGCAGCGACGACGAAGTACGGGTCCTCGCCATCGCGGATCACGACATGGGCGGGGTGGACGACCTTGCCCTCGACGATGTTGTCGGTGATCGACAGCAGCGTGCGGATGAACACCTGGTAGCTGGCCTTGCCTTCGGCCAGCCAGCCTTCGCGGTCCTTGGCAGGATCGGGGAGCTGCTTGGGGTAGAAGCCGCCCTTGGCGCCGGTCGGCACGATGACGGCGTTCTTGACGCGCTGCGCCTTCATCAGGCCGAGGATCTCGGTGCGGAAGTCGTCACGGCGATCGGACCAGCGCAGGCCGCCGCGGGCGACCGGGCCGGCACGCAAGTGGATGCCTTCGACGCGCGGGGCATAGACGAAGATCTCGCGCCACGGCAAAGGCTTGGGCAGGCCGGGAACGAGCGCGGAATCGATCTTGAAAGCCATCGCTTCGGCGGCGGCAGGGGCGAAGGCGTTGGTGCGCAGGATGGCGCCGACAAGCGCGCGGAAGCTGCGCAGGAGGCGGTCGTCGTTGATCGCGGCGACGCCGGCGAGGCCGGTCCTGATGCGCTCTTCGGCTTCGGCAAAGGCAGCATCGCGGTTGCCGGTGAAGGCGGGATCGTGGCGGGCGACAAAGGCGGCGACGAGGCCGCGGGTGACCGCAGGGGCGTTCTTGAGCGCTTCGACCACGGTGGGGATGCCGAAGGTCATGCCGGCCTGGCGCAAGTAGCGGTAGAAGGCGCGGAGCCAGTTCGCCTCGATCGCAGTGAGGCCGGTGGCAACGATCAGGCGGTTGAAGGCGTCATCCTCGGCCGCGCCGTTGATCACCGCCGAGAGCGAGCTTTCGATCGATGCTGCGCGGGCGAGCAGATCATCGACCGAGCTGTCAGCCGGGTGGGCGACGAGGAAATCGTGGATATAGCCGAGGCGGCCACCGTCGAGCGGGGTGGGCACTTCCTCGAGCACGCGGAAGCCGAAGTTTTCGAGCACCGGAACGGCATCGGACAGCACGATCGCGCCTTCGCGCTGATAAAGCTTGAGGCGCAGCACGGCTTCGCCTGGGTTGCGATGCAGGCGAACGGCGCGGCGCGGGGCCTTGCTGCCCGCCAGCGTGCGCAGGACGCGGATGTCGCGCGCTGCCTCGGCCGCACCCGAAGCATTGCGGTAGGACAGCGGGAATGCGTCGGCATAGCGGGCGGCAATGGCGGCGGCGCGCGAGGGTTCCTCGCTGGTGGCCAGTTCGCTTTCGACAGCGCCTGCCCAGCCCCGGACCATGCCCTGCAATTGCAGGTCGAGCGCGGCTTCATCGACCTGCCCGTCCTGATCGCGCACGTCGAGCACGAAGCGCAACATGGCAAGCGTGCTGCCTTCGACCTGCAGCGACCAGTCGATCACCTGCGCCCCGGCAGCCGCTTCGAGCATGTCGCGAATGGCGAGGCGAACCTCGGTCGACAGCACATCGCGCGGGAGCCAGACGAAGGCAAAAAGGTGCCGGGCGAGCGGAGCCTGGACCAGCGCGAGACGGGGGCGCGGGCGGTCGACCAGGCTCATCATCGCAGTCGAGACGCGCTCCAGATCGGCATCGTCGAAGCTGACGAGGAGATCGTGCGGCAGTGCCGTCAGCGCATGGACCAGCGCCTTGCCGGCGTGGCCGTTGGCGGCAAAGCCGAACTTGTCCATCAGCTCGGCCAGCTGGGTGCGCAGGCGGGGCACGCGATCAGGCGCGGCGGCGAGCGCGGCGCTGGTCCAGACCCCGGCATGGACCGAAAGCGCGACGACCTTGCCGCCATCGATGCGCGGGACCATGAACAGGTCGAGCGGCACGCGGCGGTGGACGTTGGCGATGCGGTTCGCCTTTACGATCAGGGGCGCGCGGCCCTTGCCGGATTCGAACCAGCGGAAGGCGCGATCGAATGAACTGGCCGCCAGCAAGCTGCGGTCGCTGGCGCGACAGATGCCGTGAGGCTTTACCTCGGTACCGTCACGCAGGCGCGTCACGCTGCCGAGTTGGGTAAGCATGCCATCAGCCAGCCAGCGCAGCAGGGCAGCGCCTTCGGGATCGGCAAGACCAGCGGCATCTTCGCGCATGGCGGCCTGCATCAGCGGCCAATCGGTGACGGCGGCACGCACGTCAGCCAAGGTCTCTTCGAGCGCAGCGACAAGGCCGCGGCGCTGGCGCGCATCGGCGCGTTCGGTTTCGAGATAGACGACGGATTCACGGCGTTCACCCGAAGCATCGCCCGCCGGGAATTCGGTGAGATTGCCATCGGCATCGCGGCGGACGGCGACGACGGGGTGGACGAGGCGATCGATGGCGAGACCTTGCGCAGTGATCGCCGAGGTGATCGAATCGACGAGAAACGGCATGTCGTCGTTGATCACGGCGATGCGCAGATGCCGACCGTCGCTGTCCGAACCGCTGACGCTTTCGATGGCGATGGCGGGATCGCTGCCCTTGCGAAGTGCGGCGGCGGCAGCGGCAAATCGGGCCGCTTCGGCGAGGCGCGCAGCATCGAAATCGAGCACTTCATCAGGGAGGAGCGCGCCGGCAAATCGCTCGGCCAAGGCCAATGACAACTGATCGGAGGGAGCCTGCGAAGACGAAGTGGCAGGGGCTTGCGAACGGCTTGCGGACGTTGACGCCATGGGGTTTTCCCGACTCTCCTTGCGAGAGGATATTTCACCCTCGCGTAATTATTGAATACGTAAGCGTATCATTATTCCAAAGGGTAATCCAGCCGTGGCGAGACCTCAAGTCCGGTTCATCGACGCGCGCAGCTTAACCCGCTGTTGTGAACCCTTTGCGCACCTTTTCGTGCCGAAGGATTGCGGGCCGGTTACGTCAGGCGACGACAAGCTCGCGCGCGGCTTCGGCAGTAAGGCGCAATGATCGCAAGCGCGCCTGCTGGTCATAGATCGAGGCAGCGACGATGATCTCGTCGGCGCCGGTGCGCTCGGCAAATGCGGCGAGGCCATCGCGCACCGTTGCCACCGACCCGCAGGCGCTGACCTGGCGGACGTGTTCGAGCATGGCGAGTGCGGGCGGTGGCAGCGTGTCGCGATAGCCGGGCACCGGAGGCTTGAGCTTGCCCGGCGTGCCGGTGCGCAAGGCAACGAAGGCCTGATCCATCGAGGAGGCGAGCAATTGGCCTTCCTCGTCGCTTTCGGCAGCGACGACATTGATGGCGGCTGCGCAATAGGGAGCGTCCAGGGTTTCGGATGGCTGGAAGCGTTCGCGATAGATCTTCAGCGCCGCATCGAGGTGATCGGGCGCGAAGTGTGATGCGAAGGCATAGGGCAGGCCGAGCATCGCGGCGAGCTGGGCGCCGAACAGGCTCGAGCCGAGAATCCACAGCTGTGGATTCGCACCCTTGGCGGGATAGGCCTGCAGCGGCACGCGCGGATCGCCCGCGAACTGGAGCTGGAGTTCGACCACGTCCTGCGGAAAGTCCTCGGCGGCGCGGTTGGTGTCCTTGTGCAAGGCGCGCATGATGCGCTGGTCGGCACCGGGAGCGCGGCCGAGGCCGAGGTCTATGCGGCCCGGAAACAGGGCATCGAGCGTGCCGAACTGTTCGGCAATCACCAGCGGATTGTGGTTGGGCAACATGATCCCGCCCGATCCGATGCGGATGGTCGAGGTGGCATGGCCGATGTGGGCAAGGGCAACGGCCGTGGCTGCGCCGGCGAGGCCTTCCATGCCGTGGTGCTCGGCAACCCAATAGCGCCGGTAGCCGCATTCCTCGGCCACGCGCGCGGCGGCGGCGGAATTGTCGAGCGCGGCCCGCGCTGTCCCGCCCTCGACCACACTGACCAGATCGAGGACGGAGAGTTTCATGATGCCGGCTTTCCTGCGGTTTCGGGTGAAACCGATTTAGGTGCGGGGCCGAGCTGTTCAAGGTAAGCGCGCGCAGTCTTGCCAGCGTCACCGTCCTTGTCCGCCGAGACGACCGATTCCCACGACTTGCGCGCGGCGTCGTCCCGCCCGGAGAGCACGGCGATAACACCTGCTTCGAGGCCGACCTGCGGATCGCGCGGGCCGTACTTTGCGGCGATTTCGATATCGCGCTGGGCGCGGTCCAGTTCACCATTGCGGCGGGCCAGCGTGGCTGACAGCAGCCAGCCTTCCGGGTCTTCCGGCGCCAGGCGATGTGCTTCGTCGAGCGCGCCACCAGCTTCGGCGAGGCGGCCGAGCGCGACGAGCGCGCGCGAACGATCGCTTTGCATTGCGCCAAGCGCGGCATTGTCGGCAAACCCCTTGATCGCCAGAGCGCGGTCGAACCAGCCCAGCGCCTGTTCGGCCTTGCCGCCCGCCAGCGCGGCGTTACCGGCCATCGCCATCAACGGCACAGCGGCAACTTCCTGTTCCTTGGGCACGCCCGAAACGGCCTGCGCGAAGGCTTCGAGCGCACCATCGAAATCGCCGGCGTTTGACCGCAGCATGCCGAGGCACTGGTTGGCGCGGACCTGCTGGCCGGAGTCGCGGCTTTCACCAAGCCAGGTCTGGGCTTCGACCATCGCTGCGTCGGGATCGGTGGCCGCTTTCTGCAGGCAATAGGCAAGGCGATCCTGTTCCGGCAGGTTGGGCCGTTCGAGCCCTGCTTCTCTTTCGGCCTGCCGCTGCTTTTCAGGATCGCGGCGGCGAGGAATGGGCAGGTCCGAGGGGCGCATCGGCATGGTGGCGGGTCCGATCTGCATCAGCGAGGCCTGCTGATCGATGCGATGCTCCACGGCGAAAAGCGGTGCGGGAAGATCGATCATGGCAGGCTTGTCCTTCGGCACGTCAGGCGGCTTGTGCGGCGGCGAGCCCGGCGAGTTCACGCAGGAGCAGCGCGATATCGGCGGGGCGCGAAAGCCGGTGATCGCCGTCCTTGATCAGGTGCACCTGCACGTCGGCTGAACGCAGGGCGCGGGCAAGGTTGATCGAGATTTCCCACGGCACGTCGGCATCGGCCTGGCCGTGGATCAGGCGAACCGGACCATCGAAGGCAATGCCGCTGGCCAGACGCTTGTGGCGTTCGGCGTCGGAAAAGAATCCGGCGTGAGTGGGGGTAGGCTCGGGGCCGTAGGGGTTGTCCTCGTAGATCGTGCGCCCGGCAGCGAGTTCGATGCGCTGCGATTGCGACAGGCCCCATTCGGTGAAATCCGGCGCAGGCGCGATGCCGACGAGTGCCTTTACCCTGTCACCCAGCGCTTCGGCGAGGAGCAGCATGAGCCAGCCCCCCATGCTGGAGCCGACCAATTGCACGGCGTCGATGCCGAGGTGGTCGATCAAGGCGGTGATCTCGTCACGCCACTTCGAAAGGCGGCCATCGGCAAAGGTGCCATCGCTTTCCCCACAGCCGGTATAGTCGAGCAGCAGGCAGGCACGGCCCTGCTCGCGCGCCCATCCGAGCACGGCCTGCGCCTTGCCGCCGGCCATGTCGGACATGTAGCCGGGGAGGAAGATGATTGTGGGCGGTGTGCCGGGGAGATGGCGGTAGGCCATCCGCTGGCCCGACGGCAGGGTGAAGCGGGCTACGTCAGTCATGCCCTGTCATGGCCCGCACGGGCGGGCGGGGCAAGCTTAGTTGAGCGGAAGGATCAGGGTGATGTGAACGGCGCCGTTGGCCGTGCTGGCGGGTCGCTCAGCCTTGTGGTGCTTGCTGGCGGACATCGATGCGGCAGCGATGCCCACGGCAATCGCCAGCCACATGCCGATGCGGCGGGGAGTCCTTGCGGGCATTTTCAGTCTCCTCGCTGGAAAATGTCTTCGATCGGCAGGGCGAAGACATCGGCGATGCGGAAGGCGAGCGGAAGCGAGGGGTCGTACTTGCCGGTTTCAATGGCGTTGACCGACTGACGGCTGACCTCGAGCTTTTCGGCGAGATCGGCCTGGCTCCAGTTGCGCTCGGCGCGCAGCACCTTGAGGCGGTTTTTCACTCGCCACCTCCGCGCCGTTCGAGCAGCGCGTTGATGCAACCGCCGAGGCCGAGCCCTGCGAACCACAGGACCGTGGCGTAGAAGGCCGGAACGTGCGGGAGCAGGCCGAAGCTTTCGACGAAGCCCCATGCCGTCGCCACGCTGAGCGTGAAGCCGGTGGCGATGAGGATCTGCCGGGTCATCAGGTAGCGCTGGTATTCATCGCGCAGCGAGGTCAGCAGGCGGCCGATCGCCACGAACACGCCAATCACCGGGAGGGCGGGAAGCAGGGCCGCGGCGTAGGCGCTGAGGCCGGTGGGGGCGCTGTTCCTGAAGAACAGGTTCACGCCGACCAGCGTGGCGACGTAGCCGCCCATCAGCAGCATGACGGCACGGGTGTAGCGGCGGTGTTCGGGCGTCATCCGGGCGACCATGACTCAAGCTTCCTGCGGGCGGCGCCGGCAGCGCGTGCCCGAAAGCGCAGCGACGAGCGGCATGAACAGCACGGCCGTGGTGGTGGAGCCCTTGGGCAGGACTTCGACGATATCGAGCAAGACAATCACGACCATCACGAGGGCGGTCGCGGCGGGGAGAGCAAAGCGAATCATTGGTCAAGCCTCCTTGATCTGATGACAAGGTTGCTTGACCTTTTTGCAGATCATGTCAAGCGTCATTGTCATCGTGGCAATGGTGCTTGACCAAACGGGCTTGGTGACTCTGCAAGTATTCCGCGCTAGAAGCCCGCTCACATGGCACGCCTGACGACCATCACTACAACCACTACCCCGCGAGCCGGGGGCGGTCGCTGCTGGGCTAAGTCCTGCCGCGATGCCGCCGCCCGGTTCGGGTGGCTTTGCGCATCGCCTCCCGAACCGACCGAATTGCCTGATGCGCGCCCTTCCGGTGGCGGCGCTCCTGTGCCAAAGCGCTGCCACGAGATTGCAGAGAGACCCGCATGTCCGAGTTGCTGAAGATCACCCTGCCCGATGGTTCCGTGCGCGAGGTTGCGCCCGGCAGCACTCCGGCCGACATCGCCGCCGCAATCGGCCCCGGCCTTGCCAAGGCAGCGCTGGCAGCGAAGGTCGATGGCGAGCTGGTAGACCTGACGCGGCCCTTCACGGCGGACGCGCAACTGGCGCTGGTGACGGCCAAGGACGAAGCCGAGGCGCTGGACCTGGCGCGGCATGACTATGCCCATATCCTCGCCGAAGCGGTGCAGGCGCTGTTCCCGGGCACGCAGATCACGTTTGGTCCGAGCACGGACGACGGCTTCTATTACGACTTCGCACCCGCCGAGCGCCCCTTCACCGACGAGGACCTGCCGGCGATCGAGGCGGAAATGCGCAAGATCATCGCCGCCAACAAGCCGCTGCGCCGCGAAGTGTGGAGCCGCGAGCAGCTGATCAGCCGCTGGAAGCAGCAGGGCGAGAACTTCAAGGCAGAATGGGCCGCCGAATTGCCCGAGGGCGAAGAGCTGACGGTCTACTGGTCGGGCGACGACTGGCTCGACATGTGCCGCGGGCCGCACTTGCCTTCGACCGGCAAGCTGGATCCGCAGGCGTTCAAGCTGACGCGCGTTTCGGGGGCTTACTGGCGAGGCGACCAGAAGAACGCGATGCTGAGCCGCGTCTATGGCACCGGCTGGCTCAACAAGAAGCAGCTCGATGCACACCTGACGCGGCTGGAAGAAGCGGCCAAGCGCGACCATCGCAAGCTGGGCAACGAGATGGACTTGTTCCATCTCCAGCAGGAAGCGCACGGCTCCGTGTTCTGGCACCCCAAGGGCTATCTGATCTGGCGCGAGCTCGAAGCCTACATGCGCCGCGCCATCGACGGGGCGGGCTATCGCGAGGTCAAGACTCCGCAGGTCATGGACGCGCGCCAGTGGGAGCAGTCCGGCCACTGGGGCAAGTACCGCGAGAACATGTTCGTCATCCCCGACGAAGTGCCGAACGTCGAGGACGAAGGCCCCATCGTTTCGGACGATGCCGACTGGATGGCATTGAAGCCGATGAACTGCCCGGCGCACGTGCTGATCTTCCGGCAGGGCATCAAGTCCTACCGCGAACTGCCCTTGCGCCTCTACGAAAACGGCTGCTGCCACCGCAACGAGCCGCACGGCGCGCTGCACGGGCTGATGCGCGTGCGCCAGTTCACGCAGGACGACGCGCACATCTTCTGCCGCGAGGACCAGATCGTTTCGGAAGTGCAGGCGTTCTGCGAACTGGCTGACCGCATCTACAAGCACTTCGGCTTCACCTATTCGATCAAGCTGGCGCTGCGCCCGGAAAAGCGCTTCGGCACCGAGGAGATGTGGGACAAGGCCGAGAGCGAACTACGCGCCGCCGTGGTCCGCGCAGGGCTTGCGACCGAAGAGTACGGCTGGGAGGAACTGCCGGGCGAAGGTGCGTTCTATGCGCCCAAGCTGGAATGGCACCTGACCGACGCGATCGGCCGCACCTGGCAGGTCGGCACGATCCAGTCCGACCGCGTGCTGCCGGAACGGCTCGATGCGACCTATATCGGCGAGGATGGCGAGAAGCACCGCCCGGTCATGCTGCACCGAGCGATCTTCGGGAGCTACGAGCGGTTCATCGGCATCCTGATCGAGCACTTTGCCGGACGCCTGCCGGCGTGGCTGGCTCCGGTGCAGGCTGTCGTCGCGACGATCGTTTCGGACGCTGACGACTATGCCAGGGACGCGCTCGCCAAGCTGAAGGCGGCGGGCATCCGGGCCGAGACCGACCTGCGCAACGAAAAGATCAACTACAAGGTGCGCGAACACTCGCTGCAGAAGGTCCCCTACCTGCTGGTAGTGGGCAAGCGCGAGGCGGAGGAAGGCACCGTGGCGATCCGCACGCTGGGCGAACAGCACCAGAAGGTGGTGTCACTGGACGAGGCGATTGCCCTGCTCAAGGGCGAGGCGACGCCGCCGGATCTTCGGAGCTGATCACGCTCGACCTGCCGCTCCTTTCGCTCGGCCTTTGTGCACTGGCGGCATTCGTTGCCGCCTTCGTGCGCGGGCTGGCGGGGTTTGGCATGGCGATCCTGCTGGTGCCGCTGATCGGGCTGGTGATTCCGCCGGGCGAAGCGGTGGTCGTATCCAACATGCTCGGGCTGCTGATCGGGCTGGTCGGCGCGCGCAAGGTGTGGAACGCGGGCGAGAAGAGCGCCGGGGTGATTGGCGGCCTTGCCATGTTGCTGACGCCGGTCGGCCTGCTGGCCCTGTTCGCGACGCCGCAGGAGGTGGCGCGGGTGCTGATCGCGGTGGTGGCGATCGGGGCGTTCGCGATGGTGCTGCTGCCTGCCAGGCCCGGACATGCGCCGGGGAAGGTGGAGACGGGCCTTACCGGAGCGGCGGCGGGCCTGCTGACCGGGTTCGCCGGGATGCCGGGGCCGCCCGTTGTGCCTTACTACCTGCGTCGGCCGATTCCGCGCGAAGTGGCGCGTGCATCGATGCTGACGGTGTTCCTGCTCACGTCCATCGCCAGCACGGCGGCGGCGCTGGCGTTGCAGCTGGCATCGTGGCGCGATGCGCTCTTCGCGGTGGTGCTGTTCGTGCCGGTGCTGATCGGCAATCACTTCGGCACCCGCGCCTTTGGCAAGGTCAGCGATGCGGCCTGGCGCGGGTTCGTCGGCTTCCTGCTCGCGGTTTCGGGCCTGATGGCGATCGCGCGGCTGATCGGCTGATAACCGCAAATTAAGCGGTTTCCCTTAGGTCGGGCTGCGATCCGTGGCTTGAGGGACCGACACGCATGACCTTGCATTTCCGCGCTCTGGCCGAGCAGGCTGCCGAGGATGGCGTAATTTCTGCACAGGAAGTTCTCGAATTGCGCCGCGCCGCCTGGCCCGATGGCAGGATCGATCCGGACGAAGCCGAGGCGATCTTTGTCCTCAATGATCACATCGGCGAACCGACGCAGGAGTGGTCGGACTTCTTCGTGGAAGCGCTGGTCGAGTTTCTCGTCAACGGCACTGCGCCGCGCGGACATATCTCTGAAGAAAACGCCAACTGGCTGATTGAGCGGGTATCGCACGACGGCAAGGTGGACACGCTTACCGAACTGGAACTGCTGGTCCGCGCATTGGAAAGGGCAGAGTCCGCGCCTGAAGCGCTGCGGGCGTTCGTGCTGCAGCAGATCGAACGCGAAGTGCTGACCGGCGAAGGACCGACGCGCGCTGGCGGGGCCTTCGAACCCGGTTGCATCACGTCAGCCGAATGCACGATGATCCGGCGCACGATCTTTGCGGCGGGCGGCGATCGCCCAGCAGCGGTCAGCCAGCGCGAGGCGGAAATGCTGTTCCGCCTGAAAGACGCGACACTGGGAGCAAGCAATACCCCCGATTGGGAGCGCCTGTTCGTGCAGGGCGTAGCCAACTACCTGCAGGGCTGGAATGGCGCAAAGGGGATAAGCCGCGAACGCGCGAGTGAACTCGAAGCCTTCATGGACGACCGCTCCACCCATGTTGGCCAGTTTTTCGTCCGCATGGCAAAGGTCGATACCGGCAACTTCGTACGGGCGCTTCGCGAAGTGGGATTCGGGCGCAAGCAACCGGGCCGTGACATCGACGGCGAGGCGATGCGGGATCACGCCGTTACCGAGGCGGAGAACCTGTGGCTGCAGGCACGGATCGACGCCGACGATCAGGTTGATGCGCTGGAAAAGGCGCTCCTGAAATTCCTCGCCGAGAGCTAGACGGTAAAGCTCTCGCCGCAGCCGCACGAACCCTTGGCGTTCGGGTTCTGGAACACGAAGCCGGCGGTGAAATCGTCTTCCTGCCAGTCCATCGTGCTGCCGATAAGGTAGAGCACCGAGGCACTGTCGATGAAGAACAAGCCGCCGGGGGTTTCAATCTTCTCATCGAGCGGGTTGGCTTCGGTCACATAATCGACCGAATAGGCCAACCCCGAGCAGCCGCGGCGGGGCGTCGAAAGCTTCACGCCGATCGCGCCTTCGGGTGCCGTTGCCATCAGGTGCGCCACGCGCGCCTCGGCACTGGCCGTGAGGATCACGGCGGCGGGGCGGGGGCGGCGGGGCTTGGTCTGCGTTTCGGTCGTCATGGTGACACCTATATGGGGAGCGTTCAGAGCATTCCCAGTTCGAGCTTGGCTTCATCGCTCATCTTGGCGGGATCCCAGGCCGGGTCCCAGACGAGATTGACTTCTGCATCGCGCACGCCGGGGACGGCAGAGACGCGCAGTTCCACTTCGCCCGGCATCGATTCCGCGACCGGGCAATGCGGCGTGGTGAGCGTCATCGTGACGTCGACGTGGCCGTCATCCGAGACATCGACGCCGTAGATCAGGCCGAGGTCATAGATATTGACCGGGATTTCCGGGTCGAAGATCTCCTTGAGCGCCGCAATCACGCCTTCGTAGATGTCGCCACCGGGTTCGCCCGAGGAGACTGCTTCCGGCTTTGCCGCGAGGAAGCCTTCGAGATAGTCACGCTTGCGCTCCAGCTTTTCGGCGGGCGTCTCTTCAACTGCGTCCTCGACGAAGGCGCGCTTGGGGCCGATACAGCCTCGACCTCTTCGACCGCGAATTTGGGATCGTTGTCGCTCATCCGAAAATCCTCTTGGTCCTTTCGATCCCGCGCACGAGCGCGGCGATATCGCTTTCATCGCTGTAGATGCCGAAACTGGCACGGGCGGTGGCGGGCACACCGAGATGCGCCATCAGCGGCTGGGCGCAATGGTGTCCGGCGCGGATGGCCACGCCTTCCTCGTCAAGGATCGTGCCAAGGTCGTGCGGATGGACACCTTCAAGCGCGAAGCTGAGGATGCCGGCACTGTCTTCCGGCCCGAACAGGCGCACCGAATTCATGCCGCGCAGTGCCTCACGCGCCTTGGCGACAAGGGCGCATTCGTGGGCGTGGATGGCGTCGAGCCCTTGTGCCTTCACGAAATCGACCGCAGCGCCGAAGCCAATGGCCTCAACAATGGCGGGAGTGCCCGCCTCGAAGCGCTGCGGCGCAGGGGCGTAAGTGGTCTTCTCGAAAGTGACCTTGTCGATCATCGCGCCACCGCCCTGCCACGGAGGCATGGCATCAAGGATCTCGGCCCTGGCCCAGAGTGCCCCGATGCCGGTTGGGCCATAGAGCTTGTGCGCGGAGAAGACGTAGAAATCCGCGTCCAGCGCCTTCACATCGACGGTGAGGCGGGCGACCGACTGGCAGCCGTCGAGCAGGATCTTCGCACCGACGCTGCGCGCCAGGGCGACCGCGCGCGGAGCATCAAGCGTGGAGCCAAGCACGTTCGATACGTGGGCGAAGGCCACCAGCTTGTGCGCCGGGGTAAGGATGCGCTCGGCAGCGGCGAGATCGATCAGGCCGTCCTCGGTTAGCGGGCAGACGTCGATCTCGACGCCGGTACGATCGCGCAGCATCTGCCACGGCACGATGTTGGCGTGGTGTTCGAGCGTGGAGATGAGGACGCGGTCGCCGGCCTTGAGGTTGGCTTGGCCCCAGGTCTGCGCGACGAGATTGATCGCCTCGGTCGCGCCGCGGGTGAAGACGAGTTCGTTCTCGGCACCGCCGACAAGCGCGGCAACCTTGCGGCGGGCGGCTTCGAACGCGAGCGTCATGTCCGCCGAGCGTGCGTAGACGCCGCGATGGACGGTAGCATAGTCGCTGCCCAGCGCGCGCACCATCGCATCGATCACCACTTGCGGCTTCTGCGCGGTCGCGGCGGTATCGAGATAGTGCCAGCGGCTGCCGTCAGGATTGACGAGGCCGGGCCACTCTGCGGTGCGGGTGAGCGCCTCGACTGTCACAGCACGGCATCCAGTGCCTTGAGCGCGGCCTCGGTCAGCGATTCCTCGTCAGCCGCGCCGACGAAGGCCTCGGCGATAAAGGCGTGGAGCATGAGCTTCTTGGCCTCGGCGGGCGGGAGGCCGCGCTGGGCGAGGTAGAACAGGCTCTGCTGATCGAGTTCGCCAACCGCGCAGCCATGCGCGCACTTTACGTCGTCGGCGTAAATTTCGAGTTCCGGGCGCGCGTTGGCAGTGGCGGTGCGATCGAGCAGCATGGCACGGATCGACTGTTCGCCATCGGTGCCGATCGCCCCGCGCGCCACGACGACGCGGCCTAGGTAAGTGCCGGTGGCCTTGCCGCCAAGGACCGAGCGCACGACCTGGCTCGACACGGCATCGGGCTGCGCATGGACGACTTCGGTGACGATCTCCGCGGTCTGTTCGCCGCCTGCAATCTGCGCCGCGCCGAGGTGGAACTTCGCGCCCTTGCCGAGCGTCACCTTGACCGCGATGCGGCCATAGGCGGACCCGGCGTTGAGCAGGCGCAGGTCATACTCCGCGCCGTCTTCCAACGTGATGACGATGTCCTGCGCGGCATCGTTCGCGCCATCGAGCACGACCGCACTCGCGCCCGTCTCGCCCGCAGCGACGCGGATTTCCTGCACCGGCAACGGCCAGATCGCTTCCAGCGCCGCGAGGTCGGCGTAGCGGAAGGCCTCTTGCCTGCGGGTGGGGAGCGCAACCGAGGTCACAGCGCCCACTCCAATTCCGCGTCACCCCGGCGCAGGCCGGGGTCCATCGACGCTGGCATCAGCGCGCAATCGCTGAGGTCATGGGCCCCGGCCTGCGCCGGGGTGACGGAAGAACGGGCCGTCATGCCGCGACGGCCTCGTAACCGTGCTCTTCGAGTTCGAGCGCGAGTTCAGGGCCACCGCTCTTGACGATGCGGCCACCGGCAAGGACGTGAACGAAGTCGGGCTTCACGTAATCGAGCAGGCGCTGGTAGTGGGTGATCAGCAGCACGGCCTTGTCGCTCTTGCGCATGATCGCATTGATGCCTTCGCCGCAGATGCGCAGCGCGTCGATATCCAGGCCGGAGTCGGTCTCGTCGAGGATGGCGATCTTGGGATCGAGGATGCCCATCTGGACCATCTCGGCGCGCTTCTTCTCGCCGCCCGAGAAGCCGACGTTCACGGGGCGCTTGAGCATGTCCATGTCCATGCGCAGCAGGCCCGCCTTTTCCTTGGCCAGCTTGAGGAATTCGCCGCCGGAAAGTGGAGCCTCGCCCCGCGCCTTGCGCTGGGCATTGGCGGATTCGCGCAGGAACTGAACGAAGGAGACGCCTGGGATTTCGACCGGGTACTGGAAGCCGAGGAACAGGCCGGCAGCGGCGCGTTCGTGCGGTTCGAGTTCGAACAGGTCGGTGCCGTCCAATGTCGCCGTGCCGCCGGTCACTTCATAGCCCGGACGACCGCCGAGGGTGTAGCCGAGCGTCGACTTGCCTGCGCCGTTCGGCCCCATGATCGCGTGGATCTCGCCCGCGTTGATGGTGAGCGAAAGACCCTTGAGGATCGGCTTGTCGGCAACACTGGCCTGGAGGTTCTGGATGTTGAGCATGGGTCTGTCTCTCAACCGCGAGCGGGACGCTGCGGGCGGGCGCCGGAGCGGGAATAGGACGGGCGCGAAGGACGCGAGGCGGCGCGCAGCTCGTCGTAGCGGGCCTTCATTGCGCGCAGCACGGCGGCGCAGGCACCCTCGGGATCGCCCAGCACTTCGGCAGCATCGTAGCGGATCACCTTGATGCCGACTTCGGCAAGGCTGGCATCGCGGCGGCGCTCGATCTCCGGAGCCTCGCCACGGTCGAGCGCAATCACCAGCTTCAGCGGCTGGCTGGCGAAATCGACGATGGCCGAGCCGATCACGGCGTAGCGCTTGAACTTGTACTTGCCGAGGTCTTCCTTGGCGAGTTCATCGGCCAGAGCGAGGTGCGCCTCGTCCGGCTCGCGGCGCAGCTGGCGCGCGCGCTCATGAATCGCGTCGAGCCGCGATCCGGAAATGGCCCAGCCGCGACCCTTCTTCTGGATCTTCGGCGCCTCGGCGCGTTCGCCGACGGGGCGGAGGGTAAGGGTCTTTTTCATCAGTGTGCCGTCCTTGGCGCGAAAAGGTAACCGGCCAGAGCGCTCAGCACGTAAATGCCGACCAGCACGGACCCGAAGATGATCAGCGTCTTGATTGCAAAGCGCTTGTCCTCGGCGCTGACCTTCGACGCCTTGCGCCGGGGCTCCGCCGGAGCGGGGTTCGCCTCGATCGCCTTGATCGTTGCGATGCAAAGTTTGATCATGTCGGCATTGCCGAGGCGTTCTCCGCCTTCCTGCCACCAGCCCTGCGCGTCGGAAAGTTCGCAGATTGCCCGCTGGACGAGAGAGACGGCGAGAATGGAGCTCTGATGCCCGCGCGCCGCGAATGCCAGAGCGGTATCGCCATGCTCGGGCCAGGCGGGGGCTTCCGGGTCATTCCCGACATACTGCTGGCGCGACATGACCACGTAATCGAAACCGGTGTCGACGCCATTCAGCAAGGCTGGCACCCAGCCCGAATGAGCCTTGTCGGTGGTGTCGAAACCAGCCGGAAAGGCAATCGCATGCCTGTATTCGGCAATCTTGCGCACGATCGCATCCGCCGAAGGGACGGCGGAGAAGTCGAGAAACAGATCGCTTTCTGAAAGGCTCATCCCACGCTGCCTTCAAGGCTAATGCCAAGCAGCTTCTGCGCTTCGACGGCAAACTCCATCGGCAGTTGCTGCAGCACCTCGCGGGCGAAGCCGTTGACGATCAGGGCGACGGCGCTTTCCTGATCGAGACCGCGCTGCATCGCGTAGAACAGCTGGTCGTCGCTGATCTTGCTGGTGGTGGCTTCGTGTTCGATCGTGGCGCTGGGGTTGCGCACTTCGATGTAGGGCACAGTGTGTGCGCCGCATTCCGCGCCCAGCAGCAGGCTGTCGCACTGGGTGAAGTTGCGCACACCTTCGGCCTGCGGGGCAACGCGGACGAGGCCGCGATAGGTGTTGTTGCTCTTGCCCGCCGAGATGCCCTTCGACACGATGGTCGAGCGCGACCCCTTGCCGTTGTGGATCATCTTGGTGCCGGTATCGGCCTGCTGGTAATTGTTGGTGACGGCGACCGAGTAGAACTCGCCCACCGAATCCTCGCCATTCAACACGCAGGACGGATACTTCCAGGTGATCGCGGAACCGGTTTCGACCTGCGTCCACGAGACCTTGGAGCGGGCACCCTGGCAAAGCGCGCGCTTGGTCACGAAGTTGTAGATGCCGCCCTTGCCTTCAGCATCGCCGGGATACCAGTTCTGCACGGTGGAATACTTGATCTCGGCATCGTCGAGCGCGACGAGTTCAACCACCGCGGCGTGGAGCTGGTTCTCATCGCGCTGCGGGGCAGTGCAGCCTTCGAGGTAGGAGACGTATGAGCCCTTGTCGGCAACGATCAGGGTGCGTTCGAACTGACCGGTGTTTTCCGCGTTGATGCGGAAATAGGTCGAGAGTTCCATCGGGCAGCGCACGCCTTCGGGGATGTAGACGAAGGTGCCGTCGGAGAAGACCGCGCAGTTGAGCGTGGCGAAGTAGTTGTCGTGCATCGGCACGACCTTCCCCAGCCACTTCTTAACGAGATCGGGATATTCGCGGATCGCCTCGGAGATCGAACGGAAGATCACGCCTGCCGTTTCCAGTTCCTTGCGGAAGGTGGTGGCGACGCTGACGCTGTCGAACACGGCGTCCACCGCGATCTTGCGCGCGCCTTCGACGCCGGCGAGCACTTTCTGCTCTTCCAGCGGAATGCCGAGCTTTTCATAGACGCGCAGGATTTCAGGATCGACCTCGTCAAGGCTGCCGAGCTTGGGCTTGGCCTTGGGCGCAGCCCAGTAATAGGCGTCCTGATAGTCGATCGGCGGGATGTTAAGCTTCGCCCAATCGGGCGTGGGCATGGTCAGCCAGTGGCGATAGGCCTTGAGCCGCCATTCGAGCATCCACTCCGGCTCGTCCTTCTTGGCCGAGATGTAGCGGACGGTGTCCTCGGACAGACCCTTGGGTCCGTACTCCTGCTCGATATCCGACGACCAGCCGTGCTCGTACTCGGCCACTTTGGCAGCGGCTTCACGGGCGGCCTGGTCTTTCACTTCGACGTTCTCGGTCATGCCATAACCTCCGTCACCGCTGCGGCAGGACGGGACAATTGGGTGAGCGGTATGCCAGCCAGCGCGCCGCGAAGTGCGGCATCGACGGCAGGCCAGTGCGGACGGACGGTGCACGCGCTTTCCAGCGTGCAATCATGGCGCCCATGCTCGCTGCAGGGCGTGAGCGCAATGGGGCCTTCCACGGCTTCGACGATATCGGCCAAAGTGATAGCCGCAGCCGGGCGCGCCAGCTTGAGCCCGCCACGCGCACCGCGAACGGACTTGAGCAGCCCAGCCGCCGAAAGCTTGCTGACCAGCTTCTGCACGGTCGGCACCGGCAAGCCGGTTTCGTCGGCTAGCTGTTGCGCGCAGACGCGGCTCTGCCCGCAATGGCGCGCGGCAGCGGTCATCGTGACGACGGCGTAATCGGCCATGCTCGAAAGGCGCATCTGGCAGGGTCCCGAATAGCGGCCCGAACAAATCGGACCGAATCACTCCGGTTATCTAGGCGCGGGGCCTTGCCGGCACAAGCGGGCGCTTGCTCAAAAATGAGAGAGGCAAAAAAAGGGCGGCCGCGCTCACTGGGAGCGCCGGCCGCCTCAAAGTCGAGAACTCGTTGCAGAACTGCACCGAGCCCTTCGGGTCGCAGCGCCTTACTAAGCAGAAGCCCTTGGAGAGAATTGTATGGATTCGACAATTCCGGTGGCAAATGCGCAACATACCAAGCGCAATCAATTACAATTGCTGTCAGATTCGAGAAGAACAGGGTTGGCCGACAGAAGATTACATCGCAAAGACTCTGGCGGGGCAGTCCGGCGGCATGGCGCATCGGGATCGGCCCCGATTCGTCCTTCACCATTTGCAGAATCCGGAACCGTTTGCCCGTGACGCCATATTCGCTGCTGCGCCCTCTGATCTTCCGGATCCCTGCCGAACCTGCGCATCGCCTGACCATCCGCGCACTCGCGATCAATCCGCCTTCGAGCAGGCTGGCGCCAACGCCAAATCTCGCCCAGCGCATCGCCGGCATCGCCTTTCCCAACCCGCTGGGCATGGCCCCGGGTTTCGACAAGAACGCCGAAGTGCCCGACGCCATGCTCGGGCTGGGGTTCGGCTTTGTCGAGGTGGGCACGGTCACGCCGCTTCCGCAGGAAGGCAATCCGAAGCCGCGGTTGTTCCGCCTGATCGAGGATCGGGCCGTGATCAACCGGATGGGCTTCAACAACGAAGGCGCACAGGCAGTAACGAACCGCCTGATCCGCCGCCGTGAGACGGGCAAGCATGGCCTGCCCGGCATCGTTGGCGTGAACATCGGCGCGAACAAGGATTCGGCCGACCGCATTGCCGACTATGCGCAGATGACGCGGCTCATGGCCCCGCTGGCATCCTATCTCACCGTCAACATTTCATCGCCGAACACGCCGGGCCTTCGCGCGTTGCAGGATGAAGGTGCGCTCTCGGCCCTGCTGGACGGGGTGATCGAGGCGCGCGGCAACATGAACGTGCCGATCTTCCTCAAGCTTGCGCCCGACCTCGAGCCGTCGGACATCGATGCGATCTGCCGCATCGCTCTTGAAAAGCGGCTGGCCGCATTGATCGTTTCGAACACCACGATCACCCGTCCGGCATTGCGCTCGGCCCATGCCGGGGAGGCTGGCGGTCTTTCGGGTGAACCGTTGCGCGAGCTTGCGCTGCAGCGCCTGCGCGATTTCCGCAAAGCCAGCGGCGGGGCGATTCCGCTGATCGGCGTGGGCGGGATTGCAACGGTCGAGGATGCCTGGGCCCGCATCCGGGCCGGGGCCAGCCTGATCCAGATTTATAGCGCGATGGTATTCGAGGGCCCCGGCCTTGCCAAGCGTCTGGTCGCAGGACTTGAACGCAAGGTCCGCGAAGCCGGCATGACGTCCATTGCCGAGGCGGTCGGCACCGAATAGCAAGGGGGCATGTCAGTCCCCTGCATTCTGAAATCCGCCAGCCTGGCCACGCCGCTCGTCGCATTGCTCGTCAGCGGCTGCGTTCCTCCGCCCAGCGCGACGATTGCCCCATCCCGTCCCGCGCCGATGGCCGCTGCGACCGAGGGCGTCCCGGTAGACAGCGCGGGCCTCGTCTCCGCAGCAGATCCGCGCGCTGCCGAAGCTGGCGTGCAGATGCTGCGGCTTGGCGGCAGCGCGACCGACGCCGCCATAGCCACGATGCTGGCGCTGACCGTGGTCGAGCCACAAAGCTCCGGCATTGGCGGCGGGGGATTCCTTGTGCTGGGCGATGCGGCAGGCAAGGTCGAAACGATCGATGGCCGCGAGACGGCTCCCAAGGCGGCAACACCGCAGTGGTTCTACGCCGACGGCAAGCCGCTGCCTTATCGCGACGCCATCCCGGGCGGCCGCAGCGTCGGCGTACCGGGCAACCTGCGACTCGCCGCGCTGGCGCACAATGGCAAGGGTCGGCTTTCGTGGCGAACCCTGTTCCAGCCCGCGATCCGCCTAGCCCGCGAAGGGTTCGAGATCACGCCGCGCCTGCGAGCGATTCTTGCTGCGGCCAGCCGCACCGGCGCGCTCGATCCCGAGGCACGGGCCATGTTCTATGGCGCTGACGGACAGCCGCTTGCCGTCGGCACGCTTGTGCGCAACCCCGCGCTGGCCGCCACTCTCGAAACAGTCGCGGCACGCGGCGCCGACAGTTTCTACGCAGGCGAGAACGCCACGCTGATCGCCACCGAAGTGGGCACGGCGCCGCGCAATCCCTCACCGATGACGACAGCCGACATTGCCGGATACAAGGCCATCGCCCGGCCGCCTGTCTGTGGCCAGTATCGTGCCTGGCGCATCTGCGGAATGGGGCCGCCTTCATCGGGCGCCACCACCGTGTTCGCCATCCTCAAGCAGCTCGAACGCTTCGACATGAAGGCGCTCGGGGCCGCCAACCCGGTGTCGTGGCACCTGATCGCGGAGTCGCAGCGCCTCGCCTATGCCGACCGCGACCAGTACCTGGCTGACAGCGATTTCGTGTCGGTGCCGGTGGCGGGGCTGACCGATCCCGCCTATCTCGCCGCGCGTTCCGCCCTGATTTCCGAAAGCACGTCGCTCGGCATCGTGTCGCCCGGCACCCCACCGGGAGCCAGGCTGGCCTTCGCCAAGGCCGATCCGCAGGAAGAGAACGGCACGACGCACTTTGTCGCCGTGGACAGGTGGGGCAATGCCGCAAGCTATACCTCGACCATCGAAGGTCCGTTCGGATCGGGCCTTATGGTGGGAGGCTACTATCTCAACAACGAGCTGACCGATTTCAACATCGTGCCCGACAAGGACGGCAAGCCCACCGCGAACCGGGTCGAAGCCGGCAAGCGCCCGCGCAGTTCCATGTCGCCGACACTGATATACGGACCCGACGGCAAGCTGCGCCTTGCCATCGGCGCGGCCGGTGGCGTGACGATCCCCGCGCAAGTGGCCAAGGCGATCATCGGCGTGCTCGACTGGGACCTGTTCGCGCGCGAGGCGATCGCCTTGCCGGTTATCTTCGCTCCGGGCGGTGACGTGGTCTTCGTCGAACAAGGCACCACCCTTGAAGCGATGATCCCGGCCTTGCAGCAGCTCGGCCATGCGCAAGTTCTGGCGCGATCGCCGTCTTTCAAGGCCAATGCCATCGAGCGCGTCGGCAACCGCTGGCGCGGTGCGGCCGACCCCCGCAGCGAAGGCGCAGCGGTGGCACCATGAAGTGCCATTGCGCAGGTTAGGGCGCACGAATGGGATGCCCGGTTGCCGAGGCGGAACGAGGCCACTAGGTTCCCGTTAACAGGCGTGCCGGACCTCGGTCCGTTCAGCCGAAACGGGCGAGGGTCAAGACGTGCAGCTTTCCGATTTCGCGGGTTTTCCCAATCTGGTCTCGATGTTTCTCGACCGCGCTGACGCCCGGGGAGATGCCCCGTTCCTGTGGGCCAAAGCCAAGGGCCAGTGGCAATCGCTGTCGTGGAACGAGGCGGTGCGGCAGGTTTGCGTCCTGGCGCAATCGCTTCGCGCCCTCGGCCTTAATCCCGGCGATCGGGTGGCGCTGGTTTCGGAAAACCGCCCCGAATGGTGCATCGCCGATCACGCTATCATGGCCGCAGGGTTGGTCACCGTGCCGACCTACATCACCAATACCGAGCGCGATCATCTGCACATCCTCGAGAATTCCGGCGCGCGGGCGGTGATCGTCTCGACCTCAAAGCTCTCGCAGCCGCTGCTGCCGGCCGCGCTTTCCGCGCCTTGCGTCGAGCATGTGATCGGGATCGAACCGCTGCGCCAGATGCAGGCCGGCAAGCTGTCCTTCCATGACTGGCAGTCGATGACCAGCGGCGATGGAACGACAGCGCGGGCGGCCGTGGACGAGCGGCTCAGGACCATGGGCCGGGATGACCTGGCCTGCATCATCTACACCAGCGGCACCGGCGGTTCCCGCGCGGCGTGCGGCTGCATCACGGTTCGATCCTGTGCAATGTCGAGGGTGCGGCGGAGATTCTCGCTAACGACTTTGGCTGGGGAGAGGAAGTGTTTCTCTCGTTCCTGCCGCTGTCCCACGCCTATGAGCACACCGGCGGCCAGTACCTGCCGATCGGCATGGGCGCGCAGATCTACTATTCGGAAGGCTTGGAAAAGCTCGCCTCGAACATCGAGGAAGTGCGGCCGACCCTGATGGTGGTGGTGCCGCGCCTGTTCGAAGTGCTGCGCACGCGAATCATGAAGCAGGTGGAGAAGCAGGGCAAGCTGGCGAACTACCTGATGGACCGCGCCCTTTCGATCGGCGGACGCAGGGCGGCCGGCAAGGGCCGGATCATCGACGCGCCGATGAACCTGATCCTCGAGCGAACTTTGCGCCCGAAGATCCGCGCGCGCTTTGGCGGGCGGATGAAGGCGATGGTTTCCGGCGGCGCCCCGCTCAACCCCGATGTCGGCGTGTTCTTCGAAGCGATGGGGCTGACGATGCTGCAGGGCTATGGCCAGACCGAGGCCGGGCCGGTGATCTCGTGCAATCGCCCCAAGGTCGGCCTCAAGATGGACACCGTCGGACCGCCAATGAAGGGCGTGCAGGTTAAGATCGCCGAGGATGGCGAGATCCTCGTCAAGGGCGAGCTGGTGATGCACGGCTACTGGCAGAACGATGCCGAGACGGCGCGCGCCATTCCGCGCGAGGGCGCCAATGCGGGCTGGCTGCACACCGGTGACATCGGCCATCTCGACGGGAAGGGCCGCATCGTCATCACCGATCGCAAGAAGGACATGATCGTCAACGACAAGGGCGACAATGTCTCCCCGCAGAAGATCGAAGGCATGCTGACGCTGCAGCCGGAAATCGCGCAGGCGATGGTCTCGGGCGACAAGCGGCCCTACATCGTTGGCCTGATCGTGCCCGATCCGGAATGGGCGCTGGAGTGGTCACGCGCGCAGGGCGAACACTTCGACTTCAAGGAACTGCAGGACCTGCCGGCGTTCCGGAATGCGATCCGCGCGGCAGTGGACCGGGTGAACAAGGACCTGTCGGTGATCGAGAAGGTCCGCCAGTTCACCTTTGCCGACGAGGCCTTCAGCATCGACAATGGCGAGATGACGCCGAGCCTCAAGATCCGCCGCCACAAGATCAGGGAGCGCTACAGCGCCCGGATCGACGGGCTTTACAAGGCCTGAGCTTTTCCAAGGTCGCTCATCCTGAGCTTGTCGAAGGATGCCAGCCAAGGCCTGACCACGAGGGGCCTTCGACAGGCTCAGTCTGAGCGGGCTCTGTGGGGGTGTTATCGTCCCGCCATGGCCTTGACCCGCGCGAGGTAGGTACGGCCGATGCGCTGTACCGAACCGTCGGCCAGTTCGGCGGACCACACGCCAAGACCATCGTGCTTGAGTCCGGCAATCCGGTCGCGCCGCACGATGGTCGAGCGGTGGAGTCGGATGAACTGCTCGGGGTCCAGCCGTGCTTCAAGCCCGGCGATGGTGTGCAGCATCATGTAGCTGCGGCCCCCGCTTTGACCCGATCCGTTGTGATGCCCGACATGCAGGCGGACGTAATCGCGTTCCGCATCGATGCGTTCGAGGTCCGAGGCGGCAACGCGAATCAGCTCCGAGCGGTGTGGCACCCAGAACTCCTCGATCCACTCGCTTTGCGGTTTTTCGGGCGTCAGGGCAGCTTCGGTCGACGTGCTGCGGCGCGCTTGTGCGCGCTCCACCGCCCGCTCCAGCCGTTCCTGCGCGACAGGTTTGAGCACGTAGTCCACCGCATCGCAATCGAACGCCTCGACCGCAAAATCATCATGGGCAGTAACGAATACGACAGCAGGCCGGTTGACCTGTCCTGCAAGCGCCCGCGCGACGCCGAGCCCGTCAACCTCGGGCATGGTCATGTCGAGCAGGACAAGATCGGGATTGAGCGCTTCGATCAGGCGCAGGGCCGCGGCGCCATCGCTGGCCGTCCCCACCACCTGCAATGCAGGTATCCGCGCGCACAGGATCTGCATCCGCTCGACAGCCAGCGGTTCATCGTCAACAATCAGCGTGCGCAACTCAAGTCCCCTCAGCACTCGTTCCGGACGACCGGCATGGTCAGTACCGTTGCATAGCCGCCAGCGGGAAGCGGCCCGCTTTCCACGCCGGCTCCATCCTCGCCGAAGCGGGCGGCGAGACGGCTTCTGACATTGGCGATGCCGATGCCGGTACCACCATTGGCAAAGCCCTCGCCAGGTCCGTCATCCGCCACCGTCAGGATCAGAAAGCCCCCCGCCTCGCGGGCAGTGATGCGAATGGTCACGGGCCGGATCGTGGTCGAGACTGCATACTTGATCGAATTTTCGACCAGCGGCTGCAGGATCATGCCGGGCACGCAGGCGGTCATCAGATCGTCCGGAATGTCGAACTCGCAGCGCAGGCGTTCGGGAAAGCGCACTGCCTCGATGTCGAGGTAATGGCGCTGCAAGGCGATTTCGTCCTCCAGCGGCATGTCTGCCGTGGGATCGCCGGCAAGGCTGTGGCGATAGAAACGCGAGATTGACTGGATCATCCGCTCGGCCTGTTCGGTTCGTCCGACCATGACCAAAGCCGACAAGGAATTCAACGTGTTGAACAGGAAGTGCGGGTTGACCTGATAACGCAGGGAACGAAGCTCGGCCGCCTTTGCCGCGCGGGCATATTGCCCCTCGCGATACTCCGCCGCGCGCAACTGTTCGCCATTGCCGAGCGCCAGGTAGAGCGCGGCCCACGCAATCAGCAGGAAGTAGCGCCCCAGCGCGACATCGGTCAGCTGTCGCCATAGCCCCTCGTTCTCGACCGTCTGCCGGATGATGGTGACGTGATCGGGGCCGCGCAGGTCCTCTGTGACAATCTCTGACGCGCTGGGCTGCGGCGTGTCTGCGTCATTCTTTGCCGCTTCCACCTTGGCCGATTCCGCCTTCCGCTGCTCCGCCGCCGTCCTGGCTGCGGCGACCTCACGGGCCCGCACGGCCTGTGCCTTCTCCAGCGCCAGCTTGCGCGCCGCCTGCGCCTTCCTGAGAGCCTTGTCTGCCTCGCGGCGGGCCGTTTCGCGGATCTTTTCCCGTTCCGCGGCGGACAGCATCGGTGGGACTGGCGGTGCCGGGGGCGCCGCTGATGCCGCCGATGCCGGCGGTTCTACAGCATCGCCGATGCTTTCGACGTCGCCGTCCTCGTCGACGGTATAGACCTTGCCCCCGGTCCGCACTTCCGAGCGGCCATCGGCATATTGGCGGACGAACAGGCCGGGCTGTGAAATGACCATGCTGCCATCGGCGTCCTGCTTGATGCCGAAGTTCTTGAGCGCCTGAATCGTCGCTTCGTCGCCGACCTTGCGCAGCTCGGCAATGTCTTCTGCGCTGAGCAGAGGCTCCATCGATGGAGCAGCCTTGGGAGCTGGCGGGTTCTCTGGCGGAGGCGGAGGTTCAGGCAAGTCGGGTTCAGGTGGTGCCGGAGGAATGAACCCCTCGTCCAGCACATCGACAAGGACGTTGCCCGCCATGTCGTGGCGGATCTTCACGCCCGGCTTCCCTTGACCGGTGGTCACGGTGGTTTGGGTCGAGGTTGTGGTGCGGGGCTCGCCCTGATCAGTGCTGATCCGTTCGATCATGCGCTTTTCGACCGGCGCGAAAGCCCACTGGTTGACCGCCGCCAGAGCAAGCGCCGCTGGAAGCATGATCACCAGCGCTGCGGCCACCCGCGTGGCCAGAGGGCGAGCGTCGAACCGGCGCAGCAGCGGCCAGCAGGCGACCGTCACCACAATCCCCGCCGCCGTCACCAGTGCACGCCGCCAAAGCAGATCGGTAAAGTCACCCAGCTCCACCACCAGCCCGCGCACGGTGATCAACAGGAAGTAGCACAGCCACAGCGCCGCAGCCGACAGGATCACCTGCCGGGCCGGAACGCGCGGGATACCGGGATCGATTTGCGACGACGTCATCCCGTCGACCCTAAACGCGAACCGCCCGACGCGCCATAACGGCGGTCGGGCGGCAAATGTCGTTCATGGAATTTATCGGGTGCGCCTCTGACATCCGTCAGAGGCTTGCGGCACCGGCCCGCTCCCCGCCCGGATGGGCTTTCCTCCCCCTCAAACAGGCAGGAGTTTCTCGTCCGCGATCTTCTTCTTCCAGACGAGCGGGGCAGCCTGGTGGACGTTCTCGCCCGAGCTGTCGACCGCGACGGTTACCGGCATGTCCTCGACGGTAAATTCGTAGATCGCTTCCATGCCCAAGTCCTCGAACCCGACGACCTTGGCCACCTTGATCGCGCGCGCAACGAGGTAGGCCGCGCCTCCGACTGCCATCAGGTAGGCGCTCTTGTGCTCGGCGATCGACTTCGTCGCGGCGGGGCCACGCTCAGCCTTGCCGACGCTGGCCAGAAGGCCGAGGTCGAGCATGGTGTCCGAGAAGCTGTCCATGCGCGTGGCAGTGGTCGGGCCGGCCGGGCCGACGACTTCATCGCGCACCGGATCGACCGGGCCGACGTAGTAGATCACGCGGCCATTGAAATCGACCGGCAACTCCTCACCCTTGGCGAGCATGTCCTTGATGCGCTTGTGCGCGGCATCGCGGCCAGTCAGCATCTTGCCGTTGAGCAGCAGGCGATCGCCCGCCTTCCAGCCTTCGACCTCGGCCTGGGTCAGCGTGTCGAGGTTGACGCGCTTGGCTGCGCTGTCGGGCGCCCAGTGGACCTGCGGCCATTCGTCGAGCTTGGGGCGCTCAAGGTAGCTCGGGCCGGAACCGTCGAGCGTGAAGTGCGCGTGGCGCGTGGCGGCGCAGTTGGGGATCATCGCTACCGGCTTGCCCGCGGCATGGCACGGCGCGTCCATTATCTTCACGTCGAGGATGGTCGACAGACCGCCAAGGCCCTGCGCACCGATGCCGAGCGCGTTGACCTTGTCGAAGATTTCGATGCGCATGCGCTCGATATCGGTCTGGGGGCCGCGCTCCTTGAGCTGGGCCATGTCGATCGGTTCCATCAACGCCTTCTTGGCGAGCAGCACGCAGTGTTCTGCCGTGCCGCCGATGCCGATGCCGAGCATGCCCGGCGGGCACCAGCCCGCGCCCATCTGCGGCAGCATCTCGACCACCCAGTCGACGATGTTCTCGCTGGGGTTCATCATCTTGAACTTCGACTTGTTTTCCGAGCCGCCGCCCTTGGCCGCGACGTCGACCGTGACCTTGTTGCCCTTGACCATCTCGACATGGAGCACGCAGGGCGTGTTGTCGCGGGTGTTGCGGCGGGTGAAAGCGGGGTCGGCCAGCACCGAAGCGCGCAGCTTGTTGTCGGGGTTGTTGTACGCGCGGCGCACGCCTTCATCGACGACGTCCTGCAGGCTCATGTCGGATTCGAGGCGGCAATCCTGGCCCCATTCGATGAACACATTGACGATGCCGGTGTCTTGGCAGATCGGGCGGTGGCCCTCGGCGCACATGCGGCTGTTGGTGAGGATCTGCGCGATCGCGTCCTTCGCCGCCGGGCCTTGTTCGGCCTTGTAGGCCTCGCCGAGCGCACGGATGTAGTCCATCGGGTGGAAGTAGCTGATGTACTGCAGCGCGTCCGCGACGCTATCGATAAGGTCCGCTTCCCGGATCGTGACCATTTCTGCCATGTTGCCGACTCCCTCCAGAGGCCTTGGTTGCGATGGGCGCATTACGCGGCAATTTGCGACAAGCAAATCCCTTGGAAACAGCAGATCGATAATCTACAGGCACTTGGCAACATTCAGGCTTCCCCGGGTGCGGGTGGAAGCCTCTAGCGGATATGAGGGTTTCGAATGACCGTGGTTGAAGATCGCCCGGCAGCGGATGAGATGCTGGTTGCCCGTCGTGCGATGATCGATAGCCAGCTTCGCGTAAGCGGCGTCAATTCGCCGGCAATCCTCAATGCTTTCAACGCCGTCCCGCGCGAGGACTTTGTCCCTGCCGAACGTCGCGCGGTTGCCTACATCGACCGGGCGGTTCCGCTGGGGATGGGCGCTCGCTTTCCCCGGCGCTGACCTACGGCCAGATGCTCGAAGCGGCCCAGACCGCGCGCGAGGATGCCGTCCTCGTGATCTCGCCGAACGGCTACCTCGCCGCTCTGGTCGGACAGCTTGCCGACAGCGTGACCCGCGCCGAATCGCTGGCATCGGCTCAGGGCGGACCGTATTCGCTGATCCTGATCGATGGCGCCGCAGAAGTCCTGCCGGATTCGCTCGCCGGCTTGCTGGCCGATGATGGCCGGATCGTCACCGGCATCGCCGATCGCGGCGTCACCCGCCTCGCCATGGCCCGCAAGGCGCTGGGCAAGGTGGTGGCAACGCCGCTCGCCGAAGCCGATTTCGCGGTGCTGGCCGAGTTTGCCGCCCCGAAGAAATGGAGCTTCTGAGCCATATGGCGACGGGCAAGGCGCTACGCCTCATTCTGGCGGCCAGCGCCGCAAGCCTCGCTGTCACCCCCGCTCTGGCCGATGACCTGCGCGAGGCGCTGACCAGCGCCTACAGCACCAATCCCACGCTTCAGGCCGCCCGTGCGACCCAGCGGGCGACCGACGAAGGCGTGCCACTGGCCCGAGCGCGCGGTTTGCCGAGCCTGCAGGGGCAGGCCAGCTATACGAAAGTGCTGCGCGCCAACCCGAATTCGTTCCTGATCACCGACTGGTCGAACAGCATCGACCTGAGCCTCGGCGTGCCGGTCTATTCCGGCGGATCGGTGAAGAATTCGATCCGGGCCGCCAAGACCCGCGTCGAAGCCGGGCAGGAAGACTTGCGCGCGACCGAATCCGGCGTGTTCTCGCAGGTCGTTGCGGCCTACATGGATGTGATCCGCGATTCCGCGATCGTCGGGCTCAACAAGAGCAACGTCGAGGTTCTGGAAGTGAACCTCAAGGCCACCAGCGACCGCTTCGAGATCGGCGACGTGACCCGCACCGATGTGGCCCAGTCCAATTCCCGCCTTGCTCTTGCCCGTGGCGATCTGCGCACGGCACAGGCGAACCTCATCGCCAGCCGTGAGCGGTACATCCAGGTCGTCGGCAAGGCTCCAACCGATCTGCAGCCGCCCCCGCCGCTGCCGGGCCTGCCTGGCAACCCGGACGACGCTGTCGATTTCGCGCTTGAGAACAATCCCGATCTCATGGCCGCACGCGAACGCAGCAAGGCTGCTGCCTTTGACGTGAAGGTTGCCGACGCAGCAAAGCTGCCGACAGTATCGCTCTCCACGAACGGCAGCCGCCAGGCGTTCAAGGGCACTTTCCTCGGGTCTAGCCAGACCCTGCAGCAGGCAAACACCACTGCGCAGGCCGGTGTCAGCGTCTCGATCCCGCTCTATCAGGGTGGCGGACCTGCCGCACAGACCCGGCAGGCGCAGGCGCGTGAATCGGCGACGCTCGAGCAGGAAATCGGCGTCGAACGCGAGGTTATCGCCACCGTTCGCTCGGCCTATGCGTCCTGGCTTGCCGCGAACGAGATCATCGCGATGAACCAGACCGCGGTCGATGCCGCAGCGCTGAGCCTTGAGGGCGTGCGGGCGGAGAACACCGTCGGCAATCGCACCATCCTCAACATCCTCGATGCAGAGCAGGAACTGCTGCGGGCGCAGGTGCAGCTCGTTGCGGCGCGGCGCAATGCCTATGTCGCCGGGTTCAACCTGTTGTCGGCAATGGGCAAAGCCGATGCCAATGACCTCGGCCTTGATGGCGGCGCGCTCTACGATCCGCAGGTCAACTATGACCGCGTCAAGGGCCGCTTCTGGGACTGGGATCGCGATCCCAAGCCTGCTGCGGTATCGACGCGCACCGTTGACACGCCCGCGCAGGATGCGACAATTCCGCCCTCACCGCTTCCTTGAGAGAATCGGTGAAGCGGGGGCATTTGGGGGTACAAGTTGCGATGCGTCAGGCCGGTGAACCGTCCGTCGAGGAAATCCTCGAATCGATCAAGAAGGTGATCGCGCGCGACAACAAGGTCGAGGCGCAGGCACGCCTGCAGCCCAAGCCGGCTCCGCGTCCCGACGTGCTCGAACTGACCGACCCTGCCGAAGAGGACGAAGCCGAGCCCGCAGGCGGCCTGATTGCCGATGCGGCAGCAGCGTCGATGCGCGAATCGCTCGCGGCGCTTTCGATGCTGGCGCAGCCCGGCGTTGCGCCGCAGATCGTCCGCTCGGGCGAAACTTCGCTCGAAGGGCTGGTGCGCGAGATGCTCAAGCCGATGCTGGCCGAATGGCTCGACAAGAATCTGCCTGCCATGGTCGAGAAGATGGTCGCCGCCGAGATTGCGCGTATCGCCGGGAAGCGCGGCTGATTTTGCGGTTTGCGCCGTAAACTAACGGCGCTAATCCGGTTTCCATGAAAACCAACTCGCTGTTGTGGGCGGCTGCTCCGCTCGCCTTCGCTTTCGCTGTTCCTGCCGTTGCAGAGCAGGCTGCGCCGTTCTCTCCGCAGGATCTGGTGACGCTTGGCCGCCTCGGCGGCACGGCAGTTTCGCCCGACGGCAAGACGGTGGCCTATATCGTTACCACCACCGATCCGGGCAGTTACAAACGTACGCCGGCATTGTGGGTCCGCAGTGCCGACGGCAGGGGCCAGCCGCGCCGCGTCGACACCGGCGGCAGCGCCAGCGATCCTGCCTTCGCCGCCGACGGCGCCCTCTACTACCTTTCAGACCGCAAGGTCGGTGAAGCCGAGACGACGCAGGTCTGGAAAGTGGACGTCGCCTCGGGCGTGACGACCCAGGTCACTGCCTTCAAGGCAGAGGTATCCGGGTTCGAATTGTCTCCCGATGGCAAGCGCATTGCCGTGTGGGGCGATATCGCGCGGGATTGCCCCACCTTCGGCTGCGACAGCGACGGCAACACCGCCCTCCCCGGACCCGGCACAGGTCGCCACTACAAGGACGGGGCTGGCTTCGTTCGCCACTGGGATGCATGGGAAACGCCCGGCAACTACAGCCGCGTCTTTGCCTTCGATCTTGGCGCTGATGGGAAGGTCATCGGCGATGGCAAGGCTGCCGACGGCCCTGTGGGCACCCTCACTGGTGACAGCCCGGGCAAGCCCTTCGGTGGCGGCGAGGACGTCGCCTGGGCGGCGGATTCGAAGTCATTGTTCTTCGTCGCGCGGCAGGCCGACCGGAACGAGCCAACCTCGACCAATCTCGACATCTGGCAGTCCAGACTGGACGGCGCGGCGCCGAAGAACCTGACGGAGGCCAACAAGGCCACCGACAATACCCCCGCCCCTTCGCCCGATGGCAAGTGGCTGGCCTATGCCGCGATGGCGCGCCCCGGTTACGAGGCGGACCGCCTGGTCGTCCACCTCATCAACCTGCAGACCGGCGAAAGGCGCGAACTGACCGGCGGCTGGGATCGCTCGGTCGCCTCGCTGACCTGGACGCCGGACAGCAAGGCGCTGATCGCGACGGCAGAGGACGTGCTCGATACGCCCGCCTTCAGCATCGATCCGATGAGCGGCAAGGTCAACCGCCTCGTCCTCAACCCCGGCCGCGAAGGGCACATCGGCAATGTCGTGCCGCTCAAGGACGGTCGCCTGGTCTACACCCGCGATTCGATCGATGCGCCGGCGGAACTGTTCGTGGGCAAGCCGGGCAAGGCTGGCATGCGGCTGACGGACGTTGCCACTTCGGCGCTGGCCCAGCGCGCTCCCGTGATGACGCAGCGCTTCAGCTTCAAGGGCGCGGATGGCGATACGGTCTGGGGCCAGATCACCAAGCCAAGCTGGATCAAGGGCAAGCTGCCGTCCGTCCTGTTCGTTCATGGCGGACCTCAGGGCTCGTATAACGACAGCTGGTCCAACCGCTGGAACCCGCGCGTCTGGGCAAGCCAGGGCTATGCCATCGTCTCGATCGATTTCCACGGCTCCACCGGATATGGCCAGGCCTTCACCGACGCCATCAACCGGCAGTGGGGCGGCAAGCCGCTGGAGGACCTGCAGAAGGGCTTTGCCGCCGCGATCGCGCTGGATGGACAGATCGATGGCGACAATGCCTGCGCGGCAGGGGCGTCCTACGGCGGCTACATGATGAACTGGATCGCCGGCAACTGGCCCGACCGGTTCAAGTGCCTTGTCCAGCATGACGGCGTTTTCGATGCCCGCGCCATGGCCTATGAAACCGAGGAACTGTGGTTTGACGAGTGGGAGCACGGCGGGCACCCTTACTACGAAGCGCCGGAAGAGTTCGAGAAGTGGAACCCGGTCAACCACGTTGCCAAGTGGAAAACGCCGATGCTGGTCATCACCGGCGAGAAGGACTTCCGCATTCCCTATACGCAGGGCCTCGCGGCATTTACGGCGCTGCAGCGCCGCGGCATCCCTTCCGAACTGCTGGTTTTCCCTGACGAGAACCACTGGGTGCTCAAGGCCAAGAACTCGTTGCAGTGGCACCAGACTTCGTTCAACTGGCTCGAACGCTGGTTGAAAAAGAATGGCAAGGCCGAATGATCCCTGATGCCGCCGAGATTGCTCTTGCTGAAATAGCCCTCGAAAAGCTCGGCGGCTTCAATCCGCAGCGCCATATCCTGCTGTGCGCCGGGCCGGAGAAGGACAAGTGCGCCCCGCGCGATGTCGGTGACGAGGCTTGGAATTACCTCAAGAAGCGCCTCGGCGAGCTGAAGCTGGGCGGGGCGCAGGGGGTGCTGCGCAACAAGGTCGGCTGCCTGCGCGTGTGCATGGTCGGCCCGGTGGCTGTCGTCTATCCGGACAACGTCTGGTACCATTCCTGCACCCCGCCGGTGCTGGAGCGGATCATCCAGGAGCATGTGATCGGCGGCGTACCGGTAGAAGACTACCGGCTCAAGCAGCCCGTTCCATCACCCGCGGAATGAAGCCGAGAAGCTCGCTGGCAAGGTAGCCCAGCGGGCCGATCGCCTCCGCGCACCGCCTGCCCGCCTCGCCATGCAGCCACACGGACCAGAGCGCGGCTTGCAACGGTTCCGCCCCGCGCGCCAGCAGGGCGGCAGCGATACCAGCCATGACATCGCCCGAGCCACCGGTGGCCAGCCCGACGTTCCCGCCGCTGTAGCTAAACAGCTCTCCGGTTGGCGCTGCAACCAGGCTGACTGCCCCCTTCAGCACGACTACCGACCCGAAGCGCTCGGCACATCGGGACACTGCGGCGGCGCGGTCCTGATTGATCGCGACTGCCTCCTCGCCCAGCAGCGCGGCGATCTCGCCGATGTGCGGGGTAAGGACAGCCGGTGTGCGTCGTTCGCGCAAGCGCCTGGCATGGTCGCAGATCGCCATGAGCGCCGCTGCGTCGAGCACCAGCGGCGTTTCGTCCGCCGCCGTCATCAGCCGACCGACGAGTGCCGAGGCCTGTTCCGCGCAGCTCATCGCCGGACCGAGAACGAGGCAATCGCTCTTGTCCACTTCGCCTTCCAGGTTCGCGCGGGAGGCGTCGATCTCACCCTTGGGGTCGGGCGCCAGCGGCAGGACCGCCACTTCCGGCATCAGTACGCCGATCATCATGGCGGTCGACTCGACGGTCGCGATGCGCACCTTGCCCGCGCCAGCGCGCAGGGCGGCCTCGGCGGTAAGGCGCACGCCGCCCGGGACCATGGTGCAACCGCCGACGACGAGCACGCGGCCGCGCGCATTCTTGTCGCTTTCCTCGTCCGGCTGCGGCAACGGATGCTTTCGCAACCACGCGCCGTCCAAAGTTTGCGCTTCAGCCACGGGCGGCCACCATGCGGTCGGGCTCGCGGGTCGCTTCAGTGCCTTCGCGGACCATCGGGGCGACCATGTTGTAATGCTCGAGCACCAGTTCCCCGTCGCCCTTGCCAGAGCGGTCGAGCCGGTATTGCGTGATCGCGCAGTTGGCGATGTCCCCGGCCTTGTCGATGGCAAGGATCTCCGCTTCCGAAAGATGCTCGATGATATAGCGCATGCACAGCACCACGACCTGGTGCGCCACGATCATCACCCTTTTGCCAGCGTAGTGCAGCGATACGGTGTCGAGCAGCGCGCGCAGGCGGAAGATCACGTCGACCCAACTTTCGCCGCCGGGCGGCCGATGGTAGAACTTGCCCAGCACGCGGCGGAACTCGGCCTGATCGGGCTGGAAGTGGTGGATGCCGGGCGTAGTCAGGCCATCGAGGATGCCGAACTCCTTTTCCCGCAGGCGTTCGTCGATGCAGATGCGCAAGTCCGGGTCACAGCCGCCCGCCTCGCGGAAGATCTCGGCGGTTTGCACGGCGCGGACATAGGGACTGGCCAGGATCACATCCGGCCGCGCATCCTCTTCGCCACCGGCGAACCAGTGCCCAAGCGCGCGGGCTTGTTCGCGGCCGAGCGGGGAAAGCGGCACGTCCACATCGCGATGGTCGAGCGCAATGCGCAGGTCACCCGCGGCGTCAGCGGCGTCGCGCGCGACGTTGCCGGCGCTCTGGCCGTGACGGATCAGCCACAGCACCTCGGGCCAGCGTTCGTGCGGTTGCGGCAGTGTGCGATGTCCGGTCATGACAAGCCAAGCGCGAGGCGCAGGGGATGGTTCCGGAACATTCGCCGCACTTGGGGGATTGAGCGATCAATCGACTCATTTTCAAGGACTTAGACCCATGGCTCAAGCAAAGTTCACCGATGCCATTGCCCTGCTCAAGGCCGACCACCGCAATGTCGAGGGGCTGTTCGACAAGTTCGAGAGCGCCCGCTCGGACCGCAAGCAGGCGCTGGCCCTGCAGATCTGCAACGAGCTGAAGATCCACACCATCATCGAGGAAGAGATCTTCTACCCCGCGCTGAAGGGCAAGATCGAGGAAGAGACCTATACCGAGGCCTATGTCGAGCACGATGCGGCAAAGCTGCTGATCAACGACATCATGGCCACGTCGCCCGAGGACGAGTTCTTCAATGCCAAGGTCAAGGTGCTGAGCGAAGAGATCAAGCACCACGTCCACGAAGAGGAAGCCCGCTCGGAAGGCATGTTCTCGCAAGCCCGTGACGCCGGACTCGACATGGTCGCACTGCGCGATGCGATGATGGCGCGCAAGCAGGAGCTGATGGCCCAGGCCAAGACCGAAGCCCTGCCCCAGGCTGAACTGCGCGTGCTTCAGGCCTCGGCCTGAGCAGCCTCGCTGCCCTGCCGCATCGTGCGGTAGGCGTTGGCCGCGCGCCGGATATGCGTGTTTGCCAACGCGCCCGCCCAATCCTCGTCACGCATTTCGAATGCGCTGACGAGGTCACGGTGGTCGCGCTGGCTCTGCTCCATGTCCGCCCGGCTGTACTGTTCTGCCGTGCGGTGGACGACGATCTGGCTGACGACGAACTTCATTAGCTGCCCCAGACGGTCCGACTGCGCGGCTGCAAGGATGACCGCATGAAAGTGGCGGTTGCCCTCGACAAATCCGGAGACATCAGGTCCTGAAGGTGCGGCTATGGCATTGTCGATGAAATCGCAATGTGCCTTGAGCTCGGCGATCTGCTCGTCGGTAATCATCCGCGCCGCGCGGGAAGCGCAGTGGCTTTCCAGCATAGCGCGAAGGGTGAACAACTCTTCCTCGTCCTCGTCGGACCAGACCGGCACGAAAACCCGGTTGGTGCCGGAACGTTGCAGCAGCATTTCGGCGACAAGTTCGGCGATAGCCTCGCGCACCGGGGTGCGGGATAATCCGCAGTACTGCGCGAATTCGTCCTCGGGCACGAATTGCCCGGCAGGGAAGTGCCCCGACAGGATCCCTGCGCGGATCTTGCGGTAGGCTTCCTGCGAGGCTTTGGACACGTATGCTCCTGTATCGTCCGGGGAGCAGGTACAACCCGCTCCCCGCCGGATCTATCCTGAAGCCCTGATCAGAACGAGGCGCCCACTTCAACCCCGATGAGACGACGCGCGCCCGGCGAGATGAAGGAGCCCCCGAACTCGATCGCCGGAATTGCTTCGGCGATGTACTTCCGATCGAGCAGGTTGTCGGCGAACACCGCGATCCGATAGTTCGGCGTGGTGATTCCGGCGCGCAGGTTGAGCACGCCGAAGGCATCGCGCTTGGCTACGTCATAGCGGGCATTGCCGAACGACGGGGCAGGAAGTTCAACTGTGAAATCGGCAAGAGCCCTGAGAAAATCGTCGGGCGCTCCTGATCCTGCACCGAGTGGAACCACGTCGGACCGGTCACACGATAGTCGGCGCGGAACAGCAGCTTGGCATTGTCAGTCAGCGGCGCGGTGATTTCCGAACCCAGATTCAGCGTCCAATCGGCAGTATAGGGCGATTTGTTGCCGACGGTGTAGGGGCGCGAAGCGTTCTTCTTGATCTCGCTGTCGGTGACGTTGAACGAGCCGAACACCTTCCAGCCGTCGACGACCTTGCCGGTCAGGTTGATTTCAGCGCCCTTGATGTCCACGCGGTCAATGTTCGAGACCACGCGCAGCAGGCCGAAATCGCCGACGAAGAATTCGAAGAACTGCATGTCGGTGACGCGGGTGTAGTAGCCGGCAAGGTCATAGGTGATGCGGCCGTCGAACAGTTCGCCCTTTACACCGGCTTCGAAGGCGCTGGAGCGTTCCTTGCGGTACTGGTCGTTGATGGTCACGCCCGCATTGATCGTGCCCGGCGTGACGCCGTTGTTGAAGCGTGTGTTGACCACGGCCGACGAGCCCTGGTTGTTGAAGCCACCCGATTTGAAGCCGATGCCCCAGTTGGCGTAGAGATTCAGCTGGTTTGTCGGGTGGAAGCTCAGCGTCACCTTGGGCTGGAGCTGCTTGAACGTGGCGTTCTGCGGCGTGAATGCTCCGAAGGCGAGGCCGGGATTGATCGGGCCACCGGTGAACGGATCGGTCACGTTGGGCACCAGCGAGTTGGCGGCGCGATCCTCGATGTCATAGCGCAGGGCGATGCCGCCGGTGAATACGTCCGAAGGCTTCCACTCGGCCGAACCGAACGCCGCATAGACGTTGGTGCGGAACTTGTCGGCCAACAGCAGTGAGGTCGGGTTCTTGGTGTCCGGCGCATTGTAAAGCTGCTTGATCACGCCCTGCCCCGTGTCGCCACCAAGGCTGACGCCAGTCTTGCGGTCGATGTGCAGGTAATAGGCGCCGAGTTGCCACGTCAGCGGCCCATCGGTGTTCGACAGCAGCCGGATCTCGGTGCTGAAATCCTTCTGGTTGCGCAGCTGGTACTGGATGCCGTCGCAGGTCGTCGGACTGTAAGGTCCGAAGGTCGATCCGTTGGCAGGAGCAAACAGGAACGGCACGGGAAGCGCGCCGATCCCGCCGGGCTGGTTGACCGGATAGCCGGTAAGGGCCTGCGTGCTCGCAAAGCACTGGTTGACCGTGCTTGCCACGCGCGGATCGGTGTTCGAGATGTAGCGTGCGAAGTCAGCCGATGTTCCGTCAGCGACGAGGTCCTGCTTGACGTCCGAGTAGAGCGCCCAGGCGACCAGCTTCATGCCGTTGCCGAACTCCTGATCCAGCTTGACCGAGGCATCGAAGCTCTTCTGGTCGTTGGTGGCGCGAATGTTGTTGTAGAAGTTGAACGGGTGCTTGTTCACATCCTCGTAGAACGCAGGGTTTACCGCACCGAACTGCGGCAGGTGGAACGAGGCGTTGAAAGGTAGCGATGCGCCGTGGAACTCGGCATAACGCGCCTTGACGTCAAGCTGGGTCGCAGTGCCCTTGCCGATCATCACCCGGCCATCGAGAGCCCAGTTCTCCTTGTCGTCGACGGTCTTGGAGTTGTTCAGGAACTTGTTGCGCCACCAGCCGTCGGTGGTGAAGTAATAACCCGAGGCGACGAAGCCGACGTTCTCGCCCAGCGGCCCGGAAATGTGCGCGGTGGCTTCGTACGTCGCTTCATTGGCGTAGGAAGCGCGCAGGCCGCCGGTCAGCGTGTCGGTGGGCTTCAGAGTCTGCAGCACGATCGCGCCGGCCGCGGCGTTGCGCCCATAGAGCGCGCCCTGCGGCCCCTTGAGAACTTCTACCTGCGACAGCGTGCCCTGCGGCTGGTTCAATTGCGCGGTGTTGGTCTTGAGAATGCCGTCGACCACCAGCGCGACCGAGCTTTCAGCGTCGCGCGCGCCGTTTATACCGCGGATGTTGATTTGCGTGTCGCCCGCTTCGGCCGTGCCGGTCACGATCGTGACGCCAGGCGTAAGCTGGGTGAAGTCCTCCGCCTTGACCGCGCCGGTGTTCTGCAACGCAGTAGCGGTGAGGACCGAGACCGAGGCAGGCACATCCTGCAGGCGCTCGTTTTGGCGGCGCGCCGTAACGATGATGCTATCGCCATCGTCAGCCGCCTGCGCGGCATCCTGTGGCGCTTCCTGGGCAAAGGACGGGGCGGCGCTGGCGATCAGGCCGAGCGCTGCAGTGTTCAATAGAAGACGGGTGGCACGCATTCTCAAACCTCCCTGTTGGTTCGATCACGTCTGGCTCGATCACGTTGCCGTGTTCTTGCGGCATTCGCTTTTGCGAGCGCACGGGCTTTCGCCCCCTCTTGACGCTCGCTTCTCGGATAGGCAGCTTATTGTATACAAACTTGATCGGTCAAGGTGCATAGGAACCTGCACCTACGGGCAGGTTTCGGCAGTGGCTGGAATGCCCGCACAGTAATATTGCATACGAAGAGAGGCCGTTTTGATGACTTCCGGCATGCCTACCAGCCGACCTGGAGAAGCAGCGTGAGCGCGCCTGCAATTTCGTTCGTCGAGGTCGGCCCGCGTGACGGGCTGCAGAACGAGAAGGCGATCGTGTCCACGGCGGACAAGCTCGAGCTGATCCGGCGCAGCATTGCCGCAGGCGCGCGCCGCATCGAGGTGACGAGCTTCGTCAATCCCAAGCGCGTGCCTCAGATGGCCGACGCCGAAGATGTCTGCGCTGGCCTCCCGCAAACGGGCGACGTCAGCTTCATCGGCCTCGTCCTCAACGCCAAGGGTGCCGAGCGCGCCATTGCCACAGGCCGTCTGCACGAACTTGGCGCCGTCTGCGTTTCGACCGACGGTTTCGCTATCGCCAACCAGGGCCAGACCAGTGACGAATCGGTCGTGGCAGCAAAGGCCATCGTTGCCATGGCGAAGGACGCCGGGCTCAAGGGCCAGGCCACCATCGGCGCATCGTTCGGCTGCCCGTTCGAGGGCGAGGTTTCCGAAGACCGCGTCGTCGCCATGGCGGCCGCGTTGGCGGAGGCCGAACCCATTGAGGTGGCGCTGGCCGACACCATTGGCGTGGCCGACCCGGCCCACGTCTCGCGGCTGGTCCGGCGCGTGGTCGAGGCGGTTTCGCCGCTGCCGGTGCGGGTGCACTTCCACAACACCCGCGGCACTGGCATCGCCAATGTCTGGGCCGCTGTCGAAGCCGGCGCATCGGTGGTCGATGCCGCGCTCGGTGGTCTGGGTGGCTGCCCCTTCGCGCCGGGCGCCGCAGGCAACGTGTCGAGCGAGGATGTCGTCTACATGCTCCACCGTGCAGGCGTGGAGACCGGCATGGACCTCGCCCTGCTGATCGAGGCCAATCGCTGGCTGTCCGGCGTGATGGCCCGCGAACTTCCCTCGATGGTGGCCAAGGCCCCGCCCTTCCCCAAGATCGTTCAGGAGTAATCGAGCAATGGGCTATCGCCTTGGCGTGGACGTTGGCGGCACTTTCACCGACCTCCTGCTGTTTGACACCTCGTCGAGCGCATTCTGGCGGCACAAGACGCCGTCGACCCCGCACGACAGTTCCGAGGGTATTCTGAACGGGGTGACCGCAATCTGTCAGAAGGCCGGGATCACGCCGGGCGACGTCGAATACTTCCTTCACGGCACCACGGTTGCGACCAACGCCGTGCTTGAAGGCAAGGGTTCACGCGTCGGCCTGGTGACGACCGAGGGCTATCGCCACATCATGCAGATCGCGCGCAGCTTCGTGCCGGGCGGGCTTGCTGGCTGGATCGTCTGGCCGAAGCCGCAAACGCTGGCAGCGCTTGAGGATACCGTCACGATCAAGGGCCGGATGAGCGCCGAAGGCTTGGAAATCCGCCCGATCGACGATGCCGACATTCGCGCGCAACTGGGCGTGCTCAAGGACAATGGTGTCGAGGCGATCACGGTCAGCCTGATCAACGCCTATACCAACGGCACCCACGAGAAGCGCGTCGGCGAACTCGCCGCCGAAATCATGCCGGGCGTGCCGGTGTCGCTGAGCCACGAAGTCCTGCCCGAAATGCAGGAGTACGAGCGTACGCTGACCACCGTGGCCAATGCTGCGGTGCGCCCTGTCGTGGGCAAATACGTCTCCAACCTGCGCTCGCGCCTCGCCGAGGCGGGGATGAACGGCAAGCTTTCGCTGCTGCGCTCGGACGGCGGGTTGATGAGCGCGCAGAAGGCCGAGGAGCATCCGGTCAACATCCTGATGTCCGGCCCTGCCGGCGGCGTTACCGGCGCGATCTGGGTCGGCCGGAATGCCGGGATCAGGAACATCCTTACTCTCGACGTCGGCGGCACCAGCACCGACGTTGCCCTGATCGAGAATCTCGAAGCCCGCCGCCAGCGCACCACTGAAGTCGGCCACCTCTCCGTCCGCGCTTCGGCGCTCGACGTGAAGACGGTGGGCGCAGGCGGCGGATCGATCGCCTATGTTCCTGAGCTGACAAGAGCCCTTCGGGTCGGGCCGCAGAGCGCAGGAGCCGTGCCGGGGCCGGTCGCCTATGGAAAAGGCGGCACCTTGCCCACGGTGACCGATGCCAATGTCGTGCTAGGTTACTTGCCCGAGAACCTGCTCGGCGGCACGTTCAATCTTGATCGCGAGGGCGCCAAGAAGGCGGTGCAGACCATCGCCGACGCGCTAGGCATCGACCTGATGGCCGCCGCGCGCGGCATCATCGACATCGTCAACGAGAACATGTTCGGCGCACTGCGGATGATCTCGGTCCAGCAGGGCTACGACCCGCGCGACTTTGCGCTGATGGGCTTTGGTGGTGCAGGTCCGCTGCACGTAAATGCCGTGGCCCGCCTGATGGGCTCGTGGCCTGCAATCTCCCCGGTCAGCCCCGGCGTGCTTTGCGCGCTGGGCGATGCGACGACACGAATGCGCACCGAAACCGCGCGCTCGTTCAGCCGCCTCGCCAGCCAGACCGAGGCCTCCGACCTCATCGCGATCCTCGACGAAATGGCCGCACAGACTCGCGCGGAGCTGCTCGCCGACGGCGTACCCGAGGACGAGATCAGCACCGCCTTCGAAGTCGACGTGCGCTATGCCGGACAAGCCTTCGAAGTGCCGCTGACGATCACGCCGGACGTCCTGAACGCCGATGGCATCGCCGGAATCCTCGCCCGCTTCGATGCCGAGCACAAGCGCCTGTTTACCTTCAACATGGACACCCCCACGAGATCGTGAACCTGCGCGCCGTGGCCATGGGCCGCGCATTGGACCTGCCCGCAGCGGAACTCGAAAGGGGCGATGGCAACCCGATCGCTGCCAAGATGCGCGACCACACCTTGTGGATGGACGGGCGTGAACAGGCAGCGGTGATCTATGACCGCAGCAAACTGCGCGCCGGTGATGTGATCCCCGGCCCCGCCATCGTCTGCGAAATGGATTCGACTACGCTGATCGAAAGCGGCTGCGTCGGCACTGTCGACCATGTCGGCAACATCCTGATCAACCTGGCCTGAGAGAGGGAGCGCGAGACATGCCTGCAACCATCGTCCAGACCAACGACAAGCCCTTCGAGCGCGTCGCCATCGACCCCGTGACGCTCGACATCATCGAGAACGCCCTGCGCAATGCGCGCATCGAGATGGACGCGACGCTCGTGCGTACCGCGATGTCGCCCGGCATTCGCGAACAGGGCGATGCCTTCCCGCTGATCGCCGACCATACCGGCAAAATGATCGTCGGCCAGTTCGGCTCGTTCATCGGCGGCTTCCTCGAGAACTATGAAGGCACGCTCGAGGACGGCGACATGATCTTCCTGTCCGACCCCTACTCTGTCGGCGGCGCGATCAGCCACTCGAACGACTGGCTGGTGCTGCTGCCGGTGTTCAAGGATGGGCGCCTCATCGCCTATACCTCGATGTTCGGCCATCAGTCCGACATCGGCGGCAAGGTCGTCGGCTCGATGCCGATCAACGCCCGCTCGATCTTCGAGGAAGGCGTGCGCATCCCGCCGGTGAAGATCTGGAAGAAGGGCGAATACAACGCCGATCTGATCCGCCTCGTCATGCACCAGACCCGCAAGCCGGACTGGTGCGCGGCGGACCTCAACGCGCTGATCGCATCGTGCCGCGTCGCCGCGCGCCGCGTGATCGAGATGGCCGAGCGTTTCGGCGACGACGTCTATGTCTCAGCCACGCAGGAGCTACTGGCACGCAACCACCGCGCGATGAAGGCGCTGGTCGGCATGGCCATAGCCGAGGAGCCGGTCAGCTTCGAGGACTACATCTGCGACGACGGCATGGGCTTCGGGCCCTACAAGATCAAATGCACGATGTGGCGCGAGGGCGAGAAGGTCGTGCTCGATTTCGCAGGCACCGACCCGCAGTCAGTCGCCTCGATCAACTTCTTCCTCAACGAAAACATGTTCAAGATGTTCTTCGGCATCTACATGATCATGGTCTTCGACCCGCAGATCCTGTTCAACGACGGGTTCTACGATCTGATCGACGTGCGCATTCCGGAAGGCTCGCTGCTCAAGCCGAAGTTCCCGGCCGCGCTTTCAGGCCGCACCCATGCGCTGGGCCGCATCTTCGACATTCTCGGCGGTCTTCTCGGCCAGAAGACCCCGGAGTTCCTCAACGCCGCCGGCTTTTCTTCGAGCCCGCACCTGTTCTACGCGGGCAATGACGAGCGCCCCGGCAAGAACGGAGACTGGTTCCAGCTGTTCCAGATCGGCTTCGGCGGCATCCCCGGCCGCCCGATGGGCGATGGCCCCGATGGCCACTCGCTCTGGCCGGGCTTTACCAACGTGCCCAACGAATTCCTCGAGCGCTACTTCCCGATGGTGATCGAACGCTACGAATGCGAGCCGGATTCAGGCGGCGCGGGGCTGCATCGCGGCGGCAATGGCATCCGCATGACCTACCGTTTCCTGTCCAAGGGCACAATCGCGATCCACGACGACCGCTGGTTCGTGCCTCCCTGGGGCGTCAACGGTGGCGAACCGGGCGCGCGGGCACGCAAGATCCTCGAAAAGCCCGACGGCACGCAGACCATCGTCGGCAACAAGGTCGAGGATCTCGAAGTGGAGGCCGGTGACGTGCTCCACTTCATCACATGGGGCGGCGGTGGCTGGGGGACCCCCTTGCCCGCGATGCAGAACTGGTCGGCAAGGAAATCGTGCAGGGACTGGTCACGCCTGAAGGTGCGCGGGCTTATGGCGTGGTCGCCGATCACCGAGGAGCGGTCAATCTTGCCGAAACCGAAGCCTTGCGCGCGCGCCTGCGCGAGGAGCGGGGCGATCTTCCGCTGTTCAACTACGGTCCCGGCATCGAGATTCTGCGCGCCAATTGCGAAGCGGAAACTGGGCTACCCGCACCGATCCAACCCGAATGGCCGCTACTGGAGGCGGCAGAATGACCATGACAACTAGCAATCCTGCGCCCGCCAATCCCGGCCCCTTGCGCGACATTCGCGTGCTCGAACTCGGTCAGTTGCTCGCCGGCCCGTTCTGCGGCCAGTTGCTGGGCGACATGGGCGCCGACGTCATCAAGGTCGAACCGCCCGTTACTGGCGATCCGATGCGTGACTGGGGCTTGGGCACGGAAAAGGTCCAATGGGAAGTGATCGCGCGGAACAAGCGCTCGGTCAGCGCAAACCTTCGCGTTGCCGAAGGCCAGGCTCTGGTCAAGCGCCTGATCGCCCACGCCGACGTACTCATCGAGAATTTCAAGCCGGGCACAATGGAGAAGTGGGGCCTTGGTCCGGACGTACTCCTTGCCGCAAAGCCCAACCTGATCATCGCCCGTATGTCGGGATACGGCCAGACCGGCCCCTATTCCAACCGCGCCGGTTTCGGCGGCATTGGCGAAGCTATGGGTGGCTGGCGCTACATCGTCGGCGAGCCCGACCGCGCGCCCAGCCGCATGGGTGTTTCCATTGGCGACACCCTCACGGCCACCTATGGCTGCATGGGCGTGTTGGCTGCATTGCACGAGCGCGAACGCACCGGGCGCGGGCAAGTGATCGACGCCGCGCTCTACGAATCCGTGTTGCAGGTCATGGAGGGCCTCGTCCCCGAATATGACCGCACCGGCTACATCCGCGAGCGGTCGGGCTCGGTCCTGAAGGGCATCGCCCCGTCCAACGTCTACAAGTGCAGGGACGGCGAATTCATGATCGGCGCGAACAAGGATTCGCTGTGGAAACGCCTCGCCAATGCCATGGGCCGGCCCGAACTGGGCGACGATCCGCGCTATGCCACCCACCTTGCCCGCGGCGAGAACCAGGACGAACTGGACGAGCTGATCAATGACTGGACCCGAACGCTGACCATCGACGAGGTCGACGCGCTGATGATCGAGCATTCGATCCCGGCCGGCCGCGTCTATCGCGCGCCCGACATGCTGGCTGACCCGCACTTCCAGGCGCGCGAGGCGATCATCGAGGTCGAGACCGAGCGCTTCGGCCCGCTCAAGATGCAGTCGAGCTTCCCCAAGCTTTCGGCCACGCCCGGATCTGTGCGCCGTCCCGCGCCGTCAAAGGTCGGGCAGCACAATGCCGAAGTCTACGGCGAACTGCTTGGCCTTGGCGAAGTTGAGCTTGCGCAGATGGCAGAGCAGGGCGTCATCTGACGCCCTGCCTTTCGGCCTACTCGAAACCGATCTTCTTCATGTAGGCAGCGCTGCCGGCAATGGCGACCTTGAGGTCGTCGGCCCGGTCCTGCTCGACGAAGAAGTGCTCTACGCCAGAATTCTTCGCGGCCTCGATAATGCCCGCGATGTCGAGCGAGCCGTCCCCGAGCCAGGTCAGGTAAGGGAACAGCGCGATCCAGTCGGCCGGGGCGCCACCATCTCCGGCGAAGCGCTGCTGGCCCTTCATGTCCTTGAGGTGCATCATCCGGTAGCGGCCCTTGTACCGCGCCAGATAGGCCTTCGGATCGGCGCCACCGGCCGTGGTCCAGTAGGTATCCATCTCGAGGAACACGTGTTCGGGATCGGTCGCGTCCAGCAGCGTGTCGATCGGCACCTTGCCGTCCATCGGCGCAAAGCCATAACCGTGGTTGTGATAGGCAAAACGAACGCCGTTGCGCGTGGCGCTCTGGCCGATGTCATTGAAGACGTCGGCCATGCGCTTGTAATCGTCGAGCGTCTTGCGCTGCTCGGCCGGAATTGCCGGGAGCGTGACGTAAGTCGCGCCAAGAGCGCGCGCCGCGTCGGCCAGCTCACCCATCCGGGTCTGCAGCGTGAACAGATCGGTGTGCATCGAGGGCACGGTCATCCCGTGGGAATCGAACACGGCCTTGATCTGCGCCGTGCCAAGACCGAAGAACCCGCTCCCTGAAAAACCCAGCATCTTGGCCGTGTTCTTCCAGCCATCGATCTGGCGCTGGTCGCTGAAGGTATATGGGCCGTAGGTCTCGAGCTCGCGGTAGCCCAGCTTGGCCAGCAGGGCGATGGTTCCGGTAAAGTCCTCGCTCAACATCTTGGCCACGGACCACAACTGGATGCCGAAGCGGCGCTTGCTGTCGAGCGCCCGCAAGGGGGCATTGGCCAGTGCCAGCCCCGCCATCGTGGCAGTCCCGGCGGTGGTGAGGAAAGTGCGGCGGTTCATGCATCGGCTCCCGGTTCAGCGCACCTTGTCTCGCGCTGTCACGGGACTTTGCGCCCGCTTTGCCGATGCGGTCAAGACCTGTTCGGCAAAGACCGTTGCCGTCAGGCGCCCGCCTCTTCCCGCTCGATCTCGCGCCAGCCGATGTCGCGACGGCAGAAGCCCTCCGGAAAGACGATCGCATCGACTGCGGCATAGGCCGCATCACGCGCGGCCTTCACGCTCGGCCCCTTGGCAGTCACGTTGAGCACGCGCCCGCCATTGGCCGAGAGCACACCCTCTGCCGAAAGCGCGGTGCCGGCGTGGAACACTTTCGCCCCGGTCGCCTCGGCGGCAGGGATGTGGTCGATCCGGCCACCCTTCTTCGGCGTGCCCGGATAGCCTTCCGCCGCCATGACCACGGTCATCGCCACCTCGCTGGAGAACCGCGGCGGCTGGATGCTCGACAGCTTGTTGTCGGCACAGGCCAGCAGCAGTTCCACGAGGTCGCTTTCCAGCCGCAGCATCAGCACCTGGCATTCGGGATCGCCAAAGCGGGCATTGTATTCGATCAGCTTCGGCCCCTGCTCGGTCAGCATGAGACCTGCATAGAGCACGCCGGAATAGGGCATGCCCTCGTCGGCCATGGCCTTCACCGTCGGCGCGATGATCTGCGAGAGCGCCTGCGCCTCGAGTTCGGGCGTCAGCACGCGCGCCGGGCTGTAAGCGCCCATCCCACCGGTATTGGGGCCGGTGTCGCCATCGCCGACGCGCTTGTGGTCCTGTGCCGATCCGAACGGCACGATCGTCGCCCCATCGGTCAGGGCGAAAAAGCTCGCCTCTTCCCCGGTGAGGAACTCCTCGACGACGACTTCGGCACCGGCAGAGCCGAAGGCACCGTCGAACATGTCGTCAACCGCGGCCTCGGCCTCGGCCATCGTCATCGCCACGACGACGCCCTTGCCCGCGGCCAGGCCATCTGCCTTGATCACCACCGGCGCGCCAAAGTCCTTGAGCGCGGCGCGGGCTTCTTCCAGCGACTTCGCGCGGACGTAGCCTGCGGTGGGAATGTTCGCGCGGGCGCACAGATCCTTGGTAAAACCCTTGGACCCTTCAAGCTGCGCTGCGGCGCGACTGGGTCCGAACACCGAGAACCCCGCCCCGCGCAGCGAATCCGTCAGGCCATCGACCAGCGGCGCCTCCGGTCCCACCACGACAAGGCCGATGCGATTCGTCTCGCAGAAGGTCACCACGCTGGCATGGTCGGTCAGATCCAGCGCCACCAGCTCGGCGTTTTCCGCAATGCCGGGATTGCCGGGTGCCGCATAGAGCTTGTCGAGGAGCGGCGATTGGGCCAGTTTCCAGCTGAGGGCATGTTCGCGCCCACCCGATCCCAGCAGCAGGATATTCATGGCTTTCCCTTCCGCGCCTTTTGACGACGATAACAACGGCTCGGGCGGGCTCCTAGCGAGGGAATCGGCAGGCGACAACGCCCCGGCTCTCTCGATCTCCGAGATTTCGGCGCTGCTCAAGCGCACGGTCGAAGATCGCTTCGGCTTCGTGAGGGTCCGTGGCGAGCTTTCCGGCGTGAAGCGCGCCGCCTCGGGTCACCTCTACCTCTGCCTCAAGGACGAAAACGCGCGACTGGATGGCGTGATGTGGCGCGGCGGCGTGCAGCGCCTGAATTTCCGGCCCGAAGACGGCGTCGAGGTCGTCGCCACCGGGAAGTTGACGACCTACCCGGGCCGCTCGAACTACCAGGTCGTGATCGACCGCATGGAGATCGCGGGCGAAGGCGCGCTGCTTGCCCTGCTCGCCAAGCTCAAGGCGCGGCTCGAGGGCGAAGGGCTGTTCGATCCCGCGCGCAAGAAGCCCCTGCCCTTCCTGCCGCGCACCATCGGCGTTGTCACCTCGCCCACCGGCGCCGTGATCCGCGACATCCTCCACCGCCTGTCCGACCGCTTCCCCAGTCGCGTCATCGTCTGGCCGGTGCTGGTCCAGGGCCAAGGCGCGGCGGCGCAGGTCGCAAATGCCGTGCGCGGCTTCTCCGCGATGGAGCCCGGCGGACCAATCCCGCGCCCGGATCTCGTCATCGTCGCGCGCGGCGGCGGCTCGATCGAAGACCTGTGGTCGTTCAACGAGGAAGAGGTCGTCCGCGCCGTGGCGGACTGTACCATCCCGATCATCAGCGCGGTCGGCCACGAGACCGACACCACGCTATGCGATTTCGCCGCCGACTTGCGCGCACCGACACCAACCGCAGCAGCCGAACTTGCGGTGCCGGTACAGGCGGAGCTAGCCGCCTTCGTCGCCGATCTCAACGCCCGCCAGCGCCGCGCCCTTGCCCGCCAGCTTGCGCAGGCCAAGGAACGCCTCGAAGCCCGCAGCCAGCGCCTGCCCCAGCCGCAGGCACTCCTGCAGGGCCAAGCCCAGCGCGTCGACGATCTGGGCGAGCGCCTGCGCCGCGCCTTGGTCCACCGCACCGAAATCGCCGGATCGGTCCTCGCCCGCCACGCCGGAGCCCTGCGCCCTGCTCTACTGAGCGCACGGGTTACGCGCGAGCGCGAGCGGCTCGACGCCCGCCGCCTGCGCCCCGAAGTCCTGCTCCAGCGCATCGAACACGCGCGCGGCAAGATCGACGCGCTCGACCGGCTGCGCCGCTCGCTCGATCCCAAAGCCCCGCTCCAGCGCGGCTACGTGCTCGTTACTGCACCCGATGGCCACGTCGTCAGGACGCGCGAGGATGCACAGGCGCGTCCGGCGCTGCGGCTGGAATTCGCCGACGGCACGCTCGACGTCAGCACCGGTTCCGCTGCGCCCCCGCCCGCCCGGCCAGCTCCCAAACCGCGCCCGGCCGCACGGCCCGAGGGACAGCAGGAATTGTTCTGAGGCGGCATTGGGACTACATTGCCCTCATGCTGATGTCCCAATCCGGCCGCCTCGCGCGCCTTCACTACCTTCCCGGCTCGTTCCGCCAGCTTTCCGGCGGTGATCATGTCGTCTGCGCCGTTTCGGGTGAGCAGATCCCGCTCGATGCCCTGCGCTATTGGTGCGCGAAGCGGCAGGAGGCCTATGCCACCGCCGAAATCTCGACGCGCCGCCATCTCGAAGGCTGACAGGCACGCCATGCTCCTGCCACGGCGCGCAGTCCTTGCCGGATTGGCCGCAGTGGCGGCGGGTGGCGCACGGGCCGTCGCCCCGATCAGCCCGCTGACGATCGAACCCGAAAGTCGCATCATGCAGGGCGGTTGGCTGCGGGGTCGCGTCCCGCATCAGTCAACCGCACTCAAGCTTGATGGCAAGCCGATCCCGTTCGCCAGCGATCGGACATTCCTGCTTGCCTTCGATCGCGATGCCGGCCCGCTCGCCCGCATCGAACTGACGCTGGAAAGCGGGCAATCGTCCGTCAGCGAAATCGCCATCGCCCCCCGCGCCTGGCAGATCGAGCATATCAACGTCGCCCGCAAGCCCGGTGGCGTGACGGACGAGGACTACCTCCGCCTGCGCCGTGCCGAACTTGTCCGCATCGCTGCTGCCCGCGCGGTCGATACCGGCGCACAGGGCTGGCGGCAGGGCTTCATCCGCCCCGCACCGGGCCGGTTCTCCGGGCGCTTCGGCTCCCAGCGCATCTACAAGGGCGAACAGGCGGCTTACCACTCCGGGCTCGACATCGCTGGTGGCGCAGGCACGACGTATGTCGCACCGGCCGAGGGTATCGTGACGCTTGCCGCGCAGAGCCCGTTCAGCCTCGAAGGCCGGCTCTTGATGCTCGACCATGGCATGGGCCTCAACAGTGCCTTTCTCCATGCCTCCGAACTTCTGGTGCGCGAAGGCGACAAGGTTGCCCAAGGCACGCCGCTGGGCCGAATCGGTGCCACCGGTCGAGCGACCGGCCCCCACCTGCATTGGTCGATGAAATGGCAGGCCAGCCGGATCGACCCGCTGCTCTTCCTTCCCGAACCTGCGTAGAACCACTTTGCGGCCGGTTGCGTTGGCGCCACGCCGCCGATCAAATCGTTTTCCTTTACGCCCGGTTGCCGATGGAACGAACCGGCCACCACCATTCTGGTATCAGCTGCAACGCGTTTCCACCCCCTTTTGCAGCCTTGTTTCACTCGAAACCGTCACCTTTGAAATTAATGACAAGTGAACCGGGCAGGAGTGTAATTTCTGTGCATCACCCGTAAGTTACGGAAATTGGGCCTTACCTTACCTGACCCAAAGGCGGTGTGGCAGTTTCGCTACACATGTTTCGGATTCATTTCGTAACTGACAATCGTGTTTTGATGGACCCGATCATTTCAGCCAAACAGACACATCTTGCCCGTTTGCCAAGGGGCCCAAGCTTCGCTCTGAAGCGCGATGTTAGGGTTTTGGCGATACGGGAAAGGGCCTGCACACCTCTTGCTGGCTGTGCAGGATTCAGGACAAAAGGGACTGGACACGTGAACATCAAAACCTTCTCTGCGCTCCGTGCGAGCGCCGCGCCGCTGGCGCTGGTCGTCGCCGGTTTCGCCGGCTCGGCCGCCATCGTCGCGCCTGCCATGGCGCAGGACGTTACTGCCGCAAGCCTTTCAGGTACTGTCGTTGACGACTCGGGTAAGCCGATCTCGGGCGCCCGCGTCGAAGTAACCTCGGTTGAACGTGGCTTCACCCGCACCACCACCACTTCGGGCAACGGCACGTTTACGCTGCCGGGCGTGCAGGTCGGCACCTACAACGTGACCGTGATGGCTGACGGCTACACCACGACCCGCAGCGAGAACGTTTCGGTCGGCCTCGGCGGCAACAACTTCGACTTCACCGTTTCGAGCGAAGCGCCGACCACCGGCGAAATCGTCGTCCGTGGCGCGCCGGTTCGCAAGGTGGACTTCTCGGGTACTGCCACCGGCATCGTGTTCGACGTCCAGAAGGTTGCCGAGACTGTTCCGGTCGGCCGTTCGATCGAAGCCATCCAGCTCCTGACCCCGCAGGTCACCTCGGGTGACTCGGCATTCGGTGGCGTTTCCATCGCCGGTTCGTCGGTTGCCGAAAACGTCTACTACATCAACGGCATGAACATCACGAACTTCCGCACCTTTGTGGGCGGAACCACCGTGCCGTTCGAATTCTACGACCAGGTCCAGGTCAAGACCGGTGGCTACCAGGCAGAATTCGGCCGCAACACCGGCGGCGCGGTCATCGCGCTGACCCGTTCGGGCTCGAACACCTTCCACGGCGGCTTCAACGTCTATTACCAGCCGGAATGGGGCTACGAGCAGGCGCCGAACACCTACTCGCAGAACAACAAGCTGGACAAGCGCGAAGTCATCGAAGGCAACATCTGGGCCTCGGGTCCGGTGATCAAGGATCGCCTGTTCTTCTTCGGCTTCTTCAACCCGCGTCACTACACGCAGAGCGACACCGACGCGTTCGGCGATACAACGACCCGCGTGAACAACAAGCCCTTCTACGGCGGCAAGCTCGACCTCAATCTGTTTGACGGTCACCGCGTCGAAGGCACGTACTTCAACGACTCGCAGGACGAGAAGGTCAAGTTCAACGGTTCTCCGACCACCAACTTCTCGGGCGGTTCGAACTACATCGTCAAGTACACCGGTGCCTTCACTGACTGGTTCACGCTCTCGGCTCTCTACGGGCGGTCCAAGTTCAACCAGACCTCGGCTGGCGCTGATGACGCCAACCCGTATGTACTGGATGGTCGTGTGCCTGCTGATGGCCTCAAGCTCATCTCAGGGAACCCGGCCGGCGTGATCGATACCGGTCGCGACCAGCGTACCAACTACCGCATCGACGCCGACCTCAACTTCTCGCTGCTGGGTGAACACCACCTGCGCGCTGGTTGGGACCTCGAGAAGCTGCAAGCTGACAACGCGACGATTTACTCGGGCGGCACCTACTACCGCTATTATCGCTCGGGCAGTAACCCTGCGTTGGGCGGGCTAATCCCTGCAAACACCGATTACGTCCGTGTCCGCACGCTCAATTCAGGTGGCAGCTTCAAGTCCGAGAACACCGCGTTCTACATCCAGGACGACTGGGACGTTACCGAGCGCATCAACCTGTCGCTCGGCCTGCGCAATGACAAGTTCGTGAACAAGGACGGCCTCGGCTCGCCCTTCACCACGCTCAAGAACCAGTGGGCTCCGCGCCTCGGTGTCAACTTTGACCCGACCGGCGACAAGACCGCTCGTATCTCGGCCTTCTACGGTCGTTACTACCTGCCGGTGGCTGCGAACACCAACATCCGCCTCGCCGGTTCGGAAACGTTCCTGCAGGACTGGTACACGCTGCCCGTCAACGGCAACGGCCAGTACACAGGCAGCCTGACCTCCCCCACGCTCGGCACCAAGGTTCTGGCCGAAGTGCTCTCGCCGGGCGGCGTTGCCGATCCGACGACGCTGGTCTCGAAGAACCTCAAGCCGCAGTACATGGACGAGTTCATCGTCGGTGGTGAATACAACTTCCCCAACCGCATGAAGATTTCGGTCAACTTCACCTATCGCAAGCTGGGTGCAGTGCTTGAAGACGTCGATTTTGACGGCAGCGGTGACAAGAACGTCCCAAGCACCTACTATGGGTCGATCATCAAGTCATTCTGCGCCACGCAAAATCAGGCATTCTGCAACGGCACGACCGTTCCGACCATCGGTAGCGGTGGCTACGTGCTGATGAACCCGGGACAGGATCTTATCGTCAACGTCGCCGACGCCAATGGCGCGCTGCACGAAGTCACCATCCCGGCTTCGTTCATCGGCCTGCCCAAGGCAAAGCGCACCTACTGGGCTGCAGAACTGAAGTGGGAGAAGCCGTTCGAAGACGGCTGGGGCCTCACCGCCAGCTACGTTTGGTCGCGTTCGCGCGGCAACTACGAAGGCGGCGTGAAGTCGGACAATGGTCAGGACGACACCGGCCTGACGCAGGACTTCGACGAACTCGGCTGGGTAGACGGTTCGTACGGCTTCCTGCCGAACCATCGCGAACACACCTTCAAGGTGTTCGGTAACTGGAAGCCGACCGACCGCTGGAACCTCGGCTTCAACGCCCTGCTCCAGTCGCCGCGCAAGTTCGGCTGCATCGGCACCTATCCGAGGGGCGACCTTCGGGCGACGGGCACCTCTGCAGCTTCTTGGTATTGCGATTCGCAAATCAAGGCCGGCAATATCGATGGCACAGTGGGGCAGCCTGTTGGCCGCGGCACAGTGTTTGATGGTGACTGGAACAAGCGCGTCGACATGAGCATCGCCTACACGATCCCGATGGAATCGATCGCAGGCGGCATCACGCTACGCGCCGACGTGTTCAACGTCTTCAACTTCAAGAGCAAGCTCGACTTCAACGAATTCGGCGATCTTGATACTGTTACGTCGATCAACCCGAACTATCGTAAGGTCACAGGCTACCAGACCCCGCGGTTCTTCCGTTTCGGCGTCTCGGCCAACTTCTGATCCTTCGCCGCAAGGCATTGATCAAGAATCGGGGGCGGTTCTTCGGAACCGCCCCTTTTTTGTGCGCTGAGGATCGCTTCGTTTCGGTCCGCAGACCCAGGACACATCACGCGCACGTGCTCAGCTCGAGGCAAAATTGCCCAGCGCCCGGCTTGCTTGGAGTTGGGCGGATGAGCATGGGAATAGCGGTCCGGTTTCAAGCCCATCCCATGTGCGACAGGCCGAATTGGCCAAATCCTTGCAGTGCCCCGGAATGGCTACCGTCTCGACCGCCTTGAATGTCTGCAATCGGTACTGGACCGAGGGCAGCTCAGCGCTGCCTGAAGCGCCATGCCTTTACACCGCTGGCGTCGGGCATGGTCACCGGTTCAAGCCAGCCCGGAACCTTGCCGGACATGAGGTGGGCAATGAACCCGGCCGGTGCCTTCTCCGCGTAGAAGCGAGCCTCACTGCCACCAGGGCAAATCACCACCATCTTAGCCCCGCGCCGTGCCATGATCTGCCGCGCGGCCTCGTCCGGTCCAAGGAAGGCATCGATCACGTCGCGAATGGCGGCGCTCGCCCGGTGGTGGGCGGTGGCGACGACCGTATGCCCGGACGTGACCAGCACGGTCGGACCGATGTCCAGACCGGTGAGCAACGTGCCTTTCGGGAGAGCCGCAAGAGCGGGCACGGCCCGGGAGAAGTCGCAGCCAAGGGCCACTTCGCCCTGTGCGCGACCATCTGACGCTTGGCCTGCCGGTGCGAGCAGACGCACCCCCTGATCCACCAGTACGCCCGGCAGGAGCAGCGTAATCATGACAACCACCCTGCCCATGCGTCGGACCAGCAGGGAATCCTGCCGCCAGCGGGCAAACTGCTCCGCAAACTGCCACGCTGCAGGCACGGTCGCGAAAAGGCAGGAAGCTCCCGATGCGCGCGCCACCAGCAGGCCGACCAGCGTTGCGCCAACCAGCAACAGGGCATAGTCGAGCCAGAACAGCTGCACTCCACGATCCGCCGCGCGCGTGGCCAGGCGCAGGCAGGCAATCAGGCCGAACAGCGGCAGCAGGATGATGGTCGCAGCAAAGCCCGGCTCCTGCCGCCACACCGGTAGCCCCTCAAGCACGGAATCAAGCCAGACCTTGCGGACCAGCGGATCAACCGAAGCGAAGGCGTCTCCCGCAAGGCACTGTGGCGCCCACGCCGCAGCAAGGCCGACAGCCCCTGCGCCGATCAGGCCCACGGCAAGCAGGCTCACCAACGGCGGACGGTCGCGAAGCCGCGGCAGGATGATCGCCGTGCCCCCACCCATCCACAACAGCGCCACGACATGGACAGGCGACACTGCATCGCAATGCTGCGCCAGATCGCCAAGGCCACGCGTCGCCAGGAACAGGGCCAGGCTCGCCAGGGACAGGCTCAGCAGATAGCCGATCAGCCACGCGCTCTGGCCGCGCCACAGACGCAAGGTGCAAAGTCCGCCGACGATTACGGCCAGAGGCAGCGATTCCAGCGAGATTGCCAGTGCGAGTGCCAGCGCCGCACCGGCCAGTGCCCCGCCCATCCGGGGCGCGCAGGCAAACAGGCCGTTCAATGCCACCAGCGCAAGCACGAACTGCATGGCATGGTGATCAATCCGCAGCGGCATCATTCGGAACGATGCCGGCACCGCCGCTGCCACCAGAAGGGCGGCGACGATACCGATGCGGGGGCCGAATTGCCGCGCTGCCAGCCGCGCCGCCAGCGCCATTGCCGCCAGAAGGTGCAGCAGCGGCACCACCACGATGGCGATGCTCTCTGCCAGCCCCTGCCCCATCAACGGACGCAACAGCAGGATCATCGCCGCGATCGGGATGTCGACCACGCGGGTCCAGTGCATCGCCACCCCTTCGGGCGGCGCAACGCGGTACTGGTGAAGGTCGAACCAGCCTTGCCCACCCAGCAGGTCGCGCACCTGCTGCAAGCGCAGCGCGTCATCGCCGTCGACGAAAGCCGCTATCGACAGCCTGCCACCGCTGCCGATCAGCGTCACGAGGCTAATCGCAACCCAAGCCAGCAACACGCCCCGCCACGGGAACGCATTGCTGCACTCTCCCGGCAATGGGCCGGAACGGCCACTGTTCACTGGAAGACGACCCGCTTTCTGAGCAGCCACGTCGTCGTGAAGCTTGCCCCCACGGCGATCAGCTTCGATACGCGCGAATCCAGGCCGATAGCGGTTCCGGCTCCGACGATCAGTGTCGTCAGCGCCAGCCCGACCAGAGCCGAGCCAACGAACAATGCCTTCTGCCGCGTGCGCGCGCCGCGCTCTGCCGCCACCGTATCGGTAAAGACCGTACGGCTCGAAAGCAGCCAATGCGCGACAATGCCAAGCGAATAGCCGCTCGCCGAAGCAATCACCGGCGCGGTCCCCATCGCCAGCAGGGCAAGGAACGAGCCGATGTCCACGGCCAACGCGCCGACACTGGCGAGCAAGTAACGCAGAAGCATCACGCGGCGCAGGCGATCGATCATCGGCAGGATCGTCCCGGTCATTTGTGGTGGCACTGTCTGGTTCAGGCGGCCTTGGCCGCAACCTTCTCGGGCACGATCCGCGCTGGAACATCGCGCAGCGACGCCAATGCAGCTGCCTGGTCTTCGCTGGGCGCGACGCGCGCCGGAAGGGCTCCTTGCGCACCCTCATTGCCCGCTTCGTGGTACTCGGCATCCTCGTTCACGCACCAGGTGTCGTATACCCGCGCACCTGCTGCGATATTTTCCACGGTCAGCATCGCTGTCATCATCGCGTGGTCCTGGTTGTTGTAGCGGTGCATGCCGTTGCGGCCGACCATGTGCAGCGTCGGATGGGCTGCTTCGAGTTCAGTGCGCATGGCGGCGACGTTTGCGGCATATTCGTCGTCATAGACCGGATAGGCCTTTTCCTGACGCACCACCACGCCGCCGATCACCTTTTCGGGGCTGACAAGGCCGAGGATCGCCATTTCCTGCTTGGCCAGTTCGATCAGCTCAGCATCCGACGAATCCCACAGCGCGTCGCCCTCGAAACAGAAGTATTCCAGACCGACGCAGGCCACGCTTTCGTCCGGCACCATTTCGGGCGACCACGAACGGAAGTTCTGGATGCGGCCGACCTTCACCTTGCTGTCGTGGATGTAGATCCAGTTGTCGGGGAACAGTTCCTCGGACCGGATCTTGAGCGCCACCGTCAGGAAGTCGCGATACTTGAGGCGGCTGGCTTCGAGTGTTGTGGCGGGCAGCGGATGCAGGCGCGCGGCCAGCTCGCGCATCGGCGCCGAACTTATGGCATGGGCTGCCTCGATCACCACATCGCCATCCGGTCCCGTCGCAGACAGGCGCCACCCGCCCGCGCCATCGGCTGCAAGCTGCTTGAAGGCATGGCCCATCAGCACTTCACCCTTGCCGCTCGCCACGATCCTGTCGCGCGCAGCATCCCACATCATGCCGGGGCCAAGACGCGGATAGCGGAAGGTTTCGAGCAGGGTCTTGGTCTGCATGCCGTCGTTCGGACGCTTGTTCAGGCCAAGGCTGCGCTTCAGCCCGTCGACAACCGCCCCCCACAGCGACAGTCCCTTGATTCGCTGGGCCGCCCAGTCCGCGCTCATCTCGTCGCAGGGCATGCCCCAGACCTTTTCGGTGTAGGTCTTGAAGAAGATCGAATAGAGCTTCTGCCCGAACTGGTTCACGGTCCAGTCCTCGAAGCTTTTCACCTTGCGGTTGGGAAAGGCCTTGGCTTTTGCGAAGCTCGCCATGCACAGCGTCGATCGCACGAGGCCGAGGTTCCACAGCGCCTCGAACGCGCGCAGCGGGTAGGAGTAGAACTTGCCCTCGTAATAGATCCGGCTCATCCGCGGGCGCTGGATGAAATCGTCGGGCAGAATCTCGTTCCACAGATCGACGACCTGCTGGCTTTTCGAAAAGAAGCGGTGCCCGCCGATGTCAAAACGGTAGCCTTCGTGCTCGACCGTCCGGCTTATGCCGCCGACATAGGTCTGGTCCTTTTCGATGATGGCAACGCTGAAACCGCGCTTGGTCAGGAGGTAGCCCGCCGTCAGTCCAGCCGGCCCAGCGCCGATGATCGCAACATCCACCTTGCGGCTGCCAGAACCGTTTGCGAGGCCATCGGCCGCTCTCGTCCCGTTAACCATCAAAACCCCCGTCTCAGCGCACTTCGCTTGAGCCAGACGTGAAGGAAAATGGATAAGGGATGGTTAATGGCGGCAAGGCCTGCGGCAAAGAATTGCCGTTTCCGGCCAGCCCCGCTGTCAAACTCTTATGTCAGATCTTGCGCAACCGTCCGCCGGGGCTGGGCATCGGCAGATCGCTGCCCTGCAGGGGTGCGGCAATCCGCGCGAGTTCGTCCATCTTGAAGGTCTGCTCGAAGAGCAGCCCGTAACGCGGATGGCTGCGCCAGCGCACTTTGGCGTAGATCGGGGGGAGAACTTCCGTTTCCAGCCGGACGAGCTCGTTCATCAGGAGCCACTTGTCGCTCTCGATGCACGCCCCCTGCTGCGAAATATCCTGGAACGCGACATGGACCGCATCGCCTCCCGAATGGAGGATGGCATCGAGATGGATGCGCAGCCGGACCTGGCGCTTCGGGAAAGTTCCGTGGCTCTCGTCAAGCAGGCGCTCGATCTCGATGTCACCCAGAAAGCGAAAGCCGGCGTATTCGCCCTCGCTCCAGATCTGCTCGATCGGATAACGATCGCCATTGCTCATTTCGATGGCCAGCGATCCGCAAAGGGGCAGCGGGTTGAACAGGCGGATCTTGAGGCCGCTCGCCGACGCATCACGAATGACGCAGAGGAATTCGCGCTCGCCATCGAGGATCAGCTTGGCGGCACGAATCAGCAAGGTGAAACGCGGCGCGGCGCGTTGGTCCGCTCCGGCTTCCGCGTCCTTAGGCACTTGATCGTCGTCTGCCTGGGCCAAGCCCGATCCCCCGCGCGCGTGAAGCCGCACCGGAGCGCACGCAAACCCCGGTAAGAATCAGTATTAGCACGTAATTCCTACCGCGGAGTTACCAAGCAAATTACGGAATGACTTGGATTTTTACAGCCATGTAAACAACCGCTTTCAATGTGTAGTCTGACTTGTCATCAAATCGCGGCAGATAATTACAATAGCGCCGATTTTTGGTGCGGACGGCGGGACTCGAACCCGCACGATCAAGGATCAAGGGATTTTAAGTCCCCGGCGTCTACCATTCCGCCACGTCCGCAATAGTTGGCAGGACAGGTTCAAGGTGAACCCTGAAAGCCGCAACTTGTGCAAGTCGCGCCTGCCACAGCACAAAGGGCGCGGCAACGTCTGTTGCCGCGCCCTTTGTTGAATTTTCGGCCGGAAGCTCAGTCGGCGTTCAGCCGTTGCCGCATTTCCTTGCCTGCCTTGAAATAGGGCACGCGCTTGCCCGGTACTTCAACGGTTTCGCCGGTTCGCGGGTTGCGGCCCTTCCGGGCATCGCGTTCGCGCGTGGAAAACGCACCAAAACCACGAAGTTCGACACGCCCGCCATCAGCCAGACGCTTGGCAATCTCATCGAAGAAAACGTCGACAACCCGCTCGATTTCTTCGCTGCGCATGCCAGGGCTTTCCTTGGCGAGAGCCTGCAGCAGCTCCGATCTTATCATTCTTTCCCTCCGCCAGGCGACCATGCGGGCGCCCCCACAGTTATCTACGATCCCTGCGCCCAAACCCCCGTATGCGCGCATTCCGCCATCCTGCCACGGCCGACCGGTCATGACAATCGTTTCATATTGCCGGGAGTGGCCAAAAATGGACCGTTTCAGGCGATTTCCGCTACGTCGGCCAAGCTGATGCCAAGCAGGCGCATCCGTGCCGCCACTGCAGGCCATTCATCTTGCAGGAAAGATTCACGCTCCCGTCGGCGCAAGGCATCAACCGCGCCGGGTGCGACGAACATGCCAACGCCGCGCTGGACAATCACCAGCCCTTCCTCCTGAAACTGCTGATAGGCCTTGGCCACGGTAAGCGGGTTGGCGCCCTGTTCCGCCGCATAGGCCCGAACCGACGGCAGCATGGCACCCTCGGCATAGCGACCGTCAAGGATTGCCACACAGATTTCGTCACGCAGGCGGAGATAGACCGGACGGCTTGCCTGGCTGATGTTCATGCCCATGGTGACGTAGTGCCATAATACAGCGCATCACACAACGGCTCGTTGCCGCCGCGCTTCGGGCGCACTTCTGCCGCGCACCCACCGCTTCGCCACACTGGTTGCGATTGAAAATAGTTTCTTGCCATCGCCACACGTGGCACTAAGGCGGAAACTTGCCGTGCAGGAGAGGCGCGGCAGTGCAAAAAGCTCACACAGCAACGACGGGATCGCTCGCCGGCATGGCCCAAGACGACACGAACTTCGCACGAACCACGGCAACTGGCGAGTGGTTCGGCCATCCCCAGCAATTGAAGCGCCTGTTCACGACCGAAATGTGGGAACGCTTCGGCTATTACGGCATGAGAGCGATCCTCACGCTCTATCTCGCCAAGCATTTCCTCTTCAACGATACCACCAGCACCGGCATTTACGGCGGCTTCACCGCGCTCGTCTATCTCACCCCGCTCATCGGCGGACTGATTGCAGATCGTTATCTCGGCTCCAAGCGCTCGGTGAAGTTCGGCGCGATCCTGATGGCGGTCGGCTATTTCATGCTCTGCTTCGGCGGCGAGGCGGCCAAGCCCTACGCCACGATCGAAGGCCAGCGCTATGACGTGACCGTCACCGAGACCGCCGGCAGCGAAGTCCGTTCGGTCGAAATGGGTGGTCAGCGCCTCGAGATCGTCGGTAACGACGACAAGTCCGTGTCGCTCAAGTCGGCTGACGGGGCCGAGGTCAGGCGCATTGCGCCGGGCGGGTTCCAGTCCGACGGCGAACGCTCGCAGTTCCACATCGCCATCCTGCTTGTCGGCCTTTCGCTGGTCACGGTCGGCAACGGTTTCTTCAAGCCCAACATCTCCACGATCGTCGGCTCGCTCTATGCCGATGGTGACCGCCGCCGCGATGCCGGGTTCACGATCTTCTACATGGGCATCAACCTCGGTTCGCTGATTTCGCAGTTCTTCTGCCCGATTCTGGCCGAATCCGTGGGCTGGTGGGCTGGGTTTGGCCTGGCTGCCGTCGGCATGACCTTGTCGTGGGTCCTGTTCCAGTTCGATGGCGGCAGGCTCGATGGCTATGGTGAACGTCCCGCCGGGGCCGATCCGCGCAAGGACTGGCTGATCTACGGCGCGGCGCTGGTCTGCGTGCCGCTGTTCTTCTTCCTGTTCACCAACCTCATGGCCTATGTCGCGCCGGAAGCGGGCGAGGGACTGACCGGCTACCTCCTTGGCCTGCCGATCATGGGCAAGCTGATGTTCGGCACCTTCCTTCTTGCCGTTCCCGGCATCCTGATCTGGGCGCTGGCCTCGGGCAGCCGCGTCGAATTCCAGATGATGGTCGCCGCTATGGTGCTGATCGTGTTCAACACCGTGTTCTGGACCCTGTTCGAACAGGCAGGCTCCTCCCTCACGCTGTTTGCCGAGCGCAACACCGTGCTTGAAGTGGGCTGGACCCGCGGTCTTTTCGCGGTCTTCAACGCCTATCCGTTCACCTACTACCTGTTCTTCGCGCTCCTGCTGGGCGGGCTCGGATGGCTGCTCACCTGGTTCTTCGGCAATGGCGAACCTGCGGCAACGAAGCGGAAGATGGGTGCGGGCTTCGCTCTGGTGATGACGGCCGGCTTCATCGGCATGATCTATGCCCGGGCCAAGGGCTTTGCCACCGATGAGGTCTACGTCATGCCCGCAGGCCAGACGCAGATCTTCAATGCCCTGTTCATCGTGGCGCTGGCGCCGGTGTTCGGCGCGATGTGGAATGCGATGGCCCGGCGCGGCGTCGAACCTTCGATCCCGGTGAAGTTCTCCATCGCCCTGATGGGCGTGGGCGCAGGCTTCCTGCTGCTGGTGTGGGGCGCGCAATTTGCCGACGCCCAGTTCAAGGTCGGACTGGTCTGGCTGGCCGGCCTGTACCTCGTCCACTCGATGGCCGAACTGTGCATTTCGCCGGTGGGCCTTTCGATGATCACCAAGCTGTCCATGGCCCGCATTGTCGGCATGATGATGGGTGTGTGGTTCCTGTCGATCGCGGTGGCGCAGTACGTTGCCGGCATGGTCGCGCAGGTTGCCAGCGTCGAAACGGTTGGCGGCCAGGTCACCAATCTCAAGGTCAGCCTCGATACTTACGTCGGGGTCTTCACGACGATCGGCTGGATTTCGATCGGCATCGGCGCCGTGCTTCTCGTCATCGCGGTGCCGCTGAGGAAGCTGATGCACGGCGTAGCGTGATAATTGCCCTTATGGCGGGAACCAGCCGATCGTGAGATTGTTTCTGAAGGGCTAGGCATTGGCCAACTTGAGAGTATCATCAGGGTAACGCGGGCGTTGGTCGAAAACGGCAACGGGCATCGCGGAATGGGGGACGGTTCATGGATCATGCGTTGATCCAGCTTATTGCGGCGACAACAGCCTTCGTTATTTCGCATTTCGTGATGTCAGGGCCCATTCGCTCCCGCCTGCAGTCCATGCTGGGCGGGCGGGGCTTCCTGCTGTTCTATTCGCTGGTATCCCTGTCCGTACTGGCCTGGGCGATGGTCACATTTGACCGTGTGAAGACGGGAACGCCGCTTTGGGATGGCATGGCCGCCGGCCCATGGGTGGTTGCCAGCCTGCTCACGATAACCGGCACGGCGTTTCTGCTGCCATCGTTCACGCGCAATCCTGCGCTGGCCGGCGCGAATGCTGCTGGCGTGGGCACGTGGATCCCGGCCGGCGTGTTCAGGATCACCCGGCACCCGATGATGTGGGGCATTGCGCTGTGGGCGCTCGGTCACATCGTCGCTTCGCCGACACCTCGTGTCCTGGTCGTCATGTCAGGTCTGATCGTGCTGGCGTTGCTAGGCTCGCACTTTCAGGACAAGCGCAAGGTCGCCCAGAACAAGCGAGAATTCCACCCCTGGCAGCGCCGCACCAGTTTCTGGCCCCGGCTGCAGGAACTGGGCGCGCTGCGCCTTGCCTGGGCGATTGCCTTCCTCGTCTGGTTCATCGCCACGTGGCTGCACTACCACTTTTTCGGCATCCCGGCCGGACTGTGGATGTGGATCGGCTGACCAGAGCCCGGCGGAGACGTTAGCGCAGGCTTTCAGGCGCGGGCTTTCAGGCCCGCGCTTCGTTCACACCCGCAGAGTTGTGCCGCAAGGCCTTGAGCACGGTATCGACGATTTGCGGCGCGTTGAGGCCCGCCGTGTCGTACTGCTTGTCCGGCGCATCGTGATCCTGGAACACGTCAGGCAGGCGCATGGTGCGGATCTTGAGGCCACCATCGGTCAGCCCCTCGTCGCTCGCCATCGTCAGCACGTGCGCGCCAAGGCCGCCGATCGCGCCTTCCTCGATCGTCACGACAACCTCGTGCGTGGCCATCAGCTGGCGGATCATGTCGGTATCGAGCGGCTTGGCAAAGCGCAGGTCGGCCACTGTCGTCGAAAGCCCCTTGGCCTCCAACTGGTCCGCCGCCTTCAGCGCCTCGGCCAGACGGGTGCCCAGCGAGAGCAGCGCAACCTTGCTGCCTGACCGCACGATGCGGCCCTTGCCGATCTCCAGCAGTTCCGGCTCATCCGGAAGCGCCACGCCGGTGCCATTGCCGCGCGGATAGCGGAACGCGATCGGCCCGCTATCGTGCTTTACGGCGGTATAGGTCATGTGGACCAGCTCCGCCTCGTCCGCGGCGGCCATCACCACCATGTTGGGCAGGGTGGCCAGATAAGTGATGTCGAACGATCCGGCGTGCGTCGCACCATCGGCACCGACCAGCCCCGCGCGGTCGATGGCAAAGCGCACGGGCAGGTTCTGGATCGCCACGTCATGCACCACCTGGTCGAACGCGCGCTGCAGGAAGGTCGAATAGATCGCGCAGAACGGCCGCATGCCCTCTGCCGCGAGGCCCGCCGCAAAGGTCACCGCGTGCTGCTCGGCAATGCCGACGTCGAAGGTGCGCGTCGGGTGCGCCTTGGCGAACTTGTCCACGCCGGTGCCGCTCGGCATCGCCGCGGTGATCGCGCAGATCGTCGGGTCGGTTTCGGCAAGCTTGGCCAGCGTTTCGCCAAACACGTTCTGGTATGCAGGTGCGCCGGGCTTGGCCTTTACCTGCTCACCGGTGACCACGTCGAACTTCTGCACCCCGTGATACTTGTCCGCCGCAGCTTCGGCCGGGGCATAGCCCTTGCCTTTCTGCGTCACGACATGGACGAGGCATGGCCCCTCGGCCGCATCGCGCACGTTCTCCAGCACCGGGATCAGCTGGTCGATGTTGTGCCCGTCAAGCGGGCCGACGTAGTAGAAGCCCAGTTCCTCGAACAACGTGCCGCCCATGGCCATGCCCCGGGCGAACTCGTCGGTCTTGCGGGCGGCGGTGTGCAGCGGCCGCGGCAGCTTGCGCGAAAGCTTGCGCGCGATTTCACGCAAACCCAGGAACTGGCGCGAGGACACCAGCCGCGCGAGATAGGCCGACAGCCCGCCCACCGGCGGCGCGATCGACATGTCGTTGTCGTTGAGGATGACGACGAGCCGGTTGCCTGCCTCGCCGGCGTTGTTCATCGCCTCGTAGGCCATGCCGGCGCTCATCGCGCCGTCGCCGATCACGGCAATGCCCTTGCCGGGACGATCGCTCAGCTTGTTGGCAATGGCAAAGCCCAGCGCCGCCGAGATCGAGGTGCTCGAATGCGCGGTGCCGAACGGATCGTATTCGCTTTCGCTGCGCTTGGTGAAGCCCGAAAGCCCGCCACCCTGCCGCAGCGTACGGATACGGTCACGACGCCCGGTGATGATCTTGTGCGGATAGGCCTGGTGGCCCACGTCCCACACCAGCTTGTCCTGCGGCGTGTTGAACACATAATGGATCGCCACGGTCAGTTCGACCACGCCGAGGCCCGAACCGAGGTGCCCGCCAGTGGTGCCCACGGCAGAAATCATCTCGGTCCGCAATTCGTCCGAAAGCTGGCGAAGCTGCGAAGGTGCAAGCTTGCGGAGATCGTCTGGTGTCTTGACCGTGTCGAGCAGCGGCGTTGCCGGTTCTGAATTCATCCCTCCGCCCTTACACCGATGCTTTGGCGCTGTCGAACAGGATCATGTTGCCGCAGCCTTCCCCAAGGTTCGTGGCGCGCGCAATCCCAGCAGAAGCGACGAAGCGATCAGCGCTGCCGCCGCCAGCACGAAGGCATAGCCCGGCGCGGCCAGATCGCCGCTTTGCCCGATGTAGCGCGTCAGCAGCACCGGCGTCAGCCCGAAGGTCAGCGCCACCACCGCGCCATAGCCGATGCCGACCAGCCCGGCGCGGTGCCGCTTCGGTGTGATCTCAACGAACGCGGCATAGGCAACGGCCGCCGAAACCGTGGCCATCAGCAGGAGCAGGGCTGCGGCAAGGGCCAGTTGTCCCAGCGTTCCGCCAGCAATGCCCCAGCGGAACAGTGGCAGCGAAACCGCAGCGGCCAGAACGGCGGTGGCGAAGTTCACCTTCTGCCGCCCGACCCGGTCTCCCAGCCAGCCGCCGAACAGCAGCCCGACGATCTGCGTGCCCGCCGCCGCCATCTGCAGGACATACCCATTCGTCACCGGGATTTTCAGGAAGGTCACTGCGTAGACGAACAGAAAATCCCCGGTCGCGCCCGCCAGCAGGAATCCGAACACGCCAAGCAGCGCCGCCGCATAGGCCGCAACATCAAGCTCCGTCACCACGTTCGGCCCCGTCTCGGGCAAGTGCAGCGTCTCGTCCAGCCGCCGCCGCAGGATGAACGCCAACGGCACGATCCCTGCACCGATGGCAAAGGCAATGCGCCAGCCATAGGCATCAAGCTGCGCCGGGGTCAGCACGCTCGCCAGCACCAGCCCGACAAGGCCGCTGCCCAGCACGCCGATGCGCATCGCCACCAGTTGCAGCGCCACCAGCATCCCGCGCCGCTCCGGCGGTGAACTCTCGGCCAGGAACGCCGTCGTCGGCCCCACATCGCCGCCCGCCGCAAGGCCCTGCAACAGGCGGAAGATAACCACCAGCACCGGCGCCCATATGCCGATGACAGAATAGCTCGGCGTCAACGCCAGCCCGATTGCACTCACCCCCATCAGCGCGAAGGTCGCCAGCATCGTCGGACGACGGCCCACCTTGTCACCGAGCAGTCCGAACAGGATCGCGCCCAGCGGCCGTGCGCCAAAGCCGGCCCCCGCCGTCATCAGCGTCAGCAGCAGCGCACTCCCCGGCGCACCTGCGGGGAACATCACCCGCGAGACGTTCACCGCGAAAAAGCTGAAACTGAGGAAATCGTAGAATTCCAGCGCATTGCCGGAAATGACTGCCACGAACTGCTTCCGCGTCGGCAAGTGCCGTGGCTCGTGTGCCTGATCGTTCATGCTGCCCTCTCCCCCGTCAGGCAAATTCAATCCTCGGCAGCGCACTCCGCACAATGGCCGCGGATTTCCACTACCGGTCGCACCTCGGCAAAGCCCGCCGCCTGTGCCGCCAGCCGCAGCGCGCCAGTCAGCTTGTCGTCGTCGTTGTGCACGGCCTTGCCGCACAGGTCGCAGATCAGGAAGATGCAGTCATGCCGACAGCCGGGATGGCTGTTGGCAACATAGGCATTGGCGCTTTCCACCCGTCGCGCCAGATTGGTGCGCACGAACAGGTCAAGGATGCGATAGACCGAATTGGCCGCCACCCGCTTGCCCCGCCGCGTGCCGACGCTTTCGGCAATGTCATACGCCGAGGCCGGCTTCTCGTGCGCTGCAAGCGCCTCGAATACGTCGGCGCGCATTTCGGTCCACTGCTCTCCAGAAGCCGTCAGCGCTTCACGCGCGGCCTCGATCAGCTTGTCGCCTGCGAAATCGTGATGATGGTGCCCGGACATCGGCCCTAGATAGGCACGACCGCGCGCCTGCGCAAATCAGTTCCGCGTGAAGCCGGCCTTGTAGAGGTCCGGGAATAGCCGCTTTAGGTTCGCCACCTTTGGCGCGTCCCACCGCTTGATATAGCCGTGGTCGGGATTGTTGGCGGCAAAGTCCTGATGATAGCCTTCGGCTGGGTAGAATGCCTTGTACGGCTCGATCGTGGTGACGATCGGCTGCTTCCACAGACCGGACTTCTTCAATTGAGCAAGATAGGCCGCAGCAACCTTGGCTTGTTCCTGATTCATCGGCACCAGCGCATTGCGATACTGCGTGCCGTGGTCGGGGCCCTGGTAGTTCAACTGCGTCGGGTCCGCGCCGACGGCGAAGAACACGCGCAGCAACTGGTCGTAGCGGATCTTCGCAGGGTCATAGGTCACCCGCACCGCTTCGGCATGGCCGGTCCGTCCAGTGCCGACAACGTCATAGATCGCGGTGTTCTTCGCCCCGCCGTGATAGCCGGAGACGACGCTGCTCACACCGTTCAGGTGGCTGAACACCGCCTCAATGCCCCAGAAGCAGCCGCCCGCGAAAACCGCAGTCTTCTTGCCTGCAGGCTCGTTTGCCTGAACCGCTGCGGCCGGCGTCGCCACGGCGCCCTCGGCCTGCGCCGGTTGCTGGCAGGAAGCGGTGAAGATCCCCACCGCCAGTGCTGCGGAAAGGATCGGTCGGCGCATCTTAGCGCGAAGCCTGTTCGCTGGCGTGTTCAAGATCCGGCGTCGCCAGTGCGGTGGTCCCGGCAGAAATGCCCATGACAGCGGCCCCCATCAGGAACCCAAAAGCCAGAGCGCGGAAGAAGTCAGGCTTGAACAGGCCCATTGTCGTCAGCTTTCACAAATCGTCTTTGCGTCTCGCTGCCCATGGCCCGAGTCGCCTGAATCTTCGGTGACGCCCTGCACAGGGATTCATTCAGGTGATGTGACAATCTGCGAACCGTTCACGACGTGCGACGAAGCGTTAGGCTCGAAGCTGTACCCACACCGGCGCATGGTCGCTGGCCTTCTCGCGGCCACGATATTCCTTGTCGACGCCTGCCGCCACCAAACGGTCCGCCAGTTCGGGCGAGAGCAGGGCGTGGTCGATGCGGAAGCCGTGGTCGCGCTGCCAGGCTCCGGCCTGATAATCCCAGAACGTCCAGACGCCGCCCTGCGGATTGAAGGTGTCGATCGCGTCGGTCCAGCCGTCATTGAGCAGGCGGCGATAGGCGTCGCGCGATTCGGGCTGCATCAGCGCGTCACTGGCCATGGCCTTGACCGAGAAGGTGTCCTTGTCTTCGGGGATCACGTTGTAATCGCCGATCACCACCGCGGGCACATCCTCTGCCGTGATCTCGGCCATGCGCTTGCGCAGGCGCTCCATCCAGCGCAGCTTGTAGTCGAACTTCGGACCGGGCTGCGGATTGCCGTTGGGCAGGTAGATGCACACCACGCGAATGCCGAATACATCGGCTTCGAGATAGCGCGAATGCTCGTCCTCGGGCTCGCCCGCCAGCCCGCGCTGCACTTCGACCGGCACTTGCCCATCGGCCAGGATCGCCACGCCGTTGAAGCCCTTCTGGCCATGCCAGATCGCGTGGTAGCCGATCTTCTCGAACTCGGCAGCCGGGAAGCCCTCGTCCTGCGTCTTGATCTCCTGCAGGCAGGCAACCGAGGGCCGCGTCTCCTCAAGCCATTCGAGCAGGCGGGGAAGGCGGGCCTTGATCCCGTTGATATTGAACGATGAAACCTTGATCATATCGCGAAGCTTGCGCCGCAACCGCAACCCGATGCCGCCTGGGGGTTCGAGACACGAAACGCTGCGCCGCCCAGCGATTCGACGTATTCCACCACGCTGCCTTCGAGCAGGCCGAGGCTGACCTCGTCGACCACCAGCCGCACGCCGTCGGTCTCGGCGATCAGGTCACCGTCTTCCGGTGCATCGGCGAGGCCGAACTTGTACTGGAAGCCCGAACAGCCGCCGCCTTCCACCGAAAGCCGCAGGATTGCGGGCTTGCCCTGCTTTTGCGCGATGGTGGCAACGCGGGCGGCAGCGCTGGGGGCGAGGGTGACCTGGGTATCGCTCATGCGATGCAAGATAGGAGCGCGGCAGCGAAACCTCAACGCCCGAAGCTAGCGATTCCGCTCGTCCTCAAGCCTGTCCTCGATCGATTCATCGTGGCCAGTCCCGCTGGAGAGGAACACCAGCCCCATCAGCGCCGCCATCAGCATGATCGTCAGCCACACGCCCAGCGCCGAGGCGATGTAGAGGTGGATCGAGACGAAGCCGATCTGCATGTAGAGCACGGTAAGCACCACGCCGACGACCGCAGTGCTGAACAGCGCCATCCAGTTCATGATCTGCCGGTAACGCGCCCAGGCAAATCGTGCGTTTTCAGGATCATCGAGCGGGGAATGTCCGGCCATGGCAAAGTCCTTTGGCGATCGAAGATGGTGCGCGCAACGGCTTTGACAATGGCGACCAAGATGTCATGATCCCTATGGGAGATAAGGCGGCCCGAAAAGACGCCCGAAGGCGCAAGTCGGCCGCATCACGCAGGAGGATGCCATGACGATTGCGCAAGTCATTCAGGGAAGAGGGGAAGTCTGGAGCGTGTCGGCCGACGCGCAGGTATCCGACGCGATCGACATGCTCGCCCACCACCGCATCGGCGCCCTGCCGGTCAGCGATGGGGACAGCGGCGTGGCAGGGATTTTCTCCGAACGCGACATGATCCGCTGCCTGCACAAACATGGCGAGGCGGCGCTGCACATGAAGGTGCGCGACATGATGACGGCACCGGTCGTTACCGTTTCGCCCAAGACTTCGGTGATGGAGGCGCTGGCCCTGATGACCCAGCGCCGCTTCCGCCATCTCCCTGTAGTGGAAGGAAATCGCATGGTCGCCTTCGTCTCGATCGGAGACCTGGTGAAGCACCGGCTCGACAAGATCGAGGCCGAAGCGGACGCGATGCGGGTCTATATCCAGCAGGCCTGAAGCCACGATTCAGCGTTTCCAACTCTCGGGGCAGAAGGGCAACTCCCCCCGAACTCTCCCCCAACTTCCCGCATCCCCCGGGCACTTTCGCGCTGCAAACGGCGATCTCGTATTTCACGTGAAACACTCTAGGCTTCCCTCACACTTGAGGAAATCCATCATGCACCTGACCCGCCGTTCGCTCCTCGCCGGAGCCGCCGCCGCGACTGCCTCGCTGTCGATCTCGATCCGGGCGCAAGTCCTGCCACCGCAAGGCTTCGCCACCCCCTCGGGCACGTTCCCCTTCGGTCCCGAGGTATATCGCGAGCGCCGGGCGAGGCTGATGGCCACGCTCAAGGACGGCGTGGCGGTGATCCATGGGGCCGAGCGGGACCGGACCAGCGGGCCGGTGAGCCCGCCGTTCCATCAGTCCGGCGATTTCGCCTGGCTGACCGGGATCGTCGACGAACCCGGCGCGGTGCTGGTGCTCGCGCCTGCCGAGCGGACCTACCGCGAATTCCTGCTGCTCCCGTCGCGCGATGTCGAGACCGAGCGCTGGGATGTCGAGCGCCTGCCGCTGGGTTCGCTGATCGAACAGCGCACGGGAATTCAGCGGGTAAGGCGCACTTCGGGGCTGGACGGCCTCGTGACGCAGCTCGCGGCACGCAGCCGGACGCTGCATTTCATGGGGCCGATCACCAGCGCTTCGGCCCCGGTGCCGCCGGCGATGGAGCTTTATGGCCGGGTGATGAGCCATGTGCCCGGCTGCACGATGAAGGACCAGAGCGCGCTGCTACCGGCCCTGCGGACGGTCAAGGAACCGCGCGAGCTGGAGCTGATGCGCAAGGCGCTCGCCGCGACGCAAGCGGGGCACTTGGCGGCGATGAAGGCAGTGCGCCCCGGCATGACCGAGCGCCAGCTGACCGCCGTGCTAGAAGACGGCTTCCGGCAGGGCGGGGGTGAGGGGCTATCGTACGATTCGATCGTGGCGACCGGCCGCAATGCCGCCTCGCTGCATTATGCCCACGGCAGTGCGGTGATCGGGGCGCAGGATCTGGTGCTGATCGATGCCGCTGCCTCAGTCGGCACTTATGCCTGCGACATCACGCGCACCTTCCCCGCCTCGGGCAGGTTCACCGCGCAGCAGCGCGCGGACTACGAACTGGTCATGGCGGCGCAGGATGCTGCAGCGAAGTTGCTGAAACCGGGGGTGATTCACGAGGACATGACCGAGGCGGTCTATGCCCTGTTCCGCAAGGCCGGACGCATCGACGAGTTCACCCATGGCCTCGGCCATTTCGTCGGCCTCGATGTCCACGACGCCGGCGATTATGCCAAGCCGATCCCGGCGGGCGCTGTCATCACCATCGAGCCGGGGCTCTACAACCAGCAAATGAACCAGGGCATCCGCATCGAGGACCTCTACCTCGTCACCGCCAGCGGCTGCGAACGCCTGAGCACCGGCATCCCGCGCACCGCGGCCGAGATCGAAGCGTTCATGGCGCGATAGGGCGACCCGCAAGACTTACGTTTCCGCAGCGCAGGCCCGGGGTTCATGGCCTCACCATCAGGCACGCCATAAGCGTTGTGGACCCCGGCCTTCGTCGGGGTGACGGTGATTGGTGCCAAGAATGGTGCGGCACCCTTTCGGTCCAAAAATTGGTATTGCCCTTGAGCGATTCCGCTTGCGCGGTGCGCCCCTGTTGCCATGATCCGGGATCAATAGGGGAGTTCCTGGGATGGGTGGGCTGCTGGCCCCCGAAAATCTGCCGTTCGCCGTCGCACTGGCCTTGCTGGTGCTGCTGGTCATCGTGCAGGTTACGGGAATATCGGATTTTCTGGGCGACGCCGATGGGCATGACGCCGAACTTGATGCGGGGTCCGCGCTGGCCAGCGTGACCGGGTTGGGCGCGCTGCCGTTCGTGGTGTGGCTTTCGTTCTTCCTTGCGACCTTCGGGCTTGTCGGCCTGTCGCTGCAGCAGCTGGTGACGTCGTTCTTCGGCGCGCCATTCGGCCCCGGCGCGGCGACCGCGATGGGGCTGCTTGCCGCGTGGCCGGTGAACACCGTGATTACCCGTCTGCTGGGGCGCGTCTGGCCGCATGACGAAACCACTGCCGTGCCGGTCGATGCGCTGCTCGGGCGCAAGGGCACGATCGAGATCGGCCGCGCCACGCGTGGCAGCGCGGCGCGCGCGCAAGTGCGCGACATGCACGGGCAGGTGCATCTCGTCATGGTCGAACCGCACGAGGACAGCGCAACGCTTGGCGAGGGCTGCGAAGTCCTGCTCGTCCACCGCGAGGGCGAGACCTTCTATGCGGTGCCGGTCGACGGCCCGCTGCGCCTTGCCGACTGACTTTCTTGCAAAGTTCCTTCCTCTTCGGAGACTGACATGAACCAGCTTGTTCCCATCGGCATCTATGCAGGCACCGGCCTTGCGCTTCTGCTGGTGATCGCCTTCACCTTGACCCGGCTTTACCGCCGCGCGACCAAGGAAGTGGGCTTCGTGCGAACCGGCTTTGGCGGGGAAAAGGTGGTGATCAACGGCGGCGCGCTGGTGCTGCCGGTGCTGCACGAGACGATGCCGGTGAACATGAACACCGTGCGCCTTGCCGTGGAGCGCAAGAACACCGACGCGCTGATCACGCTCGACCGCTTGCGCATCGACGTGAAGGCCGAGTTCTACGTGCGCGTGCGCCCCGATGCCGGTGCCATCGCCATGGCCGCGCAGACGCTGGGCATGCGCACGATGCAGCCCGAAGCGCTGAAGGATCTGGTCGAAGGCAAGTTCGTCGACGCGCTGCGCTCGGTCGCGGCGGGCATGACGATGAACCAGTTGCACGAACAGCGCGCCGACTTCGTGCAGAAGGTGCAGCAGGTGTCGTCGAACGACCTGGCCATGAACGGGCTGGAGCTGGAATCGGTCTCGCTGACCGGGCTCGACCAGACCAGCATCGAGCACTTCAATGCCAACAATGCCTTCGACGCCGAGGGTCTGACCAAGCTGACCGAGCAGATCGAACTGCGCAAGAAGGCGCGCAACGACATCGAGCAGGACACGCGCGTGCAGATCGAGATGAAGAACCTCGAAGCAGAGCAGCAGTCCTTGAAGATCAAGCGCGACAACGAATTTGCCCGGCTGGAGCAGGAGCGCGAGATCGAGATGCGCCGCGCCGAACAGGCCGCCGAAGTGGCGCGCGAACAATCCTTGCGCAATCAGGAAGCCGAAGCCGCGCGGATCGAGGCCAAGAAGCTGGTCGACAGCCAGCAGATCGAGGCTGACCGCGCGGTGCAGCAGGCGCGGATTGCGCAGCAGCAGGCGATCGAGATCGCCCGCCAGGAGCAACAGATCGCGATCCAGAACAAGAGCCGTCAGGAAAGCCAGGCCAAAGCCGAGGCCGACGAAGCCCGCGCCAAGGCGGTCGCCGCCGAGGAACAGGTCGTAACCTCGCGCGAGACCGAAGTGGCCGAACGCGGCAAGCGCATCGAACTGATTGAAGCGGCCAAGGCGGCAGAGCGCGACGCAATCCGCGTTAAGGTGGAAGCCGAAGCCGAAAAGGCCGCTGCCGCCAACCGCGCCGAAGCCGCGCGGCTTGAAGCCGAAGGCGAGGCCGAGGCCGAAAAGCTGCGCGCCGAGGCGGCACGGGTGCGCTTCGAAGTGGAAGCGGCAGGCCAGCGCGCGATCAACGAGGCGGCTAACCTGCTCTCGTCCGACCAGATCTCGCTGCAGACCAAGCTGGCGCTGCTGAAAGTCCTGCCTGAACTGGTGCGCGAATCCGCCAAGCCGCTGGAAGCGATCGATTCGATCAAGATCGTGCAGGTCGATGGGCTGACCCGCTCGTCAGGCAGCGCCGGAGAGGGCGGGGCTCCCGCCAATGGCAACCTGGCCAGCGACGCGCTGACGGCGGCGCTGAGCTATCGTGCACAGGCGCCGATCATCGATGGACTGATGAAGGAACTGGGGCTTGATGGCGGATCGCTGGAGGGGCTGGTGAAGGCGGCGCCGGTGGTGGCGTCCGTGCCTGCCGATGTGCCGCCCTCAGAGTCGGAACTCTGAGAATCCTCCCTGATTTTCCAAAGGACAATCGGGGAGTGGGACCGCCAGCGCAGCTGGGGGTGGAGGGGTGATATTGATTGCCCCTCCGTCAGTCCTGCGGACTGCCACCTCCCCATTTGCACTTCGTGAAAATGGGGAGGAGCTGGATGGTATCGGCCCATTTGCACTTCGTGAAAACGGGGAGGAGCTGGATGGTGTCGGCCCATTTGCACTTCGTGAAAACGGGGAGGATCTTTAGGATCAACCGAGCCGCTTGGCGACCAAGTCCTGCAGGTTGGCTTCGGGCCTTGCGCCGTAATGCGAGATCACTTCGGCGGCGCAGACGGCGCCCAGCGTAAGGCTTTCGGCAAGCGGCTTGTTCCGGACGTAGCCATAGAGGAAGCCGGCGGCGAAGAGGTCGCCGGCGCCGGTGGTGTCGATGACCTTGGCGATCGGCTCTGCGGGCACGTGGGCGTGTTCGCCGTTGCTGATGGCGTGGGCGCCGTTTTCGCTGCGGGTGACGACGACGGTCGGCACCTTGGCGGCGAGCTGTTCGATACCGGCGTGGAAGTCCTCGATACCGGTGAGTGCGGCGAGTTCGTGTTCGTTGGCAAACAGGATGTCGATCTGGCCGTCAGCGATCAGGGCGCGGAAATCGTCGCCGTGGCGCGAGATGACGAAGGCATCGGAGAGGGTAAAGGCGACCTTGCGACCGGCATTGCGCGCGGCGGCGATGGCGCGGCGCATGGCCTTGCGCGGCTCTTCCGGGTCCCACAGGTAGCCTTCGAGATAGAGCACGCTGGCCGAGGCGATCTGGGCGTCGTCCAGCGCTTCGGCGGGCAGGAACTGCGAGGCACCGAGGAAGGTGTTCATCGTGCGCTGGCCGCAGGGCGAGACGAAGATCAGGCAGCGCGCCGTCGGCGGTTCCTCGGCGCGGGCGGGGGTCTGGAAATCGATGCCGCCGGCGCGAATATCGTGGGCGAAGACCTCGCCCAGCTGGTCATTGGCAACCTGCCCGATGAAGGCGCACTTGGCACCGAGCGCGGCAAGACCGGCGAGCGTGTTGGCAGCAGAACCGCCGGAGATTTCGCGCGCCGGGCCCATCGCGTCATAGAGCTCCTGGGCGCGGGCGGTGTCGACCAGCGTCATGCCGCCCTTGGCGAGGCCCAGCCGTTCGATGTCCGCATCCTCGCAAGGGGCCATCACATCGACGATGGCGTTGCCGATGGCGATGACGTCGTAAAGCGGTTCGGACATTCAGGCAGGCTCCGTGATTTCGGGAATGGCGCTGGCCTAGCGGCTAGGCTGGATTGCAGCAAGTGCGAGGGGAGGCAGCAATAGCGGGGGGCAGCAAGCGCGCGAACGCGCCGGGCGGGACGGCTCGCGCGCCAGTCCGCCCAGAGCCACGGTTGACGATGCGCCGACAGCGCGGCATCCCGCACCTGTGACGCATCCCAAGATCCTTGCCGTTCCCGCTCTGGCTCTTCTGCTCGCATCCTGCGGTGGGGGAGCGGTGCCTTCGGGTGGAAAGACTCCGGTTGTGCGATCCGCTTCGTCAGCTCCGGTGCGGACCACGGTGCCGCGTCCGGCTCCGGTGGGCAAGCCCGTCGCGCAAGTGCAGATGATCCCGGGCCTTGAAGGCGTGATCGGAGCGGACGCACTGCAATTGGGTCGCGTGTTCGGCACGCCGCGGCTTGATGTCATCGAGGACGATGCCCGCAAGATGCAATGGTCGGGGACGGCCTGCATTCTCGACGTCTATCTCTATCCACATGCGAACGGCGGCAAGCCCGCTGCGACTTACGTCGATGCGCGACGCGGGGACGGGCGTGACGTTGACCGCGCGGCTTGCGTGGCCGCGCTCAGGAAGGCGCCGTAACCGCGCAGGACGGGGCTGCGGGAAGCGTCGCCCAAGGCGCAAAGGCTGAGACGCCTTCGCGGGAGACATCGGCCAGCGTGTAGCGATCGAGCACGGCGAGGAAGGCTTCCAGCGCTTCGGCCAGGACACTGCTGAGCGCGCAGTTGTTGCGCAGGGCGCAAGCGGCGCAGTCGGCCAGGCGCATGCCCTTTTCGAGCTGGCGCACCGCTTCGCCGACGGTGATTTCCGCTGCCGGGCGGGCCAGCGTGATGCCGCCGCTGCGGCCGCGCTGCGATTGCGCGAGGCCCGCCTGCACCAGCCCTTGCGCCACCTTGGCAACGTGGTGGTAGCTGAGGCCCTGCTCGGCCGAGAAGGCGGGCAGGCTGACCGCCGAGCCCTTGCGCGCGAGCACGATCAGCAGGCGCAGGCCAAAGTCGGTGTGCTGGGTAAGTTGCATGGCGCAGAGATGATTTTTCCGCTTGCGTGAATCAAGCAAATTAAATACCGGTATTTCCAATACCTGATTGGAGATCCCTGATGCGCACCGCTTCCGAACATGCAAAGACCATCGTCAAGGCCACCGCTCCGGTGATCGAAAAGCACGGAGTGGACATCACCACCGCCATGTACAAGCGCCTGTTCCAGAACGAAGATGTGAAGAACATGTTCGATGCAGCCGCGCAGGAAAGTGGCGAGCAGCCGCGTCGTCTTGCCGCAGCGATCCTTGCCTATTCGAAGAACATCGACAAGCTGGAGAACCTCGGCCCGGCGGTGACGCGGATGGTGCAGCGCCACGTCGAAACCGGCGTGAAAGCCGAGCACTACCCCTATGTTGCCGAGGCGCTGCTGCCGGCGATTCGCGACGTGCTGGGTGCCGAAGTTGCCACCGACGAAGTGCTGGCGGCTTGGGGCGAGGCTTACTGGATGCTCGCCGACATCTTGATTGCCGCCGAAGCCGACGCTTACGCCGCAGCAGCCTGACCCCCAGATCGAGGGCCGTTGCTGCAACGCGCCCGCCTGCCGTGGATCCCCTCAGAAGCGGCAGGCGGGCTTTGTTGTGTCTGCGCTACTCCGCGGCGAAGCTGATTTCGGCGTGGGCGCGCAGGCGCTCGACCAGCGCTTCACCGAGGACCGCGCCGGGGGTGCCTACCATGCCGGGGGCCTTGGCCGAGAGCAAGGCGATGCCGGTTTCCGCGATCATCCGGCTGGTCGAGCCATAGCCGGGATCGTACCGCCCCTTCACGCCATAGCGGATGGTCTGGCCATCGGGCATTTCGCCGAGGAACAGGACATCGTAGAAACCGGTCTCCCGCTCTTCCTTCGAGGGGCCTTCGCCCGGTTGCGGATCGTCGGGGCGGCCGATCATCGGGGTCTTCGTCATGTGCTCGGCTATGGCCTTGCCCTGATCGCCGGGGCCGGTGAGGACCATCTCGTCGTAGACGAAGTCCGTGCCCCAGGCGTGGCCGAGCAGCGCGTTGGTTCGGTGGACGTTCTTGGTGTTGATCGCCGCCATGATGAACGGCGTTTCCCATGAATCCAGCGCATCGTCGTGCTGGACCTTGTCGCCCGCAGGCTGGGCTGGGCCTTCGAAACCGGGGTAAGGCAGAAGCTGCTTTGCATCAGCGGGATCAGCGAGGGGTCCTTGCCCAAGGCGGCGAGCGTGGCCTTGAGACTGGCGGCGGTCCCGCCCGAGGCGCCACCCTTCATGCCGCGCACGCGCCCTTTGACGCGGGGGCGGGGCGGCCAAACCGCGCCACCGCTTCCTTCTGCAGCATCAGCACGCCCAGATCGAACGGGATCGAATCGAAGCCGCTCGAAAAACAGATGCGCGCGCCGGTGCGCTGGGCCGCTTCGCCGTACTTGTCGATCATCTGGCGCATCCAAACCGGTTCGCCGCACAAGTCGGCATAGTCGGTGCCGGCCGCGATGCAGGCGGCAAGCAGCGGTTCGCCATAGAGCTGGTAGGGGCCGACCGTGGTTACGACGACCTTGGCCTGCTCGACCATGGCCTTGAGACTTGGGGGATCGGCGGCATCGGCGACGATCAGCGGGGTGTTCTTGGGCGCCTCGATCAGCGCACGCACTTCGGCGAGCTTTGCCGCCGAGCGCCCGGCCATGGCCCAGCGCGGGCCTTCCTGCCCGTAATGGCGTGCCAGATATTCCGCGACCAACCGCCCGGTGAACCCCGTCGCCCCGTAGACGACAATGTCATAGGGCCTTTCCGACTTCTCCATCAGCCTCTCCGCCTGTTGTGCTTATGCACGGCAGCTTGGCGAGTTCGGTGACGATTGCAACCGGATTTAAGCGGAAGGTTAAGGCGCTGCTACAGGCGTGGCAGCGTTACGCCGCGCTGGCCCATGTATTTGCCCGCGCGGTCGGCGTAGCTGACTTCGCACGGTTCGTTGCCCTGCAGGAACAGGAACTGGCAGGCGCCTTCGTTGGCGTAGATCTTGGCCGGCAGCGGCGTGGTGTTCGAAAATTCGAGCGTGACGTGCCCCTCCCAGCCCGGCTCCAGCGGCGTGACGTTCACGATGATGCCGCAGCGGGCATACGTGCTCTTGCCGAGGCAGATCACCAGCACGTCGCGCGGCACGCGGAAGTATTCGACGGTGCGCGCCAAGGCGAAGGAGTTGGGCGGGATCACGCAGACATCGGTCTCGCGGTCGACAAGGCTGGCGCCGTCGAAGTTCTTGGGGTCCACCACAGCGGAATCGACATTGGTGAAGATCTTGAACTCGGGCGCGACGCGGGCGTCATAGCCGTAGGACGAGAGGCCATAGCTGATGCAGCCATCACGGCGCTGGTTCTCGACGAAAGGCTCGATCATGCCTTCGTTGAGCGCCTTGTCGCGGATCCACTTGTCGGAAAGAATGGCCAATTGGCTCTCCCATGTGAAGCTTGTGCGGGAATGCCCACCCCGACCCCTCCCGCTTGCGGGAGGGGGAAAGGCCCCAGAATGTCTAGGCGAGATTGGCGGGGCCGAAGGCGTTGGGCAAGAGCACCGACAGGCGCATTTCCACGGTTTCCTGCGCGCCGACGCAGATCACCAGCGGATCGGTGCCGCCCAGTGCCGCCAGCTCATTGAGAATCTGGCGGCAGCGGCCACACGGGCTGATGGCCGCCTCGACCGCGCCACCCATGCCGCCAAGCACTGCCACGGCCAGCAGGCCGCCGCGGCGTCCGGCGTGCGAAGCGACGGAGGCGGCCACCGTTTCTGCGCAGAGCGAGAGGCCGTAGCTGGCATTCTCGAAGTTCGCGCCGGTGACGATCGCGCCGTCATCGAACAGCAGCGCCGCGCCGACGTGAAAGCCGGAGTAGGGGGCGTAAGCCGTGTCCATCGCGCGCCGGGCGGCGGCGATCAGGTCCTCGCGGGAAGCGGTCAAAAGGTCAGTCACGCAAAGGTCCTCACGGTTGCACCACCACCCAATGCACGGGCTTTGTGCTGGCATCCAGACGCAGGCGATCGCTTGCCGTCCACATCACCCATGGCCGGCCCGCATAAGTCGGTGCGAGGAAATCCTGCGCCACCCAGATATTGCGATCGATCCGCGCGGCGAGGTGGTACTCCTTCTCGAGACTGCGCGAAACCATCAGGATCACCGGCTTTTCGGCGTGCTTTTCCACCTGGTTGAGGAACGTGGTCAGCTCGCTTTGCATCTGCGCTTCGCCGGGGACCTGCGGGCAGGTGCGCGAATCGATGTCGAGCCGGATGGCGGGCGGCAGCAGGTCCTTGTCGCGCGGGACGATGGTGACGAAATTGGCGGCCTGCGCATCGGCCGGAGCGCACAGGTCATAGACGTGGAGCGCGCCGACCTGCATGCCCCGCTGGCGCGCGGCGATCACGCCATCGGCAAAGGCAGTGTCTCGGGTCGAGGTTCCCTCGCTTGCGGTGAGGTAGGCGAAATCCGCACCTGCAGCGCGCAGCAGGCGCCAGTCGATCGGGCCGTCATCGTCGCTCAGCCAGACGCCTTGCACGGCATAGTCGCGGCGGTCCGGCATCCAGTTGCGGGCCTTCCACCAGGCAAAGCCACCGGCGATCATGGCCACCAGCAGCAGGACGCCAAGAATGCGTCTTCGTGCCGCACCAGGGCGGCCAGTTTTCCGTTTTTTCGGCATATCGAGAGTTGCGCGCCCCGAGTCTCAGATCAGCCCCTGATATGCAGCACGCAGATCAGGGTAAAGAGCCGACGGGCCGTGGGAAAATCCGTATCGATCTTGCCTTCGAGGCGTTCGAGCAGGGTATCGGCAGCATCGTTGTGAATGCCGCGCCGGGCCATGTCGATCGTCTCGATCTCGGACGCGGTGGCCTTGCGAATCGCCTGATAGTAACTGTCGCAGATCGCGAAGTATTCTCGGATCGGGCGGCGAAAACGGCCGAGGCCGAGAATGATCGTCTCGAGCGGGGTGCCGGCATCGTCGGCAATGGCAAGCACCAGCCGCCCGTCATCCACCGACAGCTTGAGCCGGTAGGGCCCGGTGTGCCCCGCCTCGAACGCGCGCAGCGGCTTGAAGGTGTTTTCCTCGATCAGATCGAAGATCGCGATGCGCCGCTCCTGCTCGATATCGGCGTTGCGCCAGATGATCGTCGCTTCGTCCAGCTCGATATGCGAGATGCGCGGGTCGGCCATATAGGCTTCCTGTGTTGCAGACGCGTGGGGCTCGGGCAAGGCTTTTGACCCGATGCTCCCCGCTATCCACAGGGGCGATGCATTGCCGGATCGGGCCGGTTCGGGCACTATGCTGGCCATGTCCGCCAGCGAAGCCATCCTCACCCGCGAACCTTCGGAAATCCGCGCTCTCCCCTCCAACGTCGAGGCGGAAGCGGCCTTTCTGGGGGCGGTGCTGATCGACAATCGCATTCTGGAAGAACTGCAGACCCCGCTGAAATCCGAGCATTTCTTTGCGGCCGTCCATGGCCGCGTGTTCGAGCGCATCCAGGCGCTGATCGATCGCAAGGCAGTGGTCACCCCGGTGACGCTCAAGCCCTATTTCGAAAGCGACGAGGGGCTGAAGGAACTGGGCGGCGTTGCCTATCTGGCGCGGCTGACGTCTGACGGCCAGGGCCTGCTAAACCCGCGCGAGTTGGCCGAGCAGATCTATGACCTCGCCCTGTTGCGCGAGCTGATCTCGGTCGGGCGCAATCTCGTCGAAGGCGCGTTGGACACCAGCGATTCGGTCGCCCCGCTGGAGCAAGTGGAGAAGGCCGAAGCCGCGCTCTATGCCGTGGCCGAAGGCGCGCAGACCGGCAGCGAGGCGCAGAGCTTTGCGCAAGCCACGCGGGCATCGCTGGAAATGATCGAGAAGGCACTGCTTTCGGGCGGCCATATCTCGGGCAAGACCACGGGCCTGACCTCGGTCAACGAGAAGATCGGTGGCCTGCACGATTCCGACCTTATCATCCTTGCCGGACGCCCCGGCATGGGCAAGACCTCGCTCGTCACCAACATCGCCTTCAACGCCGCCGACCGGCTGCGCCGCGACATGGCCGATGGCATTTCGCTCAAGGATTCGGTCGGGGCGGGCGTCGCCTTCTTCAGCCTGGAAATGAGCGCGGATCAGCTGGCCACGCGTATCCTTGCCGAACAGTCGGGCATCAGTTCCGAAGCGCTGCGCATGGGCCGCATCAGCCGCGAGGATTTCCAGCAGCTGTCCTTCGCCAGCCAGCGTCTGGCCGAATTGCCGCTGTATATCGACGATACGCCGGCGCTGACGATCGGGTCACTGCGCGCCCGGGCGCGCCGGTTGAAGCGTCGCCACGACATCGGCCTGATCATCGTCGACTACCTGCAGCTGCTGCAGGGATCGGGCCGCAGCGACAACCGCGTCAACGAAATCTCGGAAATTTCGCGAGGGCTCAAGACCTTGGCCAAGGAACTCTCGGTTCCCGTCATCGCGCTTTCGCAGCTTTCGCGTGCGGTGGAACAGCGTGACGACAAGCGCCCGATGCTTTCGGACCTGCGCGAATCGGGCTCGATCGAGCAGGACGCCGACATGGTCTGGTTCGTGTTCCGCGAGGACTACTACGTCGCTGCCAAGGAGCCGAAGCAGCCGCAGGGCAATGACGACGCCAAGGTGCAGGAAGCCCACGCCGCCTGGCAGGCGGAAATGGAGCGCGTCTATGGCCTGGCCGAACTGATCGTGGCCAAGCAGCGCCATGGTTCGACTGGCAAGGTCCGCCTGCGCTTCGAATCGCGCATCACCCGCTTCAGCGATCTGGCGCCGGACGACCTGCGCGCGGCTTATGCGAGCGATGATGAGTAGTTTTCTTGACTTTTCCACACCCTCGGCCTAGCTGCCGTCCTTTCCGTATCCTTTGATTGATTGGAGTGCCTGATGGCGCGCGTTACCGTCGAAGATTGCGTCGACAAGGTCCCCAACCGTTTCGATCTCGTCCTTCTGGCTGCCGAGCGCGCACGCGCGATCTCGGGCGGCGCCGAACTCACCGTCGATCGTGACCGTGACAAGAACCCGGTCGTCGCCCTGCGCGAAATCGCCGAAGAGACCGTGCGTCCCGCCGTGCTCAAGGAAAACGTGATCCAGTCGCTGCAGCGCGTGCTGCCTGACGACGATGATGAAGTCGATGAAATCGGCTCGCTGTCGCAGTCGGCCGAAGCGCTGCGCATCACCGCCGCGGCACCGGTGCGCAACACCTCGCTGGGTGCCGATTACGACGGTTGATTTCAGTTTGAAATCAATGGCTTAGATTAAAGCTCGTAGTTCGCGCTGCGGGCTTTTTTCATGTGTTAACGCCTATCAGGTGTTCTCAAGCCGCTCGGCCATGAGCTGCCAGACCTTGTTGATCGCCTTCAGCGGGCGGACCATGACCTTGAAATCGACGATGCGGCCTTCAAGGTCGAAGCGGATCAGGTCGATGCCGTTCACCTTGATGCCGCCCATCTCGCATTCGAACTCGAGGCAGGCCTCGGGTCCGTCCACCAGTTCGCGCACATAGCGGAAGGTGCCGTTGCCGAAGACCTGGCCCGCGGCGGTGAGATACATCAGCACCTTCTCGCGGCCCTCTTGCGGGGTGTGGACGACGGGGGAGTGGAACACGGCATCGTCTGCGACGAGCTCGTCGAGCAGCGCGGTATCGCCGCTGACCATGTACCGGTGCCAGGCTGCAAGGCCGAGTTTCATGTGCTTCTCCCGTTGTTCTGGTTCTGGTTAGGGCAGGGGCGCTGCGCCGGCATTGATCCGGCGCAACGCAAGAAATCTAGCCGAGATGCTGCGCAAAGAAATCGCGAGTGCGACGATCGGCGAGGGCGGCACCTTCCTCGTCACGGCGGCTGCCCATCTCGGCGGCAAAGCCGTGGTCGAGGCCCTCATAGTCGTGCAGCGTGACCTTCGGATGCGGATCAAGGCCATCGTGAATCGCCTTCTGCGCTTCGGGGCCAACGAAGTGGTCAGCCGTGGGAATGTGCAGCATCAGCGGATTGGCGATGGCGTGCGATTCGTTCAGCATCTGGTCGATCATCACGCCGTAGTAGCCAACCGAGGCGTCGATATCGGTGCGCGCCGCGGCCATGTAGGCCATGCGTCCGCCCAGGCAGAACCCGACGAGGCCAACCTTGTCGATGCCTTCGTAGCCGCGCAGGAAGCGAATCGCAGCCTCGATGTCCTTCACGCCCTTGTCGGCATCGTACTGGCCGAAATAGCCCAGGGCTTCCTGGAACTGCTCTGGCACATCGGCATCGAGTTCTACGCCTGCCGCGAAGCGCCAGAAGATCTCAGGCGCCAGCGCCATGTAGCCCTGATCTGCCCAGGCCTCGCACTTGTGACGAATGCCGGGGTTCACGCCGAAGATCTCGGGGATGACGATGATGGCGGCACGAATCGGGCCATCGGGCGTGGCCAGATAGCCGGGGATATCGCCTTCGCCATCAAGTGCTGCAAACGTGATCTTCTCGCCCATGGTTGTTCATCCTGCGATTCAAAGGAGTTGGTCGAAAGCCATGTTGGCCCCGGCGGTGGACTTTGCCAAGCGTGCATGACAATCTCCGCCGACCAGCGGATGCCGGAAAGGGCGCACATGAAAGTCACCGTCGAAGTCGATTGCACGCCCGAAGAAGCCCGCCGTTTCCTCGGCCTGCCTGATGTTTCGAAAGCGAACGACGTCTACATCGAAAGCGTCGCCAAGGCGATGCAGGGGGCGGGCAGCCTCGACCAGTTGCAGAGCTTCGCCAAGCAAGTGGCGCCTATGGGCGAGATCGGACTGAAGCTGTTCCAGAACTTCATGGAGCAGGGCGGTCTTGGCGCAATGACAGGGGCGAGTTCCAAGAAGTCGAAGGACTGACGTTTCACGTGGAACAGTGTAGGGCGGGGCGGTGACCGATACCATCTTCGCCCTTTCCTCCGGCCCGCCGCCTGCGGGCATCGCCGTCCTCCGCATCAGTGGCCCACAGGCAGGCCCAGCGTTGCGTGCACTCTGCGGCAAGCTGCCTGCGCCACGCCGCGCGAGCTTGGCGACACTCGCTGACCCGACGGACGGTACGCATCTTGACCGGACGATGGTGCTCTGGCTGCCCGGTCCCGGTACGGCGACCGGTGAGGACAGCGCCGAACTGCATCTCCATGGCGGCCGTGCTGTTGTGGCCGCTGTCGAAGCAGCACTTGAGCGGCTGCCGGGATTGCGCCGGGCACAGGCGGGCGAGTTCACCCGCCGGGCTTTTGCCAATGGCCGCATCGATCTGGCCGAAGCGGAGGGCCTGGCCGACCTGCTGTCGGCGGAGACTGAACTGCAGCGGCGCGTTGCGCTGGCCATGGCCGAGGGTGCGCTTTCGCGCGACGTCGAAGAATGGCGCGCGGAGCTCCTGCGCATCTCGGCGAGGCTCGAGGCCGCGCTCGACTTTTCGGACGAGGACGATGTGGGTGAGGGGGAAGCCACGCTTCCCGCAGGCTTTGCCGGTGAGTGCATTGCGCTGGCCGAGCGAATCGACGCATGGCTTTCCCGTCCGCGCGCAGAACCGCTCAAGGAGGGCTTCCGCGTCGTACTTGCCGGGCCTCCCAACGCGGGAAAGTCGACGCTGTTCAATGCGCTTGTCGAACAGGAAGCGGCAATCACGGCGGCGGAGCCCGGCACGACCCGCGATGTTCTGACTTTCGCCGCCTCGCTCGATGGCGTGCCGTTCACCTTCGTCGACACGGCAGGACTGCGTGATGATCGCGCGGGAGAGATCGAGCGGATCGGCATTGCACGGGCGAGGGCGGCCGCAGAGAAGGCAGACCTGATCCTGTGGCTTGGACCTGAAGGAGAGGGGCCGGAGGGGCGGACGCTGTGGGAAATCGCAGCACGAGCGGACGATCCGATCGCGCCACGTAAATCTGACAAGGCGCTGGCGTTGTCGGCCCGGACAGGGGAGGGACTTGCAGCCTTGCGCTCCGCACTCGTCGACCATGCGCGACGCTCCCTACCAGCGCCGGGTCAGGCGGCACTGAACCAGCGGCAGCACGACCGGCTGAGCGAGGTCGCGGAAGCCCTGCGCTTTGCGGCGGTGGAGCGTGACGGATTGCTGGCGGCGGAGAACCTTCGCCTTGCTCGGCGCGCACTGGATGCTCTGGTCGGCAGGACCGGGACCGAGGACATGCTCGACGCGCTGTTCGGACGCTTCTGCATCGGCAAGTAGTGTTTCACGTGAAACACCGCACCTGAAACTTTGACGCGAATCCACAAGTCGCGTATCGCGCCAGTCATGCAGCAATTCGACATCATCGTGGTCGGCGGCGGACACGCCGGCGTCGAGGCGGCCGCCGTTGCGGCGCGGATGGGTGCGCGCACTGCTCTGGTCTCGTTCGATCCCGCAACGGTTGGCGCGATGAGCTGCAACCCGGCGATCGGCGGCCTTGGCAAGGGCCACCTCGTGCGCGAGGTCGATGCCTTTGACGGCCTGATCGCGCGCGCAGCAGACGCCGGAGCGATTCACTACCGCATGCTGAACCGGTCGAAGGGTAGCGCAGTGCAGGGGCCGCGCGTGCAGGCGGACCGCAAACGCTTCAAGGCGGCGATCCAGCTGATGATCGCCGCACAGCCGAACCTGACGCTGGTTGGTGGAGAGGCGGCGGCCCTCCATCTTGAACAGGGCCGCGTTGCCGGGATCGACCTTGCCGACGGTTCGCGGCTGGCGGGCAGGGCGGTGATTTTGTGCACGGGCACCTTCCTCGGCGGGCGCTTGTTCCGCGGCGAGGAGCGCATGGACGGCGGGCGGATCGGCGAGAGTTCGGCGCATCGCCTGGCTCAACAGTTGCGGGCAGCGGACTTGCCAATGGCGCGACTGAAGACGGGGACGCCGCCGCGCATCGATGGTCGGACAATCGACTGGGCACGCCTGCCAGAGCAGCCGAGCGACGCCGACCCGTGGACGATGTCACCGCTGACAAAGGATCGTCCGCTGCCGCAAGTGTTCTGCGCGATCGCGCGGACCAATGAACGGACGCATGAGATCATCCGGGCAGGGCTGGATCGCTCTCCCCTGTTCACCGGTGCCATCGGCGCACAGGGCCCGCGCTATTGCCCGTCGATCGAAGACAAGATCCACCGCTTCGGCGACCGCGATGGTCACCAGGTGTTCCTCGAACCGGAAGGCCTGGATGACCCCACCGTCTACCCCAACGGAGTCTCCACCTCGTTGCCGACCGATGTGCAGGTGGCGATGATCCGTTCAATGGAAGGGCTGGAGCAGGCCGAGATCACCGTGCCGGGCTACGCCGTCGAATATGACCACATCGACCCGCGCGCGTTGCGCCGGAGCCTCGAGGTCAAGGCCATCCCGGGACTCTATTGCGCCGGACAGATCAACGGTACGACCGGGTATGAGGAAGCGGCGGCGCAGGGACTGGTCGCGGGAATGCATGCCGCGGCGGCCGTGCTGGGGCGTGAGGCTCCTGAACTTGATCGTGCCAACAGCTACATGGCGGTGATGGTCGATGACCTGACCTTGCACGGCGTGAGCGAGCCCTACCGGATGCTGACCGCGCGGGCCGAGTATCGCCTCCGCCTGCGCGCCAACAATGCCAGTTCGCGGCTGACGCCGATTGGGCTTGCGGTCGGGTGCATTGGCGATGAGCGGGCCAGGTGGTTCGAGGCGCGGCAGGCGCAGCGGGGCCGATTGGAAGAGGCGCTGGCGCTGGCAGCAACTTCGACAGAACTCAGCCGTGCCGGCATGGCGGTCGGCGCGGATGGCGCCCGGCGCTCACTGGCCGAGTGGCTGCGCTTTCCGGAAGTGACGCTCGAGACTTTGCGGCCCTGGATCGGCGATGCCATCTTCGATCCACTTCTTGCCGAGGAGGTAGAGGAGGACGCGGCCTACGCGCCATACCTTGCGCGGCAGGATGCCGAACTGCGCGACTTGCGCGCGTCCGACCATGTGCCTCTGGGGGAGGGCTTCCCCTTTGCCGAGGTGCCGGGTCTGTCACGCGAAATGGTCGAGCGTCTGGAGAAGGCCCAGCCAGATACGCTTGCCGCAGCCGGTCGCATTGCCGGAATCACGCCAGCGGCTCTTGCCAGCCTCCTGGTTCACGCCCGGCGGAGGATCGCCGCATGACGATCGTTACCGAGGCCGAGGCGCAGGCGTGGCTGCCCGACGTGCTTGGCGTTGACGCGCCGGGCATGGAGCGTCTGGAGCAACTTGTGGCGCTGCTGCTCGAGGAGAACGAGCGGCAGAACCTCGTCGCGCGAGGAACGCTGCCGCACGTGTGGGTGCGCCACATCGTCGACTCCGCACAGCTGCTGCATGTTTCACGTGAAACACTTCCCGATGGTGAGTGGCTCGATCTCGGCACGGGTGCCGGCTTTCCCGGTCTGGCGATTGCTGCCCTGCAGCCGGATCGCCCGGTCACGCTGGTTGATTCCCGGCGTCTTCGCACTGAATGGCTTCAGCGCGCTGCGGATGCGTTAGGGCTTGGCAATGTTCGCGTGGTTCTGTCGCGGGTGGAGGATCTGCCGCCAGGTCCGCGTGCGGTCATCTCTGCTCGTGCTTTCGCGCCCTTGGACAAGCTGGTTGCTCTTTCCGCACGCTTTTCCACACCGGACACGGTCTGGCTGTTGCCGAAAGGGGCAGGGGCAGCGCAAGAATTGCAAATGCTCCCCGAATCATGGAATCACATGTTCCACGTGGAACAATCCCTGACGGATGCGAACGCTGGTGTGATTTGCGGCCGACTTCTCGGCGGCAGTCCACCGCGACCCTCGAACGCCAAGGGCAAACGCAAATGATCACGATCGCGGTCGCAAACCAGAAGGGCGGGGTGGGCAAGACCACCACGGCGATCAACATCGCCACCGCGCTCGCGGCAACGGGGTGGAAGACGCTGCTGATCGATCTCGATCCACAGGGCAACTGCTCGACCGGAATCGGCATCTCTGCGGGTGAGCGTGAGCGTTCTTCCTATGACCTGCTGATCGATCAGGCGCCCGTCGCCGAGTGCCTGATGGAGACCCGCATTCCGGGGTTGGACATCGTGCCCGCGACGGTCGACCTCTCCGGTGCGGAAGTGGAACTGGTCAGCGTCGAGGATCGCACCCATCGCCTGCGCAAGGTACTCAATGGCGACACCGGGCATGACATATGCCTGATCGATTGCCCGCCGTCGCTCGGCCTGCTGACGCTGAACGCCCTGACTGCGGCGGACACGATCCTGGTGCCCTTGCAGTGCGAGTTCTTCGCGCTCGAAGGGCTGAGCCAGTTGTTGCAGACGGTGGAGCGGGTGCAGGAGCGGTTCAATCCGGACCTCGGCATCCTTGGCATCGTGCTGACCATGTATGACCGGCGCAATCGCCTGACCGATCAGGTCGCCGACGACGTGCGCTCATGCCTGCGCGATCTGGTGTTCGAGAGCGTGATCCCGCGCAACGTGCGCCTGTCCGAAGCGCCGAGCCACGGGTTGCCGGCGCTGATCTATGACCATGCCTGCCCCGGTTCGCAGGCCTACATGAAACTGGCGCGCGAGCTGATCGGTCGCCTGCCCGAGAGGAGACAAGCGGCATGAGCGGCGAAGACGCAGTGAAGGCACCAGTGCGCAGGACCGGGCTTGGCCGTGGCCTTGGCGCACTGATGGGCGAAGTGCGACGCGAGGAGCCGATCGCGCGCATCTCGGTTTCGCCGGCTGACGTTGCCGAGAGCCGCGACGGCGGGCTGGCGCTGCTGACCGTCGCCTCGATCGAACCGCACCCGGAGCAGCCGCGTCGTCACTTCGATGAGGACGCTCTGGAAGAACTGGCGCAGTCGATCGCGGCGCGTGGCGTGATCCAGCCGGTGGTCGTGCGGCCGCTGTCGGGCGGACGCTATCAGCTCGTGGCCGGTGAGCGCCGCTGGCGTGCGGCTCAGAAGGCGCAGGTTCACGAAATCCCGGCCATCGTCCGCAAGCTGGACGATCGCGATGTTGCCGCGCTGGCGCTGATCGAAAACCTTCAGCGCGAGGATCTCAACCCGGTGGAAGAGGCGCGGGCGTATCAGCGCCTGGCCGACAGCGAGGGACTGACGCAGAACGACATCGCCAAGTTCGTCGACAAGTCGCGCAGCCATGTTGCCAACATGATGCGCCTGCTCGGGCTGCCCGATGAAGTGCTCGACATGGTGGTGCGCAGCGAACTGTCGATGGGCCATGCCCGCGCGCTGATCAACGCGCCCGATCCGATCGGCCTGGCCCGCGAAGTGGTGGCCAAGGACCTTTCGGTGCGCGATGTCGAGAAGCTCGCGCGCAAGGCCTCGCGGCCCGAAGGCCAGCGCAGGCAGGCGCGGGCGGGCAAGGATCCGGTGGGCGCGGCCGATCTTGCCGCGATCCAGCAGCACCTCGAGGACTTCCTCGGGCTCAAGGTCGTGATCCAGCCTGACTCCGATCCGACGACCGGAGCCGTGACGATTCGCTACAAGAACCTCGACCAGCTGGACCTGATCTGCCAGCGGCTGACCGGCGGTGAATTCTAAGTAATTGAAATTGCTGATGCATGCTGACGTCACAGCGTCAGCATTGCCTGCACCATCGGACATTAATTGGTCGATTAATTCTCGTTGACCGGGACGGGCTTGTGCGCATAGGCTGCGTGCAAACAACCAGAACCGGAGAGAATGGCCATGTCGCTCGACCTGATCCCGCGCACAGCCTATAATGAAGACCACGAAGCCTTCCGCCAGACCGTCCGCCGCTTCCTGCAGGACGAGGTAGCGCCGCATTCGAACGAATGGGCCGAGGCGGGCATCGTGCCCAAGAGCATCTGGCCAAAGGCTGGCGAGCTCGGCCTGCTGTGCCCGACAGTGCCCGAGGAATACGGCGGGCTCGGCCTCGACTTCGGCTACAACGCCATCGTCGACGAAGAGAGCGCCTATTACGGGCGCGTGGCCACCGGCTTCTCGCTGCAGTCGGACATCGTGGTCAACTACATCGTCTCCTACGGCTCGGAAGAGCAGAAGAAGAAGTGGCTGCCCAAGATGGTTTCGGGCGAGGTGATCACCGCCATCGCCATGACCGAACCCGGCACCGGCTCGGACCTTCAAGGCATGAAGACCACGGCCAAGAAGGACGGCAACCATTACGTGATCAACGGGTCGAAGACCTACATCACCAATGGCCAGAACGCCGACCTGATCCTGGTGTGCTGCAAGACCGACACCGAAGTGCAGCCGGCCTGGAAGGGTGTCTCGATCGTGCTGGTCGAAGCCGACCGCGAAGGTTTCAAACGCGGGCGCAATCTCGACAAGATCGGCCAGGACGAAGCCGATACGTCCGAGCTGTTCTTCGAAGATGTGCGCGTGCCGATCACCAACTGCTTGGGCGAAGAAGGCAAGGGCTTCATCTACCTGATGAGCGAGCTGCCGCAGGAGCGCCTGTCGATTGCCGTCAGCGCGCAGGCTTCGGCGCAGAAGGCGTTTGACGATACGGTCGAATTCACGCGCGAGCGCAAGGCGTTCGGCAAGCCGATCCTCGATTTCCAGAACACCCGCTTCACGCTGGCCGACATCAAGGCGAAGCTGCAGGTGGGCTGGGCGCACCTCGACTGGGCGCTGGCTCGGCACCTGAAGAAGGAACTGACCGCCGAGGAAGGCGCCGCGGCCAAGCTGTGGCACACCGAACTGCAATGGGAAGTGATGGACAAGTGCCTCCAGCTCCATGGCGGCGCAGGCTACATGAACGAGTATGCGATTGCCCGTGCATGGCGCGGTGCGCGCGTGACGCGCATCTTCGGCGGCACCAACGAGATCATGAAGGAGCTGATCGGGCGCAAGCTCTGATCAAAAAAGCTGATGCAAACGAAAGGGCCCGCTCTCCAGGTCGGAGGGCGGACCCTTTCCTCTGACATTCTGCCGGTTCAGCCGGTGTAGACGCGCTTTTCCTTGACCCGCTTGTCGCGGACCGGACGCCGCGGGATCACGCGGGCGCGCTTTGTCTCGACCCAGGTTTCGGTGACGACGGTCTTCTCGACGCAGGGCTTCTGCGGGGGCAGCATGACCGGCACCATCACATAGCCATAGGGCGCGTAGCCGGGATAATAGCCCGGATAGGCTCCGGGGTAGGGCCCACCGGGATAGGGCTGCGGCGGGAGCGAGGCGAAATAATCGTCGCATTCGCGGCGCAGGCCCTTGTCCTCGGCCTTGTCGATCACATTGCCAGCCACTGCACCGACGGCAGCACCGGCGACCGTGCCGAGCACGCGGTTGCCCTTGCCGGCGATGCGGTTGCCCGCCACGCCTCCAACGACGCCGCCGAGCAGCGCGCCACCGACGCCCTTGTCACCATAGACCTTGGCGCAACGCTCGTTCATCTCGGCCCAGCGCGGATCTGGCTGCGGATAGGCCTGGGGATAGTAGCCCTGCGGCGGCGGAGGTGGCGGCGGCGGCGGCGCATCCACCACGGGCTGGGTCATCACCACCGTGGGATAGGGCGCGCCGATCATGGGCGGGTAATAGACGGGACCAGTCGCACCGCCGTAATAACCACCGGTGTAGCTCCCCTGCCACCCACCGCTGACGGGACCGGGACGACGGTGTTCACCAGCCAAGGCCGGAGATGACACTGCACCCAGCGCAACGGCTGCGATCAAGAGACGACGAAGCATGCGGTTTGCCCCTGAAAAGGTTCGTTAACCGCAAACTTACCATCATGACCCGCATAAAACCAAGGTTTCAGGCGGGCGAGAGTCCCGTCTGTCCCGAATCGGGGCAGGAATCAGATACGGGTCGCGATTGCCACCGCCAGCGCCTCGATCCCGCGCGCATCGTCCTCGTCGAAACGGTCGGGCGAGGGGCTGTCGAGATCGATCACCGCGATTACCGCGCCATCGCGAATCACCGGCACGACCAGTTCGGAACGGCTTGCCGCGTCGCACGCGATATGGCCCGGAAAGGCGTGCACATCGGGCACGAGCTGGGTCGTGGCGGTCGCCGCCGCCGTGCCGCATACGCCCGAGCCGAGCGCGATACGGATGCAGGCTGGCTTGCCGACGAAGGGGCCGAGCACGAGCTCCCCGCCGACCATGCGATAGAAGCCTGCCCAGTTCAGATCCGGCAGATATTGCCAGATCAGCGCGGCAAGGTTGGCCATGTTGGCGATGCCGTCGGGCTCGCCATGGGTGAGGGCCTTGGCGGCCTCGAGGAGATCGGCGTGGAGTTCGGCGCGGCTCTGGCCGTCGGTGGGTGCGAATGTGAACATGGCAAGGCATCTAGCGCAACCGGACCGAAAAGTCGCGCCGCGCAACTTCGCACAGGTGTGCCATTGCCCTGAGACACGGTCAGGCCTAGATTCCAGGGCATGAAGCTTCTCAAGAAACTGCTGATCGCGCTGCTCGTGATCGTCGCCATCGTTGCCGCCTGGGTTGCCTGGTCGATCCACGGGTCCTCGGCCGAGTACACGCTCAACGAAACCTCGGGCCCGAAACCCAAGCTGGCGCGGCCCGAGGGCCAGACGATCCCGACGATCAAGACGGCCGACCCGATCGGCTGGAAGGATGGCGAGGCTCCGGTCGCAGCCCAGGGCCTGCAGGTCACCCGCTTTGCCGACAAGCTCGATCACCCCCGCACCGTGGTGACCCTGCCCAACGGCGATGTTCTGGTTGCCGAGACCAATTCGCCACCGCGCAAGGTCGAGGGTATCACCGGCGCGGTGATGGGCTATCTGTTCAGGAAGGTCGGCGCGGGCGGCCCTTCGCCCAACAAGATCGTGCTGCTGCGCGATGGCGATGGCGATGGCAAGGCCGAGCAGCGCTTCGTGATGGAGAACCCGGCGCTGGATTCGCCGTTCGGCATGGCCTTCCGCGAAGGGCGCCTGCTGGTGGCGAATCACAATGCGGTGCTCTCGTTCCCTTATGAACTGGGCCAGACCACGCTGACGGGCAGCCCCGAAAAGCTGATGGACCTGCCCGGCGGCGGCAACCACTGGGCGCGCAACCTGCTGCTTTCGCCGGATGGTTCGAAGCTTTACGTCACGGTCGGCTCGGCATCCAACATTGCCGAGGGTGGCATCGATGCCGAATATCGCCGCGCTTCGATCCACCAGTACGATTTCGCCAAGAAGAAGTCATTCGAGTATGCAGGCGGCCTGCGCAACCCGAACGGTCTGGACTTCAATCCCTACAGCGAAGAACTGTGGACCGTGGTCAACGAGCGCGACATGCTCGGATCGGACCTCGTGCCCGATTACCTCACCAACGTGCCGTTCGGCGCGAACTATGGCTGGCCGTGGGTCTACTGGAAGAACAACATCGACCAGCGCGTGACGGCGCCGATGCCGGAATACATGCTCGATTACGTGCGCAAGCCGGAATACGGCCTTGGCGCGCATGTGGCGCCGCTCGGCCTTGCCTTTGCCAAGGGCGGCAACCTGATGGGCGACAAGTTCCAGCAGGGCGCGTTCATCGCGCGCCATGGTTCATGGAACCGCCGTCCGCTGTCGGGCTATGACGTCGTTTTCGTGAAGTTCGACACGCGCGGCAACGTCCTGCCCAATCCGCCGGTGCCGGTGTTGACCGGCTTCCTTGCCGACGAAAACACCGCGCACGGACGCCCGACCTGGGTCGCCTTTGCCAAGGATGGCGCGCTGCTGGTCAGCGACGATACCGGCGGCGTGATCTGGCGCGTGGTTGCGCCGGGGGCAAAACCGGCAGCCGCGATCACGCCACTCCCGACGCGCACGGCACCGCCCCAGCCCAAGGGCACCGGCAAGTTCATCATGAAGCCGAACGCAGATTCGGACCTTATGAAGCCGCAGCAGTAAGCGCTTTTGCCCACCCCTGAACCCTCCTGCCTGCGAGAGGGGCGTAAGATCGCGCTTATGCCCTCCCACACGCGGGAGGGCTGCGAGACTTGGCGGGCTGGAGGCGAGGTCAGTCGCCGCGGGGCGGACAGATCAGAGCGACCGGCCAGCCCGTCCTGCCAGTTCGTTGACGTACTGCCACGCCACGCGGCCGGAGCGCCCGCCGCGGCGTTTTGACCATTCCAGCGCATCGCCTTCCTCATAGGCCAGGCCAAAGTGCGCGGCGTAGCCAGCGATGATCCCGAGGTAATCGTCCTGCGTGCAGTTGTGGAAGCCAAGGCTCAGGCCGAAGCGGTCGGCAAGGGCGAGACGATCGTCCACCACGTCGCGCGGGTTGATTGGATCGTCCTGCTCGGAAAGATGGCGCTCCACGATCGCGCGACGGTTAGACGTTACCGCGAGGCGCACGTTTGCCGGTCGCGCCTCTACGCCGCCTTCCAGCCACGAGCGCAACTTGCGCGCGCCGTCGCTGTCGCCCGCGTCGAAACCGAGATCGTCGAGGAAGACGAGGAAGCGACGGTCGATCTTGCGCAGGATCGCGAAAAGATCAGCCAGGCCAGCGTCAGGGCTGGCCTGCACCAGTGCGATGGAACCGGGCAGCGCGGTCTGCGCCGCCAGCGTTGCCGCCCGCAGCAGAGCCGACTTGCCCATACCGCGCGCACCCCACAGCAGCATGTCATGCGCCGCAGCACCGCGCGAAAGCCGCGCGACGTTTTCGACCACGGCTGCCTTCTGCTTGTCGATCCCCTGCATCAGACTCAGCGCGGGCGCTTCCAACGGATCGATCCCGCGCGCCGCCTTGCCGTCCCAGACATAGGCGGGGAAGGCGAGCCAATCGGCACTGGCCTCGCGCGGCGGGGCAAGGCGCTCAAGCGCCTCGGCGATGCGGGTGAGCAGGGCGTCGGTCATGGCCAGGCGATTATCGGGCCGGCGGTTATCCGGCAAGCGCCTCGCTGTCGAGATCGTAGAGCAGCGCTGCGCCTGCCATCGCCGAGGAGCCGAGGCCGCGCGCCTCGGGCACGATCACGCGGTTGAAGAACTTGGTCACGGCGATCTTGCTGTGCAGGTCCGACGCGCGCGATTGGCGGGCCAACTGCCACCCGGCAACGGCAACCGCGCACATCGTGGTAAAGGGCACGGAACCTGCCAGCTTGTCGTCAAGCGAGGCGGTCGTGCTCATCCACTGGCCGATCGCAGCGGCATCCTTGGCCAGAGCCGCGACTTCGGGGACGTCTTCCATCTCAGACGCGATTTCGGCCATCAGTGCCTGCAGCACGCCGCCGTTGTCGTAACCGAGTTTGCGCGTGACGAGGTCTGCCGCCTGGATGCCGTTGGTGCCTTCATAGATCGGGGCGATGCGGGAATCGCGCAGGTGCTGGGCGGCGCCGGTTTCCTCGATGAAGCCCATGCCGCCGTGGACCTGAATGCCGAGGCTGGCGACTTCGCAGCCGATATCGGTGCCCCACGCCTTGAGCATCGGCACGAGCAGTTCGGCGCGCTTCTGGGCCGCGTCATTGCCGAGTGCGCCGCGATCGACCTGGCCTGCCGTGTAGTAGAGCAGGGCGCGGCTGCCTTCGGTCAGGGCGCGCATGCGCATCAGCATACGGCGCACGTCGGGATGCTCGATGATCGCGACCGGGGCCTTGTCGGCCGAACCGGCGCGGGCCGACTGCACGCGGTCTCGCGCATAGGCCCGCGCCTGCTGGAACGCGCGCTCGGCGATCTGGACGCCCTGGCTGCCAACATTGATGCGGGCCGAGTTCATCATCGTGAACATCGCGCGCAGGCCACCATTCTCATGGCCGACCATCTCGCCGATACATTCGCCCTCGTCGCCATAACTCATCACGCAGGTGGGCGAGGCGTGGATGCCGAGCTTGTGCTCGATCGAGACGCAGCGCACGTCGTTGCGGGCGCCGATCGATCCGTCCTGTTCCACGTGAAACTTCGGAACGATGAACAGCGAAATGCCGCGCGACCCCTCCGGCGCACCGGGGGTGCGGGCAAGAACGAGATGGACGACGTTGTCAGCAGCGTCATGCTCGCCGAACGTGATGTAGATCTTGGTGCCGACGATGCGCCACTTGCCGGCGTGCGGCCCTTCGGTGATCGGCGTGGCGGTGGTGCGCAGGGCACCCACGTCGGAGCCGGCCTGTGGTTCGGTCAGGTTCATCGTGCCCGACCATTCGCCGCTGATCAGCTTGGGCAGGTACATCGCCTTCTGCGCTTCGCTGCCGTGATGCTCCAGCGCCTCGATCGCGCCGACGGTGAGCATCGGCAGCAGGGTGAAGCCCATGTTGGCCGCGCCCAGCGTTTCGAGCGTGGCAGTGGCCAGCGTGAACGGCAGGCCTTGCCCGCCGAACTCGGTCGACCCGGCAATCGAGTTCCAGCCCTGCTCGACGAAGGCCTTGTAGGCATCGACATAGCCGGGCGGCAGAGTGACCTCGCCATCGCGCCACTTCGCGCCGATCTGGTCGCCCGCGCGATGAAGGGGTGCCCATTCACCCGCGGCGAACGCGCCAATGCCCTCGACGATCGCCTCGACCAGATCGGGCGTGGCGGCGGCAAAGCGTTCGCTCTGGGCCAGTTCGTCGATCCCGGCGCTCACGCGGATGGCGAGCAGCTGGTCGGCGGTGGGCGGCGTGAAAGTCATCGTCCTCTCCTGTCTCGCGCAATCTCAGGCGCAGGGCATGTGCGCTTGGCGCGGGGCCTGGCTCTCCCTATAGCGAGCCTGATGGAGCCGACAAAGCCTTCCAAAGTGCATCTGTCCGACGCCCGGGGACTGGAGCTTGCCGCGCAGGTGATAACGCGCGGCGGAACTGTCGCCGTGCCGACCGAGACGGTCTATGGCCTGGCCGCCCGCGCCGACGACGATGCGGCGGTGGCCGGGATCTATCAGGCCAAGGGTCGGCCCGATTTCAACCCGCTGATCGTGCACGTGCCCGACGTTACGGCAGCCGAAGCTCTGGCCCGGTTCGACGAGCGCGCGAGAAACCTGGCAAAAGCCTTCTGGCCCGGCGCGCTGACCATGGTCCTGCCCCTGCGCGAGGGCGCAGGATTAGCCCCCGCAGTCAGTGCCGGATTGCCGACAGTAGCCCTGCGCTGCCCGGCACATCCGGTGATGCAGGCCCTGTTGAAAACCTGTGGATTACCGCTCGCTGCGCCGTCGGCGAATCGCTCGGGCGGAGTGAGCCCGACCAGTGCAGCCCATGTCGCAGCCTCGCTGGGTGACCGCGTCGATCTGATCCTCGATGGCGGGGAAACGCGGCAGGGAATCGAATCCACCATCGTCGGCCTGCGCGCGGATGGGTCGTGGACCGTGTTGCGGCCAGGCCCGATCACCGAGGCCGAAATTGCCGGCGTTCTGGGCGGACAAAGCGCCGCCATGACGTCAGCAAAGATCGAGGCTCCCGGGCAGTTGGCGAGCCACTACGCCCCGGGCAAGCCGGTGCGACTGAACGCTGCGGAGGCGGGGGCAGGGGAGTTCCTGATCGGTTTCGGCGACATCGCCGGAGACGTGACGCTGTCTGCTTCGGGCGATCTGGCGGAGGCAGCGGCGCGGCTCTACGCCTGCCTGCATCACGGCTCGGCAGCGCCGCAGCCGCTTATCGCCGTGGCGCCGATCCCCGACCATGGCATCGGCGTGGCGATCAACGACCGCTTGCGCCGCGCTGCTGCCTAGTCGCGAGCTTCGTAAGGCACGCTGGCGCGCATCGCGTCCATCTCGGCATAAATGCTGCGGGCGTCCTCGCATGCGTCATCGTCGCCGCGGCTGCAATCTTGGCGAGCCTTGTCATATTCGCGTGACAGCTTGCCGTAACGCTCTTCGCGGCGGCGGATTTCGCGGCCGCGCTTCTGATCCCGCTCGGACTCGCTGACGGTCATGCGATCGTAGACGCCGGCGGTGGTGTCGATCGCCTTTGCGCCCACCCGCACCGGTGCCGTCGCCAGATCGAACGCGCTTTTGGCGACGCAGCCTGACAGCGCGAACGCGAGAATGAAAAGTGCTATGAGGCGATGGCGCATGGACTTCTCCCTCAAGGGAAAAATCCCACCCTACTAGATACTTGGCAAGCAGGACCTGCACCGGTTTGGTCCTTGCCGCGCCGATCCGGTGCAGGTCCTGCAGAAGATCACTGCTCGTCGGCTTCAGCAGTCGCCTCCACCCGGGCCGCGTCCGCGTCATCGCTGTTCGGCGTGACACCGTTCTCGCAGACCAGCTTGCCCGAGCCCATGGCGCTGACCTTGCAGGTGGCGCGGCCGAACACGCGCACTTCGCCCGAACCCATGATGTTGGCGTTGACGTGGCCGTTGGAGGCGAAGCGGGCGTTGCCCGAACCGGCGACGTCGACCTTGACCTCGTCGACCGTCAGCCCGTCCATTTCGGCATCGCCGCTGCCGGCCACGGTCATCTTCAGTTCCCTCGCCTTGCCAGCGGCGCGCAGCTTGCCCGAACCGACCACGTCGATGCCGAGCTTCTGCGCGTCGATCGCGCGCGCCTCGACCACGCCCGATCCGGCGACGGTGATCTTGGCATCATCGCCGCCGAGCTGGTCGGTGGTCAGGTTGCCGGAACCGGCGAGCACGACCTCGTTCAACGCCGGAAGCGTGACGTTGACGGTCGCCGCGCGGGTTGACTGACCAAGCTTCCAATCCTCGCGCGTGATGCCAAGCTGGCCTTCCGACAGGGCAAAACGCAGCTTGTCGGCGCCTTCGCCCTCGACCGTGATCGCCAGCTTGTCGCCCCGGGTGATACGGACATTGTCCGGACCCAAAAGTGCAATTCCGGTCGGCGCAGCGCCGCTCATGTCGAGATCGGCAAGCGGAACGCCCTTCTTGCCATTGAACGAGATGTTGCCGCCGTCACACCCGCTGAGTGCAGTGGCGAGACCCATGACAGCAACGCCAGCCAAAGTCCGTAAAAGGGGCGCGCGAACGAAATTCCTGAACATGACGAAGTCACTCCTGCCGCCATTCCTAACTGTATTGCCGATATAACACGGTGATACGATATCGGCCAAGTCGTTGGTGGAGCCAAGGCAGGAGTTGGTCGTTCGAGACAAAGGCCCGCGACGATCAACCCGTCGACGAGATCGACAGATCGGTGAACAGAAATTCCCCGGTCGAGCAAATGACCCGCACGACTGGCGAATTGATCGCTGTGGCAAATGTCCTTTTGCTTCCGGCAAAGTTGATCGAGACCGAGGTGCCAGTCAACCGCAGCGAGAACGGCAGGGCCTCACCCACCGGCAGCACATTGATCGGTTCGCTTTCGACTTCCTTGCCGCCGGCAAACTCGTCCCACTGCAGAAGCTGGATAGCCAGCTTGGGGTCCTTGATCGACTTGTCGACCAGCTTGGCCGGCATCGCGGTGATCTTGATGCCGGCAATATCCACCGGCGCTTCACCGGGATTGCCTGCAGACTGTGCAAATCCGATCCGCACCAAGGGCGCGTACTTCTTGAACTCCGCGAGATCCCGGACCTGCACCTTCCCGGTGACCGTAACCGATCCATCAGGGACCGGCAGCAACAGCTCCGAGAAATGGTCGCCCCGGGTATCGCAGTCATACGAGATAGCCGAGGCTTTCGCCTGTACGGGAAGGGCCGTCAGCAGAAAAACGGGCAAAAGGGCAAGTGCAGCAGATTTCACAAAGTAATCCCCCAAGTCAGGCCAAAGAGCGCTCCGACCGCCGGGATGGTCCTTCAGGACAATGTGAAAAGCCAGAGACAATGCTTCCATCGCAACGAAAAAGGCCCCCGGTTTCCCGGAGGCCTGTTTCATGCACCAGTGCGTGAAACGGATCAGGCCGTTTCGTAGTACTTTGGCGCGTGTTCGTTGAGGATCGCGAGGATCTTCTTGAGCGCGGCAGGCTCGTCAGTCTTTTCCATCGCCGCGAGTTCGCGGGCGAGGCGCGAGGAGGCTGCTTCGAAGATCTGGCGCTCCGAGTAGGACTGTTCCGGCTGATCGTCGGCGCGGAACAGGTCGCGCGTCACTTCGGCGATCGACACGAGGTCGCCCGAGTTGATCTTCGCTTCGTATTCCTGGGCACGGCGCGACCACATGGTGCGCTTGACCTTGGGCTTGCCCTTGAGCGTATCGAGCGCTTCGCGCAGCGTCTTGTCGGACGACAGCTTGCGCATGCCGATCGCTTCAACCTTGTTGACCGGAACGCGCAGAGTCATGCGTTCCTTTTCGAAGCGCAGCACGTAGAGCTGCAGCTTCATGCCGGCAATTTCTTCGTCCTGAAGTTCGACCACCCGGCCGACACCATGCTTCGGATAAACGACGTAGTCCCCAACATCGAAGGCGAGAGCCTTACCTGCCATTGGTAATCCTTTCGACGCGGGCAGGACTGGCAAACGGAGGTTAGCGAAGCCTTGGGGGAAATAGGCATGAGTCCGCCGGATCGACGGTCATGCGAGGCTTGCGATCCGGTTGCTGTTCTTGTCCTGCCGTTTTTCGTGGTGAAAGACGCCGGACAGGCATGAACCCACCGGCGCTTGGGGCATGATATAACACTTCGGCAACAAAATTACCACCCCTGAACGCACTGCAGCGCAGCGGAAATCGTTTGCTGTCTCCGTTGCGGAGCCAACAAACGCCTTACGCTGCGCCGGCAGAGGGATGGAAGGGCAACGGCGACCTCAGCCGCCGACCCCTGCAACCTGCTGGAATCAGTCGCCTTCGCCGGGTTCGGCTGAGAAGTACTTGTCGAACTTGCCTTCTTCGCCCTTGTGCTCGTCGGCGTCTTCGGGCGCATCCTTCTTGGCGGTGATGTTCGGCCATTCCGCCGAATACTTGGCGTTCAGTTCAAGCCACTGCTCAAGCCCGGATTCGGTATCGGGCAGAATCGCTTCTGCCGGGCATTCCGGTTCGCACACGCCGCAGTCGATGCACTCGCTGGGGTTGATCACCAGCATGTTCTCGCCCTCGTAGAAGCAGTCAACGGGGCACACTTCGACGCAGTCCATGAACTTGCAACGGATACAGGCGTCGGTGACGACGTAGGTCATGGCGATTTGATCCCTCAGGTCTTCGTTTGAGGCCGTGCTAGAGGCCTTTGGGCCGCCCCGTCAAGCGGGCGCTTGACCGGGCGACGATTGGTCAGGAATTTCGACCACGCGATAGCACGATTGCGCTTCGGTTGCCGGACCGCGCCGGGCGGGGATGGCGAGAACTTCGATCACCGTCACCCGGCTGCGCATCGGCAGGACCAGCACGTCGCCTTGCTTGATACCGGCACTGCATCGCTCGATCCGGCGGCCGTTGAGGCGGATATGGCCGGCGGAAACCCAGTCCTGGGCAAGGCCGCGACTGCCGGCGAAACGGGTGAACCAGAGGAACTTGTCGATCCGCAAGCAGGCTCTCTCCTTGTCCTATCGCGCCACCAGTTCGGCAAGCGCGGCGAATGCGCCGGTGGGTGGCGGCTTGGGTCTTTCCGGGTCGGTTGCAGGTTCGCGGCGGGATGGCCGCCAGTCCCACAACGGCGGATGCGGCGGGCCGTATGCCTTTTCGGGCAGGCTCCGGCCCATGTGCACGCGAAAGCCACCTGCGCGAAGCAGCGCGGCATAGGCGGCGGTAGAAAGGCTCATCGATCGCGCCACCGCAGGATCGAGGAACACGCGTTTCGCCTTCGTCCCCATGCGCGTGGCGTGCGCGGCGTGGAGCAACTTTTCGGCCAGATCGACGCGCAAGGCCTCGTTGCCGAGGCGGCGGTATCCGGCAGGAGCGATTCTGGTATGGACCACGGGCTGCATTGTCTCGGGCGGCAGGGGCGCGGGCTTGCCCCAGATGCGCGCCAGACGGTGCCACGCCTGCATCGCGCCCGGCCGCAAGGCGTTGGGCAGGAACAGATCAAGCGCACCAATGCGGACGCCCAGCTTCTTCAGGCGCTGGCGCTGGCCCGCGTCGAGCCGGTCCAGTCCCGAGCCCTCCCGCACCAGCACCCCACCCGCTTCGACCAGGTGAAGCAGCAACGCGCGCAGCTCAGGTCCCGAAGCGGGATCGCGGCTCGCATCGTCGAGCGCGAGCAGGGGCTTGAGATGGCGCTGATGTTGCGCCTGCAGCCATGCCTCCAGCGCCGCGACCACCTCAGCCTTGTCGTCGGGAGCAAGCCGGTCCAGCGCGACATCAGGCTTGAGCCGAGGGGCCAGCATGGCCCGCCCGCGCTCGAGCTTGGCAACCACCGTGTCCTGCCAGACCAGCGCAGTGTCCTCGAACGCGATGCCGTTCGATTCACGCGCCGCTTCAGCCAGAGCCTTGGCGCGATGGCGCAGCAGGCCCGGCAGGTGGCGCTCGGCCGCAGCCAGAAGCAGGCGACGATCCTCGGCGCGGGCGAGGGGATCGACGACGAAGCGGAAGCCTTCGAGGTGGCCGATCGGCTCGTCATCGACGAGAACTGCGCCTTCGTCCGCCAGGCGCACCGGCAGCAGCGAGGCGTCAGCGCCGGCCTTGCGCATCAGCACCGCGGTGCGGCGGTTGACGAAGCGTTCGGTCAGCCGCGCGTGCAGCGCATCGGACAGCCGCGCCTCGACCGCGCGGGCACGGGCCGACATTTCTTCCTTGGCCAGCACCCAGTCCGGCCGCTGCGCGATATAGGCCCACGAACGGATCGCCGAGACGCGCGCCTGCAGCGTGTCGATATCCCCGGAAGGATTGTCCAACTGGGCAATCGCCTGCGCCACGTAGTCTGCGCCAAGGTAGCCGTGGCGCAAGTCCTGCCACAGGCGGGCGACAAAGCGGCTGTGCGTTTCCTCGCCCTGCGAGCGGAAGTCGGGCAGGCGGCAGACCTCCCAGAAGCGTTCGACCGCACGCTTGCCACGCACGCTGGCAACAGTTTCGGGATCTTCGGCGAGGCGCTTGAGCACGGCGAGGTCGATGGCCTGGGGCGGCGTTACCAGTTCGGGGCGCGGGGGAATGCTTTCGAGGTCCTCGATCAGCGCGGCCAGATTGTCGAACCGCGGCTCCGCCTCGCGCCAGAACAGACGGGTGAGGGGCGGGAAGCGGTGTTCCTCGATCGCGTAGATTTCCTCGTCGGTGAACTCTGGGTTCGTGCCACCGGCTCCGGCGAGCGTGCCGAACGTGCCATCGCGCTGATGCCGCCCGGCGCGTCCGGCAATCTGCGCCATTTCTGCGGTGGTCAGCCGTCGCTGGCGGTGACCGTCAAACTTGGAGAGGCCGGCGAAGGCCACATGGTGCACGTCGAGGTTGAGGCCCATGCCCACCGCATCGGTGGCCACGAGGTAGTCGACCTCGCCCGCCTGATACATCGCGACCTGGGCATTGCGGGTCTGCGGGCTCAATGCACCCATGACCACTGCCGCGCCGCCCCTGAAGCGCCGCAGCATCTCGGCCATGACGTAGACCTGCTCGGCGCTGAACGCGACGATCGCGCTGCGCGGCGGAATGCGCGAGAGCTTCTTGGCGCCGACATGGCTCAGCGTCGAAAAGCGCGGGCGGGTGACCACTTCGGCCTCGGGCACCAGCGCCTTGATCATCGGCTCCAATGTCGAGGAGCCGAGCAGCATCGTCTCCTCGCGTCCGCGCGTGTGCAGCAGGCGGTCGGTGAAGACGTGACCGCGCTCGGGATCGGCGGAAAGCTGGGCCTCGTCGAGCGCGACAAAGGCAAGATCGGGGCGCGAGGGCATGGCCTCGACCGTGCAGAGGTGCCAGCGCGCGCCCTTGGGCTCGATCTTCTCCTCGCCGGTGATCAGCGCGACATTGTCCGCGCCCTTGATCGCGCAGACCCGGTCATAGACCTCGCGCGCCAGCAGCCGCAGCGGAAAGCCGATCGCGCCCGAGGAATGCGCGCAGAGCCGCTCGATCGCGAGGTGGGTCTTGCCGGTGTTGGTCGGCCCGAGCACCGCCTTGACCACGCCGGTATGCGCAGGTCTCCGAGGCTGGGCAGGAATGCGCGGGGCCATGTGTCTGAATGTGGCGGGCATGATGCCCATAAACAAGAAAGGGCGGGGAATTTATCCCCGCCCTCGATTCTCGCGCGCTTCGGGCGCTTGCCGATTCCCGGAGTTACTGGTTCATCGTCGCGAAGAAGTCTTCGTTGGTCTTCGAATCCTTCATCTTGTCGAGCAGGAATTCCATCGCATCGACGGTGCCCATTTGCATGAGGATGCGGCGCAGGACCCACATCTTCGAAAGCTGGTCCTTCGGCACGAGCAGCTCTTCCTTGCGGGTGCCGCTCTTGCCGACGTCGAGCGCGGGGAAGATGCGCTTGTCGGCAACCTTGCGGTCCAGCACGATTTCGCTGTTGCCGGTGCCCTTGAACTCTTCGAAGATCACTTCGTCCATGCGGCTGCCGGTATCGATCAGGGCCGTCGCAATGATCGAAAGCGAGCCACCTTCCTCGATGTTGCGCGCCGCGCCGAAGAAGCGCTTGGGGCGCTGCAGGGCATTGGCGTCGACACCGCCGGTCAGCACCTTGCCCGATGACGGCACCACGGTGTTGTAGGCGCGGCCAAGGCGCGTGATCGAATCCAGCAGGATGACGACGTCACGCTTGTGCTCGACCAGGCGCTTGGCCTTCTCGATCACCATTTCGGCAACCTGCACGTGGCGCGTGGCAGGCTCGTCGAAGGTCGAGGAGATGACCTCGCCCTTCACGCTGCGCTGCATGTCGGTGACTTCTTCCGGACGCTCGTCGACCAGCAGGACGATCAGGAAGACTTCCGGATGGTTGTCGGTGATCGCCTTGGCCATGTTCTGCAGCAGCACGGTCTTGCCGGTGCGCGGCGGCGCGACGATCAGCGCGCGCTGGCCCTTGCCCTGGGGGCTGACCAGATCGATCACGCGGGCCGACTTGTCCTTGACCGTCGGGTCGAGCGTGTCGAGCTTCAAGCGCTCGTTCGGGTAGAGCGGGGTGAGGTTGTCGAAGTTGACGCGGTGGCGCACGGCCTCCGGTTCATCGAAGTTCACCTTGATCAGGCGGGTGATCGCAAAATAGCGCTCGCCATCCTTGGGCGCGCGGACTTCGCCTTCCACTGTATCGCCGGTGCGCAGGCCCCACTTGCGGACCTGGTTGGGTGAAACGTAGATGTCGTCCGGCCCGGCGAGGTAATTCGCCTCGGGGCTGCGCAGGAAGCCGAAGCCGTCAGGCAGGACTTCGATGGTGCCGATACCGAGGATTTCCTCGCCGTCTTCCGCCATTTCCTTGAGGATGGCGAACATCAGGTCCTGGCGGCGCATGGTGCTGGCGCCTTCGACCTCGAGCTCTTCGGCCATCTGGACCAGCTCGGCGGGGGTCTTCTGCTTGAGTTCCTTCAGGTGCATTTCGTGTTTTTCCAAAGGGTTGGATAGATGGCCGGAAACCTCTGAAGGGCTTGGAGAAAGCGAGAGGGCGGCTGCATCGATCGGCAGCACATCTGCATTCCGGTTCGCCGCAGATATGCCTGCGCCAGCCGATAGTCAATTGTGGATAGGGGCAGGGGGGTGGTATCCTGCTCGCATCAACCGGAAAACCGGCCTGTACGAGAGGACATGACCATGATCAGACTGCCCCGCCGCAACAGCGCCTTTCCCCGCCTGCAGGCGCACGATGCCCCGGCCAATGCCTGGGGCTCGCAATGGAAGCACTTGCCGCGTTCGCCTTTGCGATTGGTGCGCAATGCGATGCGAGATGGATTGCGGACCTTGCGCGGCTAAACAAGGATTTCACACGCGAAGACGCAAAGGCGCGAAGATGTTGCGCTTCGCCGAAGGCGAGTGAACAATCGCGGCAATTGATTGACGCACATCGCCTGCGGCAATCGCAACCTCTTTGCGTCTTCGCGTCTTTGCGTGAAACCGGAATCAGAACGGCTTCACGATCACCATGATCACGATCACTGCAGCGGCAATGCCGGGGATCTCGTTGAGCATGCGCAGTTTCTTGCCGGACAGTTTGCGAACGCCTTGGGCGAGGGCTTGCGCATAGCTCGCCAGCCAGAAGTGATAGGCCGTCAACACGAGCACGAAGGCCAGCTTGAGGTGGAACCAGCCTTGCGCGAACGCGCCGATGTCCATGGCCAGCAGCAGGCCGAGCACCCACACCACCACCAGCGCCGGCCACATGATGATCTTCATAAGCTTGCGCTCGCGATCCACCCAGATCGCATTCTCGGGCGAACCTTCCGGCGCTTCCTGGTGATAGACGAAGAAGCGCGGCAGCATGAACAGGCCGGCCATCCAGAAGATCACGAAGATGACATGGCCCGCCTTGAGCCAGAGATAGAGCATCGCCAATACCTGCTGCATCTGTTGCGGCTCCGCCTGCCAGTGCGCCCCTGCTGAGGGCTATTTCGGCGCGGAAACCGTGGTTTGCAAGTGCCCGAAAAGGTTCAGTCGCGCGACCAGCCCCGCACGATCTTGAGCAGCGCCTCGACGTTTTCGATCGGGGTGTGCTGGCCAATGCCGTGGCCGAGATTGAACACGTGCGGGCGGTCGGCGAAGGCTTCGAGCACGCGGTGAGTCTGCTTTTCCAGCTCCGGCCCACCCGCCAGCAACAGCAGCGGATCGAGATTGCCCTGCACCGGCATGCCCGCCGGCATCTCGCGCGCGGCCCACAGCGGGTCGATGGTCTCGTCCACGCCGACGGCATTGACGCCGGTCTCGCGGGCATAGGCGGCAAGCTTTTCGCCCGCGCCCTTGGGGAAGCCGATCACCGGAACGTGCGGATAGCGGCGCTGCATTTCCGCCGCGATCTTCGCATTGGGCTCGATCACCCAGCGCTCGAACTCGGCAGGCGCAAGGCTGCCCGACCATGAATCGAACAGCTGCAAGCCTTCGGCGCCGGCTTCGACCTGACCCGAAAGGTACTCGATCGTCACTTGCGTGATCGCATCGATGATTGCCTGGAACTGGCCGGCATCGCGATAGGCCAGCGCACGGGTGTCGTGGTGATCGCGGCTGCCTTCGCCGGCGACCATGTACGTCGCCACTGTCCACGGTGACCCGGCAAAGCCCAGCAGTGTCGTCTCAGGGCCGATCTGCGCCTTCACCTTGGCCACCGTCTCGTAGATCGGGGAAAGGCGCTCAGGCACCGCGACAAGGCTGTCCAGCGCCACGTCGAGCAGGCGCGGCGAAAGATCCGGGCCTTCGCCAACGAGGAACCTGAGGTCCTGCCCCATCGCATAGGGCACGATCAGGATGTCCGAGAACAGGATCGCGCCATCGAAGCCGAAGCGGCGGATCGGCTGCACAGTCACTTCGGCCGCGGCGTCGGTATCATAGACAAGCGCGAGGAAACCGCCCTTTTCGGCGCGCAACTCGCGGTATTCGGGCAGGTAGCGCCCCGCCTGGCGCATCAGCCAGATCGGCCGACGGGAAAGATTCTCACCCTGAAGTGTCCTGAGCAACGGGCCGGGCATTTCGATCCAATCCACTAAAATAGATTCTTAGAATCAGGTTGAAGGTGTTTGTTGGCCCTGTGGAAACCGGGGATTGCCTGTCACTGCCCGATTTGTGAGTCCGCTTCCACACTTTTTGCTGTTCGCGACTCTGGACAGCATATGAGTCAACGCGAAGTTCTCACCGCTCTCCACAGGCTGGGGAAAACGCTGTCCACTTGTCCACAAATGGCCCTGAACAGGACTCGGATCGAGAGTGAATCTCACGCTGAAACTTGTCCCTGACTCTGTCCCGTGGTTTATCGGTGCTGTTTCCACAGAGTCATCCCGACCCCGTCCGGACCCCCTGCCGGACACCCTTTGAAAGTCCGCAAATGCAGCGTCTGCACCTGCACCTCCTGTCGGATTCCACCGGCGAAACACTGGAAATGATCGCCAAGGCGGCGCTTGCGCAGTTCGATGGCGCCGACGTGGTCCGGCATTTCTGGCCGATGGTCCGCTCGATGCAGCATCTTGACCGCATCATGGGCGAAATTGCCGCAAATCCGGGGCTCGTGCTGTTCACGCTGGTCAATGCCGAAACCCGCGCCCGGCTGGAGCAGCGTTGCGCTGCATTGGGCTTGCCGATGGTCCCGGCACTCGATGCCGTGACCGACGCGCTCGAGCAGCAGCTCGGGGTTCAGGCCAAGGCCCGGCCGGGCCGCCAGCACATGATGGACGAGGCCTATTTCGCGCGCGTCGATGCGATCCAGTTCACCATCGCCCATGATGACGGAGTGAACTGGGAAAATTGGGAAGAGGCCGACATCGTGCTGGCCGGCGTTTCGCGCAGTTCGAAGACGCCGACCTCGATCTACCTTGCCAACCGCGGCTACAAGGTCGCCAACATCCCGATCGTGGTGGAAAGCCCGCCGCCGTCGATGCTGTTTTCCTTGCGCCGCCCGATGGTGGTTGGCCTCACCACCAGCCCGGAACGCCTGATCGCGGTGCGTCGCAATCGGCTGCTGTCCTTGAATCAGGCGCCCGAGACTGCCTATGTCGACAACGAACAGGTGACGCGCGAAGTGCAATACGCGCGGCGCATGTTTGCCGACAACGGCTGGCCGGTGATCGACGTCTCGCGCCGCTCGATCGAGGAAACCGCTGCCGCCGTGATCAATCTCTACAACGAACGCGGCGCTGCGGGCGGCAGCGGCGATGGAGCAAAACCGATATGACACTGGTACTGGCGAGCCAGAGCTTCTCGCGCCGGATGATGCTCGAGGCGGCAGGCGTGCCGTTCGAGACGCGTTCGTCCGACGTCGATGAAGGTGCGATCAAGCGCGAGCTGATCGGCGTTACCGGCTGCCAGATCGCCAGCGTGCTTGCCGAAGCCAAGGCCTTTGCCGTGTCGCTCGCCATGCCCGGACGCCTGGTGCTCGGCGGGGATTCGATGGTCGAGGTGTGCGGCCGCCAGTTCGACAAGCCTACGAGCCGCGAGAACGCTGCCGAGCATCTCGAATTCTTCTCCGGCAAGGACATGCACCTCCATTCCGCCGCCGTTCTGATGCGCGATGGCAAGGTGGTGTGGAAAACCTGCGAGACCGCAAACTTAAGGGTTCGCACGCTTTCTCCCCAATTTATCCAGAGCTATCTCGACAGGGAATGGCCGGAGGTTTCCGGCTGCGTCGGCGTGTTCCGCATCGAGGCGCTGGGCGTGCAACTGTTTGAAACGATCGAAGGCAGCCACTTCACTGTGCTGGGGATGCCGCTATTGGCGCTGCTCGGTGCATTGCGCGAACAGGGTGAGTTGCCGTCTTGAGTCTTCCCTATGCCGAAGTGATCGGCGATCCGATCGCTCAGTCCAAGTCTCCGGTGATCCACGGTTTCTGGCTGGAAAAGCTCGGCCTTTCGGGGCGCTATGATCGCGCCCATGTGAAGGCCGAAGAGCTCGCCGACTATCTCGCCGCGCGCCGCACCGATCCCGACTGGCGCGGCTGCAATGTCACCATGCCGCACAAGCAGGCGGTGATTCCGCTTCTCGACCGGCTCGATCCGCTGGCCGAGAGCATCGGCGCCGTGAACACCGTGGTGCCAGAAGACGGAGCGCTGGTTGGCTACAATACCGACGCGCCCGGCTTCCTCGAACCCCTGCGCGAGGAACTGGCCAAGACCCACTACTTCCGCATGGCCCGCGTTCTCGGCACGGGCGGCGCGGCGCGGGCGATCATCGCCGCGCTGGCGGACGAGCACATCGTCGTGGTGCTGGCCGGCCGCAACGTCGACAAGGCCCGCGCCCTGCTCGACGAACTCGACCCGCAGGGCGAACACCACGTCGCCCCGCTCGATCATTTCGCCGACGCCACCGACTTCGCCTTCGACAATCGCGAAGGCTGCTTCGATCTCGTGGTCAATGCCTCCTCGCTAGGCATGACGGGGCAAGCGCCGCTCGCCTTCGACATGAGCCACGCCCCGCCCGGCTCGGTGTTCTACGACATCGTCACCAGCCCGCTCGAAACCGAATTCCTGAAATCCGCGAAGGCCGCCGGATTCCGCACGGTCGATGGCCTGTCGATGCTGATCGGACAGGCCGATCATGCCTTCCGCCGCTTTTTCGGCGCCGTCCCACCACGCGGAGAAGCGGACGCCGACCTTCGGGCAAGGATACTGGCATGAGCCGCCCTTACATCCTCGGCCTCACCGGTTCGATCGGCATGGGCAAGTCCGCCGTGGCGCTGATGCTGCGCGAACTGGGCGTGCCGGTGTTCGATGCCGATGCCGCCGTCCACCATCTCCAGGGACCGGGCGGAGAGCTGCTCCCGGCCATCGAGCAAGCCTTCCCCGGCACCACCGGACCCGAAGGGGTCAAGCGGCAGGAGCTGGGCGTGCAGGTCTTCGGCGATCCGGAAGCGTTGAGGCGGCTGGAGGCCATCGTCCACCCCGCGGTCGCGCGGCTGCGCCATGCCTTCATGGTCGAGCATATGGCCGAGCCGCTCGTCGTCTTCGACATTCCGCTGCTGTTCGAAAAGGGCCATGGGGCCGATCTCGACGCGGTCATGGTCGTCTCCGCCCCCGCCGAGGTGCAGCGGCAGCGCGTGCTCGCCCGCCCCGGCATGACGCCCGAAAAGTTCGCCCACATTCTCTCTCTGCAAGTGCCCGACGCCGAGAAGCGCGCGCGCGCCACCCACGTGATCGATACCGGCGTCACCCTTGCCGAGACCGAGGCGCAAGTCGCCGCGCTGGTTGCGGCCATCCGGGAAAAAAACCCCCGCCGGTAACCTTCGCAACCCCTTGTCAGCCCGCCACGAGGGGTCCACATATTCTTCAATGCGTGAGATCGTTTTCGATACCGAGACGACCGGACTGGACCCGAAAAGCGGGGATCGGCTGGTCGAGATCGGCTGTGTCGAAATGGTCAACCGGGTGCCTACTGGCCAGGTTTTCCATTGTTATTTCAATCCCGAACGCGACATGCCGGCCGAGGCCGAGGCCGTCCACGGCCTGTCATCCACGTTCCTGTCCGACAAGCCCAGGTTTGCCGCCGAGGCTGACGCGCTGCTCGACTTCCTCGGCGACTCGCCGCTGGTCGCCCACAACGCCGGATTCGATTTCGGCTTCATCAACAACGAGCTGGAAATGTGCGGGCGCGAACCCGTCAGCCGTGATCGCATGGTCGATACGGTGGCGATCGCCCGGCGCAAGCACCCCGGTGCCAAGCTCAGCCTCGATGCCTTGTGCACCCGCTACGGCATAGACCGCAGCCACCGCACCAAGCACGGGGCGCTATTGGACGCGGAACTGCTCGCCCAGCTCTATGTAGAGCTGATGGGCGGGCGGCAGATCGGCCTCGAACTGGCGGCAGATGCCGCTGGCGCAGCCGGTCTTGTTGTGGTGGAGGAGTCGATCACCGTCACCTCCAGCCTGACCCGCACCTTCCGTTCCCCGCGCCCGCATGCCGCGAGCGCCGAGGAGCTTGCCCGTCATGCCGAATTCATGGCGGGCTTTGCCGAGCCGATCTGGTCGCGCTGAAACCAAGCCGCAGTGCGGATGGTTCAGCAAGACCGGGCGTCTCGCCCGAGTGACAGGAGAAGTGACTTATGGATATTCGCGTTTCGGGACACCAGGTCGAAACCGGCGCTGCACTGCAGACCCATGCCGAGGAGCGCCTTGGCGCCATCGTCGACAAGCACTTTTCCCGAGCGCTTTCCTCGAACGTCACCTTGGGCAAGGCCCCGCACGGGGGCTTCCGATGTGATATCGTCACGCATGTGACGCAGGGCCTGATCCTCAAGGGCAGCGCCGTGGCGCAGGACGCCCACGTCGCGCTCGATCAGTCGGCCGAGAAGATCGAGAAGCAGCTGCGCCGCTATCGCCGCCGCATCAAGGACCGCCACGAAGGCGCCGATCACGCCCGCAAGGCCGAGGAAGCTGCGTTCGAACCGCAGGAAGCGGCCTATACCGTCTTCGTCCACGACGAGGTGAGCGAGGATGAACCGGCCGACGCACCGCTGGTCATCGCCGAAACCCGTGTCGACGTGCCCACCGCCAGCGTCTCGGACGCGGTGATGATGCTCGACTTGCGCAATACCAATGCGCTGCTGTTCAAGAACGCCGGCACCGGCATGCACAACATGGTCTATCGCCGCGGTGACGGTTCGATCGGCTGGGTCGAACCGAAGTAGATCGGGCCAGGATAATGAAGGAGGGGGGTGTTCCGCCGCCCCCTTCGCATTCGGTCGGAGCATCGCTGCACAAACCGATTGCGCTTGCCTTCCCCCGCATTCGGGAGCATGGCGCGCCCCAATTCACCGTGCCTTTGCACTCATGTGATACGTTTTTTCGTATGTCGGCTCTGTTCCAACTCGATCCACAAGCTGTCCGCGTCATCCGCGCCGATTCCAAGCAGCAGATCCTTGCCGATCTCGCCGCCTGCTTCGCGTCGGTCTACGCGCTTGACGCCGAAGTGGTCATCGACGGGATCGAGGAGCGCGAAAAGCTTGGCAGCACGGGCTTTGGCAGGGGCGTTGCCATTCCCCACGCCCGTATCGACGGTCTGGAACGGCCGGTTGCGGTGTTCTTCCGGCTAGAGAATCCGGTCGAATTCGCCGCCGCCGATGGCATGCCGGTCGATTGCGTGTTCGGCCTGCTCTCGCCCTCGCAGGCGGGTGCCACACATCTTCAGGCCCTCGCGGCGATCTCGCGCCTGATGCGCGACGAACGCATGCACGAGCGTCTGGTCTCAGCCACTGATGCCGACGCGATCTACGGGCTGCTCGTCAACGTCATCGATCGCGATGCCGCCTGAGGACGGCGCCGATAGCGCAAGCCTGCACTGGCGCGCGCTGGAAGGCCTTTACGCTTCGGCGCCGGTCAACAGCCTGTTCGAATCGCGGCTGGAAATTATCGGTGAAGGCCTGTCCCGCATCCATTTCGATGTCTCGCCATCCTGCTTCCACGCTGCAGGTGCCGCCCATGGCACGATCTATTTCAAGATGCTCGACGACGCGGCGTTCTACGCGGCGAATACGCTGGTTACCGACCGTTTCCTGCTGACCACTTCGTTCAACCTGTTCTTCAGCCGCCCGATCAAGGGCGGGCGCGTCACTGCGGAAGGGCATTGGGTCTCGGGACGCCGTCGCGTGCTTGTGGCGGAAGCCCGCCTGATCGACGAGGACGGCGAGGAAGTGGGCCGTGGCACCGGTACGTTCCAGCGTTCGCGCATCCCCCTGTCCAGTCTCGATGGCTACAACGCCGGCCTGCGCGCCGCGCTCGCCTGATCGGCCAAATTGTGGACTCGCGGCTCCCGGCACATCTCGAAGTCCAGGGAATCGTCCGTGCCGTGCAGGCCGACGGCGGCTTCGGCATGGTGCTGCACAAGGGCGAACGCGATGGCGGCACCATACTGATTGTTATCTTGGAAAATCAGTCGCTTGGCGTGCTTTACGAGCGCATGCCAGACCTTGATGGACGCCGCAAATGGCGCGTTTTCAAGGTGCAAGTAACTGACAATAAACAGGAATTTGAAGACTATCTAAGCCGCAGAATGCAGCAGGATCCCGACGTGTGGATAGTCGAACTGACCGTCGCGGATCGCGAACGGTTCGTCCGGGACAACCTTTCTGCTGGCTGAACGCGGGTTGACTCTTCTGCAGCGCACAATAAAGGCCCCATACCGATTTTTGCGCAGGCGGTGACGGACGGCAGCAAGGCCCGACGCACTGGCACGCAGACGGGGGGCAACCGACATGGCCCTTCGGCAGTTCACCGGCACGCGGCATCGCTCGCGCTCACCGGTCTTTTGTCGCGCCATGGCAGGAAGCTCACCGCCCATTGACGACAAAGTATGAGCACGAAGTTCAAATACGCAGCCAGCTTGAGCATTGCTGCGACTTTTATCACAACGCTTCTCAGCACAGGCGGATCCCACGCCGCCGCGCAGTCCACCAATGTAGTGGGCATAACAACTCCGGTCGCAGTCACTGCGACGTTCATCTCCCAGCCCGTGGTTCAGCCCACTCCGATCCAGGCCGTTGCCACCGCAACGCCGGAAGCTGCCATCGAAGCTGAAGCCGCCGACGCGGCATCGCTTACCGAGCTGGTCGAGGAAACCCAGATTCCCGCTGCGCTTTCGAACGAGCTCGAGTGCCTTGCCGGCGCCGTCTACTTCGAAGCCAAGAGCGAAACCCTTGCCGGACAGCTTGCCGTCGGTCGCGTCATCGTCGCCCGCGCCAATTCCGGTCGCTTCCCCTCGTCGTACTGCGGCGTGGTCTACCAGCCCTCGCAGTTCTCGTTTGTTCGCGGCCACGGCATGCCGGCGATCAACCGCGACAGCCGCGCTTGGCAGACCGCCGTGCGCATCGCCAAGATCGCCGATGAAGGCCTGTGGAAGAGCCCGGTAGAAGGCGCAATGTTCTTCCACGCTGCCCACGTCTCGCCGCGCTGGGGCAAGACCCGCATTGCGCGCGTCGACAGCCACATCTTCTACCGCTGAAGATCGGCGCTGATTTCAGCTGCCTTGGACGGCAATGAAAAGGGCCGGTCCCCGCTGCGGGGCCGGCCCTTTTGCTATGTTCCTGACAGCCAACGTTGGAGTGATGCCCACCCCGCTGCGACTAAACTCGCCTGCGGCTCGCCAAGTCTCGCTCCCCTCCCGCAGGCGGGAGGGGTTGGGGGTGGGTTTGCAACGCAATCAATGCCGGAAGTGGCGCATTCCGGTGAAGACCATGGCGAGGCCGGCCTCGTCGGCAGCCTTGATCACGTCTTCGTCGCGGATCGAGCCGCCGGGCTGGATCACGCAGGTCGCGCCTGCTTCCACTGCCGCCATCAGGCCATCGGCAAACGGGAAGAACGCGTCCGAAGCCACGGCTGAGCCGACCGTGCGCACATCGGCAAAGCCGTGTGTCTCGGCCGCTTCCTTGGCCTTGGCAGCAGCAATGCGCGAGCTGTCGCGGCGGTTCATCTGGCCTGCGCCGATGCCGGCCGTCACGCCATCCTTGGCATAGACGATGGCGTTGGACTTGACGTGCTTGGCCACGGTCCAGGCGAACAGGGCGTCTTCCAGTTCCTGCTCGGTCGGCGCGCGCTTGGTCACGACCTTGAGGTCGGCCTTTTCGATCTTGCCGGCATCGCGATCCTGCACCAGCAGCCCGCCGGCAATCGGCACGGTCGTCAGGCCCTTGCGGTTGGCATCGGGCAGGCTGTCGATCAGCAGCAGGCGCAGGTTCTTCTTGCGGGCAAAGGCTTCCTTGGCCGCATCGTCCGCGCCGGGTGCGACGACGACTTCGGTGAAGATCTCGCAGATCGCGTTGGCGGTCGGCCCGTCGAGCGGCACATTGGTCGCCACGATACCGCCGAATGCCGAAACGGAATCGCACTCCAGCGCGTCCTTCCACGCATCGAGCAGGGTGTCCGCCGTGGCGACGCCGCAGGGGTTGGCGTGCTTGACGATGACCACCGTCGGCTTGGCTCCGGTGAACTCCGCCACCAGTTCCAGCGCGGCATTGGCGTCGTTGTAATTGTTGTAGGACAGCTCCTTGCCCTGCACCTGCGTCGCCTGCGGCAGGCCGGTGACGGCGGGGTTGCGCGGCACGTAAAGCGCCGCATCCTGGTGCGGGTTCTCGCCATAGCGCAACGTCGTCACGCGCGTGTGCGCGGCGGCGAGGACGGGCGGGAAGTGTTCGCCCTGATCGACCGTGGCAAACCATTGCGAGATCGCCGAGTCATAAGCGGCCGTCGCGGCATAGGCCTTGGCTGCCATCTTGCGGCGGAAGGCCAGCGTCGTTGCACCGCCGGTCTGCTCCAGCTCGCCCAGGAACGTTGCGTAATCGGCAGCGTCGGTCAGGATCGTCACATAGTCGTGGTTCTTGGCGGCAGAGCGCACCATCGAAGGCCCGCCGATATCGATGTTCTCGATCACCTCGTCACGCTCGGCACCCTTGGCCACGGTCGCCTCGAACGGATAGAGGTTGACCACGACAAGATCGATCGCGCCGATCTGGTGCTCGGCCATCGCGGCCGCATGTTCGGGATTGTCGCGCACGGCCAGCAAGCCGCCATGGATCGTGGGGTGCAGCGTCTTGACGCGGCCGTCCATCATTTCGGGAAAGCCGGTGTGCTCCGAAACGTCCTTCACGTTCAGGCCGGCATCGCGCAGCGCCTTGGCCGTGCCGCCGGTCGAAAGCAGTTCGACACCGCGCGCCGCCAGCGCCTTGCCAAGATCCACAAGACCGGACTTGTCGGACACCGAAAGCAGCGCCCGCTTGATCGTAACCTCGCTCACGTGGGAATTCCTATCTATCGCATCTTCTTCAGCAGCCAGGAGAAGCTCTCGCCGCTGCGGGGAACCTTGGCCGTCACGACCAATTGCCGCGTGCCGATAGGCCTTCCGAGCCCGTCTGCCCAGAGGGATTCCTCGATTCCGACCGCATCGCGGCCAGAGCGGAACTGCCACAGGCTGCCATCGGGCAGCGACAGCGTCACGCCCTTGCCATCCGCGCTGGCCGCCAGTTCGATATGCGGGCCGAGATGGAAGCGCAGGGCAACGCCGATCATCCCGCGCTTGCCCTTGCGCCCTGAGGGCACCAGCAGGTCCTCGCCGCGCAGCTCGGTGCCGTCATCGCGCAGGATCAGGATGCGGCGATGGGTCAGGCCATAGCGGCTGACATAACCATTGTGGCTCGCCTCGATCCGCGTCGCCCCCGGCCCTGCACCTTCGGCTGAAAGCGTGCGACGATCGACCTCGACCTCGGACACGCCCGATCCCAGCTTGCCGTTGATGAGCACGGCGGTGGAGTTGAAATCGTCGATCGTCAGCGTCGAATGGGCAGCCGTGGCGCGCAGGCCCTGTTCGAGCCGAAGCGGGATCATGCCGCCGGCAAAGGCCGCGCCGCCGCAGTTGACGATCAGCCGCTCACCTGCGTGGCTCAGTTCGAACGCCAGCGTGGAAGCGCAGCCATCGCGCGTATGCCGCGCCACCGGCGGCGGCCCTGCGTCGAACTGCAGCACCGCCTTGCCCGCCGTGGCGCGCTGATAGCCCCACTGCCGCGCATCGCGCAAAGGCCGCGTGCGGACACCGCTGGCGCGCACCAGTTCCTCGATCCGCTCGGCCGGGATCGCTCCCGCGCCCTGCCAGTTGCCGAGGCCGCCATCGCCATGGAGCAGCGCCAGCAGGGGCGGTACCAGCAGCGTCAGCATCGTCTGGATCTGCGGCAGCGGTTCGGCCCTGATCGCCTCGTAGCAGGCGCGCAGGTCCACCAGCAGCTCGATCGCCTCGATCTGGCAGAGCGGGCTGCGCGACAGCACGCCGCCATCGTCACCCACCAGCTCGCCCAGCGCCTTGACCAGCCCGGCTTCGCCATAAAGGCGGCGCGCCTTGCCGTCGGCCATGAGCAGGCCGACCGCGACCAGCGCACACCAGCCCGCCACTTCGGAAAGCCGGTCGTCGGCCTTGGTCACGCGGCGGTCCAACCAGCGCGCCGTGTCCTCGATCGTGTGCAGCACCCGCGTCCGGAACGCGCGGTCTTGGCCTGAAAGGATCAGCGGCGCGTGGACCATCCAGTTAAGCAGGCGGTGGCCGACATTGCCCACGTCCCATGCCGGCGTCGGGTCCGGCTTGGGATTGGCGGCGAGCCAGGTCTGGAGAATGCGCTCGGCCACTTGCGCGCATTGCGCCCGGGTGCCGCCGGATTCGAGATCGCGCAGCCAGCGAAAGCCATGGACCATTCGCTCGAACGATGGCGACAGGCGGGGCCCCGAAAAGGCCGTGTCGGCGATCGGCGACTTGTAGCCGTGGACCAGGAAATGCCCGGCGCGCAGGGCCTTGCCCGCTGCGGCATCGCCCGGCAGCGGCGGCGTGACGGTGGCCGTCAACCGCGTGCGGGCGCGCTTGCGGAACGGGTGTATCGCGCTGGCCGGAAGGCCAAGGCTGTAGGCGAAGCGCACCAGCCTGTCGCCTGCACCGATCGCTGGCGGCGCAAAGTCGGCCAGGGCAAGCGCGCGCCCCGGCTCGATCACCGCCGGGTCCGGACGGTCATCGTCAAGCGCAACGTAGCGACTGCTTGCCTCGGGCGTCGGATCGGCCAGCGGTTCCTCCTTCGTCGCATCGAGCGGAATGGCAGGCGTGGGGGCGGAACGGCCAGCCTCCGCCAGGCGACTTCCAACTTCGGGGAAGCCGCCGGTCTTCATCTCAGGCCTGCCCCGCGCCGATGGCCTTCAGCCCGGCAATGTTGGCCGCATATTGCGAAGGCCCGCCCTTGAACGTGGCGGTGCCGGCGACCAGCACGTCGGCACCGGCGTCGACGCAGGAACGGATCGTGCGGGTATCGACCCCGCCATCGACCTCGAGGTGGATATCACGGCCCGACTTGTCGATCATCTTCCGCACCGCCTCGATCTTGCGAAGCTGGCTGGAAATGAAGCTCTGCCCGCCAAAGCCGGGATTGACGCTCATGATCAGGACCAGATCGACATCATCGATAAGGTAATCGAGCATCTTCGCCGGGGTTCCGGGATTGAGCGATACGCCGGCCTTCTTGCCGAGGCCCTTGATTGCCTGAACCGTGCGATGAATGTGCGGCCCCGCCTCGGGATGGACCGTTATGATGTCCGCACCGGCATCGGCAAAGGCCTGGAGGTAGGAATCGACCGGCGAGATCATCAGGTGCACGTCGAACGGCTTGGTGGTGTGCGGGCGCAGCGCCTTTACGACCATCGGCCCGATCGTGATGTTGGGCACGAAGTGACCGTCCATCACGTCGACGTGGATCCAGTCTGCCCCGGCTGCATCGATCGCGCGCACTTCCTCGCCCAGCTTGGCGAAGTCTGCGGAAAGGATCGACGGCGAAATCAGCGGGGTCATCTGGTCATCTTCCTGCGGCGGGTGGCAGGCAGATTGGTAAACGCTCATGCGCTCAGGCATAGCCACCCCATGCCATGCGCTTACCTTTGGCGAATCGGCGGAACAAGCACTATCGGCCTCATTATCCACACGGAATGTCCCGCTTTGGAGGCGGTTCTTGGGATGAACGGCAGGCGAGGCGAGAGTTCAGCCGCTATTCACGGCACGAATCTTACTTAACGAACCAGCCAACCGCCGTTATTGGAAGCGGCGGGGAAGAAAAGAGGCGCTGCGTGGGCTTCCGTTGGAAGCGCGTGGATCAAGCGGTTGCCGCAGGAAACATCGAAATCGGGGCTTTTTGACATGACCAAGCCGGGACGGCTGCGCGCTGCAGCCGCTTTGACTGCCACTGCACTCGCCGCCACTCTGATGGGCGGAAGCACTGCTGCCAGTGCGGCTGGCCCGAACTGTGCCGGGCCGGTGAGCGACACCTGGATAAACGTCACCATTGACGGCGTGCGCAACGGCAACGGCCTGATGGCCGTGACGCTCTATGCTGACGAGCCGCGCAAGTTCCTCGTCAAGAAGGGCTCGATGTACGTTGGCCGTGTCGATGCCACGGCACCGGAAACGCGCATGTGCCTTTATGTGCCCAAGCCAGGCGTCTATGCCCTGGCCGTCTATCATGACGAGGATGCAAGCCGGAACATCAAGCGCAGCGGCGTTCTTGGCCTGCCCGAGGAAGGCTTCGGCTTTTCCAACAACCCGCCGACGATCGCGAGCATTCCCTCGTTCCGCTCGGTGCGCCTGAACATCTCGAAGACCGGCCTCGCGACCCGCATCCACCTCAAGTATCCTTGATGGGATAAGCCTGCCTCCTCCCCTCCCGCAGGCGGGAGGGGCTGGGGGTGGGTCTTTCAATTTGTCACGCAAAGGCGCGAAGATGCTGCGCCAGAAGCGGAAATTGCATGTATTGCAGCTGGGTCATGCGAAAGATTGATCGAGCCGCGTAGTCGACAGCGCGACAACTTCGCGCCTTTGCGGCTTCGCGTTATAATCAAAAAAACCGGCTCACTCGCCCGCCGGCACGCCGATATCCGCGAAGGTGCGCGCGAGGTGCCACGGCGCCAGCTCTTCCGCCAGCGCATGGGCGCGCGGATCGTCGACGTCCATCCACCAGGCATCCTCGATGTCCATCGTGCCCGCACGGCCCGCATCGGCAAGGCGCTGCATGCCGTCCGAAAGGCTGCCGGGCTTGCCTTCGGCAATCGCTTCGTGGATTGCCTTGGCCAGATCCGGCGTGGCCAGAAACGCGCCGCAATCGACCGCGTCATAGGGCGCGATGGTCTTGCCGATGGCGGTGATCATGCCATCGTCGTCCATCTTCACCCACGTCGCGTCCTCGGGATCGACCAGCGGGTTGTCGATGCGACGGTCAACCGCCAGCGTCACGGCGCAGTCCGGCCGGTGTTCGTGGATCAGCCGCTCCAGAATGTCGGCATCGAACATGTGGTCGGCCATCATCAGCAGATAGTTGCCGTCGCAGCGCGTGGCTCCGGCCATCACCGAATGGCCGTTGGGCGTCGACCAGTTGGTCAGCCGCACCGGTACGATCTCGACCCCGGCGCGCATCGAAAGATCGGCCAGGAAACCTTCGAGCAGTTCGGCCTGATGGCCGGTCACCACGACGACGCGCGTGACACCGGCCTGCATGGCCTGCCGCACGCCGATTTCGATCAGCGGCACGCCCGCAACCGGCGTCAGCGGCTTCGACGGTGATAGTTCGGCAAGGCGGCTGCCGAAACCGGCAGCGATGATCAGCGCATCCATGGTCGCCTCGGGTAGAGGTTTCGGCGGCAAATGAAAAGGCCGACCAGACGAAACGTCGGGCCGGCCTTTCAATCCGTCAGCGAAGCTGTCGCTTATTCAGCGGCGAGCTTCTCCACCGAAGCGTACTCGTCAACCATCTGGGCGGCGACGTCGTCGTTGAACTGCTGCGGCGGGTGCTTGCAGAAGTAGGCCGACGGGCCGATCAGCGCACCACCTTCGCCACGGTCAAGCGCGACCTTGCAGCAACGGATCGCGTCCATCACGCAAGCGGCCGAGTTCGGGCTGTCTTCAACCGACAGGCGCAGTTCCAGGTTCATCGGAACGTTGCCCCACTGCTGGCCTTCCATGCGGATGAAGCACAGCTTGTTGTCCTTCTGCCACGGAACATAGTCCGAAGGACCGACGTGGATGTTCTCGTCCTCGAGACGCGTGGCGAGCATTGCCTGCACGGCCTCGGTCTTCGATTCCTTCTTGCTGCCCAGACGCTGGCGGTCGAGCATGTTCATGAAGTCGGTGTTGCCACCGGTGTTGAGCTGGTAGGTGCGCTCGACGTTGACGCCGCGGGCAGCGAACAGGCTCGACAGCACGCGGTGAACGATCGTTGCACCGACCTGCGCCTTGATGTCGTCGCCGACGATCGGGATGCGCTTTTCGCGGAACTTCGCTTCCCATTCCGGGGTCGAAGCGATGAACACGGGCATGCAGTTGACGACGGCAACGCCGGCTTCAAGCGCGCATTCCATGTAGAATTCGGTGGCTTCCTGCGAACCGACGGGGAGGAAGTTCAGGAGAACTTCGGCGCCCGAGTCCTTCAGGGCCTTGACGATGTCGGCCTGGGTGGCTTCGGGCTCGTCAGCGACGATGAAGCCCTTTTCGCCAACCGAGGTCATGTGCGCGGCAACGCCGTCCGACACGCGACCCATGATCACCTTGCCGCCAGTGGTCGGCACGTTGGGCTGGAACACGGTGGTGTTGTTCGGAGCAGCGAAGATGGCTTCGGCAATGTCCTTGCCGACCTTGCGCGCGTCGACGTCGATGCCGAGCACGAAGTCCACGTCACCGGCGCCATAGCCGCCAATGCGGTCGTGGATGAGGCCCTGCGACGAGTTGTTGCTGCGATAGTAGGCTACACCCTGCACCAGCGAGCTAGCGCAGTTGCCCACGCCGATCATGGCGACCTTGATTGGCTTCATGAAAAACGATCCCTTCAGACAGGCGCCCTGCGGCGGCTGTAATCAAACTGCCTCAAAATACCGAAATGCCATCGAATGCAAGCCGAATCCTCAGTCCGTCAAGACGAAGCGGAGAACCGCCGGTCATGGCAGACCTTGCAATCCCCACTCCCTGCTCGCAATCGCGCCGCCTGCGCTGCACCAAAGTATGGGCGCGCAAACCACAGCAATTTCCGATGGGACCGCGCCCTTAACCGAAAAAAGCTGCCAGCGATAGCCCGTTTCGCCAGATGCCCTTCACAAGCTGGTAACAGCGTCGGCAACCGTTGCAATATGGTCACCAAGCTCGGCCAGGCTGGTCAGGGTCCGGGTGCCCGGAACCGCCCGTTCGAAGTCTTCGGGGCCGAAGGCATCGGTCAGTAGGGCACGAAAACGCACCCCTGCGGCGGCCGCGATGTGGGCGTCGTTCGGTGAATCTCCGGTGAACAGAAACGCGGACCGGTCGATTCCGAAGCGTGCCTCGATTGCCGTGAAGTGCGGCTCGCCCTTGGCAAAGCCGGCATCGCCTGCCGACGGCGCGCGGTATCCCAAGGCGCAGTCGACCGGCCAATCGCGGGCCAGGCGCTCGACATAGTGTTCAAGATTGTTCGAGGAGATGACCACGAGCAGGCCGGAATCACGCCACTGTTGCAGCAGCGCGGCGGTGTCTGCGGCAATGGCAATCCCGGTGAGGTAGCCGTCCTTCCAATCCTCGAATCGTTGTGCGACCGGGTCGGTATCCTGCCCGGGGTAAAGCTGGCGCAACTGCTTTTCGAACGGCAGGCCCGAAGTTGCGAAATAGGAGCGGCGGGCCTCGGCAAAGGGCGTGCCGAAGGATTCTTCCATCAATTGCGCCGCACGGTCGGCGTAGTCCTCCATCGTCGGCACCAGCGTACCGTCGAGATCGAAGACCAGAACGCGGACGTCAGGCTCCTGAATCACGCAGTCAGGCTTTCGCGCGCGACCGCCAGATCCTCGGGCGTGTCGACCTCGAACCACTTGAGTCCCGAAAGCCAGCGCACCTGCGGCGCGGTCGCCACGTCCTGCGCCAGTTCGTGCAGCACCATCTCGACCGAGGCGGTGGCCAGGTCCTTGGTCTCACGCACCCGCTCGAACGCGGCCCAATATGCGTCGCGCGCTGCCTCGCGCACAAAGGTCGTGCCGATATAGGCGCCGTCGTACTTGGGCAGGGTCTTGGAAATGGCCTGCAGCGCGCCGTCCTTCTCGATGACCTTCATCTCGTCGGGCAGGACCGGCCGTTCACGCTCGCAGGCGACAGCCACTGTCGCGCCGCCGGCTGCGGTGGTGAAGTGACGGGTGTACATGTCGGACGGAAAGAGGTGGTCGGCGTTGGTCAGCACGAAGGGCGCATCCCCGATCAGCGCCCGCGCCGCACCCAGCGAGGTCAGGTTCCCGGCCTCCAGCTGCGTATTGCGCACAGTCCGCACCGGGGCGTTCCCCCACTCGGCCGCGATGTGATCCTCGATCAGCTGCGCGCGATAGCCGGTCACCACGATGACGTCGTCAGCCACCGCCAGCAGGGCTTCGATCGCGAAATCGAGACAGGTGCGCGAGGCGACCGCCATCAGCGGCTTGGGCAGGGACTCGGTCGCATCGCCGAGCCGACTGCCACGGCCCGCAGCAAGGATAACACCTTTCATGTTTTCTCACGGTTCCTTGTTGCGGTCGTTGCTTGCGCTAATTTGGGGGAACGCAGCGCGTCGCGCAAGGGGTGGGGCTGATTGATGCCGCGTTGCAGCACCAAAGGGTGCCCCAGTTGCAACAGGGTTGCGCCCGAGTTGAAGGGGAGTTGCGGGGGAGTTGCCCCAGAGTTGAGGGGGAGTTGGGGGAGAGTTGGAAACGCCGGCTCAGAGCTGGCGCATGTGTGGCGGCAGCAGCAGGCCCTCGCTGTCGGCGGCGATCAGCGGCGCGCACCAGGCCACTGCGCCAAGCCAGATGCACAGCCCGCCAAGCAGCATTCCCGGCAGCACCCAGGCAAGACCGAGCAGGCAGAACACGCAGGCGACAAGCACATAGACGTCGCGCTTGAACAGGCGCTCCAGCGTCAGCGTGACGCTCTGCAGGACGGGGCGCCCCTCCAGCCTGCGTTCCAGCGCGGCGCGCAGAACGTCGAAGCTGCCGCGCTTGGGGCCGATGCGGACAAGGATGCTCATGGCAACGATGCCGCAGACCAGCAGCACCACGCAGGCCAGCGCAATCCAGCCATATTCCGGGCCATAAGTGCGGATCACCCCGGTCATCAGGCCGATCACGAAGCCGAGGTTGGCCACCATGTCGCATGCGGTATCGAGCAGCGCGCCGCGCCGGCTCATCGCCCATGAAACGCGGGCAATGTCGCCATCGACGCAATCGGTGACGGAGACCGCCTGGAACAGGAAACCGCCCAGCGCCAGCCATTCGACGCCGCCCTGTCCCAGTATGACCGCCATCACCATCGCCAGCGCGAGGGTGAACCAGGTGATGGGATCGGGACCAAGGCCGAGCTTCATTGCCAGCGCCGACATGCGGAACGAGATCGGCCGGTTGATCCAGCGACCAACCGGTCCCTCGGTGGGCTTCAGTGTTGCGCGCAGCAGTGCCAGGACGGTGGCATGGTCGGTCTCGCCGCGAATCAGGCGTGGATCGCCGCGGACCAGGACCAGCGCCGGATCCTCGCGCAGGGCTTCGAGCGCGGCCTTGGTGGGCTGCGCATCGGCTGGCAGCAGCGCGGTGCCGGGAGGCAGCGGCGTCGAGGCAGCGACGCAGGTGACTTGCGGCAAGGGGCGTGCGCGCATCGCAAAGCTGCGCTGCCAGTCCTCGGGAACCGGGGAATCGGCGAGAATCACGATTTCGCTGGCGCCGGTGAGATCGGCAAGAATCACCGCTCGCGCCACGCCACTGATGCCACCGATGCGGCGGCGCAGGTAGGGACTTGCCGGAATCGCGACGGAAAACGGGGTATTCAAGCGTGCGTGCCTCATCCAGAGCCATCAGGCCCTTTCCACGGCCTATAGACACGGCTACCTGATGCGCCAAGCCAGCATCGTCGGGATGCATGCTGGCTGGCCAAGGCATTCAAGGGGTCGCAAGGGTGAACGCGGGAAATCGGACCGGGGCGATCGAACGCCCCAAGCGTCCGCGGGAATTGCAGGATGGACTGAACTACCATCTCTACCATCCGCTGGCATGGCGGCTGGCGCGGCTTCTTGCGCATACGCCGCTCACGCCGAACATGGTCTCGGTCTTCGGTGGCTTGCTCGTCGTGGCGGCGGGCGTGGTCTATTTCAACATGGATTCGACCGGCGGCACATGGGCATTGGGCTGGCCGATGGGGGCAATGCTGGGCATGGCCCTGCACATGAGCTGGCACGTGGTCGATGGCGCCGACGGCGATCTGGCGCGGATCACCGGCAGGACCAGCCCGATCGGCGAGATGGTCGACGGCATCTGCGATTATGCCAGCCACATCGTGCTCTACGTGCTGCTCGCCTTCGTGCTGACGCGGCAGATCGGGTCGGGGCAGGCCTGGGCATGGACCTTGGCGGCTGGCGCCAGCCATATCGTGCAGTCCAACCATGTCGAGGTGCAGCGCCGGTTCTACCAGTACTGGACCTATGCCGTGCCCTGGCTCAACAACGCCAAGGACAACAACGCCGGCCTGTTCGGAGAAAAGACGCTGTTTTCCCGCCTGTTTGAACCGATCGCGCGCGGATACCTGTTCCTCGCCGCCGGGATGACGCCGCATGCCCGACAGATCGACGAAGCAGTGCGCCAGGCGCTGGCGGCGGACGACAAGGCGCGGCTCGAGGCCATCCGTGCCGAAGTGGCGCGCGAGCAGAAGCCACTGCTCGATTTCCTTAAGCTGCTCGGGCCGAATCCGCGCGCCATCGTGCTGGGGCTGGGGATGATTGCCGGCAGCCCGGTCTATTACTTCTTCTATCAGGTGGTGGTGCTCAACCTGCTGCTGCTGATCTCGGTGCAGTTGCACAACCGCGCGGCCACGCGCACCGCGTCGAGGGTCTGATCAGCTGACGCGGTAACGGTTGAGCGAGAGCACGCCCGGCTGCGCCTTGCGCCAGATCATCACGAAGCCGGCGTAGAACAGCAGCGCGATCAGCGGCGAAACTGCCTTGGTCACCAACGGATGCGCGCCCATCAGCGCCGTACCCTTGGCAAGACCGCCGAGCCACATGCCGAGCAGCACGGCCGCCCCGGCTGCGAGCACGGGGATTGCGGCATGGAACGGATGCGGGCGCACGCCGAGGCCCGAAAGCCAGTGCCGCCGCATGAAGGACGCCACCAGCGCCGCCAGCAGCATGGCCAGCGCCGCGCCGAGAATGCCGTATGCCGGAGTCAGCAGCGGGATGGCGAATCCCGCGATCACGATCAGGATCAGGTTGACCTGCAGGGCAAGCGCAGGTCGGCGGTAGTAGAGGATCAGTTCGGACACCCCGAATGCGCCATTGACCGTTTCGGCCAGCACCATCGCCAGCAGCGCGGCATAGCCGCCGGCATAATGCGCCCCGAACAGGTCGAGCAGGGCTTCGCCGGTTGCCGCCATCAGCAGGACGACGCCGAGCTGGATGGTCAGGATCACGCGCGTTGCCGCCGCCGTGGCCTTGCCGGTGGCGATGTCGCCATCGGTCATCATGGTGCGCGCCGTGAGCGGGGTGAGGATGCCGTCGAAAGCCTGGCGAACCTGCAGGATCGGCGTGCGCAGCTGGCGCAGCACGCCATAGACGCCCACCGCAGCATCGCCGAGCAGGAAGCCGACGAGATAGAGATCGATGCGCTGGGCCAGAGTGGTCAGGAAGTCGCTGCCGCTGGCCGGCGCCAGGGCGCGGGCGCGGCGGAGCAGTTCGGCCGGGTGCGGACGCCAGCGCCGCAGGCCAAGCGGACCGAGGCAATGCCGCGCGCTCCACACCGAGAACAGGGCCAGCGCGATGGACCCGGCCCAGTAGCCGATGATCATGCCAGTCTGTTCAAAGCCCAGATACCACGCGCCGAAGGCCACGGCGGTCAGTACATAAGGTTCGACAAGGCCGCGCGCGATGACCTCGTAGCGCATCTTGTGGGTCCAGCGGGTGGCGGCGAGCGCGACATCGCCGGTGATCTGGCCGAGCACGGCGGGCGCGATCAGGGCAAGCGCGAGGCGCAGGCTTTCGGACACTAGGCCATCCGGCAGCGCCTGTGCGCCAAGAACCAGCAGCATCGAGACTGCGATTCCGGCAATCGCGGCCAGCAGCAGCGCATCGAGCAGGACATGGGTGGCGCTTCGCGGGGCAGTGTCTGGCGTCGTTTCTTCCAACCAGGGGAAGATCATGCGCTTCAGCCCGAGGCTGGCGATCGGCACGGCCAGTTCGACCATGGCGCTGGCCATTGTGAACACGCCGTAGTTGGCCGCGCCATAGAGCCGCGCGCCGACATAGAGGAACGAGGCGCGCGCGGCGAAGCGGATCACGAAGCTCAGGGCGTTCGATCCCGCGCCGCGCGCGATTACTGTCTGTGAGCCCCGGTCTGCCGTCATTGCGCCCGCGCGCTTGGCGGCAAATGCGCGCAGGCGCAAGGGTGCCGGGCTGTGTGGAGGGCGGTCAGGCCGGGTCGCGCTTCATGGCAACGAGGCACAGCAGGACCACCCCGCCGAAAGCACCTCCATCACGCCCCATGCCAGCCACTGCGAGTGATTGTAGAGCCAGACGCCAATGGCCGGGGCTGCGATATAGGCCGCGCCATTCACCGAAGCGACGATACCGGCGGACTGGCCCTGTTCGGCTGGCGAAACGGCAAGACTGGCACCCGAGGTGAAGCCGGGGCGGAACAGGCCGAAACCCATCGAGGCGATGGCAAAGCCGACGGCAATGGTGTGCAGGTCACGGCCCATGGCGACTGGTATGATGCCTGCAGCGGCCAGGCTCATTCCCCACAGCGTCGAGGTTCTGGGTCCGAGTCCAAGCATCGGGATCAGCCCCCATTGCGCCAGCAAGGTCGCCACTGCGCCGCACATCAGCACGAGGCCGACCGGCCCTGCGCCCGCATCGGGATCGCCGCGCAGGCCGAGCCGGTCGAGCAGCAGGAAGCCGATCACGCCGAGGACCATCGCCTGCGCGTGACCCCCGATCAGCCCTGCTGCCAGCCAAGGGCGCAGGCGGCGGTCGGTCCAGCGCAGACGGTCGCTTCCCTGGTGCCGGGGTTCCGCTTCGGGCAGTTCGTCGGGACTGCCATCGGGATGATCCTCGACCATGCGCGGATTGGACGAGGCGCTGAATGGCGCCGACATCACCTCGCCGCGCGCGGCAAAGCGGGGATCATCATCGGGCAACTGCGTGCGCAGCAGGACCAGCACGATCACCCCGAACAGGGCGAACATCGCGAAGGGGCCAACCAGTCCCAGGCCGGGCAGGATCAGCAGCGGAGCAAGCGCGGGGCCGAGGACCGTGCCCAGACCAAAGCTCGATGCGACCAGCGACAGCGCCTTGGTCCGGTCGGCGCGGCCGGTGCGGCTGGCGACATAGGCCTGCACGGCGGGCGGGGCTGCGGAACCGAAGCCGCCATAGAGCGAGCGGGCAACGGCAAAGAGGATCATCGTCAACCCTGCGCTGAACCAACCATCGAGGCCGAAGTGGAGGATCGCTCCGCACAGGGCGAATGAGGAGATGAAGCCGACGACTCCCAGTGCCATCATCGCCTTGCGCCCGCGACGGTCGGACCGGCGCGCCCAGAAGGGGGCCATGATCACCCACAGCAGCGCCGACCATGAATAGGCGAGGCTCACCCACACGTCGGCAATGCCAAGCTGCGTGCCGATCGAGGGCATGACCGATTGCATCGCGGTATTGCCCGCCGCCGTGACCAGCATGACCGCAAACAGCAGGGCCATGCGCTCTTTCGGCAGGCGGATGGCGCCTTCGCTCATGCCTTCGCCCCCAGGGCAGGGATCGGAATTGTCCACGGCTGGTTCATCCATTGCTGACTAGGCCGGGCGAACGGTGCTTGCAATGGCAGGCCAAATTTGCGACCCGCTTCAGCCAAGCTTGACCGGCAGAGGACCATTTCCTGCAATGACTTCGACCCAGGTGGCGCGTGAGCCTCTTCTTCAGCGGGCAAAACGCAAGGTGGTACGCTTGGCTGGGCCGGCCGGGATCTTCTTCAAGGGCTTTCTCAAGCACCCCGCCATGGTTGGCGCAATCGTCCCGTCGTCGAACCGCACGATCGAGCGCGTGCTCTCGGTGGTCGATTGGGAAGAATGCCGCCTGTTCGTGGAATACGGCCCGGGTGTCGGGACGTTCTGCCGCCCGGTGCTCGAAAAGCTGCGCCGCGATGGCCGCCTGATCGTGATCGACACCAACCCCGATTTCATCGCCTATCTGCAGAAGACGATCGGCGACAGCCGCTTCATCGCCGTTCACGGTTCAGCCGCCGACGTGGAGGACATCGTCAAGGCGCATGGCTTTGACCACGCCGACTATGTGCTTTCGGGCCTGCCGTTCTCGAACCTGCCCGAAGGCGTCGGCCCGGCGATCATGGGGGCAACGCATCGCGTGCTGCGCCCCGGTGGCGCGTTCCTGGTTTATCAGTACACCGCCCGCGCGCGCGATCTGATGGGTCAGTTCTTCCGCCGCATCGACAAGGGTTTCGAGCCGGTCAACATCCCGCCCTGCGTGATCAGCTGGGGCTGGAAGGAATAAGCGCTCAATCGAAGATCGAGCGGATTTCCGAGGGCTGCCGTCCGCCAAGCTGGCGGTAGACCGCCGCCAGCACCGCGATGAAATAGATCAGCGCACCCGAGGTTATGGCGCTTGATACCGCAGCCGTCAGCACGCGCTGCAACTCGCCCCCGGTTGTCAGCACCAGGACGACGCCGACCAGCATCATGGCCAGGCCATAGACCACCGCGAAGAGCAGGCCGAGAAGCACGAGGAAGGCCAGCAGGCGTCCCGAATTGCCCTGGGTCAGCGTCCACGAGCGGCGCAGCGCCTGGATCGGATTGCGCTCGCCCTCGATGGCAAGGACTGGCGCGACAAGCGCCATGCGCAGGCTGCACCAGACCATGGCCACGAACGCGGCAAGGATGACGACTGCGCCGATGGCCTGAACGCCGGTCAGCGCGGCCGCGCTCACCAGCACGAGGAACGCCATGCCAAGCGCGCCGCCGACGATGATCTGCGCCAGCACGTAAGGCCCCAGGGCGCGGAAACCGCGCGCGATGGCCTGGGCCACTGTCGGTCTTTCGGGATCGGTCATGACGATCAGCACGGTGACCGTCCCGGCCATCTGCAGCAGCGTGACGATGATCAGCAAGGGCAGCGACGACGTCCAGGCATCGGCCATGATCTCCATCATCCGGCCCGGCGGCGTGCCCGGGGCCATCTGCGGTTCGGGCACGAAGATCGAGAAAGCAAGTCCGGGCAGCAGGAAGAACACGCCGGCGATTGCCATCAAGACATCGCGGTTGGTCGCAACAAGGCGCGTGGCGGTCTTCCAGGCAAGGCTGCTGTCGAGTTTGCTGTCAGGGCGGGGCGTCATGGCGGGGTCAATAGCAGCGTCGGACGATCACGTCGAACGTCAGTTTTGCGTGTCCAGCCTCTTGTCACCCGTCCGGCGCTGGGCCATTTCGCAGGCCATGGCCCGAAATGAGACTATCGAAATCCGGCGTGAAAGCGCGCAAGTGCCCTATCGCGCGGCGCTGGACGAAATGGCCCTGCGCAATGCCGCGATTGCCGAAGGGACCGCACAGGAACTGATCTGGCTGCTCGAACATCCGCCGGTCTATACGGCCGGCACCAGCGCCGCGCCCGACGAACTGCTCGATCCGCGTTTCGAGGTGGTCGAGGCCGGGCGGGGCGGGCGCTACACCTATCACGGTCCGGGGCAGCGCGTCGGCTATGTCCTGCTCGACCTGCGCAAGCGGGCGCGGGACGTGCGCGGTTTTGTCCATGCGCTCGAAGGCTGGGTGATCGAGACACTGGCCGACTTCGGCGTCGAATCGTGGCGGGCCGAAGGGCGCGTCGGCATCTGGACGCGCGGAGCGGACGGGCGCGAGGCCAAGATCGGCGCGATCGGCGTGCGCATCCGTCGCTGGGTGACGATGCACGGCTTTTCGGTCAATCTCTCGCCCGATCTCTCGCACTTTGGCGGGATCGTGCCCTGCGGCATCGAGGAATTCGGCGTGACCAGTCTTGCCGCGCTGGGCAAGGAGGTTACACCGGAAGCGTGGGACGAGGCGCTGCTCTCGCACCTCGACCGTTTTCTCGAACGTCTGGATACGCCGTGCCCGCCATCAGCCGCCTGATTGTCCTCCCGCTCGCTCTTGGGCTCGCACTTGGCGGTTGCGGCAAGAAAGCCGACGACAAGGCGGCGGCGGCAGCCGGTGCGGAGGTTCTGCCCGGAACGATCTCGGACGACATGATCGACCTCGATACGTCCACGGCATCACCGCCGCTGGCACCGGCCCGCACCGAGAAGAAGAAGGCAGCAGCGCCCTCGGCAAGCGAAGCCGCTGCAGAAGCACCGACGGCTGGCGATGATCCTGCGGCCGGGGTGGCAGCCGGCTCAGCCGATCCCGAGTAACTGCCGCGCCATCCTCAGGTGCGGCTGATCGACCATGCGGCCGTTGTATTGCAACGTGCCGGCGTGGGGATTGGCGGAAAACAGGGCCACGATCGCGTGCGCCTCGGCCAGTTCCTCCTCGGTGGGGGCAAAGGCCGCGTTGATGATCGGCACCTGTGACGGGTGAATCGCCAGCATGCCGGTGAAACCATCGGCCTTGGCCGCTTCGGCAGCGCGGCGCGTACCGTTTTCGTCACGGAAATCGTCGTAAAGCGTGTCGACTGCCCACGCGCCCTTGGCATGGGACACCAGCAGGCACTGCGCGCGAATGAAGCGGAAGGCATCCGTCCACGCGCCCGCGGCATCGCGCTTGCGGCTGGCGCCAAGCACGGCGGACAGGTCCTCCGCGCCCCAGGTCAGGCCCGCAAGGCGCGGCATGGGCTCGTCGACGTAAGACGGGATGGTAAGGGCGGAGCGCGCGGTTTCGCTGACCAACGGCAGGATTTTCGTGGCGCCGTTGGGCAGGCGATTGCGCTGTTCCAGTTCGTAGATCTCGGCCGCCACCATGCGAATCTGGTCGGGGCCTTCGCACTTGGGCAGCATCACGCCATCGGGTGCGCCGGCCATGACCACGGCGAGGTCCTCGCGCCACAGGCCGGTCTCGATTGCGTTGATGCGCACCCAGCGCGCCAGCGGGCGGTTTTCCGTCACGTGCTGGCGATGGATCGCCAGCCAGTCGCGTGCGAGGATGCGGGCCTGTGGCTTTGCCGCCGGAGCGACCGCATCCTCGAGATCCACGATCACCGCATGCGCGCCGGTGGTCATGGCCTTGCCCAGCTTCTTGTCACTGTCACCGGGAACGAAAAGCCATGATCTTGGCGGCATGCGGCATTGCTCCAATGGGGCGTTGTCAGTCGGCGGCGGCGGTTTCCTCCGCCAGCGTCGGATAGTCGGTATAGCCGACCTCGCCCGGGAAATACCACGTCTGTGGCACCCCCTTGTTCGGATTGATGTGCGCTCCGACACGGATGCGCTCGACCAGATCGGGGTTCGAGATGAACGGACGGCCGAAGCTGATTGCATCGGCCCGGCCCGAGGCGACGTCGGCGGCGGCCTGCTCGGGCGTGTAGTCGCTGTTGAGCACGAGCGGGCCGGTATAGATCGAGCGGATCAGCGCGTCCTGCTGCGGCACGTCGGTCTGCCCGAAGGTTCCATCGGGCCCCGGCTGGCGAAGTTCGAGGAAGCCGATGCCGAGGTCCTGCAAAACCCGCGCCGCTTCGCCGAACGTGGCGGCGGGATTGCTGTCATCCGTGCCTTGCGAATCGCCGTTGGGTGACAGGCGGACCGAGACGAGGTCCTTGCCCCATACCGCGATCAGGCGTTCGACCACTTCACGCAGGATGCGTGACCGGTTCTGCGGCGAACCGCCGTAGTCGTCATCGCGCAGGTTGGTGCCATCGCGCAGGAACTGGTCGATCAGATAGCCATTGGCGGCATGAAGCTGCACGCCATCAAAGCCGGCCTTCTTGGCGTTTTCCGCAGCCAGGCCGTAATCATCGACAAGGCGTGGCATCTCGTCGAGGCGCAGGGGCCGCGCCGTGGCGAAGTCCTGCTTGCCTTCCGGCGTGTGCGCCTGCCCCGGCGCGCGGGTGGCCGAAGCCGAGACCGGCGGTTCGCCACCGAGGAAGTACGGGTGAACAATCCGGCCCATGTGCCACAGCTGCATCACGATGCGACCGCCCGCCTGGTGTACGGCTTCGGTCACCGGCTTCCACGCTTCGGTCTGTTCTGCCGACCAGATGCCCGGTGCGCTTGGCCAGCCAAGGCCTTCGCGGCTGATGCCGGTGGCTTCGGAGATGATCAGGCCGGCGCTGGCGCGTTGCCGGTAGTATTCAGCCATGACCGGCGTAGGCACGCCTTCGCTAGTGGCGCGTCCACGGGTGAGCGGCGCCATGATGACGCGGTTCGGTGCTTCGATCGCGCCGAGGCGCAGGGGCTGGAACAGTGGTTCGTGCATGCTAGAGGACCTTTCCGAAGATAACGGGGAAACGCCAGATTTCGCCCTAAGTTTCTCTTTGCAACTGGATTAGGCTGCGCCCATGACGAATTCAAGTGACGCAGACCTGTCATTTCGCCCCACACCGAAGCATTTCCTTGCACTGCTGACAGGAAACATTGCGCTGGCGCTGGGGCCTTGGTTCGTGCGCATTGCCGATAGTGGGCCGGTCTCGGCGGGGTTCTGGCGGCTGGCACTGGCGTTGCCGTTGCTCGCCCTGTTTGCATGGCGCAGCAAGGAACCGTTGCGCGGCTACCCTGCCAAGGACTGGTGGTTCATTGCTGCTGCGGGCGTGGTCTTCGCGCTCGATCTTGCCAGCTGGCACGTCGGGATCGAGCGGACCAAGCTCGGCAACGCTACGCTGTTCGGGAATTCCGGCAGCGTGATCCTGATGGTGTGGGGACTGGTGACGATGCACCGCCGCCCGCACTTGCGCGAGTTTGCCGCTGTGGCGATGGCGCTGGGCGGAGCGGGGCTGCTGCTGGGCCGCTCGATGGAGATCGATGCGCGCACCCTGGCAGGAGACCTGTTCTGCATCCTCGCCGGGCTGTTCTACGTGGTCTACATCCTGCTGGTGCAGAAGGTGCGCGAGCGACTGCGCCCGTGGAGCCTGCTGTTCTGGTCAAGCCTTGCCGGTTGCCCGGTCATGCTCGGCACGGCACTGGCGATGGGCGAGCCGGTACTGGCGCACAACTGGTGGCCGCTGATCGGGCTGATGCTGGCGAGCCAGATCGTCGGCCAAGGCTTGCTGGTCTATTCGCTCGGCCACTTTCCGCCGCTGGTGATCGGCCTCGTCCTGCTCACGCAACCGGCCGTCTCGGTCCTCGTCGGCTGGCTCTCGTTCGGCGAAGTCCTCGCCCTGCCCGACGCCATCGGCATGGCGCTGGTCGGCACCGCGCTGGTACTGGCGCGGCTAGGCGAGGGAAGGAGCGCCTAGCTCAGCTGCCGAACGGCCGCGCGCCCAGGTCGCCGAGGCCCACGGTGCCGCTGGCCATGTCGAGCATGCGGTCGAGGCTCTTCTTGGCAGCGAGGCGCAAGGTTTCGTCCATCTCGATGCGCGGCTGCAGGTCGCGCAGGGCGAGGTAGAGCTTTTCCATCGTGTTCAGCGCCATGTACGGGCAGATGTTGCAGTTGCAGTTGCCGTCCGCGCCCGGGGCACCGATGAAGGTCTTGTCGGGGACGGCCAGTTCCATCTGGTGGATGATGTGCGGCTCGGTCGCCACGATCAGCGTATCGCCGGGCATGGTCTTGGCAAATTGCAGAATGCCGCTGGTCGAGCCGACGTAGTCACAATGGTCGATGATGTGCGGCGGGCATTCAGGGTGGCCCGCCACCGGAGCGCCGGGGTGCTGCGCCTTGAGCTTCAGCAGCTCGGTCTCGCTGAAGGCCTCGTGCACGATGCACACGCCCGGCCAGAGCAGCATGTCACGGCCGAACTTGCGGTTTAGGTAGCCGCCGAGGTGACGGTCCGGCCCGAAGATGATCTTCTGCTCGGGCGGGATCTGGGCGAGGATCGTTTCCGCGCTCGATGAGGTGACGATGACGTCGGACAGCGCCTTCACCTCGGTCGAGCAGTTGATGTAGGTCAGCGCGATGTGATCGGGGTGGGCTTCGCGGAACGCCTTGAACTTGTCGGGCGGGCACGAATCCTCGAGGCTGCAGCCGGCGTCCATGTCTGGCAGGACCACGATCTTGTCAGGCGACAGGATCTTGGCGGTATCGGCCATGAACTTGACGCCGCAGAACGCGATGACGTCGGCATCGGTTTCAGCGGCCTTGCGCGAAAGCTCGAGGCTGTCGCCCACGAAATCGGCAATGTCCTGAATTTCCGGGCGCTGGTAATAGTGCCCGAGGATCACCGCGTTGCGCTCCTTGCGCAAACGGTCGATCTCGGCGCGCAGGTCGAGGCCGGAAAGGTTCAGGGGCTGGGCAGTCATCGTGTCACATCCTCCCGCCCGCTTGGGCGTGCGGGCGAGAGGCGGACTTAGGGACCTCAACCCGCCGCGGCAATACCTTCTGCCAGCGAAACGAACGGCGGGAACACGGCAAGGCCCATGACCACGCCGAACAGGACCACCACGGCCAGTGCGCTGAAGCGGGTGGCGGGATGCACCGATCCGGTCTCGCGCAGGTCATGCATGGCGATCAGGCCCACGGCAAAGAGCTGGAAGGCGCCCTCGACAATTGGCGTCAGCGTTGGCCCGAGGATCGGCGCGGGCACGAGCCGGCCGATGGCAGGTTCGAGGATCAGGATCATCGCGCCCATCATCAGGCGGCGATGCCACTGGGTTTCGCGCCGCATGGCGATCGCGGCGATGACCATCGCGGCGAACAGTGCGGTGCCGATGTGCGTCAGCGCCAGGAAATAGGCATTGCTGAAGAATGGCGGCACGCGATGCAGTTCGATCGCCATGCGGCCGGTGAACATGCCAAGTCCGGCGATGAACAGGACGAGCGCCAGCGACACCCAGCCGAGCTTGCGGTGCAGCGCGATGTTGCCGGTGAGCGCCAGCTGGTTCTGCAGCACGAACATGCCGAGCCATGACAGCATCGCCACGCCGTGGAGATGGACCCAGACCGGTGCGGTGGACGGCGAGGCCATCCCGCGCAGGGCCCACTGGCCGAACGCGAAGACGACGAACACCGCCATGCCGATGGCCATGCGGGTGAAAAAGCGCTGATCGCGCGAGTACGGATAAACGGTATTGATTGCGGCGGTTGCCATGAGGTGTCTCCACCAGTCCCGAGGCGCCCGCTAGGCGATTCGGTCCGATCTGGCGGTGACGTCAGTCACACTTGCAACCATTTTGCCAGGGCTGTCGCCCTTTACTTGTCGAACGTGACCTCGACCTTGGCCTTGCCGTAACCCGCCACCTGCAGGGGGATCGACAGATTCTGGGCGATGGCTTCCCTTGCGGCCTGCCGGGCAAGGTTCATCAGCACGGGATTGGCCGCCTGCTGCACCGCCTGCGCTTCGGCAAGCCGTGTGTTGTCGCGAGTCAGCTTGTCCTGGGCATCGCGGCTGATCCAGATGCCGTCGCGCAAGTACTGCGCGCGCGCCTCGTCGAGATTGGGGCGGCTGACGGTGAGCGGCGGCAGGCGGACTGCAAGGGTCTGTCCTTCCGCATTCCACGTCAGGCGGTCGCGGCCGACTTGCGCGAGGTTGATGGTGTAGTCGATCCGCGCCGGGATCACTGCGACCTGCTTGGAGTTCACGAGGCCGAACAGGCGGGAATCGTTGCTCGATACGACAGGGGCAAGCTCGGCGCTGAACACGGTCAGCTTGTCCTGCTTTTCGAACGCGACAAGACTGGTGGCGAGCGGATCGCCAAGATCCTCGGGCTGCCACCATTGCCAGGCGAAGAAGGCTGCCGCTGCCAGCGCGACAAGGAACAGGCCCCAAGGCAGCAAGGAGACGCGCGCCAGCGAGGGCGCTGCCGCTTTGGTCGCAGGGCGGGTGGTCAGGCCTGGATCATCCATGTCTCATCCTCAACCCTCACCCGTCCCTGACGTTCCAGATCGAGCAGGTGGGCAAGCACCGAGCGACCTGCTGCACCGTGGAGCCGCGGATCGAGGCCCTTGTACATCGCCGCGACGAACTCGGGAATGGCGTGCGGCCCGCCGTCCTCGAGCAGGCGCAGGATCTGGCGCTCGCGCTGGCGGCGGTGGCCGAGCATGCCGCGCACGAGCTGGCGCGGGTTGTCGATCTGCGGCCCGTGCGCGGGATAGAGCACGCGATCGGCGCGATCGTGGAGCTTCTGCAGGCTCGCCATGTATGCCGCCATGTCGCCATCCGGCGGTGAGACAACCGAGGTGGACCAGCCCATCACGTGATCGCCGGTGAACAGCGCACCGCTTTCCACCACGCTGTAGCACAGGTGGTTGGAGGTATGGCCGGGCGTGGCGACGGCTTCGAGCGTCCAGCCATCGCCCGAAATGCGCTCGCCATCTGCGAGAACGCGGTCGGGCATGTAGTCGGCATCGAAAGCGGCATCGGCGCGCGGGCCGTCGTCCTCCATGGTCAGCGGAGCGCAGCCGATGATCGGGGCGCCAGTGGCTTCGGCAAGGGGGCGCGAGGCGGGGCTATGATCGCGATGGGTGTGGGTGCAGACAATCGCGACGATCCTGGCATCGCCCACTGCGGCGAGGATGGCGTCGAGATGGCCCTGGCTTTCCGAGCCGACGACATGGTCCATGCCGTAAGGGCCGGGATCGATCACCGCCACGTCCTTGCCAGCTCCGACCAGATAGGTCTGCGTGCCGGTGAAGGTGTAGGGCGAGGGGTTGGGGGCGAGCACGCGGCGCACCAGCGGTTCGAGTTGCTCGGCGCGGCCGACGGGCCATTCGCTGCGGTCGGGGATCGGGGGCATCTGGGCCATGGCCGGGGTATGGGGACTGCAACGCCCGGGCGCAACCGCGCAAGTCATGTCGGATTGCAGTGGATGCCGCTACCGTGCCGGCAGATCAGGCGGCGCTTGAATGATCCTCGACAGCACGGGCAAGGCGGTCGCGCAAGCGTTGCACGGCACTGCCATTGGCGATGGCCTCGGATCGCCACGCCTGTTCCAGCCGCTGGATGCGCTGGTAAAGCCGCTGGCTGTCGTGAACCAGCGCCTGCACGTCCTGCGGCAGGTTGGCGACGACTTCGCGATCGCTGTCGGGAAAATTCGCGATCAGGCGGCCATGGCGGCGCAGTTGCAGCTCCGAAAGCTCGCCTGCGAAGTGGGCGCGATGATTGAGCAGCCAGGCCAGGCAGTGCATCACGCGTGTCGTCGTGCGCAGCGCTTCACAGCTTACCTGCACGCGCCGCAGATCCTCGTCATCGGCGACGATCTGGTTGGTCTCCTGGCGCAGCCGTTCGAATCGTGTGCGCACCTGATCGGCAAGACCGAGCGCCTCGGCATGGAGAGCGTCTACGATACGCGGATTCAGGCTCGGCAACAAAGGCATGAAATGCGCATAGCCCGACCGTCTTTGTTTCGCCAACATGACATCGAACCAAATCTGTCCCGTTTCGTGAACGTTTCTTAACGGGACACTCGCGCATTGCCGAGCGCGTGATTCAACTATCTGATTTCAGGCGATGATGTCGGGAATAAGGTAATCCTCGATCATCGCGATCTGGTCTTTCAGCAGCAATTTGCGCTTCTTGAGACGGGCGATCTGCAACTGGTCGCGCGCACCGTTGAGCGAGAGCGCGTCGATCGCCGCGTCGAGGTCACGGTGTTCGATACGCAGCGCAGCAAGCCGCTTGCGCATTTCCTCTTCGGTCACGTTCCGCCCAACTCCTTCGACCCGGTGAACCGGTCGTAATCTGCGACTTACGGCATAACCCGTAAAGTGCAACGCTCCGGCGCGGTTTGGCTTGCAAGATACGGCCAATGTGGGAGCATGACAACGCGCCGCCTGTTCGAGTCGTGAAGAACCGGCCGAAAGGTTGCGCCGCCCCGCACGGGGATGGCCTCGTGCGGTTTTCTGAAGGGGGCTTTCCCTTAAGGAGGAAAAAGCATGGAATCGACGCACATCAGCGCACTCCAGACAAAGCACGCCGGACTTGAAAAGCAGATCCAATCGGAAATGTCCCGGCCTCTCCCTGATGAAACGCTGGTGGCTCAGCTCAAGAGAAAGAAGCTGAAGATCAAGGAAGAGCTATCGCGCTTCCACTGATCCTTGCGCGCCTCACGGCAACACACGGAGCCGCCCGATCGGGCGGCTCTTTTGCATCGGCAACTCGCCATTCTCTACCTGCATAGCTATCCGCAGCATAATCGCCTCGGTATCGGATTGTGCGCAACATTCCCAAACCGCGCGCACTAGGCTAATCCATGTCCATGCTCAGTGCCGTGACCTCTGCCCGACAAATCCTGACTTCGCTGCACGAGGTCATGGCCTCGCGCGCGGGTGCCCAGGCCAAGCTGAACCAGATCGTCGAAGTCATCGGCGAAAATCTCGATTCAGAGGTGTGCTCGATCTACCTCCTGCGCGAGGGGATGCTCGAGCTCTTCGCCACGCGCGGCCTCAACCAGGCGGCGGTCCACGTCACCCGGCTGGCCGTGGGCGAGGGTCTGGTCGGCACCATCGCGGGCAATGTCGAGACGCTGAACCTTGCCGAGGCAGCGGCGCATCCCGACTTCGCGTTCCGTCCCGAAACGGGCGAGGAAAAGTTCCACTCCTTTGCCGGTGTTCCGATCGTGCGGCGCGAACGCGCGGTGGGCGTGGTTGCGGTCCAGCACGTCGAACCGCGCCGCTACGAAGAGGTCGAGATCGAGGCGCTGCAGACGGTGGCGATGGTTCTTTCCGAACTCATCGCCAATGCAGAGCTGATCGACGACGAGGAAACGCTGGGGGTGCCGGCCCACCTTACCGGGCCGGACCGCATCAAGGGGCTGACTCTGGTGAAGGGCCTCGCCAGTGGCGTTGCCGTCTACCACCAGCCCCGCGTCACGATCGAGCATGTCGTCGCAGAGGACACCGAGGCCGAGCGCCAGCGCGTCTATCTGGCGTTCGACAAGATGCGCGAACAGATCGACCGCATGGCCAGCCAGGCGGAATTCGGCGTAGGCGGAGAGCATGAGGAGGTGCTCGAGACCTACCGCATGTTCGCCTATGACGAAGGTTGGTCGCGCCGGATCAACGAGGCGATCGATTCCGGGCTCACGGCAGAAGCGGCGATCGAGCGCGTGCAGCAGCGCACCCGCATGCGCATGCGCCAGATCGACGACCCGCTTCTGGCCGACCGCATGCACGATCTCGAGGATCTGTCGAATCGCCTGCTGCGGATCGTCTCGGGTCAGCTGGGCACCGCCGCCAGCATGGGCCTCAAGGGCGATGCCATCCTGATCGCACGCAATCTCGGCCCGGCCGAACTGCTCGAATACGATCGGCGGCGCCTCAAGGGCGTCATTCTCGAGGAAGGCTCGCTCACCGCGCATGTCGTCATCGTGGCGAGGGCCATGGGGATACCGGTAGTCGGCCGGATGCGGGCGCTGCGCGGCAAGGTGCGCGATGGCGATCACCTCTTGCTCGATGGCGATCAGGGCGTGGTCGACGTCCGCCCCGCACCCACGCTGATAGAAGCGTTCGAGGCGCGGTTTGCCAGAAACCGCGAACGGCAGGCCCATTACGCCACGATGCGCGAGGTCGAGCCTTTCACTCGCGACGGCACGCGCATCGCCGTGCTGATGAATGCGGGGCTGCGCGACGATACGCCAATGCTCAACCTCACCGGCGCAGATGGCATCGGCCTGTTCCGCACCGAGTTCCAGTTCCTCGTTTCGGCGACGCTGCCCTCGCGTGAGCGCCAGACCCGGCTCTATCGTGATGTGATGGACTCGGCCGGCGATCGTCCGGTGGTGTTCCGCACCGTCGATATCGGCGGTGACAAGGTGCTGCCCTACCTGCGCCATAATGACGGTGAGGCCGAGGAAAACCCTGCCATGGGCTGGCGCGCGCTGCGCGTGGCGCTGGAACGCGATGGCTTGCTGAAGGTGCAGGCCCGCGCCCTGCTCGAAGCGGCGGGCGGGCGGACGCTCAACGTCATGTTCCCGATGGTCACCGAACCGTGGGAGTTCGATGCCGCCAAGGCCGTATTCGATGGCCAGTTGGCCTTCCTGCGCAAGCAGAAGAAGATCCTGCCCGAGGCGATCCGCTATGGCGCGATGCTCGAAGTCCCGGCGCTGGCCGAGTGTCTCGACCTGCTGGCTCCGAAGCTCTCGTTCCTGTCGATCGGCACCAACGACCTGACGCAATTCCTGTTCGCCGCCGACCGTGCCAATCCCAAGCTTGCCGAACGCTACGACTGGCTCAGCCCGGCCATCCTGCGCTTCCTGCGCCGCGTGGTGAACACGGTGGCGCCGTTCGGCACCGACGTGACAGTCTGTGGCGAGATGGGCGGACGCAGGCTGGAGGCGCTCGCCCTGCTCGGCCTTGGCATCACGCGCCTTTCGATTACGCCTGCGGCGGTCGGGCCCGTCAAGGAACTTGTCCGCAAGGTCGATGTGAACGAGATTCGCGCGGCAATGGCCGGCTGGCTGTCCGAACCCCCGCAAGACCTTCGCGCTGCGATTGCCGAATGGGCCGCCGCACGCGGGATCGAGTGCGACTGAGGGTGGCTCAGGGGCGTTTCGTCGTCGAAATCCGCCATTCTTCGTCGAAAGCCGTTGACAATCGCAGGGGCGACGCGAACCCTGTTAACGGGTTGCAAAGCATACGCGGAAGACGGGAGTAACGCCTTGGCTGAAGCCGGCGGTCTGCAGGACATTACCAATATCGACACCACGCCCATGCCCGCCGGGCAGCCGGGCCCGCAAAGCGTGGGCGAAATGCTGCGCGCGGCGCGTGAGGCCGCAGGGCTGGACATCAAGCAGCTTTCACAAGCCACGCGGGTAACCACGCGGCATCTGCAGGCGCTTGAAGTGGGCGACTATGCCGCCTTTCCGGGAAGGCCCTACGCGCTTGGCTTTGCCAAGAGCTACGCAAGAGCGGTCGGCCTCGATGACAAGGCCGTTTCCGAGGCCGTTCGCGCCGAGCTTGACCGGCAGGCGCCGCCACCGCCGCCGCGCGTGATCAACCAGTTCGAGGTGGGCGATCCTGAAAAGACGCCTTCGCGGCTGACTGCGTGGCTTGCCGCAGGGCTGGTCATCGCCATTGCGCTGGCGGGGCTGGTGTTCTGGCGCAGCTATTACCTGCCGTCTGCCGAACTCCCGCCGCTGGTCGGGCCGGAAGAGGCGAGCCCGGCGCCGAGCCAGGTTGCCGCCGCTGCACCGGCTCCCGCACCGACCGGCCCGGTCGTGTTCACGGCCACCGAAGATCGCATCTGGGTGAAGTTCTACGACGGCACTGGCAAGCAGATCCTCCAGAAGGAACTGGCCAAGGGCGAAAGCTTCACCGTGCCGGCCGACGTGCCCGAGCCCAAGCTGTGGACCGGGCGTCCCGATGCGCTTGCGATCACGGTGGGCGGGCAACCGGTTCCGCGCATCGCCGAGAAGGAAGGCATCGTGAAGGACGTGGCGGTCAGCGCAGCGGCCTTGCTGGCGCGCGGTACTGCGGCGGCCACGCCAGCTCCTGCGGCGACGCCTTCTGCGGCGGCCCCGGCCGCACGACCTGCCCCGCGCCGCCGTGTGCAACAGTCCGCTGCGGCAAGTGAGCCGACAACGGCTCCGGCTCCGGCCGCAGCCCCGGCAGAGGGTACGCCGCCACCTGCCGCCCAGCGCTGAGGCGACGGGCCGAGGCGGATAACCTGCTGGCCGGTCTCGACTTGGTGCAGGCTATCGGGCAAACTTGCGGCGTTGATTGAGGGTGCGCGGGGATCGTGCGCCGCTGAACGGGAACGACCATGACCATGACTTTCCGGCGTGCTGCGCCGCTTGGAGCCCTCCTTCTGGGGCTGACCGCCCCGATCGCTGCGCCGCTGCTGGCCCAATCCACTGCGCAGAAGACCACAGCCGCGCCGGTCGACCCGGAAATGCGCCTGCGCCGGATGGAGGCGGAAATCCGCGCGATGCAGCGCAAGGTCTTCCCCGACGGCGCCGGCAAGACATTCGTTCCTGAAATCACCGCAGGCCCGACGAACACCACACCGGTTGGCGCGCCCGCCTCGTCCGCGGTGACCGACATTCTTGCGAGGATGGATGCAGTCGAGGCGCAGATGGCGCGGCTGACCGCGCAGGTCGAAGAGGGGCAGAACCGCTCGGCCAAGATCGAGGAGCGGCTGGCCAGGCTTGAGGCCGCTGCCGCGCCGCCGCCCGAGGAACCGGCGGCGACGCCAGCGCCTGCCGCGACGACGACGCCCGCTCCTGCGGCAGTGACGCCGAAGCCCACGACGCCAGCCGCTGCCAAGCCTGCTGCAACCAAGCCGGCCGAGACCAAGCCTGCAACGCCTGCCGCAAAGCCGGTATCGCCTTCGGCCGCGCGCGTGGCAGCTGTGCAGGCGATCGAGAAGCCGGCAACGGGTGATGCCGCGCTGGATGAATACAACTATGGCTTCCGCCTGTGGGAAGCCAAGTTCTATCCCGAAGCGCAGCAGCAGCTGCAGATCTATGTCGATCGCTATCCCAAGCACAACATGATCAGCTTCGGCCGCAACCTGCTGGGTCGGGCCTGGCTCGATGATGGCAAGCCCGGCACCGCGGCGCAGTTCTTCCTGCAGAATTACCTTGCCGACAAGAAGGGCGCGCGTGCGCCTGACAGCCTGCTCTATCTCGGGATCGCCATGGTGCGCCTCAAGGATACCGAAAAGGCATGCGGCGCCTTCACGGAACTGGCCTCGACCTATCCCGATGAAGTCGCCGGTCGTCTCAAGGGCCAATACGATGGCGCCCGCGCCTCGGTGAAGTGCAAGTAATGGACTCGGGAATAGCCTGACCGCTGCTGCTGCGCGCTTTGCCGCGCAGTGGGCGGCGGTTGCCCCGCATGAGCCCGTCGGCCTTGCCGTATCGGGCGGACCGGACAGCCTCGCCATGCTGCTGCTGTTCCACGAAGTTGCGCCGCGCAACTTTCAGGTGGCCACGGTCGATCATGGCTTGCGGGCGGAATCGGCCGATGAAGCGGCAATGGTCGCTGCGATCTGCGCTGAGCGCGGCATTGCGCATCGGACTCTGGCGCTCTCGCTTGAAAAAGGCAGCGCCGTGCAGGAGCGGGCGCGGGCTGCGCGCTACGCGACGCTGGCGCAGTGGGCGCGCGACCAGGGTCTGGCGGCTATCGTCACCGCCCACCACGCCGACGATCAGGCCGAGACGATGGTCATGCGCCTCAACCGTGGTGTCGGCTTGCGGGGGTTGGCAGCGATGCGCCCCGTTGCACAAGTGCCGGGCGCTCCGGGCCTTACGCTGCTACGGCCCTTGCTGTCATGGCGGCGGGCTGAATTGCAGGCGGTTGTCAACTTGACCGGCCTTGCCGCGGCCGACGATCCTTCGAACCGCGATCCGGGTTACGAGCGGGTGCGCATGCGTGACGCTCTGACGTCAACCGATGCGTTTGCAATCATGGGTTTCGCCCGGAGCGCCCGGCACCTTGCCGAAGCCGATGCTGCGCTGGATTGGGTTGTCGGCCAGCTGTGGGAAAGCGTGACAACGGCGGGCGAGGGTTTCACGTGGAACCCGCCGCCAGGCCTGCCCGACGCCATCGCCTTGCGCCTGCTCGAGCGCGTGCTCGCCAGATTGGGCGGAGGGACGCCACGAGGCGCAGAACTGGTCCGCTGGCTTGAAACCCTGCGCCAGGGCGGCGTTGCGACGCTTGGCGGGGTAAAGGGGGATGCCCGGAGCGGCGCCTGGCGCTTCACCCTGGCGCCGCCACATTGCGCTTGACGGCATGCCCTATCGGCACAGGTCGCTGAAAAACCACATTCGCGCTATATTGCCAGTTACCCGATATTGAGAATCGGGGTGGCAATCCTACATTGCCTCCATACCCGCCCGCGTCCCCGGGCGATTGCGGAAAGACAGCGATGAACGACGACCAGCCTCAGGGAAATCCGTGGATCAAGAGTCTCCTTGTCTGGGGCATGATCTTCCTTGCGCTCCTGCTGGTGGTTTCGATGTTCGGATCACGGGTCGATACCAACGCGACGACGATCCCCTACTCGGCCTTCCGCTCGCAAGTCAGCGATGGTGCGGTCCGCTCGGTCGAGATCGCGCCGGAGCGCATCACCGGCACGCTCAAGAATGGCAGCCAGTTCGCAACCGTGCCCGTGCCCGGCGATTCCGATCTGCCGAAGCTGTTGCAGGACAACGGCGTGCAGTATGCCGGCAAGGCGGCCGAACAGCCGAACATGCTGATGTACATCCTGTTCAACTCGCTGCCGTTCCTGCTCATCCTCGGCGTTGCCTTCTTCGCGCTGCGCCAGATGCAGAAGGGCGGCGGATCGGGCGCGATGGGTTTTGGCAAGTCTAAGGCCAAGCTGCTGACCGAACGCTCGGGCCGCGTCACCTTCGATGATGTCGCCGGCATTGATGAAGCACGCGAGGAGCTTGAGGAAATCGTCGAGTTCCTGCGCGATCCTTCGCGCTTTTCCAAGCTTGGCGGCCAGATCCCCAAGGGCGCGCTGCTGGTCGGCTCGCCCGGCACCGGCAAGACCCTGCTCGCCCGCGCCATTGCGGGTGAAGCGGGCGTGCCGTTCTTCACCATTTCGGGTTCGGACTTTGTCGAGATGTTCGTCGGCGTCGGTGCAAGCCGCGTGCGCGACATGTTCGAACAGGCCAAGAAGAACGCGCCGTGCATCGTCTTCATCGACGAAATCGATGCGGTCGGTCGTCACCGTGGGCACGGTCTCGGCAATTCGAACGACGAGCGCGAGCAGACGCTGAACCAGCTGCTGGTCGAGATGGACGGCTTCGAGGCCAACGAAGGCATCATCATCATCGCGGCGACCAACCGCCCCGACGTGCTCGATCCCGCGCTGCTGCGTCCCGGTCGTTTCGATCGCCAGGTGGTCGTGCCGATCCCCGACATCGAAGGCCGCGAGAAGATCCTTTCGGTCCACATGAAGAAGGTGCCGCTCGCGCCCGACGTCAATCCGCGCACGATTGCGCGCGGCACTCCTGGCTTCTCGGGTGCTGACCTTGCCAACCTCGTCAACGAGGCCGCCCTGCTCGCCGCGCGCCGCAACAAGCGCCTTGTTGCCATGCAGGAATTCGAGGACGCGAAGGACAAGGTCATGATGGGCGCGGAACGTCGCTCCATGGTGATGACCGACGACGAGAAGAAGATGACCGCCTATCACGAGGCGGGCCACGCCATCGTCTCGGTCAAGGAACCGGCCTCCGATCCGATCCACAAGGCCACGATCATCCCGCGCGGTCGCGCGCTGGGCATGGTCATGCGTCTGCCCGAGCGTGACAGCTATTCCTACCACCGCGACAAGATGCACGCGAACCTCTCGGTCGCGATGGGTGGCCGCGTGGCGGAAGAGCTGATCTTCGGGCACGACAAGGTCTCGTCCGGTGCCTCGTCCGATATCCAGTACGCCACTTCGCTGGCGCGTTCGATGGTCACCAAGTGGGGCATGTCGGAAAAGCTCGGTCCGTTGCAGTACGAAGATCAGCAGGAAGGCTACCTTGGCATGGGCGGTTCGGCCCGCCTCTTCGCCTCGGACGAGACCAACAAGCTGATCGACAGCGAGATTCGCCTGCTCGTCGACGGTGCGCACGAACGCGCGACCGACATCCTCAAGACCAACGAGGACAAGCTCCACCTCCTCGCCCAGGCATTGCTTGAATACGAGACGCTGACCGGCGACGAGATCAAGGAACTGCTCGACAGCGGCAAGCTGGACCGCCCGCAGAACCCCGGCGGCACGGCACGGCCAGTCGCAGCCCAGGGCTCGGCAGTGCCGCGCGCGGGCAAGAAGTTCGGCTCGACCAATCCGCAGCCGGCCTGATTTTAAAGTCTGATCGAAAAGAAAGGGCCGGGGCGAAACCTCCGGCCCTTTTGCTTAACCGCCTGCTTCCACGAGGATGAGCATCGCGAACAGGATCAGTGCCGTAAGGGCGAACATGGACAGGAACCACGTCCGCAGCCATGCCCCGAACCACGACAGGCCGTAAGTTCCTCTCAACTGCACCAGCATGTGGAACGGCGGCACCAGACCGAGAAGTCCGAGTGAAGGCACGCCAAGCTTGGCGCCGAGCATCGCGACGATTGCCAGCAGCGTCATGAAGCAGAGCGAATAGGTGACGAACACGGTGTGATCATAGAGGCCGAAGCGGCGGCTGAAGGGAAACAGCAGCCAAAGGAACGGTACCGAGATCGGGATCAGTGCCCAGCTCAACTTGTAGCTGTAAGTCTGCACCTTGTAGAGCGCGAGCTTGGGGTTCTCCTTCCACACTTTCACCGCCTCGTGGACGAACGGGACTTTCTCGAGCCCCTCGATATCCGTGTCGGGCTGGATCATGTTGATGTTCACGTTGCTGGACCTGAGCGTTGCCAGCCCATCGAGACTGGATTGCGCAACTTCGATCTTCCGCTTCAGTCGCGCGATGTCATCCGCATCGGTCTCGGTCCTGAGTTTCGCCTGAAGCGCACTCAGCTCTGCTTTCTGCTGAGCCTCTGCCTGCTCGATCGAAGTGGTCGCCGATTTTCCGAGGTCGCCGGCGTTCATGGAATTGATCGTCGTGAACAGCAGGAACACGCAGAACAGGAATAGCGCGATGGGTGAGACATAGCTCGCCCGCCGCCCGTCGATGTATTCGCGGGTAAGCTGGCCGGGCTTGGTCACCAGCATCGGCAGCGTCCGCCAGATCTTGCCTTCGAAGTGGAACACGCCGTGGAGCAGGTCGTGGAAGAATGCGCCGATTGTCTTGTGGACATGCGCGGCTTGCCCGCAGGCATGGCAATGGCTGCCGACCAGCGGCGTGGCGCAATTCAGGCAGGCCGATTCGTGGGTGTGGCCGTCGGCCCGATACTCCCCCGCCGTCGGCTCAACCGTGCGTGCCGCAGCAAAGGCACCCGCCATCTCGCCCAGAGTCTCCGTGCCGCTCAAAATCTTGTTCCCCCTGTAACCAGTTGCAGCATAACGAGCAGGCTCGGTTCACGCCACATCCTTGAGACAGCGCGGCAAAATGGCTGATTTCACGGAACATTAACCTTGAACGTGCAGTCCGGAGCCCAAGAGGGTAAGCAGGACACGTGTTCACACCGCGGGATCAACTGATAGCACTCGCCGGAGCGGGAGGGGGAAGCGGCTTCGGCCAGCGCACCACGCCGCCCCGCGCCCCCGTGACGCCGCTCCGCTGGGAGCTGTTGCTCAGGAACACCGAGCTGTTCTTTTCGCGCCACTGGCCGCGCCTGACTGCGCCGGTGGAGCGCGCTTTCGCCAGGTTCGATCTCGTGCCCGACCTTGCCGAAGACCTCGGCAGCGCCCGCTGGTTCCGGGGCTTTGGCACCATGCTCGGCCTCGGCGCGGCTGCCGTGCTGATGAGGCCGAGTTTTGCCCCGTTGCAGGCCGCGCCGCTGACCATGCTGGACGATGCCGCGCAGGACGAGTTCCGCGTGCAGGGCATTCGCCCGCTCGCCTTCGGTGCGGACAACGGCCGCCGCATGAACGCCACGTCAGCCGTCATCCCGCTCGCTGCCGCGCCCGAACGGCCCAGCATCGACCTGACGGCAACCCTTGGCGCCGGCGACAGCTTCCCGCGCATGCTGCAGCGCGCCGGCCTTGCCAGTACCGATATCGTGCGCGTGCTCGATCTGGTCGGCGGCCAGGTGAAGCCCGGCGCGATTGCGGAAGGCACGCGCTTCTCTATCCGCCTTGGCGCGCGCACCAGCCCGGCGCAGCCGCGCCCGCTCGAGCAGCTGTCCTTCCGCCCACGCTTCGATCTCGCGCTCGACATCCGGCGCAGCGGCGGCGGACTGGCGCTCGCCAGCAACGCCATTGCCGTCGACACATCGCCACAGCGCATTCGCGGAATCGTCGGGGCGAGCCTCTATCGCTCCGCCCGCGCTGCCGGTGCGCCGCCGTCTGCGGTGCAGGACTACTTGCGCACCATCGACGAGCACATGGCGTTCGAGGAAATCGCGCCGGGTGACGAGTTCGACCTGGTCTATGCCAATCGCCGCGCCGGCACGGGCGAGCAGCAGGCGGGCGACCTGCTCTATGCAGGCGTGGTTCGCGCCGGAAAGCCGGTGCTGCAACTCCTGCGCTGGGGTAACGACGGGGCGTTCTATTCGCCCCAAGGTATGGCCGAAGGCGCGCAGGAGACCACCGGCTTCCTCGGCGCGCCGGTCAACGGTCGCATCACTTCGGGTTATGGGGCGCGTCGCCACCCGATCCTCGGCTATGTGCGCATGCACGCCGGGATCGATTTCGCCGCAGGCTGGGGCGCGCCGATCTATGCCGCAACCGATGGCCGCGTAAGCATTGCCGGGTGGCATGGCGGGCACGGCAACTACGTTCGCCTCGATCACGGCGGCGGCATCGGCACCGGCTATGGCCACATGAGCCGCATCGCTGTTTCGGCAGGCATGACCGTGCGGCGGGGCCAGGTGATCGGCTATGTCGGTTCCACCGGCCTTTCCACCGGGCCGCACCTCCATTACGAGATGTATCGCGGCGGGCAGACGGTGAACCCGATGTCGATGACCTCGATCGTCCAGCGCGCAGCCGTCGATCCGGCGCAACTTGCCGCCTTCCGCAGCAAGCTGGCGCAGATCACCGCGATCCCGGCAAACCGTTCCCGGTGATTGCAGCGGGGCGAGCCAGCGGCTAGGCCTTCGTGCCATGACGACTTATCCGATGACTCGCCTGCGCCGCACCCGTGCCACCGCATGGAGCCGCGCCATGCACCGCGAAGTGCTGGTCACCCCGGCAGACCTGATCTGGCCGCTGTTCGTGACCGAGGGGGAGGGCGTCGAGGATCCGATCCTGTCGCTCCCGGGCGTATCGCGCTGGTCGGTTGACGGGATCGTCGCGCGGGCAAAGGAAGCGGTGGCGCTGGGCATTCCCTGCCTTGCGCTGTTTCCCAACACCCAGCCCGATCGCCGCAGCGAGGACGGCAAGGAAGCGCTCAATCCCGACAACCTGATGTGCCGGGCGATCAAGGCGATCAAGGATGCCTGCGGTGACAGCATCGGCGTGCTGACCGATGTCGCGCTCGATCCCTATACCAGCCACGGGCAGGACGGGCTGATCGACGAGGCGGGCTATGTCCTCAACGATCAGACCGTCGAGGTGCTGGTCGGCCAGAGCCTCAACCAGGCCGCTGCCGGAGCCGATATCATCGCCCCTCCGACATGATGGACGGCCGCATCGGCGCGATCCGCGAGGCGCTGGAAGGCGCTGGACATATCAACGTGCAGATCATGTCCTACGCCGCCAAGTATGCCTCGGCATTCTACGGTCCGTTCCGCGATGCGGTCGGCTCGCGCGGGCTGCTGAAGGGTGACAAGAAGACCTACCAGATGGACCCCGGCAACGCCGAGGAAGCCCTGCGCGAGGTGGAGATGGACCTTGCCGAAGGGGCTGACAGCGTGATGGTCAAGCCGGGCCTGCCCTATCTCGACATCGCAGCCCGCGTGAAGGACACTTTCGGCGTGCCGGTCTTCGCCTATCAGGTGAGCGGCGAATACGCGATGATCGAGGCGGCAGTGGCGGCCGGTGCAGCCGATCGCGATGCCATGGTCCTGGAAACCCTGCTGTCGTTCAAGCGCGCGGGCTGTTCCGGCGTGCTGACCTACCATGCGGCGCACGCCGCCCGCCTGATGGGTGCCTGAGGCAAAAGTGTCATTCCGCATCGAAACACCGCGCCTCGTCATGCGCGAATGGTGCGATGCGGATGCCGCGCCGTTCCACGCGATGTGCAACGACCCGCGCGTCATGGAGTTTCTTCCCGGTGCACTGACCCGGGACGACGTTGCGGTGGTGATCGCACGGATGAACGGGTTCCAGCGCGAGCATGGCTACTGCTTCTGGGCGCTTGAGCGGCTTGAGGATGGGGCATTCCTCGGCTTCTGCGGGATCAAGCCGGGGCCCGAAGGCACTCCCCTCCATGGCCATGCCGAGATCGGGTGGCGTCTTGCCCATCACGCGTGGGGCAAGGGCTATGCCCGCGAGGCCGCGCAGGCCAGTCTCGACTGGGGCTTTGGTGCGCTGGATTTTCCGGAAATCCGCGCCATGACGGTACCTGGCAACGTGCGGTCATGGGGCCTGATGGAGCGGCTCGGCATGGAACGCGCGGCTGACCTCGATTTCGAACACCCCGCGCTCGGCGAGGACGATCCGCTGCGGCCGCACATCGTTTATCGCAAGCTGGCGCAATGATTTAAGAGGGCAGGATGCAGCAGTACCCCGACGTTTCGATCATCCCTTGAACGGCAAGACCCCGCGCATCCACGAGAGCGCCTTTATCGCGCCGGGATGCCGGATCATCGGCGATGTCGAGATCGGGCCGGACGTGTCCATCTGGTACAACTGCGTCCTGCGTGGCGACGTCAACTTCATCCGCATCGGCGCACGGACCAACATCCAGGATGGCAGCGTCATCCACGTCGACAGTCCCGCGCCGAACAAGCCCGATGGCTTTCCGACGATAATCGGCGAGGACGTGCTGGTCGGTCACCTCGCCATGGTCCACGGTTGCGTGATCGAGGATCGCGGCTTCGTCGGCCTTGGCGCTATCGTGATGAGCGATGCCCACATCGAAAGCGACGGCATGCTGGCGGCAGGCGCGATGCTGACCGGCGGCAAGCGCGTGCTGTCGCGTCAGTTGTGGGGCGGCCGTCCCGCCAGGTACATGCGCGATCTCGATGATGCGGCCATTGCCGACATGCAGCGCGGCGTGCAGCACTATGTCCGCAACGGGCAGGCGCACAAGCTGGCTGTCGGGGCGGCCGTTCTTGGCGCGGCCGAAGGCTGAGCTGCCGCCGCCGGAGGCCTTGCGCGCGCTGGTCGATGCCGAGGGGCGGTTGGCGGTGCGGGTGACGCCGGGCGCGCGCAGCGAAGGCATCGAGATCGAACAGGGGCGCATCGCCGTCAGGGTCCGCGCCAAGCCCGAGGATGGCAAGGCGACGGCAGCGGTGGGGGAGATACTGGCAAGGGCGCTTGGCGTTGCGCCGTCCAGGGTGGAAATGTTGCGCGGCGCAACTTCCCGGGAGAAGCTGTTCAGGATTCCGCCAGCCTGACTTTCCCCGGCCTAGCTCTCCGAAGGCACCCTGAAAGCAACGACCACCATTGCCACGCTCCAGGCGCTGGCGATCCACAGGCATCCCATCGGCAGGCGATCCTGCAGGAAGGCGCCCAGCACGGCACCGGCCAGCAGGCCAAGCCACAGCTGCGCCCATGACGTCCACCGGCCATCGCCTTTGCCCATGATGCGGCGGGCCAGGCCAATGCCGAGCTTGACCAGCGCACCGGTCATGTAGGTCAGGCCGACAGTCACTTCGCCATCGCGCTGGAAAGTGTTGTTGAGCGCACCCATCGCCAGGACCAGCGCCGCCATCATCAGTGTTACGGTCCCGGCGGCGCGGGCCATTGCCCCGATCAACAGCAGCGCTGTGACCAGCGCCAGCACGGCGGGCTTGCGCAATGATCCCGCACGCTCGGAAACGAGCGCGCCTGCCGTCACACCCGCGATGAAGCCACCGATCAACAGAGCGGGAACGATCGCGTCATGCGGGGAAGTGCCAAGCGCAACGCCAAGCCGCGTCGTGTTGCCCGACATGAATGAGACGAAATAGGCCTGCGCGGAGAGAAACCCGACCGCGTCCACGAACCCGGCCATGGCGGCAAGAGCCATGGCAAATGTCCGGCGCTGGCGGTCATTGAGGATCACGCTCGCCTTCTAGCGCGGCTTTACGCGCAAGGGAATCAGGTGCGCGCCATGCCCCGCGCCATCTGTCCCAGCACCTTGCTGAGGCCGTCGGCGATCTCGCGGTCCTCAGGCGCGACATCGGCAATCGCGCGCGCCATGCAGTCGGCCCATTGCGTGGCCGTTTCGCGCGTGATCGGGAAGGGCTTGTGCATCGACATCATGCACTTGCCGGGGTGTGCGTCAAACCAGTCGCGCGGACCGCCGCTCCAGCCGGCCAGAAACCCCGGCAAGGATTCGCGCATTGGTGCAAGGTCGGGCGCATGCATGGCGCGCAGCTCTGCAAAGGCCGGATCGATTTCCATCAGGTCGTAGAAGCGATCGGTGATGCGGCGCAGCGTTTCAATTCCGCCAAGGCGGTCATAGGGACTGGTTGCGGGGGCTTGGGTCGCCAAGGGAATGCTCCGGAACAGGGATCTGGAGCCTTGCTTGTGCGTCAAACAAGTGCCGAAAACATTGACCGCAATCAACCGCTTGAGCAACCGCTCGGCGCTTCAGTTGCGGTGAGGGAGCGCCTTGGCCGCAAGGCTTGCCGCCATTCCGCCAAGGACTGCCCCGATCGCCCAGTTGGTCGCCACCGCATCCCACTGCCGATAACGCGTCCATTCGCCGCCGGTGCGCAGCGATGTCCAGGCGAGTCGTCCGAGCGCATAGGCCGGAGCGGCGAGCAATACGTTTGCCATTGTGTTCTCTCCCAGACGTTTTTCTGGAAACGGCAGGCAGGTGACTAGGTTCCGCAAGCTCAGTCGGCGATCAGGCCTTTCAGCGTCTCGAGCCGGTCCGCTTCATGCGCGGGCTTGTCGGCGCGGATGCGGCTGATGCGGGGGAAGCGCATGGCAACGCCCGACTTGTGCCGCTTGCTGGCGTGAACAGAATCGAAGGCAACTTCGAACACCAGCGACTTGTCGGTCTCCCGCACCGGGCCAAACTTGCCGACAGTGTGCTGCCGCACGTAGCGGTCGAGCCATTTCAGCTCCTCGTCGGTGAAGCCGAAGTAGGCCTTGCCGACAGGGAGCAGTTCCGCCCCTCGTCCGGGTCGCCGTTCCAGCAGCCGAAGGTGTAGTCCGAATAGAACGACGAGCGCTTGCCGCTCCCCCGCTGCGCATACATCAGCACGCAATCGATCAGCAGCGGATCGCGCTTCCACTTGTACCACAGGCCGGTTCGCCGTCCCGCCACGTAGGGACTGTCGCGCCGCTTGAGCATGACTCCTTCGATTGCCTCGTCCCGCGCCCGGGCGCGGATCTCGGCAAGTTCGTCGAAGTCCCGGGCCTCGATCACCTGCGAGATATCGAACCGGTTCTGATCGAGCTGGGTCACCAGAGCTTCAAGCCGGGCACGGCGCTGCTCCCACGCCCATTCGCGCAAGTCTTCGCCGTCCTCGATCAGCAGGTCGTAAAGGCGCACGAAGGCGGGATAGTCGCTGAGCATCGCCTTCGATACAGTCTTGCGCCCAAGGCGTTGCTGCAGGGCGTTGAAGCTGGCCGCGCCGCCACTTTCGCCGCCCTGATGCGCCCCGCGTACCAGCAACTCGCCATCAAGCACGCAGGGCGTGGTCAGCGCGGTCGTCACCTCAGGGAAGGTGCCGGAGATGTCGTCGCCACTGCGCGAATAGACGCGTGTTTCACCTGCAACATGGACGATCTGCACGCGAATGCCGTCCCATTTCCACTCGGCCGCGAACTCCGAGAGGTCGAGGCTTTCCGCTTCGAGCGGGTGGGCCAGCATGAACGGCCGGAACAGCGGCAGCAGGTCGGTGCGCGGCGGCGCGGCACCGTTCGCCGCCCAATCGAACAGCGGTGAGTAGGGCGGCGCCTGTCCGTGCCAGTACTCTTCGACGTCCTCGACACTGACCTCGAAAGCCTGCGCGAACGCGACCTTGGCCAGCCGCGCTGAAATCCCGATGCGCATCGCACCCGTGGCAAGTTTCAGCAGGGCATAGCGACCATTGACGTCAAGACGGTCAAGCAGATCGGTGAGAATTCCGGGCGCCGTTGCGCGCGTAGTGGCGTGGAGTGTCTCGACGACTTCGGCCACCGATGGCGGCGGCAGCTGATCGCCGATTGGCTCCGGCCAGAGCAGGCTGGCCGTCTCGGCGGTGTCGCCAACGTAATCGCGGCTCAACGTCCACAGCACCGGGTCTACCCGCTCGGCCATCAGCGCGCGGATCAGGCTTGCCTTTACCGCGGGGAAATCCAGCCCGTCGGTCAGCGCAGCCAGCGCCCAGCCCCGGTCAGGATCGGGCGTCTCGCGCATGTAGTCGGCCAGCAGCGCCAGCTTGGCATTGCGCGATGGCGTGAGCACGAGCGCGTCGAGCAGGGCGGCAAAGCGCTCCATCAATCATCCTCGTCCTCATACCCCACCAGCGCCAGGGCCCGCGCCTTGCGCTGCGTCAGTTCGCACCAGCGCAGCAGCGCTTCCTCGCGGCCGTGGGTGATCCAGGTCTCGGCGGGGTTCACCTGCGCGATGGTCTGGGTCAGTTCGTCCCAGTCGGCGTGGTCGGAGATGATCAGCGGCAGCTCGACATTGCGTTGCCGCGCCCGCTGCCGCACGCGCATCCAGCCCGACGCCATGGCGGTGACCGGATCGGGCAGGCGGCGGCTCCAGCGGTCGTTGAGCGCCGATGGCGGGCAGATCACGATACTGTTGGCCAGCGCCGCCTTGGGCACACCGGCCACGGCCTTGAGGTCGCCCAACTCGACGCCGTGATCCTCATAGAGTCGGCACATCCGCTCCATCGCGCCGTGCAGCCAGATCGTCTCGTGAAATCCTGCAGCCCGCAGTTCTGCGATCACCCGCTGCGCCTTGCCCAAGGCATAGGCGCCAACGAGCACGCAGCGCCCCTGATCGTTCTCACGGGCACTGAGCAGCTTGGCCATTTCCTCGGCAATCGGCGGATGGCGGAACACCGGCAGTCCGAAGGTGGCCTCGGTGATGAACACGTCGCATGGCGTCACTTCAAATGGCGGGCAGGTGGGATCGGCCCGACGCTTGTAGTCCCCGGTCACGATCACCCGCTCGCCTGCATGCTCCAGCAGGATCTGTGCAGAGCCGAGGACGTGGCCCGCGGGCACGAATGTCGCCCGCACAGCCCCCGGCAGGCTGATGGTTTCGCCATAGGCGACGGGCGCCGCCCGGACTTCGTTCTGCGCTTCCACCCCATACCGCAATTGCATGATCGCCAGCGTTTCAGGTGTGGCGACGGTTCGGCCGTGGCCTCCCCGGGCGTGATCGGCATGCCCATGGGTGACCAGCGCGGTCTCGACCGGGCGCGCGGGATCGATCCACACGTCGGCCGGCGCAACGTGGATGCCCATCGGCTCTGCCCTGATCCACGAAAATGCCGCTGCCATGGTGGAACAATGGCGGGCTCACAGGTTTCGTTCCAGATGAACTATCGCCACAGCATTCCGCGCGCGGGACAGGCAAGGTTCAGGTCACCGGGTTAGCTTTCGCCCGCCCTTTAACAGACGATCCGGGAGACAAGCCATGCTCCGCAAAAGCACGATGCTCCTCGCGCCACTATGCGCCGCCCTGCTGCTGGCCGGGTGCGACGGCAAGGAGAAGGAGACCGGGCCCGATGTCTCGCCTACCGCTTCGATCCCGGCGATTGCTGCGCCCGAACCAGCCGTTACGTCAGTGCCCCTCGCTGCCAATCCGCTCGCTGACTTCGCCCGGCTCGACGCCGCGCGCGATGGCGCGATCTCCAGCGCGGAATATGCACAAGGGGCGCAGACCCTGTTCGAGATGATGGACCTGAAGCAGAACGGCAATCTCGATGCGGACCAGCTCCGCGCGGGCGCTGCAATGCTGGCCGAGATCGACGGGCTGACTCCGCAGGTGCTGCTGAACGTGGCCGATGCCGATGGCGACGGAAAACTGACCCTGTCCGAATGGATGGCCTTCAACAATGCCCGCTTCTCGATGATCGACCGGAATGGCGATGGCATGGTCAGCCGCGCCGAATGGGACGCCCCTCATCCCGCGCCGCCGCAGGCGCCGTAGTGTGACGACCCTGAGAACAACGAGAAGGGGCGGCACCTCGCGATGCCGCCCCTTTGTTCATTTACAGCCCTGAAGCCTATTCGGCTTCGTCCGCGCTCGGCTCTTCGGTCGCCGCGCTTCCCGCCTTGCCCTTCCTGGCCTTCTTCTTGACCAGCTTGGGCGCAGCCGGCGTCAGTTCGAAGGACAGCGCGTCCTCCTTAAGGCTGACGTGGACTTCGCCGCCATTGGCCAGCTTGCCGAACAGCAGTTCCTCGGCGAGCGGCTTCTTGACCTTCTCCTGGATCAGGCGGGCCATCGGGCGGGCGCCGTAAAGCTTGTCATAGCCCTTCTTGGCCAGCCAGCTGCGCGCATCGGCATCGAACTGGATGTGGACGTTCTGTTCGGCCAGCTGCAGTTCGAGCTGCAGCACGAACTTGTCGACCACGCGGCTGACAACCTCGGGCGGCAGGTAACCGAACGGCACGATCGCATCGAGACGGTTGCGGAATTCGGGCGTGAACATCTTCTTCACCGCCTCGTCACCCGCGTCGGCCTTCGACACGTCGCCAAAGCCGATGCCTTGGCGCGCCATGTCCGAAGCGCCCGCATTGGTGGTCATGATCAGGACCACGTTGCGGAAGTCCACCGTCTTGCCGTGGTGGTCGGTCAGTCGGCCGTTGTCCATCACCTGCAGCAGGATGTTGAACAGGTCCGGGTGCGCCTTCTCGATCTCGTCGAGCAGCAGGACGCAGTGCGGCTGCTGGTCGATCGCATCGGTGAGCAGACCGCCCTGATCGAACCCGACATAGCCCGGAGGGGCACCGATCAGGCGGCTGACCGAATGGCGCTCCATATATTCGGACATGTCGAAGCGCTGCAGCGGGATGCCCATGATCTGGGCGAGGCTGCGGGCAACTTCGGTCTTGCCGACGCCGGTGGGGCCGGAGAACAGGAATGAGCCGATCGGCTTGTCCGCATCGCGCAGGCCCGCACGGCTCAGCTTCATTGCCGACGACAGGACCTCGATCGCCTTGTCCTGGCCGAACACCAGACGCTTCAGATCGCGCTCGAGATGTTCGAGCACCTTCTTGTCGTCGGAGCTGACCGACTTGGGCGGAATGCGCGCCATCGTTGCGATGACCTGTTCGATCTCGCGCGCGGTGATTGTCTTCTTGCGCTTGTTCGGCGGCACCAGCATCTGCATCGCGCCCACTTCGTCGATCACGTCGATCGCCTTGTCGGGCAGCTTGCGGTCGTTGATGTAGCGCGCCGAAAGCTCGACCGCGGTCTTGATCGCATCGGGCGTGTACTTGACCTTGTGGTGTTCCTCGAACGCGGTGCGCAGGCCACGCAGGATCTTGATCGTGTCCTCGATGGTCGGCTCGTTCACGTCGATCTTCTGGAACCGGCGGAGCAGGGCGCGGTCCTTTTCGAAGTGGTTGCGGAACTCCTTGTAGGTGGTCGATCCGATGCAGCGGATCGTCCCGCCCGAAAGCGCGGGCTTCAGCAGGTTCGAGGCATCCATCGCGCCGCCGCTGGTGGCCCCGGCACCGATCACGGTGTGGATCTCGTCGATGAACAGCACCGCGTGCGGCATCTTCTCGAGCTCCGAGACGACCTGCTTGAGGCGCTCCTCGAAGTCACCGCGATAGCGCGTACCGGCCAGCAGCGAGCCCATGTCGAGCGAGTAGATCACCGCTTCGGACAGCACTTCGGGCACTTCGCCTTCGACGATCTTGCGGGCAAGGCCCTCGGCAATCGCGGTCTTGCCCACGCCCGGATCGCCCACATAGAGCGGGTTGTTCTTGGAACGGCGGCACAGGATCTGGATGGTCCGGTCCACTTCGGGGCCACGTCCGATCAGCGGATCGACCTTGCCGTTCAGCGCCTTCTCGTTGAGGTTGACGCAGAACTGGTCGAGCGCGGTTTCCTTCTTCTGGCCCTTGGCGTCAGCCTTCTCTTCCTGCTGCTTGGGAGCCTCCTCCTCTGCGCCCTTGGGCGTGCGGCCTTCGACCTGGCGACCGCCCTTGCCGATGCCGTGGCTGATGAAGCTGACCGCGTCGAGGCGGCTCATGTCCTGCTGCTGCAGGAAGTAGACGGCGTATGAATCACGCTCGGAGAACAGCGCTACCAGCACGTTCGCTCCTGTCACGGTGTCCTTGCCCGAGGACTGCACGTGAAGGATGGCGCGCTGGATCACCCGCTGGAACCCGGCGGTCGGCTGCGGATCGGCCTTCTCCTGGGTCTTGAGCGACTGGTATTCCTGATCGAGGTACTGGCGCACCACGTCACCCAGATCGCCGAGGTCCACGCCGCAAGCCTGCATGACCTGCGCCGCGTCCGGATCGTCGATCAGGGCCAGCAGGAGATGCTCGAGAGTCGCGTACTCGTGGCTGCGCTCGGACGCGTTGGCGAGCGCGGTGTGCAGCGTTTTCTCGAGACTCTGGGCGAAACTGGGCATGTTGCGGCTACTTTCTGGCTTGCGCCGGTGGGTTCTCCGACATGGAGAGTGCACACGCGTTATTAACCCGGGCTAAACCACGTGTGAGGGTGAGAACAGATGCCTGAAAGACACCCGTATATCGTGAGATATGGTAACGCCCTTCGGCAAAGGGAAGGGCGCGCGAATTCATCCTGCCTCGCCTGATGGTGGAGGCGTTCGGAACAGCGCTTCGGCCGCAGCGCGATGGGCGCTCGCCTTGTCGCGGTGGGCGACAGTGCGCATGATCTCGAGTTCGAGCAGGCGAATGCGCTCGTTCAGTTCGTCGTGCGAATAAGGGTCGAGCACTTCGGTTGCCAGCTGGCTGGCCAGGTCCCCTTTCGGGCGAGGGCGCTCATCAATGTCCATTCCGGGCAGTTTGGGCACTGCAGTGCCTTGCTGTCAACGCCTTGCATGGTTAGCCAAGGGCAAATTGGTATTCGATAACGACAAGGGCGGTGGATGAGCGGCATTCCTGCAACAATGACGGCAATCGGCTGGGACGCACCCGGCGGGCCCGAGGTCCTGCGGCCGGAAAGCGTTCCGATTCCGGTGCCCGGACCCGGACAGGTGCTGGTCAAGGTGGCCTTTGCGGGCGTGAATCGCCCCGATGTCATCCAGCGCCAGGGCTTCTATCCCCCGCCGCCCGATGCCTCGCCCCTGCCAGGCCTCGAAGTGTCAGGTCAGGTCGTCGCGATGGGCGAAGGGGTGACCTGGCCTTTCACCGGCACCATGGTCTGCGCGCTCGTGGCGGGCGGCGGCTACGCCGAGTACTGCATCGCCGAAGCCGCGCAGTGTCTCCAGGTGCCAACCGGCCTTTCCATGGCAGAGGCTGCGGCGATTCCGGAAACGCTGTTCACCGTGTGGCACAACGTGTTCGAACGCGGCATGGCAGCGCCGGGCGAAACGATCCTCGTCCATGGCGGCACCAGCGGTATCGGCTCGATGGCGGTCCTGCTCTGCAAGCTGTTCGGCGTGACGGTGATCGTCACCGCCGGCGGGTCGGAGAAGTGCGCCCAGGCGCTCGAGATCGGCGCGGCCCATGCGATCGACTACAAGGCCGCCGATTTCGTGGAAGAGGTCAAGCGCATCACCGCAGGCCGCGGTGTGGACATGGTTCTCGATATGGTCGCCGGTGATTACGTGGCGCGCAATCTCAAGTGCCTCGCCGATGATGGCCGCCACGTCACGATCGCGGTGCAAGGCGGGGTCAAGGCGGAACTCAACATGGCCGAAGTCATGCGCCGCCGCCTCACGCTCACCGGCTCGACGCTGCGCCCGCGGTCAAAGGCCTTCAAGGCGGCGCTGGCGTCCGAAATCCGCGAGACGGTCTGGCCGCTCGTCGCCACCGGAGAATTGCGCCCGATCATGGACCGGACCTTTGCCTTGGCTGAAGCATCCGCCGCCCACGCCCGCATGGAACAGGGCAGCCACATCGGCAAGATCGTGCTGGCAGTTTAATCGCGCTGCGTGCGATGCCCACCCCCAACCCCTCCCGCTTGCGGGAGGGGGCTAAGAGCACTGCGCTATAACTCCCCTCCCGCAGGCGGGAGGGGTCAGGGGTGGGCATTGGCGATAGCCAACAAAAAGGGCCGCCCTTTCGCAAGGGCGGCCCTTCTCAATTCAGCAATCAGCCGAAAGCTCAGCTGTCCGAAATACCTTCAGCGCGGCGCGCGGCAAGCCATGCGGCCGCTTCAGCTTCCTGCGCCGCTTCGGAAGCAGCCTTGGCCGAGGCCTGACGCTCCGCGCGCAGCTCCTCGATCAGCGCTTCACGGTCGGTGCCAAGGCGCAGCGCGGCTTCGCCGTTGTCCTCGATGCCGGCCTTCTTGGCAGCCTTGGCCACCAGCGAATCGAGTTCGCGCTGCGAGCACAGGCCCAGCGTCACCGGGTCCTTGGGATTGATGTTGCCGATGTTCCAGTGGCTGCGATCGCGGATCGCGGCGATGGTGGTGCGCGTCGTGCCGATCAGCTTGCCGATCTGCGCGTCCGAAACTTCCGGATGGTTGCGCAGGATCCAGGCGATGCCGTCGGGCTTGTCCTGGCGCTTCGAAACCGGCGTATAGCGCGGGCCCTTGGTGCGGCTGACCGAGATCGGCGCACGCTGCATCTTGAGCTTGTACTCGGGGTTTGCCTGGCCCTTGTCGATTTCGGCCTGGTTCAGCTCGCCCGAGTGGATCGGATCGCGCCCGGTGTACTTCTGCCCGGCAAGGTCATCGGCCATGGCCTGCACTTCAAGGATGTGAAGGCCGCAGAACTCGGCGATCTGCTCGAAGGTCAGGGCGGTGTTGTCGACGAGCCAGGACGCAGTGGCGTGCGGCATCAGCGGATACGTGGGCTGGTTGCTCACGGACAATCTCCCGAAAAAAGCGGTCCCGCAAAAAGCGGATACAATAAGGGCCGCCCCTCGCGGAGCGGCCTTGAACCTCGCCGATGTAAGCCGGGAATGGCGAATCGGCAAGAAAAGAGTTGCGGCACCGGCCCGCTCCGCTGCCCGGACGCCCTTTGCGGCAGGATCTGGGTGGCCGGGCGAGGGAGCGGGCCGGTGCCGCAAGCCCCTGACGGATGTCAGGGGCGCACCAGACAAAGAACCCTCAGCTGACCAGAGTCAGCGACGGCTCCTCGCCCGCATGGACGCGATGGGCGAAGCGCCCATCGACTTGCGCGCCCTGCTCGATGGTCAGCGCGTCGTAGCTCACATCGCCGTGGATGCGCGCGGTCTTGAGGATCACCAGCTCGCCCGCCTCGATAGACCCGTGCACCGTGCCCGAAAGCCGCGCACTCTTGGCCTTGATCGCGCCGGTGACGGTGCTCTTCTCGCCCTGCACGAGCGCGGCGCAAGTGATGTCGCCCTCGACGCTGCCGTCGATGTGGAGGTCCGCCGTCGCCGAAAGATCGCCCTTCACGGCAACGTCGGCACCCAGCACGGAGAAAGTCGCGGCCATTGCTGAATTACCTCCCCCAAGATTGTTGACGCGGTGCGCGGCGTTTCCGGCGCGGATTTCCTGAACATGCCTGTTTGCCTCAAGGAAGGGGCGCGGATTGACCGGACGGTCATTGATCCGCACTTCGAAATGGAGGTGGGGCCCGGTCGAGCGCCCGGTGTTACCGATCTTGCCGATCTCGCTGCCGGCGTCGACCTTCTGGCCGATCCGCGCGGCTGTGCGCGACATGTGGGCGTAGCGCGTCATCAGCCCGTTGCCGTGGCTGACTTCGACAACATTGCCGTAACCCTGGCGCTGGCCGACGAAGCTGACCGTGCCTGCCGCCGCCGAATAGATCGGCGCGCCGACGGGGCCGCGGAAATCGAGCCCGGCATGAAACGCCGGACCACCGGTGAACGGGTCCGAACGGTAACCGAAGCCGCTCGAAATGTACTCGAGGCTGGCAGGCAGGGTGTTCGGGATACGCCGCAGCCCCTTTTCCAGCGCGGCCATCCGCTCGAGGCTGGCACCAAGGCGGGCAAAGCGAGGATCCACGCTGTCATCGTTGCCGGTGAACAGGCGGATCAGCGGGCCGCCCTGGCCTTCGCGCGAAGCAGCGCGCAGCATCGCCGGGTTGAGCCCGACGCGCCGGATCGCCGTCTCCGCCTGCGCCGAACGCGCATCGGCAAAGCGGGTGAGGCGTTCGATGAAGGCCAGCTGGCGCGCTTCCACTTCGGCAAGGCGCCGCGCTTCAGGCAATTCCATCGAGATCTTGCGCACGGTTTTCTGCGCTTCGCCGCTGCTGTCGGATACGGTGCCTTGCGGCAGGTCCTTGGGCAGCTCGCCGATCGTGCCTTCGATCGCCTTCTCGATGAAGTCCTGGCGACGATCGAGGTCGTCCGCCACGCCTTCCAGCCCGCCGCGATACTTCGCCACCCGGCTCTCGGCCGAAGCGACTGCCGCCTCACGCTCGAGCAGTGCGGCGTGATCGCGCGCGGCGGTGAACTGCGAGAACAACGTCGCCGCCATGACCACCAGCCAGAGCAGCACCGCCGCCGCAACGCCACCGGCCACGGTCATCTGCAGGCGCGAGGAAATGCGGATGAAGCGGACCTGACCCTGCGAGCGCATGAAGAACTCGCGCTCCGGAAACCAGCTGCGCACACGGGCGACAGCGCTGGCCACAGCTGGCGCAGCCGCAAAGCGGGCAGGCTTTATCGATGGCACAGGCAGGCGACCCCCGTCGTATATCTGCGTGGTTTTGGTTAATTCAGATCCCGTCGCGGCGCGGACTAGACGTCGGGTTCCCGGCTGGCGAATCCGAATCGGGCAAGACGCGCTGAATCGTGTGACTCCCCCGATGAATCGTTTGCAGCGGTGTAAGCAGGCGCACAATTCGCGCTCTCGAAGATTTCGACTCGCCCTCTTGTGCTCCCATCCGGATGACACGCGACAATCGCGGTGCTAGTGCGCAGCCCATGTCCAGTCAGCCCGCACAGCAGCCCGAATCCGTGACCGATCTGGTCGAAGGCCTCGCCCGCGCCGCCCGCACGGCGCAGCGCCAGCTGGCGCGGATGGATTCGCCAGCCAAGGAGCGCGCGCTCAAACTTGCCGCTGCAGCCCTGCGCACTGCCGAGGCCGAAATCCTCGCCGCCAATGCGCAGGACATGGCCAATGGCGAGGCGAACGGCCTCACCGGCGCCATGCTCGATCGCCTCAAGCTGACGCCGGAGCGGCTTGCCGGGATCGCCGATGCGGTCGAACAGGTGGCCAGCCTTGCCGATCCCGTCGGCGAAGTCATTTCGGAGGCCGCGCGCCCCAACGGCATGGTGTTGCAGCGCCTGCGCATTCCCGTCGGCGTGATCGGCATCATCTACGAAAGCCGCCCCAACGTGACCGCCGATGCCGCTGCGCTCTGCGTCCGCTCCGGCAACGCCACGATCCTGCGCGGCGGCTCCGAGGCCGTCCACTCCAACCGCGCGATCCACAAGGCGCTGGTCGCTGGCCTCGTCGAAGGCGGCGTGCCCGCCGATGCCGTCCAGCTCATGCCCACGCAGGACCGCGCCGCCGTTGGTGCCATGCTCGCCGCCGCTGGCCTGATCGACATGATCGTGCCGCGCGGCGGCAAGAGCCTCGTCGCACGCGTCCAGGCCGATGCCCGCGTGCCGGTTCTCGCCCACCTCGATGGCATCAATCACACCTTCGTCCACGCCGCTGCCGATCCCGCCATGGCCAAGGCGATCGTGCTCAACGCCAAGATGCGCCGCACCGGCATCTGCGGGGCGATGGAAACGCTGCTGATCGATGCGACCTATCCCGATCCGCACGGCCTTGTCGAACCGCTGCTCGATGCAGGTTGCGAGCTGCGCGGCGATGCCCGCGCCCGCGCCATCGATCCGCGCATCGTGCCTGTCACCGCGAACGACTGGGACACCGAATATCTCGACGCCATCCTCTCGGTCGCCGTGGTCGACGGCCTCGATGAAGCACTGGCGCACGTCTCCGCCCATGCCTCGGGCCATACCGACGCCATCGTCACCGAGGATCAGGCCGTGGCCGACCGCTTCCTCACCGAAGTCGACAGTGCGATCGTCATGCACAACGCCTCCAGCCAGTTCGCCGATGGTGGCGAATTCGGCCTTGGCGCGGAAATCGGCATCGCTACCGGGCGCCTCCATGCACGCGGCCCGGTCGCGCTCGAAGGCCTCACCACCTACAAGTGGCTGGTCCGCGGTTCGGGGCAAGTGAGACCCTGAGGAATCCCGCTGCACCCCTGACCGGCCTGTTCGGCGGCAGCTTCAACCCCGCGCACGGCGGCCACCGCCGCGTCACGCTCTTCGCGATTCAAGCGCTGGGGCTGGACGAGGTGTGGTGGCTGGTCTCGCCCGGCAACGTGCTCAAACCGGTACAGGGCATGGCGCCTGTCGAAGCGCGGCTGGCCTCGGCCCGCCGGCAAAGCCGCAACGCCCCGATCCGCGCCACCGCGATCGAGCGTGAACTCGGCACGCGCTTCACTGTCGACACCCTGCGCGCGATCAAGCGGCGCTATCCAAGACGCCGCTTCATCTGGCTGATGGGGCTGACAACCTTGCCCAGTTCCACAAGTGGAAACACTGGCGGCAGATCGCCCGCGAGATGCCGATTGCGGTGATCGCGCGTCCGGGTTATGATTCGGCTGCCTTGGCAAGTCCTGCCATGGCCTGGCTGCGCCGCTGGCGCCAGCGGCCCGGACAGTTCGTCTCCGGCGCAATGCGGAGCGCTCCGGCGCTGACCATTCTTCGCTTCGATCCTGACCATCGGTCTGCCAGCGCGATTCGCGCAAATGACCCTGATTGGTCACGCCGCTATGGCAATGCGGCCATGCGCGATGCCGTCACGCATCGCCGGATCAATCGGGGCCTTATCAAGCGAGGAAAACCCTGACCGCGCAATACCTTGATCCATGTTCCGCCACGGGGCGGAGCATAGAAACTCTTGCGCGTTCCAACCGTTATCACTTGACTCTTGAGCCACGGAGGCCATTTCGCGCATCATGACCAGCGTACAACCGCTGTCGGCCAATGCCGGCACCGCACCCAAGACTCCTTACACCCCCGCCGCGCTGCACGATCTCGTGCTGAAGTCGCTTGACGACGATCAGGCGCAGGAGGTGGTTTCCATCCCGCTTGAGGGCAAGAGCTCCGTTGCCGATTACATGGTGATCGCCTCGGGCCGATCGACCCGTCAGGTCGCCGCAATGGCGCAGAAGCTGGCCGAGCGCATCAAGCACGGCGGTTTCGGCCACGTGCGGATCGAAGGGCTTCCCGCGGCAGACTGGGTGCTGATCGATGCGGGCGACGTGGTCGTCCACATTTTCCGCCCGGAAGTGCGCACGTTCTACAACCTCGAACGCATGTGGGCCTTCGGAGACGCTGGCGCGGCGTGAGTTCGTGAAGTGCGCCCTTGGCATCCGCCAAGGGCTTGCGGCTGCATTTTCGCCAGGGGATTCTCTTGCGGTGTAAATCCCGCTAGACCCCGCCCATGCTGCTCCACGTCATCGCCCGCGGAAAGATCGGTCGTTCGCCCGAGGCCGAGCTGGTCGAGCGTTATGCCAAGCGCATTTCGTGGGGCTGGAAGATGACCGAGCTGCCCGACCGGGGCGGCTCCATCCCCCACCATCGCAGACGCCCGCCCGCACTGTCGCGCTTGATGAACGCGGCAAGCAGCTGACCTCAAGCGAGTTCGCGGCAATCCTTGGCCGGTGGCGCGATGATGGCGTACGCGAATGCCGCTTCCTGATCGGCGCGGCGGACGGTCATGATGACCCTTTGCGCGATTCCGCCGACCTGCTCATTGCCTTTGGCAAGGCCACCTGGCCGCACATGATGGCGCGCGCCATGCTCGCCGAACAGCTCTGGCGCGCGACCAGCATTCTCGCTGGCCATCCCTATCACCGCGAAGGATAGTGGCGGCATGACGTCACGCCTTGCCTTTGCCTTCATATGCCTGTCGCTGGCTGGCGTGTTGGGCTGGCAGGTCACGGCGCAGCAGGCCACGCCCTATGCCGATGCCGGTGAGGCCCGCGAGGTGCTGCGCCGTGCGGGGCAGGCACTGGCCCAATCGCGCAGCCGCGCCGAACAGCTCGAACAGGCCGCGCGCAAGGTTACCGCCGAGGCGGACCGCACGGCGCGCGAAGCCGCCGCTGTCGCTGCCCGCATCCAGCAGTCCGAGGCAGAGATCCAGCTGGCGCAGGCGAAGATCGTGCTGATCGATCGCCAGCGCGAAACCTTGCGCAGTCGCATGGCCGAGCGGCAGGAGCCGGTCGTGCGGCTGACAGCGGCACTGCAGATGATGGCCCGTCGCCCGCTCGCTTTCAGTCTCGTCCGCGCCGATTCGGTGCGCGACACCATCCACCTGCGCGCAGTGATGGAGACCATGCTCCCCGAAGTGCAGCGGCGCACTGCCTCCCTGCGCGCCGAAATCGTGCGCGGTCGCAAGCTGCAGGATGAAGCGCGTCTCGCCGCGCAGCAATTGCGCGAAGGCGAAAAGTCCCTCGGCGCCCGCCGCACCGAACTTGCCGCCCTTGAGAGCCGCCAGCGGCTGGCATCGCGCGCGGCGCAGGGCGTTGCCGCGCAGGAATCCGATCGTACCCTGGCGCTGGCCGAACAGACCCGCGACCTGTCCGGCCTGATGGGCAAGCTCGAAGCCGACGGTGCCTTGCGCCAGCAACTTGCCGCACTCCCCGGCCCGGTGCTGCCGCCGGTTCGTCCGGGCGAGGTACTCAAGGTGCTGGACGCGCCGCCGCCGCTCCTCGCTACATCCACGCCGAAGCTCGCCTGGATCATGCCGGTCTCGGGCCGACTCGTCTCGGGCTTCGGCGCGCAGTCGCCTACGGGCCTGACAACGGGCGTTTCGCTCGCGCCTGCGGGAGGCGCGCAAGTCGTCTCCCCCGCCGATGGCCGCGTCGCCTTTGCCGGGCCCTATCGCGGCTACGGCACCATAGTCATCGTCGAACATTCCGGCGGCTGGACCACGCTCGTCACCAATCTCGGCCGCGTTGCCGCGCGGGTGGGTGACAAGGTCGTGCAAGGCTCACCACTGGGAATCGCCGGGCCGGGCCGTCCGGTCCTCACGGTCGAGCTGCGCCGCGATGGCACCCCGGTAAACCCGCTCGACGTGCGCGGCTGACGACGCTGGTCGGACGCCATCTGCAGTTTGTCGACGAAGCGGGCTCGCCCTGTCCCAAAACCTCATCTGGTGTTAATTCAGAGCCGGTTATAGAACCGCTGCAATGATTGCCTCTTCGCGAAAGGCCCCGGGCACATGAAGTTCGCCCCACTGCTGCGCGCAACCGCGCTCGTTACCGCTGTTGCGCTGATCCCTGCCGCGACCACCGGCCTTGCCGCCGTCGACGCCAAGTCCGGCCCCGAGTTCGGCAAGCTCATGGCCGTCTACGAACGGATCAAGTCCAGCTATGTCGAGCCGGTCGACGACGACAAGCTGCTCAAGGGCGCGATCGACGGCATGCTCGCCACGCTCGATCCGCACAGCGCCTATCTCGACGCCCGCGATTTCGAGAACCTGCGCACGCAGACCGAAGGCTCCTATGGCGGGCTGGGCCTGTCGGTCACCATGGACGACGGCGCGGTCAAGGTCATCGCGCCGACCAAGGGCAGCCCGGCAGACCTCGCCGGGATCAAGGCGGGCGACTTTATCACCCACCTCGACGGCAAGCTGATCTACGGTGGCTCATTGGACGAGGCGGTCGATCAGATGCGCGGCGTTCCGGGCACGCAGATCAAGCTCAGCGTCTTCCGACCCGGCCGCGACGAACCGTTCGATGTCACCATCACGCGCAAGATCATCGAATTGAAGCCCGTCGAGCTCGAAATGAAGGGCAATGTCGCCGTCATTTCGGTCTCCAGCTTCAGCGCCGACGTCGGCGCTTCGGTCCAGCGCGCCTGGAACGATGCCAAGGCGAAGTCCGGCGGCAAGGTCACCGGCCTCGTGCTCGACCTGCGCGGCAACCCCGGTGGCCTGCTCGATGAAGCCGTGGCCCTGTCGGACCTGTTCCTCGACAAGGGCACGATCGTCTCGCAGCGCGGCCGCTATGCCCGCGATACCGAGGTCTACCCGGCAGAGATCGACACCAAGGGCGATATCGCCAAGGGCATTCCGATGATCGTGCTGATCGACGAAGGCTCGGCCTCGGCGTCGGAAATCGTCGCAGGGGCCCTGCAGGACCAGCACCGCGCCGTGGTCATGGGCCAGCGCAGCTTCGGCAAGGGCAGCGTGCAGACGCTGATCCCGCTCACGCGCGATACCGCCGTCAAGCTCACCACCGCGCGCTACTACACGCCTTCGGGCCGCAGCGTGCAGGAAGGCGGCATCGATCCCGATATCACCGTGCCGCAGATTTCCGACCCCGACCTGCGCAAGCGCCAGCTGCGCTCCTACCGCGAGAGCGACCTGCGCGGCCACCTGATCAACGAGATCAAGCTCGAGGACAAGGACCTCGAGAAGGACAAGATCGAGGACCCGCGCTTCAAGATGACGCCGGAAGAGCTGAAGGCGAAGGACATCAAGGATTTCCAGCTGTACTACGCCGTGCAGACCCTGAACCGGACCCAGCCGCGCGCCGCGCTTGCAGCGAAGATGAAGCGCTAATAAGGCGCTGCCCATGACTTCGCAGCAGTCTCGCAACGCCGCCTACGCGCTTGCCGTGATCATTCCCGCCGCGCTGATGGGCGGAGCGCTGATCTCGCAATTCGTGTTCGGGCTCTACCCCTGCCAGATGTGCTGGTGGCAGCGCTATCCGCATATCGCCGCGATCGTGTTGGCGCTTCTGGCGCTGACGATGAAGGGGAAGGGCTCCGGCGATCTGGCAGTGACGCTCGCCGCCACCGCCATCGGCATTTCCGGCCTGATCGGCGGGTTTCATGCCGGCGTCGAACATGGCTGGTGGGAAGGCGTCACCGCTTGCTCGACCGTTGCTAGCGGCGGCAATCCCTTGGATGCGATCATGAATGCCCCGGTCGTGCGCTGTGATGTTGCCCCATGGGACCTCTTCGGAATCAGCCTCGCCGGGTTCAATTTCCTGATCTCGACAGCAGGCGCGATCCTCGTGTTTGCGCTGCTCGGCAAGAGCCGCAAGGGAGCGTGAGATGACCAAATTCGCCGAAATGCTGCGCGTCGATCAGGCCGGCGAATTCGGCGCGACGCGGATCTACGCAGGCCAGCTTGCCGTGATGGGCAACCGCGCGCCGCATTCGGCAGAAATCGCCGCAATGGCCGAGCAGGAAGCCGGACACCGCGAAAAGTTCGACGCCCTGATCGCCAAACGCGGCGTCAGGCCCACCGCACTCCAGCCGGTATGGTCGGCAGCAGGCTTTGCCCTTGGCGCGGCCACCGCCCTGATCGGCCCCGAAGCGGCGATGGCCTGCACCGCCGCGATCGAGACCGAGATTGACCGGCACTACACCGAACAGCTCGATGAACTGGGCGACGAAGACCCCGAACTCGCCGCAATGATCCGCGAATTCCGCGATGATGAGCGCGAGCATCGCGATGCCGCGCTGGCGGCAGGCGCGGAAAAGGCGCCCGCCTACCCAGTGCTGTTCCACGCCATCCGCCTCGGCTGCCGCGCCGCCATTGCACTTTCCAAGCGGATTTGATCCAGCGCAGGGAACTGCGCTCCTTCATCTACCATTCACAGGCAGCGCGCCCTATATCGGGGCTAGCCTGACCGGAGACCGATGATGAAGCGCCTGATCCCTGCCGCCCTGCTGCTGTCCAGCGCCTTTGCCGCTCCGGCCCTTGCGCAAGCGGACCAGCCGCTGGTCGATCCCTCGGGCGAGAAGGTCAACCAGCTGATCGTCTATGGCGACGATCCCTGCCCCAAGTCCGAAGGCAGCACGATCACCGTCTGCGCGCGCAAGGAAGAGGAAGAGCGCTTCCGCATTCCCAAGCCGCTGCGCGACAATCCCAACGCCCTTGTCAATCAGGCCTGGAGCCAGAAGGTCCGCGCTTATGAGACGGTTGGCAACTTCGGCACCAATTCCTGCTCGGCCGTGGGCGCTGGCGGCGCCACCGGCTGCCTTTCTCGCCTGATCGATCGTGCCTATGCCGAGAAGAAGAACAGCACCGACGTCCAGTTCGGCAAGCTGATCGAGGAAGAACGCGCCAAGCGTCTCGAGACGATCGATGCCGATGCCGCCGCCGAACAGGCGCGGGTCGAGCAGATCGAGAAGGAATACGAAGCAAGGCTGAAGCGCGAACGGGAGCAAGCCGGGGAGCAGGCTCCGGCTACCCCGCACCTGCGCAGCCCTGAAGATCGACTGTGCGCTCTCCCCTCCCGCAGGCGGGAGGGGTTGGGGGTGGGCACCGGCGATAGCCGGTAAAATCACCCCGCCAACGAAATCACCCCAGCGCGATATCCGGCGCGTCTTCCTGCTTCATGCCAACAGTGTGATACCCGGCATCGACATGATGCGTCTCGCCGGTCACGCCCGATGACAGGTCCGAAAGCAGGTAGAGGCCCGCGCCGCCCACGTCCTCGATGGTCACGTTGCGGCGCAGCGGGCTGTTCAGCTCGTTCCACTTGAGGATGTAGCGGAAGTCGCCGATGCCGCTGGCGGCCAGCGTCTTGATCGGTCCTGCCGAAATCGCATTCACGCGCACGCCCGAAGGCCCGCAGTCGTTGGCAAGGTACTTCACGCTGGTTTCCAGCGCCGCCTTGGCCACGCCCATCACGTTGTAGTGCGGCACGACCTTCTCCGCGCCGTAATAGGTCAGCGTCAGGATCGAACCGCCGTTCGGCATCATCTCCATGGCCCGCTTGGTCACCGCCACCAGGCTGTAGGCGGAGATGTTCATGGTCATCAGGAAATTGTCGAGCGTGGTGTCGTAGAACTTTCCGCGCAGCTGGGTCTTGTCCGAATAGCCGATGGCGTGGACGATGAAGTCGATCGTCGGCCACCTGGCTTTCAGCGTCTCGAACGTCTGGTCGAGCGCGGCCATGTCGGACACGTCGCATTCGATCAGGAAATCGCTGCCAAGGCTCGCTGCCAGCGGTCGCACGCGCTTTTCCAGCGCCTCGCCCTGATAGGAAAAGGCCAGTTCAGCGCCATGTTCGTGAAGCAGCTTGGCAATGCCCCAGGCGAGCGACTTGTCGTTGGCGAGGCCCATGATCAGGCCGCGCTTGCCTTGCATAAGTCCGGTCATGCGTCAGTGTTCTCGCTTCTTGTCTCGTTCCCGGCGCTTGTGCGCGATGCGCGTGCGCGATTGTCAGCCTGGCCCAGCATGTCGCGCTCTTCCGGCGTTTCGGCAAGTGCGGCGTTGAGTTCGGCCCCCACAACCATCCCTAAGCCCACAAGCCAGAAAAAGAAAAGGGCGATCATCACCCCGGCAAGACTTCCATAGGTCAGATCGTAGGAAAAGAACGTCCGCAAGGCGGTGGGCAGCAGCGTCGTCACCACGATCCACCAGACCGTCACGAACAGCGCCCCCGGCCACTTCGGATAGCCGCGCCCGCGATAGGCGCCGGGCGTCAGCGAAATGAACAGCAGCCACAGCGCGCCATAAAGAACCGCAGCCGGAATGAAGCGCGACAGGGCAAGGCTGCCAAGCAGATCGGCAAATTGCGGCAGCCACGCCTCGATCACCTCCTGCGCCGCACCGATCACGACCTGGGCGAAAATGGCGAGAAGAATCAGCACAACCGACGCCAGCGTGATTCCGGTCGATGCCAGGCGGTATCGCCAGAAGGCATGCTCCCAGCGCGTGCCATAGGCGCGGCGCAAGATGTCGCGGATCGTCTCGACCAGACTGCCGACCGTCCACAGGCCGAAGATTCCGCCGATCCACAGCAGCCATCCGGTCCGCGCCTCGATCACGCTTCTGGCAACGGGCTCGATCGTCGTCGCAACGACCGGAGGCAAGGCGATCAGCACTGTATCGATTGCGGCGGCGCGCTGGCTGGCCTCGCCGATGAACGAGAACAGCGCGGCCCCTGTGATGAAGAACGGGAACAGCGCAATCACGATCATGTAGGCAAGATTGCCGGCATGGATCGAGCCGTCGTTGAACACGCCGGTCCACACCCGTTTGATCACTTCCCAGGCCTTGCTGCCGGGGCCAAGCTTCTCGCGGGCCTCGGCAAGGCCCGAGCGCCAGCGCAGTGCTTCACGCCGCCGGGCTTCGGGCGAAAGATCCGGCATGTCGACAAGTGGGCGGGGCCCCGGCGGGGTCTGGCCGGGGGCGTTCACTCAGACACCAAGCTTGTCACGAAGGTTGCGCATGTCCGCCCAACCCTCGAGACGCGCTTTCAGGTCCCCGTCATCTGCCGGAAGATCGATCTGCAGCGTCACCAGCTGGTCACCGCGCGTGCCGTCCTTGCGGGTAAAGCCCTTGCCCTTGAGGCGAAGCGTGCGCCCGCTCGAACTGCCCGGCGCAACGGTGAGCATGACCGCGCCGTCGACAGTCGGCACCTTCACCTTGGCGCCGTTCAGCGCCTCGGCCAGGCTGATCGGCAGGTCGAGCCGGATGTTGTCGCCGTCGCGCTCGTAGAACGGGTGGCTGCCGATCTCGAGCGTGACGATGGCATCGCCATTGCCGCCGGGCCGGGCTCGCCCTTGCCGGCCAGCCGCATCTGCTGGCCGCTTTCCAGCCCCGCAGGCAGCTTGAGATCGATCGTCTTGCCGTCAGACAAGGTGATGCGCTGGTTCGCGCGCGTTGCCGCGTCGATGAACGAGACTTGCAGGCGGTAGTTCACATTGGCGCCCTTGGGGGAGGGCCACGGCGCGCGCCGCCTCCCATGCCGCCCATACCACCCATGCCGCCGCGCCCGCCGAACAGCCCCTCGAAGATGTCGCCGATGTCGGGGCCCCCGCCGAAGCCGCCTTCGAAACCGCCATCGTGGCGGAAACCGCCCTGATGCCCGCCGAAGCCGCCGCCGCCACCGAAGCCGCCGCCGAACGGGCCGGTCGGGTTGCCATCGGCGTCGATTTCGCCACGGTCGAACTTGGCCCGCTTGTCCTTGTCGGACAGCAGGTCATAGGCGCGGGTCACTTCGGAAAAGCGCTCCGTTGCCTTGGGGTTGTCCTTGTTGGTGTCCGGGTGCAGTTCCTTGGCCAGCTTGCGATAGGCAGACTTGATGTCCTTCTCGCTTGCGCTGCGGGGAACGCCCAGGGTGGAATACGGATCGGCCATGGCTCTCTAGCTAGGGCGCGCGCGGCCTGCCCGCAAGGTTGGCTTTCCTACATCGCAGCAGAAGAGTAGGCCGGTCCCATGCAATTGATCCCGGTCATGGAAAACCCCTCCCGCCAAGCCAGACTTCCCATCGAGGCAGGGAGCCCGGCCGTTCAGAAAACCCCGCCGGAGAGTTTTCTCTGGACTGTGTAAACCCCGTAAACCCCTTTCAGGAAATTCCAGTGCAACCTGAACAGAATTCCGACGCGATCCCCCACGCCGATCCCATCGCGATCTTCGAATCGTGGTTCGCGCAGGCCCAGGCCAACGAGCCCAACGACCCCAATGCGATGGCGCTGGCCACCTCCACGCCCGATGGCCACCCCTCGGTGCGGATGGTGCTGCTCAAGGGCCACGGCCCGGACGGCTTCGTGTTCTACACCAACTTCCACAGCCGCAAGGGCGGGGAGCTGGCGGCAAATCCCAACGTCGCGCTGCTGTTCCACTGGAAGTCGCTGCGCCGCCAGATCCGCATCGAAGGCATGATTGCCGAAGTCACGGCCGCGGAGGCCGACGCCTACTTCGCCAGCCGGCATCCCGAATCCCGGCTCGGCTCGGCGGCGTCCGACCAGTCGCGCCCGCTGCCCGACCGGCAGGTCTACCTCGACCGGGTCGATGCGCTGCGGCAGCAGTACCCCGATGGCAATGTGCCGCGCCCGGCGCACTGGTCCGGTTACCGCGTGACCCCTTCGGCAATCGAGTTCTGGCAGGATCGCGACTACCGCCTCCACGAACGCCGCCGCTTCGTTGGCGACGGCGCAGGCGGCTGGACCAGCACCCTGCTTTACCCTTAAGGGCCTGAAACATGGACATGACCCGCACCGACACCCACGCCGACCTCAATCGCAAGGCGGCGCTTGCCAGCATTTCGGTGGCGGTGCTGCTGGTCGGCATGAAGGCGTGGGCGGTCCTGTCCACCGGGTCGACCGCCATGCTCGGCTCGCTCGCGGATACCGCGCTCGACCTCGTGGCAAGCCTTGCGACCTTGCTCGGCGTGTGGGTCGCCTCGCAGCCCGATGACCACAACCACCGCTTCGGGCACGGCAAGGCCGAGGCGCTGGCGGCGATGTTCCAGGTCGTGCTGATCTCGATCTCGGCCATCGGCCTTGCCTTCCGCGCGGTCGGGCAGTTCCTCGGGCAGGCGCAAGTGGCCGAGGCCGAATCGGGTGTCGTCGTCTCGACCATCGCGCTCGGCGCCACGCTGGCACTGCTGGCCTACCAGCGCCACGTCATCCGGCAGACCGGCAGCCTGGCCATCAGCACCGACAACGTCCACTACAAGTCCGACCTGTTCCTCAACCTCGCGGTCATCGCCGCGCTGGTGCTCGACACTTACGTGGGCATCAAGGGCGCGGATGCGGTGTTCGCGTTCGGCATCGCGCTGTGGCTGGCCTGGGGCGCGTGGGGCGCATCGCAGGAAGCCGTCGATCAGCTGATGGACCACGAATGGCCGCTCGAAAAGCGCGAGCGCTTTCTCGAAGTCGTCGCGGCGCATCCGGAACTCAAGGGCCTGCATGACTTGCGCACCCGCACCAGCGGCAACCGCGATTTCGTCCAGTTCCACGTCTGGGTCGACGGACGCATGACCGTGACCGAGGCGCATCGTGTTATGGACGAGATCGAGGACAAGCTGATGGCGGAGTTCCCCGGCGTCGAGATCCTCATTCACCCCGATCCCGAGGGACTGGTCGACGAAGACATCATGGGTGCGGAGAACCTCCTCAGCCCCGGTCCCGATGGAACCAGCCCGGCGATCCTCGCCCAAGGTGCGCCCAACTCTTGAGGACAGCCTCGTGACCGATTCCAGAGTGCCCTACTTCCATGTCGATGCCTTCACTGCGCGCGCCCTTGGTGGGAACCAGGCTGCCGTGATGATGCTCGAAGCCTGGCCCGATGACACAACGCTGCAGGCGATCGGTGCCGAGAACATGTTCGCGGAAACCGCATTCCTCGTGCCCGACCATAGCGGCAGGGCAGATTTCGAACTGCGCTGGTTCACGCCTGCCGTCGAGGTGGCGATGTGCGGACACGCCACGCTGGCATCGGGCCACGTTGTGTTGGGGCAGGACCCGATGCGTGGTCGCGTCACTTTCTCGACGCGCAGGGCAGGCGTGCTTGAAGTGTCACGAGATGGCGATCGGTACGTCCTTTCCCTGCCTGCCGTCCCGACTTCACCGGGATCGTTTGACGCAGCCGTGCCTCTGCTCGGGCCGGGCCGGCCTACCGAAGTCTGGCAGGGCGATGGCTACAATATCTTCCATTATCCGACTTCGGCCGAGGTTCTGGCACTGGCTCCCGATTTCAAGGCGCTCCTGCAATTCGGCGATGTCCAGTTCATCGCCACTGCGGCGGGGGCAGGCCATCCCTCGGGCGCAGACATTGTCAGCCGGGTGTTTGTGCCGGGCGGCGGGATTGACGAGGACGCGGCCACCGGGTCGGCCCACGCGGCGCTGACGCCATATTGGGTCGCCAAGCTCGGCCGCATGACGTTCTCGGCGTATCAGGCCTCGGCACGCGGCGCGGACTTCGTCTGCCGGCTGGAAGGTGATCGCGTGCTGCTGGGCGGGGATTGCGTGACGGTTGTGGAAGGCATCTTCCGCCTCCCGTAAGCCAATGGCCTAACGGTAGAGCGCCACCACGTCTGCCAGGCCGTCGACCAGCGGGGCCAGCTTGTCGTCCTGCGTCTTGCCGAGGCGGACCACGGTGAGGCCCCGGCTCGGGCTGACCATCACGTATTGGCCGAGATGGCCGATGCAGGCGAACAGGTCCTTCGGGCCGCGATCGGGAAACAGCGAGGATTCGCCACTTGTCGGCGTCCGGTTCAGCCAGATCTGCGCGCCGTACTGCGCTTCGCGCGGGGAGGGCGTGACCATGAACTCGATCCACTGCCGCGGGATGATCTGCGCGCCCTTGACCGAGCCCTTGTTGCGCAGGAACTCGCCGAACTTTGCCCAGTCACGCGCGGTGCCGTGGATCAGCGAACCGCCGATCAGCGTGCCCGATGCGTCGAACTCGGGCAGCATCGATTTCATGCCGGCCGGTTCGAACAGGCGGGTACGCAGGTAGTCGGCCACGGCCTGGCGGCGATTTTCGGGGTTCGGCGCAGGCGAGAGCACGCGCGCCGCGAGATCGGCAAGGATCACACTGGTCGCCGAGGAGTACTCGAACTTGCGGCCCGGCTCTGCTTCAAGCGGCTGGTCCTCGGCATAGCGCGCCATGTCGTCACGCCCGTCAAGGAACAGCATGCGCACTTCGTCGGATTCGTAGACCGGATCGATCGCCTCGGAATGGCGCAGGCCCGAGCGCATCTGCAGCAGCTGGCGCAGTGTGATCTCGCCGCGCGGGTCGCCGGGGCGCTGCCACGCCGGAACCGGCGCGGTCTCGTCGAGCCGCAGGCGCCCGTCGGACACCAGCATCCCGATCATCACCCCGTTACCGACTTGGCCATCGACCAGCTGATGAAGCGCGTGTTCTCGTGATAGCCCTCGGCATAGCGCTCGGCGACGATGCGCCCGTTCTTCATCACCACGACGGCACGGGTCTCGCCCATCTCCGGCGCGAACAGCGCGTCGACGGCGCGGGCCAGCTTCTCGCGATCGGTGCCCGGCTCCTTCACCACCGCCTTCAGCGCCTCTTCCGAGACGGGCGGCGGCCCATCGGCCTCATTCGTCCCCGCGAACAGGCAGCCACGGCTGGCAGCAGCGCGAGGGTCAGGATAAGGGAGAGCGAGCGGCGGGCCATCGGGCCAGTCCTTTCGACCAGAATCGGCAGTCATGGCAACCGGCAACCACAGTTCCCCACAGCTCCGTCACTGACGATCGCGCCCAAGCGCAGCTGGCGCTGGCGCGCGCTGCTGATTGCACTGGCTCTGCTGCTTGCGGTGCTGGCGACGTTCTGGCCGGCAATTCACGGCTATGCGACGACAGGAGCCAGCTATGGCGCGCGCGTCGCGTGTTCGTGCCGCTTTGTCGGCGGACGCGAACTGTCGGATTGCCGCAAGGACTTCGAGCCGGGGATGGAACTGGTGTCCCTGAGCGAGGACGCCGAGGCCAAGAGCGTGACAGCGCGCTTCGCCCTCGTGTTCAGCCAGACCGCAACCTATCGCAAGGGGCCGGGCTGCATGCTCGAGCCCTGGAAGAAATAGGCCGCAAGGTTCAGGCGTCCCAACGCTTGGTCGAATCGATCCAGCCGCCGCCGATCACCCGCTCGCCCGCATAGAGCACTGCGGCCTGCCCCGGGGCGACGCCGTATTCGGGCTGCAGGAAGCGAATCGTTGCAGTGGCGCCTTCGCCGAACGGGCCATCGAGTTCGACCGGGACGGGCTTGGCCAGCGAGCGCACCTTTGCCGTCAGCGGGCCTGCCGGGAGCGGGCCGATGCGGTTGGTTTCCGTGATCGTCGCGCGGCTGACGGCCAGCATCGGGCGCGGTCCCACCAGCACGCGGCGCTGCGGTGCGTCGAGGCCGATCACGTAGAGCGGTTCGGGCTGCCCGCCGATCTCGAGGCCGCGTCGCTGGCCGACGGTATAGTGAATGATGCCGCGATGGTGCCCGAGCACTTCGCCAGTGGCGGCATGGACGATCTCGCCCGGCGCATCGCCCTCGGGGCGTACCGAACGGACGATTCTGGCGTAGTCGCCATCGGGCACGAAGCAGATGTCCTGGCTGTCGGGCTTGGCGGCGACGACGAGGCCCATGTCCTCGGCGATGCGCCGCGTCTCGGTCTTGGGCAATCCGCCTAAAGGAAAGCGCAGGAAATCGAGCTGGGCCTCGGTCGTGCCATAGAGAAAGTAGGACTGGTCGCGCGCGGGATCGAACGCGCGGTGGAGTTCGGGGCCGTCAGCACCGACCACGCGGCGCACGTAGTGGCCGGTGGCAAGGCAATCTGCGCCAAGTTCGCGCGCCATTGCCAGCAGATCGGTAAACTTCGGCCCCATGTTGCAGCGGACGCAGGGAATCGGAGTCCGACCGTTGAGATAATCGTCTGCAAAGCGTTCGACCACTTCCTCGCGGAAGCTCGATTCGTGATCGAAGACATAGTGCGCGATGCCCAGGCGGTCGGCCACGGCGCGCGCATCGCGGATGTCATCACCGGCGCAGCAGGCACCCTTGCGCCCGGTTGCCGCGCCATAATCGTAAAGTTGCAGGGTTACGCCGATCACTTCGGCCCCGCTTGCTGCAGCGATTCCCGCGACGACCGAGCTGTCGACGCCGCCCGACATGGCGACGACGATGCGCCGCGCCTTGAGCGGTTGCGGCAGGTCGAAAAGATCGGGAAGTGTTGCCGTATCGAGCATGGTGCGCGCCATAGTCGGTTTGGCGCCGCAGCGCAAAGCGTGCCAAACGGCGCGGCATTGGACTGCCACAAGATAAACAACAGCTAAACGGGCCCTTTACCGGACCTTAGCCATCTCGCGCCTAGAAGCACGGCGATGGATATGAGTTTGAACGATCACGCGGCGTTTTTCGGCGGCGACACGGCTTTGGCGGCCGGGACCGGATTGCGTCCGCTGTCTTGGCACGGGCTGTGCGCCCGCATTGCCGCAACGCAGGATTTGCGTCGATCGCTGGGTGCCGACGGAGAGCACGGCGATGCCGAACGCGGTGGCAGCTTTCACCGGCTCACTGCTACATTCATTGCGTCGAACGTGCAGGGCAATCCGGCGCATGAACGAGTCGTTAACCCAACCTCTTCAGCGAATAGCAAAGCCGATTTGGGCACATTCGCCGCCGATATGACCGTGACGCGGCAGGGCCGCGCCGAAGCACGAGATTGACATGATCGAGAACCAGAAAATCCGTCCGGCACAAGTCATCGGCCCGCTCGGGGAGCCCCTGACGATCGATAGTCTGCCGCCTGCCAACACCACGCGCTGGGTCGTTCGTCGCAAGGCGGAAGTCGTCGCGGCCGTGAACGGCGGGCTCCTGACTATCGACGAGGTCTGCGAGCGCTACAACCTCACGCTCGAGGAGTTTGCATCGTGGCAGCGCGCGGTCGACCGCTCGGGCATGCAGGGCCTGCGCGTGACCCGTATCCAGCATTATCGCGATCTCTACGAGCGACAGCTCAAGTATTGATCGCAAGCACCAGCTCCATCCGCGGCGGCCGCTTCCTTCGGGAGGCGGCCGTTGTTCTTTTGGGCATCTGTTCCGTTGTTTGCCTGCACTGCAAAGGTCGCCGACCGGTTACAAAAAGTTACAGGTGCAAGAAAGACACGGTGTCCATTTCGGCATAAGTCCTTCGTCGAGACGGAATTGCGCCTCGTCGGAAGGGTAGCTATTGCAGTGCAATGACCTGCCATACGGCGGTGCCGCATGCTTGCGGCAAGTGCGTTATGAATGTAACACACCTACTCGAATTCCAAGGGGCCTGCCCTCGCCCCGCTACGGGACGAAGGCATTGACGAACATGAACTACGAAACGACGATCAACGCCGACAACGCAGCCTCGCCCATGTTTGACGGAGAGGGTGACGGTCAGCGGTCGTCCCGACGGCTCTGGATCATCGGCGCGGTTGTTGTGGCGGTCCTGGCCGGGGTGTGGTTCCTGATGCACCGGGGCGATGGCAATGCCGCCGCTGATGCGCAGGAATCGCAGGCGCAGGTCGTGACCGTCGTGGTGCCCGGCACCACCACCATCGCCGGAACCATCACGGCCAGCGGCACGATTGCCGCGCGGCGCGAGATGCCGGTCGGGGTCGCCGGAGAAGGCGGGCAGATCGTCCAGGTGCTGGTCGATGCGGGCGACTGGGTCCGTGCAGGCCAGGTCCTTGCCGTGATCGACCGGTCGGTGCAGGGCCAGCAGATCGCGAGCCAGGCCGCAAACGTCGAAGTGGCCGCCGCCGATGCCCGCCTCGCGCAGGCCAACCTCGATCGTGCGCTGAAGCTGGTGGAGCGCGGCTTCATCTCGAAGGCGGACATCGACCGGCTCACTGCCACCCGCGACGCAGCCAATGCGCGGGTGCGCGTGGCACGGGCGAGCCTTGGCGAACTCGGCGCCCGCGCCGCGCGCCTGAACATCGTCGCGCCGGCGGCGGGCCTTGTCCTGACGCGCGCGGCCGAACCGGGCCAGATCGTCACTCCGGGTTCGGGTGTCCTGTTCTCGATGGCGCGTGATGGGCAGATGGAAATGCAGGCGCGCCTGTCGGAGTCCGATCTTGCGCGTCTTTCCGTCGGGGCGAGCGCGGACGTCACGCCAGTTGGCACAGACCGCAAGTTCTCGGGCCAGGTCTGGCAGCTCTCGCCGACGATCGACCAGACCAGTCGCGAAGGGATCGCGCGCATTGCCCTTGCCTACGACAAGGTCCTGCGCCCCGGCGGTTTTGCCACCGCAACGCTGGTGTCGGGCACGACCAATGCCCCGCTTCTCCCGGAATCGGCCATCCTCAGCGACGACAAGGGCTCATACGTCTTCGTGATCGACAAGGACGACAAGGCGGTCCGCCGCGCGGTCAAGACCGGTCAGGTCAGTGCCAAAGGCATCGCCGTGGTCGAAGGCCTTTCGGGCAGCGAACGGATCGTGCTGCGGGCCGGCGGCTTCCTCAATCCGGGGGACAAGGTCCGGCCGGTCGTTCAGAAATAAGGGCTGGCGATGAACTTCCAGAACATCTCGGCCTGGTGCATCCGCAACCCGGTCGTACCCATCGTCCTGTTCCTCGGGCTTACGCTCGCGGGCCTCGTCTCGTTCATGCAGATGAAGGTCCAGGACAATCCGGACATCGAATTCCCGGTCGTCATCGTCCAGATCAGCCAGCCCGGCGCTGCGCCGACGGAAATCGAGAACCAGATCACGCAGCGTGTCGAATCCGCCGTGCGTTCGATCGCCGGTGTCGACACCCTGACTTCTACCGCCTCTGAAGGCAGCAGCCAGACGCAGGTCCAGTTCAAGATCGGCCAGGACATCAACGCCGCGGTCAACGAGGTCAAGAACAAGGTCGACCAGATCCGTTCCGACCTGCCCGAGGGAATCCTCGAGCCGCAGGTCTTCAAGGTCGAGACATCGTCCAACCCGATCGCCTATTTTGCCGTCGCGGCCGACGACATGACCATCGAGCAGCTTTCGTGGTTCATTGACGACACGATCGCCAAGCGCCTGCTGACCGTGCCCGGCATGGCCGAAGTCAGCCGTTCGGGCGGGGTCAATCGCGAGATTGCCGTCACGCTCGATCCGATGAAGATGACGAGCCTCGGTGTGACGGCGAGCCAGGTCAACGCGGCGCTGCGCCAGGTCAACATCAACGCGGCCGGCGGCAAGACCGAAGTGGCCGGTTCGCGCCAGTCTGTTCGCGTCCTTGGCAATGCGAAGAGCGCGTATGAACTGTCCCAGACGGAGATCAATCTCAGCGGCAATCGGACGGTGCGTCTGTCCGACGTTGCCGATGTCAGCGATTCCTACAGCGAACTGACCTCGATCGCGAAGTTCAACGGCAAGCCTGTCGTCACCTTCTCGTTCTCGCGTGCCCGCGCCGAATCCGACGTGTCGGTCTATGACGGCGCGCTCAAGGAAATGGAGAAGATCAAGCAGGAGCAGGGCGGCAAGATCCACTTCGAGCTCCTGTTCACCTCGGTCATCCAGACCAAGGATCAGTATCGTTCCTCGATGAACGCGATGGTCGAGGGCGCTGTGCTGGCGGTGGTCGTGGTGTTCCTGTTCCTGCGGGACTGGCGCGCGACGATCGTCTCGGCGCTGGCCATTCCCCTGTCCTCGATTCCCACGTTCTGGGTGCTCGACCTGATGGGCTTCACGCTCAACCAGATGTCGCTGCTGGCCCTGGGGCTTGTCGCGGGCGTGCTGGTCGATGACGCGATCGTCGAGATCGAGAATATCGTCAGACACATGCGAATGGGCAAGACCGCCTATCAGGCGGCAATCGACGCGGCCGACGAGATCGGTCTCGCCGTTGTGGCGACGACCTTCTCGATCGTCGCCGTGTTCTTCCCCGTGGCGTTGATGCCCGGCGTATCCGGCCAGTTCTTCAAGAACTTCGGCCTGACCGTGGTCATCTCGGTCCTGTTCTCGCTGCTGGTTGCGCGCATGATCACGCCGATGATCGCGGCCTATTTCCTGCAGGCGCATGGCGAGGCCGAGCACGGCACCGGGCCGTGGATGGACAAGTACATGAAGGTGCTGGGCTGGTCGCTCGATACCTCGAAGGCGAGGGCCTACCGCGCCGAGCATCCGCGCCGCCGCTTCCGCGCGCGCCTGCGCGACCACCGGTTGTGGATGATGGGCATCGGGGTCGGTGCCTTCGTGCTGACCATCGTCATGTTCATGTCGATCCCGGCACAGTTCTTCCCCGACGCCGACAGCGATTCGAGCACGGTAACCATCGAGATGGTCCCGGGCACGACCCTGCAGCAGACCGAGCGCAAGGTGGGCGAGGTCGTCGCCCTGCTCGCCAAGCAGCCCGAGGTCGAATCGCAGCTGGCCTCGGTGCGCGAGGGACGCGGCAACATCTACGTCAACCTCCGGCCCGACCGTGAGCGGACGAGCCTGGTCTTCGAACGCGAACTGACCCCGCAACTGCAGTCGATCTCCGACATCCGGGCGAACTTCCAGGCCCAGGGGCCGAGCGGTCCGGGTGGTGGTTCGGGCCGACCGATCAGCATCATGCTGGCCGGGTCGGATCCCGAATTGCTTCAGAAGACTGCACAGACGCTGGTCGATCAGATGAGCACGCTGCCGCTTGTCGTGGCGCCGCGGATCAGCGCCGATCTGCGTCGGCCTGAAGTGATCATCAAGCCAAGGCTCGATCTTGCGGCAAGCCTCGGCGTGACGACGCAGACCCTCAGCCAGGTGATCCGCATCGCGACGCAGGGCGAAATCGACCAGAACAGCGCGAAGTTTTCGCTGTCCGATCGCCAGGTGCCAATCCGCGTGAAGCTGCCCGAAGCCTCGCGCCGCGACTTGTCGACGCTGGAAAATCTGCCGGTGCCGACTGCCTCCGGTGGCTCGGTTCCACTATCGCGCGTGGCCGAGATCGATTTCGGTTCGGGGCCGACGCAGATCCAGCGCTACAACCAGAGCCGCCGCGTCTTCGTTGGTGCGGACTTGCCGCCGGGCGTGGTCAAGGGTGATGCCATGAACGCCATCGCGAAGCTGCCGGTGATGAAGAACCTGCCGCAGGGCGTTTCCAACACGGCGGCGGGCGAAGACAAGTTCCAGGCCGAGCTGATGTACAACTTCGTCATCGCCGTCGCCTCGGGCATCCTGCTGGTGTTCTCGGTGCTGGTGCTGCTCTACCACCGCTTCATCTCGCCGCTGGTCAACATGGGCTCGCTGTTCCTGGCGCCGCTGGGCGGATTGCTGGCGATCTGGCTGATGGGGCAGGCCCTTTCTCTGCCCGTGTTCATCGGCATTCTCATGCTGTTCGGCATCGTGGCGAAGAACTCGATCCTGCTGATCGACTTCGCGATCGAGGAGATGGCGACTGGCCAGGAAAAGCTTGCTGCCATTACCGAGGCTGGGCACAAGCGCGCACAGCCGATCATCATGACCACCGTAGCCATGGTTGCGGGCATGATCCCGACTGCGGTCTCGGTTGGCGGCGATGGCGGATGGCGTGCGCCGATGGGCATCGTGGTGATCGGCGGGCTTACCCTGTCCACGGCCCTGACGCTGCTGATCGTGCCGGCAGGCTTCAGCCTCGCCGATGGCCTCGAAAAGCGTCTGGGTCCATGGCTTGCCCGCAAGGTACTCGGCCATGAACCTGCGCCGCAGCCGGCCCACGCCTCCAAGCCGGTCATACCCGCAACGCGGAACGAACCGCAGCACGAGGCATTTCCGGCGGAGTGACCGCCGAATTGCCACAGCCAGTCGAAGCCGCGCCTTCGATCTCCAGCGGACCCGTCCGCATCGGAAGAGGGCGCGTGATGCCGGTGGTGGCTGATCGTGCGCGCCGCATGCGCATCGTCGCCACCTGTCTGCTGGTGGCGATGGCGCTGATCTATATTGCAACGCGCCGGTATGAAGGGCTGCACCCGGCGATCGGCTTCATCCGGGCGTTTGCCGAGGCGGCGATGGTCGGCGGTCTGGCAGACTGGTTTGCGGTAACTGCACTGTTCCGGCATCCGCTGGGCCTACCGATTCCGCACACCGCGATCATTCCGGAAAACAAGGACCGCATCGCCGATACGATGGCGTCGTTCCTGCAAGCCAATTTCCTCACCCCCCAGGTGGTGGCGCGCCGCATGGGAGCGGTCAACGCCGCCGCCGCCGCCGGTGCGTTTCTTTCAGACCCGCGAACCGGGGAAAGCCGCCTGCGCGATGGCGCGGCAGGGCTGCTGGCCGACGTGCTGGAATCGCTCGATCCGGATGAACTGGGCGGTCTTGCCAAAGGCGCGTTGCGGACGCAGCTCGAAAAGCTGGAGCTGGCGCCGCTGTTGGGACAGTTGCTGGGGGCGGCCATCGCCGATGGTCGGCACATGCCGGTGATCGAAAGCCTGATCCGCAAGGCTGCCGAAACGATCGAGGCAAACGAGCAGCTCATCCAGTCGACCATCCACGAGCGCGCCAATACGATCCTGCGCTGGACCGGGCTGGACGAGAAGCTGGCGAACGCGATCCTGGATGGCCTCTACAAGCTTCTCGCCGAGACTCTGGTCGTCCCCGACCATCCCTTGCGTCGCAAGATCGAGGAAGGGCTGGCAACGCTTGCCGACGATCTGGTGAACGATGCCGAGATGCGCGCGAAGGTCGAACGGATGAAGCGTGAGGTGCTGGCCAATCCTGCGTTCGGGCGGTGGCTGGACGGGCTGTGGGAACGCGGCCGGATGCGCCTCCTGCAGCTTGTCCGCAATCCGCGTGGGGCGCTTGGCGGCCAGCTGGGAGCCAGCCTTGCCGAGCTTGGCAATGCGTTGCAACGCGACGTGCGACTGCAGAAGATGGTCAATCGTTTTGCCCGGCGGACGCTGGTTGGCGTGTCGACGCGTTACGGCGCGCAAATCGTACGACTGGTGTCCGAAACCGTCAAGCGGTGGGACGCCCGCACGGTGACCGACCGCATCGAAGGCGCCGTCGGCCGGGACCTGCAGTTCATCCGCATCAACGGCACCCTCGTCGGTGGGCTGGTCGGCCTCGTGCTCCATGCGATGGACGTGATGTTGTGAACGTGCTGCCGCAGTTGGAGACGGATCGCCTGATCCTCAGAGTGCCGCAGCGCGACGATTACCTGCTCCTGCGTGATCTTGTGGCCGATCCGGAAGTTCACCGCTTCCTCGGGCCACGGCCGGAAGACCCGACTACCGACATGTTCTCGCGCGCCTTGCGCGGTGCAGGCTCATGGCAGTTGTACGGCTACGGCATGTTCATCGTGCACGAGAAAGGCAGTAATGCTTTCGTCGGGCAGATGGGCCTGTTCCATTCGCTGCGCGGCTTCGGCAAGGGGCTTGATGACGTGGTCGAGGCAGGATGGATCGTGGCGCGTCCGTTCTGGGGCCGTGGCTATGCAAGAGAAGGCATGGCGGCGGCGCTGGACTGGTTCGACCGCACTCACGACCCGCGCCGCATCGCTTGCATGATCGAGCCTGAAAACCATTCGTCCGTGCGACTGGCCGAGCATCTTGGCTTCGTTCGTTATGACGAACATACCTTCCAGGACGAAGCGGCTGTCGACCTCTACGAGCGGATCATAGAGAGCTGACTGCGGGAAACGACACTCCAGAGGGATGGGCTAGACTGCCGGCGAGCAGGCGCGCGGCCTGTCGCTGGAGTTCCTCGATCGGGAAGGGCTTGGTCAGGACCGCAGTTCGATTCTCCAGACGGGCATCGTTCTGCAGCACTACGCTGTCGGCGTAACCTGTCACGAACAGCACGCCGAGATCCGGCAAGCGGCGGCGAGCCTCGTCGGCAACCTGTCGGCCGTTGAGCCCACCTGGCAGGCCCACGTCGGTGACAAGCAGGTCGATGTCGGGGTGCCGATCAAGCATGGCAAGCGCCGCTGCGCCATCGGCAGCTTCGATGCAGCGCATGCCGATCATGGCCAGCGCGTCGAGCATCATCATGCGCACGGTAGGTTCGTCATCCACGACCAGCACGGTGGCATCGGGCGGCGTATCGAGGTCACGGCTGTCTGAGTGCTCCACGACATCCTCGAGCGCGGCATCGTGCCTTGGCAGGTAGATCCGCACTTGCGTGCCCGCTCCCTGTGTCGAACGGATGCGGACAATGCCGTTGCTCTGGCGTGCAAAGCCATAGACCATTGACAGGCCCAAGCCCGTTCCCTTGCCTGTGGGCTTGGTCGTGAAGAAGGGTTCGAAAACGCGCTCGAGATCTTCGTCGGCAATGCCCACGCCGGAATCGGACACGGTGATCGTCATGTAGTCACCGGATGGAAGACCGCGGCTTCGCGCATCGTCCTCGTCCAGCGCGACATTCAGCGTCGAGATGGCAAGCCTGCCGCCGTCCGGCATCGCGTCGCGGGCATTGATGCACAGGTTGAGCAGTGCGTTCTCAAGCTGGTTGGCGTCTACCAGCGCGAGCCAGAGTGCAGGATCGAGATCAGTCTGCACGGTGATCTGCGGCCCCATGGTGCGCCGGACGAGTTCGATGAAGTCCTCGATCAGGCGATTGGCATGCGTTGCGCGCGGAGAGAGGGTCTGGCGACGGGAAAAGGCAAGCAACCTGTGGGTCAGTGCTGCAGCGCGTTGTGCGGCGCCAAGCCCTGCTTCGACATAGCGTGGCACCTCGTCACTGCGGCCTTGGTTCACGCGTCGGCCTACCAGCTCGAACGCGCCGGTTATACCTGCCAGGAGGTTGTTGAAGTCGTGCGCCAGGCCACCGGTCAACTGGCCCACCGCTTCCATTTTCTGCTCCTGGCGCAAGGCGTTCTCGGCCTGCTCACGCTGCGCGAGCGCATCGGCAATCCGCTGTTCGAGCGTTTCGTTGAGCTGGTGCAAGGCGCCTTCGGCCCGGACCCTCTCGGTCACGTCCTTGAACAGGACCGCGACCAGCCGATCCTCGAACGCGCCGATGCGGAACGACGAAACCTCGAGGTGGCGGTTGGTTGCGACCAATTCGTTGCGGAACCGGATTGGCTCGCCCGTGTGCAGCACCTTGCCGTAGAAGGCGATCCAGTCATCGGCCTCGTCCGGCACCATGTCGCGCAAGTGCTGCCCGACCACGTTCGGAATTCCGGTGTGCCGCTCGTAAGCAGGGTTGGCGAGGACGTGGACATAGTCACTGAGGGGGCCGTGGGGCCCATCGAGGAACTTGATGACGCAAAAGCCGTCGTCCATGTTCTCGAACAGGATGCGATAGATCTCATGGCCGACAGCTGGATCGCGGAAAGACGGATCCGCTACGGCGACGCCGTCTTTCACGGATGGGTCAATTCAGGCGAGCAGGATCGGGCGCAGTCCATCTTTTTTCAAACGCGGCTCGTCGCAGCTTGTTCCCGTTTTTTGCGCACCATGAACGAAAAAGGCCGGGAAGATCGCTCCTCCCGGCCCAATTCGTGTCAGCGTGAGCTGCGTGGACTTAGAAGTCCATGCCGCCCATGCCGCCCATGCCACCGCCCATCGGCGGCATCGCGGGCTTGTCGTCCGGCTTCTCGCTGATCGCCGCTTCCGTGGTGATCAGCAGGCCCGAGACGGATGCAGCGTCCTGCAGGGCAGTGCGAACGACCTTGGTCGGGTCGATCACGCCGGCAGCCTTGAGGTTCTCATAGGTGTCGGTCGCAGCGTTGAAGCCCTGGTTCTCGTCGTTCTCGCGCAGCAGGTTGCCAGCGACGACCGCGCCGTCATGGCCTGCGTTCGCAGCGATCTGACGGATCGGGGCCTGGATCGCGCGGCGCACGATGTCGATGCCCTTGGTCTGGTCGTCGTTGGCGCCCTTGAGGCCGTCGAGAGCCTTGGTCGCATAGAGCAGCGCAGTACCGCCGCCCGAAACGATGCCTTCCTCAACCGCAGCGCGGGTGGCGTGGAGAGCGTCGTCGACGCGGTCCTTGCGCTCCTTCACTTCGACTTCGGTAGCACCGCCGACCTTGATCACGGCAACGCCGCCAGCAAGCTTGGCCAGACGCTCCTGCAGCTTCTCGCGGTCGTAGTCCGAAGTGGTGACTTCGATCTGCGCACGGATCTGCTCGACGCGGGCCTTGATCTCTTCGGCCGAACCTGCGCCGTCGACGATCGTGGTGTTGTCCTTGTCGATGGTGACCTTCTTGGCCTGGCCGAGCATGGCGAGCGTGACGCTCTCCAGCTTGATGCCGAGGTCTTCGGAGATCATTTCGCCGGCGGTCAGCGTGGCGATGTCGCCCAGCATGGCCTTGCGACGGTCACCGAAGCCCGGAGCCTTGACGGCAGCGATCTTGAGGCCACCGCGCAGCTTGTTGACGACGAGGGTCGCCAGCGCTTCGCCTTCGATGTCTTCGGCGATGATGAGGAGCGGACGGCCCGACTGCACAACCGCCTCGAGGATCGGCAGCATCGCCTGGAGCGACGACAGCTTCTTCTCGTGGATCAGGATGTACGGGTTCTCGAGCTCGACCGTCATCTTTTCCGGGTTGGTGATGAAGTAGGGCGAGAGGTAGCCGCGGTCGAACTGCATGCCTTCAACGACATCGAGTTCGAATTCGAGGCCCTTGGCCTCTTCCACGGTGATCACGCCTTCCTTGCCGACCTTTTCCATCGCTTCGGCGATCTTCTGGCCGACTTCGGTGTCGCCGTTGGCCGAGATGATGCCGACCTGGGCGATTTCCGACGAGCCGGCAACCGGGGTCGAGCGCGACTTGAGGTTTTCGACGACCTTGCCGACGGCGATGTCAATGCCGCGCTTCAGATCCATCGGGTTCATGCCGGCGGCAACCGCGGTCATGCCTTCGCGAACGATCGCCTGGGCGAGCACGGTCGCGGTGGTGGTGCCGTCACCGGCTGCGTCGTTGGCCTTCGAGGCCACTTCGCGCAGCATCTGGGCGCCCATGTTCTCGAACTTGTCCTTGAGTTCGATTTCCTTGGCGACCGAGACACCGTCCTTGGTGATGCGGGGTGCGCCGAAGCTCTTGTCGATCACGACGTTGCGGCCCTTGGGGCCCAGCGTGACCTTTACCGCGTCGGCGAGGATGTCGACGCCGCGCAGAATGCGTTCACGAGCGTCGCGCGAAAAGCGTACGTCCTTGGCAGCCATTTCTCGTTCCTTTGAATATCTTGAGTTGGTTCAGGAAATCCGGGGTTCGGCTCAGCCGATCACGCCCAGGATGTCCGATTCCTTCATGATCAGCAGGTCTTCGCCCGAAACCTTGACTTCGGTGCCGGACCACTTGCCGAACAGGACGCGGTCGCCGACCTTGACGTCGAGCGGGGTAATCGTGCCGTTTTCGGCGCGGGCGCCGGTGCCGGTGGCGACGATCTCGCCCTCAGCGGGCTTTTCCTTGGCGCTGTCGGGGATGATGATCCCGCCGGCAGTCTTTTCCTCGGCTTCGACGCGGCGTACGAGCACGCGATCGTGCAGCGGACGGAAAGTCATGGGTTGCTCCCTCTTCCAAGTTAAAAAATGAGGCTTGGCACTCTCAAGGCGAGAGTGCCAGCGGGCGGCATATGGGTGCCGGTAGAAGGGGCGTCAATGGGTCTGGCGCAGATTCTTTTCACGCAGATGAACAAATCGACGAAGCGCGGCTTCAGGCAGACAGAAGCCCGAGCCTGGCCCGGTTGCGCCAGCGCCAGTGCATCAGCCCGGCCACGAAGATCAGGCCGACCAGCAGGCCGAACCACACGCCGAGGCCGCCATTGCCGGTGAACAGGCCGAGGGCGAGTGCCGTGCCCACGCCCGGAACCCAATAGCCGAAAATCGCGATGAGCATTGGAACCCGGGTGTCCTGCAGGCCGCGCAACTGGCTCGCCCCCACGGCCTGTGCGCCGTCGAACAGCTGAAATGCAGCCGCCACCATCATGTACTGCAGGGCAAGCCCGACAACGCGCGCGTTTTCAGGCGCTGCCGGATCGATGTAGAGCCTGAGCAACTGCAGCGGGAACAGCAGCATGATCCCCGCCGAAACCGCCATGAAGCCGATGCCGAGCTGGGTTGCGACCTTTCCGGCCAGCGCAATCGCGGCATTGTCTCGCGCGCCATATGCGAGGCCGACGCGGATCGTGGCGGCTTGCCCCACGCCAAAGGGCACCTGAAAGGCGATCGCCGCGAACTGCAGGGCCAGCGTATGGGCGGCAAGTTCGATTTCGCCGATCCTGCCCATCAGGAAGGCGGCGCCGTTGAACATGCCGGCCTCGGCGATGATCGTGCCGCAGATGGGCAGGCCGATCTTGAGGACGTCGCCCAGGCGCTGCCACTCTGGCCGCCACCACCGGCCAAGCAGCCGGTAGCGGTGCAGCCGCCGGTCGAATCGGATGACCAGCATGAACGCCAGGAGCATCGCAACGCTCGTCATCACGCTCGAAATGGCCGAGCCGAGCAGCCCCAGTTCCGGTGCGCCGAGATGGCCGAACACGAAGACCCAGTTGCCCAGCGCATTGATGGCCACGGCCATGCCGGTAATCGCCGTACCGATGCCGGGGCGCCCGAGCGTTGCCACCACCGTGCGCAGCAGAGCGGCAAGCACAGCCGGGATCGCGGCCCACATCAGGACTTCAAGAAAAGGAACTGCGCGGGTAATCACGCCGGGGTCCTGCCCGGTCACGCGCATCAGCGGTCCGCCGAGCAGGCATACGCCAATGGCGACGAACGCTGCGAGCAGACCGGCCCACCCTGCCATGCGAACGGTGCGCCGCACCTCGCGGACCGCGTGGCGCCGACGCCCGAGTTCAGCTGCGATCAAGGGCGAGGCCGCGCCGACCAGACCGGACAGGCTCCAGATCAGCAGCCCGAACAGCGAGACCGAGAGCGAGGAGGCGGCCAGCGCCTCGGGACCAAGACGCGCGACGAACACGACGTCGACGGCGAATACCGCCATCTGCAGCAGGTTCGCCCCGACAAGCGGCGCGGCCAGGCGCAGCATCGCGCGCAGCTCGTCAATCCATTTGTGGGGCGGTTGTTCGAACATCGGACGCGGGGTGTAGGCGGGCCGGCGCGGGAAGGAAAGCGCTTCGATGGCGAGTCGCAAAGCGGCCGGATGGCGCCTCTGCATGGCCTGCGCAGGATAGCGAGGCTGATTGTCTCACATGGACAAGCTTCTGAAAAACAGCAGATTCCCGTCATCGCGTGTCACAAATCATGTCCGCCACGCGGCAATGGTTGACCCGTCGCGTCGCGGGTGACAGCGTTTCGGCGATGCAAGGGTTCGGCCATCTGGCAAGCCGGCGGCGCGTGGGGCGCAGTCCGGAGATGCGATCGGCAGGTGGCGTAGGCCGCCTGCGCGCGTTCATCGAGGCGCACCCGCCGCACGGGCCCAATCTGTCCCGATTGGCGGTTCGCGCCGCGACGCTGCTGCTGCTGCTGGCGGCGGTGCAGGCAATCGCCAGCCTCGCCTTCTACGATGTGATCGACAAGGAAACCCTGCGCGAGGACCACGCGCGGCGTGTGGCGGAACTGCTGGTGGTCAGCAATCGCCTGCACGAACTCCACCCCGAGGCGGTCGGCTCGACGATGAGCACCAGTCACCTTGAGGTGGCCCTGGGCAACACGCCCCATCCGATACCCGACCGGGACGACGAAGCCGTGGCCCAGATCCGCAGCTATATCCTGCGCTGGGAGCCGATGCTGGCAGACCAGCAACTGATGCTCGGGCTTGAGCCATCGCGTCTGGGCTACGGCAACCTGGTTGGCGCGATGCGCTTGTCCGATGGCCACTGGCTGAACTTCCGCTCGCGCGACGTGACCTCGGGCTGGCCGATCGCGCTGCGCGCCACGGTCCTCACGCTCGTTACTGCGGTCGTCAGCTTTGCCCTGTCGCTATGGTCGCTGCGCATTATTACCCGACCGTTGCGGGAACTGACCGACGCCGCCGATGCGATCGGCAAGGGGCAGGTCGTGCCGGTGCGTGAAAGCGGGCCGGACGATCTGCGCAGCCTCGCCCGCTCGATGAACGCCATGCAGGAGCGCATCGCGGCGATGCTCGAGGATCAGGCGCGCTCGTTCGAGGCCATCAGCCACGACATGCGCACGCCGCTGTCGCGCGTGACCATTGCCGCCGATCTGATCGACGATGCCGAAATCGCCGGCCTTGTCCGCGACGCCACGGGCGAGATGGAAGCGATGCTGATGTCGCTCCAGCGCTATCTCCGCGCCCAGCACCTCGCGCCCGAACCGGCCATGATGGACCTTGGGCTGGCAGTGACGGATCTTGTCCTTGGCAGCTTTGCCGGAAATGCCACGGTCGAGGTGACTCCAGGGGCGATGATCTGCTCGTGGCGCGAGCCTCTGCTGATGGCGCTCCACCCGCTGATCGAGAACGCCGTGCATTATGGCGGCAAGGCCAAGGTCTGCGTCGAACCGGATGCGGATGGACGCTGGCACGTGCTGGTTGCCGACGAGGGGCCGGGCATCTCCGAGGACCAGTTCGAGCGCATCCTCGCGCCGTTCTACCGGATCGATGACGCCCGCGCGCGCGACACTGCCGGCTTTGGCCTCGGCATTCCCACCGCTGACCGGCTGCTGCAGCGCTTCGGTGGGAAGCTGTCCTTTGCCAGAAGCGAAAGCGGCGGGTTGCTGGTGATCGTGAGAGTGCCCGTGGCCACCGATCCAGCCTGACATCAGGCCGGCGCTGGTGACTCCATATCTGCCAGGCGAAGCAGGTTCTTGCGCCGTCGCGGCGGGACGTCGTTGCTCGTTGCCCGCAACTCGTGCAGCCGCGCTTCGGCCTTGCGCAAGGCGTCGGCGACCTTCTCGTCGGCCAGCGCGCCGATGCATTCATAGTCTTCGACAATGCTGCGCACTGCCTGCGTCGTGCGCTTGAGCGCGCTCTGGTATGCCTCGCAGTTGAGGCCGCGATGCAGTGCCACGGCAGCAGCGCCAATGAAGCTGAGCGGCGAGACGAAGCCCGACAGGTGATCGCCCAGGGCGATGGATCCGGCCGCTACCGGCAGGACGATGCTGATGACCTGAAGGGGCCAGCTTCCTGCGCGGACCCAGAACAACTGGCGGCGCAGGCTCAGGTCTTCCTGCTCGAGCTGTTCCACCCTCAACGCGGCGAAGCGCCGATACCGCGCAATATCTGCTGACATATGATCCCCCGGAAATGCCGGGAAGGATGTCGCAACACTACTGTTTGTTCAAACGAAAAAGGCGGAGCCGAAGCCCCGCCTTTCCCTGTATCTTTTCCGAAAGTTCGGAAGAAGAAGATTACTTGACTTCGACGGTGCCGCCGGCTTCTTCGATCTTCTTCTTGATGTCTTCGGCTTCAGCCTTCGACACGCCTTCCTTGATCGCCTTCGGAGCGCCTTCGACCAGCGCCTTGGCTTCGGTCAGGCCCAGGTTGGTGATCGCGCGGACTTCCTTGATGACCTGGATCTTCTTGCCACCGTCGCCGGTCAGGATGACGTCGAATTCGGTCTTCTCTTCAGCGGCTTCAGCAGCAGCGCCGGCAGGAGCCGCAGCAACGGCAACAGCAGCAGCGGCGGAAACGCCCCATGCTTCTTCGAGAGCCTTGGCGAGGTCAGCGGCTTCGAGGACGGTCAGCTTCGAAAGTTCTTCAACGAGCTTGGCGATATCGGCCATGGTATTTCACTCCTGATCTTGTGGTGCCCGTGCGCCCGCATGGCGCGGCCGGGCGGATTCCGAACAATCTTATGCGGCTTCCTTGGCGTAGGCGCCGAAGACGCGGGCCAGCTTGGCTGCCGGAGCAGTCGTGAGCTGGGCGATCTTCGTGGCCGGAGCCTGGATGAGGCCGATAAGCGTGCCGCGCAGTTCGTCGAGGCTGGGCATGGAGGCGAGTGCCTTGACCCCGGCTTCGTTGAGAACCTGCGAACCCATTGCACCACCGACGATTTCGATCTTGTCGGTGGTCTTGGCGAACTCGACCACTGCCTTGGCGGCAGCAACCGGATCGACAGAGGCGGCGATTGCGGTCGGACCGGTGAAGAAATCACCCAGACCTTCGTAATCGGTGCCTGCGACGGCAAGCTTGGCAAGACTGTTCTTCGCAACCTTGTAGGTCGCGCCCGCTTCGCGGATCTTCGTGCGCAGGGCGGTGGACTGGGCCACCGTCATGCCGAGGTTGCGGGTGATGACCACCGCGCCGGCCTCGCTGAAGACGCCGTTAAGGAAGGCGACCGAATCGGCTTTCTGCGAACGATCCATGCCATACTCCTTCACATGTGACTGAACCGGTAGGCCCGGACAGTCGGCTACGTTTGTCGGTGGCCCGAAGACCACCGGCGAGTCCGTGACAAGGGAAGGAGATGCGCCGTAAAAGACGCGAGGGGCGCCACGATCCTGCTGGAGCGATGGGCCTTGAAACTCTTTTCCCCGTCTAGGCTGGAGATTAAGTGCAGGCAGATCCTGCACACCAACTGTCTCGGACGGATGATCGGCGAAACCAAAAGAGGCCCACCGGTCGGGCGGGCCTCTGGCGGATTCGGGTCTCGAAGTCAAGCTTTACACGGTTTCGGCCTCGTCCGGTTCATAGCCGAGGACGTCGCCGGGCTGGCAATCGAGTTCCCGGCAGATCGCTTCGAGCGTCGAGAAGCGGATCGCCTTGGCCTTGCCGGTCTTGAGGATCGAGACGTTGGCGAGCGTCAGGTCGATGCGTTCGGCAAGTTCCGTCAGCGTCATGCGGCGGGCGTGGAGCAGGTCGTCAAGTTTCACGTTGATCGGCATCACACGGTCCCTTCCAGATCTTCGCGCATCTTGGCGCCGGTGCGGAACACCCGGGCGAGGATGAACAGGACGAGGGCAAGCAGCAGGCCGTTGATCGAGAAATCGGCATCGACACTTATCGACGCTGCATCCGCGCTGGCCTTTTCAAGCATCACGCCGACGATCCCGACGGGTATGGAAAGCAGCTGGATGATGACCGACAGCCAGGCCATCGTGCGCAGACGCTCGGCGTTGTCGGGGGTGAACGGATCGCCGTCCTCGACCGTTATGACGATGGCACGGAGCTTTTCGACGAACCGATGCATCGAGGCCAGCATCGCGGCAAGCAGCGGGAACATCAGCAGGATCAGCCAATAGGTCGATTCTGCGGCACCAGCCTTCGCGAGCTTTTCGGCAACCATCCCATGCAGGCCCACCGTCGCGGCGAATCCTATTCCCAGGCCCACCATGCCGATGACAATGACGACCAGCATGAATGTGAGCAAAGCCTTGGCCAATCCGAGCAGTGGGTCGGTACGGAGCGTGGACATCGTGTTTCCCTCCTGTTGAATGAGCGGTCAGGCGGCGAGTGGAAGCTGATAGGTCGCCATGACCGGACCATCGACGAGCGCGAGCGGAGCCGCGCCTGCATCCACCGTCGGCAGCCACAGCGTGGCGGCCAGCAGCAGCGAGAGGATCGCGGCGGCGGTCTGGGGAAGGTGGCGGGGCATTGATCGTTCTCCGATATGGTCGATATCGAAATTCAATAAGGCCGATTCGCCTTATCGTCAATCAATAATATCGAAAAACGATAATCCCCTTATCGTTTTGCTTAGGGTAACGCTTTCCCATGCAAAAAGGCCCCGTCCGGCGGACGAGGCCTCGTTTGTCGGTGATGGGTTGGCGACGGGTTCAGGCCTGCGCGTAGTCCGTGCTAACCTCGGGCAGGACCTGCTCGCCACGTGTTGTCGTGGGCACGTCGCTGCGGGCGGCCATCGATTGCACCATGATCCGCGCGCGGCGGCGACGGGCCTTGCGTGACAGGAACGGGTTGGCATCGTCGGGCGGAGACGCAACGATGCGCTCGATCAGGGCTTCGCGTTCGCTCGCGGTGCGCGTGTTGGCAGCCGACATGGCGTATGTCGGGGCCGAGGGTCGCTCAGGCGGCATCGGCGGCGCGATGCGGCGCTCGGGCTGCGGCCTCAGGCTCGGACGGGTGGTGACCGGCGGCACGAAATCCACGTCTTCTTCATAGACGCGACGGCGGCGGCTGACGGCAAGGCCCACGCCACCGAGCACGAGCAGGGTTGCTGCGGCGCCAATCGGCAGGGCCCAGTCCGGTGCTGCACTTTCAGTGGCGACGTTTGCTGCAACGGGGGCGGCTGCTGCCGGCTCTTCAACAGGCGCAGGTGCAACGGCCGGGACGGGCGCGATTGCCGGCACCGGCGTAGTCTCCGCTGCGGCCGCTGTCGAACGTGCAGGCGCCGACTCACGCACGGGTGCTCGCGGCGCCGGTCGCGCTGCCGGTCGGGGCTGCGCCGTCGGCGTCGCCACCGGCGTCGTTGCGGCCGTGGTCGCGGGCGCTGCAACCGGCTCCGGCGTCGTGGTCGGGATCACGATGGTCGGTGTGACGGGTGCGGGAGTCACGACGGGTGCCGCTGCCACTGGCGCATCAGTTACAGGGATCGTAACCTCCTGCGCATGAGCAGTTCCGGCAGAAAGCAGCAGCATGGCTGAAATCGCCATGGTGCTGCGGGGCGATATGGCGTTGATCTTGGTCATGACGAGAAAACGCGACGACCTGTGCAATAGGTTCCAAATTGGCGACGAAGCGAGCGCTTATTGCCAGTGAGCCGTCGTCACTTTGGCGCGCCGCAACAATGTTTCACAGTTTCTGAACCGGTGTTCATCATTGCGCTGAATTACTTGAAGATGCCGCACGTCGGCGCGCCGCCTGCCCAATGCGCCCTTTGACTTGTCCTGCGGCATTGCCTATATGCCGCCCCTGTCCAGCGCTTCGAGCAAGGCCGTCCCATGCGCAGGGGTGGCTCGGGAAGGAAGTGCAGGGCAATCCATCTGACGCAAAAGGCTGCGGGCCATGGCTTCCGTTGAACGGATCGCCGTGCGCTGTGCGGCCTTTCGCTGTTTGGTGGCGCCATCCTTGCGCGTGGCAGAATTTCCGCCGGTTTTCCGGCCATTTGTTGAGAAGAGGCTCGCAACCTTTATGGTTTCCAAGACAGCCAGTCGCCCCGGTGTGAAGAAGCGCATCCGCAAGATCTTCGGGGACATCCACGAAGTCGTGCAGATGCCGAACCTGATCGAGGTTCAGCGCGAATCGTATGAGCAGTTCCTCCGCTCCGATCCGTCGGTTGGCTACGTTTCGGGCCTCGAAAAGACGCTGCGTTCGGTCTTCCCGATCCAGGATTTCGCCGGCACCGCCAGCCTCGATATCAAGGAGCGTGACGGCTACGTCCTCGAAGCTCCGAAGTACGACGTGAACGAATGCCGCCAGCGCGGCATCACCTATGCTGCGCCGATGAAGGTGACGCTCAAGCTCGCGACCTTCGAGGTCGATGCCGAGACCGAGACCAAGTCGCTCATCGATATCAAGGAGCAGGACGTCTACATGGGCGACATCCCGCTCATGACCGAGAACGGGACGTTCTTCATCAACGGCACCGAGCGCGTGATCGTGTCGCAGATGCACCGTTCGCCTGGCGTGCTGTTCGACCATGACCGCGGCAAGACCCACTCCTCGGGCAAGTACCTCTTCGCTGCCCGCGTGATCCCCTATCGCGGTTCGTGGCTCGACTTCGAATTCGACGCCAAGGACATCGTCAACGTCCGTATCGACCGCAAGCGCAAGCTGCCGGTCACCGCGCTGCTACACGCGCTCGGCCTCGATGACGAACAGATCCTCCACCACTTCTACGACACCGTCCAGTGGGCGCGTGCCGAAGGTGGCTGGAAGGTGCCCTTCGTGCTCGAACAGTGGCGCGGTGCGAAGCCGATGTTCGACATCGTCGACGGCAAGTCGGGCGAAGTGATCTTCCCGGCAGGCCAGAAGATCAGCCCACGCGCTGCCAACAAGGCCGCGAAGGACGGTCTTGAAGAGCTGCTGATCCCGACCGAGGAAATCTTCGGCCGCTACGCCGCGCGTGACCTTATCGACGAAGCGACCGGTCGCATCTGGATCGAAGCCGGTGACGAAGTCAGCCCGGAAAACCTCGACCTGCTCGACAAGGCCGGCATCGACACGCTCGAGCTGCTTGACATCGACCACGTCTCGACCGGTCCCTGGATCCGCAACACCCTGAAGGCCGACAAGGCTCCGGATCGTGACCACGCCCTGGCCGATATCTACCGCGTCATGCGTCCTGGCGAACCGCCGACGCGCGAAACCGCCGAAGCGCTGTTCGACGGCCTGTTCTTCGATGCCGACCGCTATGACCTCTCGGCCGTGGGTCGCGTCAAGCTCAACATGCGCCTCGGGCTCGAGTGCGACGACAGCGTCACCACCCTGCGCACCGACGATATCCTCGCCGTGGTCAAGGAACTGGTGAACCTCAAGGACGGCAAGGGCGAAGTCGACGACATCGACAACCTTGGCAACCGTCGCGTGCGTTCGGTGGGCGAGCTGCTGGAAAACCAGTACCGCGTCGGCCTGCTGCGCATGGAGCGCGCCGTGAAGGAGCGCATGTCGTCGGTTGACGTGTCGACGGTCATGCCGAACGACCTGATCAACGCCAAGCCGGCCGTTGCTGCCGTGCGCGAGTTCTTCGGTTCGTCGCAGCTCTCGCAGTTCATGGACCAGACCAACCCGCTTTCGGAAGTCACCCACAAGCGCCGCGTTTCGGCACTTGGGCCGGGCGGTCTGACCCGCGAGCGCGCCGGCTTCGAAGTCCGCGACGTTCACCCGACGCACTATGGCCGCATCTGCCCGATCGAAACGCCGGAAGGCCCGAACATCGGTCTGATCAACTCGCTGTCGACCTTCGCGCGCGTCAACAAGTACGGCTTCATCGAAACCCCGTACCGCAAGGTCATCGACGGCAAGGTGACCAAGGACGTCATCTACCTCTCGGCGATGGAAGAGCAGAAGCACACCGTGGCGCAGGCTTCGGCCGAGCTGACGGCTGACGGTTCGTTCGTCGAGGAACTCGTCTCGGCTCGCCAGAACGGCGAATTCGTGATGAGCCCGCGTGATCAGATCACGCTGATGGACGTCAGCCCCAAGCAGCTCGTCTCGGTTGCCGCCTCGCTCATTCCGTTCCTGGAAAACGACGACGCCAACCGCGCGCTCATGGGCTCGAACATGCAGCGCCAGGCCGTGCCGCTGATCAAGGCCGATGCGCCTTACGTCGGCACCGGCATGGAAGAGACCGTGGCCCGCGATTCGGGCGCCGCGATCTCGGCCCTGCGCTCGGGCGTGGTCGACCAGGTCGACGCTACCCGTATCGTGATCCGCGCCTCGGGCGATATCGAACCCGGCCAGTCCGGCGTCGACATCTACCGCCTGCAGAAGTTCGAACGCTCGAACCAGTCGACCTGCATCAACCAGCGTCCGCTGGTGAAGGTGGGTGACCTGATCGAGAAGGGCGACATCATCGCCGACGGTCCGTCGACCGAGTTCGGTGAGCTGGCGCTGGGCCGCAACGTGCTCGTCGCGTTCATGCCCTGGAACGGCTACAACTACGAAGACTCGATCCTGATCAGCGAGCGTATCGTCAAGGAAGACGTCTTCACCTCGATCCACATCGAGGAATTCGAAGTCATGGCCCGCGACACCAAGCTCGGGCCCGAGGACATCACCCGCGACATCCCGAACGTCGGCGAGGAAGCCCTGCGCAACCTCGACGAGGCGGGCATCGTCTACATCGGTGCCGAAGTGCACCCGGGCGACATCCTTGTCGGCAAGATCACCCCGAAGGGTGAATCGCCGATGACCCCGGAAGAGAAGCTGCTCCGCGCGATCTTCGGTGAGAAGGCCAGCGACGTGCGCGACACTTCGCTCCGCCTGCCGCCGGGCGTTGCCGGGACCATTGTCGACGTTCGCGTCTTCAACCGTCACGGCATCGAGATCGACGACCGTACCCGCGCCATCCAGAACGAGGAAATCGAACGCCTCGCCAAGGACCGCGAGGACGAGCGCGCGATCCTCAACCGCGCCACCTTCAACCGCCTGCGCGAAATGCTGCTCGGCCAGGTTTCGGCTGCGGCGCCCAAGGGCATCAAGAAGGGCGAAACGATCGACGAGCAGGTTCTCGCCGATGTCGAGCGTCACGAATGGTGGAAGTTCGCCGTCGCCGACGATGCACGCCAGCAGCAGCTGGAAGCGGTCAAGGCGCAGTACGACACCGCGGTGAAGGCGATCCAGGAGAAGTTCGAGGACCGCAAGGAAAAGCTTGAGCGTGGTGACGAACTCGCCCCCGGCGTGCTCAAGATGGTCAAGGTCTTCGTCGCGGTGAAGCGCAAGCTGCAGCCGGGCGACAAGATGGCCGGCCGTCACGGCAACAAGGGCATCATCTCCCGCATCCTGCCGCAGGAAGACATGCCGTTCCTCGAGGACGGTACGCCGGTCGACTTCGTGCTTAACCCGCTGGGCGTGCCTTCGCGCATGAACGTCGGGCAGATCTTCGAAACGCACCTTGGCTGGGCCGCCCGCGGCCTTGGCAAGCGCATCGGCGCGGCTCTCGACGCATGGCGCGAGGCCAACCCGAACCCCGAAGCCGGCCAGCCGCCGGAAGCGGTGCGCGAGCTGCTCAAGGAGATCTACGGCGACAACTATGCGGGCGACATCGACGCCCGTGACGACGCCCAGATCATCGAGTTCGCCCAAGCTGTTCGCAACGGCGTGCCGATGGGCTCGCCGGTGTTCGACGGCGCGGTCGAGAAGGACGTGACCGACATGCTGCGTCTGGCAGGGCTGGATGAATCCGGTCAGGTCACGCTGTTCGACGGTCGCACCGGCGATGCCTTCGACCGCAAGGTGACGGTGGGCATGAAGTACGTGCTCAAGCTGCACCACCTCGTCGACGACAAGATCCACGCACGTTCGATCGGGCCGTATTCGCTCGTCACCCAGCAGCCGCTGGGCGGCAAGGCGCAGTTCGGTGGCCAGCGCTTCGGCGAAATGGAGGTCTGGGCTCTCCAGGCCTACGGCGCGGCCTACACGCTGCAGGAAATGCTCACGGTGAAGTCGGACGACGTGGTCGGCCGCACCAAGGTCTACGAAGCGATCGTCAAGGGCGACGACACCTTCGAGGCCGGCATTCCCGAAAGCTTCAACGTGCTCGTCAAGGAAATGCGCTCGCTGGGCCTCAACGTCGAACTGTCGTCGCTCGACGACACGGATGACGACGGCCTTGCGCAGGCGGCGGAGTAAGGAATACGGGCGGCGGTCCTGCCGCCGCCCATCCCTTCGCACCGAAATTCACGTCCAACGCCTCACATTGAGGCAAGGGAACGGCACCAAATGAACGACCTGACCAAATTCACCAACCAGCTCGCCAAGCCCGAGACCTTCGACCAGATCCAGATCGGTCTGGCGAGCCCCGAGCGCATCCGCAGCTGGTCCTTCGGCGAGATCAAGAAGCCGGAAACCATCAACTACCGCACGTTCAAGCCCGAGCGTGACGGCCTGTTCTGCGCGCGCATCTTCGGCCCCGTGAAGGACTACGAGTGCCTGTGCGGCAAGTACAAGCGCATGAAGTACAAGGGCGTCGTCTGCGAAAAGTGCGGCGTCGAAGTCACCGTCACCAAGGTGCGCCGCGAGCGCATGGGCCACATCGAACTGGCCGCGCCGGTCGCGCACATCTGGTTCCTCAAGTCGTTGCCCTCGCGCATCGGCCTGCTGCTCGACATGCAGCTCAAGATCCTTGAGCGCATTCTCTACTTCGAAAGCTACGTGGTCACCGAGCCGGGCCTGACCCCGCTCGAGAAGTACCAGACGCTGACCGAGGACGAGCTGCTCGACGCGCAGGACGAGTACGGCGAAGACGCCTTCTCGGCCGGCATCGGCGCCGAGGCCGTCAAGCACATGCTGATGAACCTCGATCTCGAGCAGGAGCGCGACGATCTGCTGGAAGAGCTGCGGACGACCAAGTCCGAGCTCAAGCCCAAGAAGATCATCAAGCGCCTCAAGGTCGTGGAATCGTTCATCGATTCTGGCAATCGCCCCGAATGGATGATCCTCGACGTCGTGCCGGTCATCCCGCCCGAACTGCGCCCGCTGGTGCCGCTCGACGGTGGCCGCTTCGCGACTTCGGACCTCAACGACCTCTACCGTCGCGTCATCAACCGCAACAACCGCCTCAAGCGCCTGATCGAATTGCGCGCGCCGGACATCATCGTCCGCAACGAAAAGCGCATGCTGCAGGAAGCCGTTGACGCGCTGTTCGACAACGGCCGCCGTGGCCGCGTCATCACCGGCGCCAACAAGCGTCCGCTGAAGTCGCTGTCCGACATGCTCAAGGGCAAGCAGGGCCGCTTCCGCCAGAACCTGCTCGGCAAGCGCGTCGACTATTCGGGCCGTTCGGTCATCGTGACCGGGCCGGAACTCAAGCTGCACCAGTGCGGCCTGCCCAAGAAGATGGCGCTCGAACTGTTCAAGCCGTTCATCTACGCGCGTCTTGATGCCAAGGGTCTGTCGATGACCCTGAAGCAGGCCAAGAAGTGGGTCGAGAAGGAACGCAAGGAAGTCTGGGACATCCTTGACGAGGTGATCCGTGAACACCCGGTCATGCTGAACCGTGCGCCTACGCTGCACCGTCTCGGCATCCAGGCGTTCGAGCCGGTCCTGATCGAAGGCAAGGCGATCCAGCTGCACCCGCTCGTCTGCTCGGCCTTCAACGCCGACTTCGACGGTGACCAGATGGCCGTCCACGTGCCGCTCTCGCTGGAAGCCCAGCTCGAAGCACGCGTGCTGATGATGTCGACCAACAACATCCTCTCGCCCGCCAATGGCAAGCCGATCATCGTGCCTTCGCAGGACATGGTTCTCGGCATTTACTATCTGTCGATGGACCGCGCCGGCGAGCCGGGCGAAGGCATGATGCTGGCCGACATGGCCGAAGTGCACCAGGCGCTGGAGGCCAAGGCCGTCACGCTGCACTCGAAGATCATCGCCCGCGTTCCGCAGACCGACGAGAACGGCAAGCAGTACCTCAAGCGTTTCGAAACGACGCCGGGCCGCATGCTGATCGGCGAATGCTTGCCCAAGAGCCACAAGGTTCCGTTCGAGATCGTCAACCGCCTTCTCACCAAGAAGGAAATCGGCGACGTGATCGACCAGGTCTATCGCCACACCGGCCAGAAGGACACGGTGCTGTTCGCCGACGCCATCATGGCGCTGGGCTTCCGCAACGCGTTCAAGGCGGGCATCTCGTTCGGCAAGGATGACATGATCATCCCCGACAGCAAGGATGCGCTGGTTGCCGAGACCAAGGAACTGGTGGCCGACTACGAGCAGCAGTACCAGGACGGCCTGATCACCCAGCAGGAAAAGTACAACAAGGTGATCGACGCCTGGAGCCGCTGCGGCGACCAGGTGGCCAACGCCATGATGGAAGAGCTGAAGAGCTCGCCTGTTGACGAGGCGACCGGCCGTCAGAAGCCGATCAACGCGATCTACATGATGTCGCACTCGGGCGCTCGTGGCTCCCCGGCGCAGATGAAGCAGCTTGCGGGCATGCGCGGCCTGATGGCCAAGCCTTCGGGCGAGATCATCGAAACCCCGATCATCTCGAACTTCAAGGAAGGTCTGACCGTTCTTGAATACTTCAACTCGACCCACGGTGCTCGTAAGGGCCTCGCGGACACCGCGCTGAAGACCGCGAACTCGGGTTACCTGACCCGTCGTCTGGTCGACGTGTCGCAGGACTGCGTCGTGATCGAGGAAGACTGCGGCACCGAACGTGCGCTGGAAATGCGCGCGATCGTCCAGGGCGGTTCGACGATTGCCTCGCTGGGCGAGCGCATCCTCGGCCGTACCCTTGCCGAAGACCTGATCGAGGCGAAGTCGGGCGAAGTGATCGCGCAGAAGGGCGAACTGCTCGACGAAGCCGCGATTGCCCGCATCGAGGCCGCTGGCGTGCAGTCGGCCAAGATCCGCTCGCCGCTGGTCTGCGAAGCCCAGCAGGGCGTCTGCGGCACGTGCTATGGCCGTGACCTTGCCCGTGGTACGCCGGTCAACATCGGTGAAGCTGTCGGCGTCATCGCCGCGCAGTCGATCGGTGAGCCGGGCACCCAGCTGACCATGCGTACCTTCCACATCGGTGGCGCGGCGCAGGTCAACGAGCAGTCGCACCTCGAAGCGATCTCGGATGGTACCGTGGTCTACCGCGACATCCCGACGATTACCGACAAGCGCGGCCGTCGTCTGTCGCTGGCCCGCAACGGCGAAATCGTGGTCATGGACACCGAGGGCCGTGAGCGCGCGATCCACCGCGTGCCTTACGGTACCCACCTGCTGCACGAGAACGGCGCCATCATCTCGCAGGGCGATCGCCTGGCCGAGTGGGACCCGTTCACCCTGCCGGTGATCACCGAAAAGCCGGGCATCGTGCGCTATCAGGACCTTGTCGACGGCAAGACCCTGACCGAGCAGACCGACGAAGCCACCGGCATGTCGAGCCGCGTCGTCACCGAAAACCGTGCCGCCGGCCGGGGCAAGAAGGAGGACCTGCGTCCTCGCCTGACCCTGCTCGACGATGATTCGGGTGAAGCTGCACGCTACCTGATGGCACCGGGCACCACGCTCTCGGTCGAAGACGGCCAGCGCGTCGAAGCGGGTGACATCCTCGCCCGTGCTTCGCGCGAAGCCGCCAAGACCCGCGACATCACCGGCGGTCTGCCGCGCGTTGCCGAACTGTTCGAGGCCCGCAAGCCGAAGGACAACTCGATCATCGCCAAGATCGCCGGCCGCATCGAGTTCGTGCGTGACTACAAGGCCAAGCGCAAGATCGCGATTATCCCGAGGAGGGTGAACCGGTCGAGTACCTCGTGCCGAAGAGCCGCGTGATCGACGTGCAGGAAGGTGACTACGTCAAGAAGGGCGACAACCTGATCTCGGGCTCGCCCGATCCGCACGACATTCTGGAAGTGATGGGCGTCGAGGCTCTGGCCGAATACCTCGTCGCGGAAATCCAGGAAGTCTACCGCTTGCAGGGCGTGAAGATCAACGACAAGCACATCGAGGTGATCGTTCGCCAGATGCTGCAGAAGGTCGAGATCACCAACGGTGGCGACACCACCCTGCTGCCGGGCGAACAGGTCGACCTCGAGGAGATGCTCGAAACCAACGCCAAGCTGGAAGAAGGCCAGGTGCCCGCCGAAGGCAAGCCGGTGCTGCTCGGCATCACCAAGGCCTCGCTGCAGACGCGTTCGTTCATCTCGGCAGCGTCCTTCCAGGAAACCACCCGCGTGCTCACGCAGGCGGCCGTGGAAGGCAAGAAGGACTCGCTGATCGGTCTCAAGGAGAACGTGATCGTCGGGCGTCTCATCCCCGCCGGTACCGGTGCGGGCATGAACCGCCTGCGCGTCGCCGCCTCCTCGCGCGATGCCGCGTTGCGTGCGTCCTACCGCAAGCTCCAGGAATCGCTGATCGCTCCGGCGACGGCAGCCGAAGAGCATGCGGCCGAACTGGCGCAGGGCCCGGAAGCCGCGATCGGTGACGATCCGCTGGCAGCAGTCGAGGGCGAGACCCACGGCACTGACGCCGATGCCGGTGATTACCTGATCGAGGGCGACGAGGCGTAACGCTTCGCCGACCTGTCGGAACAGTCGAAGAGGCCCCGCCGGAGCGATCCGGCGGGGCTTTTTTGTTTACGGTTGCAAGTTCAGTGGGACATCTACGGTAGTAAAGGCCGCTATATCGCTGAAACTGCAACATAACCGCGATGGTCCATGCAATGTCCACCAAACCAAAGGGACATTGGCATGATCAGCGAGCAGACTTCGCGCGGGGCGAAACTTGTGGTCGCCCTGATACTGGCAGCGATCGTGATCGTTGGCATTGCGGTAAGCTACATCCGTTTCGGCGGGCCTCTCCACAAGGAGAACCTGCTGCAGGACGAGCTCCTTGCCGACATCCTGCCGCCGCCCGCGTTCGTCGTCGAACCCTATCTCCACGCCACCTGGACGCTGAGCGATCCCGGCCATGCTGCGCGCGCGCGTGCGGAACTGGCGGAAGAGCGCACGCTGTTCGAACAGCGCAAGGCCTATTGGCAGACCGCCCCGATCCCTGAGGAGCTGCGCGACGAGGTCTCGGCGACGATCGGCACCGCCGATGCCTTCTGGGCGGCGATCGACAAGCGCTTCCTGCCGGCACTCGCTGCGGGCGATCTGGAGACGATGACCCGCGTCCACCACGACGAACTGGCGTCCGCCTACCAGAAGCAGCATGACGCAGTGGAGCGACTGGTCGAGCATTCCACGGCCTATCGCACCTCGCTGATGGATCACGCCAACCGGCTCGTGATGGTGCTGATCGTCGCCTTTGCAGGCATCGCGCTGATGGTGTTTGCGATCGTCCTGCAGGCCGCGCGGATGATCCGCCAGCGCGTGGTGGCCCCGCTTGTCGAGACTGCCGACACCATGCAGCGCATGGCCGACGGCGATTATCGCGTCGAAGCTACAGGGGCCGAGCGCAATGACGAGATCGGCGTGATGGCGCGCGCCATTGCCGTCTTCCGGGAGAACGGCATTGCCCGGGCCAAGGCCCAGGAGGAGCAGCAGGCGGTTGTCGCGGCGCTCTCGGCGGGGCTCGACTGCATGGCGCGCCAGAACCTCGAGTATCGCATCGAGCAGCGCTTCCCCGGCGATTACGAGGAATTGCGGACGAACTACAACATCGCGGTGGATGCACTGGCATCGGCGATGCGCACCGTCAGGGTCGGCGCGGCGAGCGTCATGAGCTCGATTGCCGAGATCCGGGATGCCAGCGACGATCTGGCGCGACGGAACGAGCAGCAGGCATCGAGCCTCGCCCAGACCGCATCGGCCATGCACCGCGTGACCGGCAGCGTGCGGGAAACCGCGTCGGGGGCGAAGGACGTCAATGTCGCGATCAACTCTGCCCATGGCGAGGCCAGCAGCGGCGGCGAAGTGGTGCAGCAGGCCATTACCGCAATGGCCGCGATCGAAGCCTCGGCGCAGGAGATCAGCAAGATCATCTCGGTCATCGATGGCATAGCCTTCCAGACCAACCTGCTGGCCCTGAATGCGGGCGTCGAGGCGGCGCGCGCGGGCGAATCCGGCAAGGGCTTTGCCGTTGTCGCAACCGAAGTCCGCGCCTTGGCCCAGCGCTCTGCCGAGGCGGCCCAGAACATCAAGACCCTGATCGAGAACAGCACGAGCCAGGTGGAGGAAGGTGTCCGCTTGGTCGGGGAGACGGGCACACGCCTGACCGGGATTGTCGATCAGATCGCCGCGGTCGATGCGCTGGTCGCGCAGATTGCGCAGTCCGCGGCGCGGCAGGCGGAAAGTCTCGAACAGGTCAACGTGGAAGTGGCCGCGATGGACCGGATGACGCAGGCGAACGCGGCGATGGTGGAGGAATCCTCTGCGGCAACCCGCAGCTTGTCCTCAGAGGCTGAACGACTCACCGATCTGGTTGCGACCTTCCGCACGCGCGATGTCGAAAACAGGCCGGTGGAGGCGCCCAACCCGCACATCTTGCGGCGCACTTCAGCGTTGCAGGAGCACCTGCCGCCCCCCAGAATCCTGCGTTTCGGGACCTGAAAATGCAAAAAGGCCGGACGCCCATGGCATCCGGCCTCATGGTCAGTTGCTGGTTCGCGGTCAGCGGCCCTTGCGGTGCTCGCCCTTGACCCAGCGCACGGTGCCGGACGAGGCGCGCATCACCACGCTTTCGGTGGTCATCACGCCGCTCTTGTGGACCTTGACGCCTGCGAGCAGCGAGCCATCGGTGACGCCGGTTGCGGCAAAGATGCAGTCGCCCTTGGCCAGCTCGACCAGATCGTACTGCTTGTTCAGATCTTCGATGCCCCACTTGCGGGCGCGGGCCTTCTCGTCCTCGTTGCGGAACAGCAGGCGGCCCTTGAACTGCCCGCCGACGCAGCGCAGCGCGGCTGCGGCAAGCACGCCTTCGGGGGCGCCGCCGGTGCCCATGTACATGTCGACGCCGGTTTCCTCGTTGGTCACGGCAATAACGCCTGCCACGTCGCCATCGGGGATGAGCTTGATGCCACAGCCCAGCGCGCGCAGTTCCTCGATCAGTGCGGAGTGACGCGGGCGATCAAGCACGCAGACGTTGATGTCGCCCGGTGCCACGCCCTTGGCCGCAGCCACGGCCTTGACGTTCTCGGTCGGCGACTTGTCGAGGTCGATGATGCCATCGGGATAGCCTGGGCCACAGGCGAGCTTGTCCATGTACACGTCTGGCGCGTTGAGCAGGCCGCCTTCTTCGGCCACGGCCAAGACGGCCAGAGCGTTCGGGCCATCCTTGGCAGTGATGGTGGTGCCTTCGAGCGGGTCCAGGGCGATGTCGATCTTCGGACCCTTGCCCGGTGCCGCGCCGACCTTCTCGCCAATGTAGAGCATCGGCGCCTCGTCGCGCTCGCCCTCGCCGATCACCACGGTGCCGTCCATGTAGAGTTCGTTGAAGGCGGCGCGCATCGCCTCGACAGCGGCGGCGTCGGCGGCTTTCTCGTCACCGCGACCGATCAGCCGCGATGCGCCGATGGCGGCGGCTTCGGTCACGCGGACCATCTCGAGCACGAGCACGCGGTCGAGAACCTGGGAGGCGGCGGGATTGTTGGTCTTATCGGTCACGATGGCTCCAGCTTGGTCGGGTGGTGACGAACAGGGACGTACTTCGAAATCTGGTTCAGCCCGTGTGCAGCATATCACCGGCAGACCCGGCTCGACGCGGCACGCAAGCTGTGCAAACGTATGCGCAATCATCGCTATGTCGCGCAAAGGGCATTGCGTGGCAAAGATGACGCTGGTGTGACCTTGGCACTAGACGCGAGGTAAGGGTCTTGTCGAGACAGAGAGTGGCAGTTCTGGCAGGCCTTGCGCTTCTTTTTGGCGCATTGCCCGCGTCTGCGCAGGATCAAACGCCTGCGGCGGCTCCGGCGAAGCAGGGACCGGTCGTGCCTGGTGCCGCCACCAGCGATGCAGACGTTGCGCGCAACCTGCTGACCACCTCACAGACCCAGCGTTGCCGACCGATGCAGCGATCTGACGGCACGATCGTCGTCTGCGGCGGCAAGGAAGCCAGCGACCGTGAGCGCGTGCCGCTGCGTGACGAGACCGATGGCGCGAAGTCGACCGACGATGGCTTGCCCCGCGCGCCGAACGTCTCGGGCCTGCGCGATTGCAGCCGCGGATGCATCGGCCTCGGCGGGAAGCCCACCGAGATCTACATGTTCGATATCAAGGCGCTGCCGCCACCGCCGCCCGGATCGGACGCGGACCGCATCGCCAAGGGTGAGATCCCGGCGCCCTGAGAGCGCCGGAACACTCATTCACCCAGAATGTGCAGCACCAGCGGCGGCTCGGCCAGCACCGGCGAGCCATCGAGCAGGCGCAACGCTTCGGTGATGGCGCTTTCCGGCCCTTCGTGCGTGACCATCGAGACCATGACCGGCGCATTGTCGGCCCCGCCTTTCTGGATCAGGCTTTCGATCGAGACGCCGGCATCGCGCATCGCCGCGGTGATCTCGGCCAGAACACCGGGGCGATCCGCGACGTTGAAGCGGATATAGGCCTTGCCGGTGCGATGGCCGACCTCTGCGGGCGCTGCATGATCCAGCTCCGCCACGGGGATCGAGAACGGCGCACCGATATCGCCACGGGCAATGTCGATAAGGTCGGCCACGACCGCGCTGGCCGTGGGACCGTCACCGGCACCGGCGCCCTGGAACAGCAGGCGGCCGACGAAGTTGCCCTCTGCGACGACCGCATTCGTCGCGCCATCGACATGGGCAAGCGGGTGATCACGGTGGACGAGATGCGGATGGACCCGCTGGAACAGGCGGCGATTGCCGGCAGCGTCGATCTCGGTCTCGGCCATGCCGATCAGGCGGATATAGTAGCCGAGCGCATCGGCCTGCGCGATATCGGCCGCCAGCACGCGGCGAATGCCGGTCGCTGCGACCGGGGCGAAGTCTACCGCGGTGCCGAAGGCGATCGAGGAGAGGATCGAGAGCTTGTGTGCCGCATCGATCCCGTCGATGTCGAACGTCGGGTCGGCCTCGGCATAGCCCTTGGCCTGCGCTTCGGCGAGCACGTCGGCAAAGTCGCGGCCCGTATCCTCCATGGTCGAGAGGATGTAATTGCAGGTGCCGTTGAGGATGCCATAGATCCGCGCGATCTCGTTGGCGGCAACGCCTTCCTTCAGGCCCTTGATGACCGGGATGCCGCCCGCCACTGCCGCTTCGAACTTGAGCGCGACCTTGGCGGCTTCCGCCTTGGTGGCAAGTTCCACGCCGTGGTGCGCGATCATCGCCTTGTTGGCAGTGACCAGTGCCTTGCCCGCCTCGAACGTGGTGCGGGCCAAGGCGAGTGCCGGGCCATCCGCCCCGCCAACCAGCTCGACCACGACGTCGACATCGGGCCGTTCGCCGAGGATGACCATGTCGTCCTCCCAGGCATAGCGCGAGACATCGAAGCCGCGGTCCTTCTGGCGATTGCGCGCGCTGACGGTGGTAATGACGATGGGGCGGCCCGCACGCCTTGCGATGAGGTCCGCATTGGCCTCGATCAACCGGATTACCCCGCCGCCGACCGTGCCCAGCCCGGCCAGCGCGATGCGCAAAGGTTCGCTCATGTCATTCCCGTCCGCTGAAACTTGCAGATTCTGCGCGGCGGGCCTTAGGAGACATGAGCGAGGCGGGCAACCTCGCGTTTGCTCAGCGCTCCACTGCGGGCCGGCTGCGGCTGCACTCGCCGAGCTGGGCGACGACGAAGGCGTAATCCTCCGCTGCCGCGCGGACGTGCGCGGCGCTGCCGGACAGGCTTGCACCCGGCGGCATCTGCGCGGGCAGGCTGCAGGCGAGGCGATACCAGGTCAGCGTGTCACGCGCGGGGGGGCGGGCGGCCTGATCGACGATCTCGGACAGGCTGACTCCCCAAGTCCGCTCCATGCCCGGGCGACGGACGACCGAGAGCGACACGGGCGCGTTGTGCTGGGTCTGCAGGAACACCTGCGTCTCGCCTTCGCCGACGAGATTGCCGGGGACATGCAGGACTTCGCGGACGCCCTTGATCCGCGGCGGCGCGTCGGGCGAGAGCATCTCGGTGAGGATCGCGCGGGTCCGCATCTCGGTTTCGCCCGACCACGGCAGCTGCGCGCCGGCATCGACAAGGCTGATTTCTCCGGGACGGCCGGGCACGGTCCGCGCAAACAGCAGCATGACGGCCTTGGAAAGCTTCGGGACCTTGCCCCGTGCATCGAGCGGAACATCGGCAAGATAGCGCACGGTCTCGCCCATGGCGGGGCCGGTCAGCACGGTCTGGGTCCGGGCTTCGATCAGGACGCGCGCCATGCCCGGCGCCACGCCGGGGCCTGTTCGGGCTTGAGGCGCGATGCCTTGCGCACCTGGACGCGCAGCACCGTTTCGGCAGCGTCGGCCAGCGAGGCAAGGTCGGCGTATGTCAAAGAGGGAGTGGTGCTTGCCGTGACAGCGCCGTCAACAGGCCGAATCGCTGGCTGCGTAGCCATCGCCGACGAGCCTGCGAATCCTGAAAAGAGCATTGCGCAGGCAACGGCAGGGAGCACAGCATTCGATACAAACCTAGGCATGATTGGGTCTCCGGCGGAATCCGCGCTTCGTTTCTGGCTGATTTCAGGCAGTGCAACCATGAATCACGAGTTAACGGATAAAGCATTTGCGCGCCTTTGGCTTCGCCGTTAAAGATGCGCCCGTTCGGGCAATCCAAAACAAGCAGCCCGACGCTTGCCGCCGCCAAACCCCCTGGTTTGATGTCGGCGGACCGGGTTGCCGGCAGGGTGGATTGAAATTTGCTGGATTGGCCTTCGGGCAGGACGGTGATCCTGCGCGCGGGCACCACCTTGGTCAGGGCCGTCAAGCGCGTGCTCCGGGCCCGGGTGGGCGATCAGGAGTATTGGAGCTGAATGGCATACGCTGACCAACAGATGAGCGGTAACAAGATCACCGCGCTCATCGTCGTTGCGATTCTTCATGTCGCCGTTGGCTACGCGCTCGTTACGGGCCTGGCTCAAGAGGCGTTCAAGAAGGTCAAAGAGGTGACCTCGGCGGTCAACATCGAGGAAGAGAAGCCGCCGGAGGAGCCGCCGCCGCCGCCGCCTCCGAAGGAGAACACGCCGCCGCCGCCGATCGTCGCGCCTCCGCCGCCGATCAGCTTCAACGCGCCGGCGCCCCAGGTCCAGACGGTCAATGAAGCACCGCCGATTCCGGCTCCGCCGGCACCGGTTGCGCTTCCCGCGCCGCCTGCCGCTCCGCCCCCGCCGCGTTTCCAGCCCAAGGGCGCTGCGCCCAAGGGCAACCCCGGCAACTGGGCGACGTCGAACGACTACCCCTCGCGTGCGCTTCGCGAAGAGCGTGAAGGCACCACGGGTTTCCGTGTCACGGTCGGTACCGACGGCAAGGTGACGGACTGCCAGATCACCAGATCTTCCGGCAGCCCGGATCTTGACGAGGCGACCTGCGCCAACGTCCGCCGCCGCGCGCGTTTCACGCCCGCGACCGACGGTGAAGGCCAGCCGACCACGGGCTCGTATTCGAACTCGATCCGCTGGGTCATCCCGAAGGATTGATCCGGTAGCGGAACTGACACGAGAGCCTGGTCCAACCGGCACTCACGCACTTTGATTTGAATTGAAGAGGAAGACTCGCAATGTTCATCTACGCTCTTGCTGCCGCCGCTGGCGCCGCAGCGCCGCAGAAGTCCTTCGGCATCAAGGAAGCCCTGTTCCCGAATGGTCAGCCGAACTGGATCGGCATCGCCACCCTCGTGATCCTCGCGATCATGTCGTTCGGCTCGTTCTACATCCTGTTCACCAAGCTCATGGAGCAGAACAAGATCATCGGCCAGTACAAGAACATCGGCACGTTCTGGCGCGCTCCTTCGCTGCGTGAAGGCGCTGCGAAGCTCGAGAAGAACTCGGCATGGCGCCAGATCGTCGACGACGGCATCGCCGCCGAAGACCAGCACGGCAAGATGACCGACGCCATGGAAGCCCATGACTGGCTGCACGGTTCGCTCGCCCGTTCGGAAGCGTTCGTGAACGCTCGCCTCGCCGGCGGCCTTCCTTTCCTCGCCACCGTCGGTGCAACCGCTCCGTTCATCGGTCTGTTCGGTACCGTGGTCGGCATCTACAACGCGCTGATCAACATCGGTCTCGCTGGTTCGGCCTCGATCGACAAGGTCGCCGGTCCGGTCGGTGAAGCTCTGATCATGACCGCGCTGGGTCTGCTCGTCGCCGTTCCGGCCGTGCTTGCCTACAACTGGCTGCAGGCTCGCAACAAGAAGATCGCCGAGCTGCTTTCGGGCTTCTCGACCGACATCCTGGCGAACATCAACTCGAAGGGCGCTGTGAAGCCTGCTCTTCCGGCTGCTCCGGCCACCCCGGCCGCTCCGGTCAAGAAGTAAGCAAAGAACCGGGCCGGAGGCTCACCCTTCGGCCCCTTTCCGGAAACGCGAGTCCACAGGCCGGAGCCAGTTCTCCGGATCGCTCCGGCCCCACTCGCGGCTCAAAACGGATAGGATGTAACCCATGGCAATGTCTGTAGGCGGCGCTGGCGGAGAAGAACGCCCGATGTCGGACATCAACACCACGCCGCTCGTGGACGTGATGTTGGTGCTGCTGATCATCTTCCTCATCGCGGTGCCCGTCGCGATCCAGTCGATCGAAAAGCTCAAGGTCCCCATTCTTGTCAGCGAGGAATCGCAGGACAAGGTCGAAAACCTGATGCTTTCGGTCGTCTCGACGGACGCCGCAGGCCGTAGCCCGAAGGAACCCGGTTACGAGGGTTCTTCGCGCACCGGCCAGTGCCGCGTCTATTTCAACAACATCACCCCGGTGGACAACCAGGAGCTGTACCAGCAGGCTTTCAATCGCCTCGATGCGATCGTGAAGCGTGAAGGCGGCGCCGCTAACATGGACCCCGAGAAGATCCCCGAAGTGCATATCCGTGGCGACGTGAACGTGCCGTGGAAGTGCATCGCTGGTGCGATCTACAACGTCCAGTCCGCTGGCTATCCGAAAGTCGGCTTCATCTCGACGCCGGTCGATCCGGGCTAAACCCGGACCCTCGACAGGCCCAGAGAGCGAACAGGAGTACCAACCATGGCAATGAGTGGCGGCAAGGATGATGGCTCGCCGATGATGGAAATGAACACGACGCCGTTGATCGACGTCATGCTCGTTCTCCTCATCATGTTCATCATCACCATCCCCGTGGCCACCCACGCGGTGAACATCGATCTCCCGCAGCCGACGACGGTCCCCAGCGAAGTCACGATCGATCCGATCAAGAACAAGCTGGTGCTGACGGCGACCAACCAGATCCTCTGGAATGGTACGTCGATCAGCGAAGGCCAGCTGGTTTCGATCATCGCTTCGACGAAGGGGATCAATCCCGAGCCGGAACTGCAGTTCCAGCCCGAGGAATATGCCAGCTACGAGATCGCGAACCGGATGATGAAGATCATCACGGACGCCAAGGTCACGAAGTTCGGCTTCGTCGGCAACGAAAACTTCGCCACCTTCGAAAAGGGTCCGAACTAAGGACTCTGCCGAGAACGGTTGAAGACAAGAGGGAGCGGCGCGAGCCGCTCCCTTTTTCGTTGTGCAGGACGCGCCCTTTGTAGGTGCCGGGGCACTCACAGCCCGTGGCGGAAGTACGCGCGCGGACCAATGGCAAGGGCGCCAAGCACGTGATCTGGTTTGCAAGCGTTTGATCGCTGCCGTTTCACGCGGAGAAGAAAGGGGAGACGCGGAGGAGAGAAGAGAGTTGGAGGCGGCTGCGCCGCAGGCGCCTTCCCAAAGACTCTGCGTCTCCCTTTCTTCCTCTGCGTGAACCATTCCACGCTTGATACAAAAAAGCATCCGCTGGCGAATGCGGACGGTAACGCCAGTGGGAAAGCACAGATCGCGCGACCGGTGCGGTGCCGTTGCGGCACGCAAGGGATGGGGCGCGGGACCGGTTGCGAATGGCCGGGGGCGGTTCCGGACCCCTGATCGGCTCAGCCTGAGGGCGGACATATGTGAAAGGACGAAGCTTTGGCAGCGGCTCGCGGGCTGCCTTGGCTTCTGGCAAGCGGCTGCGTGAAAAGAACCTGTCGTTTGCGCCGACACTGTCACGCAAGTCTAGGCGGGTTCCGCATCCGCAGCGTCGCTCAGGGTTCGGCGCCGTGCTATCAGCCCTGGGTTGTCCTGTCTGTCCTTGGGTAACGACAGGTCTTGCCCGGTGGGTCTTGGGCTTTACGCCCCGCATTGAACCCACGCGCACCTGCCGCACCGATCGCGCCGGAAGCCTTTGCCACAGCATCGGCTTCCGAAGGGAGAGGAGCGGGTTGGCCTTGTGCCCTCTCCTGACCTGTGGGCGGGGCGTATAACCTATATGGTTCGTTTTGTCAAGGTGGCTTGAGTTGGTTCACGCCGAGACGCGGAGAAGAAAAGGGAGACGCGGAGGGAAAGGGAAAAAGGGGTTTCGCGCAGAGACGCGGGGGGAGCGGAGCGCGCAGAGCAGAAGAAAGGTCTGGAGGCGGCTTCGCCGCAGGCCTTAATTGCCATGCCTTCCCTTCTTCCCTTCTCCGCGTCCCCTTTTCTTCTCTGCGCAACTACGTGAAACAGAAAAAAATGCCCAGCCCGGGTCAAGCCCGGGGCGGCGGTGGTGTTTGGGATGTGGGTCGGGGCCGCGCCGGCGAGATGCGTTCAACCCAAAGCAGCCGCCCACTCCGCTTCCTTGAACCCGACCAGCAAGCCGCCCGGATGCTCGACGATCGGGCGCTTGATGACCGAGGTGTTCTCGGCCAGCACGGCGGGGGCGCCTTCGCCAGCGAGTGCGGCCTTCTGTGCATCGTCCAGCTTGCGGTAGGTCGTCCCGGCCTTGTTGACGACCTTGTCGAGTCCCGCCCTTGCGATCCAGTCTGCAATTCGCGCGGGGTCGGCACCCTGCTTCTTGTAGTCGTGGAAGGTGAAGGCGATGCCCTGCGCGTCGAGCCAGGTGCGGGACTTCTTGACCGTGTCGCAATTGGGAATGCCGTAGACCGTAACGCTCATCATGCCTGCCTGTCGAAGTCATGCACGCGCGTCGGCGTGCCTGCAAAGAGGGTGTAGTTCTCGTAGTACTCGGCGCGGCCCCTTGCCTGCATTTCGGCGTGATGGGCGACGCGGCGCCATGCCAGTGCCGCAGCTTCGTCTTCCCATTCCGACAGGGCAATGACCTCACCATCGTCGGCGGTGTAACTCTTGAAGCCGAGGTAACCGGGTTGCTGCGCGGCGAGGTCTTCCATCGCCTGGGCATCGGCCGAGTAGGCGGCGGCGTCGATATCGGCGCGCTTGCGGTTGCGGAAGACGACAAGGAACATGGGGTGTGCGATAGCGCGATGGCGTGCGCGCCGAAAGGTGGACTTTTCCGCGCATCTGCGACAAAGCGCCATCCCATGAGCCTCAACAGCTTCGGTCACCTCTTCCGTTTCACCACCTGGGGCGAGAGCCACGGGCCCGCGATTGGCGCGGTGGTCGACGGTTGCCCTCCCGGCCTTGCCATCAGCGAGGCGCAGATCCAGCCGTTTCTCGACGCGCGCCGCCCCGGCCAGTCGCGCTTCACCACGCAGCGGCAGGAGCCCGATCAGGTGCGTATCCTTTCGGGGGTGTTCGAAGGCCGCACGACGGGCACGCCGATCAGCCTGATGATCGAGAACGTCGACCAGCGTTCGAAGGACTACGGCGACGTGGCCAAGGCCTATCGCCCCGGTCATGCCGACTATGCCTATGACGCCAAGTACGGCTTCCGCGACTATCGCGGCGGGGGGCGGTCGTCCGCGCGCGAGACGGCTTCGCGCGTGGCCGCTGGCGCGGTGGCGCGTCTGGTGATTCCCGAAGTGCAAATCCTCGCCTGGGTCAGCGAGATTGGTGGCGACAAGATCGACATGGACCACTTCGACGCCACTGAAATCGGCCGCAACCCGTTCTTCTGCCCGGATTCGTGGGCGGCGGCGCGCTGGGAGAAGCTGGTCGACGATGCACGCAAGTCCGGCTCGTCGCTGGGCGCGGTGGTGGAGTGCGTGGCGACGGGCGTACCGGCGGGTTGGGGCGCGCCGCTCTATGCCAAGCTCGATGCCGAACTGGCGCATGCGATGATGGGGATCAACGCGGTCAAGGGCGTGGAGATCGGCGACGGCTTCGAGGCTGCGCGCAATACCGGCGAAGGCAATGCCGATCCGATGCGGCCGGGCGATGGGACGCCGGAGTTTCTTGCCAATCATGCTGGCGGCATCGCTGGCGGCATTTCCACCGGCCAACCGGTGACAGTGCGCGTGGCGTTCAAGCCGACATCATCGATCCTCACGCCGATGCCGACGATCACGCGCGAGGGTGAAGCGACCGAGCTGATGACAAAGGGCCGTCACGATCCGTGCGTCGGAATCCGTGGCGTGCCGGTGGTCGAGGCGATGATGGCGCTGGTGCTGGCGGACCAGAAGCTGCTCCACCGGGGGCAAGTCGGCTGAAAGCAGCTGCTGGCGGTTGAGCCGGGCCTGAAACGTCGTTAGTCTCCTCTGCAACAAAATTGCGGGAGCATGTTTCTTGGCCAAGCGCCTTACCCTCTACATCGTGATCGGCATGGTGCTCGGCATTCTCGTCGGGTACGTTCTCAACACCAGCTATCCGCAGGGTGATGCGACGCTGGCGCAGATCGCCGACACGCTGAAGCTGCTGCCCGATATCTTCCTGCACCTGATCAAGATGATCATCGCGCCGCTGATCCTGGCGACGCTGGTGACGGGCATCGCCGGAATGGGCGACAGCGCGGCGCTGGGCCGCATCGGCGGGCGGGCGCTGGCATGGTTCATCACCGCCAGCCTGATCTCGATCGGCCTCGGCCTGTTGCTGGTCAACCTGTTCAAGCCGGGGGTGGGGCTGGAATTCACCGCGGCAGGGCCAGTGGGCGATCTGGCAACGGCGGACTTCACGCTGCGCCACTTCGTGCTGGAAATCTTCCCGACCAGCGCGCTGGACGCGATGGCCAAGAACAACGTCCTGCAGATTCTCGTCTTCTCGATCTTCGCAGGCGTGGCACTTTCGGCCATCGGCGAGACCGGGGCGCCGATCGTGCGCGGGTGCGAGGCGCTTGCCCACCTGATGCTGCAGATCACCGACTACGTGATGCGCATGGCGCCGCTGGCGGTGTTTGGGGCGCTGGCTGCGGTGATCGCCACGAAGGGCCTGGGCATCGTCGTGACCTATGGCGTGTTCGTGTCCGAATTCTACTTCGGCCTGGCGCTGCTGTGGATCATCCTGCTGACGCTGGGCGGCATTTTCCTCAAGGGGCGGATCTTCCTTCTCGCGCGCTACATCCGCGAGCCGCTGCTGCTCGCGTTCTCGACCGCGAGTTCGGAATCAGCGCTGCCCAAGCTGTTCGAACAGCTCGACCGCTTCGGTGTGCCGCGCCGCATTTCGGGCTTCGTGCTGCCGTTGGGCTACAGCTTCAACCTCGATGGTTCGATGATGTACACCAGCTTTGCGACAATGTTCATCGCGCAGGCCTATGGCATCGAGCTGTCGGTGGGGCAGCAGATCGCCATGCTGCTGACGCTGATGGTCACGTCGAAGGGCATCGCCGGGGTGCCACGCGCCAGCCTCGTCGTCATCGCCGCGACGCTGACGCAGTTCGGCCTGCCGCTCGAGGGCATCGCGCTGCTGCTCGGCGTCGATACCTTTTTGGACATGGGTCGGACGGCGACGAACGTGGTGGGCAATGCGGTGGCGACGTCGGTCATCACCAAGTGGGAAGGCATGCTGCAGCCGCCGCTGGACCCCGATGCCGAGCCGCCGCATGCGCCTGCGCATACCGTGGCGGACGGGCGGGCCGGGCTGAACCTCGATCCGGCGAATTACGAGAAGTAGAGCCTACTTTTCCAGTTTGACCGGGGTGAACTCGCCCAGGCCGCAGGCGCCCCGGTTGATCGGACCGGGGCCGCCGTTGTTGACCAGTACCGTGATGATATCGACGTTGCACAACTGGGTGAGCGAGGTCGAATAGGAGAACGCGCGTTCGAAGCCGAGGGTGAAGCAGCGGTTGGGCAGGGTGTTGCGATACCACTGGCCGCCGCTGGTGCGGAAATCGATGGTCCAGTCATCGCGGACCTGGCTTTCGCGGATGGTCTGGAGCGGAAGGCAATTGACCGGCTTGCCGACGACTTTCGCCTTGGGAATGTCGGCGCGATGGCCGTTATTGCCCTGTTTGGCATCGGCGGTGCAGCCGGCCACCGCCAGCGTAAGGCCTGCGATCAGAAATGGAGTAACGCGCTTCATGCCTTGCTCTCCTTCCTTGTCCTGCGACTCAAGGGGGTCTTTGCCTGCTTCGCTTGCGGCGGCTTGGCCCTTTCTCAAGAACCTTGCCCTTGAAGCTGCAAAGATCAACCACCCCACAGTGCCAGCATTCGGGCGTCCGCGCCTTGCACACATAGCGTCCATGGAGGATCAGCCAGTGGTGCGCACCGACGCGAAACGGCTGGGGAACGTGTCTCTCCAGCCCCTTCTCAACGGCGAGCGGTGTCTTTCCCTTCGCAAGGCCGGTGCGATTGCCGACGCGGAAGATATGCGTGTCGACGGCAAAGGTTTCCGCTCCGAACGCGCAGTTCATCACCACGTTGGCCGTCTTGCGGCCGACGCCGGGCAGTTCGGTCAGGAGATCGCGGTCCGCCGGAACCTCGCCGCCGTATTTCTCGACCAGGATTTCGGCCATGGCCATCACGTTCCTGGCTTTGGAATTGAACAGGCCGATGGTCTTGATGTGTTGCTTCAGACCCTCCTCGCCAAGATCGAGCATGTCCTGCGGCGTCTTGACGTTGGCGAAGAGCTTGCGCGTCGCCTTGTTGACGCCGACGTCGGTCGCCTGCGCGGAAAGCGTCACCGCGACCAGCAGCTGGTAGACGTTGCCGTATTCCAGCTCCGTTTCGGGCGAGGGGTTGGCCTCGGCGAGGCGGCGGAAGAATTCGAAGATGTCCGCCGTCTTCATGTCAGAGCCCCAGAACCCCTCACAAGCCAAGCACCTCGGGCATGGTGTAGCGTCCCGGCGCCTTGCCGATGATCCACTCGGCCGCGCGGATCGCGCCCTTGGCGAAGATGCCGCGGTTTTCGGCGAGGTGGGAGAAGGTCAGGCGTTCGTTGTCGGCGAGGAAGTGGACCGAGTGGTCGCCCGCCACCGAACCACCGCGCAATGCTGCAAAGCCGATGCTGCCAGCCTTGCGCGCGCCGGTGATGCCATCGCGCCCGCGCACGGCTTCGTCGGCCAAGCGCACGCTTCGGCCCTTGGCCGCCGCTTCGCCGAGCAGCAGCGCGGTGCCCGAAGGCGCATCGACCTTCATGCGGTGATGCGTCTCGACGATCTCGATGTCCCAGTCTTCGCCAAGGCGCGAGGCAGCTTCCTGCACGAGATGGGCAAGGAGCGTGACGCCCAGCGAGGTGTTGCCGGTCTGCAGCACCGGGATGCTGACGGCGGCAGAATCGATCAGCCAGTGGTGGCGCTCTTCCAGCCCCGTGGTGCCGATCACGATGGGCACGCCTGTATGGATCGCGGCATCGAGGTTGAATTCGAGCGCACCGGGGGCCGAGAAGTCGACCAGCACGTCGCTGGCCTTTGCGAGGGCCAGCGGATCGCCGCCCTTGTCTATTCCACCTGCAAACTCATGGCCCGCTGCAGCCACTGCCGCCTGCAGCGCATTGCCCATTCGTCCAGCGCTGCCGATGATTCCGATTCTGGTCATTGCCTATCCTTCAAGTCGCGTGCTTCATGGTCGCGATGAAACTTGCGCGCAATATCGTCATTCTCACCGGGGCAGGAATTTCTGCAGAGTCCGGGATCGACACCTTCCGTGGCGGCGGTGGCCTTTGGGAGCAGCACCGGGTGGAGGACGTGGCCACGCCCGAGGCTTTCGCGCGCGATCCCGAGCTTGTCCTGCGCTTCTACGACATGCGCCGCGAGGCGATCCAGACCAAGCAGCCCAATGCCGCTCACCATGCTCTAGCCCGGCTTGATCGGGAATGGCCCAAGAAGGCGGGCGGCGAAGTGCTGATCGTGACGCAGAACGTCGATGATCTGCACGAGCGCGGCGGGGCGCTGAACGTGCTGCACATGCATGGGGAGCATCTGAACGCCTGGTGCACTGCCTGCGACGAGCGCCACCGCTGGACCGAAGCACTGATCCACCGACCGCCCTGTCCGGCTTGCGGCATGCGCGCCCTGCGCCCGGACGTGGTGTGGTTCGGCGAAGTGCCTTACCGGATGGAGGAGATCTACCAGGCGGTTGCCGGGGCGGACCTGTTCGTTTCGATCGGAACATCGGGCGCGGTCTATCCGGCGGCGGGGCTTGTCCGCACCGCGCGGGATCTTGGCATGCAGACACTGGAACTCAATCTGGAGCGCAGCCAGGGCTCGGCGTGGTTTCACGAAACGCGGCTTGGCCCAGCGACCGAGATCGTTCCGGCGTGGGTCGAGGAACTTTTGCTGAGTTAAAGTGTTGCTGGCGTGAAAAGGGTGATCTCGCGCCTGTCAAAAGCGCGCGAATCATGTTACCTACATCAATGTGAGCAACGTGGTCCCCCATCTCGTCCCGATCGCCGTAAAGCCCGATGACATCGACTTCATGGGGCACGTCAACAATGCCTCCTACCTCACGTGGGTGCAGGATGCGGTGATCGATCATTGGCGCGCGCTGGCCCCGGCAGAGGCAGTGGCCGCACACCTCTGGGTCGCACTGAAGCACGAGATCACCTACCGCCGCCCGACCTTCCTCGACGACCCCGTGATTGCCCACGTGATCCTGGAGAAAGTGCAGGGCGCGCGCGCGTTCTACGAAACGATCATCAAGCGCGGTGAAGAAGTTCTGGCCGAGGTGAAGTCCAGCTGGTGCTGCCTCGATGCCGAAACGCTGCGCCCGGCGCGGCTGGCGCGAGAGCTGGTCGAGAAGTTCCTGCCTTCGGAGAAATAGACCTCAGCGCAGCTTGGCGATGGACAGGCCGTCGTTCTTGGCGCGCGCCTTTACCGATTCCTCGCTGCGGGTGAGCGCCTTGGCGATGGCTTTCAGGGCCATGCCTTTCTTCGCCAGCGTGTGCAGCTTGCTGATTTCGTCGGCGGTCCAGGCCTGCTTATGGCGTTCAAAGCGTTCGGCCATGGGTCAATCCTTCCGCGTCACTGTGGCGATGTAGTTGAGTGCGAGGTCGTCCGAGAGGTGCAGGCCCTTCGACACGCTCCAGGCGATGCCCATCGGGTTGCCCATTTTCAGGCCTGCCGCGTCGAGCAGGTCGTGCAGTTCTACCGGCGTGATGAAATCGTCCCAGTGGTGCGTGCCCTTCGGGACCATGCCGATGGCCTCGGCGCCTTCGACCAGTAGCAGGCGCGAGCGCGTGGTGCGGTTGGGCGTGGAGAGGATCATCAGCCCGCCGGGGGCGAGCGCCGCTTCCAGCGCTGTAATGAACGCGGCCTTGTCAGCGACGTGTTCGATCACTTCCATCGAGGTGACGAGGTCGTAGCCCGTCAGGCCAAGCTGACCGACATCGCCGCAGCGGTAGTCGATGGTCAGGCCCGAGCCTTCGGCGTGGAGGCGGGCGGCGGCGATGTTTTCTGCCGCTGCGTCGACGCCGGTCACCTCCGCGCCCAGCCGGGCGAGCGGTTCGCAGAGCAGGCCTGCGCCGCAGCCGACATCGAGCGCCTTGCGACCCGCCAAGGGCCTGGCCCCGCGCGAATCGCTGGCGAAGTGCGCATCGATGGCATCGCGGATGAAGCCGAGCCGCACCGGGTTGAGCTTGTGCAGCATGGCCGAGGAACCCTTGGGATTCCACCAGTCTGCCGCCAGCTTGCCGAAATGCGCCGCTTCATCAGGGCGAATGGTATTCGCAGAGGTTGCATTGCTCATAAGCCGTCCCTAAAGCGCGCGCGCTGCAAGGTCCACCGGCCTTGCGGGCAAGATTCTTACGCGCAAGACTTCAGGAGCAAGCCCTTGGCCCGCATCGTGATGAAATTCGGCGGCACGTCGATGGCCGGAACCGAGCGCATCCGCCGCGTGGCGCGCATCGTGCAGCGCCAGCAGGCCGCGGGGCATGAGGTTGCGGTGGTCGTTTCGGCCATGGCGGGGGAAACCGACCGCCTCGTGAACTTCTGCCGCGAGGCGAACCCGCTTTACGATCCCGCCGAATACGACGTCGTCGTGGCGAGCGGCGAGCAGGTGACTTCGGGCCTGCTGGCGATGCATCTGCAGGCGCTGGGCTGCAAGGCGCGCTCGTGGCTCGGCTGGCAGTTGCCGATCCACACCGACGATGCCCACGCCAAGGCGCGCATCGAAGGCATCGATTCGGAAGCCGTGCTGGCCTCGATGGCCTCGGGCGAGATTGCGGTGATTCCGGGATTCCAGGGCGTCAGCGATGCCGGGCGCATCACTACGCTGGGCCGTGGCGGATCGGATACCTCGGCGGTCGCCGTTGCGGCGGCGGTCAAGGCCGATCGCTGCGACATCTACACCGACGTCGACGGGGTCTACACCACCGACCCGCGCATCGTGGCCAAGGCGCGCAAGCTGAAGAATGTCACCTACGAGGAAATGCTCGAACTGGCCTCGGTCGGCTCGAAGGTGCTGCAGACCCGTTCGGTCAGCCTTGCCATGAAGGAGGGCGTGCGCGTGCAGGTGCTGTCCTCGTTCATCGATGACGATGCGCCTGCTGCCGACACGATCCCCGGAACGATGATTGTCTCTGACGAAGAGCTTGAAGGATTGGATATGGAACGCCAGCTGATCACCGGCATCGCTGCCGACAAGAACGAAGCCAAGATCACCCTGACGCGCATTTCCGACCGTCCGGGCGCGGTTGCCGCGATCTTCGGTCCGCTGGCCGCCGCCAACATCAACGTCGACATGATCATCCAGAACATCGCCAAGGACAAGGGCGAGACCGACGTGACCTTCACGGTCCCGCTGGCCGACCTCGCCCGCGCCCAGGCTCTGCTGGAAGAGCGCAAGGACACGATCGGCTACTACCGCATGCTGGCCAACAGCAAGGTGGCGAAGATCAGCGTCGTCGGCGTCGGCATGCGCAGCCATGCAGGCGTGGCCGCCACGATGTTCCGCGCGCTCGCCGATCGCGGCATCAACATCCAGGCGATCACCACCAGCGAGATCAAGGTCTCGGTGCTCATCGACGAGGACGAGACCGAACTCGCCGTGCGCGTGCTGCACACCGCTTACGAGATGGACGCCGAGTAAGCTTCGGCTGGCGCCGAATGCCCACCCCCTACCCCTCCCGCCTGCGGGAGGGGGTATTATCACTGCCCTGTCATTCCCCTCCCGCAGGCGGGAGGGGGCAGGGGTAGGCCTACAAGACTACCTAATCAGCAGGCCCCAGCCCGACAGCAGCTGTTCGGCCTGCTCTCGCGAGATCACGGCACCGCGGAACACCCGCGCATCTTCCAGTTCGATCCCGCCGAGATCGCACCCGCGCAGATCGGCTCCGGCGAATTGCGCGCCATCGAGATTGGCCTCACGCAACGAACATCCTTCCAGCACCGCGCCACGGAAGTCGGCCTTGGCGAGGTCTGCCTGCGCCATGTCGAGACGCACTAGCTTCTCCTTGCGGAATGACAGGCCGGGCAGGCGCGCGCCGACCAGCAGGACTTCCTCGAAGGCGAAGCCCATGCCCTTGGCCATGTGCAGGTCCGCGCCGGTCATGCGCGTGGACACGAACCTTGCCGAGCCGATATTTGCGCGGCGCAGTGAGGCATTGTTGAGATCGCAGCCCGTGATCTGCGCTTCTTCGAGGTCCGCGCCGGTCAGGTTGGCGAAGGGCGCCTTGGTCGAGCGCCAGACCGTGCGGGCGAGCCTTGCGCCGGAAAGGTCGGCATGGCGCAGCGAGCAGCGCTCGAACGTCCAGCCCGAGAGGTCGAGCTTCGAGAGGTCCGCTTCATCGAGATCGCATTCAACGAGATGGTGCGCGCCCTTGGCGATGAGACTGGCAAAATCGGCGCGGCCCAAAGTCTGGCCGGAGAGTGTTTCGGTCATTGCCCGCGCTTAGGCGAAAGTTGCGCCACCACAAAACGAAACCCCGCCCTCCGGCCCGATCCGGAGCCGAAAGGCGGGGTGCGACCCGGGCCAGTCTGGAGATTGAGACGACCGACGCTCGGGGCTCGGTGGGTGAGGGGAACCCACTTGAGGCCTTGCTTCTACGCCCATCGCGGCAATCGGTGAAACGTGTTATATCGTGCAGAGTGATCGTTCTGGCTGATCATGTGGCAAAGTCCGGCCTTGTTGCCGCCCCAAACCCGCCCTAAAGCGCGCGCCGGACTTTCGGACGGGATTCTCCACGCATGACTGCCACAGCCAAGACAACTGCCCTCATGCGCCGTGGCACGGAGTTCCTCGGGACCGAGCACGCCATCCTGTGCGGGGCGATGAGCTGGGTGTCGGAGCGCAATCTCGTCTCGGCGATCAGCAATGCGGGCGGCTTTGGCGTGATTGCCTGCGGCGCGATGACGCCCGAACTGCTCGATACCGAAATCGCGGCGACCAAGGCGCTGACGCAAAAGCCGTTCGGCGTGAACCTGATTACCATGCACCCGGCGCTGTTCGACCTGATCGCGGTCTGCGCCAAGCACAAGGTCGGGCACGTCGTGCTTGCTGGCGGCATTCCGCCCAAGGGCAGCGTCGAGGCGATCAAGGCGTTCGGCGCCAAGGTGCTGGTCTTCGCGCCGACGCTGGCGCTGGCGAAGAAGCTGCTGCGCTCGGGCGCGGATGCGCTGGTGATCGAAGGCTCGGAAGCAGGCGGCCATATCGGCCCGGTATCCACCTCGGTGCTGGCGCAGGAATTCCTGCCCGCGCTGGCCGAGGAGCATGTGGTGTTCGTGGCCGGTGGCATCGGCCGGGGCGAGATGATTGCGAGCTACCTCGAGATGGGCGCGAGCGGCGTGCAGCTTGGCACGCGCTTCGCCTGCGCGACCGAATCCATCGCGCATCCGGCATTCAAGGCGGCGTTCTTCCGCGGCAATGCCCGCGATGCCGTGGCCTCGGTGCAGGTCGATCCGCGCCTGCCGGTGATCCCGGTGCGCGCGCTCAAGAACAAGGGCACCGAGGAATTCACCGCCAAGCAGGTGGAAGTGGCCAAGCTGCTTGACGAGGGCAAGCTCGACATGGGTGCCGCGCAGCTCGAGATCGAGCACTTCTGGGCTGGCGCGCTGCGCCGCGCGGTGATCGACGGCGATGTCGAGCGCGGATCGATCATGGCGGGCCAGTCGGTCGGCATGGTTAACAAGGAGGAGCCGGTGGCCGAGATCATCGCGCAACTCATGGCCGAAAGCGAGGAAGCGCTCTCGCGGCGCTGATCGCATGGCCGCACACCGCGCCTCCTTCGGCATCGTCTTTGCGATCGTGCTGATCGACATGCTCGGCTTCGGCGTGGTGACGCCGGTGCTGCCGGGCCTGATCATGGAGCTCAAGCACGTCGATATCGGCACGGCGGCGGGATATGCGGGCTGGCTCGGCGCGGGCTATGCGGCGATGCAGTTCGTGTTCGCGCCGGTGCTGGGCAATCTTTCCGACCGCTATGGCAGGCGGCCGGTGTTGCTGGCGGCCGTGCTCATGCTCGGGCTGGATTACCTGCTGCAGGCGATGGCGCCGAACTTCGGCTGGCTGATTGCGGGGCGCCTGATTGCGGGCGTGACGGGGGCGAGCTTCTCGCCTGCCTATGCCTACATCGCCGACGTGACCCCGCCCGAAAAGCGCGCGGCGAACTTCGGGCTGATGGGGCTGGCTTTCGGGATCGGCTTCGTCGTCGGCCCGGCGATGGGCGGGTTGCTCGGCTCGATCGACGAGCGCCTGCCGTTCTACACTGCCGCTGGCCTCGCGCTCGCCAATGCCGTGTTCGGGTTCTTCTTCCTCAAGGAATCGCTGCTGCCGGAAAACCGCCGTCCGTTCGACTGGCGGCGCGCCAATGCCATGGCCTCGCTGCGCGCGCTGAAGGGGCAGAGCCCGGTGGTGCTGTGGTTCGTGGCGGCGCTGGGCACGTGGCAGCTGGCGCATATCGTCTATCCGGCGGCGTGGTCCTATTTCGCGATTGCCGCCTATGGCTTCACCGTGGGGCAAGTCGGCGTGGCGCTGGCGCTGGTGGGGTTCAGCAGCGCATTGGTGCAGGGGGTGGGGCTGCGCCTGTTCCTGCCGATGCTGGGCGAGAAGCGCGCGGTGGTGCTTGGCGTTGCGGGCCTGTGTGTCTCGGCAGTGCTCTACACTATCGCGCGGGAGCCGTGGCAGGTCTACGTGGCGATTGCGGTGGGCGCCTTGCAGGGCTTCGTGCAATCGCCGATCTCGGCCTTCAACAGCCGCGCGGTCGACGCCCGCAGCCAGGGCGAGTTGCAGGGGGCGGTGCAGTCGATCGGTTCGATCGCGGCGATCATCGGCCCGCCGCTGTACACGCAGACGCTGGAGAAGTTCAGCGGGCCGAACGCGATCTACCACCTGCCGGGAATGCCGATCCTGCTCGCGGCGGCGATCTCGCTGGTCACACTGGCGCTGTTCCTGAAGGGTGCGGCCTTGCTTGAAGGCAAGGATCAGCTTTCCAGCTCGACATCCCAGTAGAGCCAGTCGCGCCAGGTTTCGTGCAGGTAATTGGGCGGGAAGGCGCGGCCGCGTTCCTGCAGCTGCCATGTCGTCGGCCGGATCGCGCGGTTCATCAGGCGCATGTGTGCCTGTTCGGGCGTGCGCCCGCCTTTCCTGAGGTTGCAGGGCGAACAGGCGGCGGCGACGTTCTCCCACGAGGTGCGCCCGCCGAGGCGGCGCGGCACGATGTGGTCGAAGGTCAGCAGGTCCGGGCTGCCGCAATACTGGCACTGGAAGCGATCGCGCAGGAACAGGTTGAAGCGGGTGAAGGCGGGGTACTCGCTCGGCCGCACATATTGGCGCAGCGCGATCACCGAGGGCAGCTTCATGCCGAAGCTGGCGCTGTGCACTTCGCGGTCATAAGTGTCGATGATGTCGACGCGCTCGAGGAACACCGCCTTGATCGCGGTCTGCCATGACCAGAGGCTCAAGGGGTAGTAGCTGAGCGGGGTGTAATCGGCGTTGAGGACCAGCGCGGGGCAGTTTGCCAGATGCCGGTCATTGAGCAAAACGTCGTTGAAGGCGGTGCCATCACCGCTGTGGGGCCGAGCCGAAGCCGCCCGATCGATCAGCGCCTTATGCAGCACGTCCAGATCGCTTCCCTGCAGGCAAAGGCGATGGTGCCTCCGCAGGGGCAGTCATGGCCGAGCCTCGTGACCGCAGTGTTACGCATGGCCACAAGAGACACCTGCGCGACTCACGCGTCAAGAGGCTGATTGGCACCCTTTCCACAGCCGGTTGCGAAGGTGCGGCGATCAGGTCTTTCGGCGGGGCTTTCGGCGGGGCTTTCGGTTGTGCAAAACGGGCCGGATTCGCTTGGGTTTTTGCCCTTTCGTGCCTATGTGCAGACTATGTCGAGCAGCAACGAAAACACACCCAACGCCAACGCCTATGGCGCCGATTCCATCAAGGTTCTGAAAGGCCTCGATGCCGTGCGAAAGCGCCCCGGCATGTACATCGGCGATACCGACGATGGCTCGGGCCTGCACCACATGGTGTTCGAGGTTTCGGACAACGCGATCGACGAGGCGCTGGCCGGGCATTGCGATCTGGTGCTGATCGAACTGAACCCCGATGGCTCGGTCTCGGTGGAAGACAACGGGCGCGGTATCCCGACCGACATTCACGCAGAGGAAGGCGTCTCGGCGGCCGAAGTGATCATGACCCAGCTCCACGCGGGGGGCAAGTTCGAGAACACGTCGGACGACAACGCCTACAAGGTTTCGGGCGGCCTCCACGGCGTCGGCGTCTCGGTGGTCAATGCCCTGTCTGAATGGCTGGAGCTGACGATCTGGCGCGATGGCAAGGAGCACTGGATGCGCTTTGCCAATGGCGACGCCGAAGGTCCGCTGGTGGTCAAGGGGCCGGCTCCGGAAGGCAAGAAGGGCACGCGCGTGACCTTCTCGGCCAGCCACGAGACGTTCAAGAATGTGCTCGAATTCGATTTCGACAAGCTCGAGCACCGCTATCGCGAACTCGCCTTCCTCAATTCGGGCGTGCGCATTCTGCTGCGCGACAAGCGTCACGAGGAAGTGAAGGAGCACGATCTCTATTACGAAGGCGGCATCGCGGCCTTCGTGAAGTACCTCGACCGCAACAAGCAGCCGCTGATGCCCGAGCCGGTGGCGATCTCGGCCAACCGTGACGGCATCGGCATCGACGTCGCGCTCGAATGGAACGACAGCTACTACGAGAACGTGCTGTGCTTCACCAACAATATCCCGCAGCGCGATGGCGGCACGCACCTTGCGGCGTTCCGCGCGGCGCTGACGCGCACGCTCAACGGCTATGCCGAGCGGTCCGGCCTGCTCAAGAAGGAGAAGGTCAGCCTTACCGGTGATGACATGCGCGAAGGCCTTACCGCCATCGTCTCGGTCAAGCTGCCCGATCCGAAGTTCTCCTCGCAGACCAAGGACAAGCTGGTTTCATCGGAAGTGCGCCAGCCGCTGGAAAGCCTGATGGCCGACAAGATGGTGGAATGGTTGGAGGAAAACCCCGGCCACGCCAAGGCCATCGTCCAGAAGGTGATCGACGCCGCCGCTGCCCGCGAAGCGGCCAAGCGTGCCCGCGAGCTGACCCGCCGCAAGGGCGCGATGGACATCGCCTCGCTGCCCGGCAAGCTGGCCGATTGCCAGGAACGCGATCCCGCCAAGTGCGAACTGTTCCTGGTCGAGGGCGACTCGGCAGGCGGCTCGGCCAAGCAGGGGCGTGACCGCAAGACGCAGGCGATCCTGCCGCTCAAGGGCAAGATCCTCAACGTCGAGCGCGCGCGCTTCGACCGTATCATCGGTTCGAAGGAAGTCGGCACGCTGATCCAGGCGATGGGCACGGGCCTGCGTGACGAGTTCAATCTCGACAAGCTGCGCTATCACAAGATCGTGATCATGACCGACGCCGACGTCGACGGCGCGCATATCCGCACCCTGCTGCTGACTTTCTTCCACCGCCAGATGCCTGAGATCATCAAGGCCGGGCACCTGTTCATCGCCCAGCCGCCGCTCTACAAGGTCGCCAAGGGGCGCAGCGAGGTCTACCTCAAGGACAACGCGGCGATGGACCGCTATCTGGTCGAGGCCGGGCTTTCGGGGCGTGTGCTCGAAACTGCCGGTGGCGCGCGCAGTGGGCCGGACCTTGAGGCGCTGGTCGAACATGCCCTACGCATGCGCAACCTGATGGGCTTCGTGCCGCGCCGCTACAATCCTTCGATCATCGAGGCGCTGGCCCTGTCCGGCGCGCTCGAGCCCGAGATGTCGGCCGAGCAGCGCGATACGGCGCTTGCCCGCGCGGCGGACTGGCTCAACCGCGGCGACACCGAGGCGCGCTGGAGCGTGGTGGTGTCGGAAGAGGGCGGCTATCACGTCCAGCGCCTGTGGCGCGGGGTGACCGATCATCACGTGATCGAAGCCGGGTTCCTTGTCAGCGCCGAAGCCCGCAAGCTGGCCAAGCTCGCGGCCGAGAATGCCGAAGTCTATGCCGGAATGGCGCGGCTGGTCCGTGCCACGGCCGCCGAGGCCGAGCCTGCGCCAATGGTGGCCGAAGGTGACGATGAAGCACCGGCTGCACCTGCCGCCAAGGTCAAGGACGCGATCACACGGCCGTCCGAACTGCTCGATGCGGTGTTTGCCGGTGGCCGCAAGGGTCTGTCGATCCAGCGCTACAAGGGTCTTGGCGAGATGAACGCCGAGCAGCTGTGGGAAACCACTCTGGACCCTGACAACCGCTCGCTGCTGCAGGTCAAGGTCGAGGACGCCGACGTGACGGACGAGATCTTTACCCGCCTGATGGGCGATGTGGTCGAACCGCGCCGTGACTTCATTCAGGAAAATGCCCTCAACGTCGCGAACTTGGACGTCTGATCTTGGCTTACACCGACGACATCCCTTGGGATCAGCCCGCCACGATGATCGACCTTGAGGGGCGCGCGCCGATCATCGGCACGATACGTGACTGCGCCCTGCACTACGGCCTCTACAAGCCCCATGCCCGCGACAACGCGCGCGTGTTGCTGACCAAGCCGATCCACCGAGAGGGTCGGGCGACGCGGACTTGGCTGCTCGATCCCTCGGAGATCGCCGAACTGGCTGACCGGCTGGCGCGCGAGACGAATTGATTTGAAGCGAGACCCCGGGTCGAGCCCGGGGTGACGGTTGTTCCAAAGTGCTTTTTTTCGTCACCCCGGCGTAGGCCGGGGCCCAAGTGCTGGCGACAACCGCGATGGATCCCGGCCTGCGCCGGGATGACGGGATGGGGAGCAGGTGGTTCTAGTCCGCCCGCATCGCCGCCGCCGCAAGGCTCTCGGCCTCGACCAGAAGTTCGTCATCCGCCGCGCCCGCGGGCGTGGTTTCGCGGCCGATCATTACCAGGACCGGCACTGCGAGCGGGCTGACACGGTCGAGTTCGACGTGGACCAATTGCCCTTGCGCGCGGTCGAGCAGGTCGCCGAGACGGCCGACGTCGGTCATGCGCGCGCGGGCATCGGCCCAGGCGGCCTGAAGCAGCAGGTGGTCGGGCTCGTACTTGCGCAGCACGTCGTAGATCAGGTCGGTCGAGAAGGTCACCTGCTTGCCAGTCTTGCGCTTGCCGGGATGCTGGCGCTCGACAAGGCCCGAGATCACCGCCACTTCGCGGAAGGCGCGGCGCAGCAAGTGCGATTCCTGCACCCATTCGACAAATTCGTGGGCAAGAATGTCGGGCGAGAGCAGCGGCGCGGGATCGGCCACGGGCCGCGCGCCCCAGACGGCAAGCGAGTAGTCGTTGGCGACGAAGCCGAGCGGCACCAGCCCCAGTTCGTTCATGCGCCGTGTGATGAGCATGCCCAAGGACTGGTTCGCGTTCCAGCCCTCGAAGGTGTAGTAGACGGTGTAGTGCTTGTTCTGGTGCGGAAAACTCTCGGCCAGCAGCATGCCCGGCCCCGGCAGGCGGCTGCGCCAGTCCTGCATCTCCAGCCATTCGCGCACGTCGTCCGGGAAGCGTGACCAGCCCGCGCGGTCGACCATCAGGCCCCGCACGCGATCGGACAGGTGCGTGGTCAGCGGCAGGCGTGCGCCCATGTAGCTGGGGATCTGGCCCGGCTTCTTCGCCGCGCGCACGATCAGTTCGAGATCGCGCACGCCTTCGACTTCGAGGTCCATGCCGGCAAAGCGGATGGTGTCGCCCGGAGACAGCGTCGCCCCGAAGCTTTCCTCGACCTTGCCCAGCGAGCGGCCGTTGCGGAAGCGCACCTCCAGCATTTCGGAATCGACGATGATCCCGGCGTTGAGCCTGTGGCGCGCGGCGTGTTCGGGGTGGGTCAGCCGCCAGATGCCGTGCCGGTCGCGCACGATGCGCTTGAAGCGGTCGTAGGCGCGCAGGGCGTAGCCGCCGGTCGCCACGAACTCGAGCACGCGCTGCCACTGCTCCTCGTCGACCCAGCGGTAAGGATGGGCCGAGCGCACTTCGGCATGGAGCGCCTTCTCGTCGAACGGCCCCGCACAGGCGCAGGCCATGACGTGCTGCGCCAGCACGTCGAGCCCGCCCGGGCGGAAGTCCTCGCCATCGCGCCGCCCTTCGTGGACCGCTTCCTGCGCGGCGAAGGCTTCGAGAAATTCAAAGCGGTTGCCGGGCGCGAGGAGGGCGCGGCTGGGGCAATCGAGCCGGTGGTTCGCGCGGCCGATGCGCTGGAGCAGGCGCGAGGAGCCCTTGGGCGCGCCCATCTGCACGACCAGATCGACATCGCCCCAGTCCACGCCGAGATCGAGGCTGGCGGTGCAGACCAACGCGCGCAATTCGCCCCGCGCCATCGCCCCTTCGACCTTGCGCCGCGCTTCCTTGGACAGCGAGCCGTGGTGGATGCCGATGGGCAGGTGATCGTCGTTGATGTCCCACAGCAGCTGGAAGATGTATTCGGCCAGAAACCGCGTGTTGGTGAAGATCAGCGTGGTCTGGTTGCGTTTGATCTCTTCGTAAAGCTGCGGCACGGCCCAGGCTGCGGCGTGCCCGCCCCAAGGCACGCGTTCGTCTTCGGGGTTCATGATCGAAAGCTCGGGCTTGGCCCCCGCCTCGCCCTCGACCAGCCGCACGGAAGATGCATCGCCATCGGGGGCGAGCCATGCGCAGAAGTCCTGCGGATCGGCCACCGTCGCCGAAAGCGCTGCGCGCCGCATCTCGGGCGCTATGGCCTGCAGCCGCGCCAGCGACAGCGCCAGAAGATCGCCGCGCTTGCCGGTGGCGAAGGCGTGGACCTCGTCGACGATCACGCGCCTGAGCCCTGCAAACATCGTCGCCGCTTCCGGATAGCTCAGCAGCAGGGACAGCGATTCGGGGGTCGTCAGCAGCACGTGCGGCGGCTTGGCGCGCTGCCGTGCCTTGCGGTCCGACGGCGTATCCCCGCTGCGGGTTTCCACCCGGATCGGCAGGCCGATGTCCTCGATGGGGGTGAGCAGGTTGCGCTGCACGTCATGCGCCAGCGCTTTCAGCGGCGAGACATAGAGCGTGTGCAGGCCGTCGCCCGGTGGATCATCGCCTGCGAAATCCTGCAGTGTGGGCAGGAACCCCGCCAGCGTCTTGCCCGCGCCGGTATCGGCCACCAGCAGCGCATGATCGCCTGCGCGCGCCGCGTCTAGCATCTCGCTCTGATGCCGCCGCACCCGCCAGCCGCGGCTTTCGAACCAGTCTGTTATCGAGGGAGCGAGTGTCATCGCACCTTTAGATAGGCACCGCCTCACAGAACCGAAAGGATCGCCTCTCGCTCCTTCGGCGCCTTCCAGCCGAGCGCCGCGTCGATCAGGCCGATGGTCACCGCGCATTGGTCCGCGTCGGAGCCCTTGCCGCCCATGGCCTGCCGCACGCGCTTGTCGGGAATGCCGGTCTCGGTGATCACCTTGCCGATCAGTTCGCCGGGCACGCTCGCCGTCCCCGGAGCGATGCGCTGCGGTGGACCAAGCTGGCGGGCGTCGAGCATCTTCACCGCCAAGGCGCGTTCGCGTTCCAGCACCGTGGGCGGCACCACGACGGCTGGAGGCATCCGCCGGTTGCGCAGGAATGCCATGCAGGCGTCCGCCCCGGTCTTGCGCGCCGCGCGCAGCAAGTCGGCGCGAATGCGCTGCACGTCGATCAGCAAGCTCCCTTTTTCGACCAGCGCGGTCGCATACATCCGCTCGCGCACCAGATCCTGCACTTTCAAGGCGTAGGCCGCATCGCTGCTGCCATCGGCCCGGGCAATGGTGCGGTTGGCGCTGAACAGCGCGGCGAGATCGGGCTGAAGCGATTGCAGCCCGTCGAAGGTGATCTCCGGCCCGAACACGGTGGAAACCGCGCGGCTGATGATTTCCTTCTCCTGCGCGCTCTGGCTGATCGAAATCTCGGGCACCGACGGGGGTTCGGTCGAACTGTCGTTGCTGCTGAATACGACGCGCAGGATCTGTATGCCGAAGATCACCGCCAGGACGATCAGCCGTCCGCTGCTGAACCAGCCCTGGCCGACATCGCTGCTCGCCTTCTTCTCCCACAGCGCCACGCGCCACGGATCGAAGTAGTGCTCCACTTCGGGAAAGTTCTTGCGCACCCCATCGAGCAATTGATCGACTTGGGCGCGCTTGACGAACCAGCCCTTGCGGCTGCCTTGCTGCGCCGGTGTGGTCAATTCGTTCCACGCCTTGTGCAGCGGGTGCTTGGGGTCCTGCACCTTTTCGCGGAAACGCAGGCCGCGCAGGCGGGCGTTGAGGAAGGCAATGGCGGGTCGTTCCGAAACCTGTCCGCGCTCGCTTTCCCAACCGAACAGCGCTGCAGCGGGTTCCAGCAGTGGCGCCGAGCGCGGCCAGCTGCGGGCAAGGATGCCGGCCAGCCAGTTGTCGATTTCGTCGAACGCGGTCACGCTGACGCTTTCGGCATTGCGCAGCACCGCCTTGAGGTGGCCGAGCGCCATGGCCTCTTCCCAGCCTTCGAGCGGGGGAGCGTTTCCTCGTCCTCGTCGACCGTATCAGGCAGCAGCAGTCGATAGAGCGCCTGTTCGTGCGCCCATGCCGGCATGACCGCGTCCGAGGTCGGCTCGAGCCCCAGCAGGACGGGGCGTTCGAACGGGTCGCGCTGGACCGCAATGGCTTGCTCGGCCGGGGCCTGCGCGGCGACGAACCCGGGCGTGACGTCAAGCTTCGGGGCCGCCTCGCCCAACTTGCGCGTCAGGCTGGGATCGACCTCGCCCTGCACTGCAGGGGCCGCGTAAGCCCACCTTGATTGTTCGGCTTCGGGAGCGGCCTCTTCAATCTGTTCGAGAGGTGTCACGCCGGCGAAGGGATCGAATTCTTCCTCCTGCGCTGGCGGTGCGGCCTGCATCCTGGCCCAGCGCAGCGCTGCATCGCGCGCCTCGCGCAGCCGGGCATAGCCGGCGACGTCCTTGTCGACGTCCATCGCCTTCAGCTTCTCGGCATAGGCGCGCCGGATCGCCGCCACGTCCGGCGTCTTTGCGATCCCGAGGACCTTCCAGGCCTGAGTTGGTGTCATGGGATCGCGGTCAAAGCGGCGGGTTTGCTTCGAGCATGTCGAGCAGCTCGGCCAGGGCGACCGAGGCGTCGGCAATGCGGCGCGGGTCCTGGCTGTCGAGCGCGCCGACGAACATGCGCGTGCGGTCGCCGATCACGGCGCGGACGTCGCCGAGGAATTCCTCGTAGCAGCGCTCGGCCCGCGCCAGCAGCGCCTGGTTGCCCGCTTCCTCGCGCGGGTGGTGCTTCAGCGCGGCCAGCGCCTGGCGCCGGGCATCGAGGTCCTTGGCGGCCTTGCGGTCTTCCTCGTCGATGATCAGCAAGTTGTGCCTGGCTCCGGTCAGCGGCACTTCCACGTCTACCTCGAGCAGGCCCGAGCTGTCGTAGGAGAAGCGCACGTCGATCGAGACTTCGCCCGCAGGCCGCGGCGGGACCGGCACCTTGATCTGGCCGAGGTGGACATTGCCTGAAACCTCGCGCGCCTCGCCCTGGTAGATCTTCACCTCGATCTGCTTCTGGTTGTCGCCCATCGTGCTGTACAGCCCCGAGCGGCTGACCGGGACCGGGGTGTTGCGTTCGATGATCGGCGAGAACAGGCCCTGCTGGAGCGTCCCGCGCGCTGAATGCTCGGCCGTTTCGATGCCCAGCGTGAACGGGCAGACGTCGGTGATGCGGATCTCCTCAAGCCCGCCGTCGCGCGCGATCAGCCCGCCCTGAATGGCCGCGCCGAGCGCGACGGCATGGTCTGGATGGACCGAGGAATTGGGGAAGCGCCCGAACAGGCGCGTGATGGCCTTGCGCACCACCGGCATGCGCGTGGCCCCGCCGACAAGCACGACCTCGCTCAAGGATGCGGCATCGATCTGGCTGTCGCGCAGCGCCCGCACGACCGGGTCGCGCAGCCGGCGGATCAGGCCTTCGGCCTGCGCTTCGAATTCGCTGGTGGTGATCGTGGTGGATAGCCGCTGGTCCGCGACTGTGACGGCAAATTCGGCTTCCTGTCCCTCGCTCAAGGTGCGCTTGGCGCGTTCGGCGGCCTGCAACAGCAGGGCCTGCGCGCGCGGCTCGTCCAGCTTGGCCAGCAATCCATCGGGATCGAGCCGTCCGCGCACCGCGGTCGCCAGGGCTGTGTTGAAATCGTCGCCGCCCAGCCGGTTGTCGCCTGCCGAGGCGCGCACTTCGACGATGCCTTCGAACATCTCGACGATCGACACGTCGAAGGTCCCACCGCCCAGGTCGAACACCAGAAACGGCTCGCGCTCGGCCTTGTCCTGCAGCCCGAAGGCGAGCGCGGCGGCGGTCGGCTCGTTGATCAGGCGGCGCACGGTGAGGCCCGCCAGTTCACCGGCGCGGCGGGTCGCCTTGCGCTGGCGGTCGTTGAAGTAGGCCGGCACGGTGATGACGGCTTCGGTCGGGCGAGTGCCGGTGTGGGCGGCCACATCGTCGCGCAGCGCCATGAGCACGAGCGCGGACAGGTCCTCGGCAGAGAACTCCTTCTTGCCCAGCCGCACCTTGCGGTCGGTGCCCATGAAGCGCTTGAAGCTGGTCGCGGTGGCACCATCCTTCAGGCCCATCCGCTCCAGCGCGGCGGCGCCGACCAGCGTCGTGCCATCGGGCAGGACCGAGACTGCAGAAGGGGTGAGCAGCGCCCCGAGAGCATTGGGCACGAGCTTTGCCTCGCCGCCATTCTCGCCTGCCTGCCACATGGCCACCGCACTGTTGGTGGTTCCCAGATCGATCCCGATGAGCATTCGTCTTCCTGCAGATATCAAGCGGCGTGATGCGACAGGCCCCGCGCGCTTGGCAAGCGCAAAGCGCGTTCCTTGGCAGTCACGATGGGGTGGACGGCGAATGCGCCGGAACGAGGGGGCAGGGCGGGCGCCCGGCCGTTCTGGTTACATGACAACGCCTTGAAAGGAGAAAGGCCATGGGCCAACGCATGGATTGGAACTCGCGCGACCGCTGGCAGGACGAAGAGCGACGCCAGTCGCGCGACTATTCCGGCGAGTTCGCCCCGGAATTCGATCGCGATCGCTATGACCGCAGCAACCGCAGCCGAGACCAGTGGGGCCGCTCCGGCTCGACCGGGGCGTCAACGCCGTTGGGCGATCCGCCGACCGGATGGATGGATCAGGACATGCGCGGCGATCGGCGCACCCACGACTGGGAAGTGGGCGACCGGCACTATACCGGCCAGGGCCGCGCCCCGCAGGGCCGCTCGCGCTGGCGTGATACCGCCACCGGCAATGCCGCAAACACGGGCGACTATTTCACGTCTGAAGACTATGGCGAAGGCCGTCGCGCCTGGGGCGGGCCTGCCGGATACGGCGCCTATGGCACCGGCTCTGCCGGTGGTTACCCGTCGTCCTACGGCTACAGCGGTCGCGGCGGTTACGGCGACCACGATCCCCGCGGCTTTTTCGACCGTGCTGTCGATGAAGTGCGCGGCTGGTTCGGTGGCGATGGCGACCGCGATGACGGCCGGCGCGAAAGCCATCGCGGGAAGGGCCCGGGCGACTACACGCGCTCGGACGAACGCATCCGCGAGGACGCCAACGATCGCCTGACCGATGACCACCACATCGATGCGCGCCAGATCACAGTCATGGTCACCGAAGGCGAAGTCACGCTTGCCGGCACGGTGGGCAGCCGCGCCGAGAAGCGCCGCGCGGAAGACGTCGTCGAGGACATCGGCGGGGTGAAGCATGTGCAGAACAACCTGCGCGTGAAGACCGGCAGCGGCCTTGAAGGCCAGGGCGGCACGCTCGGCTGGGGCAACGGCGACCGTTCGTTTACGCCGGACGCCTGATCCCCACCGCAGCAAGGCGGGCGTCGACTTGGGCCATGAGCCGGTCGAGCCCGCCTTGGTCTGCCGACTCGGCGCGGACCACCAGCACGTCCTCGGTGTTGGATGACCGCAGCAACCACCAGCCATCGGTTGTATCGACGCGAACGCCGTCCGTGTCGTTCACGGCAGCTCCATCCTCACGAAGACCATGCAGCACCTCGGCGACAGCTGCTGCCTTGCGTTCGCGCGGTACGGCAAAGCGCAATTCGGGCGTCGCCACCATTTCGGGCATGCCATCGCGCATCTGCGTTACCGACTTGCCGAGCGTGACGGTTGCCGCGATCAGCCGGACGGCGGCATAGAGTGCGTCGTCAAAACCGAAGTAACGGTCGGCAAAGAACATGTGACCGCTCATTTCCCCGGCCAGCGGGGCAAGTGTCTCCTTCATTTTGGACTTGATCGGCGAATGCCCGGTTTTCCACATCAGCGGCGTTCCGCCGAGTTCCGCAATCCGCGCAAACAGCGTTGAGCTGGCCTTCACATCGGCGATAATCGTGGATTTCGGGCGCTCTCGCAGCACTTCCTCGGCATAGATCGCCAGAAGCTGGTCGGCCCAGAGTACGCGGCCGCGGCCGTCGACCGCGCCGATCCGGTCCCCATCCCCGTCGAATGCTAGTCCGAAGTCGAGGCTTCCCGCCGCGACAGCGCGGCGAAGATCGGTGAGATTGGCTTCCACAGTCGGATCAGGATGATGGTTGGGAAAATGGCCGTCCACGCTCGTATGAAGAAGGACATGCCGTCCGGGCAGTCGGGCGGTCAACGCCTCGATCAGGGGGCCGGCAGCGCCGTTGCCCGCGTCCCAGCCAATGGCGAGGCCATGCAGCACATCCAGGCCGATGCTATCCAGCGCGCCGATCAGGCAATCGACGTAAGCGGCGGAAACGTCGGCGTCCTTGATGCGTCCGTTTCCGGAAGTCCACGCGCCTTCCTCGGCGATCCGCCCGAGATCGACTATGTCGCTGCCGAAGAACGCCGCCCCTTCAAGTACCATCTTGAAGCCATTGTGATTGGCGGGATTGTGGCTGCCGGTTACCTGAACGCCGCCCTGCACCTCTTGGGCTAACCCGCCCGAACCGGGCGTTGCCGCGAAATAGAGCATCGGGCTCGGTCCCAGCCCGATCCGGACCACGTCAACGCCGCTGGCAGTCAGCCCTTCGACCAGCGCATGTTCCAGCACCGGCGTGCTGATGCGCCCGTCGCAGCCCACCGCCACCCGGCTGCCGCCGCGCGATCGCACCACCGAGCCAAAGCTGCGGCCGACGGCGCGGGCATCGTCCGCGCTCAAGGTTTCGCCAAAGACGCCGCGAATATCGTATTCGCGCAGGATCGAAGGGTGGAAGCGGTGCGCCGTCATCCCGTTGCTGGCCTCGCCGACCCGATCAGGTCCCGCGCCGGTCGGCCAGCCGCGCCAGCAGCAGATCGCGCGCGGCATTGGCTTCATGCACGGCTTCGTTGCTGCCGCCGCGATCGGGGTGGACCTTCTGGAGCAGCCGCCGGTGCGCCTCGATCACTTCGTCATAACCCGCCTGCGGCCCGATGCCGAGAAGGTTGCGTGCCCGCGCCTCGTTGGCGGCGCGCGGGTCTCCTTGCAGAAGCTCCCACGGCCAGCGCCCTGCCAGCAGCTTGCACGCAAGGCTGGCCAGGATCGCAAGCGTGAGCAGCTTGATCATCAGGCAGCGCTTTCCAGCTTGGTCTCAGGTGCGGCCTTGCCCGGCATCGGCAGGTTGAGGCCCGAAACCAGCGTGCGCAGTTCCTGCCGCGCGACGAGGTGGCTGGTGCCGAGCTCGCCAAGATGGCCCTTGTCGAGCAGGGTCAGTCCGCTCGGGAACAGTTCGCGATAGATCACGCGCTCCGAAAGGCCGCTGGCCACGCGGAAGCCGACGCGCTTGGACAGTTCGGTCAGCGCCTGGTCGATACGGCGCTGGTTGCGCGCTTCGGTATAGCCGGTGCGGTTGCGCACGACGACCCAGTCCATTTCCCGGCGCGCATCCTTGATCGTGGCCATCGCCCGCTTCTTGCGCGCTTCCCAGATCAATTCGGCATAGAACGACAGGCGGCGCACCTTGAAGGTTTCTGCGTCCACCTGGCCGATCAGATCGAAGTCGACGAAGCTGTCGTTGAGCGGGGTGACCAGCGAATCCGCGCGCGTAGCCACGTGGCGGGCCAGCACATCGTCGCGGCCGGGGGTGTCGAAGATGATGAAGTCGTGGTCCTGCGAAAGCCGCTCGGTCAGCGCGTCGAGCTCCTCGATGCTGTCCCCGCCATAGACCTCGAAAGTCGCGGTCGGCAGCGTGATCTCGCGCCGGCGCATCGTCTCGGCGCGGTTCTCGAAATAGCGGTGCATCGTGCGCTGGCGAGCATCGAGGTCGATCGTCGCCACGCGCGCGCCCTGGTAGGCGAGGGCCACGGCGACGTGGACCGCAGTTGTCGACTTGCCGGTGCCGCCCTTTTCGTTGGCGAAGACGATGCGATGCGGGCCAAGGGACGAGGCGCTGGACAAGGCTGGTAACTCACGTGGTTGATACGCTGCACGGGCTTGCGAGAGGCGTCCGCCGCCCGTATCGCCCGTGCCATCTGACTTAGTGGAGTGGCTGCCAAGGTGCAAACGATCAACCGGCTGGAAGACCTGCGCAATGCGGTCGACGCGCTCAAAATCGGGGGAAAAACCGTGGCGTTCGTCCCTACCATGGGCGCGTTGCACGAAGGCCATCTCACCCTGGTGCGCGAAGCCAAGGCACGCGCAAGCCACGTCGTCGCCTCGATTTTCGTCAATCCGCGCCAGTTCGGCCCGAACGAGGACCTCGATGCCTACCCGCGCCGGCTCGCCGCCGATGCCGCGCTGCTCGAAGCCGAAGGCGTCGCCGTGCTGTGGGCGCCCACGGTCGATCAGATGTACCCGCAAGGCTATGCCACCAACATCTCGGTTTCGGGCGTGAGCGAGGTTGCCTGCGGCGCCGCGCGGCCCGGCCATTTCGATGGCGTCGCCACCGTGGTGTGCAAGCTGTTCAACCAGGTCCGCCCGGACTTTGCGCTGTTCGGGGAAAAGGACTGGCAGCAGCTGGCGGTGATCCGCCGCATGGCGCGCGACCTCGATCTGACCCAGCCCCACGTCTCGAACATCATCGGCGTCGAAACCGTGCGCGAGCCAAGCGGCCTCGCCCTGAGCAGCCGCAACCAGTACCTGACCGAACAGGAGCGTGAACAGGCCGCAGGGCTATCTGCTGCCATGCGCCGCGCCATCGCGGCGATCGAGGGCGGCGCGCCGGTGCCGCAGGCGCTCGCCGCGCTGAACGCCGAAGTGCTCGCCGCCGGGTTCACGTCAATCGACTACGCAGACTTGCGCGATGCGGCGACGCTCGAGGCGATCGACAGCTATGCCGGGCAAAGCGCCCGCCTGCTCGTTGCCGCCCGCATCGGCGCGGCGCGCCTTATCGACAACATGGGAGTGGGCCAGCAATGACCTTGGCAATGACGCCGATTACACCGACCGCCTCGTTCAAGGACAACCTCGCCCTGCTGCCCGCCATCGACGGCATCGCGCGCCTCGATCTGATCGACGCGGCGGGCACGGTCGTGGCGACGATTCCCAACGAAGCAGGCAAGCAAGGCTCGCTCAAGGTCTACAACTACCTGCAGCTCTGCTTCGGCAAGCTCGATGCTGCGGCATCTGCCCATGCCCTTGAGGTCTTCGCCGAACACACGCCCGACGCCCGGGCTCGCCCCGGCGCGCATCCCAACATCGACCGGCTGATCGACGTGATCGAAAAGGGGACTGCGCTGCAGATCAGGGCTGTCCCCTGAACTTGCAGCCGACAGGTCGTCAGAATTCCGACCAGTCGTTCTCCGGTTCAAGTTTCAGGGCAGCATTGCCGGTACTGCGGTAGGGCGATGCCGCAAGCGGGGCGGCGTGCAACGAGGGGGCCGGCGCTGCGGGGCGGATCGCGGCGACATTGTCCTGCCCCCGGCGAACCGCTGCACCACCTCGGTCAGCTCGGCAGCCTCGCGCGACAGCGAACGGGCCGCAGCCGTCGACTCTTCGACCATCGCCGCATTCTGCTGCGTCACCCGGTCGACGTCTGCGACGGTCTGGTTCACGGTGTCCAGACTGGTCGCCTGCTCGCGGGCCGTGGCCGCGATCTGCGAGACCAGGTCGTTGATCTCGCTCACGCGATTGACGATGCCGACCAGAACCGATCCGGTCTGGCTGACAAGGCTCACGCCCGAAGTCACCTGTTCGCCGGATTTCGAGATCAGCGCGCGGATCTCCTGCGCCGCATCGGCCGACCGCTGCGCCAATGCACGGACTTCCGTGGCGACCACGGCAAAGCCTTTGCCGGCATCGCCCGCGCGGGCCGCCTCGACACCGGCGTTGAGCGCCAGCAAGTTGGTCTGGAAGGCGATGCCATCGATCAGGCCGACGATCTGGGCGATCTGGTCTGCGGAAACCGCGATGGCCGACATCGCTTCGACGGCCTTATCGACGACGCTTCCGGCGTCGATCGCCTCGCCCTGCGCCTGCGCGATCGCGTCCCGCGCTTCGTGGGCCGACTGCGCCATGGCGTTCACGCCCTGAGTGACCAGGTTGAGCGATGCCGATGTCTGCTCGATGCTGGCCGCTTGCTGTTCGTTGCGACGGGCGAGGTCGTTCGATGCCGCGTTGATTTCATCCGAGCCGCTCATCACGCTGAGGGCGGCTTGATGAACGCTGCTGATGGCCTTGCCCAGTGCGTCCACAGCCCGATTGAAATCGCTGCGCAAGTCGTCGTAGCCCCCGGAAGCGGGTCACGAATCTGGCAGTCAAGGCGGTTGTCGGCCAGCTCGCTCAGCGATGACTTGAGCGTTCTGACGACAATTTCCTGTGTCGCCCGGGCCTTGCGGATCTCTATGGCGTTCTCGCTGAAGGTGGCCATGGCCTTGGTCATCCGTCCCACGCAGTCGCGGTAATTGGTGTACCAGATCTCGCTTTCGGTATCGCCTGCGGCCAGGGCTTCCATGCGCACGACGGTGTTCACATAGGGGGCGCATATGCGCTCCCGTGCGATCTCCGTCGTCACCATGATCGCCACTAGTGATGCCAGGCCCAGGCCGAGGCACGCCCAGACCGGCGCCATGTCGAAGGCGGCGAGCGCAGTGCCGGTCAGTCCGACAACCGACAGCAGGGTATATGCGACCAGCAGGGCGCGAAATTTCAGGCGGATCGGCGCCTTTTGTTCAAACCACTCAAGCATTGCGACACCGACTCCCGCTTGGAGGGATCAGCAGCGCGACAAGAACGGATGCGACAATCCCTGACCTGACCGCATCTAGCGGCCGATCGCCAAACAATGCCCAAAAGTGCATACGAGCGTTTACTCAGGACAGTGCCTGAGAAGGGTTCGTTCAATGAACCGGCGGATCGTTCGCCGGTATGGCGGCGACCGGCGCCACCGGTTCGCCCTGGGTCCGGGGCGGGAGCGCATTTTCGGGCACGTCGTCGATCAGCATGTCGCGGGTGGGCACGTGTTCGAGGTTGCGCACGCGGACAGTGATATTGTCGCCATCCAGCGTCAGTTCGTTGAAGCTGGGTGGGGTGGAGCGGACGCGCTGGCTGAGCGTGCCCGCGCCGATCATCCGCACCGGGCCGTTGGCGGTGGGGTGGATCAGGTCAAACGCATCGTGGACGTGGCCTGACAGCACGGCGAGGACGTTGCGCCGGGCCAGTTCGGCCAGCGCATGGTTGCCGCCGCGGGTCAGCGCCTTGCCACGCGTGCCCGCCTCGACCAGCGGGTGATGGCAGGCAACGATGGCGCGGGTGCCCGCTGGCAGGGCGTCGATCGCGGCAAGGGTCTGCGCCAGCGCGGCCTTGCCGACCGTGCCTTTCGACCAGTTCAGGCGGAGCTGCGCGCGTGCGGTTGTCTTCAGCGGCACGATCTTCGCGCCGGGGATCGGCAGCTCCCGCTCCAGCACGCCTTCGATCGAGCGGAAGCGGCGGTAGGGATCGACGAAGCGTTCGATCAGGTTGAAGTAGGGCAGGTCGTGGTTGCCCACTTCGACAGTGACCGGCACGTCCAAAGCCTTGATCCAGTGGCAGGCGGCGGTGAATTCGCGGTGCCGGGCCCGCATCGTCAGATCGCCGGTGATCGCCACGGCATCGGGCTTCTCGCGCGCGATGCATTGCGCCACCCAATCGAGGGCGCGCCGGTCTTCGAGGCCGAAGTGGATATCGCTGATGTGAAACAGGCGGGTCATGGCGCTGGGGTGATCGTCGCTGGGCCCGCTGCGGTCAAGCGCCGGGTGTGTTGCCAGGCGCGATAGTCGAGAGGAAGTCGAGCGCGAACTCCTCGCAGGCAACCTCTTCGCGCATGCTGCCTTCGCGCCGTTCGCCGTCGATCATCATGGCGATCGGGCCGTCGCTTTCCAGCGTTGCCAACGAACATTGGCCGAGTTCGTCATGCGGGCCCTGCCGGAAATCGCGCTTCACCAGCATGGCAAAGCCTTGCGCGGCGAACTCGCCCCAGTCGGAAAAGTCGTATCCGTCCACTTCCATGCTGTCCCCGTCGAGCGGGGCCATGCGCACGGCGCGGTAGCCTTCGGGCCGCGCGGCGGTTGCGGGTGCGGCGAGGCGAACGCCCGGTCCTTCGCGGGTTTCGCGCAGGGCCGTTGTGAAAGTCTCGGCAATGGTGGGCAGGTCGAGATCGCGCACGCTTTCGCGCACGTCGGCCCACATCGCGCCGGGGCCGGCCAGCAGTTCGATCAGGGCGACGCCTTGCGAAGTGCGCAGCGCCTGTCGCCGCACGCGTCGCGCCGTGCCGAGCTTGCCGGTCACTTCCTCTGCCGGAACGTCGCCGTGGAGAGACTTCGACAGGAGGTTCTGCGTGCCGCCGGGAAGGACGAGCAAGCCACCGCCCCAGCCTTCGAGCGCGGAAGCGGCGGCATTGATCGTGCCGTCGCCGGTGAAGACGGCAAGCGTCGCGATCCCCTCTGCTTCAAGCTGCGCGCGCGTCGGCAGGTCCTCGTCGGGAAAGCGGATGACCCGCGCCGGCGCGCACCCGGCAGCCGAGAGCGAGGCGACGAGATCGTCGACCGCTGCATCGCTGTTGCTGCCGCTTGCGGCGTTCGTCACGAGCCAGAGAGGAGAGAGCGTCATCACCGGCAGAACCGGTAGCAGGCGCGGCGGTTCCGCAGCGGCTGCTCTAAACGCGGTCTGTCAGGATCAGCCAGGCCGAGAAGCTGTTGAGCATGGAATAGATGACGTAGGCGATCGGGCCGCTGACCACGCCTTCGGCGGCAAACAGCAGCGCCCCCAGCAGCAGCAGGAATTCCAGCATCAGCGTGAAGCGGCCGCCAAGGGCGTGAACCATCCACGGCAGCCGGGCCAGCAGGGGGTGCCCGCTATCCAGCATGGCGCGGTGCAGCGCGAAGTTGCCGATGCCCAGAAGGAAAGTGATCAGAATCGCCATGGACTGGACGAGACCTTTAGGGAATCGCCGCAGGATTGTCACACCTGCAGTTCGTGGAGTGGACATTGCGTTTCGTCGGACGGGCTAAACACTTGTCGTTCGTAACGGAAAGCTGGTCGAGACGCGCAAGATTTCATCGACGACCGGGCGTAGCGAAAATGCATGCGGTGCACCGGAAGAGCCGGACCAGCCGCTGAAACGCCCCCAAGGCCGGTCCCCGCCGGCACCCGTGTCGAAGGAAGTTGCCATGTTTGCCAAGACCCTGTTCTCCGCCGGCCTCCTCGGCCTCGCCCTTTCCGCCAGCCAGCCTGCCTTCGCCGGCACGCGCCTCGTTGGCTACTCCGATCTCGATCTTACCACCAAGCAGGGCGAGGCCCAGCTCAACGCCCGCCTTCGTCATGCCGCCAAGGACATCTGTGGCCTGAACAAGGCGGACCTGCCGACCAGCGAATGGGAAGCGGCACGCGATTGTTTTGCCCGCTCGATGGCCGATGCCCGCCGCGCCAAGGCCGAAGTGAAGGCCACTGCGCTGGCCGCCAAGAATTCCAAGACTGATCTTGCTGTCCGCTGATCCCGGCAGCTTGCAAACCCGGCGGATCCAGTCCCCCACCGGGTCAAACTCAAGGGACCGTCGCTAGTCCGGCGGTCCTTTTTTCTCTTGGCCTTTTTTCTCTTGGCCCTTTTTCCTGAAGTCCCTCTTTTCTGAAGACCCTTCAGCCAACCTCGCGAAATGCGGCAGGCTTTGGCTCGGCTTCGATCTCGCCCCGATCGCGCCAGGTCAGGTCGTCAGGAGTGAGCTTGCGGCCATCGTGCGAAAGAATGCCGATTGCCGCAATCGGCCTGCCGTCGCGATTGTCGCAAAGGACCGGATTGGCGGGCACGCCAAGTTCCCACTTCTCGCCCCACTGGCGCAGGGCCAGCATTGCGGGGAGGAGGTCCAGACCCTTCGGCGTCAGGCGGTATTCGATGCGACGGCGATCATCGGCGCAGTGTTCGCGCTTGAGTATGCCGGCCTCGACCAGCCTTGACAGGCGGTTCGACAGGATGTTGCGCGCAATGCCCAGCGCTTCGAGGAAATCCTCGAAGTGGCGCACCCCGTTGAAGGCGGCGCGCAGGATCATGAACGACCAGCGTTCCCCCATCGCTTCGAGGGCAAGGGAAGGCCGCACTGGGCAATCTCGCCCAAGGGTTCGCGCAGTTTGTCCATATCGTCTTCTGCATAACCCATCTGCGGCACCTGTTTAAGTTTCTAGTTGCAACCTGAAACCTATATTGATAGGTAGCGATTCGCAACGGAAATAGCATCCTCTCCAGAACCCCGCAATTTCCGAGGCCCTTAACAAGGTAATTCAGGGGAAGAACGATGATCTCAGCAAATTCCAGCAGCGCCATGCGCCAGCTCCTCCCGGCAGTCCTTGCACTGGTCGGCACCACCTTCAGCTTTGCGGTCACCGCCAACACGGCCCGCGCCAACACCGGCGGCGCGTTCTATTCGGCCACGCTGACCCGTCCGATGGACGGCATGCAGAAGGTCATCCAGAAGGGCGTGCTGTGGAAGTGCGAAGGCGCCGAATGCTCCGCCCCGCGCGACACCTCGCGCCCGGTGATCGTCTGCGCCCGCCTCGCCCAGAAGGTCGGCCCCGTCGCCCGCTTCGCCACCCCGCAGGGTGACTTGGCGGCCGAGGACCTCGCCCGCTGCAACGAGGCCGCGGCCGGATAAGTCCAGTACCAGTCTCCAGCGCGCACTCCCTCTTGATACCCTGCCGAGTGCGCAATCCCTGACCGTGAAGGTCACATGGGCCGTGAACAGCACGTCTGTTCGCGGCCCCTTTTTTCGCTATGCTCATGCCATGCCTTTGCCCCTCAGAGTTACCGCCCTGCTCGCCAGAGTTGCCCTTCTGCCCCTGACAGTTGGATTTGTGCCGGCACAGGCCGGGGCACAGGCCTTGGCCGCGCCGCAGCTCACCGCCCAAGGCCGCGACGATCTGCGCTGTGCGGCTGCCTTTGCCATTGTTGCACTCGAACAATCGGGGGGGATGCGCTGGAAGGCTGGCCGCCGCTGGCGTTGCGCGGCAAGACCTTCTTCGCTGACACGGGCGAACGCGCAATGAAGGAAGGTGCCCTGACCCGTGAGCAGGTGCGCGACCTGATCGCCGTGCAGGTTCAGGCGCTGCAGACTGCGCCCGATCCCGACAAGGCGCTGTCGGCGCTCGCGAAGCCTTGCCTTGCCCGGCTTGACGCCACCGTGCCGCCGCTGGTCGCGCCGACGCTGAAGCAATGCGCCGCGATCCTCGGCCTCGCCTACAGTGAGGTCCATGCCCGCGAAGGGATGAGCACTTCGGCGCAGGACCTCAAGACGCTGGAATCCGTGCTTTCATCGCGCGAGCGCGAGGCGATCATCGCCGCCGGTGGCAGTGGCGACGATGCAGACCGCACGCTGGCCGAAGCGCGCGAGGCGATGGCGGCCGAGGCAGGTGACGGCAAGGGCGGGGTCGACAAGTACGACATCGCGCGCTGCTATGAATTCGCCAGGCCGCAGGAAAAATCGCACTATTGAGCGGGGCGGCGGGGCTTCCCATATTGGCGGCAAAGGAGATCCCCCGATGCCTGACAAGATGAACCTGACCGACGCCGAATGGCGCGAGCGTCTTTCGCCCGAGCAGTACCAGATCCTGCGCCAGGGCGGCACCGAGCGCGCGTTCACCGGGGCTTACGAGAAGAACAAGGCACCCGGCGAGTACCATTGTGCCGGCTGCGGCGCGCCGCTGTTCACGTCCGACACCAAGTACGACAGCGGTTCGGGCTGGCCGAGCTTCTATGCCCCGGTCGAAGCCGAGGCGGTCGAGGAGATCGTCGATCGCTCGCACGGCATGGTCCGCACAGAGGTGCGCTGCGCCCGCTGCGACGGGCACCTTGGCCACGTGTTTCCCGATGGTCCGAACCCCACCGGCCTGCGCTATTGCATGAACAGCGCCTCGCTCGACTTCACCCCGAAGGACTGAGTTGAACCGACGGCATTGGCCGTTCGCCGATTTTGCGGTTAACCCTGCGTTACAACTGCCCTATGCAAAGGGCCGCAGATTTGCGTGGACGGCCTGCGCCGATGCCGGAACGAGGCCGAGAATGAGGGAAGCGGTACAAGACTGATGGCCAGACGGGACATTCCCCGCCGCCCCGAGGGCGGCAGGTCGGAGCCGCAACCCAAGAGCAGATCGATGCTGGGCCGATGGGCCCGGCGGCTTCTTGCGTGGGGTGCCGGATTTGCGCTGCTCGGCACGATCGGGCTGGTGGTGGCGGTTGCCGTCACGGTGCGCTCGCTGCCCGGCTATGGCGAACTGAAATCGAGCCAGACCGGCCAGATGATCGTGGTGCGTGCCGCCGACGGGTCCGAGATCGTGACACTGGGGCCGAGCTACGGCAAATGGATCCCCTACGAGCGCATCCCGCAGGACATGAAGGATGCGATGATCTCGGTCGAGGACCGGCGCTATCGCAGCCATTGGGGCGTGGACCCGATCGGCATCGTCCGTTCGCTGATGGTGCGCGTGGAAAGCGGCACGTGGCGGCAGGGCGGATCGACGATCACGCAGCAGCTTGCCCGCAACATCTTCCTCAACAACACCAAGACCTTCGGCCGCAAGGCGCGCGAATGGGTGCTGGCGCTGGCGCTCGAACAGAAGTTCTCGAAGGACCAGATCCTCGAGCTGTACCTCAACAAGGTCTACTTCGGCGGCGGTGCCTATGGCATCGACAGCGCGGCGCGGAAATTCTTCGGCCATTCGGGCGAGGAAATCACGCTGCCCGAGGCGGCGATCATTGCCGGACTGGTCAAGGCCCCGTCACGCTATTCGCCCACGGCCGATGCCGATGCCGCCGTGGGCCGCGCCGGCGTGGTTCTGCAGACGATGCAGAGCGCGGGCGTGCTGACCGCGCAGGAAGCGCAGAGCGTTGACCTCAAGGCCGTGAAGATGGTCTCGGACAGCGCAGGCCAGAATTCGGCGCGCTATTTCACCGACTGGGCGCTGCCGCAGCTCGACCTGATCCTGCCCGAGAACGACAAGCCGATCGAAGTGTGGACCACGCTCGATCCGATCGCGCAGAAGGCGGCGACCAGTGCCGTGGCGGGATTTGCACCGAAGGGCGCACAGGGCGCACTGGTCTCGCTTGATCGCGACGGCGCGGTCCTCGCCATGGTCGGCGGCACGGACTATTTGAGCTCGAACTACAACCGTGCGGTCAATGCGGTGCGCCAGCCCGGTTCGGCGTGGAAGCTGTTCGTCTATCTTTCGGCACTCGAGGCCGGTTACACGCCGGATGACCGCGTGGTCGACGAGCCGGTGACGATCGATGGGTGGACGCCGCGCAACGACGGCAATCGCTATGCCGGCGAGATCGACCTGCGCACCGCCTTTGCCTATTCCAAGAACACGGTTGCGGCGCAGCTTGGCAATGAAGTGGGCTTTGGCACCGTGGCCAACATGGCGCGCCGCTTTGGCATCACCACGCCGATCAACACCCTGCCCTCGATGGTGCTGGGATCGTCCGAAGCGCGCGTGATCGACATGGTGCGCGCGTTCGCCTCGGTTCAGGCCAAGGGCATGTCGGTAACGCCCTACGGCATCCGCAAGGTGACGACGACCGACGGCGAAGTGCTCTACACCCACCGCACGGAAGCCGCGCAGCAGCTCGTCCCGCCCTATGTCGCCGCCGCGATGACCGACCTGATGCAGACCGCAGTCAACATCGGCACGGGCCGCGCTGCGCAGATCGGCAGGCCGGTTGCCGGCAAGACTGGGACGACCTCGTCGAACAAGGACGGCTGGTTCCTCGGCTTTTCGAGCGGGATCACCACCGGGGTGTGGATGGGCCGCGATGATGCCAAGGCCGTGCCTGGCCTGCAGGGCGGCGCCGCACCGGCGCGGGCCTTCGCCGCCTACATGAAGGTCGCGACGCGCAAGCGCCCGGTCGAACAGTTCGACACCGAGCTCAAGCTGCCGGAATGGCAACTCGAACCCGATGATGAGGCGATGCAGGGCAACCCTGACGACTACTTCTATGTCGACGAGCAGGGCAACCTGGTCGACCCGTCGCGCCGGCGTGGCGACGAGGGTGCGATTGACCCCAATGCACCGCCCGAGGGGGTGCCGCCGGAGGTGCCGCAGGCAGCGAACGACGATTTCCTCAACCGCGCCACCGGCCGCCGCGATGGCAACGACCCGGCAGCGGCAGGCGCGCGCCCGCGTCCGACCAATACTCCGCGCCCGGTTCAGGTGCCCTGAGCTATTCGGGCCTGAACCTTTCCGGGCTTGGCGCGTTTGCCTGATTGAGAAGGAAGGCCGCGAGCCTTCCGCCAATCAGGAGACGAGTAATGAGCCTGCTGCAATGGGCCGTCGCAGGAGCGGCGGGATATGCGATCTGGCGCGTGGCGCAAAAGAACCGCGACGAACAGGCACCGGCCGCTTTCGCGCAGGGCGAAGAGGCTGGCGGGAATTTCGCCAAGGTGCGCAGTGCCGGGACCGAGGGCATGCGATCGGACCCCAAGCGCTGGGACAAGGTCGACCAAGCCTCGGACGAGAGCTTTCCGGCGAGCGATCCGCCGGCAACGTATTGATCGGTAATTCGTGTTCTCACAGGTAACGGCCGGGCATAACCCCGGCCGTTGCTGCGTGAGCGGAGCCTTACTTGACCACGTCTGCCTCGTGCCACACCACGGCCTGCGCCACCTTGATGCAGTCCATGCCGCCGTCATAGGTCATCGACGGCGAGCCATAGAGCCGCCACCCTTGCGCCAAGGCCTCGGACACGCGCTCGCAAAAGGCGCGGTCGTCCTTGCCGGTGAGAAGGCGGTATACGGGGCGGTCTTCGGGCGTGTTGTACATGCGGGTCCTCAGCAATCTACCTGCCAACAGAACAGCGCGCCGTCCTCCTCGTCAAGCCGCTCGCCGGTCCTGGCAAAGCCGCCCCGCTCCAGCACGCGCTGCGAGGCGATGTTGTCAGTGCGCGTTTCTGCGTAAAGCGCTTTGACGCGATCGTCCGATTGCGCCCAATCGACCAAGGCCGCCACTGCTGCCGAAGCGTGGCCGCGCCCTTGCGAGCCCGGCGCCACGCCGTAACCGATCTGCAGCCGACCTTCCTCGAGCACGGACGTGACGGACATCAGGCCGACGAGTTCGTCACCTGCCACGATCAGCCAGGCCGAGGGTGTGAACAGCGCGCTGACAGCCTCGGCCAGCCCAGCCAGCATCGGGAGCACTTCCGGTTCGGCCACCGGCGTGTCCGGCAAGGCAACCTCCGGCTCTGGCGGCTGCCCGTCAAGCAGGCGCGCGAAATGCGTCTGCGTAGCCGGGACGAGCCGCACGTTCACTGTCCGACGGTCACAGGATGTACTTCGAAAGGTCCGCATTGCCGGCAAGGTTTGCGAGCTTTTCGGCGACGTAGGCCTCGTCCACCGTCACCGTCTCGCCGGTGCGGTCTTCGGCATCGAAGCTTACTTCCTCAAGCAGCTTTTCCATCACCGTCTGCAGGCGGCGGGCGCCGATGTTCTCGACGCTTTCGTTCACCTGCGCCGCGGTTCGGGCAATGGCGCGGATGGACTCGGGCGTGAAATCGAGCGTGACGTTCTCCGTTGCGATCAGCGCGCGGTACTGTTCGACGAGATTGGCGCGCGTTTCCGAAAGAATGCGCACGAAATCGTCCTCGGACAGTGCCTTGAGCTCGACACGAATCGGCAGGCGGCCCTGCAGTTCGGGCAGCATGTCGCTGGGCTTGGCCACGTGGAACGCACCCGAGGCAATGAACAGCACGTGGTCCGTCTTCATCGGGCCGTACTTGGTGGCAACCGTCGTGCCCTCGATCAGCGGCAGCAGATCGCGCTGGACGCCCTCGCGGCTGACCGAACCGCCGCGCACGTCCGACACCGCGATCTTGTCGATCTCGTCGAGGAAGACGATGCCGTTGGTTTCGGCATTGCGGATCGCCTCGCGCGCGACGTCGTCCTGGTCCATGCGCTTTTCGGCTTCTTCATCGACCAGCTTGTCCCAAGCATCGGCCACGCGCATTTTGCGGCGCTTGAGGTTCTGCTTGCCGAACGCCTTGCCCATCATGTCCGACAGGTTGATCATGCCGATGCCGCCGGGCATTCCGGGGATCTCCATCGGCGCGGATGGTGCGTCCTCGACCTCGATCTCGACTTCGACGTCGTTCATCGAGCCATCGGACAGCCTTGCCTTGAAGCTTTCGCGCGTGGCTTCGCTGGCGCCATCGCCGACCAGCGCCTTGAGCAGGCGGTCCATCGCCGCCTTGCTGGCCGCATCGCGCACGGCCTCGCGGCGGCGCTCCTTTTCGAGCCGGATCGCCTCTTCGACCAGATCGCGGGCAATCTGTTCCACGTCGCGGCCGACATAGCCGACCTCGGTGAACTTGGTCGCCTCGACCTTCACGAACGGGGCATCGGCCAGCTTGGCGAGGCGGCGGCTGATCTCGGTCTTGCCGCAGCCCGTCGGACCGATCATCAGGATGTTCTTCGGCGAAACCTCGTCGCGCAGGTCTGCCGACAGGCGCTGGCGGCGCCAGCGATTGCGCAGGGCCACGGCAACCGCCTTCTTGGCATCGGTCTGGCCGACGATGTGTTCGTCCAGCGCGCGGACAATGGCTTTGGGGGTAAGGGAATCGAGCATCAGATTTCCTCGACCGTCACGCGGTCGTTGGTGAAGACGCAGACTTCGGCGGCGACCTGCATGGCGCGGCGGGCGATCTTCTCGGCGTCGTCTTCGTAGTCGGTCAGGGCGCGCGCGGCGGCGAGGGCATAGTTGCCGCCCGAGCCGATCGCGGCGATTCCCGCTTCGGGTTCGAGCACGTCGCCATTGCCGGTGAGGATCAGCATGGTCTCGGCATCGGCGACGATCATCAGCGCTTCGAGATTGCGCAGATACTTGTCGGTCCGCCAGTCCTTGGCGAGTTCGACCGCGGCGCGCATGAGCTGGCCGCGATGCTGTTCGAGCTTGCGCTCGAGCCGTTCGAACAAGGTGAAGGCGTCGGCAGTGGCGCCTGCAAAACCAGCGATGACCTTGCCGTCCCCGATCCGGCGGACCTTGCGGGCGTTCGGCTTCATCACCGTGTTGCCCATGGAAACCTGACCGTCACCCGCAATGACGGTGCGGCCGTTCTTCTTCACCCCGATGATGGTGGTGCCGTGCCACTGGATAAGGCCGTGGCTCGCCCTGCTGTCGTCCATCGCCGCGATATGAGGAGCGCGGCGGCGAATTCAAGCGCCGGAGCCTCAGCTGCCGTTGGGACCGGTGCCGGTGGGCGCACCGCCGCCCGCGCCGCCGGGGATGGCGCCAACCGCGCCGATGTTGCCGAACAGGTCCTGGAAGAAGCTGCGGTCACGCCCGAGGGTCGGCGTCTTGTCGCTTTCAGGCGAAAGGCGGACGACCTTCTCCATGCCCTGGCGGGCCAGCGTGCTGACATTGCCGCGCGCGTCGAAATCGACGACGATGACGCTCTGGTCCGAGGTTTGCGGACGGGTGAACGGGCGCTGCCGGGTGTTCTGGGCAACGTAGTACCAGGTCTGGCGGCCAAACTGGCTGGTGAAGGTCGGGCGGCCCAGCGTGCGTTCGACGGAGAGCTTGTTGTCGACGCCGGGCTGGACCGAAGCGACCAGCGCTTCGTCGATGATATAGCCGCGATGGTCCTTGATGCTGGCGCAGCCGGACGCGGCTACGCCGAGGGCGAGCACCGCCGCACCCTGCACCATCAGCCGCATGTTCCGCATTCGCAAACTCCGCTCTTCACTTATCGCCGTCATGCCCGTTTGCATCGGGAATGCACAGCCTATATCGCCGAGACCAATTGGGCGACCCTTAGGGTCCAATCTGGAATACCGCAATGCCGCCCGCAAGCAGCCTGCTGGACGGCCGAGATTTAATCGCCCCTGAACGGGCGGAACGCCAAGGAATGCCGAGATGTCGCTTCTTACCAAGCTGTTCGGACGCAAGCAGGACGATCGCGCCGTGGCGCGGCCCTTGTGGCACCGCACGGTGGAGATCGCGCGCGAGAAGGAGTGGTACCGGGATTGTGGCGTGGCCGACACGGTGGGCGGGCGATTCGACATGATCACGCTGATCCTGTCGGTCGTGCTGATCCGCATGGAGCGCGACGCGGAACTCGTCGAGCCTTCGGTGCGGCTGACCGAACTGTTCGTGGAGGACATGGACGGACAGCTGCGCGAAAGTGGCGTGGGCGACGTGATCGTGGGCAAGCGGGTGGGCCAGCTGATGAGCGTGCTGGGCGGGCGCCTGGGTGCCTATCGCGAGGCGCTGGCATCGCGGGACGAGGCGCTGATGGCCGAGGCGATCAGTCGCAACGTGACCCTCCACGACGGCATCGATCCGCTGCTGCTGACGCGGCGCGTGCGCGCTTTCGCGGCCGGGCTGGACCTCGTGCCGGCATTCCGCGTTCTCGATGCGGAGATCGGAAAATGACCATGAATCCGGAGTTTTCGCGCATCATCGACATCCGACAGGTGAACGATGAACCCATCGTGCTTGAGCCGACCGAGGCGGAGCGGAAGCGTCTTGCTGCGCGTTTCCAACTCTCGGAGGTGAAAGCCATGCAAGCGACCATCTCGTTGCGGCAGGAGGGCAACTCCGTGGAGGCCAAGGGCCATCTCGACGCCTCCATCATGCAGGCCTGCGCCATCTCGGGCGAGGACTTCCCGGTGACGATCAGCGAACCCATCGCGCTGCGCTTCGTCCCCCCGGCGCGGCCCACGATCCCGACGAGGAAATCGAGATTACCGCCGACGATTGCGACGAGATCGAATTCGAGGGGACAAGCTTCGATCTGGGCGAGGCCGTGGCGCAGAGCCTGGCGCTGGCGATCGATCCGTTTGCCGAAGGCCCCGATGCCGACAGGGCGCGCGCCGAACACAATCTCGGCGGCGACGTTGCCAGCGGTCCGTTCGCTGCGCTTGCGGCGCTCAAGAAGGACTGATCGGTTGGCTGGACCCCCGGGGCGCGGTCGGGACCTGACGAGCGGGCCGATCCTCAAGACGCTGGTGCTGTTCTCGGCACCGACGCTGGCATCCAACATCCTGCAATCCCTCAACGGCTCGATCAATTCGGTCTGGGTGGGGCGCATGCTGGGCGAGGGCGCGCTGGCGGCAACGGCCAATGCCAACGTGGTGATGTTCCTTGTCTTTGCCGCAGCGTTCGGCTTCGGCATGGCGGCTACGGTCAAGATCGGGCAGGCTTTCGGCGCGCGCGACGTGCTGGCGGCGCGGCGGACATTCGGCTCGGCGGTGGGCTTCTGCGTGCTGCTTTCGCTGCTGGTGGGCACGCTGGGCTGGGTCTTCGCGCCCGAACTGCTGACGGCGATGGCCGCGCCGGGTGAGACTTATGGCTATGCGCTGACTTACCTGCGGGTGATCTTCATCGCCATGCCGGCCTCGATGATCACGGTGATGCTGGGCATGGGCCTGCGCGGCGGAGGCGATGCAGCAACGCCGCTGAAGTTCATGGTGCTGTCGTCGGTGCTCGACGTCTGCCTCAACCCGCTGCTGATCGGGGGTTTCGGGCCGATCCCGGCCATGGGCATCGCCGGAGCCGCGCTGGCGACGGCGATTGCCTCGTTCGTGTCGATGGCGGGCATCGTCGCCTACGTTTACGTCAAGGACCTGCCGCTGCGGCTGAAGGGGCCGGAGCTGAAATGGCTGTGGCCGCGCCGGGACGAGCTGGGCTATATCCTGACCAAGGGCCTGCCGATGGGCGCGCAGATGCTGGTGATTTCGGCTGCAGGCATCATCGTGATCGGGCTGGTCAATCGCGAGGGGCTGCTGGTCAGCGCGGCCTATGGCGCCGCCCTGCAGCTGTGGACCTACCTGCAGATGCCGGCGATGGCAATTTCCGCCGCGGTCAGCGCGATGGCCGCGCAGGCGATCGGCGCGGGCCTCGACGAGCGGCTCCACCGCATCTCGCGGGCGGGCGTCATGCTGAACCTGACGATTACCGGTGCGCTGTGTGCGCTGATCCTGCTGTTCGACCGACCCGCGCTGGAACTGTTCCTTGGCGCGGCCAGCCCGGCGGTGGACGAGGCGCGCCATATCCAGTTCCTGGCCAGCTGGAGCTATATCCTGTTCGGGATCACGATGGTGCTGTTCGGCACGATGCGTGCGGGCGGGGTGGTGTGGACCCCGCTGATCATCCTGTCGATCGCCATGTATCCTGTGCGGCTGGGCTTCTATTACGCCTTCTACCCGAGCCTTGGCGCGGACGCCCTGTGGCTGGCATTCCCGGTCAGTTCAGCGGTTGCAGTGGCGCTTTCCGTCTACGCCTATCGCCAGCCACAGTGGCGAGATCGCGCTCGCGCCGTGCCTGACGAGGAGTGCGAGGAGGAAACCCACGCCGACGCGGACCCTGCCGGACGCATGGCACCGAGCATCTAGGCGGCGTGGACAGATTCCACAACGCCACGGTTGCCCTGTAAAAGGCCTTGGCGAGGCGCGAGGACGCAGGAAGAGTGGGTCTCTTTCAAGGCCGAGCAACGCTGCCAAGGCCTTTTACAGGGCAACCCCTGCGGGGCTGGACCAAAAACCGCCATTTCGGCGTCGGCTCGTCGCACAATATTCCCGATATTGCGCTTCCTCGCCTCCTTGAACTGGCGGTTTTTGCCTCCAGCCGTGGCGCTGTGGAATTTGTCCACGCCGCCTAGGGTTCCGACCCCAGGTCTCGTCAGCGGCTTTGTGCGCGCCAGCGCTGGACCGTGCGTTCGACCGCGCGGTCTTCGCCGCCGGTCTTGCTCCACAGTTCGTAGAACGAGGGGTCATTCGAGGCAGGGCGCTTGATCGCCTCGAGCTCGTCGAACGAGACGCGCATGGGGATAGAGACGCCTTCGCCCGAGATGATGCATTCGCGGTTGCGCAGCGCCGGGATGGTATCGACGAAACCGCGTGCGCCTTCGGGCATGGCCGCCTTGACGAAGGCCTGGTCACGCTCGTTGTTGAGGCGCATGGCGATGATCGTGCCGCACTGCGACAGCACGCCTTCGGCAAGGTCTGACGGGCGCTGGGTAATCAGGCCCAGCGAGACGCCGTACTTGCGGCCTTCCTTGGCGATGCGCGAGAGGATGCGGCCCACCGAAGAGCCGTCCGAGTTCTTCTCGCTCGGCACGTAGCGATGGGCCTCTTCGCAGACCAGCAGCACGGGCCGTGTCTCTTCGTCGCGCGCCCAGATCGCGTAGTCGAACACGAGGCGGCTCAACACGGCGACGACGGTGGACGTGATTTCGGAAGGAACGCCCGAAACGTCGATGATCGAGATCGGCTTGCCATTGGCGGGCATGCGGAAGATCTTCGAGATGAACTCGGCCATGGTGTCGCCCACCAGCATGCCAGAGAACATGAACTGGTAGCGCGGGTCGCTGCGGATTTCCTCGATCTTGGTCTTGAGACGCATGTAGGGAATCGAGTTGGTGCCCTTGTCGAGGCGGCCCATCTCGTTCTGCAGGATGATCATCAGGTCCGACAGCAGATAGGGAATCGGCGAATCGACCGTGATCTTGCCGATCTGTTCCGCGAGGCGGTTCTTCATGCGCGCGGCGAGCAGGCACTTGGCGAGGATATCCTCGTCAATCTGGCGATCGGTGCCCGAGGACGTGACGAGGATCTCGCAGTGTTCCTCGAAGTTCATCAGCCAGTAGGGCATCTGCAGGTTCGATACGTCGAGCAGCTGGCCGGTGACGCGGAATGCGCTGGAATATTCGCCGTGCGGGTCGATCATCACGATGTGGCCCGAGGGCGCCATCTCGCAGATGCGGTGGAGGATCAGTGCGGCGGCGGTGGACTTGCCGGTGCCGGTCGAGCCGAGCAGGGCAAAGTGCTTGCCGAGCAGTGCATCGACATAGAGCCCGGCGCGAATGTCGCGCGTGGGAAACACGGTGCCGATCGAGATGTTGGTGCGGCCATCGCTGGCATAGATCTGGCGCAGGTCGTTGCTGGTGGCGGGATAGACCAGTGCGCCGGGGACAGGATAGCGGGTGACACCGCGACGGAAGCCGTAAATCTTGCCGGTCAGGCGCTCTTCCTCGCCTTCGCCGAGAAAGTCGATCTGGGCGACCACGCCACCATCGACGGAGGTATCCTGCCGCTGCGTGCGCACGCTGGCGAGCAGCCAGGAGTTGCCGACGCGGATCTTGATCTGGCTTCCGACCTTGCCGGACAACGAGACCGAGGGATCGAGATCAGACGAGCACTGCTCGAGGCGGGCGAGATCAAGGGCGATGGCCGAGCTGGAACCGGCTACATCGCGCACGAAGCCGATAGGCTGACGCGCGTTTTCCGACCCGAGAGCGTGCTGGGGTGCCGCAAAGATGGCCGATGCCGATTCGGCCTCTTCCAGGTTGGCGGCAGGCGCCATGAATCCCTGCATCCCCATTTCGGACATCTGCACAAAACCCTCTGGCCATTGTCGGCTGTTGGCCTGAGACTATCCGTTTCGGGTTAAGATCGGCTAAACCAACGAAAGGCATAGCCGCGTCAGCTGCGGGCAAAGAGCCTTCCGGCGATCCAGCCCATGGCAACCGAGACAATGACCGCAAACAGGCCATAGAGCCATCCGTTGCGATCGGCCGCGACAGCGACGAAGCGTTCGAATCCTTCCTTCTTCACCTCGATCCGGGTGATCGCCGATGCCACGACCTTGCCCCGCGAATGGCGAAGGTTTCGGCGGTATAGGTGCCGGTCTGGACGCTGGAGGGCAGGCTGATCCGGGCCTGGTAGAGCACTTGCCCGCTGATCTTCACGCTGCCCTGATCCTCACGGTAGAGGCCCTGCCGCCGCATCAGATCGACCAGCCCCTCGGAGAAGCGCTGCTGTTCGCGCGGTTCGATCACGCCAATCGGCGAAAGCTGCAGCCACTTGAGACCGAGCTCGTAGATCGCCGCGGTCTTGTCATCCACGATCTTCGCGATCGGGCGGGAGGAGGCGACGGCGAAGTAGCTGGGTGCCGAGCGGAATTCGAGCGAATCGGCATTGATCCACATGCCCGCAATCTTCTGCTTTTCGCGCAGGACGATGGACTGCACCGGGCCTTCGAGCACCACGACGATATCGTAATCCTGCGCGGCGCGGCTGCCTTCGGGGCTGAGGATCGCGCCGAACAGGAGCAGGTCGGCCCCGGTAAAGCCCTGGCGGACCTGGATCTCGTGCTGCGAGATTTCGGGCACCAAGATCGGATCGCGCGCACCCAGCAGAAGCAGGCATGCGGCGAGAGCGGCGCTGCGAGGCGGCACGCGGCCCCTCACAGCGGAACCACCGTGTAGATCTCGTCCGGGCGATAGCCGAGCCCGAGTGCCATGCGCAGAGCGACGGCAAGGACGATCACCGCAAGGATGAGGCGGAGCTGTTCGGGCTTTACCTTCTGGGCAAAGTGGGTGCCGATCTGGGCACCGGTGACCGAACCGACCAGCAGCAGTCCGGCCAGCACGATGTCGACCGCGCGCGTGGTGAGCGCGTGCATCATCGTGGTGACCATGGTGACGAACAGGATCTGGAACAGCGAGGTGCCGACCACCACGTTCACGCCCATGCCGAGGATGTACAGCATCGCCGGCACGAGGATGAAGCCGCCGCCGATACCCATGAGCATGGTGAGAATGCCGGTGGCGACGCCCAGCAACAGCGGTGCCAATGGCGAGATATAGAGGCCGGAGCGGTAGAAGCGCCACCGCAGTGGCAGGCTGGCGACGAGAGGATGGTGGCGGCGCTTGCGGGCGGGCAGCGGCTGGCCGGTTTTCTGCGCGCGCAGGGTGGTGATGCTTTCGTGCGCCATCAACCCGCCGATGCCGCCAAGCATCAGCACGTAGAGGATGTTGATGACCGTATCGATCTGGCCGAGCGCCTGCAGCAGGCGGAACAGCAGTGAGCCAAGCCCGGTGCCGATCACGCCGCCTGCCACCAGCACCGCGCCGATATGATAATCGATGCCGCCGCGCCGCGCCTGGGCAAAGGCGCCGGAAACGCTGGCGCCGGTTACCTGGCTGGCAGCCGAGGCTGCGGCAACGGTGGGGGGTACGCCGTAGAAGATCAGCAGTGGCGTGGTCAAAAACCCGCCGCCGACGCCAAACATGCCCGAAAGCAGCCCGGTCAGCGCGCCGAGGCCGACGATGACCAGCCCGTTGACCGACAGGTTCGCGATGGGGAGATAGACGTCCATTGCCGGGTCAACGCTAGGCCGGGCGGTGCGTGCCAGCAACCCCGCGAAACCGGTTTGCGGCCAAAAAACTGTGGCTCAGAAAGCGGAGGTAACCGTCATGGTCGGACCGCTGCCGGGCCGGGCGTTTCCGGCGATGCGCAAGCGCCAGTCAAGCGCGACGCGGGTCGGTCCGAAAAGGCGTCCACCTTCGAGTCTGAACGCGACGCGGGGGCCCACATCGAGCCGCACTGCACCTTCCTGCCCGCCTGACCACATGCCGACCCCGGCGCGCAGATCGCCATTGCGCGAGACGACGCCCCGGACAGGATGATCGAGCAGCGCCTGCGCATCGAAGAAGGCGGTGGCGGCCTTGCCCCCGGCGTACCCTGCCTGCCCGTAAGCCTCGAGCCGGAAGCCGCGGGGCAGGCGCTGCCATGGCAGTTCGGTGATGAGAGTGGCGACGGGGCGCACTTGCGTCGGCGAGCGGCTGGTATCCTGCAGGCGCGCTTCGACGAGGGCGCGGACAGGCAGGCGGCGGACCGGGCGGATGCCGAGGCCGAGCGCGACTTCCTTGTCCTTGCCGGGGGCGTTTATGGCAAGCGAGGTGCGCAGATAGCCGTAGGAATCCTGCGGCTCGCCCTTGCCGAAACGGTAGCGGACGATGGCACCTGCCTGGCTTGCACCATACGACGCCGCACCGGGGGCTTGCGCCGCCGAACCGCTGCCCGCGCGCATCAGCAACCAGTTCTCGCCGCTCCAGCGCGGATCGTCCTTGGCGACGAGAGGCTCGTAGAACTCCTGCGGATCGGCGCTTTGGCTGGGGGTGGAGGCGATGGGAGCGATCAGGGCGGCGTTGCGGGGCGGCAACGGTGCGAGTGGAGGCAGAAGAAATGGAACAGGCGCAGGGGCTGGGATAGGTGGCCATGGTGTTGATGTGGCAGCCGGTGGGGCGGAAGTTCGCTGCGGGGCAAGGCTCGAGATGTGCGGATGGGGGCGGCGAAGGGGCAAGGGGAGTATCTGACGGGCGAGCGAGGGCTGGTGGCGCAAGGGCGGCACGCTTGCCGGGGGAGCGGGCGGTCCGTTCCGGGGGTAATCCTGCAGTGTCAGGGCGCGTCCGGTGATCCAGCCGACAAGCACGAGGGCGAGCGCAAGCAGGGGCTGCCCCCGCCGCCTCGCCGCGGGACCTGCCCTCATGCCGCAACCGGCAAAGGCCGCTGCTGCGCTTCCTCGTCAAGCTTGGGGCTTGTGCGACGTGGACGTGGTGGACCGTGTGCTCCCAGCGCAGGACGCCGCCTGCCAGCACCCGGACGTAGGCAGTGACGGCGCGACGCGCGGCGAGCATGGCGATGACGTTGCCCACCGGAAACCGGAACACGGCGCGCAAGGCTTCCGCCCGGCCATACTCGCGGCCAGTGAACAGCGCGCGCATGACCAGACGCCAGATCAGGCTGGCGAGATTGAATGCCAACAGGCCTTTGAGCAGCGGGCCGTCGTCTACCGGGACAGCGAGCCCCGATGATTTGGCGATCAGGACCACCGGCCACAACATGATCAGCAGGTAGGCGGCGGCAAGGACGAGCGCGACCAGCGGCCCGCGACGATCGCGCAGGCGCATCCAGATGTCGCCGGGCGCGCACTTCCAGCCCAGCCGGTCCCAGCCCTGGAAGGCGATGCCGTGGACCCAGCGCGTCTTCTGCCGCACCGATGCGACGAGGTTTGCCGGAAAGAACTCGCGCGTGGCGACGAGCGCGCCCGAACTGTCGCGCACGCGCAGGAAGACAGACCGCCCGCCGGTCTGATGGACGAGCAGGCCGCATTCGTAATCTTCGGTCAGGCATTCGGCGGCGAAGGGCTCGGTACTGGCGCGGGCGACGAGGATGCGGTCAATCGCGCGGCGCGAAAAGGCGCAGCCCACGCCTGCCGAGGGGAGGGCGGCGCCGATGTGGTGCCGGACCACCATGTCGCGCGCATGGGCCTCGGCAAATTCGTCGCAGTAATGGCCGGCGATCCAGGGGCTTGCGCACTGCGGTTCGGGGCGGACCGGGAGTTGCACGAAATCCGCATGGTCGAGCGCGCGGTCCATCAGCGTGAGAGCGGCGGGATGGACCATATCCTCGGCATCGTGGAGGATGAGCGCGCGCACGCGCAGGTCACTGCGCCGCTCGTCCTCGCAGATTGCACGATAGATGCGATTGAGGCAGTCGGCCTTCGTCGTCGGGCCGTCACGATCATGGATGACGACCCGCAGGCGAGGGTCGGGCGCGAGCGAGACGAGTACGGAAATGGTGGCCAGGTCATTGCGATAGCAGCCGACGTAGAGGCGTAAATTGCTTTGCGGCCAGCTTTGCAGGGTATGGCGCACCATCGGCCCGATCACCCGCGATTCCAGCCATGCGGGAACCAGAACGACGGCCAGACCATTGAGTTCGGCATTGCAGGGGTGCGAGACGCGCGGGGTGCGCAGCTTGCCGCTCAGTCGCAGGCGAAGCCAGGCGAGGTCCACGGCCAGTTCGTCGATCGCAAAGATCGCAAACCAGATTGCGGCAAACAGCAGCAATTCGTGCTCGACAACCGCGAGCCATTGCAACGCGGGATAGGTCGGCCATGGTGACAAGAGCTTGCCCCTGTTTGACGTGCCAGACCCCCGTCGGCACAAGGGGAATGCTAGGCCCAAGGCCTGAGTTTCGTGAACATGGGATGATTCGAAAATGGCAGGAAATTCAGGGCTCAGGGGCGCTCTGCACAAGTTGACGCACAACGAAGCAGCACCGGGCATCGTCCTGATGGTCTGTGCAGCGATTGCCCTTGTCCTTGCCAATTCCCCCTTGGCCGACCCATGGCACGAGCTGTTCCACCACACGCTGCCATGGACGCCCGTGCCCAAGCTCGACACGTTGCATCTGTGGATCAACGATGCCTTGATGGCGGTGTTCTTCTTCGTCGTCGGGCTGGAGATCAAGCGCGAGATCCTTGACGGCGAACTCTCAAGCCCGAGCCGCCGCCGCCTGCCGGTCATCGCGGCTGTCGCCGGGATGGCAGTGCCGGCGCTGATCTACATGGGCATAGCCGGGAGCGATCCGGCGCTCCATCGCGGCTGGGCGATTCCTTCGGCCACCGACATCGCCTTTGCCATCGGCGTGCTGGCGCTGGCGGGTAAGGGCCTGCCATCGTCCTTGCGCCTGTTCCTGCTGACCGTGGCGATCGTCGACGACCTTGGCGCGGTCCTGGTCATCGCGTTCTTCTACACGACCGGGCTGGATCTCATGTGGCTGGGCAGCGCCGCCGCCATTTTCCTGACACTGGTGGTGGTGAACCGTGCCGGGGTCAGCTCGCTGATCCCCTATATCCTCGGGGCTGTGGCGCTGTGGTATGCCGTGCTGCATTCCGGCGTCCATGCGACCATTGCCGGAGTGCTCGCCGCGTTGACCGTGCCGCTGGCGCTCAACCGGGAGCATGACAGTCCCCTCCTGCGGCTCGAACATGCATTGGTTGCGCCCAACGGCTTCCTGATCGTGCCGCTGTTCGGCCTTGCCAATGCCGGCGTTGCGCTAGGTTCGATCGACGGGGGGCCACTAGCCCTGCCAATCGCGATTGCCGCGGGCCTGCTGATCGGCAAGCAGGTGGGTATCCTTGGCAGCATCGTGGCGGCGGAAAAGCTGGGTATCGCCAAGCGTCCGGCCGGGGCCAGCATCCGCCAGTTGTGGGGCCTGTCCCTGCTGTGCGGGATTGGCTTCACGATGAGCCTGTTCATCGCCAGCCTTGCTTTCCCGCAAAGCCCGCTGCTGGTCGAAGAGGCGAAGCTGGGGATTCTGGGCGGATCGATAATCTCCGCACTGGCCGGGCTGTTCCTGCTGAAAGGGAGCGCAAAGGGACAGATGTGATTGATGCCGTCGATCAATGTTGCCGTATTATTGCATGAAACCTTTCAGTCGGTCTGGCGTATAAGAGGCTCAATCCACCCGGACACGAAAGGGGAATGTCATGCCCGGCGACAATGCAAAGAAGGCCCTGATCGACAGCATGAACGGTCTGCTGGCCGATTATTTCACGCTCTATCTGAAGACCAAGAATTATCATTGGCACGTGGCTGGCCCGCAGTTCCGCGAACTTCACCTGCTGTTCGACGAGCAGGCCGCCGAACTTTTCGCGCTGACCGACGTGATTGCCGAGCGCGTGCGCAAGAATGGCGGCGATACGCTGACCGGCATCGGCGCGATTGCGGGCAAGGCTTCGATCAAGGACGACGATCGCAGCAAGGTGGACGCCATGGACATGGTCAAGGCCCTGCGCGACGATAACGTGGCGCTGATCAAGGCCATCCGCGCGGTCAAGGAAGCCGCCACCGAAGCCGGTGACAACGCCACCGAAGGCATGGCCGACGACTGGACCGATCAGGCCGAACAGCGCGCCTGGTTCCTGACGCAGACGCTCGCGTAAGGTTCAGCGCACAGCTTTCAGAAAGTTCCGCCCGTCACGATGCCGACACCGTCGGGACGGGTATCGAACCCTGAGGACTTGAGCGCTTCGGCAGTTTCCTGGGGCAGGCCTGCAAGCGCAAGGTCTGCCTGCCAGCGCCCGTCGGCGCCGAGTTTAAGCGTCAGGCGTTCCATGCCCTGCGCACCGCGCATCGGTACGACCAACGCGCCGTTTTCGCAGCGGGCCTGGCCCGAGACAACCAGCGCATCGGGCAGGAGCGGGCCAAGCGAGGCCAGGGTCAGGCTGAGCGTGCCTTGCGCCTCGGCGCACTTGCCATCGACCATGACCGCCGAGAAATCGCCAAACCCGAGCGACGTTACCGGCAGTCCGCCGAGGCCATCGGGCAGAAGCACCGAGCCGTTTGCGCCAATCAGGCGCGAGGGGCCGATCTGCGCGGAAAAGCCTTCGCGCGAGATGGCGAACTGCGGGCGGCCAATCAGCAGCGGCAGCGGCTGGAGGCTGGCATCGACAGTGCCAAGCGGCAGGGGCCCGGCGTTGAGATCGGCAATCCGCCCGCTCCAGACACTGCCTTCGACGCTGCGCGCGGTGATCGTTTCGGGCAGGGCCATGCCCAGCACCAGCCGCAGCGGGAGCAGGACGAGCAGGGCAACCACGAACAGCATGCCGAGTGCCAGCCAGCCACGACGGCCCATGGCGGCGCCACGGATGAAGATCCAGCGCCCGATCACGATGCCGCCTTTCGCACGGTAACGTTGATCGAAACCGTGCCGTCGGGCGCAGGCGTCAGGGTTATCTGTTCCACAGCAAGTCCCTGACCGCCGAGCGCATCGAGCCAGGCGAGCGCGGCAGACGGGCGCGCGGTCGGGATGACCAGAACGGCCATGTCGGACCCGCGCCGTTCGTTCGACTGCACCACGAAACCGGCTTCCTGCGCGCTTGCTCCGGCGATCTGTTCGACCGGACCGGCCAGCGCGGCGGTGCGGTCAGCGGGCGCGCGCTTGAGCGCGGCGATCCCGGCCGTGATCCTGCCAGCCCGCTCGGTCGCCTCGCGATGGCGGGTGGCGGCTGCGTCGAGCGCGTTGCCGACCGGCAGGACGATGCCATAGACCAGCAAGATCACTGCGGCGAGCGCGCCGCCGATGCTGACCAGAACGCGTTCGCGCCGGGTGAGGCCGATGTACCAGGTGGAGACTTGCCGCATCACGGTGCCCTCACCGTTATGGCGGCGACGGTGGCGCCGGTCGGGTCAGGGGCAAGGGCAGGCGGCACGGTAACCTTCCAGCCATTGTTCTGCAGCGTGATCAGCACGGCGTTGACATCCTCTGCGCGCGGCGCGGCAGCAGTGAAGCGCAAGGTGCCATCGGCGCCGTAGCCAAGATCACGCAACTTCACGCCGGGCACGGGGCGCATGGCATCAAGCACGGCAGCAACGGGCGCGGCAAAGCTGGCACCGCCTTCGCCGCGCTTGGCGAGTTCTGCGGCGAGCAGGCGTTCGGCCGTGGCGAGATCGGTCGCGGCAGGAAAGCGCTTCTGAGCAAGGTCGAGGGCGCGGGCTTCCTCGGCGCTGCTGTCGAGATTCCACTTCACGATCCACACCACCATCAGCAGCAGGGCAAGCAGTGCGGCCACTGCGGCCATGCGGGCCAGGCCGAGCCAGTTGGCGGTGCGGAACACCGAGACGCGGCGCGGAGCATAGGCGCCTTGCCGCAGGTTCAGCGGCGGGGCGGCGTGAACCTGGGCGAGTCGCTCGGCCAGGGCATCCTCGTCGAGCGCAGTCTGGTCCAGACATTCGCCCAGCGCTTCGACCAGTGCCTCTTCTGCCGCAAATGCGGCTGCCGGGGTCCGCGCGAGCAACTGTTCGCCCAGAGCGCCAAGGACCAGAGCGCCGTCCTGCCTGGGGAGAACGAGGGCCGCCGGAACGATGGCCTGCGGATCGATCCCGGCCGTTGCCAAGGTGGCCAGCCAATGGTCCATCTCCGAAGCGGACAGGCGGCTGGAGAGCAGGCGTCCATCCGCTGCGGCGACTGCGACGTGGCGCTCTGCGGCAAGGCCGCCTTGCGCCAGCGCGAGACGTTCGGCCGCAAGCGCCTGTGCCACCGGCATCGCCGGCAGGGGCTTGTCCACGACGGGGGCAAGGGCGCTGGGTACAAGCACGGTGACCGAGGAGTGGACCGGCAGGTCGGCCGAGTATTCTTCAGGCCCCACGCCAGCTTCGCCGACCCGGCGCCAGCGCCAGGGATCGCCCGACCCGGGCGGGAGGATCAGGATCAATCCGTCAGCAGAAGGGGAGCCGGTGGTGGCCATCTGCGCCGCGTCAGTTCTGTCCGGCGTAGATGTCGGCGTTGAGATCGCTGCCGCCCGGCTGGCCATCGGCGCCAAGGGAGAAGATCTCGAACGGCCTGCCGTCGCGGCCCGGGGTCTGGTACTGGTAGGGGTGGCCCCAGGGATCGGTCGGCACCTCCTTCACATAGCCGCCGGAGCGATAGTTCTGCGGCTGGGCAAGGTTGGCGGGCGGGGATTTGAGGGCGTTCAGACCCTCGGCCAGACCGGGATAGCTGGCCATGTCGAGGCGGTACATTTCCATGCCCTGTTCGAGCGTGGCAATGTCGCTGCGCGCCTTGACCACCATCGCCTTGTCCTGGCTGGGCAGGACGTTGATGAGCACCACGGTGGCGAGCAGGCCGATGATGAAGATGACGACCATCAGTTCGACAAGGCTGAAGCCGTTGCGGCGGCGCTCATCAGCGGTCTCGGGGGTCGGCTCGGGCGTAACTTCGGTCATGGTCATCACAGTCCGGTGAGGTTCTGGAGCTGCAGGATCGGCAGCAGGATGGCGAGGATGATGAGCGCGACAGCCGTGCCCATCACCACGATGATCGCGGGTTCGAGCAGCGCCATGGCCGCGGCGGTGAACGCCTCGAACTCGCGCTCGAGATAGTCGGCGGCGCGTTCGAGCATGGTGCCGAGCTGGCCCGCTGCCTCCCCGCTGGCGGCAAGGTAGACCAGCAGTGGCGGGAAGGTGCCCGCCTCGCGCAGGGCGGTGGAGAGCGAGCCGCCAGCGCGGACCTTCTCGCTGATCTGGGCGAGAGATTGCGCCTGCACTGCGTTCGAGACAGTGCGCGTTGACAGGCGCAGGCCATCGACCAGCGGCAGGCGTGCCTCGATCATCGTGGCCAGCGTGCGGGCAAGGCTGGCGGCGTGGACATCACGGATGAGCTTGCCGATGAAGGGCAGGCGCAGCAGCGCGGCATCGAAGCGCAGCTTGAAGGCGGGCTGGCGCAAGGCGCGGACGAAGCCGACGACTGCCAGCGCGATCAGGGCAAGCAGCGCCCACCACCAAGTGCTGAGAAACTGCGAGATGCCGATGACCACGCGGGTCAGCACCGGCAGCTGGCGGCTGGCGTTGTCGAACTGTTCGACCACGCGGGGGACGACCGAGATCATCAGGCCGGTGACGACCGCTATGGCGACAAACGACAGCACGATGGGGTAGGCCAGCGCGGCGATGATCTTGCCGCGCACCTGCGCCTGCCGCTCCAGCATGTCGGCCAGCCGGTCGGCGATGGCAGGGAGGCTGCCGGAGTTCTCGCCAGCTGCGATCATCGCGCGGTAGATGGGCGGAAAGCTCGGCTCTTCGCGGCGCATGGCCTCGGCCAGCGGCAGGCCTTCGACGATCCCGGCGTGGACGCTTGAAAGGATCGCCTGCGCCTTGGGCTTTTCGGTCTGCCGGGCAATTGTGCGCAAGGTTTCCTCGAGCGGGCTGACGACCATCAGCGAGGAGAGCTGGCGGGTGAACAGGGCGAGCTGCTTGGCCGAAAGCTTCGTGGCGAACAGCGCAAGGCCGGAGGTGCTGGTGGCGGCACGACGGGCGGACGCAGCGACATCGGCCTGCACGCTGACCACGAACCATTCGCGCGCGACCAGCTTTTCCCGCGCCGACGCTTCACTGGCCGCTTCGATCGCGCCGCGGCGTTCGTCCCCCTTGGGATCGATGGCGTGATAGGCAAAACGCGCCATCAGCCGTCCCGCCGCATGATGCGCGCCGCTTCCTCAGGCGACGTGGTGCCATCCTTGACCATGCGCCGCACGGCCTTGGCCAAGGTTGGCGAATCGGCAAAGGCATGGCGGGCGATGGCCGCTTCGTCGGCATTGTCGTGGATCATCTGGCGGACGGTGTCGTCCACCCGCAGTGCCTCGAACACGCCGACGCGGCCCTGATAGCCGGTCTGGCTGCATTCACCGCAGCCCTTGGCGGAACAGACCGTCCGTCCCGGCTTCATGCCCAGCACCTCGGCCATGCCGGGATCGAGCGCGCGCTCCTCGCGGCAATTTGGGCAGAGGCGGCGGACCAGGCGCTGGGCGATGACCGCGCGCAAGGTGGAGGCGAGCAGAAATGGCTCCACGCCCATGTCGCGCATGCGGGTGACGGCACCGGCGGCATCGTTGGTGTGGACCGTCGACAGCACAAGGTGGCCGGTGAGCGAGGCCTGCACGGCGATGTCGGCAGTTTCACGGTCACGGATTTCACCGACCATGACCACGTCAGGGTCCTGGCGCAGGATCGCGCGCAGACCGGCGGCGAACGTGAGGCCGACCTTGGAATTGACCTGCGTCTGGCCCACGCCATCCACAGCGTATTCCACAGGGTCTTCCACAGTCAGGATGTTGCGCTGGCCATCGTTCAGCCCGCGCAGCGCGGCATAGAGCGTGGTCGTCTTGCCCGAACCCGTCGGCCCGGTGACGAGAACGATGCCGTTGGGTTCGGCAAGGGCGCGGCGCAGCGTGTCCTCGGCCCTGGCATCAAGGCCAAGGTGGACGAGATCGAGCCCGGCGTTCTCCTTGTCGAGCAGGCGCATCACCACACGCTCGCCCGCACGGTTGGGCAGGGTGGAGACGCGCACGTCGACCAGCTTGCCGCCAAGGCTGAGCGAGATGCGTCCGTCCTGCGGAACGCGGCGTTCGGCAATGTCCAGCCGCGCCATGACCTTGATGCGGCTGACCAGCACCGGGGCGACATGCGGGGGCATGCGCAGCTTCTCGGTCAGCACGCCATCGACGCGCATGCGCACGACGAGCGCGGTTTCATAGGGTTCGATGTGGATGTCGGACACGCCCTGGCGCAGGCTTTCGGCGATCAGGCCGTTGATCAAGCGGATCGCGGGGGCATCGTCGGCGCTGTCGAGCAGGTCCTCGGCAGTGGGCAGGCCAAGCGCGAGCGGATCGAGCCCGTCACCCGCGATGCCCATGTCGCCCGCCACGGCGGCGGCTGCGCCATCCATGGCGTAGGCATCGGCGAGCAGCTTCTCGAATTCCGGCGGAGATACGCGCCGGACGCGGAGTGGCAAGCCGAAGCTGCCGCGAATCTCGAGCAGGCTCAGCGGGTCCGCGCCATCGCGCAGCGCGACGGTGACATGTTCGGCATGGACGGCTTCGATAAGTGCGCCGTGATCGCGGGCAAAGGCATAGGGGACCGCTGGCACCGGCGCAGGCGCGACGATGGTCACCGCCTCGACCAGCGGCTCCCCGGTGTCTGCGATGGCGCTCACGCTTTCCATGCTTCAGTTCTGTGCGCTGCTCGGCGGAAGTTCGGTCTGATCAAGCGGTACCGGCGTGGCGCGCGGGCGAATGAGCGTGTCACCCGGAGCGACCACCGCAACTTGCGCAGACGGTGCGGCCGGCAGCGTTGCGCCCATGTAGTCGACGATCAGTTCGTCGATGGTCGGCTCCTGCTTGGCGTTGAAATCGATCTGCGCCTGACGGACGACGCCATAGCGGCGCGCGGCTAGTGCGGCGCGGTCGGCGGCGTTGCGCAGGATCGTCGGGCGGATGAAGACCATGAGGTTGGTCTTGACCCTGCTGCGCCCGCGCGACTTGAACAGTTCGCCCACCACCGGGATGTCGCCAAGCAGCGGCACCTTCTGCAGCGTGCGCTGTTCGTTGTCGTCGAGCAAGCCGCCCAATGCGACGATTTCGCGGTCGCCCACGGTCACGGTCGTCTTGATCTCGCGCTTGTTGATGATCAGCTCGTCCGACTTGCTGGAAACGGTGCCTGCGATCGAGCTGACTTCCTGGCGCAGGTCGAGGCGGACCATGTTCCCGGCGTTGATCTGGGGCGTCACATCAAGCTCGATGCCGACATTCTGGCGCTGCACAGTGCGGAAGGTGTCGCTGAAATTGCCGCTCGACAGCGCCTCGCCCGTCGTGATCGGCACGTCCTGGCCGAACAGGATCGAGGCGGGGACATTGTTGTTGGTGGTGATGTGCGGGGTCGACAGGATGTTCGAGTTCTTGTCGGTCTGCACCGCATTGATCAGCGCGCCGAGGTAGGTGTCCTTCGACAGCTCTGTCAGGAAGCCGGTGTATGCGCCGCTGGCCGAGAGTGCCTTGGTGGCCGCGTTCTGACGCAGCAGGTCTCCCGCCGTGCTGTTGGTCGTGGTGGTGACAGTGGTGCCGTTGACCACGGTGGTCGTCTGGTTGAGGTTGTCGGCCAGCAGCCCGCCCGCGATATCGATGATGTTGGGCGAGGAGTTGGAGAAGTTGGTGACGGCAAAGGGCTTGTCCTTGCCGCCGAACAGCAGCTGGACGCCGAGTTCCTTCGCCACGTTGTTCGAAATCTCGACGATGATCGCTTCGACCAGCACCTGCTCCTGCGGCACGTCGAGCTGGCGGATCACTTCGCCGATGCGGCGCTGGTCATCGGCTGGCGCGGCGATGATGATCGCGTTGGCGCCGGGATAGCGCGTGATCGTGGCCGTGCCGCGTCCATTGGCAAGCTTGATCGGACCATTGCCGAGCCCGCCCGCGGTGGCGCCGATCGGGCTGGTCTGGCTGCCGCCGGTGGCAGCTGCCTGCCCGGTCGAGCCTTGCGTGCCTGCGTTCGACGTCTGGCTGCCGCCGACGCCGCCGAGCGAAACGGGCGCAGCGCTGGCCGAAGCCACTTCGCCACCTCCCTGACCGCCCAGCAGGCGTTCGAGCACCGGCACCAGCGCTGCCGAATCCGCATAGTCCAGCCAGACGACCTTGATCTCGCCCCCGGTCGCAGCTTTCGCGTCAAGCTGGCGGGCCATTGCCGCAAGCTTTGCCAGCGTGGCCGGTTCGCCGCGCATCAGCACGGCGTTCGAGCTGTCCACCGCGACGACCGTGGCCAGCGCGCGGGCACCTTCGCCGCCGGCCGGGACCAGCTGGCTCAATGCCGTGGCGATCTCGCGCGCGCCGGCATGGTCGAGGATCACGGTCTGCGTGGCGGCGTTGTCGCGGTCGATATCGGCCAGCAGCGCGCGGATGCGGCGCATGTTGTCGGCATAATCGACGACCACCAGCGAATTTCCCGCCTTGTTGGCGGTGATCGCGCCTTCCTTGCTGATCAGCGGGCGCAGGGTCTCCACCGCTTGCGCAGCGTCGATGGCGCGCAGGCGGATGACTTCGGTGACCATCTGGCTGAGCGCGGCACCACGGCTGCCGATGCGCGAGGGGTTGCTGGCCGCGCCCTCGGCGGGCTGGATGCGGAACGCGCCATTGCCGGTCGGCACGGCGACGAGACCATTGGCGCGCAGGGTGGAGAGGAACACCTCGAAGTATTCCGAGCGGCTGAGCGGACGGTCGGAAACGACGCTGATCTTGGCCTGCACCCGGCTGTCGACGATGAAGGTGCGGCCTGTCACTTCGGCGGCATCGGCGACGAAAGCACGGATGTCCGCTTCGCGCACGTTGAGGGTGTATTGCGCCAGCGCGGCCTGCGGCACGGCAAGGGCGAGCACTGCGGCTCCGAGGAGCATCTTGGGGCTAAGGAGCTTGCGCAAGGTCATGGGGCCAATGTGATAGCAAGAGGAAGCTGGCGATCCCCGCGACGGACGGTGACCGCGACTGAAGTGCCGGCGCGGATGGCACCGGAAAGCGCAGCGGCTTCGGCCGCGCTGGTGATCGGCTTGCCATCGACAGCGGTGATGACATCGCCGGGCTGGAAGCCTGCGGCCCGGAAAGCCGCCCCGTCACCCGACGAGAGGACTTCGACACCGACGACCTTTCCGCTTTCGGCGCGCGGCCCGAAGTTGACCCCGCTGCGCAAGGCGGCAACGCTGACCCCGCCGCCGGGTGCGGCTGCCGCCGGTGCTGCCACCGGGTTTGCCGCGACAACGCCCTGTGCGCTGGGCGCCGGGCCGGACTGGTCGAGATAGAGCAGTTCCTTTGCGCCATTGCGCGCCAGTTCGACGTGATCGAATGCGACTGCCGCCAGCGTGACGCCGGGCTGCACTTCGGCGCCAACGCGATAGACCTGCTGCAGGCCGTCTCCTCCGGCAATGATCGCCGTGCCGCCGCCACCGGGCGTCGCGCGCGTGGCGAACAGGGTCAGCGCGAGCGAGGTTACCGCGCCCGACTGCTCTGCCTGTGCCGAAGCGGCGGGCGTGCGGTTGAACGGATCGACCGTGGCGAACAGTGCTGCGCGGGCTGTGGGCGACATGATGCGAACGCCGCGTGGCGCCCAATCGCCCAGCGGCGAGACCGGGGTGACGATCGCCCAGAACAGCGCTGCGGCAAGCCCCGCGATGAGGCTGGCGAGCATCCACCACAGTATGTCATGCAGGGGCGGCAAGGCGGGTCGCAACCCGGCGATGACCAGCCTCCTTTGCCCGAATCCCACGCCAGCGTTCCCCTTCCGAAGCAGCAGGAATAACCGCAAGGCTGCGATTCACAAATGCTTCCGGTTACTTGGTCCGACAGATGCCAAGCAGTGCAATGCTACGGGAGTGTGACAAAGGCGTGGCAAACTCGCCAGTTTGGAAAAGGCGTCGCTGCTCCGGAGCGCTGCACTCTCTATTCGGATTCGCGCTCTCGTGCGTTGAGCTTGCTCCACAGGTTTTCCGTGCCCGCCTCGATCGCCTTGTTCACGTATTGCGAGGCGACCAGCCAGCCCTTGAACGGGCGGAGCGTGGCAAGGCAACCGATGGCCAGGATCGGCACGGACGTGAGCACGTGCACCCACCACGGCGGCGCGTAGGCAACTTCAAGCCAGACCGCAAAGAACGTGAGCGGGAAGGCGGTGATGCACAGCGCGAAGAAGGCCGGGCCGTCATCGGCATTGGCGAACTGGTAGTCGAGCCCGCATTCCGGGCAGGTCTTCTGCAGCTTCAGCCAGCCCTCGAACATCGGCCCCTTGCCGCACTTCGGGCACAGTCCCTTCCAGCCACACCGCAGGATCCAGTCAAACTTGGGATTGTCGGTGAAGATGGCCATGAACAAATGCCTGTCGTTGTGCGAACGAGGCCTCCTTAGGCCTGCCCGGCGCAAGCGCAAAGCACAACCTTGCTATCAGTTTGCCGGGTTGTGCTTGTCGAGGAAGGCTTCCATCTGGCCAAGGAAGCTCAATCGGTCCTCCTCGCGGCTGAAGTGGTGGTCGCCTTCCGGCTGGATGTAGAATTCGACCGGCTTGCCCGCCTTTTTCAACTTTTCGGCGTAGTCCTTCGACTGCGCGAGCGGCACCCTCAGGTCCTTCTTGCCGTGGATCACGAGGATCGGGATGCCGGTCCGCTCGGCATTGTTGATGGGCGACACGGCGCGAAGATCGGGTGCGCGGCTTTTCCAATAGTCGAGGTTGCCCAGGCCGCCGACGAACTGGCTGTCGAACTTGAGGATCGCAGGCAGGTCGGAGACGCCGGCAAAGCTGATGGCGCAACGATAGAGGTCGGGATTTCGTTCTGCCGCGCGCATGGCAACATAGCCGCCATAGGAGCCGCCTGCGATGCAGACGCGCTTGCCATCGGCCAGACCTGTCGTCACCGCCCAGGCGCGGGCATCGTCGACGTCGTCCTGCATCTTGAGGCCCCATTCGCCGTCGCCAGCGGCAGTATAGGCAGCGCCGAAACCGGTCGAGCCGCGATAGTTCGGCTGGAGGACCGCATAGCCGCGGTCGGCGAGGAACTGGGTCCAGAAGTCCCAGTGTTCATAATCGCGGGCGCGCGGGCCACCGTGCGGCAGGACGATCAGCGGCAGGTTCTTCGAGGTTCCGCCCGAAGGAAGGGTAAGAACTGCGTTGAGCTTCATCCCGTCGCGTGCGGTGTAGCTGATGGTCTTGACCGCGGCGAGGGGCTTGTTGCCGATGGCAGGGTTCTCCATCCCCAGCATGGCCAGCTTTCCTGTGCCGAGCGACAGGGTGTAATAGCTCCCCGGCGCCGAAGGACTGCTCTCGCGGATGACGAATGTCTGCTCGTCGGCACTTTGCGAAACGATCTGCACCTGCTTGCCCGCAAAGGCCTGTTCAAGCCCCGCCTGGACCTGCTGCATCTTGGGATCGAACCACACTGTGCGGCGGCGCGTGTCGGTATAGCGGACGCCGCGAATTTGCGTTTCCGTCGGATCGGCGATCAGCGAATCCAGATCATGCTCGGGCGCTTCGTAGAGCATGGCACCGGTCTGCATCGTGGCCAGGTCCAGCATGTAGAGCGCGGTGCGCCCGTTCTTGTCGCTGAAGGCCGCGGCTTTGCCCGGTTCGGCAAGGAACAGCACCGGCACGGGCAGGTCGTTCTTGCCTTCGCCGGTCCTTGCCACCACCCTGAAGCCGTCCTGCGCACGATCGCGATAGAGCAGGCGGTGATCGCGGCCACCGTTTTCATCGCCTATGCCGACGCGGACAGCGCCGCTGCCATCGGCATACCAGGACATCACGCCTTCCTTCGGCCAGACGACCTTGTCGAACTTGTTCGTCGCCACGTCGACCAGCGAGACTTCCGGCCAGAAATCGGGGTCGCTTGCATAGACGGACTTCTGCGATGCCAGAAGGATGCGCGTGGAACCGTCGTTGGCCTGCCAGATCACGTCGCCGGCGTGCTGGCCGACTTCCTTCTGCTGGACATAGTGCATCTTCGATCCATCGGCCCGGAACGCCACGATCCGGGTAACGTAGAACCCGGTGTCCAGCGCAACATTGCCGACGTTGGCGATAAGCCAGTCGTTGTTGACCCAGCGATACCAGTTGAGATCGCCCTTGTCGGCATCGATGACCGTGCTTTCGCCTGAACGATCGGTGTTGAAGATGACGATCTTCTGCGCGCCATTCTGCGCGGCCCGCGCAATGATCTGCTTGCCGTTGGGAGAAAGCTCCGGCCCGGCAATTGCAGGCAGTCGGGCAAAATCAGCAATCGGCCGCTCGGCTGCGGCTGGCGAGGAAACACAAAGCGCCGCTGCCAGCGCCAGACCCGAAACAGTAACGCCGCTCAAATACCCCATGCCCCACCTGTAACAAATCGTGATTGCCGAGGAGTGGTCAGGTCGCTTGCATATTGCAAGTGCGATTTGCCGTTGTGCGGGAAAGACTTGCCCTGCTGCGAATGCATGTCATGATGTTGCAATGATGCGCGCCCTATCCCTGTTTCGCGCCCGTTTTCTTGACGTCCTCGCGTCGATCTACATCTACAACGAACATCGCGGATATACTTCGCTTGACCGTGTGCTGGATGCGGTGCGGGCGCGATGTCCGGATGATGCCGGCTTCATCGCCGCAATCGAGAAGCATCGCGCGGACGAGCGCAAGCACTATGTGATGTTTCGGCGCTGGTTCGAACTGCGCGGGACGATGCCGCTCGCCGTCGATTCCACCTGCGGCCACATCGATCGCTTCATCCACAAGGTGTTCGGTTGCTCGATCGACGAACTGGACACGCAGGGCGTGATCGCCAGTCCCGAGGCGTTCGAGAAGCTGTGCCGGGTCATCATGCTGACCGAACAGCGCGGCATGCGGCAGGTCGAGATCCTGCTCCACAACAGCCACGTGCGCTCGGACAAGGCCTTGAAGCGCATCTTCGAGGTGGTCGAGAAGGACGAGCCCGACCACTGGATGCCCTATGCCGCCTGGCTCGATGCGCAGGGCCGCGAGAAGACCAAGTGGCGTGAGCGTTGGGCCGATTACTGGATTCACAAATCGCTGATGCTGGTGAAACTGCCCAGCCTGTTCCTGCGTCGCTCGACGCCGCGGATGGTCGCTTGGCCTGATGCCGGGGAACGTTAGACAGGGCACGGCTCCCGCGCTAATCTTGCAGCGGGGAGAAGTGGATGGACGGGGCAATCGAGGACCGCAGGCCCAGCCTGCTATCGCGGATCGTGCGCAAGGCACTGGTCACGTTCTATCGCATGCGCGGCTGGAAGGCGCACGGCACCCCGCCTGCGGATGGCCGTTGCGTGATCATCGCTGCGCCGCACACGTCGAACTGGGATTTTCTCTATTTCATCGGCCTGACCGAAGATCTTGGCCTGAAGCCGCACTTCATGGCCAAGGACAGCCTGTTCCGCTGGCCGCTGGGCGGTTTCATGCGCGACATGGGCGGCGTTTCGATCGACCGGTCGGCGCGCAAGAACGTGGTCGATGCGATGGTTGCCGAATTCGCGCGGCGCGACCGCTTCATGCTGACGATCGCGCCCGAAGGCACACGCAGCGCGGTCGGCCAATGGCGCAGCGGGTTCTACCACATCGCGCTGAAGGCCAAGGTGCCGATGGTCGTCGGCATGATGGACTACGGGACGAAGACCGGTGGCCTCGGCCCGGCCATCTGGCCATCTGGCGATTATGAAGCCGACATGCGCAAGATCTTCGAAGTCTACCGCAAGGTCACGCCGAAGCACCCCGGCAAGGGCCTGACCGAGCCTCCGGAGGTTTCCGATGCCTGATGCGCTGCTCCTCGCCCTGCTGGTCAACGTCGCGATCCTCGTGGTCGGCATGGGCCTGCTGTGGCGGGTGGCGGTGAAGATCGGCGACGTCAGCTTCATCGACGCGGTGTGGGGCGGCGGCATGGGCGTGCTGGCCTTGGCTTCTTGGCTGCATGTCGGCGGCGGCCCCGGCGCGCGGGCGAGCCTGATTGCGGCGATGGCGGTGATCTGGGCGGCGCGGCTGGCATGGCACCTCTACACCCGCTGGCGCGGCCATGGCGAAGACCCGCGCTATGCGAAGATGCTCGGCAAGGCCAAGGCCAAGGGCGAGTTTGCGTCAGCCGCGCTCAAGTTCGTCTTCGCCCCGCAGGCGCTGCTGCTGTTCATCACTTGCCTGCCTGCACAACTCGGCATCCTCGCCAGCGGAAGACCTGCGCCACTGGGCGCGCTGGCCATCGCGGGGACCGCGTTGTGGTTGGTCGGCATCGTGTTCGAGACCATCGGCGATGCGCAACTGCGCGCCTTCCGCGCCGACCCCGCCAACAAGGGCCGCGTTCTCCAGACGGGCCTGTGGCGCTACACCCGCCACCCCAACTACTTCGGCGACGCCTGCGTCTGGTGGGGCATCTGGCTCGCCGCCGCCGACGCCGGCCTGTGGGTCGCACTGGCGAGCGTGATTGGCCCGGTGTTCCTGACCTTCACGCTGACCAAGTGGTCAGGCAAGCCGCTGCTCGAAAAGGGCATGGAAGCGCGGCGGCCGGGGTATAGGGAATACGTCGAGCGGACTTCGGGGTTTGTGCCTTGGTGGCCAAAGCGGGGGTGAAATGAGCAAAACACGATGGCTGAGCAAGCTTTTCGAACGCAGACTGTTCTGGGTGGCGACCGGCGCGTTTGCCTCAGCCATTGCAATGCTCTCTGCGCAAGTGATCGACAGGCTCTATCTCAACGAACCGGAAGAGTTAGTGATACGAGGAGCAAACCTGAGCGAGAACCTGAAAACCGAACTGATTGAAACAGTTGGAACGTGTTTGGGACGTTTTGATCTGGACACGGGCCCGCATGACTACAGCGTGCATGTTCCAACGAACCGCCTCGGGAAAAAAGACTACGAGTGTCTCCTGAGAAAGGGCACGAGGATTGGGGAATTCGTTAAGGCGGAGGAGGCCTATCAGGTCGTGCCGGGCACCATCTGGGTAGGTTCGGGCTGGACCATTGAGAGACCGCTCCCGTCACCCTGAACTTGTTTCAGGGTCCATCTTTCAGCACGAGCGGCGGCTTGATCGGCGAAATGGATCCTGAAATAAGTTCAGGATGACGAGTGTTTGGTGGTGGGGAGGTTCAGCCCTTCACCACCCCCGCCCGCACCTCCTGTGGCACAGCGCGCACCGGCACGGCCTTGATCCAGCTTTCCAGGGCGTCGATGTCGGTCGGCCCGGTCACCGTGTCGGGCTTGCCGACAAAGCCCGAGAAGCCATCGCCGCCGAGGCCGAGGAAGCCGTTTACCGTCACGCGGTAGGTCTTCGCCATGTCCAGCGGCTTGCCGTCGAGCGTGATCGTCACGATGCGATCACCCGCAGGCCGCGCCGGGTCGTAGCGGAACGCAAAGCCCGCTGACGGCGCCAGCGCCTGCTTCGGCCCCGTATCGTCCAGCCCCTCTTCCAGCACCGCCTTGATCTGCGCGCCGGTCATGCTTTCGGTGACCACGTTGTTGCCGAAGGGCTGGCACAGGTAGATGTCGCCGAAGGTCAGCGTGCCGTCCGCCGCCGGGACCAGCGGAGCGCGGATGCCGAAGGGGTTCATGAAGGCGATCTCAGCGCCCTTGTCGCGCGTGGCGCCGAGTTGCGCATCGGCGATGAGGTTGCCCAGGGGGCCGCCCGCGCCGCCGTCCGCGCCCTCGTTCTTGGGCGCGGGGCGGTCGATCCTGCCGATCGGGCGCTGGGTATATTCCTTCGATGCCTCGACGTATTTCGCCACATATTGCGCGATGTCGGCCCTCGGCTGGAATTGCGGGAACAGCGGGGTGTTGCCGAGCGGGCCGCGCGTGGAGGTGTAGGGCACCGACTGCACGATCACGTTCTGCGCCTTCTTCGAGACCACGCGCCCCGCCATCGGATCGATCTTGAGCGTAATGTCGGTGACCAGTTCGCCATAGACGCCCGCACTGGTCAGCAGGAACGGCTTGGCCGGATTGAGCTGCGCGTAGTCGCAGACATAGGCCCAGTGCGTATGGCCCGAGACGACCACGTCCACCCGCGTATCGAGCCGGTCGAGGATCGGACGGATGTCACCGGCAAAATCGTTGCACCCCTGCGGGTCCGGATCGCCCTTGGTGCGCCCGCCCTCGTGGATCAGCACGACGATGGCGTCTGCCCCCTGTGCCTTCAGCGCAGGGACGGCAGCGTTGATCGTGTCGGCCTCGTCCTCGAAAGTCAGCCCCTGGATGCCAGTCGGATTTACCAGATTGGGCGTGCCCTTCAGCGTCAGCCCGATCACGCCCACCGTGACCGCTTGGCTGCCCGAGCCGAAGGTCTTGAGGCCGGTTGCGGGGAACAGCGTCGAGCCATCGGCCCGCTTCGTGCTGGCGGCGAGGTACTTGAACGTCGCCCCGGTGAACTTCTCCAGCGCGCAGGGCTGCTTGGCGGTGAACTTCTCGCACCCGCCGGTCTGCTTGCGCAGCAGCTCCTGCTGACCATTGTCGAACTCGTGGTTGCCCACCGCGTTGAAGTCCACGCCGATGCGATTCATCACCCCGATCGCCGATTCATCGAGATAGAGCGAGGATGCCAGCTGCGAGGCCGAGATCATGTCTCCGGCAGAGACGGTCATCGAAAACGGATGCCTCGCCCGGATCGAATCGATCGCAGAGGCCAGCCACGCCGCGCCTCCCGCCGGAACGCCGATCACCCCGCCCTTGCCATCGCTGACATTCACTGCCTGGCGCGGCGGTTCGAGACTGCCGTGAAAGTCGTTGATCCCGACGATGCCGACCTCGACCGGCCCCGAGGCTCCGCCACCGGCCATCGGCGCGGCACAGGCGCCGAGAAGTCCGGACAGGGCCAAGGGCAGGAAAAAACGCACGGGCTGATGCATCGGGAAAGCGACCTTATCGTAACGGGTGCAACCGGTTGAGGGCGGCCTAGCCCATCGGTGTTGCGCTTTGAAGGCCGTTTATGCGGAGGCCGGCAAAAGAGCCTTCGTATGCGCGCCCATTGTCTAGGCCGCTGCGCCTCCCTACAATGCGCAAGAGGCCCAAGACTCAGGACGCACAGGGAAACATGGCTCAATCCGCAGCAGAGCAAGACGCCATGCGCGCCCGGCTTGTCGAACTGGCGCAAACCATGGTCGAGGAGCGCGGCGGGGCCGGGCTGAACCTGTCGGAGCTGGCCGCCCGCGCCGGTATCAGCCAGGCCAATCTTTCACGCTACTTCGAGGGTCGCGATGACCTGATGGAGGCGATTGCCGACCACTGGTTCAAGCCAATGGTCGACATCATGGAAGACGTGCTGGCAAGCGACCTGCCCCCACGCCGGAAGATGTACGAATTCTTCGCCCGCCGCTTCATCGTGATGCGCAAGAAATGGGAGGCCGACCCGGCCAAGCTGCAGACCTACATCGAGGTCGGCAACGAGAACTTCGAACAGATCCGCAGCTACATCGACCTTGCCGATCATTACCTCGGCGAAATCATCGGCGAGGCGATGAGCGACGGGCACTTTGCCGGGCTGGAAGTCGATGAGACGATCAGCCTCGTCAACCAGATGTGCGCGCCCTATTGCGCGCTGAACACCATGACGATGTTCATGGAACGCCTGAACGAGGACAAGCTGGCGCGCATCGTCGATGCCGTGTTCGACGGGCTTTCGGCCCAGGATCGCGGTGCAAAGGCGCTGACAGGCCTCCGCGCCGCCTGAAGCCTTCGGTCATGCGCGGCCGATCAGCGCGCCCGGTCACCCAGAAGGACCTGCCGCATATCGCCATTGTGCCGCACATGCAGGATCAGCAATGTTGCCATCAGCACGATGCCGCCTCCCACGAAGGCAAGCAGGGCGTGGGCGATTGCCATGGCCGACCAGTTGCCGCGCCAGCCGCACCACAGTGCCGACAGGGTAAGCATCGTGGTGAAATCGGCATTGAACTGGCCAGGCCATCCCGCGGCGGCAATGTCAGCAAAGAAGATCGGAAACAGCCCCGAGCCGTGGTTTGCCATGACGACTGCGGTGAAGATCGCCAGCGCCAGCCACGCCACGATGAGATAGGTTCTGAACACCATTACATGCTCCCCCAGTCGTTGCAGGGGCCATGCTGTAGCTTGGTTCAGGCCCTGCACCAACTGCTGCGCCGGCCCTTCCAGTGTTCGGCCAAGCCTTCGGCTTCCAGAATCGCGCCAAGGCTGCGCCCGTTGCGCGTGACGACCCGCAGCGCGCGGCCATAGCGGTCGGTATCGCGCCCTTGCACTTCAAGGTTGAACGGCCCAGCATTCAGCAGTTCGACCAGCCGGCGTGTCGCCTGCAGGCCAAGCCGGGCTTCCGCAGCGCATGACGGCTGCGAGGTTTCCGGCGTGTTGATATCGGCGATGCGGATCTTGGTGCCCTCCAGCCAGAAGGTATCGCCGTCGACCACGCAAGTGACGCGCGGACCGGGCGAGCAGATCTCGAACCGGCGCAGCCGGGCATCGGCGGGCGCGGCAGGAGAGGGCGATGAAGCGGCGAGCGCCAGTGAGGTGAAGGCAGCGGCGAGAAGCAGGGAGGCGTGGGACATTGTCCGGATCTGGCCCAACCGCCAAGCGTGCGCGTCTCCGTATCTTTCCGATCAGGAAAGGGACTCAGCGTCGGCTCTCAGGTCTTTGGCTCAGGATTTTCTCTCAGTGGTAACCACTGGATAACCGGCCTGTGCCAAGCTCGTTCCATGTTCGGACCGCGCCTCACGACCATTTTTGCCAGCCGCTGGAGGGCGCTGTGGTGGGCGGCTTCGATCCTGTTGCTGACGTGGTCACTGGTGCCCGCGCCCAGCGAGCGCGAGCCGCACGAGCCGGCGAAGTCGGCGCACGTCGATCCCTGGGCCAAGGACCCGGAATAGCCGCTATTTGCCGGTGAAGAGGAACGCCACCGCGGCCATGATGCAGACAAATGCGGCGAAGTGCCGCCAGTGCAGCGGCTCTTTCAGAAACACTACCATGAACACGCCGAAGACGATCAGCGCAATCGCCTCTTGCGTGATCTTGAGCTGACCGGCGCTCCACCCGTTGAGCGCGCCGATGCGATTGGCCGGCACGGCGAGGCAGTATTCCAGCAAGGCAATGCCCCAGCTGATCAGGATCACCAGCAACAGCGGGCGCTGCGCCACGGCTGCCGGGCCGCCCTGAATGTGCCAGTACCAGGCAATGGTCATGAACAGGTTGGACAGGACGAGCAGGGCAATCGTGGTCATGGGTCTGGGCGTTTCCATGGAGAGGGTGGCGATCGGCCCGGTGTGCGAAAGTTGTGCGAATCTTAACGCTTCACTGCGTAATCACGCCTGGTCATTCGCCGGAGTTAGCCGATGTCCGATGCCCGATCGACATATCGCTTTGCCGTGCTGCTGCTGGGCGGTAGCGTGCTGGTCGTCGGTGCCCTGATCGCCAACGGCATGAACAGCGGGGCCAATGTGTCCTCGGAGCCCGAGGGCGCCGCAGCCGAAGCTGCCGCAGCGCTCCCCGAACAGTCCGCATTCGAAAAGTGGGCCGCGGAAGGCGATGCCTCCGATGGAAAAGGGCGGCTGATCGGCGAGATCGAACGGGACGGAAAGATGGTCGAACTTCGCCAGCTTCCCGAAGGTGTCTCGGTTGACCAGATGAAGGCCGACCAGGTCAACCCGGACGCGCCTGCCGACGCCATGGAGGCAGGGCAGGACCAACTCGTGCCCTGACCGGGCCATCAGGCTCCGCGTGGAGTGTCGTCGTCTTCGGGGACGCCATCGCCGTAGATTCCGGCTTCATCATCGTCGTTGCGCTCACCGCGATAGGCACTCATGTCGATCTGGCCCGAACTGACCATCTGCTTCATGTGATCGACGAGGTCGGGCATGTCGGCATCGTCGAGACCGGACCCGCCGACCTTGTCGCCCAGATCCTGTTCGCCCAGCACGCTGGTGGCGCGGGCCAGTGCCTCGTCGGCAACGGTCTGCGCCTGCGTATCGCCGTCTTCCTGCTCGGTGTTCACGGCTTCGGGCGCGGGTGTCTTGTCGTCGATCATGGGCGTAGCTCCTTTGCCGGAGACTACGCCCTGATCGTGCAGCCGTTCCTGCGTGTCAGCGGGTCGGGACCGGCACTTCGCCGGAATAGTCGTAGAACCCGCGCCCGCTCTTGCGGCCGAGCCAGCCGGCCTCGACGTACTTCTGCAGCAGCGGGGCCGGGCGGTACTTCGGGTCACCGGTGGAGGCGAGGTAGATCTTCATGATCTCGAGCAGCGTGTCGAGCCCGATGAAATCGGCCAGTTCGAGCGGGCCCATCGGGTGGTTGAGGCCGAGCTTCACGCCCTTGTCGATGTCGACGATCGAACCCGTGCCGCTGCCGAGCACGAAAGCGGCCTCGTTGATGAAGGGCACGAAGATGCGGTTGACGATGAAGCCAGGCTCATCCTGCGAGAGCACGATTTCCTTGCCGATGTTCGCCACGTAATCGCGCACGGCTTCAATCGTCGAAACCGAAGTGGCAAGGCCGGGAATGACCTCGACCAGCTTCATCAGCGGCACCGGATTGAAGAAGTGGATGCCGATGAAGCGTTCCGGATCGGGCGACGACACGGCCATGCGCGTGATCGGGATTGACGAGGTGTTCGATGCCATAATCGCATGGGGAGCAAGATGCTTGCCGGCGGATTCGAAGATCTTGTGCTTGATGTCCTCGCGCTCGGTCGCCGCTTCGATCACCAGATCGGCTTCGGCAAAGGCAGCATGATCAGAGAAGGTGTGCAGGTTGGCAACCGTAGCGGCGGCAAGCGCGGCATCAACCTTGCCCTTCTCGACCAGCTTGGAAAGGCCCTTTGCGATCTTGTCCTTGGCCTTGTCCGCCAGATCGATCGACACGTCGCCGAGCAGGACCTTCAGCCCCGCCTGCGCCGAAACCTGGGCGATGCCTGAACCCATCTGGCCCGCACCGATCACTGCAACCGTCTTGATCATGTGGATGTCCCGCTCCGAAAAGATGCGGGATGGCGGTTAGCGAGCGCAAACCCTTGAGTCCACCTGCTCCTAGCGCGAGGCGCGTTTCGGTTCAGCGCGAGGCGCCGGGCACCCAAAGCGGATCGCTGCCCGCGTTGGTCGAGCGGGCCAGCACGAACAGGTAATCCGAAAGCCGGTTGAGATAGGCCAGTGCCTGCGGGTTCACCGGCTCGGCATCGGCCAGCGCCACTGCGCTGCGCTCCGCCCGGCGCACTGTGGCGCGGGCGATGTGGATGCGCGCCGCAGCCTCGGAACCGCCCGGCAGGATGAAGCTGGTCAGCGGCGGCAGGCCTTCGTTCAAGGTGTCGATGGCCGTCTCCAGCCAAGCGACCTGGCTCTCGACCACGCGCAGGACCATCTCCGAAGGGGTAAAGTCATCGCCGGGGTGGCAAGATCAGCCCCGAGATCGAACAGGTCATTCTGGATGCGCTGCAGGTTGCGCGCCGAGGTTTCCGACGCGACGACTGTGGCAAGGCCAATCAGGCTGTTGGCCTCGTCCACCTCGCCAATGGCCTGCATGCGGGCATCGTGCTTGGCCCGGCGCGAACCGTCGACGAGGCCCGTCGTGCCGTCATCGCCGGTGCGCGTGTAGATCTTGTTGAGCTTGACCATGCTGGAAAGAACCGCGCCTCAGCGCGAGAACGCGAGCAGGATCGCAACGGCCAGCACGGCAAGGCCCTGGAACTTGATGCGGTTGAACATCATCTTGTTCTGCAACAACTGGTTCGCCGTCGCCCCGGAAACGGGATCGCGGTTCAGGTCTTCCTTGGTGCTGTTCAGGAAAGCGATGATCCCGCGCACGAGCGAGACGACCGTCAGCGCGACGAAGATGATGATCAGCGGGATCAGGACGTAGTTCATGGGCACTGATCTATGGCGTCGGACAGCGAAATACCAGTGTCAAATAGGGTAGCGCGCACCTCTGCGGCGACTGCGCGCCCGTCTTCGCCCGCTCGCCTGCGGTCGGACAGCGCGGGTGCATCGCGGCGCTTGGCCAGCTTGCGCCCGTCGGCCTCCACCAGCACGGGATGATGATGCCACACCGGCACCGGCAGCCCGAGCAGATGCTGGAGCAGGCGGTGGATGTGCGTGGCGCGAAACAGGTCCATGCCGCGTGTCACATGCGTCACGCCATCGGTGGCATCATCAAGCGTTGCGGCAAGGTGGTAGCTGGCCGGCGCATCCTTGCGCCACAGGATCACGTCGCCGAACATCTCGGGCGTGGCGATCTGCGTGCCGTGACGCTCGTCGGTCCATTCGAGTTCACCCGCCAGCAGTGTCGCCTGCTCCATGTCCAGCCGCCAAGCTACTTGCGGGCCAGGCGTGGGCCCCCGGCGCAGGCAGGTGCCGGGATAGAGCGGACCGTCGGGGCCGTGGGTGACAGCGGCGGCGGCAACCTCGGCGCGGGTGCAGGTACACGGGTAGAGAATGCCCATCGCGCGCAGCTCGTTGGCAGCGGTGCGATAATCTCCAACTCTCGAGGACTGGGGGGCAACTTCCCGGTAACTCAGCCGCAACCAGTCGAGGTCCTGGCGGAACTCGGCGGCAAGTTCCGGGCGTGAGCGGGCACCGTCGATGTCTTCGATGCGCAAAAGGAACTCGCCCCCGTCGCGCATGGCCCGGTCGTGGGCGACGATTGCGGAAAACGCATGCCCTAGATGAAGCGGTCCGTTGGGACTGGGGGCAAAGCGGGTGATTGTCATCCCCGGAGCCTAGCGCGGCGATCGATCTGTCGGAAGAGTGGCACAAGGTGCGCCAGATAAACAAAACGGCTGCCCCGCCGGGGCAGCCGCTTTTGTCGTTTATCGCATTTCCTTGCCTGCTCAAGCGAGCGTGGCAGTCCACATCAGGCTGCTGAGGCCAGCAGCGAGGATGATCGGGAATGCAAAAGCCGTAATGGCGCGCATGGTGTTCCTCCTGTTGAGATCACCTTGCAGGACATCCTCCCAGTTCGTGTTCATCCGGCAGGGTGAGCTGGAAGCATCGGAACTGAGGGTGCAAATACGCCGATATGCGTATGCTGCAAGTGCGAACAGGGCACTTGCAGTTGCATGTAACGCAACTGTCACATTTTGCCGCGCATCTGGACAGAAAAGGCCCTTCACACTATCGGCCACGCATGAGCATCCAGCCTTCAGAATCGATCCTCATTGTCGACTTCGGCAGTCAGGTTACGCAGCTTATCGCCCGCCGCGTGCGCGAAGCCGGGGTCTATTCCGAGATCGCGCCGTTCACGCAGGCCGAGGCCGCGTTCCACCGGCTGAAACCCAAGGGCATCATCCTGTCCGGTTCGCCCGCCAGCGTGCCCGCCGATGGCTCTCCGCGCGCGCCGCAAGTGCTGTTTGACTCCGGCCTGCCGATCCTTGGCATCTGCTATGGCCAGCAAGTCATGAGCCACCAGCTGGGCGGCAAGGTGGAACCGGGCGATTCGGGCGAGTTCGGCCGCGCGTTCCTGACCGTGACCGAACCCTGCGTGCTGTTCGACGGCCTGTGGAAGGAAGGCGAACGCCACCAGGTGTGGATGAGCCATGGCGACAAGGTCACCCAGTTCGCCCCCGGCTTCCGCATCGTTGCCGTGTCGGACGGCGCGCCGTTTGCCGTCATCGCCAATGACGAGAAGAAGTACTACGGCACCCAGTTCCACCCCGAAGTGGTCCACACCCCGATGGCGGCAAGCTGATCGCCAACTTCGTGCGCCACGTCTGCGGCTGCACCGGCGACTGGACCATGGCCGAGTTCCGCAAGACCAAGATCGCCGAAATCCGCGAGCAGGTGGGTAGCAGCCGCGTGATCTGCGGGCTTTCCGGCGGCGTCGATTCGGCGGTTGCAGCCGTACTGATCCACGAAGCCATCGGCGACCAGCTGACCTGCGTGTTCGTCGACCACGGCCTGATGCGCATGGGCGAGGCCGAGCAGGTCGTCAGCCTGTTCCGCAACCACTACAACATCCCGCTGGTCCATAAGGACGTCTCGGCGCTGTTCCTCGGCGGCCTTGCCGGCGTGACCGACCCGGAAGCCAAGCGCAAGTTCATCGGCAAGACCTTCATCGACGTGTTCGAGGCCGAAGCCAAGCAGGTCGGCGGCGCCGACTTCCTGGCGCAGGGCACGCTCTACCCGGACGTGATCGAATCGGTCAGCTTCACCGGCGGACCTTCGGTGACGATCAAGAGCCACCACAACGTCGGCGGCCTGCCCGAGCGCATGAACATGAAGCTGGTCGAGCCGCTTCGCGAGCTGTTCAAGGACGAAGTTCGCGCGCTGGGCCGTGAACTTGGCCTGCCCGAGATCTTCGTGGGCCGTCACCCCTTCCCCGGCCCCGGCCTTGCCATCCGCATCCCCGGCGAAGTGACGCGCGAACGCTGCGACATCCTGCGCAAGGCCGACGCGATCTACCTCGAGGAAATCCGCAACGCCGGGCTCTATGACGCGATCTGGCAGGCGTTTGCCGTGCTGCTCCCGGTCAAGACCGTGGGCGTGATGGGCGATTTTCGCACCTACGACAGCGTCTGCGCCCTGCGCGCGGTGACAAGCACCGACGGCATGACCGCCGACATCTACCCGTTCGACGCCGGCTTCCTGTCCCGCGTGGCGACCCGCATCGTCAACGAGGTCAAGGGCATCAACCGCGTGGTCTATGACTACACCAGCAAGCCGCCGGGCACGATCGAGTGGGAGTAAGCATCCGCGCAGCCACTGTGGCGGACCGTGAAGCCACGGTCGCGCTGTGGGAGGCTGCCGGACTGACACGCCCCTGGAACGATCCGCGCGGCGATTTCGAACTTGCCCTGACAACGGACACATCGGTGATCCTGCTTGCCGAGACCGAGGCAGCATTACGCGGCAGTGTCATGGTCGGCTTTGACGGTCATCGCGGCTGGGCCTATTACCTCGCCACCGCGCCGGGCTGCCGCGGGCAAGGCATCGGGCACGCACTCATGACTGCGGCCGAAAACTGGCTCAAGGCGCTTGGCAGTCCCAAGATCCAGTTGATGGTACGCGCTGACAACGCTTCGGCACGCGGGTTCTACAATTCGCTCGGCTATGAACTGCAGGACGTCGTAACGATGGGCAAGCGCTTCTAACCCACCTTGACCAACCCCCTTGGCCAAGGCATCCTCTGCCTATGGCCATCCACGTCAACATCGGTGAAGCCAAGACCCGCTTGTCAGAGCTTCTTGCTGCTGCGGCACGGGGCGAAGAAGTTGTGGTGAACAAGGCGGGTGTGCCCTTTGCTACCTTGGTGCCCACGCCCGAAGCGCTCGAACTTGCGCGTGAGGCTCGCGCGGCGAAACGGCTTGCGGCCTTTGGCTGCCTCGCCGACAAGTACAAGGGCCAGCCCGCGTCTGCCTTCGACATTCCGCCGCCGATGACAGGCGCGGAGTTTGACCAACGCACCAAGCGCAAGTTCGGCTGAGCCGGCACGTGAAGCTTTTGATAGACACGCACATCCTTGTGTGGATGGTGCTGGGTGACCAGCGCCTGACTGCAGAGCAGCACAATGCGCTGGCAAACCCGGACAACGACATCGTCCTGAGCGCGATCAACGCCTACGAACTGGCGCACCTGCAGCATCTGCGGCGCATCCCTCTGGACGAGCCGATCGACCAATTGCAGGAACTGGTGGGCTTCGAACTCGCAGACCTGCCCGCGTCTGCCTGGACGAAGGTCAAGGACCTGCCCGACCTGCACCGCGATCAGCTTGATCGCTTGCTGGTCGCCCACGCGCTGGTCTCAGGCATGACGCTCGTTTCGGCAGATCAGTGCATCCGCCAGTATCCGGTCATGGTGATCTGAGGCGGCCACCGCCACCCTTCCCGCAAATGCCCCATTAACCGCTTACGCATCTGGCACGCCCGCGATAAGGGTGGGGCATGATGCTTCCCCGGATTGCCAACCAGCGCGCCATCATCGACCGTCGCCAGCTTGCCGATGCCATCGCGGCGGCGTTCGCCGAGAAGGGCGAGAAATCGCGGCAGGCCGTGGTGGACCTGCTTCGCACCGCGCTGGAAGACGGCCGCGCCGAGATCGCCCGCAGGCTGGAAGCCAAGCCTTCGTCGGGCACGGAAAGCGCGCAGGCGCAGGCCTTCCTTGTCGATCAGCTGGTCCGCATCATCTACGACCATGTCGTCGGGCGCATCTATCGCGCCAGCAATCGCTCGATGGGCGAGCGTATCGCGGTGATCGCGGTGGGCGGCTACGGGCGCGGCGAGATGGCGCCGCATTCGGACGTCGACATCGCGTTCGTTACCCCGATCAAGCCGACATCGTGGTGCGAGCAGGTGATCGAGGCGCTGCTCTATTTCCTGTGGGACCTTGGCCTCAAGGTCGGCCATTCCAGCCGCTCGCTCGACGAGGTCGTGCGCATGGCCAAGAGCGACCTGACCATCCGCACCGCGCTGCTCGAAGGGCGCTATGTCTGGGGCGATCGCGACCTGTTCGACAGCGCCTCGGCGCGGTTCTGGGCGGAAGTCGTCAACGGCACCGAAAAGCAGTTCGTCGCCGAGAAGCTGCAGGAGCGGAACGACCGGCACAAGCGGCTGGGCGACAGCCGCTACGTCGTCGAACCCAACGTCAAGGAGGGCAAGGGCGGCCTGCGCGACCTGCACACGCTCTACTGGATCGGCAAGTACATCCACAAGGTGCGCGACGCCTCGGAACTGGTCGACGTGGGCTTGCTGACGGCCGAGGAATACCGCGCCTTCCGCCGCGCCGAGAACTTCTTCTGGGCGGTGCGCTGCCATCTCCACACTATCACCAGGCGCGCGGAAGACCGGCTGACCTTCGACCTGCAGCGCGAAGTCGCCACGCGCATGAACTTCGCCGACCGTCCGGGCAAGAGCGCGGTCGAGCGTTTCATGCAGTACTTCTTCCTGCAGGCCAAGCAGGTCGGCTCGTTGACAGGGGTGTTCCTTGCGCAGCTTGACGGGCAGTTCGCCAAGGAGAAGCGCGGGTTCCTTGCCGCCTTGCGCAGCCGACGAAAGAAGAAGGTCGGGCCGTTCGTGATCGATGCGGGCAAGCTCGCCGCGCCATCGGACACCACCTTTCAGGACGACCCTGTCCGCCTGCTCGAACTGTTCTCGTGCGCGGCGGCCGAACAGGTCGAGATCCACCCCGAGACGATGCGCATCGCGCGGCGGGATTCAGGGCTGATCGACGCTGCCCTGCGCAAGGACCCTCGTGCCAATGCGCTGTTCATGGACACGCTGACCAGCCGCAACGATCCCGAGACCGTGCTGCGCTGGATGAACGAGGCCGGCGTGTTCGGCCGTTTCGTGCCCGATTTCGGCCGCGTCGTCGCGCAGATGCAGTTCGACATGTATCACCACTACACGGTGGACGAACATACCATCCGCGCGATCGGCCTGCTGGCGCGCATCGAGAAGGGCGAGGTCAAGGACGATCACCCGCTGGCCAGCGAAGTGGTCAGCAAGGTTGCCTCGCGCCGCGTGCTCTATGTCGCGACGCTGCTGCACGATATCGCCAAGGGCCGGCAGGGTGACCATTCGGTACTCGGCGCGGAAGTGGCGATGAAGCTGTGCCCACGTCTGGGCCTGTCCGCTGCCGAGACCGAGGCCGTGGCCTGGCTGGTGCGCTGGCACCTGTTGATGAGCGCCACCGCCTTCAAGCGCGACCTTGCGGACTACAAGACCATCGCCGACTTCGTGAACACGGTGCAGAGCCAGGAGCGCTTGCGCCTGCTGCTGATCCTGACCGTGGTCGACATTCGCGCGGTGGGTCCGGGCGTGTGGAATTCGTGGAAGCGGCAGCTGCTGGGCGATCTGTTCGTCTCGGCCGAGGAAATGCTGCGCCTTGGCCACAAGACCCATGGCCGGGCCGAGCGCATTGCAGCCAAGAAGAAGGCCGTCGCCACGATCCTGCGCGAGCGCGACGCGCTGATCGGCACAGTCGGCAAGCAATTGGGCGATGCCTACTGGATTGCCGAGCCCGAGGACATCATCGCGCTCAATCTCCAGCAGATGGACACCGCGCTGGGCGAGCCGCTCTCGGTCGAGGCGCACTGGTATCCGGCACGCGGGGCGACACTGGTCACCGTGCTGGCGGCAGACCACCCGGGCCTGTTCTACCGCATCGCCGGGGGCATCCATCTTGCCGGCGGCAACATCATCGACGCGCGCATCCACACCGCCCGCAATGGCACGGCGGTCGACAACTTCCTGGTGCAGGACCCGCTCGGTCGTCCGCTCAACGAGGCGAGCCAGATCGCGCGCCTCAAGAACGCGATTGCCGATGCGCTGGCCAACCGGGTGAAGCTGGTGCCGCAACTGGCGGCTCGCCCGCTCGCGCGCCCGCGTGCCGATGCGTTCGACGTGCGCCCGATCGTCATCTTCGACAACAAGGCCTCGAACCGCTTCACCGTGATCGAGGTGGGCGCGCGCGATCGCCCGGCGCTGCTCAACCAGTTGGCGCGTGCGCTGTTCGAAGCGCGGCTGGTGGTCCACTCGGCGCACATCGCCACCTATGGCGAGCGGGCTGTGGACACGTTCTACGTGACCGACGTGCTGGGCGAGAAGATCGACAGCGAGAGCCGGATGAAGACCGTCGAGAAGCGCCTGCTCGAAGCGGCGGAGGACCGGAAGGTAAAGGCGGCGGCGTGAGGATCTGAGGCGATGACCGCACTCGCAATCGCCAGGTCCCGTCCCTATGTCACCAGGGATGAGTGAAGCCGAATATCTTTCCGGGCGCCTGCTGCTGGCCATGCCGGGCATGGGCGATGCCCGATTCGATCATGCCGTGGTGGCGATGTGCGTGCACGACGAGCACGGCGCGCTGGGCATCGGCATCGGCCATGTGCGCGACGGGATCACGTTGCATGGGCTGCTGGAAGACGTCGGCATCGATCCCGGTGTCGCGCCGGACGTGCCCATCCTCAACGGCGGGCCGGTAGAAACGGCGCGCGGTTTCGTGCTGCATTCTAACGACTGGGGCGGCGAGGGCAGCGTGACGGTGAGTTCACTGTGCGACCTGTCCGCATCGATGGACGTGCTGCGTGCAATTGCCGAAGGGCGCGGGCCGAGCCGCTATCTGGTGGCCTTGGGTTACGCTGGTTGGGGGGCCGGGCAGCTGGAGGGCGAGATGCGGCATCATGGCTGGTACGCGGCGCAGGGGCGCCCGGAGATCCTGTTCGAAACGCCGACCGGGCGGCGCTGGCAACAGGCATGGAAGCGCGAGGGTATCGATCCTTCGCATCTTGTCGCGCAGACCGGCAGGGCCTGAGCGATGGAGTTACAGAAAGAGCCGCCCCATCGCTGGAGCGGCTCTTTGCTCATGGGTCGAGACTCCGATCAGCGGACGCGAATGGGCACGTATTGTGCTGGTGCGCCGCGGCGCTGGATGCGCAGAAGCACGGCTTCGCGGCCTTCGGTCTTAGCCTGGCGAACGATGCGTTCGAGATCCGCAATCGAGGCTACGTTGACGTAGTTTGCCGAGAGCACGATGTCGCCCCGCTGCAGGCCCTTGGCGCCGGCATCGGACGAAGCATCGACAGCGGTGATCACCACGCCCTTGGCATCTTCACCCGCGCCGAGCTGACGCGCGATCTGCGGGGTGAGCGGAATGGCTGCGATTCCGAGCGAGGATTGCAGGACGCTTCCACTCTGCTGCTGCTGCTTGCCGCCGAAGCCGCCATCTTCCTGCGCGTCGGGGTCGAAGCTCTGCTGGGCGAGCTCTTCCTCGGTCGGGCGCTTGCCGACCACGGTCTGGATCGTCAGGCGCTGGCCGTTGCGGAGCAGTTCGATCGGGATGCGCTTGCCCGGCGTGGTGTTGGCAACGATGAACGACAGGGTCTGGTCAGGCGTGACGTCCTTGCCATCGACCTTCACCACCACGTCACCGGCCTGCATGCCAGCCTTGGCCGCGGCCTGTCCCGGCTCGACCGCCTGGATGAATTCGCCGCGGTTCTTGGGCAGGCCAAGCGAAGCGGCGAGGTCTTCCGAGAGCGGCTGGATGCGCACGCCGAGGTAGCCGCGATCGATCGCCTGGCCCGCGCGCAGCTTGTCGACGATGGGGGCGGCAATCTCTGCCGGAATGGCAAAGCCGATGCCGACCGAGCCGCCGGTGGGCGAGAAGATGGCGTTGTTGATGCCGATCACGTTGCCAGCCATGTCGAACATCGGGCCGCCGGAGTTGCCCCGGTTGATCGAGGCGTCGGTCTGCAGGTAGCGGTCATAGGCCGAACCCGAGCCGGTGTTGCGGTAGACCGCCGAGATGATGCCCTGCGTGACCGTGCCGCCGAGGCCGAAGGGGTTGCCGATGGCGATCACCCAGTCACCCACGCGCGCCTTGCGCGAATCGCCGAACTTCACGAACGGGAAGGGGGTGGGGCGGCTGATCTTGAGCACGGCGAGGTCTGATGCCGCATCCTTGCCGATCAGCTTGGCCGGGTATTCCGTGCCGTCGGGCGTGGTCACGGTGATCGATTCGACCTCACCCTGCCCGTCGGCGGTGATCACATGGTTGTTGGTGACGACATAGCCATCGGCCGAGATGATGAAGCCCGAGCCCAGCGACTGCGCCTCGCGCGTCTGCGGGCCGCTGCCCTGGCCGCCGCCGAACAGATCGCCGAAGGGCGTGCCGGCAAACGGGTTGTTGTTCTGCACCTTCACGCGCTGGCGGGTGGAGATGTTGACCACTGCCGGCTGGAGTTGCTGCGTAAGGTCGGCGAAGCTGGATGGCGCACCGGCGCGGGGGACGACGCTGCGCATCTCCGACTGGTCATTCTGGGCGACCTGCGCGCCTGCCGGGAAGCCTGTCACCAGGGTCAGTGCGCTGCCTGCAAGCAGCAGCGCCGAAGTCACACCATAAGCGTATCGCACGTGGCCTGGTCCTCTTTGTCTATCTTGCGCCGGGGGCGGCGCGGCTGACTTGTGCCAAAGCCGATTCACGCGCCCTGCGATGAACGGACTTTGAATGACGATGTTCCGTACCGTTCAGCTTCGGGGTTACTTGCCCTTGAACTGCTTGAGGTACTCGTTGTCGGGCGAAAGCACGATCGAGGTGCTCGATCCCTTCTGCGCAAAGGTTGCATCGTAGCTCTGCATTGCACGGTAGAAATCGTAGAATGCCGGGTCCTTGTTGAAGGCTTCGGCATAGGTCTTGGCAGCGGTTGCCTCGGCGGTAGCGCGGATGATCTGCGCCTGCTTCTGGCCCTGCGCGCGGATCGTGGCGGCTTCCTGCTGGCGCGCGGTGGCCATGCGGGTGAAGGCCGATTCGAGTGGCGTGCCTTCAGGAAGGTCGGCCCGCTTGATCCGCACGTCTATTACCTGCGCGCCATATTCACGCGCCTCGCGGTCGAGCCCCTCACGGATCTGTTCCATTGCGCGGCCACGGTCTGCCGTCAGCAGCGAGCCGAACGTGCGCTTGCCGAGTTCCTGACGCAGCGCCGAGTTTAGGATCGGCTGGAGCTGTTCGGCGACACGCTCGGTCGTCCCGGCCGTCTGCACCATGCGCACCGGATCGATGATGCGGAAGCGGGCGAAAGCATCGACCTCGAGGCGGCGCTGGTCGGCCGAAAGAACCTGCTGGCGCTCCATGTCGAGATCGAGGATCCGCTTGTCGACGTTGACCACCTTTTCCATGAACGGAATGCGCAGGACGATGCCCGCACCGGTCTGGCCGAAATCGGTCTTGGGTTCGAACCGGTTGACGACACGGTTGGGCTGGCCGAGGCGGATGATCACTGCCTGGGTCTTTTCATCGACCACGGTGAGGCAGCTGGCCGCGGCAAGCAGGGCAACGCCCGCGGCAATGACCACGGCCTTGCGTTCGGCCCAGAAAGTCTGGATCGCGCTCATCTTACTGGCCCCCTTCCTGTGGCTTCTGGCTGCGCTTCATTTCAGGCAGCGGCAGGTAGGCCTGGGTGTTGGGCGATTCGAGGATCACCTTGTCGGTCTGGCTGAGCACACGCTCCATGGTTTCGTAGTACATGCGGCGGCGAGTGACTTCCGGGGCGAGCTTGTACTGCTCGTAGACCTTGTCGAACGCGGTGGCTTCACCACCGGCGCGGGCGGTGAGCTGCTGCGCCCAGGCCTGCGCCCGGTTGATTTCGCTCTGCGCATCCTGCTGAGCGGCGAGCACTTCCTTGAAGGCATCGACGACCTTGGCCGGCGGATCGGTCTTCTTGATGTCGACGCCCTGGATGACGACGCCCGAGCGATAGGCATCGAGTACGCGCTGCATGCGTTCGCGCACGTTCTGTTCGATCTGGGCGCGGCCCGAGCCCATCACGTCGTTGAGGTTTACCTCGGCGATGGACTGGCGCATCGCGGCTTCGGCCACTTCGCGCACGGTCTGATCAGGGTCGGCGAGCTGGAACATGTAGAGCTTGAGGTCCTTGATGTTCCAGCGGACGAGGTAGGTGAGGTCGACCAGGTTCTGGTCGGCGGTGAGCATCAGCTTCTCGCCATCGCCCTCGGGGATCGATTCGCGGCGGATCGAGGTCACGTCCTCGACCTTGACCGTCTGGATCGGCCAGGGGAGCGTGACAGCGGTGCCGCTGTCCAAGGTGCGCGAATAGGAGCCGAAGGTGGTGACCACGCCCTTTTCCTGCGGGGCGATGAGGTGGACCATCGAGGTGCCGAGCCATGCCAGGACGACGAGGCCGATCACGACCGGCGCCCATGACTTGCCATCGGGGCGCTGGGGCAGGCGCGGGATGTTGGGACCACGGCCACCACCGCCGCCACTGCCACCGCCCTTACGGTTGCGGAAGATGTCCTCGATGTTCGGGCCACGCCGTCCGCTATCCTTGGGGCCATCCCCTGATTGCGGCGGGAGCCACGGGTTTCGAGGGCCTTCGGCACCTGGCGCTGCTGGCGGTGGTGTCGTTTCAGGAGCGTCACCGGAGGATGTCGGCGCGTCGTTGCCGCCGCCCGAACCCCAGGGGCTTTTCTTGCCTGTCATGAAAAGGCCCGTCTCCCGGCCAAAGCGTGCGATCATTCCGCCCAAGTCTGTCATCCCTTGGTTATAGGAACCCTTGATGCGAAAAACAGTGTCCATTCCCGAAAATTCATCTGCTAGGGCCGAACGGACAGCTCCGGGATGGAGCGGAACACGGGAAATGGCGTGAGCATCGACGAACAGGCACTGCGCAATGCGCTTGGGGAAGTGGCAGGGGACCGCCTGCAGACGGTGAAAGTGGCGGGCGAGACGGCAACCGTCATGCTCGAAGTCGGCGGGCTGGAGCGGCTCGATCGCGACAAGCTGGAGATGGCCGTGCGAGATGCGGCCCGGAAGGCCGGAGTGGCGGATCTGCGCCTCGGCATGACCGCCGAGCGCAAGTCGCGCGTGATCATCGCGGTGGGATCGGGCAAGGGCGGCGTCGGCAAATCGACGCTGTCGGCCAATCTGGCGGTCGCCATGCACCGGCTGGGACGCAAGGTCGGTCTGGTCGATGCCGACATCTATGGCCCGTCGCAGCCGCGCCTGCTGCTCACGGAAGGTCGCAAGCCGGAGGCCGAGGACAGCAAGATCCATCCGATCCAATCGCCTTATGGGGTGCCGATGCTGTCGATGGGGCATCTAGTGCAGCCGGGGCAGGCGATTGCGTGGCGGGGCCCCATGGCCGGCAATGCGCTGGGCCAGCTGATCGATGCGCATTGGGGCGATACGGAGATCATCGTCGTCGACCTGCCGCCGGGGACCGGCGACGTGCAACTGACCATGCTGTCGAAGCACAAGCCGGCGGGCGCGGTGATCGTCTCCACGCCGCAGGACCTGGCGTTGATGGATGCGACCCGCGCCATCGGCCTGTTCGAACAGGGCAAGGTGCCGGTGATCGGCATGGTCGAAAACATGGCGGGCTATATCTGCCCGCATTGCGGCGAGGAGAGCGATCCGTTCGGCGTTGGCGGGGCAGAAGCGGCCGCGAAGACGATGGGTCTGCCGTTCCTTGGCCGCGTGCCATTGGACATGGCGATCCGGCGCGAGAGCGATGCGGGCAACCCGCCTGCAGCAGGCGACAGCCCGCAGGCCGAGGCGTTCCTTTCGATCGCGCGGGGCGTGCTCGCCTGGCTTGACGGGAAGCGCTGACCCGGATGCGCCTGACGCGGCGAGGGATGCTGGTGGGAGCGGGGGTGGGCGGCGCGCTGCTCATTGCTTTCCCGCTGATCCCGCGGCGCCATCCGGTGCCGCTCGCGGCGGGCAAGGGCGAGCATGTCATCGATGCTTTCCTCAAGGTGGGCCGCGTCAAGGATGGGAAGGACTGCATCCTGACGGTTGCCGTCCCGTTCTGCGAGATGGGGCAGGGCATCACCACGCTGGTGGCGCAGATCATCGCTGACGAGGCTGGCGCGGACTGGCGCAAGGTGGCGGTGGAGGCTGCGCCGATCAGCCCGGCCTATGCCGATCCGGTTCTTTCAGCCAAGTGGGCGCCGCTGTGGATGCCGGCCTTTGCCTCGGTGGGAGAGGACGCGGACGGGATGCTGGCGCGGCTTCATGCCGAACGCGGCCCGCTCATGGTGACGGCGGATGGTACGGCGCTGGCGGCCTTCGAGACGCCCTTGCGTGAGGCGGGGGCGGCGCTGCGGGCGATGATGGCGCAGGCGGCGGCGGACAAGTGGGGCGTGGGCTGGGAGGAGTGCGAGACGAAGGACAGCTTCGTCACCCACGGCAAGCAGCGCCTGTCGTTTGCCGAACTGCTCGATGCAGCGGTGGACTATGATCCGCCCGCGGTGCCGGTGCTGCGTGCCGAGCCACCGCGCGAGAAGCCCGGACAGTTTCCGGAAGGATCGCCGCCCAGCCATCCCCGGCTCGATCTGCCCGCCAAGGTCGATGGCAGCTTCACCTTTGCCGGCGACGTTCGCTTGCCCGGCATGGTCTACGCCGCGATCGCGCATGGGCCGCAAGGGGCGAGCGTGCTGTCGAGCTATGACAAGCAGGCGGCGGCGACGGTGCGGGGTCTGGTGAGCGTGGTCCACGCCAAGCGCTGGCTGGCAGCGGTTGCGACCGACTGGTTCAGCGCCGACAAGGCGGTGCGGACCATGGAGCCGCGCTTCAAGGCCGATGGGCCGGTGGCCGATGCCGAGAAGGTGCTGGTTGCGCTCGACAAGGCGCTGACCAAGGGAGAGCCGCAGCGGCTCCTTGCAGAAGGTGATCCGGACGCGTTGCTGGCCAAGCCTTCACTGACCGCGCGCTACGATGTCGAACCGGCGTTCCACGCGCCGCTGGAGACCGCCAGCGCCACGGCGCGGATGCGGCACGGATTGCTTGAGCTGTGGATCGCGACGCAGGCCCCGGAACGGGCACGGCGCGCGGCGGCGCGCGCGGCGGGGCTCTCGCGCCGGGACGTGATCGTCTATCCGATGCACGCTGGCGGCAGTTTCGATGCGCGGCTCGACGTGCGCATCGCGGCGGAAGTGGCGGCGATCTGCAAGGTCATCGGCAAACCGGTGCAACTGACGTACTCGCGCTGGCAGGAAGCATTGGCGGGCATTGCGCGCACGCCGGTTTCGGCGCAGCTGGACGGAGCGTTGAGTCCGGACAAGACGCGAGTGCTGGGCTGGCGGGCGCGGCTGGCGGTGCCAGCGACAGCTATCGAATCGGGGGCAAGGTTGCTCGATGGCTGGGGGGTGAGCCAAGCGCTCGAGCTGCAGGATCGGGTCGATCCGATGGCGTGCGAAGGGGCGATGCCGCTCTATCGGATTCCGGAAAAGGCCGTGGAGCATGTGCCGCTCGCGCTGCGGCAGCCGACGGCGCGTTTTCGGGGGCAGGCGCATGGTTACACCGCGTTCTTCACCGAGAGCTTCGTTGACGAGCTGGCCCATGCGGCGGGCAAGGAGCCGCTGTCGTTCCGTGTCGGCATGCTCGAGGGTGAGCCACGGCTGGTGGCTTGCCTGCAGGGCGCCGGACGCCTCGCGCAATGGGGTGGCGGGATCGAGGCTTCGGGGCAGGGCATTGCCTGCCATCAGATGGAACTGCCGACCGGCGGCGGCGCGGGTGCCAAGGGCCTGATCGCGGTCGTCGCCACGGCGCGCAGCGAGGCGGGCGTGGTGCGGGTGGATCGCCTGAGCGCCTATGTCGACATCGGACGCATCGTGAACATGAGCCTTGCCCGCCAGCAGATCGAGGGCGGGCTGATGTTCGGCCTGGCCCACGCGGTGGGCGGGGCGAGCGGCTATGCCAAGGGGCGGCCTTCGGCAGGCAGACTCTCGCAATTGGGGCTACCCCTGCTTGCCGATTGCCCCAAGGTTGATATTGCCTTTGCCGACAGCAACGAAGACCCGTTCGACCCCGGCGAGCTGGGCATGGTCGCGGTGGCCCCTGCCATCGCCAATGCCCTGTTCTCCGCCACGGGCGTGCGCTTCCGCCGCCTGCCGCTGATTTCCGAAGGCCTGTGAGCCTCTTCCAAGGATTGCAATGGAACGTCCTGCCGATCACCCCAATGTGCTTACCGGCAAGGTCGGCGTGCTTGTCGTCAACCTCGGCACGCCCGACGCGCCCGATGTCGATTCGGTCAAGCGCTACCTCAAGGAGTTCCTGTCCGATCCGCGCGTGGTGGAAATCCCCAGGCTGATCTGGCAGCCGATCCTGCGCGGCATCATCCTCAACACCCGGCCGAAGAAGTCGGCCCACGCCTATTCGCAGGTGTGGAGCGAGGATGGATCGCCGTTGGCGGCGATCACCAAGGCGCAGGCCCGCGCCTTGCAGGAGCGGCTGGGCGACGCGGCGATTGTGCGCCATGCGATGCGCTACCAGTCGCCCTCGATGGCCAAGGAACTCGATGCGCTGATGGCGGCGGGGTGCGAGCGCATTCTGGTGGCCCCGCTCTATCCGCACTATTCGGGCGCAACGACGGCTTCGGCGCTTGATGCCGTTGCGGACTGGATCAAGGCGCGTCGCCGCCTGCCAGCGCTGCGCACGCTGCCGCCCTATCACGATGATCCGGCCTATATCGGCGCGCTTCATGCCGACATGACGCGGCAGATGGCCACGCTGGATTTTGTGCCTGAACTGCTGCTGCTGAGCTATCACGGCATGCCGGAGCGGACGCTTTACTTGGGCGATCCCTACCACTGCCACTGCCAGAAGACCTCGCGCCTGCTGGCCGAACGCTTTGCCCAGAGCCATCCCGGCCTGCGGTTGGTGACGACGTTCCAATCGCGCTTCGGCCGGGCCAAGTGGCTCGAGCCTGCAACCGATGCAGTTCTTGCCGTCGAGGCCGAGAAGGGCACGAAACGCGTGGTGATCGCAGCGCCGGGCTTTTCGGCGGACTGCCTGGAGACTCTCGAGGAGCTGGCGATCCGCGGCAAGGAGGATTTCGAGGCGGCAGGCGGCACCCACTTCGCTGCACTCGAATGTCTCAACGCCGGGCAAACGGGCATGGACCTGCTGGAGACCATGACTCGGCGCGAACTGGCGGGCTGGATCGAATAAGGCTCTTGGCCGCTGCTGACAGGCGTGTTAATTGACCGGTTAAACCAGAACGCCGGGAGACACCATGGCCAGCATCGCACCCGAGGCTGCTGCTAACCTGCATACCGAACGCGCCAATCCGCACTGGGTGCGGCTGGGCGGCGATCACAAGCTTGACCATATTCCCGGCGAAGACGGCTGGCCGGTCTTGGGCACCACGCTGATGCAGCTGGCCGATCCGCTGGGCTTCCAGAAGCGCATGGTCGATACTTACGGCCCGGTGTTCCGCACGCGCAGCTTCGGCCGACGCGGGGTCAACCTGATCGGTGCAGATGCCAACGAACTGGTGCTGTTCGATCGCGACAAGCTGTTTTCGAACGAGCAGGGCTGGGGGCCGGTGCTGAACCTGCTGTTCCCGCGCGGGCTGATGCTGATGGACTTCGAGGCGCACCGGGTGGACCGCCGGGCCCTGTCGATCGCGTTCAAGCCCGAGCCGATGCGGGCCTATTGCGGGGTGCTGAATGCCGGAATTGCCTCTGCGCTGGAGCAGTGGGGCGGTGCGATGCGCTTTTACGACGCGATCAAGGCGCTGACGCTGGATACGGCAGCGTCAAGCTTCCTGGGCCTGCCGCTGGGGCCGGAGGCGGACCGGCTGAACAAGGCCTTCGTCGACATGGTGCAGGCCTCGGTCGGCGTGGTGCGCAAGCCGCTGCCGTTCACCAAGATGGGCAAGGGCGTGGCCGGACGGCGGCTGATGGTCGAATACTTCGGGCGTCTGGTGCGTGAGCGGCGGGCCAATCCGGGGCAGGACATGTTCAGCCAGTTCGCGCTCGCGACTCGAGACGATGGCTCGTTGCTGCCCGAGGACGTGGTGGTCGATCACATGATCTTCCTGATGATGGCGGCGCACGACACGATTACTTCTTCGGCAACGGTGCTGTTCTGGCAGCTCGCCAAGAACCCCGGCTGGCAGGACCGCCTGCGGGCCGAGGCGCGCGCGCTGACCGGCGGGACGGTCTGCCGCTTGCCTATGAAGACCTCGGGCGGATGGAGCTTACGGATATGGCATTCAAGGAAGCGCTGCGCTTCATGCCACCGGTGCCGAACATGCCGCGCCGCGCGCTGCGGGACTTCCGATTTGGTGGCTATGACATTCCGGCCGGCACGCCGATCGGAATCAGTCCGGCGGCGGTGCATGCCGATCCGGCGCACTGGGAGCAGCCCGAGATCTTCGATCCGATGCGCTTCACCGCGGACAAGGTGGCAGCGCGGCACAAGTATGCCTGGGTGCCGTTCGGTGGCGGTGCGCACATGTGCCTTGGGCTGCATTTCGCCTATATGCAGGTCAAGCTTCTGGCCAATCACATCCTCACCCGATTCGAGGTGCGGATGTCTGCCGGTGCCGCGCCGCAATGGCAGGCCTGGCCGATCCCGAAGCCGCGTGATGGCCTGAGGGTGGAGCTGCGCCGAATCTGTTGACGATTCGGGCGTCCACAGTTAAGGGGCGCGCTTTCCGGCGGGACTTCCCGTCACTGGATGAGATTCACGCGGTCGCTCCTGGCGCCCGCCAAGGCACGAGAAACAGGAAGACCATGGCCAACACGCCGCAAGCCCGCAAGCGTATCCGTCGCAATGAACGTCGCGCCGAAATCAACGGCAACCGCCTTTCGCGCATCCGCACCTTCGTGAAGAAGGTCGAGACCGCACTGGCCGGCGGCGACAAGACGGCTGCTGCGGCGGCGCTGAAGGAAGCCCAGCCCGAGCTGGCTCGTGGCGTTGCCCGGGGCGTGCTCCACAAGAACACCGTTGCGCGCAAGATGTCGCGCCTGTCGAAGCGCGTCGCCGCGCTCTGACTTTGGTAGGATGATTCGCTGCTCGAAGCGGCGGATATTCTTCCAGAACGGCACAAATAAAGAACATGGTCGGCGATGATTTCGCCGGCCATTTTCATTTGTGTTGCCTACTGATCTGCAGTCTTCCGCATTGTTACATTGTGCAGTCGCAACAAGTCACGGAATCTACGCGATTCGCATGACCACGTGCGACTGCATAAGTAAAAAGCCTTAGTTTTCAGGCATTTGATGCATCTCTGCGGGTTAGGGCGAGTCAAGGGCATTTATTTCAGTTTTTTTGCTCTGTGCCCGCTTGCGCGAAGGGGCGAACCCCAATAGACAATGCGGACCGGGGGCGGGAATCACTGCCACTTGGTGTCACTTGAAATTTTATCGAACAGGGTCTGCTGCGCCTTGTGCGGCAGAGCAGGGGCATTTTGTGCCTGCGTGCCGGGGATGCGCGCGGGCCAATTCAGTCGAGGCAGCGAAGCGTGAAAGTAGACGATTTCGCAGGGGGAAGCGCGGTCAGCGCCATGGCGACCACTGCCAAGGGCGAAGGCGAGCGTAGCATGACGGGCAAGAAGGGACGTGACAGCACAATGATCGAGGACCAGGAAGCGCTGGATCTGGCAGCAGACTGGGCCGACATCAGCCAGGGTCTGAAGAAGGACCTTGGGCCGCAACTCCATGCCCAGTGGATCAAGCCGATCCAGCTCGGCTCATTCTGCAAGGAAACCGGCACGCTCGATCTGTTCCTGCCGACCGAATTCTCGGCGAACTGGGTGGCCGATCGGTTCGCCGATCGCCTCAGCCTTGCCTGGAAGATCGCGCGGTCGGAAGTGCGCCAGGTGCGCATCACCGTCCACCCGCGCCGCCGGTCGATGCCCGAGCTGCGCGTCGGTGGCGAAGCGCCAATCGCCCCGCGCGCTCCGGTTCATGCCGCACCGGCGATGCTCGATTCGGCGCTGTCCGGCCTCGACCCTTCACTGACTTTCGCCGAGTTCGTTTCGGGTTCGGCCAATGTGCTGGCAGTCAACGCCGCGCAGCGCATGGCTGCATTGGAAACCCCGCAGTTCTCGCCGCTCTACCTCAAGGGCTCGACCGGGCAGGGCAAGACGCACCTGCTCCACGCGATCGGCCACGCCTTTGCCGCCAACAAGCCCGGCGCGCGCATCTTCTACTGCTCGGCAGAGCGGTTCATGATCGAATTCGTCTACGCCATGCGCTCGAACGAGATGATCGAGTTCAAGGCCCGCCTGCGCGGCTTTGACATGCTGCTGGTGGACGACATCCAGTTCATCATCGGCAAGGCCAGCACGCAGGAGGAATTCCTCCACACGATCGACGCGCTGATGAGCGCGGGCAAGCGCCTTGTCGTCGCCGCAGACCGCGCTCCGCAGGCGCTGGACGGCGTCGAGCAGCGCCTGCTCTCGCGCCTGTCGATGGGCCTTGTTGCCGACATCCAGCCGGCAGACATCGAGCTGCGCCGCAAGATTCTCGAGCATCGCCTCGGCCGCTTCGGCAACACGCAAGTGCCGGCCGATGTGATCGAGTTCCTTGCCCGCACGATCAACCGCAACGTGCGCGAGCTTGTCGGCGGCCTCAACAAGCTGATCGCCTATGCGCAGCTGACCGGGCAGCCGGTGTCGCTGCAGCTGGCCGAAGAGCAACTGACCGACATTCTGTCGGCCAACCGCCGTCGCATCACCATCGACGAGATCCAGCGCACCGTCTGCCAGTTCTACCGCGTCGACCGCACCGAAATGGCGTCGAAGCGCCGCGCTCGCGCCGTGGTGCGTCCGCGCCAGGTGGCGATGTATCTTGCCAAGGTGCTGACGCCGCGCTCCTACCCCGAGATCGGCCGCAAGTTCGGCGGGCGCGATCACTCGACCGTGATCCACGCCGTGCGCCTGATCGAGGAACTGCGCACTCGCGATGCCGACATGGACGGCGACGTGCGCACGCTGCTGCGGCAGCTGGAGGACTGACCCGGTTCAAGCAGAGGCGCGGAGAAGAAATCGAGACGCGGAGAGACTTTGTCTTTGCGGCAAAGCCGCGCGAGAATCTCTCCCCCGGCCTCTGACGTGATATTCGATGGACAAAAGGGGCCTGTCGGCCCCGCCTAACCACTCTGCGCCTCCACTTCTTCTCTGCGTCTCTGCGTGAACTCTCTTTCTCTTCCGCCCCGCAGCCCCTAACTGCGTCGCATGACGCCAGACCGCCTAGACCGTTTCGCCCGCCATATTGTCCTGCCCGAAGTCGGCGCGATGGGGCAGGCCAAACTGGCGCAGAGCCACGTCGTGCTGATCGGCATGGGCGGCATCGGCTCGCCTGCCTTGCAGTACCTCGCCGGGGCCGGAATAGGTCGGCTGACGCTCGTCGATGACGATGTCGTCGAGGCGAGCAACCTGCAGCGGCAGACTGTCTATGCCCAGGCCGACATCGGCAAGGCCAAGGCCGAGGCTGCCGCAGCGTGGGTGCAGGCTTTCGATCCTGCGCTGGAAGTTTCGGCGCACGTCCTGCGCATCAACCGCGACAACGCTGCGAGCCTGATCGCCGGGGCGGATGTCGTGCTCGATGGCTGCGACAACTTCGCCACGCGGCTTGCCGTCTCGGATGCCTGTGTCAAGGCGGGCGTGCCTCTGACCAGTGCGGCGCTGGGGCGGTTCCAGGGGCAGGTGGCGAACTTTGCCGGGCACCGGGATGGGCATGCCTGCTATCGTTGCTTCGTGGGCGATGCTTTCGACGCCGAGGATTGCGACACTTGCGCGGACCTTGGTGTGCTCGGGGCGATGGTCGGGATGGTGGGGCCTTCGGGGCGATGGCAGCGATGCGGGTGCTGCTGGAAGGCGTTTCGACGCTGGGGGATCCGCAGTGGGGCCAGTTGCACGTTCTGGACGGTCTCAAGCCGTCCCTGCGCACGATGCGCATTGCGCGGGACCCGGAGTGCCGGGGTGTAGTTCTCGCCTCTCAGGTAGCGCTGGGGCCCACCCCTAACCCCTCCCGCCTGCGGGAGGGGACCAGCGAGCGTAAACCGTACTGCTACTCCCCTCCCGCAGGCGGGAGGGGTCGGGGTGGGCATTGGTCCGCAGTGACCTCGCAAAAGAAAAGGGCGCGGGGACCGAAGTCCTCGCGCCCTTTCTGTCTGGCCTGAAGCTGCCTCTTACGAAGCGAGCTTGCGCAGCACGTAGTGCAGGATGCCACCGTTCATGAAGTATTCGACTTCGTTGGCGGTATCGATGCGGCACAGCGCGGTGAAGGTCAGCTTGGTGCCGTCCTTGCGCGTGACTTCCACTTCTACGTCCTGACGCGGCTGCAGGTTTGCAACACCCTTGATCGTGAAGGTGTCGTCGCCAGACAGCGCCAGCGAGGTGCGGTTCTGGCCTTCCTTGAACTGCAGCGGCAGCACGCCCATGCCGACGAGGTTCGAGCGGTGGATACGCTCGAAGCTTTCGACGATCACGGCGCGAACGCCGAGGAGGTTGGTGCCCTTGGCCGCCCAGTCGCGGCTGGAGCCAGTGCCGTATTCCTTGCCGGCGATGACCACGGTCGGCACGCCATCGGCCTTGTGCTTCATGGCCACGTCGTAGACCGAGCCGACCTCGTCGCCGTAGCGCGAGAAGCCGCCTTCGACGCCGGGGACCATCTCGTTCTTGATGCGGATGTTGGCGAAGGTGCCGCGCATCATCACTTCGTGGTGGCCACGGCGCGCGCCGTAGGAGTTGAAGTCCGCCTTCGAGACCTGGTGCTCCATCAGCCACTGGCCGGCGGGGCTGTCAGCCTTGATCGAACCGGCCGGCGAGATGTGGTCGGTGGTGATCGAATCGCCGAGGATCAGCAGCGGCTTGGCTTCGATGATGTCGCTGACCGGAGCCGGCGTCATCGACATGCCTTCGAAGTACGGCGGGTTGGCGACATAGGTCGACCCGGCGCGCCACGAATAGGTTTCCGATCCCGTCACGTTGATCGCCTGCCAGTGCGCGTCGCCCTTGTAGACGTCGGCATAGCGGGCCTGGAACATGGCCCGGTCCATGCAGCCGGCCATGGTGGTGGCGACTTCGCTGTTCGAGGGCCAGATGTCCTTGAGGTAGACGTCCTGGCCGTTCTTGCCCTTGCCGATCGGGGTGGTGGTGAAGTCTTCGACCACGGTGCCCTTGAGCGCATAGGCGACGACCAGCGGCGGCGAGGCGAGGAAGTTGGCGCGCACGTCAGGCGAGACGCGGCCTTCGAAGTTGCGGTTGCCCGAGATCACGGCGGCGGCGACGAGGCCGTTGTCGTTGATCGCCTTGCTGATCGGTTCGGCGAGCGGACCCGAGTTGCCGATGCAGGTGGTGCAGCCATAGCCGACGAGGTTGAAGCCAACCGCATCGAGGTGCTCCTGCAGGCCAGCCTTGTTGAGGTAGTCGGTGACGACCTGCGAACCCGGGGCGAGCGAGGTCTTGACCCAGGGCTTGGGCTTGAGGCCGAGTTCGTTGGCCTTCTTGGCGACGAGGCCAGCGGCCACCAGCACGCCCGGGTTCGAGGTGTTGGTGCACGAGGTGATCGCGGCAATGGTCACGTCACCGTCGCCGATGTCGAAGTCCTTGCCTTCGACGGGCACGCGGGCCGGGGTCTTCTTGTAGGTGTTCGCCATGTCCGCATTGAACACGTCATCGACTTCGGGAAGCGAGACGCGGTCCTGCGGGCGCTTCGGGCCGGCGAGCGAGGGCACGACGGTGCCGAGGTCAAGCTCCAGCGTCGAGGAGAAGATCGGCTCGACCGCCGGGTCGATCCAGAAACCCTGCTCCTTGGCATAGGCCTCGACGAGCGCGATCTGTGCTTCTTCACGGCCGGTCAGGCGCATGTAGTCGAGGGTCTTCTCGTCGATGCCGAAGAAGCCGCAGGTGGCGCCATATTCCGGAGCCATGTTGGCGAGCGTTGCACGGTCAGCGAGGCTGAGCGCGGCAAGACCGGGGCCGTAGTATTCGACGAAGCGGCCGACCACGCCATGCTTGCGCAGCATGTTGGTGCAGGTCAGCACGAGGTCGGTGGCGGTGACGCCTTCCTTGAGCTCGCCCGTGAACTTGAAGCCGACGACTTCGGGGATGAGCATCGAGACCGGCTGGCCGAGCATTGCCGCTTCGGCTTCGATGCCGCCAACGCCCCAGCCCAGCACACCAAGGCCGTTGACCATAGTGGTGTGGCTGTCGGTGCCGACGCACGTGTCGGGGTAGGCAACCGTGACGCCGTTCTGGTCGGTCGAGGTCCACACGGCCTGGGCGATGTTCTCGAGGTTGACCTGGTGGCAGATGCCGGTGCCGGGGGCACGGCGTAGAAGTTGTTGAGGCTCTTCGAACCCCACTTGAGGAAATCGTAGCGCTCCATGTTGCGCTGGTATTCGATCTCCATGTTCTCTTCGAAGGCCTTGGGGTGGCCAAACTCGTCAACCATGACCGAGTGATCGATCACGAGGTTCACCGGGACCAGCGGGTTGATCTTGCTGGTGTCGCCGCCGAGCGTGGCGATGGCGTCGCGCATCGCGGCGAGGTCGACCACGCAGGGCACGCCGGTGAAGTCCTGCAGCAGCACGCGCGCGGGGCGGTACTGGATCTCGTTGTTGGATTCGGTGGGGCTCTTCTGCCAGTCGACGATCGCCTTGACGTCGTCAGACGAGACGGTGAAGCCGCCGTCCTCGAAGCGCAGGAGGTTTTCGAGAAGGACCTTCATCGAGAAGGGCAGGCGCGAGATGTCGCCGAACTTCTCGGAAGCCTTCTTGAGCGAGTAATAGGCGTAGTCCTTGCCGCCCACGTTCATCGTGCTGCGGGTGCCGAGCGTATCCTGTCCGACCTGGGTCATGGCTTTGCGTCTTCCCTCCTGTCGCGGCCGTTGCTGTACGGTGCCACGCGGGGAATCGCTCTTGGACCAAAGGCCCGTGGCGGCGCGGCAAGTTACGGCCTGAAAGCGAGAGGGCGATGCGCGCAAAGCGCGGGCGCGTCAAGGGCGGGAGGGGCGCAATTTGTGCAGGTGCAGCGCGATTCGTCGTGGTAGAACGCTTATTGATTTGCAATTGCAAAAACGATCCGCATTGCGATGGGTTCACTTCTGAGCGATCACGTCCGGCGAGGCCTTTCTGGTGGCATAAAGGCAACCTGCGACGATCAGCGTAACTCCGGCCAGCATGGGTACCGTCACCGGCTCGGCGAAGGCGATCCATCCGACGATCGCTGCCCAGATGAACGCGGTATATTCCAACGGCACCAGCACCTGCGCTTCCGCGCGGCCATAAGCCCAGCTCAACAGCATGATCGAGGCAGCAGACAGGATCGCCGACACAACAAGCAGCCACCAGACCGCGCCGGTCGGGAATGGCGCAAACCACCACGCGCCAATGCCGAGAAATCCGAACTGGACGAGGGCCTGGAAGAAGGCCACCTCCTCGGGCTTGGCGAGGAGCGCCTGCTGACGCTGCAGGACAAGGTTCCAAGCGTAGAGCACTGCCGAGACCAGCGTGGCGACGAGGCCCTTGACCGCTTCGGCATCGGCGGGACCATCGAACTTGCCGCCAGCAATGACGACAACGCCTGCAAGCGCCAGCACCGAGCCGCCGATTGCTGCCGGTCTGACCGTTTCTCCGAGCATTATCGCTGCGAGATAGAGCGCGATCAGTGGCGCAATGAAGGACAGGGCAATGCCCTCGGCAAGCGGAAGCCTGACGATCCCATAGAAGAACAGCGTCGCCATCACCGAGGCGACCGAACCGCGCAGGAGGTGCACCTTGAGGGCCGGCCAGGCGGGCCATCCCTGCCCGCGCCAAAGCCACAAAGGGAACATCAGTGCTGATCCGGCAAGGCCGCGCCAGCACATCGCAGCGTAGGCACCGATCGCCAGCGACGCGGCCTTCATCACGCCGTCCATCACCGAGAACAACGCGAGCCCAAGCATCGAGGCAAGAACCGGGAGCAAGAGCGGGCGATGATCGTTCATCGGCAGGCCATAGGCAAACTGGTTGCGGTTTGAAACGATGTTCTGGCCAACCGGCGCGATTCAGGCTCCAGTCAGGCGCAATCTTCGATAGCGCCGTGCTTGATAGTCTGGTGGGCTTGGGGCAGGACACTGGCAATGGTGCGGCCGCCCGGGACGACGTAATTGAACAGGGAAGTGCGGAACGTGAAGCTTGCGAAATTCGGAATCGGTACCTCGGGCAAGTTTGGCGTGGCTCTGGTGGCGCTGACGTTCGCGGCCCAGCCGCTCGTTGCGCAGACAGCCCCGACTTCCGGGCCGATCGACCTTACCAAGCAAGCCAAGCCCCGGTGGTGGCACCAACCGTGGCGGCTCCGGTCGCGCCCGTGGCTCCGTCTGCACCGGTTGCCGCGCCGCACTGGACGCAGTCCGATGCGCAGGCGCTGCTGGCAGCCATCAAGGGCATCGGTGCCGAAGGCCTGTTCCCGAAGGATTATCAGCCGGAAGTCCTGTCAGCCGCTATCGTCAAGGGCGAGGGCCAGGAACTGGATGAGACCGCGACCAAGCTGTTCACCTGGCTGGCAGAGGATTTGCGCGACGGGCGCACGCCGATGACAGCGCGGGTGCAGTGGTTCGCGGTGGACCCCGATCAGGATACCAACCCGACTTCGCTGATCCTCGCCGAAGCTCTCGAGAAGCATGACGTGAAGGGCGCGCTCATGGCGCTGCTGCCGACGGTGCCGGATTACGCTGCGCTCAAGGCCGCATTGCCCAAGGCGCAGACCCAGAAGCAGGCCGCGCTGATTCGAGCCAACATGGACCGCTGGCGCTGGCTCGCCCGCGATCTCGGCTCGCAGTACCTCTTGACCAACGTGCCCGAGCAGATGCTGCGGCTGACCGTCAAGAACAAGATCATCAGCACCTACAAGGTCATCGTCGGCAAGCCCGGCAAGACCGCGACCCCGCAGCTGGCCGAGACGGTCGAGGGCGTGATCTTCAACCCGACGTGGACCGTGCCGCAGTCGATTGTCGTCGGCGAAGGGCTGGGCGCACGTCTGGTCGGCAACCCGAAGCAAGCCGAGCGCGAAGGCTACAAGGTCACCAAGGCGGCTGATGGCACGATCTATGTCGTCCAGCAGCCGGGCGACAACAATTCGCTTGGGCGCATGAAGCTCGACATGCCGAACGAGCATGCCATCTTCCTGCACGACACGCCCAACCGCAACCTCTTCAATCTCACCGCTCGTGCGCTGAGCCATGGTTGCGTGCGCGTGGAGCGGGCGACGGAGCTGGCGATGACGATGGCAATCCTTGGCGCAAGCATGACGCCTGACGATGCCGTCGCCGCGCATACCTCGAAGGTCTACACCAAGGTGCCGATGACCAAGACCTTCCCGGTCTATCTCACCTATTTCACGGTGGCGCGCGACGTGACCGGGATGCTGCGCTCATTCCCGGACATCTATAACCGCGATGCGCCGGTGCTGGCGAGCTTCGCCCAGCCGCGCCAGCAGCACACCACGCAGCGCAAGAGCAACGAGGAAGTCATCAAGCTGGACAATCCTCTTTGATGCTCTTGTTGTGAGGACGAGGCTCAGCATCTGTCGGCGCAAGCAGCGGTTCTGCACCAAGCAGGACGCCGATGCGGCGGCGGCGGCGGCGAGCGGGCTCGTTCTGCATCCGTACAAGTGCGAAAGGTGTTTTGGCTGGCACTTGACGAGCAGAACGAAGGGACGGCGCGTCCCTCGCCCTCAAACTGGTGTTCAGCCGAGGCCCAACCTGTCGGCGTAGAGCAGGCGTCCGCCGGAAAGGTGCCACAGGGCTTCGTTGAAGTCCGATTCGCTCATGGCAAAGCAGCCGTCAGAGCGACCGAGCTTACCCCATTTGTCCAGCATTGAGGGATTGGCGTACCACGCGGAATGCAACACGATCGCGCGGTCAAGCACGTTGGAGTTGTCCGGTTCCAGCCCGCCCAGGCGGATCGAGGTTCCGTACTTGCCCTTGTACCATTCCCAAGTGACGTAAGCGCCGCGCGAGGTGGCGAGGCTGCCGACCTCGTTGGAAAAGGTCTTCAGGAAGCCATCGTGTTCAGGGTCCGAACCGCGGCCGTGCGCGACGAGGAAAGACCTGACCTCGCCGCGTTCGAGATTGGCGAAGTGGAAGCGGGGCAAGGACGAGGGCATCGCGAAGTCGGCAATGCCGACGATGTCGGTGCGCCACAGCGACGCGCGGTGCTTTTCCACTTGCTCGGCGGCAATGCGCAGGACTTCGCGGTGCTGCTGGTTAGGGAAGTACGTTGCTGCCGCCACGCGCGGCGGGAACACGGCAGCGACGGCGCTTGCCGCAGCGCCTGCCAGTACCGTTCGCCTGTCGACTTTGTCTGTCATGTCCGGTCCCGTACCACGCTTTCGCCTTATCAAGCGTGAACGGCGGGCATTCTATGCATTTGCGACCGGATTTCCAGCACCTGCGCCAAGCTGCGCCGCAAACTGGCTTCCCAGCTGGCTCAGGGCCTTGCCGTCGACGCGCATGACCGTCCATTCGTCCATGAACTTCGCGCCGAGCGACTTGTAGAAACCGATCGCAGGCTCGTTCCAATCGAGCACTGACCATTCCAAGCGCGCGCAGTCCCGCTCCACCGCCAGCGCGGCGAGGTGCGACAGCAGCGCCTTGCCGAGGCCGGAGCCGCGGGCCTCGGGCTGCACGAACAGGTCTTCGAGGTAGATCCCCGGCTTGCCCTCGAAAGTCGAAAAATTGTGAAAGAACAGGGCAAACCCCTGCGGCTTGCCGTCGAGTTCGCCGATGACGACTTCAGCATAGGGGCGCGGTCCGAAGAGCTTGGCTGCCAGTACCGCCTCGTCGAAACGGACCTCGTGCGCCAGCTTTTCGTATTCGGCGAGAGCGCGGATGAGTGCGGCGAGCAGGGGTGTGTCGGCAGGGGTGGCGGGGCGGATGGAGATGGTCATGGCCTTCGCCTAGCGCTTCGCAAGGAACCTTGCCAGCCTCGCCGGATTACGAAAGACATGAACGCCATGATCCGCACCACGCTTGCCTCTGCCCCCGTGCTTCTGGCACTTGCTGGCTGTTCGACTGATGGCGCGAGGCCGGAGAGTTCGCCGCCTACGCCGGAGACTTCTGCTCCGTCATCTTCCGAACCAGTTACCCGGATACTCGACCGAACGGTGGCGGATCAGTTGCGGCGCAATGCCGGCGTGACCTTGCAGTGGATCGACTGGAATACGCGCGGCACGGCCAATGCGCGGGACGAAAATGGGGTGATCCGGTTGACCGCCAGTCAGGCTGCATCCAGTGGTCCCGGCCGCCTCTGGCTTGATGGCCAGGTGACCGAGATCGGCGCGGATTACTTTGTCTTTTCAGGCACGATCCGCATCACTGACACACCGGATGCTGGCCGAAAGTGCGAGGCGACCCGCGAAGACTGGCGCTTTGCCGTGACGCAGAATCGCCCCTACTGGCGCCTGCGCACCTTTGAATGGTGCGACGGGCTCACCGACTACATCGATATCTACAAGCCCACGGCAGGGCGCTGACAGGTTACTCCGCCGCTTCGGTGACGTTGCCAGCGTCGGTCGTCGCCGTTTCGATTTCAGCAGCCTTCTTCTCCACCAGCGCGACGATGTGGTCGAGCATCTGTTCGGACTGGACGGTGTGGTCGGTCACGCCCGAGAGGTAGACCATGTGCTTGCCGTTGCCGCCGCCGGTCAGGCCGATGTCGGTCTCGCGCGCTTCGCCGGGGCCGTTGACGACGCAGCCCAGCACCGACAGCGAGATCGGCGTCTTGATGTGGGAAAGACGGCTTTCGAGCGCCTCTACCGTGCGGATCACGTCAAAGCCCTGACGCGCGCACGAAGGGCAGGAGACCACGCGGACACCGCGCGTGCGCAGGCCGAGGCTCTTGAGGATCTCGAAGCCGACGCGGACTTCCTCTTCCGGTTCGGCCGAGAGCGAGACGCGCAAGGTATCGCCGATGCCGGCCCAGAGCAGGTTGCCGATGCCGATCGAGGACTTGACGGTGCCGCCGATCAGACCGCCGGCCTCGGTGATGCCAAGGTGCAGTGGGCAATCGACCGCTTCGGCAAGGCCCATGTAGGCGGCGACCGCGAGGAACACGTCGGAGGCCTTTACCGCCACCTTGTATTCGTGGAAGTCGTGGTCCTGCAGCAGCTTGATATGATCGAGCGCGCTTTCGACGAGGGCCTCGGGACAAGGCTCGCCATACTTCTCGAGCAGGTCCTTCTCGAGGCTTCCGGCGTTGACGCCGATGCGGATCGCGCAGCCATTGGCCTTGGCCGCGCGGACCACTTCGGCCACGCGCTCGGACGAGCCGATGTTGCCCGGGTTGATGCGCAGGCAAGCCGCGCCGGCATCGGCGGCTTCCAGCGCGCGCTTGTAATGGAAGTGGATGTCGGCAACGACCGGGATGCGCGCCGCCTTGGTGATCTGGCGCAGCGCCGCGGTGCTCTCGACGTCGGGGCAGGAAACGCGGATGATATCGGCACCCGCATCCTCGCAGCGGCGGATCTGGTTGATCGTCGCCACAGCGTCGGACGTCAGCGTATTGGTCATCGTCTGAACGGTGATCGGGGCATCACCGCCAACGGGGACGCTGCCGACCATGATCTGGCGGCTCTTGCGACGCGCGATATCGCGCCATGGACGGATCGAGGACATGGGCCCTCTATAGGGACTAAGGCGCCGGTTCGGAAGGCGTCTAAAGTGGGCCTGCAAACATGAATTCGGGATCGCAGTGCTCACCCACCCAGAATTCGATGTCTGCCACCTTGTCGAGTCCATAGCGCCGGTAGAAACGCTGTGCATCGGGGTTGTGGGCATAGACCGAAAGCTGCATCTCGTCTGCGGCCCACGCCCGCGCTTCGGCCAGTGCCCAGTCCATCAGTCGCGCGCCATGGCCGCGCCCGATCAGGTCAGGGTCGGTGTAGAGCTGCTTGAGCTCCATCGGGAAGCTCGCCTGAGTCTTTTGGGGGAGCGAACTTTTCCGCACGATCTTGCAGAAGCTGGCCAGCACGCCCTCTTCCTCGATCACCGCGATCTTCATCTCGGGATTCGCCAGCTGCGACAAGACGGTCGCCTCGGAGTGTGATTCCTCAAGGAAGCGGGAAAGGTTCTCGGTGCTGTAAAGGTCGCCGAACTTGGCGATGAAGGCGCGGCGGCCAAGGTCGGCAAGGGCGGGAGCATCGGCAGAGGTGGCGAGGCGGAGCGTCATGCTCCGCCTTTAGCGCTTCAGCCCTGCCAATTCAAAGCGGTCAGCTGGCCTTTTCGGCCTTCACCTTGGTGTAGGGCACGAACTTGCCGAGACCGACCGATCCGCGCCAGAAGCCGACATTGCGATCGACCATGCGCACGATATCGACACTGCACAGCTGCGCTCCGAACGGTGTCGTGACCATGATGTCGTTGTCGGACAGCGAGCTTGCGCCAGAATCGGGACGGTTCACCCAGATGGTGCTGCCAGTGTCGTAGACGATGGCTGTCTTGTCATAAATGCGCGTATTGACGACGCGCGGCAGATACAGGCAGTCCTGCGGCTTGCCCGCCACGCGCCCTTCAAGCGTCTTGGCGAGTTCCTGTTCCGGGGTGAGACGCGGCTTGGCGTCGGCAGCGGCTCCGGCAAGAAGCAGCGATCCGGCGGCCAGTGCCGCAGCGAATTTGCTGGCGGTCTTGATCATCTGGCACTTCCCTTTCGATTCGGTCCCTGACCGTTAGCGCGAAACGGCTTAACCCGCGCTGACCACATAACGCCGCAGCGCCAGCAATCCTTCGATCAGGCCGTGCCGCCCACGGTGAGGCCTTCGACCAGCAAGGTCGGCTGCCCAACGCCTGCCGGAACGCTCTGCCCACCCTTGCCGCAGACGCCGACGCCTTCATCGAGCGCAAGATCGTTGCCGATGCCAGTCACCTTGGTGAGGCAGGTCGGCCCATCGCCGATCAGCGTAGCGCCCTTGATCGGCGCGCCGAGCTTGCCGTTCTCGATGCGGTAGGCCTCGGTGCAGGAGAACACGAACTTGCCGCTGGTGATATCGACCTGCCCGCCACCGAAGGACTTGGCGAAGATGCCGTTCTTCACGCGGGAGAGCAGTTCGGCGGGATCATCGTTGCCGCCGCGCATGAAGGTGTTGGTCATGCGCGGCATCGGCGCATGGGCGAAGCTTTCGCGCCGGCCGTTGCCGGTGGGGGCCACGCCCATCAGACGGGCATTGAGGCGGTCCTGGATATAGCCCTTGAGGATGCCGTCCTCGATCAGGATGTTCTCCTGCGTCGGCGTGCCCTCGTCATCGATCGAAAGCGAACCGCGACGGCCCTGGCCACCCACGCCAAGCAGCGTGCCGTCGTCGATCACGGTGACGCCGGGCGCCGCCACGCGCTCACCCACCCGACCGGAGAAAGCGCTCGTGCCCTTGCGGTTGAAATCGCCTTCGAGACCATGGCCGACCGCTTCGTGCAGCAGCACGCCCGGCCAGCCTGGGCCGAGCAGTACGGTCATTTCGCCGGCAGGCGCGGCCACCGATTCGAGATTGACCAGCGCCTGGTTCAGCGCCTCGTCGATCGCACGGTTCCACGTATTGGGCGAGAACAGGTCGTCGTAGAGGCGGCGTCCACCTATGCCGAAGGATCCGGTCTCGCGTCGCCCGTTCTGCTCGGCCACGATCGAGACGTTGAGGCGGACGAGTGGCCGCACGTCGTGGGCGACAAAGCCGTCGGCACGGACGATTTCGACTACCGACCACGAACCGGAAAGTGACGCTGAAACCTGCGCGACGCGGGGATCGCGCGCGCGCGCGGCGGCATCGATGGTTTCGAGCAGCTTGACCTTGGCCTCGAACGGCACGGCATCGAGCGGTGAGGCTTCGGTGTAGAGGTGACGGTTGTTGTTGCGCGGTGGCGGGGCAGCCTGGCCCTTGGCCGGATCGAGCAGTTTCAGCGTTTCGCCTGCGCGGGCGATAGCGGCGGCGGAAATCTCGTTGGCGTGGGCGAAGCCGGTCATCTCGCCGGAGACGCCGCGCAAACCGAAGCCGGCATCGCGCGAATAGTCCGCTGTCTTCAGGCGGCCATCATCGAAACCAAAGCTCTCGCTGGCGATGAACTGGAGATAGAGTTCGCCATCATCGCAGGATTTCAGCGCATTGGCGGTGAGGTTTTGCGCCTCCTCGGGCGAAAGGTGGCCAGAGCGATAGAGCAGCGAGCGGGTGTCGAGATCGGTCATGTTGACCGATATAGGCGCTCAAGGCACAAAGGCCATAGAGCGAAGAGGCTTAAGCGGCCGCAGCGTTGTCCGCTGGGCCGTCCTTGAGCACGAAGCGCCTGTCGCAATATCCGCATTCGACATAGCCCTTCTCGTCAATTTCGAGCCAGACGCGCGGATGGCCAAGGGCAGCGCCGCCACGGATGTCGGACGCGCCGTCGCACTTTACGCGATGATGATCGGTGTAGACGGTTTCGGGTGCCTGAATCATGCGCTGCGGCTAGCAAATCGGCGGGCTTCAGACAATTGCGTTTTCGCTGGCACTGGTGCAGGCAGCGGCCATGGCAAGCACCAACGAAAATCCTCCCGCAATCCGAATTCGCGATCTGGTCAAGCGCTATGCGCCGACGGGCAAGGCGCCGGGCAAGCTGGCACTCGATGGCGTCAGCTTCGATGTGCCGCAAGGGCAGATTTTCGGTCTCCTCGGGCCAAACGGTGCGGGCAAGTCGACACTGATCAACACGCTGGCCGGGCTGGTCATGAAGACCTCGGGCAGCGTCGAGATCTGGGGACATGACATCGATCACGATGTGCGCAATGCCAAGGCTTCGATCGGGATCGTGCCGCAGGAAATCGTGTTTGACCCGTTCTTCACGCCGGCCGAAGTGCTCGATAACCAGGCCGGCCTCTATGGCGTGCCGAAGACGATGCGGCGCACGATGGAGCTGCTGCGCGCGGTGCATCTCGCCGACAAGGCCGATGCCTATGCCCGCTCGCTGTCAGGCGGCATGAAGCGTCGCCTGCTGATCGCCAAGGCAATGGTGCACGCGCCGCCGGTGCTGGTGCTTGATGAGCCTACAGCAGGCGTCGACGTCGAACTCCGGCGGCAGCTATGGGAACTGGTCGGCGAACTCAATCGCGATGGCGTGACAGTTGTGCTGACAACCCATTATCTCGAGGAAGCCGAAGAGCTTTGCGATCGCATTGCGATCATCAATCACGGCAAGCTGATTGCCAACAAGCCGACGCGCGAGCTTGTTGACATGGCGCGGGAAAAGATTGTCCTGCTTACGCTGGATCGTGATCTCGATGCTGCGCCGCAACATCCCGCGTTCCTCAAGAGCCACCTGTCTGGCGAGCGTCAGGTCGAGATCAGTTACGACAAGGATCGCACGACCGCAGGCGAAGTCATGTCCCTTGTGCAGGGGCAGGGGTATGCGATCGTCGACGTTTCGACGCGGGAAGCGGATCTGGAGGACGTGTTCGTCAGCTTGACCAGCATGCCAAAAGAAACTGCCTGATGCGCTGACGCGCCGGGGCTAGGTCGCTGCGCCATTCTTGACGGCGCGCCAACCACCGCGCTCCAGTCGGCGGATCGGTGCATTGCAGTTCCGGCAAGTGCCGACGAACGTCCGGCCGTTCCATTCCACGGCAGAGCGTTTGGGGCGATGGCGATTGAGCATGCAAAGGAGCCTGGTCTCAAGCATGAGCGGTCAATCTGTATGAGGGTTTTACGCATAAATACCTATCATGCTGCACCTGCGAAGCAAGTGGCCAAGGTGGTTAATGGTATTAAAAGCTGGTTACACTTGGCCGGATCCAGCGCTAGGCGCACTTTCGCATGGTGACATGAACCGTTACGGCAAGGCCAAAGGCAAGATTGGGAGTTATCCGCTTGAGCGGCAACGCAGCAGCAAACGACGGTGTGCCAGGCCAGACCATTCACGATGTGCTGGTGGTCGGTTCAGGTGCGGCAGGATTGACGGCCGCCCTGGTCCTCGCCGAGACTTGCCGCGTGCTGGTGCTGGCGAAAGGTCCACTGGACGGCGGGTCAACGAACTGGGCGCAGGGCGGCATCGCAGCGGTTCTCGATGAAGGCGATACCTTCGAGGATCACATTCGCGACACGATGATCGCAGGGGCCGGTCTCAACCGTCGCGAGACGGTCGAGTTCGTCGTGGAGAATGCGCCTGCCGCTATCCGGCGCCTTGTGGAACTCGGTGTGCCTTTCAACGCGGCACAAGGCGCCTTGCACCTGACCCGCGAGGGAGGACATTCCCATCGCCGCATCGTCCATGTGGATGACGCCACTGGCGCCGCCGTGCAGAAGGCCTTGCTCGATGCCGCGCGGGCGCATGCAAACATCACGCTGCTGCCGGGGCGGACCTGCATCGACCTGATAACCGGGCGGCACGAAGCCGCCCGTTATTCAGGCTCCGGCAGGGTTTGGGGCGTCTATGCGCTTGATGAAGCCAGCGGCAAGGTCGAGGCGCACACGGCCAGCGCCACGATCCTGGCCACTGGCGGAGCGGGCCGCGTCTACCAGTTCAGCACGGCTCCACGCGGAGCCACCGGCGATGGCATCGCCATGGCGTGGCGCGCGGGGCACGCGTTTCCAACATGGAAATGATGCAGTTTCATCCCACTTGCCTCTACAACCTCGAGGTCAAGAACTTCCTCATAACCGAGGCGGTGCGTGGCGAGGGCGGGCGCCTGATCAACCCGCGTACCGGCAAGCGCTTCATGGAGTTCTATGACGCCGAACGGCTCGAGCTTGCGCCCCGCGATGTCGTGGCCCGCGCGATCGATGCCGAGATCAAGAAATTCGGCCTCGATTATGTCCACCTCGATATCAGCCACATGCCGGCCGATTTCGTGCGCGAACACTTTCCCAATATCTACGACAAGTTGATGGGCTTGGGCATCGACATGACCACCAGTCCCATCCCGGTCGTGCCGGCGCAGCACTACACTTGCGGCGGTATTCTCATCGACCTTACAGGACGGACGGATCTCCCCGGCCTCTACGCTGCGGGCGAGTGTACGGAAAGCGGCCTGCACGGCGCAAATCGCCTCGCGTCGAACTCGCTGCTCGAATGCTTTGTGTTCGGCGATGCCGCTGCGCGCGATATCCTGCGCCAGAGGGACAGCTTTGCCGCGCCGCCCGAAGTGCGCGCATGGGATGAAAGCCGGGTCACCGACTCTGACGAGGAAGTGGTGATCAAGCAGAACTGGACCGAGATCCGCCGGTTCATGTGGAACTATGTCGGCATCGTGCGGACCAACAAGCGGCTCGAACGCGCGGCCCATCGCATCCAGATGCTGAGTGGTGAGGTCAACGACTACTACGGCCACTTCCGCGTGACGACTGACCTGATCGAGTTGCGCAACCTGTTGCAAAGCGCGGAACTTATCGTCCGCTCGGCCCGGGCAAGGCATGAAAGCCGGGGCCTGCACTACACCCTGGATTATCCCCAAACAGACGCCGTTGCGCGCGATACCGTGCTGGTGCCCTAGGCGGCTTCGGCTTCGACGAATTCCGGGTAGAATACCGGTTCGCGCAGCGACCAGCCGTGCGCCGTTGCGGCGGCTTCGCTGATCGATTGCAGCAGAGCGCGACGGCGGTCCGGTCGAATGACCGGCAAGGCTGCCGCTCCGCAGAACGCCCCCGGCAGCCAGGGACGGGCAGCGGCGCCAAGCAGTCGCTCATAGAGGAAGCGATAGGCCGAGAAGCCGGTGATCCTGTCTTGCGCCAGGTCGAAGGCCGTCAACCGCACCAGCGGGCCCATGAAAGGCTCGAGCGCATCGATCCCGTCGACATGAGGGAGCATCTGGTGCAGCAGCGGCAACTCGCGATAGAGATCCGCCTGCTCCTGGATCGAAGCGGCCTCGTTGGCGGTGCGACCCCAGCGGCGAACGGTTTCCTGACGACCGCGCGCGACGTCGAGGCTGCGGCGGATATAGCGCTGTTCAGCAGCGGTGAAGCTGGCAAACTCTCTCATCTCGGCAATGGTTATGCCACTTGCGCCCAAGTTCGCCATGAAGACCTGCCCTCCAGCCACGGAGTCGCACTCGACCCGTCCGAGTCTTATTGCACATCATGGTTAATGCGCAGTGATCTTCAGGCAGGGGCGGGCCCTCACATCAATTGAGAAAGCCCGCGACGCCTCAGGAAAAGGCCTTGTACGCGCCGTAGAGGCTGGTGAGGGTGAGGACGGTGCCAACCATGATCAGCATCGTCTTGGCCGGAATGTGCTTGGCCGCCCAGGCGCCGAACGGTGCCGCTGCAAGACCTCCGATGAGGAACCCGAGCGTCGCGCCAGCAACATCGGCCACGCCGAGGTGCCAGATGAACGTGGCAGACACTGTCAGCGTCAGGAAGAATTCGACGGTATTGACCGTACCGACCACTTTGCGCGGATCGGCGCCCTGGATCAGCAGGTTGGACGTTACGACGGGACCCCATCCGCCACCGCCTGCAGCATCGAGGAAGCCGCCTACCAGGCCAAGCGGTGCAACCCATCCGGCTTCCTTGATCTTGGGCGGATAGAGAATGCCCCGCACCAGCAGGTAGATGCCGATCGCCGAAAGGTAGAGGAGCACCCACGGCTTCACCAGCGATGCATCGATCGATGACAGGACATAGGCCCCGAGTATGCCACCGGCCATCCCGGGCAGAAGCAGGCGAAAGAACAGCTTCTTGTCCACGTTTCCGTGCAGGAGGTGGCTGATGCCCGAGGTGGCAGTGGTGAAGCATTCGACAATGTGCACGCGCTGAGAAGCCAGGGCGGGGGAATGCCAAGCACGCCGACCATCAGCGTGTTCGAAATCACGCCGAACGCCATGCCTAGCGCGCCGTCGACCATTTGCGCGGCGAAGCCAACGGCAATGAATGGCAGCAACGCGGCAAAGTCGATGCCTGCGATAAAGTCCATGCGATTCGGTCCCCCTGTCCTGCCGTTGTCGGCCGGGAGGATCCGCTAGCCCGGATCAATCTCTACCAAAATAGAAGAATTTATACTCTACCTTAAAGGGAGAGTTTTTTGCGACGAAGCGTTAGCTGCGTTTCCGGTAGCGGAAATACCACACCTCATGGCCGTAAACCGTCCGCGCCTTGTGCTCATAACGGGTTTCTGGCCAGCCGCCGGGGCGGACCTGAAAGTCCTTTGCTTCGCGCGCCAGCCATTCGAACTGATGCTTGTGACGGCGCATCACCATCAGGGCATGGCGCAGGTAGACCGCATGGTCCGTGCCGAAGCGGAATTCGCCGCCGGGTTTGAGCTTTGTTGCAAACATGTCGACCGGGCCGTCATTCATCATCCGGCGCTTGGCGTGGCGCGCCTTCGGCCAGGGATCGGGGTGCAGCAGGTAAAGGAACGAGAGTGACCCGTCCGGAATGCGGCGAAGCACTTCCAGGGCATCGCCATGATGAATGCGCACATTCGGAATGGGCGGATGCGCGCCGTTGTCGCCAGACACGTGGGTGAGGGCCTGTGCCACGCCGTTCAAGAAGGGCTCTGCCCCGATGAAACCGTGGTCGGGCAGCATGTCGGCGCGGAACGCCATGTGCTCGCCCCCGCCAAAGCCGATTTCGAAGTGCAAGGGGCGCGGTTCGCCGAACAAAGCTTCGGCAGTGATCGGCCCTTCGGCAGGCATCGCGATCTGCGGCAGCAGTTCGTCGACCAGCGCCTGCTGGCCCTGCCGCAAGGGCTTGCCCTTGGCGCGGCCATAGAGGCGGTTGATCGTCGTCGGATCGCCGGGTTTGTAGGCTGTCATGGCGGCGGCGTTTGGCAGGGCGGCCCGCAGGGGTCAATATCATCGGCTTCCTGCGTCCAAGTACAAGAAAATTGGATGGACGGTGCGCGCCTGCTGTGGTGAGCAAAGGCCATGTCCGCCACCGATCATGGCTGCCCTGCGATCGCCGAACTGACCGACAAGGAGTTGGAAGTCCTCCGCCTGCTCACCGCAGGGCACACGATAAAGTCGATCGCGACGGCACTTGACCGCAGCGAGGCCTCGATCAACGAACGCTTGCGCGATGCCCGGCGCAAGACCGGGATCGGCAGCAGTCGCGAACTGGCGCGGCTGGTGGCGGGACAGGAAAATTGGTCCAGAAAAACTGATCTATCCGTATCCGGCGTCCCGGAAGACGCTGATGAACAGCCCGCAGATGCGGTGCGTCTCTGGCCGAAAGGAAAGATCGCCATGCTCACTCTCATACCCCTTGCCGCCGGTCTCATGCTGGCTTCCCCCGGCTCGCAACAAGCCGCACAGGCACCGGCTGCATATTCGTCCGCTGCCGCTGCCTCGCCGCTCGTCGGCAAGTGGTCGCTCGACACCGCGCGCATTCCCGCCAACGAGCGGCCCCGCAGCGTCACGATCGCGTTTGATGTCTCGCCCGATCAGCAATGGACCACGCGGGTCGAAATCGTCTCGCCCGACGGTAGCCAGATGACTGCAAGCTCAACCGCGAAGCTCGATGGCGTGGCGGTACCGATCTCTGGCAACATCCCGATCTACGATGTCGCGACGCTGCGTCAGCCGGCGCCGAACACGCTGGTCATGACACTGGGCAAGAATGGCAGACAGGTCGCCACACGGGTCTACACCATTGCCAAGGATGGCAAGTCGATGACCGAGACGATTGTCTGGGCTGACAAGAGCATGCCCGAGATGGAAACGACGTACTTCAACCGCGTCGGCTGACGGCCGGTCCCTCGGCCTCAGTCGCGGCTGAGCGCCCCCGGCTTGTGCGCCGCGCGCTTGCCCCCCTTGGTTTCGACCAGAAACTCCGGATTGTCCTTCGAGGCGGCGACCTTGTGGCCTTTGATGGAGGTGGGCTTTTCCAGCTTGCGCACCACCTTGCCATGGGCTTCGCCGCCGTGGCTCTTCCACGAAACCTTGTCGCCTGCTTTCAGTGCCTTCGCCATGTCATGCTCGTCCTTTTTGCATTTCGCATTAGGGAGCGGGTGAGGCGCGCGGCGGTTCCGCTGCTTGCCCGCAAGTGCAGGCATTGAATGCAAAACGGCCCGCCGTTTCCGGCGGGCCGTCTCAGGGATGGCTATGGCAGGCGCGCAGTCAGGCTGCTTCGATGGCGCTCATGTCGTCAGGATCGCGCAGCACGTAGCCGCGGCCCCAGACGGTTTCGATGTAGTTCTCGCCACCGCAGGCATGGGCCAGCTTCTTGCGCAGCTTGCAGATGAACACGTCGATGATCTTGAGTTCGGGTTCGTCCATACCGCCATAAAGGTGGTTGAGGAACATTTCCTTGGTCAGCGTAGTGCCCTTGCGCAGCGAAAGCAGCTCGAGCATCGCGTATTCCTTGCCGGTCAGGTGCACGCGGGCACCATCGACCTCGACCGTCTTGGCATCGAGGTTGACTGAGAGCTTGCCGGTGCGGATGACCGACTGCGAATGACCCTTGGAGCGACGCACCACCGCATGGATGCGGGCGATCAGCTCTTCGCGGTGGAAGGGCTTGGTCACGTAGTCGTCGGCGCCGAAGCCGAACGAGCGGACCTTGCTGTCCATCTCCGAAATGCCCGAAAGGATCAGCACCGGCGTCTGCACCTTGGCGACGCGCAGCTTCTTGAGCACGTCATAGCCGTGCATGTCAGGCAGATTGAGGTCCAGCAGGATGATGTCGTAATCATACAGCTTGCCGAGATCGAGACCTTCTTCCCCGAGATCGGTTGAGTAGACGTTGAAGCCCTCGGTCGTGAGCATGAGCTCGATCGCCTTGGCTGTTGTAGGTTCGTCCTCGATCAGCAGTACGCGCATTGAACCGCCCCTCTATTGCCATGTCCCTGTGGCAATTAACCCGCCTTCAATTCGGGTTGCCCGCCATTAACCATAGGAGGAATGAACATGAAAGGTTAATTTGTTGTAAAGCGACGAAGCGGTTTCGCGCGGGTTAACCGCCAAGTCGCGGAAAAGTGATTCAATTCGGCGCAGGACTGACTCGTTCTGGCACGCAAAAGCCCGGATTTCGCGGTGTCCCGGAATGAATCACTGGTCCGGGAGGTGATGTTGCAAGGTTAATGCTGCTGGCTTGCTCGCACCGAATCGAACCGTTTGCAGGAGCGAATCAGGCGCCGGCTACACCAAGGCTTGACGCAGCTTCGCGCAATTTTCGTGCACTGGCACTGTCGTTGCGGAAGGCGGCCAGCCCCTTCTGCAAAGCCTCTGCCGCCTTGCGCGGTTCGCCCAATTGCATGCGGCTGCGCAGCAGCATGATCCAGCGATCGACATCGCCCGGGTTGGCCTGAAGTTTGGCCTCCAGCCCATCGACCATGCCGCGAATCATTGCTTCCTGCTGACCCTTGGGCATGCCCTCGGCGGCTTTCATCTGCTCGCTGGTGGGGCCGGGAATGCCCGCAGCGGCCTTGTGCGGGCCATCGGTAATCACGCCATTGGCGGGTGCGGCAAACTTTGCTTCGGCCAGGCGCTTCTCGACATCGATCTTGTGCTTCTCGCCGACATTGCGGATCACCTCGCGGATGTCCTCGGCATAGGGAGCGTCGGCAGGCGTATCCTCGAGCAGGTCAAACCAGGCGTTGATGGCCTGCCGGTGCCGACCGGACAGGTCCATCGCTACTGCCTGGAAATAGCGGGCACGGGCGTCCTTGGGATCAAGCTTGATCGCCTTGTCGAACGCGGCCTTGGCGTCACGGGGCATCCGACCCTCTTCCTTGCTGGCAAGCACAAGTGCCTCGCCAAGGAACGACCAGGTTTCGGCATGATCAGGATCGAGCTTTGTCGCCTTCTTCAGCGCGGTGGCAGCTTCGGCATAGCGCTCGGTCTGGAAATAGGACCAGCCCAGCATGCGCCAGCCTTCGGCATCGTCCGGTTTCTCCGCCAGCTTCGCCTCGAGCTTGGCGATCACGTCCTCGACCGAAGGCTGCTGGCTCGGTTCGGCGGGCGGCGGCACCGCCGGAGGCGGCGGCGTATCCGGGCCGCGGAGCATGGCAACACCGCCAGCGCCCAGCGCGATCAGTCCTGCAGCGATCAGGGCATAGCGGCCCATGCGCGACGTCCCTTGCGCCGGATCACGCGGTGCAGGCTCGCGCGGGTCACTGGCGGGCTGGGGGTCGGTCATCGCTCACTCCTGTCGGGCACCATCCTTGGCGTCCGAGTCATGAGGCGCATATCGTGCCGGGAGGGTTGCTTGCAAGCGTCACCGGCGCACAGGCCGCGTCTCGCGCCGGATGCGCAAATTGCGGGTGGCAATGCGCGGCGCATCGGCTAATGTCGTCCGACAGGGGTCGCAGATCGGTTTTTTGAACAGGCAGGTGCGGGACAAGCGCCGTCCGTTCGCGATGCGGGGGACGCATACCGGTGGGCGAGGTTTTCAAGGTTGCGATCATCGGCTCGGGCCCGGCGGGCATGAGTGCTGCCGGCCGTGCGGCGCAGCTCGGCATGAGCCACGTGCTGCTTGAAAAGACCGATCACCTTTCGGACACGATCTACAAGTACCAGAAGGGCAAGCATGTGATGGCCACGCCGTCGCAGCTGATCCTGCGGTCGGATCAGGAGTTCGATGCGGGCAAGAAGGAAGACATCCTCGACAAGTGGAACCGCCGCACCGCCGAACTCGGCGTGAACGTGAAGTACAATGCCGAGGTGAAGTCCATCAAGGGAACCGGTGCGCCGATCCCCGGCTCGGTCCAGAAGATCGTGACGAGAGCGCGAGATGGATCGACCACCACGACCGAACTCCAGCGCTTCGCACCGCCCTATGCCATTGAGCTGACCAACGGCGAGACGGTCATGGCCGAGACCGTGGTCCTTGCCATCGGCACGCAGGGCAATCCGAACCTGATGCGCTGCCCGGGTGGCGATCTGCCGCATGTGACCTACCAGCTCGACGATCCTTACGCCGTGCTCGACCAGCACATCGTCGTGGTCGGCACCGGCGACGCCGGGATCGAGAACGCGCGCGGTCTGGTGGAAGATCCGGCGCAGGGCAACGTCGTCACCGTGCTCAACCGCAGCCCGAAATCGACAAACGTCCGCGAAAGCTTCGCCACCGCCAAGGAGCCCAACGCCAAGGCCCTGGTCGAGGACGATGCGGCCGGCAAGCTGACGATCCGCTACGAGACCGAGACCAAGTCGATCGAGCCCGGCTGGATCACCCTGTCCACCCGCGATGGCGAGGAGCGCATCCGTTGCGACCGGATCATCGCCCGCATCGGCTCGGCCCCGCCGCGCGCCTTCGTCGAAGGCTGTGGGATCGAGTTCGCCAGCGCCGACAGGCTCGCCTTCCCGACGCTGTCGCCGCAGTTCGAATCGACTGCGCCCGGCATTTTCGTGATCGGCGCGCTGGCAGGCTACCCCCTGATCAAGCACTGCATGAACCAGGGCTACGATGTCGTCGAGTTCATCAACGGCAACACCGAGCTGAAGCCGGCAGACGAACCGCTGCTCGAGGCAAAGTTTGCCGGGCTGCCGGGCAACCGCTCGGTAAACGACTGGCTAGAATTCCTGCGGACCAACGTTTCCATCCTTGATGGCATGACCACGCTGCAGCTGCGCGAATTCATGCTCGATTCGGCTGCGCGCGCCTATGCCAAGGGCGAGACGATCTTCGAGAAGAACGACCCCGGGTCCTCGCTTTTCGCCATCGCCTCGGGCTCGGTCCACGTGCGCCTCGATGCCAATGACCCGTCGAAGGTCGCGGCGATCCCGGCAGGCACGATCTTTGGCGAAGTGGGCCTGATTTCCGGCCGCAAGCGTGGCGCCACGATCGTGGCGGCCGAAGACACCATCTGTGTCGAGATCAGCCGCAACGCCGCGCTCAAGCTGCAGAGCCAGGTGCCCACGGCCAAGCGTGCGATCGAGCGCATCTCGACCGAGCGCCAGATCCTCCAGATGTTCGGCTCGGGCCTGACCAGCGCCGACATTGCCGAAGTCGTCGAAACCTCGAAGATCATGGCCGTCCGCGCGGGCGATGCGATCATCAAGGAAGGCGACGAGGACAAGGACATCTATGTCATCCGCGTCGGCTCGATGGTGGTGGAGAAGGAAGTCGGCGGCAAGCCGGTGTTCCTTTCATACCTGCCGGCAGGTTCTTACGTCGGCGAAATGGCGCTGATCGATGGTGGACGGCGCACGGCCACTGTCCGCGCCGCGATCAAGAGTGAAGTCATCAGAATCGATGGCGAGGCATTTGGCCGCGTGCTGGCTGCCAAGCCCGCCCTGCTCGATCGCGCGCGCAAGGACATGGAGGTCCGCCGCAAGACCAATGCCTTCATCGAATCGAAGAAGGACAGCTTCTCGGGCGTGGTCGATCTCTATTCGGAGCAGGCCAAGTTCCTCGTGTCTCAGGGCTTGGGCGAGGCGACCGACGTCCTGCTGATCGACGAACGCCTCTGCGTCGGCTGCGACAACTGCGAAAAGGCCTGCGCTGACAGCCATGACGGCCTCTCGCGGCTGGACCGCGAGGCCGGCAAGAGCTTCGCGCACCTTCACGTGCCCACCTCGTGCCGCCACTGCGAGCACCCGCACTGCATGGCCGATTGCCCGCCCAATGCGATTCATCGCGGCCCCGATGGCGAAGTTTTCATCAACGATACCTGCATCGGCTGCGGCAACTGCCAGCGCAACTGCCCCTATGGCGTGATCCGCATGGACAAGGTGCCGCCGAAGAAGCCGTCGCTGCTGTCATGGCTGTTCTTCGGGTCCGGGCCGGGGCCGGGCGAGCCGCCCTACAAGTGGTCGAAGAAGAACACGAAGTACACCGGCGACCCGGCGGTCGACGAGCTGCTCGACCGCAAGAAGGCGATCAAGTGCGACATGTGTGCCGGGATCGAAGGCGGCCCCAGCTGCGTCCGTGCCTGCCCGACCGGCGCTGCCATCCGCGTATCGCCCGACGAGTTTCTGACCGTCGCGCGGCTCGAGAACGAGGGGGTCTGAGCCGATGGCATCCGTTGCACCACGCAAGCGTACCGGCGCTACCCGCCAGCGCACTTCCACGCATGAAGGGTTCCTGACCCACCGGAACCTGTTCTGGGGCAAGCTTTCGGCCGTCCTGGCGATTGCGCTGATCGCGCTTTACATCTTCGTGCCGCTGCCGGGCACGCACTTCGGTTCGAGCTGGCTGGGCTACACGCTCGGCACGATCGGTGCGCTGCTGATCCTGTGGCTGACCATGCTCGGCATGCGCAAGCGCGCGATCACGCCGGGCCGCTGGAGCCTGAAGGGCTGGACTTCAGCGCATGTCTACCTCGGCCTGTGCCTGACCGTGATCGGTACGTTGCATTCGGGTTTCCACCTTGGCTGGAACGTGCATACGCTGGCCTGGGCGCTGATGCTGATCGTCATAGGTTCGGGGATCTTCGGCATCTGGGTTTATGCCACGATGCCGCAGGCGCTGTCAGCCAACCGCTATGATGAAGAAGGTGCGATCACCGAAAAGCAGATGATCGAAGCGCTGCGTTCGCTTGATCGCCAGATCCACGATGCTGCGCAGCCGCTCGACCCTGAAACGGCGACGCTGGTGGGTAAGAGCCTCGATGAAGATCCCTTCGCTGGCAGCTTCTGGAACCGCATAACCGGCAAATACCCCCGATGCGCGACGCGGAGCACGGCAGCGGAACTGCGCCGACTGCGGGCCTATCGCCCGCGCATTGCCAATGATCCGCTCGACAAGGTCGATGCCCTGCTCACGCGCAAGGAGGCGATGCTGGGCAGAATGCGACGGCACTTGAAGCTCAAATCATGGTTGCAGGCATGGCTCTATGTTCACGTGCCCGTGACATTTGCGCTGATCGCGGCGCTTTCCGCCCATATCGTCAGCGTCTTCTTCTACTGGTGAGCAAGAGATGAGCTTCCTAGTCCGCCAGATCGCGCTCAAGTCCAGTGGCGAGGAGATCGTCCGGCCGTCCACGGTCGAAGGCGATGTCTTGACCATCGGGCGTGATGCCGCATGCGATATTCACCTGCCCGACCTCGCCGTCGACCCGCGCCATGCGCAAGTCACGCGCGCTGCGGACGGCAGCCTCGTCATCGCCTCGATTGGCGCGCAGCCGTTCGAGGTCAACGGCCGCAGCACGACGCAAAGCCCGCTCGATCCGGTGGCGGGAGCAGAGCTGACTTTCGGCGGACATCGCATCTCGGTTGCGGTCGATGCCGAAAGCGGCGCCGCAACCTTCACTGTCCGCCGTGTCGAGGCCGTATCGGATTCGGCCGAGGACAAGGACATCACCACCGTCTACACGCTCAAGGGCCTGCTGCCCGGCAAGCGGATGTCGGCGTGGACCTTTGCCATACTCGTGCTGGTCTCCTTCCTCGCCTTCCCGATCTACAGCTACATGACCTACAAGCCGCTGGCGATGCAGGAGAAGGCGCGCCGGCCCGATGGCTTCCATGCCGACCAGACCTGGTCCTCGGGCCGTTGAGCCTTGCCCACAAGAATCTGGGTGGCGATTGCCAGGCCTGCCACACGCAGGCTTTTGTCGCGGTGACCGACAACGCCTGCCTGACGTGCCACACCAAGGACGCGCACGATCACATCGCGGACAAGGGGCGGCTGCTCAAGGCGCGCGGCGAGCCGACCGGCATGGCCGCACTCCAGCGTGCGGTGGCCAGTGCCTTCAATCGCCCGGCGGGCAGGTGTGTCGATTGTCACACCGAGCATGAGGGGGCGGGTGCTATGCCAGCCACCCAGCAGAAATTCTGCGCGGACTGCCACAACGGTATGAAGGGTCGCTTGCCAGACACGAAGATCGCCGATGCCGCCGATTTCGGAACGGCCCATCCCCAGTTCAAGCCGATGATCATCAGCGGCATGAACGGCAAGAAGCCCCTGTTCCAGCGCGCCAGCTGGACGCCGGGGTTGACCGAGAACAACGGCCTCAAGTTCACCCATGGCCAGCATCTTTCCAAGACCAACGGCATTGCCCAGATGGTCCGCCGCATGCCCGGGCGCTTTGCCGCCGGCGATGCCCTGCAGTGCAAGGATTGCCACAAGGCCGATGCCACCGGCACTCGCTTCAAACCGGTAGTGATGGAAGATTCCTGCCAGTCCTGCCATTCGCTGAGCTTCGACCAGGTCGGTGGCACCTTCCGCACCTTGCGCCATGGCGAGCCTGAACTGGTGGTTGCCGATCTGCGCGCATTCTATCGTGGCGGCGCTCCGGCGCGTCCGGCGAACCTGTCGGGCCTCGCTCGCCGCGTGCCGGGTGACGCCGCGTTGCGTTCCACTGCGGCCGACTATGCCCGCGCGGTGAGGTTCTACCCGACGCGCGCCGAACAGGCGGTGGCGCAGGTGTTCTCAAATGGCGGAATGTGCTACGATTGCCATACCGTGGGCCGGGGTGGATCGATGGCCAGCGCGGGATTCACCGTGCAGCCGGTCGCACAGAACGATCGCTATTACCACAAGGGCTGGTTCGATCATAAGCCGCACAACAAGAGCGATTGCGCCGATTGCCACGTCAATGCCGCCACTTCGAACAAGGCGAGCGACCTGCTGGTGCCCGGCATTGACGGCAAGGGCGGGTGCCGTTCCTGCCATGTCGGCGGTGAGGGGGCAAAGCTTGCATCCGTATCCGTGAAAGACCCGGTCGATTCCTCCTGCGCGATGTGCCACTCCTACCACATGGACGCGGGCGCTCCCTGGGCGCCCAAGAAGGACCGGAAGAAGGACGTGGCGCAAACCGTGGCCGTGGCTGAAAGGCCCCGTTTCCCGGTCAAGCTGCGATAAAGCGCCGGGACGGGGGGACGATGCTGATCGCGCAGGTCACCGATATTCACCTCGGGTTCGAACCTGATTCGCCCGGTGAATTCAACCGGCAGCGGCTTGACCGCGTGCTGGGGGAACTGGCTGCGATGCAGCCGCGCCCGGATTTGCTGCTGGCGACCGGTGACCTGATCGACCGCGGCGATAGGGCCAGCTACGAGCGCCTGCGCGAGGCTTTCTCAGGCCTGCCGTTCCCGGTGCACTATGCGCTCGGCAACCATGACGAACGTGCCACTTTCCGCGAGGTTTTTCCCGAGATCGCCTTCGACGGGGGCTTTCTGCAGTATGTCGTCGAAACCGGCCCGCTGCGCCTGATCGTACTCGATACGCTCGAGGAAGGTCGCCACGGCGGCGCCTTCTGCGAGGCTCGTGCCGATTGGCTCAGGGCGCGGCTCGACGAAGCGCCGGATGTGCGCACGCTGATCGTCCAGCACCATCCTCCGGTAGAGGTCGGCATTCCGTGGATGAACACCGATCCGGCCGAACCATGGGTCGAACGGCTGGCTGCATGTTTGCGCGGCAGAAGCAACATCGTCGGCGTGGTCTGTGGCCATATCCATCGCGCCATCAGCACAGCGTGGGAAGGCACGGTTGTCGCCACCTGCCCGTCGACGGCGCCGCAAGTCGCGCTGGATCTGCGGCCGATCGACCCGGACTGCCCAGACGAGCGGAACCTGATCATTGCCGACCCGCCGGGTTACGCGCTGCACTGGTTCAACGGCCGTGAACTTGTGACGCACTGGGACACGGCAGAGGACCATCAGGTTCTTGCAAGGTACGATGCCAACTTGCAGGGCATGATCCAGCACATGCTGGCCGAGCGTCCCGGCGCTTGAGCGCCTAAGATGCTCTAGCGGACCGCCGCCAGCGCCTTCTGGCGCCGCCGCTGCACCGAACTGCCGAGCCCGATTGCCTCGCGATACTTCGCCACCGTGCGCCGGGCGAGGTCGAAGCCCTTGGCTTTCAACAGATCGACAAGGGCATCGTCCGAAAGGATCGCCTTGGGGTCTTCGGCATCGATCAGTTGCCGGATCGCGGCCTTGACCGCTTCGGCAGAAGCGCCTTCGCCGTCCGACGAGCCCACGCCGGATGTGAAGAAATACTTCAGCTCGAACGTGCCCCGCTCGCAATGCAGGTACTTGTTCGAGGTGACCCGGCTGACGGTCGATTCATGCATCGAGATCGCTTCTGCCACGGTCTTGAGCGTGAGCGGGCGCAAGTGCGCCACGCCGTGCCGGAAGAATCCGTCCTGTTGCTTCACCAGTTCCGATGCCACCTTGAGGATCGTCTTCTGCCGCTGGTCGAGCGCCTTCAGCAGCCAGTTGGCATCGGCCAGCTTGTCGCCCAGCCAGGCCTTGGCGTCCTTGCTGATACAGGCGCCGCGCATTTCGACATAGTAGCTGCGGTTGACGACCAGGCGCGGTAAAGTCGCCTGGTTGAGCGCGATGTTCCACCCGTCCCTTGTGGCGCGTACCAGGATGTCGGGCACGACAGCTTCTGCAGCACCACCACCAAAGCGCAGGCCGGGACGGGGATCGTAGCTGCGCAACTCGGCCAGCATGTCGGCGAAATCTTCGTCATCGACCTGGCACAGCCGCTTGAGCCGCGCGATTTCCCCGCGCGCGACGAGGTCCAGGTTGTCTATCAGCCGGGCCATGCAGGGATCGTAGCGATCGGCCTCCTTCGCCTGCAGCGCGATGCATTCGGCAAGATTGCGCGCGCCGACGCCAGTGGGGTCGAGTGTCTGGACCAGCGCCAATGCGCGTTCGACGACGACAAGCGATAGCCCGAGTGCGTCGGCAATCTCGCCGAGCGGAATGCCGATATAGCCTGCCTCGTCCAGCTGATCGATCAGCCAGCGGGCGACGAACAGCATCTGCGGGTCCGAAGTGCTTGCGCCGATCTGGGCGTGGAGATGCTCGGCCAGCGTCTGCTCAAAGCGGCCATGCTCGTCGATATCCGGGCCTTCGCCGCCTGCGGCAAGGTCGCGCGAGGCGGAAAGCTCGAATGCGCCCGCATCGCCGGTATCACGGTCGCGGTCCAGCGCAGAGACATCGATGTCGAGCGGTCGATCTTCCTCCACCCGACCTTCGGAAACCAGCTGGTCGACCGGCGAGGATTCGAGATGTGTCCGCCGCAGTTCCTCGGGCAGGACCTCCATGGGCTCGGGCTGAGAAGCTTCACCGATTTCCAGCAGCGGATTGGCTTCGAGCGCCTCGCCGATGAAGGTTTCCACCTCGAGGTTCGACAACGCCAGCAGCTTGATCGCCTGCTGGAGTTGCGGCGTCATCACCAGCGACTGGGTCTGCCGGATGTCCAACCGAGGCCCGAGAGCCATCCTTCAGACTCCCCCCGAGTCCAGCATCAGTTGCCGCCCTGCCTCACAGGGTGAAGCCTTCGCCAAGATAGAGCCTGCGGACGTTGGCATCGGCAACCAGCGCTTCGGGGCTGCCGGCAAACAGGACCTGCCCGCCATAGATGATGCAGGCGCGATCGACGATATCGAGTGTTTCGCGCACGTTGTGGTCGGTGATCAGCACGCCGATGCCGCGCCCTTTGAGGTCCTTCACCAGATGGCGGATGTCGCTGATCGAAAGCGGGTCGATCCCGGCAAAGGGCTCGTCGAGCAGGATGATCGACGGGCGCGCCGCCAGAGCGCGGGCAATCTCGCAGCGCCTGCGTTCGCCGCCCGAAAGCGCCATGGCCGGGCTGGAGCGCAGCCGCGTCAGGCCGAATTCGTCGAGCAGGCGTTCAAGCTCGGCTTCGCGCGTAGCCTTGTCCGGCTCGATCAGTTCGAGCACGGTCGAAATGTTCTGCTCGACCGTCATGCCGCGGAAGATCGAGGTTTCCTGCGGCAGATACCCGAGGCCGAGGATCGAGCGCCGGTACATCGGCAGCTTTGTGATATCGACGCCATCAAGCAGGATGCGGCCCGAATCGGGGCGTACCAGGCCCATGATCGAATAGAAGCACGTCGTCTTTCCCGCGCCGTTCGGCCCCAGCAGGCCCAGCACCTCGCCTTTGCCGACGGATAGGGAGATGTCGGTGAGAACCGCACGCTTGTCATAGGACTTGGCGATCGACACGACTTCGAGCCCGCCCTGCGGGATCGGCGGGGCAGCATTCGCAGGGGCGGCAGTCTTTTCGATCACGGTCATCGCTTCAGCTCTGCAGTTTCAGGCGCTTGGCCCTTCCAATAACGCCACATCGCGACGCGGCAAACCCCGCGCCGCGGATTTGGCAGGATTTATGCATGGCCCTGCTTTGCCAAACGTGAATGAGCGACTTGTCCTTGGGCGAAACACTCCGAATTGGAATTGATCTTGCAGGTTCGCGTGTCGCATGATCTACTGCTTTCGGAGCAGGGTAGCACAAGGATCGGAGCCATGAACAAGGCCCTCCATTCGCAGGCGGCAAAGTCCGCAGCGATCGACTGGCGCAAGAAGATGAGCAACAACGTCGCCTACGGGCTGCTGGTCTACACGGCGTTGCAGATCTTCGTGACCATGCACGAGCTTCAGGACCAGAGCGCCTCGATCCTCCCGGTCTTCGTGCTGGTCGTGCTGGTTGCGGCCATCATTCCGCTATTCCGTCATTTTGAGCGTCGCTGGGAACATCTGAGCGACGAACAGGCACATGACATGGCGTTTGCCGCCGCTTTCAAGCGGGACCAGGTCAAGGTCTGGGCGCTTGCGGCGCTGTTGCCCTTCCTGATTACCGGCATCTTCAAGGCGCTCGCCGCATTCTTCTGAAGCGAAGCCGGCTTCCTGACCTATCGATTGCCCCCGCCCGTTGAGGGCGCTAGACCCCGCAGCCTTCCTGCTTGCGAAAAGGTCTGTTCATGCTGTCACCCGCCGAAGCCCAGGAGCGCTGCGAAGCGCTGATCGCGCGCGCGCGCCGTGCGGGGGCCGATGCAGGTGATGCAGTCTATCTCGGCAACGCTTCGGAATCGGTCTCGGTCCGGCTTGGTGCGCTCGAGGACGTCGAGCGGTCCGAATCCGAGAACATTGGCCTGCGCGTCTTTGTCGGCGGGGCATCTGCTTCGATCGGCTCGACCGATCTTGGCGACACTGCGCTCGATGAGCTCGCCAGCCGCGCCGTTGCCATGGCCCGGCTCGCCCCGGCCGACAAGTTCGCAGGGCTCGCCCCCGAAGAGCTGCTGCTTCAGGGCCTTGCGCCCGACCTCGATCTTGATGACGGGACCGAGCGCAGCCCGGCAGACCTTCGCCGTCTGGCGGAGGAAGCCGAGGAAGCCGCCCGTGCCATCCCCGGCGTCACCAACAGCGAGGGCGGCGGGGCCAGCGCTGGACGAGGGCTGTTCGCGCTCGCCACCAGCCACGGCTTCTCCGGTGCCTACGCTGCATCCAGCCACAGCATCTCGGCAAGCGTCGTCGCGGGCGAGGGCGGCAACATGCAGCGCGATTACTCCTGGCGCAGCACCCGCCATGCCGCTGACCTCAAAGGCCCTGCCGAGATCGGCCGCGAAGCGGGCGAGCGGGCCGTACGCCGCCTGAACCCGGGACGGGTCAAATCCGGCCCGATGCCGGTCGTGTTCGACCCGCGCGTCGCCAATACTCTGGTCGGCCACCTGCTGGGAGCGATGAGCGGGGCCTCGATTGCCCGTCGCGCCAGCTTCCTGCTCGATCGCGACGGCCAGAAGCTGTTCGACAGTGCAATCACCATCTCCGACAATCCGCTGGCGCTACGCGGCATGCGCTCGCGCCCGTTTGACGGAGAAGGGCTGCCAACCGCGCCGCGCAAGCTGATCGATGCCGGGCAGTTGACCGGCTGGCTCATGGATTCGGCCGCCGCACGCCAGCTGGGGGCAATGCCGACCGGCCATGCCTCGCGTGGATCTTCAGGTGCGCCACACGTGACGTCCAGCAATGTCGTGCTCGAAGCCGGCACCATTACGCCTGCCCAGCTGATGGCCGACATCGCCGATGGCGTCTATGTCACCGAACTGATCGGGCAGGGCGTCAACGGCGTGACCGGCGATTACAGCCGCGGAGCTTCCGGCTTCCGCATCGTGAACGGTGAGCTGGCCGGACCGATTGCGGAATTCACCGTGGCGGGAAGCCTCATCGACATGTTCGCGGCATTGACTGCAGCGAACGATCTCGACGTCTATCGCGGTATCGATACGCCCACCCTGCGGGTCGACGGCATGAGCGTTGCGGGCGATTGAAACGAAAGAGGGCGCAAGGTCCGCCGACCCCGCGCCCTCATTCATTCGCAGAGGCGAAAGTTCAGCCCTTGGCCGACTTTGCGCGTTCGATCGCTTCGATCGTGATGCGCCTGGCGTCGTCAGCGCCGCCCCAGGTGCCAACGCGCACCCACTTGTCCTTTTCCAGGTCCTTGTAGTGGGTGAAGAAGTGTTCGATCTGCTGCATCACGATTTCCGGCAGATCGTCGCGTTCCTTCACGTCCGAATAGTACGGGAAGGTCGAATCGACCGGCACGCAGACCAGCTTCTCGTCTCCGCCGTGTTCGTCCTCAAGGTTGAGCACGGCGATGGGACGGGCGCGGACGACCGAGCCTGCAAGAAAGGGCGAGCGCGCGATCACCAGCGCGTCGAGCGGGTCACCGTCGGGTGAGAGGGTGTGCGGCACGAAGCCGTAGTTGGCGGGGTAGCGCATCGGCGTGTGCAGGATGCGGTCAACGAACAGCGCGCCCGATGCCTTGTCGAATTCGTACTTGACCGGCTCGCCGCCGACCGGAACCTCGATGATGACGTTGAGGCTTTCCGGCGGATTGTCACCGGTGGGAATCATGTCGATGCGCATCTTTGGCCCTGTTCGTTGGGTGGAGAGGATGCGCCGCCCCTAGCGAAGCCGCTTTTGCACCGCAACAAGACTTATGGAGTAACGCTTAGCCGAGGGCGTTTATCGTGAACGCAATCACGCCGATGTTGAACACGAACGCCGCGAAGGAATGCAGGGTGGCGATGCGGCGCACCGTCTTGCTGGTGATCTCGGTGTCCGATGTCTGGAAGGTCATGCCCAGCGTGAAGCTGAAGTAGGCAAAGTCCAGATAGTCGGGCGTTTTCGTGCCTGGAAAGTCGATCCCGCCGGCATCCTTGCCATCGCGGCTGGTGTAGAACAGGTGTGCGTAGTGCAGGGCATAGACTGAGTTGGCGAACAGCCAGGTCAGCAGCAGCGTGCCGACCAGTTTGACCATCGCCACCCTGTCGCCGCCCGAGGCACCGGGCAGCTCGCCGGAAATTGCGGCAAGGACGACCATGGTCACGATCGTGGTGATCGCCAGCACCAGCACGCGATTGGCGTCGTTCGCGGCTGCATGGGCGCGCATTTGCGTCACGTCGCTGTCCCGCAACAGCGGTAATAGGGAAAGCAGGAAGACGGCCGCTGCCAGGTCGAAGCTCAATGCTGCGGCATCGGCGGTCCGGTTTGCGCCAGGGATTTGCCAGTAGCCGAAGAAAGCGGCCAGTAGCAGCACGAGAAACAGCACGAAGCGCGGCGGCGCCAGCCGGTTCCCCAGCGTGACGCCGCCACGTTTCACAGGCTTACTTCTTCTTCGCCACAGCCGCGCCCGGACGCTTCGGCGTCAGCAGCAAATCGAGCCCGGTCGGCGCCTTGCCCGGGGCAACCCGCTCGAGCCACGGGTAACGCAGGCCGTCCTTGTAATCGAGCTTGATCGTCTCGAACCGGCTGCCGCGCTTGACCAGCAGTTCCAGTGGCGCGCCCTTTTCGCCCTTGGCCGCGGTGATCGCCTTCTTCATGTCATCGGCGCTGTAGGCCGTGCCATTGATCGCCATGATCTGCGTGCCCGTGACGATGCCGGCGTTGAAGGCCGGGCTGTCCCAGCGGGTGCCGGTGACCTTGCCTTCCTTGTCGAGCGAGATGCCGACCGAGTTGGCAAGGCTCAGGCCCTTGCCGAAGTCCATCGCGGCCTTCATGTAGGGATTGGGCTCTTCCTTCCAGACCAGCTTGTAGCCGCCCTTTTCGATGCCGTTCAGCGGCGCGGGCTGGCCCGGCTGGTTGATGCGGGTGTCGATCAGCTTGGCCCAGTCATAGGGGTAGAGCGCGTTGAGCTTGGTCACGATCTCGTCCACCTCGAACGGGATCTGTCCATAGTCGCCCGGGTTCATGCCGAAGAAGGCCTTGGCGAAATCGTCGATCGACTTCTTGCCGCCGGTGCCTTCACGCAGGATCTGGTCGATCTCGAGCCAGACCAGCGCGCCTTCGGTGTAGTAGTCCTCGTTGCGGGCGAGCGAGGAATAGGGCTTCGGCTTGCGCGAGGCGAAGACCGGATCGAAGCCTGTATCCTCGACCGAGCGCCAGTCGCGGCCCGGTTGCTGCGTGAAGCCACCCGCCCATGCCGCCAGCATGCCCAGCACGGTGTCCTTGCCCTGCATGCCCGAACGCGCGGCGAGGACTGCGCCCCAGAACTGGTCCTGGCCTTCGTAGGTCCACAGCAGGTCGCCCTGCATCGGCTGGCGATAATCGGGCGTCCACAGGCGCGCCGGGCGGCGGAACTTGCCCGACCATGAGTGCGCATATTCATGCGGAAGCAGGTTGCGGTCCCACTCCTGCTTGTCCCACTGGGTAAAGGCCTCCGGCTCAAGCTGGTTCTCGCTCGAACGATGATGCTCAAGGCCGATTCCCCGATCTTGTCCGACAGGGCGAGCAGGAAATCGTAGTGATCGAAGTGGTTAGCGCCGAACGCCAGCTTCGCTTCTTGCACCAGCGCGCTGTGGGCGGCGATATGCTCGGGCTTGGCTTCGAGCTGTTCGGCCTTGTCGGCCACGACATTGAGCGTGACGTTCTGCCCAAGGTCCCACTTCCTGAAATACTTGCCGGCGAAGATCGGCGAATCAACCAGCGTTTCGTAATCGGTTTCGGCCCAGGTCACGCGGTTGCCGCTCATGCTCATGCCGTCAAGCGCAGTGGCGGGCGTCCAGCCCTGCGGCAACGTCACGATCGGCTTCACGCGGATGCGGCGGACGTAGTGGCCTGCCGGGTAAAGGCTCATCTTTTCCCACTGCAGGTTGAGCATTTCCGGCGTCATCGTGATGCGCCCTTCGGCGCTTTGCAGCGGCGAGGTGTGGATCAGCTTGGCGACGACTTCCTTTGCGCCTGCGGGCAGCATGACGTGGAAGGCATAGACCTCGACGCGGTCACGCTTCCATTCCACCGGCTTGCCATCGACGAAGAACTGCACGCCGACCAGTTCCGACAGCGGCCCGCGCGGTCCATGGTTGCCCGGCAGCCACTGCGGGTAGAGCAGGATCAGTTCCTTGGCGCCTGAGGCGACGGGGATCGTCTGCGTCACCTTGTAATCGCCGCGCGCCACGTCGGTCGCGTCGATATCGAGCGTCATGACGCCTGGATAGGCGATGTCCTGCGCGTCCGGCACGGTCTGCTGGATCGGCACCGCCATCGGCGCGGAGTTGGCGGCAAGCGCCTGAGTTGACACGGAAAGGGCGAGGAGGAGCGGGGCGACCGCGAGTTTTGTCTTCATGGACCATGTTCATGGCCCGAAGAAGTCGCATCCGCAACCATTACGGCTAGCCTTTTTCGCGGCCCTTCCCGTTTTGCCGCTTTCGGGCTAATCGCGCGCACCATGAGCACGCAAACCCCGCAGCCTATTCGTGGCACCCAGGACATCTTCGGCCCCGATGCCGAGGCTTTTGCCTTCGTCGTCGAGACGTTCGAGCGCGTGCGCAAGCTCTACCGCTTCCGCCGCGTGGAAATGCCGGTGTTTGAAAAGACGGCGGTTTTCAGCCGGTCGCTGGGCGAGACGACCGACGTGGTCTCCAAGGAAATGTACTCTTTCGAGGATCGCGGCGGGGAATCGTTGACGCTGCGGCCCGAATTCACCGCCGGAATCGCGCGCGCCTTCATCACCGATGGCTGGCAGCAGTATGCGCCCCTGAAGGTTGCGACGCATGGGCCGCTGTTCCGCTACGAGCGTCCGCAGAAGGGCCGCTACCGCCAGTTCCACCAGATCGACGCCGAGGTGATCGGTGCGGGCGAGCCGCAGGCGGATGTCGAACTGCTTGTAATGGCTGACCAATTGCTGAAGGAGCTGGGCATCGCGGACGGCGTGACGCTACAGCTCAACACGCTGGGCGATGCCGAAAGCCGCGAGAAGTGGCGTTCCCAACTCGTGGCATACTTCATGGGGGCAAAGGACCAACTCTCCGAGGACTCTCAGGAGCGGCTGGCCAAGAATCCGCTGCGGATTCTCGACAGCAAGGACCCCCGCGACAAGGTCTTCACCGCCGACGCGCCCAAGATCGACGACTACCTTTCGAGCGAAGCGCAGGACTTCTTCGCGAAGGTCACTTCGGGACTCGACGCGGCGGGTGTCAGCTGGACCCGCGCGCCGACTCTGGTGCGCGGGTTGGACTATTACCGCCACACCGCGTTCGAGTTCGTGACCGACCGGCTGGGCGCGCAGGGCACCGTGCTCGGCGGCGGCCGCTATGATGGCTTGATGGAGGCGCTGGGCGGCGCGGCAACACCGGCGGTGGGCTGGGCAGCCGGGATCGAGCGGCTGGCGATGCTGGTGGGCGAGAAGGGCGAGGCCAAGGCCGACGTCATTGTCGTGGTCGAGGACGACGCGCTGCTGACCGGCGGGATCGCGCAGGTTTCGCGCTTGCGCCGGGAAGGTGTCTCGGCCGAACTCGTGGCGTCGGGCTCGGCGCGCAAGCGGTTCGACAAGGCGGTGAAGATGGGAGCGAAGGCGATCCTGGCACTGGCCATGCGTGACGGCCGGCCTGCAGCGCGCGTTCGCGCCGAAGACAGCGCGTCCGATATTCTGCGTCAGTTGCTTGACGCGCAGGCTGCTGAGTTCTGATGTACCACACGTTTTCCGTCACCCCGGGCTTGACCCGGGGTCCCGCTGTCCCTTTTGCGGCGGTTGACCAAATAGCGGGATCCCGGGTCAAGCCCGGGATGACGAAGTGAGGGTGGGCGCATGAGCGTTTCCGAAGCCCGCCTTGCCCAGATTGCCAATCGCTTTGCCGAGCTTGAGGCGCGGTTGGCTTCGGGCACGCTGGAGGGGGCGGAGTTCATTGCCGCCAGCCGGGACTATGCCGAGCTGGAACCGGTCGCCCGCGTCGCCCGCGAGATTGCGGACATGCGCGCCGAACTGGTCAGCCTTGCTTCGCTTGACGATCCCGACATGCGCGAACTGGCGGACGAGGAACTGCGGCGGATCAATGCCGAACTTCCCGAGGCCGAGCACCGCCTCGCCGTGGCCATGCTGCCGCGTGATGCTGCGGACAGCCGCCCCGCGATGCTCGAAATCCGCGCCGGCACCGGGGGCGACGAAGCGGCGCTGTTCGCGGCGGACCTGTACCGCATGTACGAGCGCTATGCCGCCGAGCAGGGCTGGCGGGTCGAGGTCGTGTCGGTCAACGCCAACGACCTGGGCGGGTACAAGGAAGTGGTCGCCAACGTCACCGGCAGCGGCGTCTTCGCCAAGCTCAAGTTCGAAAGCGGCGTCCACCGCGTGCAGCGCGTGCCGGTTACGGAGAGCGGCGGGCGCATCCACACTTCCGCGGCGACGGTTGCCGTGCTGCCCGAGCCCGACGAAGTTGATGTGCGGATCGAGGACAAGGACCTCAAGATCGACGTCTACCGGGCCAGCGGCGCGGGCGGGCAGCATGTGAATACGACCGATTCCGCCGTGCGCATTACCCACCTGCCGACCGGCACGGTCGTCACCTGCCAGGACGGGCGCAGCCAGCACAAGAACAAGGACAAGGCGATGCAGGTGCTGCGCGCCCGCCTGTTCGAGGCGCAGCGCGATGCCGCGCAGGGCGAGGAGGCCGAGGCGCGCAAGGCCATGGTTGGATCGGGCGACCGCTCCGAGCGCATCCGCACCTACAACTTCCCGCAAGGCCGGGTGACCGACCACCGCATCAACCTGACGCTGCACCGTCTGCCCGAAATTCTCGAAGGACCGGGCCTTGCCGAACTGATCGACGCGCTGATTGCCGAGGACCAGTCAAAGCGGCTGGCGGCGCTGGATGGGTAACAGCGCCAAGTGAAGGTTGCCGAGGCCCTGCGCGCTGCCGCCGACCAGCTTTCCGCCACGTCGGACACCGCGCGGCTCGATGCCGAAGTGCTGATGGCGCATGTGCTGGGGTGCTCGCGGACGGACCTGTTGCTGCGGCATATGGCGGGCGCCGTGCCCGATGGCTTCGCTGCTCTGGTCGAGCGACGGATGCGGCACGAACCTGTTGCCTATATTACCGGCAGCGCTGAATTCTATGGGCTGGAACTGGCGGTCAGCCCGGCGGTGCTGATCCCGCGCGGCGATACCGAAACGCTGGTGGAGGTGGCGCGCGAAGCCTTTTCCGGAACGGCGCCACCTGTGCGGATTCTCGATCTCGGGACGGGCTCGGGAGCGCTGCTGCTGGCGGCGCTGTCGCTATGGCCGCAGGCTGAAGGCATCGCGATCGAGCGCTCTCCCGAAGCCCTGGCAGTGGCCAAGGCCAATGCCCAACGCCATGCGCCGTCTGCGCGCGTTCTGGAGGGCGACTGGACGCAGACGGATTGGGCGCAAGGGCTGGGAAAGTTCGACCTGGTCCTTTCGAACCCGCCTTATGTCGAGGACGAGGCAGAACTCGATGCGTCGGTTCGCCAGCACGAACCCGCCTCTGCGCTGTTTTCTGGCCCTGACGGACTGGACGATTACCGGATTCTGGTGCCGCAGCTTCCGGAGTTGCTGACCGAACGGGGTATCGCCATCGTCGAGATCGGCTGGACGCAGGCCGACGCCGTTTCAGGCATTGCGCGCGCTGCCGGAATGTCCGCGCGGGTCCATTGCGATCTGGCGGGGCGAAAAAGGGCGGTCGAAATGGCGGTTTCTGCCAATATTCCTCTTGGCAAGGGACCTGCGGGGCACTAATTGTGTTTTTAGGCAGGGGACGGACGAAGGCTTCCCGTCCCGGCCAAATCCACCATTTGCAGGGAATATCGGCCAAAGAGGTCGGGACGAAAGCAGATGCTGGGAACCCCGATTCGCATGACGCGAACCGGTGGCGGAGGGTTGCGCGGCATTACGGGTTGCTCAAGCTTTACGAGAGGCCGCCCCATTTAAGGAAGTGCCTGAGTTGAATAACAATCGTGGTAACAACCGCCGTCGCGGCCGGGGCAACAACGGTCGCCCCCAGAACGGTGGTCAGCAGCTCAACCGGATCGACAGCCGCGCGCGGGGCAATGCGCCCCAGATGCTGGAGAAGTATCGCAAGCTCGCGCAGGACGCCCATCTGAATGGCGACCGCGTGCAGGCCGAATACTACCTGCAGTTTGCCGACCACTATTTCCGCGTGATCGCTGACACTCGCGTCCGCCAGGAAGAGCAGCGTGCCCGCCAGAACGGCGGTGAGCGCTGGCAGGAGCAGGACGCCGAGGAAGGTGCGGACGAATTCAGCGTCGAGGGTGATTTCCCCGCGTTCGACCGCCCGGTCTCGACCCGGCGCGAGCGTGAGGACCGCGAAGACCGCCAGGATCGCGGCGAACGCCAGGACCGGGGTGAACGCCAGGATCGCGGTGACCGTTATGAAGGTCGCCGTGATCGCGAGGATCGCCAACGTGACGACCGCCCGCGTGATGATCGGCAGCGTGAAGATCGGCAGCGCGATGATCGTGGTTCCGAAGAGCGTGGCACCCGTCGTGAGGGCACGCGCCGGTTCGAGCGCAATCGCAGCCGCGATGCCGAAGCTGAGGCGGCACCTGCCGAGGCTCTGCCCGGCGAGGGTGTTCCCGCCATCGAAGGCGAGCCGATTGCCGACGCCAACGACAATCCGTTCGTGACGCGCGCTACACGTGGGCTTCGCCCGCGCACCGAGCGTCGTCCGCGCGGCGCCAAGGCTGCGGCTGACGAAGCACCGGCGACGCTGGATGCCTCGTTCCTGCCGCCGTCGATCAGCGCCAAGGTCGAGGCCGAGCCTGCTCCTGCTGCAGCACCGGCGGCAGAGGTGGTTGTCGAAGAAGTTGCTGCTCCTGCACCCAAGAAGCGCGGCCGCCCGCGCAAGACTCCGGTCGCCGAAGCGACCGAGCCTGCAGAGGGCTGATTGGTGATGCCGGGACGGGCCGCTTGCGGTCTCTCCCGGCGCACCCCATAGCAGGGAGGCATGACAGCTTCCCGCTTTTCCTCTCGCCTTCCTTCGCGTGACAGCTTGCTGACCATTGCCGCTGGTGGCCTTGCTGCCTGCGGCTTTCAGCCTTTGGGCCTGTGGCCGCTGACGCTGGCCGCCTTTGCATTCCTGATCCATCGCCTGCACGTGGTGAAGACCTGGCGGCAGGCGCTGCTCACCGGATGGCTGTTCGGCGTCGGGCACTTCACTGTCGGCAATGGCTGGATTGCAACGGCTTTCACCTATCAGGCGGAAATGCCGACCTGGCTTGGCTGGATCGCGGTGGTCCTGCTCGCGCTCTATCTCGCGGTATTTCCGGCCTTGGCGATATGGGGCGGCTGGTGGCTGGCGCACACGCGGCGGGCCATGCTCCTGCCAGCCTTTGCCGCGGCGTGGATCGTGTCTGAATGGCTGCGCTCGTGGATGTTCACAGGGTTTGCGTGGAATCCGCTGGCGATGGTGACGCTGGGCGGTTTCGATCGTCCCGGCCTGGCGCTGGCGGCACAGTGGACCGGGACATATGCGCTTTCGGGCCTCGTCGTGCTGCTGGCGGGGTGGTGGCTGTTCGCCCTGCGCGCGTGGCGGCAGGGGCAGAAATGGGCAGCAGGGGCCTATGCCCTCGGGCCGGCGCTGTTGATGGTTCTGCCTTTGCACGGCGAGCGGCTGGAAGGGACATTGCCGTTCACGCTGGTCCAGCCGGACGTGCGGCAGGACCTGCTCAACGATCCCGCCAATTTCGAGAACCAGTTCCAGAAGACGGCGGCGCTGTCGCTGGCCCGCAAGCCCGGCGAGAACCGCTTGTTGCTCTGGCCGGAGAGCGGCGTGCCCGACTTCCTGCGCGAGGGCTATGCGCAGTTCTGGTACGACGAGACGACCTATGCCGGTGATCCGCTGCTGGCGCGCGAACGGCTCGGTCGGGTCGCCGGCAAAGGGGGCTTGCTGCTGACCGGAACGACCGATCTTGCCATGGAGGGGCGCAAGGTCGCGGGTGCCTGGAATGTGGTGACCGCGGTGGATTCGGCCGGAGCGATCCGAGGGTCCTATGCCAAGGCGCACCTGGTGCCCTATGGCGAGTACCTGCCGATGCGCTCTGTCCTCGAACCGATCGGCCTTTCACGGCTGGTGGCGGGCAGCCTCGACTTCTTTGCAGGGCCGGGGGCGCGCACGCTCGATCTTGGCGCTTACGGCAAGGCCGGGGTGCAGATCTGCTATGAGATCATCTTTTCCGGGCAGGTGGTGAATCGCGGGCATCGGCCGGATTACCTGTTCAATCCGTCCAATGACGGCTGGTTCGGCGCCTGGGGGCCACCGCAGCATCTGGCGCAGGCGCGGATGCGGGCAATCGAAGAGGGCTTGCCGGTCTTGAGAGCCACGACGACGGGCATCTCGGCGGTGGTGGATGCCGATGGCGTTGTCCGGCAGTTCGTGCCGCAGCATCGCGCCGGGCGCCTCGACGGCAAGGTGCCGCCGCCCCACGCGCCGACGCTGTTTGCGCGCACCGGGAACATGCTCGGCCTTTTGTGGGCAGTAGCGCTTCTTTTTGTTGCGCTTGTTGCAAGCGCCACGCGGAAACGCTAAGCGGTCTGGGACATAAAGCTTTCTTTATATTGCTTGCCTAACAGCACAGGCCCTTTTGGCATAGGACTCTCGATGCGCACCGATTACCTGTTCACTTCCGAATCCGTATCCGAAGGCCATCCGGACAAGGTTTCCGACCAGATCAGCGACGCGATCGTCGACTTGTTCCTGTCGAAGGACCCCGAAGCGCGCATCGCCTGCGAAACCCTGACGACCACGCAGCTTGTCGTGCTTGCCGGTGAAATCCGCTGCAAGGGCGTGTACGAGAACGGTGAATGGGCACCGGGCGCGCAGGACGAGATCGAGCGGACCGTGCGCGAGACGGTGAAGCGCATCGGTTATGCGCAGGACGGCTTCCATTGGGAGAAGTTCGAACTCATCAACCGCCTGCACGGCCAGTCGGCCCACATCGCGCAGGGCGTCGATGCTGGCGAGAACAAGGACGAAGGCGCCGGTGACCAGGGCATCATGTTCGGCTATGCCACCGACGAGACGCCCGGCCTGATGCCCGCCACGCTCTACTACAGCCACAAGATTCTCGAGCGCATGGCCGCCGATCGCCACTCGGGCGCTGCGCCGTTCCTCGAACCCGATGCCAAGAGCCAGGTCACGTTGCGCTATGAAGGTTCGCTGCCGGTTGCGGCCACGGCGATCGTCGTCTCGACCCAGCACAAGGCGGGTTACGACGAGAACGACCCGGCCAAGCAGGCCGAGCTCGCAGCCTATGTGAAAGGCGTGATTGCCGACGTGATCCCGCCGGTGCTGCTGCGCGAGACCGAATACTTCATCAACCCGACCGGCAGCTTCGAGATCGGCGGTCCCGACGGCGACGCTGGCCTGACCGGCCGCAAGATCATCGTCGACACCTATGGCGGTGCGGCTCCCCACGGCGGCGGCGCGTTTTCGGGCAAGGACCCGACCAAGGTTGATCGTTCGGCCGCCTACATCACCCGCTACCTTGCCAAGAACGTGGTCGCAGCAGGGCTCGCCACGCGCTGCACGATCCAGATCGCCTATGCCATCGGCGTGTCGAAGCCGCTGTCGCTCTATGTCGACACGCATGACACCGGCACCGTCGGCGACGACAAGATCGAGCAGGCGATCCTGGGCATTGCCAAGCTTGGCGGCCTGACCCCGCGTTCGATCCGCACGCACCTGGGCCTCAACAAGCCGATCTACCAGCCGACCGCGGCCTATGGTCACTTCGGGCGCAAGGCCGAGGGCGACTTCTTCCCGTGGGAGCGCACCGACCTCGTCCACGATCTCAAGGCGGCGCTGGCCTGAATTGCTGGTCGGGGGAGCCGATGACGACTCCCCCGCCTGTCAGAACCGGCCCTTCCTCGGCCCGAGATAGCCGAACAGGAAGGCGCCAACCTTCCGCATCTGGATCTCTTCCGCACCTTCGGTGATGCGGTAGCGGCGATGATGCCGGAAGATGTGTTCGAACGGCTTGTGGCGCGAATAGCCGATGCCGCCGTGGACCTGCATGGCACGGTCGGCAGCTTCGCAGACCAGCCGGTTCGCCCAGTAATTGCACATCGAGACCTTGTCCGACAGTTCACGCTCGATGCGCTTGTGGCCGCCCTCTTCGGCCTCGAGGCGGTCCATTTCCCATGCCGTCTTGCGGATCAGCAGGCGCAGCATCTCGCACTGCGTGGCAAGTTCCACCAGTGGGAACTGGATGGCCTGATTACGGGCAAGTTCCTCGCCGAAGGGCTTGCGTTCGCGCGCATAGCGCACCGATTCCTCGACGCAGAACGTCGCGGCGCCAAGCGATGATGCCGCCTGGCGGATGCGGTTCTGGTGAACGAAGCTCTGCGCAATGGCGAGCCCGCCGCCGATGGGGCCGAGGATCGCGCTGTCCGGCACCCAGACGTTGGTGAACGACACGCGCGGGTGGTCGGTCGGCATGTTGAAGGTCCACAGGTACTCCTCGATCACGAGGCCTTCGGTGGGGTTGGGCACGAGAAAGCAGGTGATGCCGCGCGCATCGCCGTGCTCGCCGCTGGTGCGGGCGAAAGTGGCGCAGTGGGTGGCGACATGCATGCCCGTGGTCCACATCTTCTCGCCATCGATGCGCCAGCCCGGCACCCCATCGCGCGTTTCCGGCACGGCGCGGGTTTCCATGTGCGTGGCGTCGGAGCCATGGTTGGGCTCGGTGAGGCCGAAGGCGGTGCGGCGGGTGCGGGCAAAGCCGCCGTTGATGAACTCTTGCTTCTGTTCGGGCGTGCCAAAGTGTTCGAACATGTTCACGAATGGGAAGTTGCCGACGATTGAGTGTTCGTTCTGCAGGTCGTTGTGCAGCCCCAGACCCTTGGCGGCGAAGTGGTCGCGGATCACTGCCATCCACAGGTTCTTGCCGTCCTTGCCGCCGTACTTCTTCGGCGCGGAGAACCGCCAATGCCCGGCTGCATCGGCACGGCGGGTGGCCTCCACCAGCAGTTCTTCCCATTCATGCCGCGGCAGACCGCCGCTTTCGAAATCGGTGCGGGCCCATTCGCGGCGGTGATCGAAGAAGCGGATGTTGTCGTCCGCCTGTTCGAGCGGCTTGATCTCGGCATCGATGAAGGCGTCGAGTTCGGCGATATAGGCGACGAGGTCCTGGGGTAGGTCGAAGTCCATCAGGCTTGGCTCCAGAGGGCGCGGGCGGGCGCGAGCGCGGGGTACTTGGGCATGTCGGCGGAAAGGGTGGACAGGGTGCGAGAACGGAGCGTGGCAAGAAGTCCTGCCGTTGCGAGCGACTGGCGCCCGGCGAGAATGTCCTCGGCAAGGCGCTTGTCCGCGGGATCGGCACGCCCGGCCAGTTCGCGGCGGACGATGCCGAGGGCATTCTGGGCGACGGCCAGTTCCCAGCGCTCGCGCCCCTCGAGCTTGCCCTTGACCGTGGCGGCGAGCCATTCGGAAACGGCGGTCAGGACTTCCGTTGCCGTTGGCTCGCCCCGGCTTTCGGGTGCCGGCAGCGGCGCGGCGGGGAGGAGGCGCTCGCGCTCTGCCTCAGGGGCTTCGCTTTCGAGCAGCAAGAGCAGGTCTAGCTCCTGTTCCGCGCAGCGGCGGGCGACGACGACCCGTTCCAGCGATCGATCTGTGCCGGATCGCCATGATTGCCCCATCGACAGGCAGCCAAGTGCCCACCACACTGTCCGATAGACCAGCCAGAAGCGGAAGCGGGCCGGATCGAACGGCTCACCGCCGGCGTCCTCGTAAGCGCGGGCCAGCGTGGCCACATCGGTCAGGCCGAACCCTTGCTTGTCGAGCCTGCCGAACCGCCACACCGTCATGCAGCCGTAGGCCAGGTCCTCATGCCCATCGCCGATGTGGGCCAGTTCCCAGTCGAGCACGCCGGACAGGCGGCCTGCGTCAACCATGAGGTTGCCGATGCGGAAATCGCCATGGACGACGACTGGGGATGTCGGCGCAGGCACGTTGCTGCGAAGCCAAGCGAGGCCCAGCGCAATGACCGGACGGTCGCCACCAGCATCTTCGAACTGACGGACGAGCCCCTCCACGCCTTCGGCAGGGTCCAGCACCGGAAGGAAAGGCAGGTCTTCGGGCGAAAGCGCGTGAATGCCTGCCATGGCCGCTGCAAGATCAGAAGCAAGTTCCGGTGGAGACGAAAGCGCATGCTCGGGGTCGGCCGTGCCCGGAAGGCAGCGCATGATGAAGCCGATGCCAAGGCCGTCAGCGCTTGTGAGTTCGGCAAGGACTTCCGGCGCTTTGACACCGGAGGCGTGAGCCTGCCTGATCAGTTCGGCTTCGCCATCCATCCCCAGCGAACGCGCCGCGATCCATTCTGCAGAGGGCGCCCGGCGCAATACGAACCGGTCATCCCCGCAGGCAAACGCCCAGGATTCCATGTTCGCACCGCCGGACAGGCGCTGCAGGCCGGAAATATCGCCAGCATGGCCAGCCCTTGCCATGACCGCTTCGAGCAGCGTTTCCATTGCCTCTCCACTTCCGGCTTTGCCTGCCGGTTGGGCGCACTATCCTTAACCGATCGGTTAAAGTCCAGCGCGAATCAGTGCGTGCAATTGGTTCCCGCATGATGCGCCCATCCGCACGAGGGATGCGCCGAGATGGTCCGAAAGGCACTTTGCCTTAGAATCACAACGCGATACTTATGTTAAAGACGGATAAACCGGGGTCGGGGTACAACAAGGCATGAAGTTCCGCACCGCACGAATCATCGCCGCATTGATGGTGGCAGCCCCTGCGCTGGTTGCCACGGTGCCTGCGGTGCAGAGCCGCGCCACGGTTTCGCTGCAGGATCAGCGCGATCAGGCGATCCAGCAGCAGGTCGCCGCGATAGCTGCAGAAGGGCGTGGGCGCATTGGCGTTGCCGCGATGGACCTTGACGGCGGCGGCCAGATTTTCGTCAACGCCGACATGCCGTTCCCGATGGCCAGCACTGCAAAGATCGCGGTTGCGGCAACCTTCCTCGATCTGGTGGAGAAGGGGGCGGCACGGCTCGACCAGCAGTTCCCGATGATGATGCCGGTGCGCGAAACCGGGGCACGCAGTGCCGAAGCGCCACTCCGCTCAGGCCAGATCATGACCGCGCAGAGCCTGATGGAGCTTTCCATCACGCGCAGCCATAACGAAGCTACCGACGGCTTGATCCAGGCGGTGGGCGGTTATGACAAGGTCAATCGCTGGCTCACGTCCAAGGGTATTACCGGTCAGCGACTTGACCATACGATGGCAACCCTCGTTCGCGACGACGGCAAGGTCGACGCCGCGCGGGTCATCGATGTGCGCACGTCCAGCACGCCGCGCGCCATGCTGGCGCTGCTTGCCGCCATCGATCGCGGCGACGCCCTGAGCCCTGAAAGCCGTGCCGTGCTGCTCGATACAATGACGCGGACGAGCACGGGCAAGAACCGGATTCGTGCAGGCTTGCCAGTGGGGACGCTTGTTGCCCACAAGACCGGCACGCTGTTTGGAGTGACGGACGATGTCGGCATCGTGCGCCTGCCTGATGGCCGGCACCTTGCGGTGGTGTTCTTCGTGACCGGCCCGGAAGGCCATACGGCTCACGCCGGCCTGATCGCGCGGATGATGCGCACGATCTATGACGGCTACAGCACGCCGATGGCCAAAAGCACGCAGGACCTCGTACGCCGCCGCTGAGGCCGAACAACCTTACCCCACACGTAAACGGGGGGCAGCAAGGTGATCTTGCCGCCCCCGTTTTATTGCGCGTCACCTGCTGGCGCGCGGCAAAGAGAAAGGGGCGCGGTCCAAAGACCACGCCCCTTCTATCTCATGTAACCTGCCCTTGCGGGCGCGGATTACATCGAAGCAGCTTCGCTCGCTTCAGCCGAAGCGTCGGCAGCAGGAGCCGAAGCGTCAGCAGCGACTTCCGAAGCAGCTTCCGAAGCAGCAGCGGTTTCGGTGGCTTCAGCAGCCGGCTTTTCCGAGCAGCCAGCGAGAGCGAAGGCGGTGCCGGCGACAGCGGCGAGGATGAGCTTGCGCATGCGTTACAATCCCTGGATTGAAGTGACCAGCGCCGGGCAAGCAGCCCGCCGCAAAGCCTACTCAAGCGGTAGACTTCGCGACCCAATTAATCGGCAATTCATCGCGTTGCAAGCACAAGACGTATGCATTGTGTCACAGTTTAGCCCGGGTTTGGGCCGAACCGCCTTTTTTTTGCCCGATTTCCGTGCGTTGAGCTGAGGCCTGCTTGCGCTGGATTGAGTGTCGCCAACCCTGTCGCAAGGCGATGACGCAGGCATCGCGCCCTGCTAACACTCCCCGATGAACGAAAAGCAGCATCTCTATCTGGTCGACGGTTCGGCCTATATCTTTCGCGCCTATCACCGCCTGCCGCCGCTGACGAATCCGCAAGGGACGCCGGTCGGCGCGGTCTATGGTTACACCACGATGCTGTGGAAACTGGCCGAGGACCTGCACAAGGCCGATGGACCGACGCACCTGGCCGTCATTCTCGACAAGGCCGGCACCTCGTTCCGCAACGACCTTTATGACCAATACAAGGCCAATCGCCCGCCGCCGCCGGAAGACCTCGTCCCGCAGTTCCCCTGATCCGCGACGCCACCCGCGCGTTCAGCTTGGCATGCATCGAGGAGGACGCACTTGAGGCCGATGACCTGATCGCTTCCTATGCCCGTGCGGCGACATTGCGCGGTTGGGACGTGACGATCGTTTCATCCGACAAGGATCTGATGCAGCTGGTGGGCAAGTGCGCCACGGGTGGGGGCTGCATCGACATGCTGGACACGATGAAGAACCAGCGCATCGACATTCCCGAGGTGGTCGAGAAGTTCGGCGTTCCGCCCGAGAAGGTCGGCGATGTTCTGGCACTGATGGGCGATTCGGTCGACAACGTGCCGGGCATTCGTGGCATCGGTCCGAAGACTGCCACCAAGCTGATCCAGGAGTACGGCGATCTCGAATCGGCGCTGGCCGCCGCGCCTGCAATGAAGGCAAGCAAGCTGCGCGAGAGCCTGATCGAACAGGCCGAGATGGCCCGCCTCTCGCGCGTGCTGGTGGAACTCAAGGAAGATTGCCCGCTGCCGATTCCGATCGAGGACTTTGCCCTGGGCCAGATCCCGCGCGATCCGCTGGCGGCGTTTCTGGAGGAACACGGCTTCACCAGCCTGCTGCGCCGTCTCGACGATGGCAAGGGCAGCCCCGGTCCGAAGACGCAGCTCAACCCTGCCAAGCCTGAGAACAAGGCCGCCCCCGCACCTGCGGGCAACCGGCAGTCGCTCCCGTCATGGCCTGCGGTTGATCTTGGCGCCTATGCCTGCATCCAGTCGATGGGCGAGCTGCAGCAGTGGATCGCGCGGGCGTTCGAAGCGCGCGTGGTGGCGATCGATACCGAAACCAGCGCGCTCGATGCGATGCGTGCCAGCCTGGTCGGTGTAAGCCTTGCGCTGGGGCCGAACGACGCTTGCTACATCCCGCTCGGCCATGGCGGGGCGGACATGTTCGCCGAAAAACCGGTGCAGATTGATCGTGCCGAGGCGATCGCAGCCTTGAAGCCGCTGCTGGAAAGCGATGCGGTGCTGAAGATCGGCCAGAACATCAAGTATGACCTCAACATCCTGGCGCGCCACGGCGTCCACGTTGCGCCGATCGACGATACCATGGTGATGAGCTTCTGCCTCGATGCCGGGCGCAGCGAGACAGGGCTCGCCGGTCATGGCATGGACGAACTGGCCGAGCGCCACCTGCTGCACACCACGATGAAGTTCAAGGACCTGTGCGGCACCGGCAAGAAGGCGATCTCCTTTGCCGAAGTGCGGTTGGCCGACGCCACCCGCTATGCCGCAGAGGACGCCGACGTGACGTGGCGTCTGCATCGCCTGTTCCAGCCACGGCTGGTCGATGAGGCGGGGATGAGGATCTACCAGAAGGTCGATCGCCCGCTGGTGCCGGTCGTCGCGATGATGGAGCGCAATGGCATCAAGGTGGATCGTGAGCGGTTGTCCGGCCTCTCCACCGAGTTTGCCGCGCAGATCGCCCGCCTCGAAGGCGTGATCTTCGAGAAGTGCGGGCAGAACTTCACCATCGGCAGCCCCAAGCAACTGGGCGAGATCCTGTTCGACAAGCTCGGCTACAAGGGCGGCAAGAAGGGCAAGACCGGGCAATACTCCACCGACCAGTCAGTGCTTGAAGGGCTGGCCGCACAAGGCGCGGAAGTGGCGACGCTGGTGTTGGAATGGCGCCAGTTGTCGAAGCTCAAGTCCACATATACCGATGCTTTGCAAGCCGCGATAAACCCCGAGACCGGGCGCGTGCACACCAGCTACAGCTTGGTGGGCGCACAGACGGGGCGGCTCTCATCCAACGAGCCCAACCTGCAGAACATCCCGATTCGCACCGAGATCGGCCGCCAGATCCGCGATGCCTTCGTGGCAGAGCCGGGCAATGTGCTGCTGGCCGCGGACTACAGCCAGATCGAACTGCGCCTCGCCGCGCACATGGCCGACGTGCCCGCGCTGAAGGAAGCCTTCGCTGCTGGCGAGGACATCCACGCGCGCACCGCGATGGAGATGTTCGGCACGGTCGACCGCGATACGCGCGGGCGCGCCAAGACCATCAACTTCGCGATCCTCTACGGCATCAGCCGCTGGGGCCTTGGCGGACGTCTGGGCGTGAGCGCGGACGAAGCGCAGGCGATGATCGACCGCTACTTCGAACGCTTCCCCGGCATTCAGCGCTACATCCACGAAACGCTCGAAAGCGTGCGCGAGTGCGGTTATTCGCAGACGCTGTTCGGCCGCAAGACATGGTTCCCGCGCATCGGTTCGAAGAATCAGGCCGAACGCCAGGGCAGCGAACGCGCAGCGATCAACGCGCCGATCCAGGGCACCAGCGCCGACATCATCAAGCGGGCGATGGCCCGGATGATGCCTGCGCTGGCCGAAGCAGGCTTGCCCAACGTGAAGATGCTCCTGCAGGTCCACGACGAACTCGTGTTCGAACTGCCGGAAGGCGATGTGGAAAAGGCTAAGCCGTTGATCGAGCGGGTCATGGCGACGGCGGCCGAGCCTGCGGTGAAGCTCAGCGTTCCGCTTGGCGTGGAGATCGGCACTGGCTTGTCATGGGGCGCAGCGCACTGACGGTCAGTTCAGCGCCGCGTATTGCGCCAGATCGGCGGTGCCGAGCGTCAGGACCTGATCGTTCGGCACCGAGTTGGTCAGCGCGTAGAACGCCGAGGCCTTGTCGGGCCCGAGGCCCATCTCGCGGTAGTAGTCGAGATAGGCGCGGTTGATCGGGTCGGATGCGGCGAAATCGTCGGGCTCGTGGCCGTCGTCGTCGATCCACGAATGGACGACGAATTCGGCATCAGGAGCGGCGCTGCGGCTTGCGCCGGCAAGGAACAGCTCGACCGCGCCGGAGCGGACCGAGCCATGTTCGGGCACCAGCGTGGTGATGCCTGCCGCGCGGATCATCCGGCCAAGGCGAAGGTTGGCGTGATCGTCGACCGTGCCGGGGCAGTCCGGCATTTCGAGCATGCGAATGCCGGGGAAGACGCGGAGCATTTTCTGGAAGTCCGCAGGCGAATAGCTGTCGGTTTCGGCTACCAGCGCCGCCCGGCTGCCGTCCAGCACTTCGAACGGTCCGAAACTGGCCACGCCTTTCACGTCGGCGCGGGGCAGTCCGGCAATGCGTTCGGAGCCCGGCTCCTCGACCTCGACGACCGTCGTTTCGGTCCAGGTGACGCCGTTTTCCACCCACGCCCGTGTCGTTACCTCGCGCGTCGTCACCTCGCGGGCCAGCACCGGCTGGCATGCAAACATGGCGAATATCGCGGGAAGAAGGGCGCGGCGGAACATGATCATCCTTTTCCGCGCGCGCGGATTGCCGAATTGCCAAGGGACGCGGTTAAGATCGCTTCACCATGTCCCGCGACCGGCTGCGGATGCCTCGAAAATGGCCGCATCCCGCCGCCGCTATGCCGATGGCCCTGCTAGGCTACGTAGCATTGCGGATGGAGTGGAGGACCGATGGTCGCGCTGGTGTCGACGGTGGCCTATCTCGGGCTCGAGGCGCGCGCGGTGGAAGTGCAGTGCCAGGTGGCGCCCGGTCTGCCCGCATTCCGGCTGGTCGGCCTGCCTGACAAGGCCGTTGGCGAAAGCCGGGAGCGGGTCTCCTCGGCGCTTTCCGCACTCGGTCTCGCCCTGCCGCCCAAGCGGATCACGGTGAACCTGTCACCAGCCGATCTGCCCAAGGAGGGCTCGCACTACGATCTGCCAATCGCGCTCGCCTTGCTCGCCGCGATGGGCGTGGTCGATCTCGAACAGATCGCCGACTATGTGGCAGTGGGAGAGCTGGCGCTCGATGGCCGCGTGCTGCCCTCTCCGGGCGTGCTGCTGGCCGCGCTCCATGCCAGTGGCGAGGACAAGGGACTGATCTGCCCCGCCGCGCAAGGGCCTGAGGCGCGCTGGGCCAGCGGAATTGACGTGATTGCCGCGCCGGACCTGATCGGCCTGCTCAATCACCTGAAGGGGCAGCACCGCTTGCCGCAGCCTTCGCAGGGCGTGGCAGAGCCACCGCGCCGCATGGCCGATCTCAAGCAGGTCAAGGGCCAGGAAACCGCCAAGCGCGCGCTGGAGATCGCCGCTGCCGGTGGGCACAATCTCCTGATGATCGGGCCGCCGGGCGCGGGCAAGTCGCTGATGGCCTCATGCCTGCCCGGCATCCTGCCGGAGCTGACCCCGTCCGAGGCGCTGGAGGTGTCGATGGTGGCATCGGTCGCAGGTACGCTGGAGGATGGCCGCATCAGCCGCGCCCGGCCATTCCGCAGCCCGCATCACTCGGCATCGATGGCAGCGCTCACGGGCGGTGGGCTCAAGGTGCGGCCGGGAGAGGTCAGCCTCGCACACCTTGGCGTACTGTTCCTTGATGAACTGCCCGAATTTCAGCGCGCCGTGCTCGATTCGCTGCGCCAGCCGCTGGAAACGGGCGAGGTCACCGTTGCCCGCGCCAACGCGCACGTGACCTTCCCGGCGCGCGTGCAACTGATCGCGGCGATGAACCCGTGCCGCTGCGGACATCTGGGCGATCCGGCGCTGGGGTGCAGCCGCGCGCCGCGCTGTGCCGGAGACTACCAGTCCAAGGTGTCAGGCCCGCTCCTCGATCGCATAGATCTGCACGTCGAAGTCGATCCCGTCTCCGCCGCCGATCTGGCGCTCCCACCCCCGGCGGAAGGCTCCGATCAGGTGGCCGCGCGCGTGGCGCGGGCCAGGGCCGTGCAGGTCGCCCGGCTCGAAGGGACCAGCGCCCGCAGCAACGCCGAGCTCAACGGCGATCTGCTGGACACCCACGCCACTCCGGACGAACCCGGGCGCAAGCTGCTCGCGCAGGCCGCCGAAGCGATGCGCCTCTCCGCGCGTGGCTATACCCGCATGTTGCGCGTGGCGCGCACGATCGCCGATCTGGCCGGGGCGGAGACGGTGGGCCGCATCCATGTCGCCGAGGCGCTTAGTTACCGGAGAATTGCACCGCGGGCTTAGGATGGTTCACACGGAGACGCGGAGAAGAAAGGGAGACGCAGAGAAGCAGCGCTTGTGGCGAAGCCGCTGCCCACCTGCCACGGTACGTTTGGCGTAGGCTCGGCAGGGAAAACTTGCCTGACGGCCTCGCGCATCCCCTCTGCGTCTCCCTTTCTTCTCTGCGTCTCTGCGTGAACCCTTTCCAGCACAGCCTCAGAGATGCCGCCCCAGAAAGATCAGCAGCATCGCCCCGATCACCGAGGCCAGGCAGCCGGCGCGGTTCACGCCTTCGCCGAATGGCCCGCCGCTGCGCCAGCTGGCGAACAGGCCTGCCACAAGCGCGCCACCTATGCCCAGCAGCACGGTCTTGAGAAACCCTATGTCGACATCGCCGGGATAGAAGAACCGCGCCAGCACGCCGACCACCAGACCGGTGAAGACAATCGAGATCAGATTCAGCACACCTGCACTCCGTTCCTGTGGACACCACATATGGTGCCGGTTGACGGGTTCTTGTCCACAAGTTGGTGACGGGCGGCAAAAATATTTCGACCGGCGTCGTTTCGCCCTTGAAGTGCAGGAAAGTCCACGCGTCGCTGCACTGCACAATGATGCGCCCGGCGACGAAGCGAATCGCACGTGCGACGAATCGAGTCTGCCTGCGGATGTTTACCCTCTTGTGTCTGAATCCCGTTGAGGCACTATGGGTTGTGGTCGGGCTTCAGGGGGACCTCTAAACCTAGTTTAGAGCGCTTGGGCGTGTTTTGCGCGCAATGGCAACGCTTTGCCTGCGCGCGCGGCATCGGGGCCGTGACCAGGGTATTTCGGAGCCGAGCGCCTGCGGAACAACTTGTTCCACTTTCGTTCCGTCTCCTGTAGGATTGGGCCACTCGCCCGATTCGAGTGTCGATTGATCGCCCGGGCCTTGGCCGCGGGGTGCGAACGGGGGTTGAACGTGGATTTCAGAACTGGAGACGGCTCCGTGGTTGCGCAGGACGAACTGGCGCTGGCAAGCGCTCCGGCTGCGGCCGGTGAAGCAAAGGCGATGGATATGGACGCCAAGGACGCAGGCAGTGAAGCGCTTGTCGCAGGCATGGCGGCAACGGTTGCGGCCGCTGCCGTGGCCGCCGCGCCGGTCAGCGATTCCAAGAAGGTCAATCCGCGTCGCTTCACCATCGTGACGGACGACAGCCGCGATGCGCGCCTGACCGATTTCGGCAAGGACACGCTGGACGACCGCTATCTGCTTCCCGGCGAGAAGTATCAGGACCTGTTCGCGCGCGTGGCCGATGCCTATGCCGACGATCAGGAGCACGCCCAGCGCCTCTACGACTACATCTCCAAGCTGTGGTTCATGCCGGCAACGCCGGTTCTCTCGAACGGCGGCACCGGGCGCGGCTTGCCGATCTCGTGCTACCTGAACTCTGTGGATGACAGCCTCGAAGGCATCGTCGCCACCTGGAACGAGAACGTCTGGCTCGCCTCGCGCGGCGGCGGCATCGGCACTTATTGGGGCAAGGTCCGCGGCATCGGCGAGAGCGTCGGCCTCAACGGCAAGACCAGCGGCATCATCCCGTTCGTGCGCGTGATGGATTCGCTGACGCTGGCGATTTCCCAGGGTTCCCTGCGTCGCGGTTCGGCCGCCTGCTATCTCGACGTCTCGCACCCAGAGATCGAGGAGTTCCTCGAGATCCGCAAGCCGAGCGGTGACTTCAACCGCAAGGCGCTCAACCTGCACCACGGCGTGCTGCTGACCGACGAGTTCATGGAAGCCGTGCGCGATGGCGCCGAATTCCACCTGCGCTCGCCGAAGGATGGCTCGGTCCGCAGCACGGTCGATGCGCGTTCGCTGTTCCAGAAGCTGGTCGAAACCCGCCTTGCCACGGGTGAGCCCTACATCGTGTTCAACGACACGGTGAACCGCATGATGCCCAAGCATCACCGCGATCTGGGCCTCAAGGTCTCGACCTCGAACCTCTGCTCGGAAATCACCCTGCCGACCGGTCGCGATCATCTCGGCAACGATCGCACGGCGGTGTGCTGCCTGTCCTCGCTCAACCTGGAAACCTGGGACGAGTGGAACGGCGACAAGCGCTTCATCGAGGACGTGCTGCGCTTCCTCGACAACGTGCTGCAGGACTACATCGACCGCGCCCCGAACGAGATGGCCCGCGCCAAGTACTCGGCCGCGCGCGAACGCTCTGTCGGCATGGGCGTGATGGGCTTCCACTCCTTCCTCCAGCTCAAGGGCATCGCCTTTGAAAGCGCGATGGCCAAGGCGTGGAACCTCAAGATGTTCAAGCACATCGCGGCCAAGGCGGACGAGGCTTCGATCCTGCTCGCGCAGGAACGCGGGGCGTGCCCGGACGCTGCCGAAATGGGCGTGATGCAGCGCTTTTCCTGCAAGATGGCGATCGCGCCGACCGCGTCGATCTCGATCATCTGCGGCGGTACGTCTGCCTGCATCGAGCCGATCCCGGCCAACATCTACACGCACAAGACCCTGTCGGGCTCGTTCGTGGTCGAGAACCCGTACCTCAAGAAGCTGCTCGCGGCGAAGAGCAAGGACTCCACCAACGTCTGGAATTCGATCCTCGAGCAGGGCGGCTCGGTCCAGCACCTCGATTTCCTGAGCCCGGAAGAAAAGGCCGTGTTCAAGACCAGCTTCGAGATCGACCAGCGCTGGCTGCTCGAATTCGCGGCAGACCGCACGCCCTATATCGATCAGGCCCAGTCGCTGAACCTCTACATCCCGGCCGACGTCGACAAGTGGGACCTGATGATGCTGCACTTCCAAGCGTGGGAGAAGGGCATCAAGAGCCTCTATTACCTCCGCTCCAAGTCGGTCCAGCGCGCAGGCTTCGCCGGCGGCGTCGAAGCGGACAACACCGCCGAGGCCCCCAAGATCGAACTCTCGGCCGGCCCGACCGACTATGAGGAATGCCTGGCCTGCCAGTGAGGTACGTATGCCGGTAATCTTGAAAGATTGCAGAGCCGAAGGTTGCGGCGTCGGGCTTAAGGTTACGGGTGTCGTTGACTTGCAGGTTGATGGATTCGCTGCAAAAAATTGCAATGAGGCCATCGTGATCGAGGAGTCGGATGCGCCGAAGCCTGAGGCATCGTCCCGTCTTAAGCTTGCCAAGGACTTCCTTATGCAGACTGCGTCGTCTGCTGCGGCCGGCTTGATAACAGGCTGAGGCATGCCTCAGCCGTTACACCCCGCGACACTTTGCGGCTGGCGCACCTGTGCGACAATCCGCGACAAGACTTGTGCTTGCACGATCCCAGTCAGGCCCGCTAAGGCGGTCATGTCTAATGTTGCGATCAATTCGCATTATCAAAGGGGTTCGTTTCATGCGCAAGTGGCACCGCTGGATCACGGTGTTCTTCGGGGTCTTCATGATCTGGATGGCCTTCACCGGCGTCGCCAGCCACGTGACCGCGCTCTGGCCGGCTGGCGAGCGCGCGGGGCCGCCACCAGTGCCGCAGGGCTTCGTCTGCCCCGAAACCATGATGTGCCGGCCCAAGGCACCTCCGGGCGGCATGAAGTCGCTGGTCGGGTTCTTCCACCATCTCCACTCGGGCGAGGAATTCGGGCCCGTCGGCACGGCGATCTCGCTGATGACGGGCTTTGCGCTGCTGTTCTTCAGCATCTCGGGCCTGTGGATGTATTTCTCGATGTGGAAGAATCGCAAGGACCGCAGCCTCAAGCCCGGCTGGTTCTGGAAGTAATAGATTCTTTGATAGTTACGCCCCTGACATCCGTCAGGGGCTTGCGGCACCGGCCCGCTCCCCCGCCCGGCCACCCATCCAGGATACTCTCGTGGGTGGCCGGGCGGGGGAGCGGGCCGGTGCCGCAAGGAAAGCCCGGATGGGCTTTCCGTACCCGACAAGGAAAGAAAAACGCCCCGCCTTTCGGCGGAGCGCTCTCCGGTCGCGTGGCACGACCTGGTCCCGAAGGGGGCGGGACGTTCTTGCGGTCCGGCACCCGGCGATCTGCCGGGACAGGACAGCGGGAAGGCCTCGCTGCCTTTCCGGACTTATTCTTCCTCGAGCATGCCCCAGGCCACGTCTCCGTTGGCCGAGAGGCGCACCTTGTCGCCCTCGATTTCGGCAACGAGCCCGGTGGAAAGGTAATGATGGTGGCCCGAATGGGTTCCACCTTCGAAGCCCGCGCCCGAATCCTTCTTGGTCAGCTTGATCCGGTCACCTTCGACGCCGTCGACAGTGCCGATGTGCACGCCATCGGCGCCGATCACTTCCATGTGTTCACGGATGCCGGACGAGCCTTCAGAGCTGTTGCCGTAGCCCATCTGATCGCCGCTGCGCTCTCCGCCGCCCATCTGGCCCTGCTGCTGGCCGAATTGCGACTGCTGGCCGCTCGATCCTTCGTTCCAGCGCTGGCCACCGTCCTGCTGCTGGGCGCCGCCGGGGCTGCGCATGCCGCTGTCGGACGACTGGTTCATCTGCTGCTGCTGCCGCTCGCCAGCGTTGGCACCGGTGACGTTGCGCGAGTCGTTGGGTTCATATTCGCCCATGGCAATTCTCCTGCAAATCCAGAGGTTTTGAAAGGACACCGCGATCCGCGCGTCCATCCCCCATCAACCAAGCCTTGCGCCCGCCGTTCCACCCTGAAACCGGGCGCCGCGCCAGTCCGATGGCCCCTGTCGCCGGGCCGAGGGTTCCTGCCCCAAAGGGCACGATTCAATCGCGTGGAAAACCCCGCCACTATCCCCCGCAAAGGCTCGCTGCGCGCTTTTGCCTGACCGCATCAGACCTTACATTCAAAGAATCAGCACAGGACACCGCCATGCCCCTTCTTGAAGCCCGCCCGACTTACAAGCCCTTCGAATATCCCTGGGCTTACGAATTCTGGAAGCGCCAGCAGCAGATCCACTGGATGCCCGAAGAAGTGCCGCTGGGCGAGGATTGCCGCGATTGGGCGCAGAAGATTTCCGAGCATGAGCGCAACCTGCTGACGCAGATCTTCCGCTTCTTCACCCAGGCCGACGTGGAAGTGCAGAACTGCTACCACGAACAGTACGGCCGCGTGTTCAAGCCGACCGAGATCAAGATGATGCTCGCCGCCTTCTCCAACATGGAGACGGTGCACATCGCCGCCTATTCTCACCTGCTTGACACCATCGGCATGCCCGAAAGCGAATACGGCATGTTCCTCGAGTACGAAGAGCTCAAGGCCAAGCACGATTACCTGCAGACCTTCGGCGTCGACAACGACGAGGACATCGCTCGCACGCTCGCCATGTTCGGCGGCTTCACCGAAGGGCTGCAGCTCTTCGCTTCGTTCGCCATGCTGATGAACTTCCCGCGCTTCAACAAGATGAAGGGCATGGGCCAGATCGTCTCGTGGTCGGTCCGTGATGAATCGCTCCACTGCGAAGGCATCACCCGCCTGTTCCACGCCTTCGTGAAAGAGCGCGGGTGCCTGACCAAGGCGGTAAAGGAAGACATCATCGACTGCTGCCAGAAGACGGTGCGCCTCGAAGACGCCTTCATCGATCTCGCCTTCGAACAGGGCCCGGTCCCGGGTATGAGCGCCAAGGAAATCAAGCGCTACATCCGCTACATCGCCGACTGGCGCCTCGGCCAGCTCGGCCTGCCGGCGATCTACATGATCGAAGACCACCCGCTGCCCTGGCTCGCCCCGCTGCTCAACGGCGTCGAACACGCCAACTTCTTCGAAACCCGCGCCACGGAATACTCGAAGGCCGCAACGAAGGGCGACTGGAACACGGTATGGTCCAGCTTCGACAAGCGCCGGACGGCGAAGTCGGCGGCGAATGTAGAAGCGCCGGTTGAGGTGGACATCGATATGTTTGGGGCTGCGGGGATTGCGGCGGAGTGATCTTGGCGGAGTTGAAGAAGTAGGAAGGGATTGATGCGAGGGGCTAGGCCCCTCGCGCTCCTAGGAGTGCAGTTGATGGACGATAAACCTAATCTAGTAATTGGTTTAATATGTCCGGCAGGAACGGATTTATCTGAAATAAAGCAACAATTAACAGCTCAGTTGTCTATCGTCCACTATCGTTGCAAAGAAATAAAGGTTAGTAAAGCGATAGCTGAGGCGCTGAATGTCGAAACAATTTCCGATGAATTTGAGCGTATGCGAACCTTTATGGACGCTGGCGATAAAATAAGAAAGTTTTCGAGTGAAGGGTCTGGTGTTGCATCACTAATCGTGTCCGCATTGCGTGCGGAAAGAGAAAATGAATACGCTAACTCAACGGCATTTATAATAGACTCTCTTAAAAATCCCAAAGAAATAGATATACTTGATCAAATATATGGTAGAAATTTTTATACAATATCTATAAATTCTCCGAAAGAAAATCGTCTTCAATTTCTAGCTAATAAGATCGCAAGATCTCGCAAAGAGGCGGTGGCAAATAAGCATTTCGACCAAGCAGGACATCTGATCGAATTTGATCAGGCTGGAGAGGATCAAACTGGGCAAAGCGTTCGGGATACATTTCCGAAAGGAGATTTTTTCGTTGAAAGCGGCTCATGTGTCGAAGACATTAAACGATTTATCAGATTAATATTCCAAGATCCCTTCATAACTCCCACTTTGGACGAATATATGATGTTCGTCGCGAAGGCGACGGCATTAAGGTCGTGCGACTTATCAAGGCAGGTAGGGGCGGTAATATCCGATAAAGTTGGAAATATTATATCGACTGGTTGTAATGAGGTCCCGTATCCGGGCGGTGGATTTTACTTCGAAGGTAGGGAAGGTAATATCGGTGATAACCGAGATAAGGAAGAAAAGCACGATCCCAATTTTAACGAGGTGAAGAGATCGATATCCGAGTTTCTCGAAATACTGAAATCGACAGGTTATATTGGAGAAGAGGTCGATCTAGGGAGAGTTGCTGATAATCTCCTGCACGGAGATCACAAAAAGGACATGGAAAATGCGAGATTTAGGAATTTGATCGAATTTAGCAGAGTGGTTCATGCTGAAATGCAGGCCATAACTCAGGCTGCGCAAATTGGTCGTCCTTTGATCGATAGTAAGCTGTACTGCACTACCTTTCCTTGTCACCTTTGTGCAAGGCACATCATATCTTCAGGAATACGTGAGGTTATTTATATTGAGCCCTACCCGAAGAGTCTAACCACCTCGCTTTATCATCGGGAAATCGAGTCCGAACCTGACGGTGGGGAGGTCGCGGGCAAAATCACTTTTCGGTCATTCCGGGGTATCTCACCAACTCTCTACCAACGCGTATTCGCGTACCGTAAGCGTAAAGACGCATATGGCGCCATCGCAGCGTGGTTGCCGGAGCAGGCAATGCCGATTGGTGCTGTCACTGAGATTGTGCGACCACAATTCGAAACATTCGTAGCAAGCCAGATTGCAACCATCGTTGAAATGATTCATTGTAGCGCCACAGGGGAAAGCACCGGAACTCCGGTAGTGGCAGAGGCAGAGAATCATGCAGGAATCGCGCCTGTGGAACCAAATTCGTAAAGATCGGGATGAAGTTTCACATTACAGTGAGCGCGTTCGCAATAGCTACGCAAAGGAATATACCGGAGTAATCGATAAAGGTCGAAATTACAGTTTTGGAAGCGGCAGTATAAAGAGTACGTAACTAACTCTACGCGCGTTGAGTGGAGATTTTCTTAGGTTAAAGCCATTGGATTTCTCCACGTTCGCGCATGTCATAACCCGCCTCGACGAAGGCCTCGCACGCTATCGCTCAGATGAAAGCGATGCGCAGATTCGCGATGGGTTGGTCCAGCGGTTCGAGTTTACCTACGACCTTGCCCACAAGATGCTCCGCCGCGCGCTTGAGGCGGGGGCGGCGAATCCCGAGGAGATTGACCGGCTGACCTTCCCGGACCTGATCCGCACCGGTGTCGAGCAGGGACTGGTCGCAGGGCAATGGGCTGATTGGCGCACGTTTCGCGAAATGCGCAACATTACCTCGCACACCTATGACGAGGCCAAGGCGGTGCAGGTCGTCGCCGCGATTCCGGCCTTCCTGGCCGAGGCGCGCAACCTTTTGCAGCGCTTGCAGGCCCGGACGTGACCAGTACCCTGCACCTGACCGCAGACGAACTTTCCGAAGTGCGCGCGATCCTGAAGCACTGGTTGCCTGCAGATGTCACGGTCCGGGCATTCGGCAGTCGTGCGGGCGGCAAGCCCAAGCCTTGGTCTGATCTCGACCTTTCGCTTGAAGCCAGCGAACCGCTTTCGCTGTCCGTCCTGGCGGCACTGCGCGAGGCGTTCAGCGAATCCGCGCTGCCGTGGAAGGTCGATCTGGTGGATTATCGCACCGCATCCGCGGAATTCGCCGCGATCATCGATCGTGACGGCGTGCCGCTTCTCTGACATAGCGCCGCCCATGGAACTCGATGACCAGCTTCGCCGCTATTTCGGCACCGATGATCTGACCGCCGTCACCCCCGATGCCTTTGCGGCGGGGATCGAGAAGATGCTGGTGGATTTCGGCCTGGAGAAGGACCGCGCCCGCCGGTTCGGGCTGTGGTCCCTGCTGCACATGCTTGGGTCTGCGCCCGATCTCGACGTGGCGTTCAAGGACGCTGACGACCGCGAGGCGGCGCGCAATTTCATGGATATGGTCGCCAGGGCCTCGGATGGAAGCGGTGCCGGAAACGCTGGCTGAACTGCCGCTGCTGAAGATGGCGCTGGCCTGGCTGGCGCTGGCCAACCTTCACACCTTCACCGCCTTCTGGTTTGACAAGCGTGCCGCGCTGCGCGGGCACTGGCGTACGTCCGAAGCAACCCTGCTGATGGGGGCGCTGCTTGGTGGCACGCCCGGCGCATTCCTGGCGCGGCGGGTCTTCCGGCACAAGACGCGCAAGCAGCCTTTTGTCGGTCGGCTTCGGACCATTGCATTCCTGCAGATCGTGGCCCTTGGCGGCGCGGCGGGATGGTATGCGGGCGGCATGGTTCAGGTTTGAGGCAATCGCCGTTTGACGGCGCTGCGCGAAGCGCGCACTCTCTGCCCGGACGGAGGGTTGAGCCATGCCGGCATTGTTCTGGGGATTTGTCGCAATCGTGATCCTTGTGCTGGGGCTGGCGCTCGTTGCTCTCAAGCCGCAGGCCGATGCGTCCGAGCGGCGCCGGGAATCGGGCGACAGGTCGGGCGGCATGTGGTGGGCAACCGACGCCGGCAGCGGCGATTGCGGCGACGGCGGCTGCGATTAGTCCACGCGAATAGCGCATAGGAAAAAGGGCGGCTTCCCCCGGACGCCGCCCTTCCCGTAACCCGCAAGGCGGGCTGGATCGTTCGCCGGTTCGCTCAGGCCTTCTTCGGCTTGCCGTAGCGACGGCGGGCAACCAGGCCGGCGGCTGCTGCGCCGAACAGGATCACCATCGAAGGTTCGGGCACTTCGGTGCCGCTGCTGGTCGACGAGGTGGTCGTGGTGCCGCCGTTCGAACTGGACGAAGACGTCGACGACGAGGTCGACGACGATGTCGAGGACGACGTCGACGAAGACGTCGAGCTTGAGGTCGAACTCGATGTGGACGACGAGGTCGACGAGCTTGAGGTGACGTTGCCCGAGGAGGTCGAGGTCGACGAACTGGTGCTCACGTTGCCGGACGAGGTGCTGACATTCCCGCTCGAGGTCGAGACGTTGCCGCTGCTGGTGCTGACGTTGCCCGAGCTCGTGCTGACCGATCCGCTCGAAGTGCTGACATTGCCGGACGACGTCGAGGTCGAGGTGGAAACGCCGCCGGTCGAGGTCGAGACGCCGCCGGTGGTGGTTGAACTGGTGATGCCGCCCGAGGAGGTCGAGGTCGATCCGCCCGAGGTTGACGATGACGTGGACCCGCCCGAGGTGGAGGTGGAACCGGTGCTGGTGGACGAGACGACGACGCTACCACCGCCGCCGCTGCTGCCGCCAAAGAAGCCGCCGAAGAAGCCGCCCCCGAAGCCGCCGATGCCGCCGCCGCCGATCACCACCGGAACGCCGCCGCCGCTGGACCCGGTCGGCTGCGGCGGCATCGGCGGCATGTAGGGCACTGGCACCATTGCCATCTGCGGCGCGGGCTCGCAGGTCCTGGTGGTCGTCGTGGTCACGACGCGGCGGGCGCGGTGGATCTCGCGCTTGGCCGGGCGCTTCGCGATCCGCTTGGCGGGCTTGGTCGTCTTGACCTTCACCGGCTTGACGTGGTGGATCTCGCCCTTCGAAGGCGCTTCAGAAACGTGCACCGCGCCGCCGCCGAGCATCGCCCCGCCTGCTGCAGCCGCCGCCAGTTTTGCCAATGCCATCCGAACCGACATGATCGTTGCTTCCGTTCTCGTTCTCGGCGGAAGGGGCTACCAGAAGCGGGTTAATGCTCTGCTGACCCTTCCTTACCGATCGAAGAACGCAGATGGGGCGCGTGGGGCAATGCCGTTAACCCTCTTCTTACCGGTGAATCTGCCCGAAAACGGGACCGAAGCGGGTGAACCGTTAACTCTGTGCCAGAATGGGACCGAACCGCCGGCGAGGATGAAGGTTGGAATCCAACTCCATGGCAACTCCCCCTGACTCTCCTGCAACTCTCGTCAGCGGAGGGCAGACTCGGGCGCTAGTCTGCCTGGTCGAAGAGAGACGGTGTCGAGCCGCTCGGCGGAGTGAGTCCGAGGTGCTGCCATCCTCGATCGTTGAGGCACCGTCCACGTGCCGTGCGCGCGATCAGCCCAAGCTGGATCAGGTAGGGCTCGATCACTTCCTCGATCGTGTCGCGCGGTTCGGAAAGCCCGGCGGCGAGCGTTTCGACGCCGACCGGGCCGCCCTTGTAGATGTCGGCGATCATCGTCAGGTAACGGCGGTCCTGCAGGTCGAGGCCGATCTTGTCGACCTCGAGCCGGGTCAGCGCGTTGTCGGCAATGGATTGCGTGATCTTCTCTGCGCCTGCCACTTGCGCGAAGTCGCGCACGCGGCGCAGGAGGCGGCCGGCGACGCGGGGGGTGCCGCGCGATCGGCGGGCGATCTCGGTGGCGCCGCCCTTATCGATGCCGATCCCCATCAGCGAAGCGCCGCGCGCGACGACGCGCTCCAGTTCCTCGACCGAGTAGAACTGCAGCCGCACCGGGATGCCGAAGCGATCGCGCAGCGGGGTTTGCAGCAGGCCCTGCCGCGTGGTCGCGCCGATCAGGGTGAAGGGCGGCAGGTCAATCCGCACCGAGCGGGCCGAGGGGCCTTCGCCGATCATCAGATCGAGCGCGCGGTCCTCCATCGCCGGATAGAGCACTTCCTCGACCACGGGATTGAGGCGGTGAATCTCGTCGATGAACAGGACGTCGCCGTGTTCGAGATTGGTCAGCAGCGCAGCAAGATCGCCCGCCTTGGCAATGACCGGGCCGGACGTGGCGCGGAAATTGACGCCCAATTCGCGCGCGATGATCTGGGCGAGCGTGGTCTTGCCGAGGCCCGGCGGGCCGAAGAACAGCACATGATCCATCGCCTCGCGCCGCATCTTGGCGCTTTCGATGAAGACCTGCAGGTTGTCCTTGGCAGCGGCCTGCCCGACAAATTCGGCCAGCGTCTTGGGCCGCAGGGCAGCGTCCTGATCCTCGATCTGCGAGGCGGCGGAGAGGAGGGGGTTATCGGTCATTTGTCCTGGCAATTCTGTGCAGCGTAATCCCAAGACCCGCCGGCATCGAGGCAGCTGTCGATAGCAACTTCAGCGGACCCAAAGTGCCAAACGAGTGACAGGCCACCCAAAAGTAAGCCAAGTAGCAACACGCGCTTCACCCCGCCGCCCTTTTCAGCGCCACGCGGACCAGATCGTTGAGCCCGGCATCCTCGCCCAGTTCCTTGACCGCCGCAGTCACCGCGCTGCTCGCCACGGCGGGTTTGAAGCCGAGGTTCTGCAGGGCCGAGACGGCGTCGGCGCTGGCGTTGCCGGGGGTGGGGTGGATATTTCGCCGCTGCCCATGCCGACGGGCGAGGTGTAGCCTGCGAGGCCTCCGGCCTTGTCCTTCAACTCGTTGACGATGCGGCTGGCGAGTTTCGGGCCGACGCCGTTGGCGCGGGCGACCATGGCGGCGTCGCCCTGGGCGCAGGCGCGTTGGAGTTCCTCGACTGCGAGGGCCGATAAAATCGCAAGGGCGACTTTGCTGCCGACGCCCTGCACGGCGGTGAGCAGGCGGAACCAGGCGCGTTCTCCGGCGCTGGTGAAGCCGATCAGGCGCTGGTCTGTCTCGCTCACCTGCATTTCGGTATGGACAACGACCTTGTCGCCTCGGATGCCGAGATGGGTCAACGTCTTGGCCGAGCACTGCACGAGATAGCCGACGCCGTTCACGTCGATCACGGCCCAGTCGGGCCCGGTGTCATCGAGAATGCCGGTCAGCTTGGCGATCATGGTTTGTTCCTATGGCAGGAACTTTTTGCCGTGGCCAGAGGCTAAGCGCGGCGAATGTGTGGAGTGGTGTCGGCTGGTTGCGAGAACTTTCGCTGCTTGCCCACCCCCGGCCCCTCCCGCCTGCGGGAGGGGAGACGTCAATCGTTGGCTTGCTGGTCCTCGGGTACATTGTCCCACGGGCGGTAGTAGAGTTCGGCGCATTCGTGCGCCATCACGCCGCCGGTCAGCGTCAGGTCGTCCTTGTAGGCGTCCGCCACGAAGTCGAGCGTCGAGAGGTGGCGGTCTTCGAAGTACATTTCGTGGACGTCCTCGCGGCCCGCACCATAGACGATGCGCGAGATGCCCGCCCAGATCGAGGCCATGGTGCACATGCCGCAGGGCTGGAGCGTGGAATAGAGCGTGGCGCCGGGAAAGCGCATTTCGCCGGAGGACTTGCCCGCCGCGCGGATGGCCATGACTTCGGCGTGGGCGGTCGCGTCGCAGTGTTCGGCGGTGCGGTTTACGCCGTGCGAGAGCAGTTGCCCGTCCCGCACGATGATCGCGGCGATCGGTGTGTTGGCGGGATCGGTGCCCTTGCGCGCGACGGCAAGGTCCCTTGCGCGGGCCATCCAGTCTTCGTCGCTCGGCCTGTCATTCAGTGCGTCCATCCGATCCATACGCCGGATGTGCGCAGTCGTTCCGCCCTAGCGGTGGCTGCCCAGCATGTTGGCATGCGTGATCGCCACCGCCAGCGCGTCGGAAGCGTCCTCGCCGGCAAGCTGCACGCCGGGCAGGAGGATCTTGAGCATGTGCTGGATCTGCTGCTTTTCCGCGCCGCCGGTGCCGACCAGCGCCTTCTTGATGACCTTGGTGGGATATTCGGCCACCGGGATCCCCGCGCGCGCAACGGCGACCATGGCAACGCCGCGCGCCTGACCCAACTTGAGCGTGGACTGCGGGTTGACGTTGACGAAGACCTCCTCGACCGCGCCGCTGTCGGGCTTGTAGATGTCGATCACGGCGGCGAGCGCGGAATCGAGCTCGACCAGACGCTCGGCCATGGTTGCCTTGTTGTCGGTGCGAATCTGGCCGTTGGCGACGTGGCTCAACCGGCTGCCCGACTTGGCGACGACGCCCCAGCCGGTGACGGTGAGGCCGGGGTCGATGCCCAATATGATCATGTTACAGTTTCAGTCCGAAGCGCGGGGCCAGTTGCATCATGGCGAGATAGAGCAGGACCGTGAGCAGGCAGCCGGCGGCCAGTGCGATCCAGAACGACACCCCATGGCGCAGCAGCGCCGGGATGACGAGGAACATCGGCAGCGAGGGCAGGACGTACCAGAAGGTGGCCTCGGCATGGATCGCCATGTTCTCCGCATCTGGCCGGGCGTTCCACAGGAACACCATGCCAAGCACCGAGACCAGCGGCAGCGAGGCGACCAACGCGCCCAAGGTGGGCAGGCGCTTGCCGATTTCCGCAATGGCCGCGATCAGCACGCCCGAGAGCAGCGCCTTCGCGGCCAGTTGCCACATGCCGATCAGCCCAGCGTTTCCATGACGTCGTCGGGGATGTCGTAATTGCCCCAGACGGTCTGGACGTCGTCATCGTCCTCGAGCACGTCGATCAGCTTGAGCAGGGTGGCGGCGTTGTCGGCATCGACCGAGGTCTTCATGCTCGGCTTCCATGCCAGCTTGACGCCTTCGGCCTCGCCCAGGGTCTTTTCGAGTTCGCGGGCAACTTCGTGCAGCGATTCGACCGCGACCCAGATCTGGTGGCTGCCGGGATTCTCGTCGCCATCACCCATGTCGGATTCGACGTCTTCGGCACCGGCTTCGATGGCGGCTTCGAGGACCTTCTCCTCGTCACCGACCTTGCCGGGGTATTCGATCAGGCCAAGGCGTTCGAAGCCGTGGCTCACCGCGCCTGATGCACCAAGGTTTCCGCCGTTCTTGGAGAAGGCAGTGCGGATATTGGTGGCGGTGCGGTTGCGGTTGTCGGTCAGCGCTTCGACGATGATCGCGACGCCGCCGGGGCCATAGCCTTCGTAGCGCACTTCCTCGTAGTTATCGCCTTCGCCCTTCGACGCCTTGTCGATGGCGCGGGCAATGTTGTCCTTGGGCATGGACTGGGCCTTGGCGGCGTTGACCGCGGCGCGCAGGCGCGGGTTCATGTCCGGATCGGGCATGCCCATCTTGGCGGCCACGGTGATTTCGCGGCTGAGCTTGGAAAACATCGCCGAGCGCTTTTTGTCCTGCGCGCCCTTGCGGTGCATGATGTTCTTGAATTTGGAATGGCCTGCCATGGTCCGTGCTTCTTGCGAGGTTTTGGAATCTGCACCGCCCCTAGCCGACGCGGGCGCATCCGGCAATCGGTGTGGCGCATTGGCGCAATTGCAGGCATGAGGCAGCGATGATCCGCACCACGCTTGCCGAACTCATCGCTTTCCTTCGCCGCCCTGTGCCGATGGAGGCATCCGGCCTGAATGACGATGGCGCGCTGTCGCGCTGGGTGGTGCTGGCGGCGTTCCAGATCGGCGTGCTGGGGCTGGTGGTGATGCCGCTGATCGCGCTGTGGCAGAAGGCCTTTGCTCTATCCCCGCCCAATGCCTTCGAGGGACTGGGACCGCTGGCGCTGTGGGGCGGGGCGGTACTGCTGGCGCCGGTGCTGGAAGAGCTGTTCTTTCGGGGCTGGATGAGCGGAACGCGGCGGGCGCTGGCGCTGATGGGCGTGGTGCTGGCCGGGCTGACGCTGTTCATCGCATTCGGCCGGGGCAAGCCGCTGGCAGGTGGCGGGATTCTGCTGGCCACGATTGTTGCAACCGGTGTTGTCTGGTGGCGCAAGCGACGCGACAGATCGGTCCCCGCGTGGTTCTCCCGGCACTTCGCCCTGCTGGTCTACGGCACCACTGCGCTGTTTGCCGCGATGCATCTGGCGAACTACGCGAGCGTTACGCTGGCTGCCGTGCCGATGGTGCTGCCGCAGTTCTGGTCAGGCCTGATGTTCGCGCACATGCGGGTGAGGCTGGGTCTGCTGGCTTCGATCCTCAACCACATCGCCTCTAACGCGATCGTGCTGGCCGTGGCGCTGAACTGGGGTTAGCCGTTAACGACTGTCCCGCCATTGGGGTGCAGGACCTGGCCCGACATGTAGGATGAATCCTCGCAGGCGAGGAACAGGAAGCTCGGGGCGACTTCGTTGGGCTGGCCGGGGCGCCCCATCAGCGTGTTTTCGCCGAAGTGCTCGAGCTTTTCCTCGGTGGCGCCACCGCACGGATTGAGCGGCGTCCAGATCGGACCGGGCGCTACGGCGTTGACGCGGATACCGTGGCCGACGAGCTGTTCGGACAGGGCGCGGGTGAAGGCGGTGATGGCGCCCTTGGTGCTCGAATAGTCGAGCAGTTCGGGTTCGCCCTTGTAGCTGGTGATCGAAGTGCAGTTGACGATTGCGGCGCCGGGCTTGAGGTGCTCGCGCGCAGCCTGAACGAGATAGAACATCGAGAAGATGTTGGTCTGGAAGGTGCGCTGCAGCTGATCGGCGGTGATGTCGCGGATGTCCTTGTCAGGGTGCTGTTCGCCCGCATTGTTGATAAGGACGTCAAGGCGGCCCCAATCGCCGATGACGAGATCGACGAGGGCGTGGGCCACTTCCGGATCGCCGAGGTCGCCGGCAAAGGTCAGCGCTTCGCTGCCTTCGGCCTCGCACAGTTCACGGGTGCGGGCAGCGTCCTCGCTTTCGTTGAGATAGGCGATGGCGACTTTTGCGCCTTCGCGCGCGAACAAGACTGCGACGGCCCGTCCGATGCCGCTGTCGGCCCCGGTGACGATTGCCACCTTGCCCTTGAGCCGCCCTGAGCCGGGATAGCGCGGCTGCCATTCGGGCTTGGGATCGAGGTTCGCCTCGCTGCCGGGAAGGCCGTCCTCGTGGATCGGCGGGCGGACGGTGGCGGTCTGGGTCATTGGGCTATCCTGCTGAAACTACAGGATGCCAATGGCCGGGCAGGGTGGTGGTTCCGCCCCTGCCCGGGAAACGCGATCAGTCGATGCCGAGGGCGTTCTTGTAGGTTTCGAGCACGGCTTCCATCTCGCGGCGGTCGTCGGGCTTCATTTTCCGCAGGCGGACGATCTGGCGCATGATCTTGGCGTCGTAGCCGGTCGCCTTGGCTTCGTTGTAGACATCCTTGATGTCGTCGCCGATGCCCTTCTTTTCCTCTTCCAGGCGCTCGATGCGCTCGATCAGGAGGCGCAGACGATCGTCTGCGGTCTTGGCGTCGTCGAATTCGACCATCGGGAAAGTCTCCGGGTATGCGGGTGAATCAGGTGGCGGGGCTGATAGACGCGCCACCGGATTCGGGCAAAACCGGGCCTGTGGATAGTCCGGGGATTAGTGAGATCCGGCGTTCTTCTTCAGGCTTTCTTCCATCCGGGCGAGCTGCTCCGGCGTCGCTTCGGTCTGATAGCGGGCTTTCCACTCTGTAGCGGGCAGGCCGTGAATCACTTCGCGCGCTGCGGCCTTGTCGCCTTCGAAACCGCCTTCGATGATCCAGTCGGCAAGGCAATTGCGGCAGAAGCCCGAAAGACCCATCAGGTCGATGTTCTGGGCGTCGTGGCGATGCTGGAGGTGCTTGACCAGGCGGCGGAAGGCGGCGGCCGCTACGGAATCGGGCAGGGCATCGATTGCATTCGTATCCACTGTAAACATCCTTGGGTTTTGAAATGGCATGGGCCATAGCGCATCGCGGAAGATTCATAAGGAGTACCAAAGCCGTGGCCAAGCTCGATCCTCGCGGACGGAAAGTGAAGATCCTCGCCACGGTAGGTCCCGCCAGCCGCGAGCCGGAGATGCTGGAGAAGCTCTTCCGCGCTGGGGCCGATGCGTTTCGTGTGAACATGAGCCATGGCGAACACGCCACCCATGCCGAGACGATCGCCAATATCCGCGCGCTCGAGAAGAAGGTGAACCGCCCGATCACGATCCTGTGCGACCTGCAGGGGCCGAAGCTGCGCGTGGGCAAGTTCAAGGAAGGCCGCGCGGTGATCCGCCACTCCGGACACTTCACGCTCGACCGCAACCCCGAGCCGGGCGATGAAACCCGCGTGCAGCTGCCGCACCCTGAACTCTTCGGCATCCTGCAGAAGGGCCAGCGCCTGCTGATCGATGACGGCAAGCTGCGCCTGCGCGTGATCCGGGCCGATCAGAACGAGATTCTCTGCTCTGCCGAGGTTGGTGGGGTCATCTCCGATCGCAAGGGCGTCAACGTGCCGGATGCCGTGGTGCCGGTCCCGGCACTGACCGACAAGGACCGCCGTGACCTTTCATTCGCGGTGGAGCATGGCGCGGACTGGATCGCCCTGTCGTTCGTGCAGCGGCCCGAGGACGTCGCCGAAGCGCGCCGCCTGATGGGGGGCTACGGTTCGCTGATGGCCAAGATCGAGAAGCCCGCCGCCATATCGCGGCTGGAGGAGATCATCGAGCTTTCCGATGGCATCATGGTCGCGCGCGGTGACCTCGGCGTCGAACTGAACCCCGAGGAAGTGCCGCCGCTGCAGAAGCGCATCGTCGAAAGCGCACGCCGCCAGGGCAAGCCGGTGGTCGTCGCCACGCAGATGCTGGAATCGATGATCGAGGCGCCGACGCCGACCCGCGCCGAAGTGTCCGACGTTGCCAACGCGGTCTACGACGGCGCCGACGCGGTCATGCTCTCGGCCGAAACCGCCGCAGGGGCCTGGCCGGAAGAGGCGGTGACGATCATGCACCGCATCGCCGCGCAGGTCGAAGCCGATCCAGGCTATGGCGCGCGCGTCCACTTCATCGAGACCCTGCCCGATCCGACCACCGCGGACGCGCTGGCGCAGGCTGCGGCGAGCATCGCCAACACCCTGCCGATCGCCGGGGTGATCGTTTTCACCGGGTCGGGGTCGACCGCCCGCCGCGTGGCGCGCGAACGGCCCGGCGTGCCCATGCTGGTGCTCACGCCGTCGCAGAAGACCGCGCGCAAGGTCGGCCTGCTGTGGGGCGCACATGCCGTCAGCACCAAGGACATCGGCAGCTTCGAAGAAATGATCGCCAAGGGCAAGCGCATGGCGCTGCGCCATGGCTTCGGCACGGCCGGATCGCGGCTGGTAGCCCTGGCGGGTGTTCCCTTCGGCACTCCGGGCGCCACGAACCTGCTGCACGTCGTCACGCTGACCGGCAACGAGCTGGATCAGCACAGCTGACAATGATGTAAATCTGCAACGCTGCGTGTAAGATTTAATTGCTCACTTGAAAACAGGTTGAACGCTGGCGCGCAGCGGGCATTTTCGGCTCCACAAAATATAACGGGAGCTGAGAATGCTGAAGACAAGGAACAGGGTCGTACGTGCATTTTCCGGCGGCTTGAGCGCGATCGCTCTCGTCGCCACGGGCGCGGGTGTCGCCCAGGCGCAGGAGGCGGCGCAGGATCAGGAGCAGTCGGCGATCGACGTGCTCAACGCCGACATCATCGTGACGGCAACGAAGAAGAAGGACGTCGAAAACGTCCAGGACGTGCCGGTTGCGATCACCGCGTTCAACGCGCAAAGCCTGCAGGCGCTGCAGGTGCGCGATATCCAGACGCTGACCTATAGCGCGCCGAACGTCTCGCTCGACCAGGTCGGCACCTCGCGCGGGACCGCCAACTTCTCGATCCGCGGGCTTGGCGTCAACAGCTCGATCCCCTCGATCGACCCGACCGTCGGCGTCTTCGTCGATGGCGTCTACATCGGCGTGAACAACGGCCTGGTGTTCGACGTGTTCGATCTCGGCTCGGTCGAAGTGGCGCGCGGACCGCAGGGCATCCTCTATGGCCGCAACACCACTGGCGGCGCGGTGCTGATCAACACCGGCGATCCGACCCCGGATCTGCGCGCCAACTTCCGCGTGTTCTACGAAGGACCGGTCGATTCCGGGCGCGGATCGGGCAACTTTGCAGCGCAGGCCGTGGTCTCCGGCCCGCTGATCAAGGACGTGCTGAACTTCAAGATCGGTGGCTACGTCAACAACGACGAGGGCTATTTCAAGAACCTGTTCGACGGCAGCGACTTCGGCAAGGCGCAGACCCAGATCGTGCGCGGTGCGCTGGAATTCCTGCCGTCGGAGGCCATCCGCATGGTGGCCAAGGTCGAATACTTCAACAGCGAGGGCGATGGTCCGGCCGGCCAGAACCATGGCCTGTACAAGCGCGACACGTTCGACTTTGCGATCGACAATCCCGGCTTCTACAAGAACCGCACCTGGTTCGCGACGCACAAGACCGAGATCGACGTCGGCGACGGCAAGATCACCAACATCTTCGGCTTCCGCGACTATGACGCCTCGACTGGCGGCGACATCGACGCCAAGCCGGTGTTCGTCTTCCACTCGAACACCCTGTTCAAGCAGCGCCAGTACTCGGACGAAATCCGCTACAACAACCGCTTCGGTGCGCTCGACTTCACGGCCGGCGGCTTCTGGTTCACGCAGGACCTGCGCTACGACGAATTGCGCTTCTTCCCCTCGTTCATCAGCCCGCTGACCCAGATCGGCGGCGGTCGCCAGGACCATGACGTGCTCGGCCTGTTCGCCTCGGGTGACTTCGACGTGACCGATCAGCTGACGCTGACCGCCGGTATCCGCTGGTCCAAGGAAACCAAGGACGTGGCCGTCACTTATATCCGGCCCCGCACCAACTGTTCGGTCGTGGCCGGTACGTGCCCGACATCGGGCCGTAATTCATTGATCCCGAATGAGAACAACGGTTTCACAGACAAGCGCACCTGGGAAAACTGGAGCCCGAAGCTCGGCTTCCAGTACCGCTTCAACAACGATGCGCAGGTCTATGGCAACTGGACCCGCGGTTTCCGTTCGGGCGGCTACAACTTCCGCATCACCAATGCCCGCGCGTTCGAAGCCGTCGCTGCAACGCGCGGCTTGTCGTTTGACGAAGAGCAGGTCGACAGCTTCGAACTGGGCACCAAGTTCCAGACGCCTGACCGCAAGCTGACGCTCAACCTGGCGGCATTCCGCACCGAAGTTGGCAACATGCAGCGCGAGGTCAACGAAGGGTCTGCGGCCGGTGTTGCCCAGTCGATCTTCAACACCGCCGACGCCCGCATCACCGGCATCGAAGGCGAAGGTCGCTTCGCCCTGGGCAAGAACTTCCTGATCACCGCGAACTTCGGCTACATCGACGCCAAGTACACCAAGGTGCTGTTCGACATTTCGAGCGACGGCGTGGTCAACGACGCCGACAAGGCGCTCGACCTGCCGCGCACGCCGAAGTGGACCTATGGCTTTGGCGTGCTGGGTGATTTCCCGGTGGGCGAGGGCAATGCCATCGTCGCCCGCGCCAACTTCCAGCATCGCGACCGGTTTGCCTATACCGACAACAACTTTGGCTGGATCACGTCGTCCGACAACCTCGACGCCTCGATCAGCTACAAGACCGGTGGGCTGACCTTCACGGTCTATGGCCGCAACCTGCTCGATCAGGTCCAGCATGGTGGTGATACCCAGCTGGGTACGGCGGCGCAGATTCCGGTGTTCGGTGGCCCGCTTTCGACCGGCGTCGACCGGCCGTTTGCCGACAATCCCAAGGCCGGGACGTTCTCGCCGCTGGTGCGCGGACGCGTGCTGGGCGTGGAACTGAACGCCGACTTCTGAGGCAGTGGGCGCTGCGGGGTGTACTGCTCCGCAGCGGTCAGTTCTGGCGTGACTTGATCGTTGCCAGCCTAGGCGCTTCGCGGCCAGCGCGCTTTTCGGCAGAGATCACGCAGTTCTTGCCGGCCTTCTTGGCAGCATAGAGCGCAGCGTCGGCAATCGGCACGATGTCGGTTGCCGACGTTGCCGTTTCCGGGATGGTCGCGATGCCGAGCGAGGCCGAGATCCCGCATTCGTGACTGGCGCTCAGCGATTCGATGCGCTGGCGCAGGATTTCGGCCTTGTCCATCGCGTCTTCCAGCGAGCAGTCGGGCAGGATCGCGACGAGTTCCTCACCGCCATAACGGCAAACGACATCGGTCGGCCTGAGGCAACCCACGATTTGCGCCGCGACATCGCGCAAGACCGCATCGCCCTTGGCGTGACCGTGTTCGTCGTTGAGCTTCTTGAAGTTGTCGAGATCCAGCATGACCACGGCGGTGCTTGCCCCGGTGCGCGAACCGAGCGACACGAAGCGCTCCAGCGCGTCTTCCATGTAGCGGCGATTGTAAAGCCCGGTGAGCGGATCGCGCAGCGACTGCGTGCGCAGTTTCTCGCGCAGGGCAATGTTGGACAGGGCCAGCGACATGGAGTCGGCCAAGGCGCGGCCAAGGCGCCGGATTTCGAGAATGTCCTCGTAAGCGTCCTGCGTATCCGGATGGGCGATGATCAGCAGGCCGTGCAATTGTCCGCATGCCATCATCGGCATTTCCACTGTGGCGATCTCGGAAGGGTGGTGCGCACAGCACAGGGTTCCCACCGCTGGCGAATTGATATGCGGCTTGCCGCGTTTCAATGCCCAGCAGTTGGAAGGGGAGAGCATTTCGGGCACCCGGTAGCCCTCAGGCATGTCCCAGGCCCGCGCCAGATCCAGGCGATCGCGCGAGTTGTTGAACACGAACAAGGCCGCGCCATAACCGGGCAGCAACCGGCGTGCCGTTGCCATCAGGACTGCGCCCGCGTCCTCATAGGTTTCTGCCGCCTGCAGCATGTCGGTCATCGCGAACAGCTCTTGGATCTGTTCACGCGAATCGCGGGTGACGAGGAAGTTTGCGAGGTTTCGATTGCGCACCGATTCGGCGGCACGCTTCAGGACGATCTGCAACGCAAAGAGTGCGACCATGCAGCAGGCTGCCGCTATGGCGAGAAGGTCGTGGTATTTGTCGGCAACGACCATCGGCAAGACGACCGTGCACAGCACCAGCGCATGAGCGACGAGAGTCGCAACATGCACTTTCTCCAGCGCTTTCCCGTCGTCGGTCAGCTGGCGTTTATCCGATGTTTCGCGATCTGCCACAGGTCAGGCAACCTCCCATTATCGGGATATGCCGGGCAGTGGGGTAAGAACGCGTTTAACCCGCGGGCCGTAAGTCAACGGCTGCAACCGCTACTTGCGGTTTACCATCGTGTCGCCCGGTTCAGCGCGCTCCGAACAGCGCCGAGCCGATGCGGATGTGGGTCGCGCCCAGCTGCACTGCCGTTTCAAAATCATCGCTCATGCCCATCGACAGGCGGTTCAGGCCATTGTCGTCGGCCAGCTTGTCGAGCAGGGCGAAGAAAGGCGCGGCCTCGATCCCGGCAGGCGGCACGCACATCAGGCCGATCACGTCCAGACCGGCTTCGCGGGTCTGCGTCAGCAGAGCGGGCAATTCGGCCACTGCGCAGCCGCCCTTCTGCTCCTCGTTGCCGATGTTGACCTGGACGAAGCAGGGCACCTTGCGGCCAAGCTTGTCTTGCGCCTTGCCTAAGGCGGTGACGAGGCTGGGGCGGTCGACCGAATGGATGCAATCGAACAGGGCAATCGCGTCTTCGGCCTTGTTGGACTGCAACTGGCCGACAAGGTGAAGCTCGACATCGGGATGGGCCGCGCGGATGGCGGGCCACTTGTCCTGCGATTCCTGGACGCGGTTCTCGCCGAACACGCGCTGGCCTTGCGCGATCAGATCGAGGATCGCCTCGGCGGGCTTGGTCTTGGAGATTGCGATCAGCGTCACCTCATCGGCCTTGCGCCCGGCGATGCGCGCGGCGGTGGCGATGCGCGAACGGACCTGTTCGAGCGGCGATGAAGGGACTGCCTGTTCCATGGCGCGGTGCTATAGCGCCACGATGCAAAAGCGCCAGACCATCGCGAAACAGGTGCCGCGACGCGTGCTGTTGAGCGATGCGCGCAACGATGCCGGGCTGGAGCGCGCGCTGGCGCGGCTGGGACGGGGAGATGCGCTGGTGTTCAGGCACTATCACCTTGTCCGTGCCGCGCGGCGCGCCCGCTTCACGACGCTGGCCCGACTGGCATCGCGCCGCGGCGTCATGGTCATCGGCGCCCGCGTCCCGAGGATGTGGCGTGTCGATGGCGTCTATGGCGCAGCCGGAAAGGTTGCGGGGAGCCCCGGCCTGCGTCTGGTCACGGCCCATTCGCTACGGGAAATCGCCGCAGCAGCACGCGCCAGGGCCGATGCGATTCTGCTTTCGCCGGTTTACCGCACGCGATCGCATCCGGGTGGCAAGGTGCTTGGGCCGGTTCGCTTCCTGATGCTGGCGAGGTATTCGCCAGTGCCGGTGATCGCGCTGGGCGGGATGACCCGGCAGCGCGCCGCACGGCTGCCGGTCCATGGTTGGGCGGCGATCGACGGGCTGGCCTAAACCCTTCACTCGTCGCAATTCCTGTCGGGATTCTTGACGGTGAGTCCCCTTCGGGCGCATGATGGGCGCGCAAGGGCAGGGATAGGCACAAGTTCATGGCAAGCCGGGCAGCAACCACCGCGCAGGCACGCGGATCGAACGCGCGAGGAGGCCAACGTGGTGCCGATTGGCGCGCCGTTCTGCGCCGCTCGCTGCGCCGCAGTCTGGAACTGCTCGGTGGCGGCATCCTGGCCGCGGCGATGGTGTTTCTGGCGCTGGCGCTGTTGAGCTATACGCAGACCGATCCGTCCGGAAGCACGGCTTCGGGCAGCCCGGTCGAGAACTGGATGGGCCTTGCCGGCGCATGGGCATCGGAGCGCGTGCTGCTGTTCTTCGGTCTGCCGGGCGCCCTGCTGCTTCCGCTCCTGTGGGTGTTTTCGCGGCGCCTGTGGGATTCGGAAAGCGATCTCATCGATCTTGACGAGGACGAGGACGAGGACGGGGACGCAGCGCCGCCGCCGAGCTGGTGGCGCCCTACGCTGCTGTTGCTGGTTGCCATGGCGCTGATTGGCACGGCGCTCTCGCTTTGGGGTGGCAGCACGTCGAGCCGCCTGCCTGCCGGGCCGGGTGGGCTTTCGGGCCTGCTTGGCGCAGCGGCGGTGAATGGGCTCGCCGGATTGGTGCCGCAGGTTTCCGCGCTGTGGTTCTCGGTTCCGCTTGGCCTTGCCTCGCTTGCAGGAGGCCTCGCCATCGCCAGCCGGATCTTTGCGTTCGACTGGGCCGGGATGCTCAGCCTGCCGTCGTTCCTGCGTCGTTCGCCGCGTCAGGTTGACCTCGGAGACCTAGAGGACGAAGCCACTGCCCGTCCGCCAAAGAAGGAGCGCCGCGAGAAGGAAGCGCGTGCGGCCGCCGAGGCCATCGACGTCGAGGAAGCGCTGTCGCAGCGCAAACCGACCGAGATCAGCGACCCCACTCGCACGCCTGCGCCTGCGGCTGCTCCGCCCAAGGCACGGCAGGGCGACCTGTTCGACAAGTACGAGCTGCCCTCGATCGACCTGCTGGTCGAAGCCCCCGCAGGCTCCACCCAGAAGATCGACAAGCTGGCGCTCGAACGCAATGCGCGCCTGCTCGAGAACGTGCTCGACGATTTCAACGTCAAGGGCGAGATCACCGCGGTGCGTACCGGCCCGGTCGTGACCATGTACGAGCTGGAGCCGGCGCCCGGCATCAAGGCCAGCCGCGTCATCGGCCTGGCAGACGATATCGCCCGCAACATGAGCGCGATCTCGGCGCGTGTCTCGGCCATTCCGGGGCGCACCGTCATGGGCATCGAATTGCCCAACGCGATCCGCGACATGGTGTCTTTCCGCGAACTGATCGCCTGCGAAAAGTTCGCCAGTTCCAAGGCCTTGCTGCCGATCATCCTCGGCAAGGACATTGCCGGTGAACCGATCGTGGCCGACCTTGCGACGATGCCCCACCTGCTCGTTGCCGGTACCACTGGTTCGGGCAAGTCGGTCGGCCTCAACTGCATCCTGCTCTCGCTGCTCTATCGCCTGACGCCCGCGCAGTGCCGCCTGATCCTCGTCGATCCCAAGGTGCTCGAACTCAAGTCCTACGACGACATCCCGCACCTGCTCTCACCCGTGGTGACCGAGCCGGCCAAGGCTGTCCGCGCGCTCAAGTGGGCGGTCGAGGAAATGGAGCGGCGCTATCGCCAGATGTCCTCGATCGGCGTGCGCAACATCTCGGGCTTCAACGACAAGGTCCGTGCGGCGCTCGCCAAGGGCAAGCCGCTTGGTCGCCGCATCCAGGTCGGCTTCGATCCCGATACGGGCGAGGAACTGTTCGAGGAGCAGCAGCTCGATTACGAAGTGCTGCCGCAGATCGTGGTCATCGTCGACGAGCTGGCCGACCTCATGGTCACGGTCGGCAAGGAAATCGAAGTCCTGATCCAGCGCCTGTCGCAAAAGAGCCGCGCCGCCGGCATCCACCTGATCATGGCCACGCAGCGCCCCTCGGTCGACGTCATCACCGGCGTGATCAAGGCCAACCTGCCCACCCGCATCAGCTTTGCCGTGACCAGCCGCATCGACAGCCGCACCATCCTTGGCGAACAGGGCGCCGAACAGCTGCTGGGCAAGGGCGACATGCTCTACAAGCCCAACACCGACCCGATAAAGCGCGTCCACGGCCCGTTCGTTTCGGACGAGGAAGTGGAGAAGGTCGCCGATCACTGGCGTGGTCAGGGCAGTCCCGAATACGTTGATTCGGTTACGGAAGAGCCGGAAGACGGCGGCTTTGGTTTCGACGACATCGACAGCGCCTCGGACAACCCCGAAGACCGCAAGTACCGCCAGGTCTGCCAGCTCGTGTTCGAAAGCCAGAAAGCCTCGGCCAGCTGGATCCAGCGCCAGATGGGCGTGGGGTACAACACCGCGTCGAAGTGGATCGAGCGCATGGAGGCCGATGGCCTCGTCGGCCCCGCCAACCACGTCGGCCGGCGCGAGATCTACCGCGACAAGGATGGCAACGTCCTCTGACCGCAACCCATGCACAAGTTCATGAATTTTCCGACATCGGAACTTAACCCCGATTTCGGGGCAATTCTTGTCAGGGATTAACGAGCTTCTAAGTTTGCTCAGGTAGCGCTTCATCCATGTTGGGTGGGTTCAGACGCTGGCTGTGCGTGATGCTGGTGGTCTTCGTCGGTCTCTGGTCCGCCGAAGGACAGGCCGAACCCGTGCGCCCCCTGTCTGTCTGCCATGCCGATGCCTCGACCGGCGAAACCTGGCAGACGGTTGCATCAATGCCGTCGCGCTGGCGCTGCGATGACAGCGGATGGTCCTTGGCGGAAGAGGTGCTGATCCGATTCGATCTCGGCAACGAGGATGGCCGCGTTCTCCCGCAAAGCCTTGTCACGCATACCGGCAACTTCGAACGGGTGGACGTGGGCCTGCTCGGGCAGGACGGCGCGATCCGCTGGTCCTACTTCTGGCCGGCAGACGTCCACCATCTGGCCGCCGGGCCGTACATGGTGATCCCGGTGGCCGGGGTGACCTCGGAAACGAGGGCCGTTGCCGTCAGGGTGGTGAAGCCCTGGGGCAAGACCATCATGAGCGAGATGCGGCTCGATGCCTATCCCGAAGGGAGCGGCTGGCCCTTGCCCCGGATCATCGTGATGGCGGCGATCTGCGGGATGCTGCTCGTGCCCCTGCTGATCAACACCGCATTCTACTCCGTCCTGCCCGAGCGCTATGTGATCTGGCATCTGGTGATGGTGGCGGCCATGCTGGTACAGGCTGCATTCGCCACCGGGTTTCTGCATATCTTCGTCGATGTTGGCGCGGTGTGGGAATGGCAGGTTTCGAACATCGCCTTCTCTACCATGGCGAGCGCCGCGCTGCTGTTTGCCGCAAGCTTTATCGAGGCTGACAAGCTGGCGCCGCGCCTGCGATGGCTGGGACAGCGCACGGCGCCCGCGATTGCCATCGGCGGTCTCATCGCCTGCCTGCCCGTCGACGCGATGAGGAGCCTTTCATCGCCGGCAATGCACCTGTTGATGGGTGTGGCGATTATCGTGCTGGCAGCCATGCTGTGGGATGCACATCGGCGTGGCAGCACGGCGGTCCGCCTGCAGATCATCGCCTGGACGCCGATTCTGCTGATCGGGTCCTGGCGCATATCGGCTTTTCTTCTTCCCGGCCTTCATCCCACCGAGGCCATCGAACTTTACCAGCTCGCCCTGGCCTTCGAGGTGCTGGTTACGGCCCTGGGCATCGTGAACCGCTTCGTCGATGTCAGGCAGGAGCGTGATCGTGCCACCGCACGCGCCATCGAACTCGAAGGCGTCGCCGACCGCGATCCGCTGACCGGCCTCAGGAATCGCCGCACGATCGAAAAGCGCTTCGAACAGCTTTTCGACCGTGGCTTCAGGACCATGGCAGTCATCGATCTCGATCACTTCAAGGACGTGAACGATACGCACGGCCATGCGATGGGCGATATCGTATTGCGGTCGGCTGCCGGTGCCTTGCTTGACGATCGGGACACCAAGGCGATCCGGATGGGGGGTGAGGAATTCCTGCTGCTCCTGCGTGGCCAAGATGCCGCAGCCCGTGCCGAGCGTTGCCGCCGTGCCATCGCCACGCGCGTTTCCACCGAAGTGCCCGGCCTTGACCGGATCGTCACGGCGAGCATGGGCCTGGTGGAGCACGACACCACTGGCAATCTCCAGATAGACTTCGTCGCGCTCTATGCGCGCTGCGACCAGCTCCTGTACGAAGCGAAGCGGCTGGGTCGCAATCGCACCATGCGGGAAAAGGTCACCGGCTTCGACGTGGCGAACCGCGCCGTGGCCTGACGGGAGCCGGCAAGGCCCGTTCCGCACCGTGAAATGCAAATTGCCGGTTTGCAGCTTTGCTAATTCACTTGAGCATGCGGCATGGATTTGCGCTATGGGCCGCAGAATTCGAAGACTGCGAAGGACTCCCGCCGTGCAAGATACCCTCATCCGCCAGCGCGAAACGACTGCACCTGCCGGTTCCGTCCGTACCGACTGGACGCGCGAGGAGATCGCCGCGCTGTTCGATCTGCCGTTCACCGAACTGGTGTTCCGCGCCGCAGAGGTCCATCGCCAGCACCATCGCGCGGGCGAAGTGCAGCTGTGCACGCTGCTCTCGATCAAGACCGGCGGATGCCCCGAGGACTGCGGCTATTGCTCGCAGTCGGTGAAGGCCGATAGCGGCGTCGAGGCGACCAAGCTGATGGAAGTGCAGAAGGTGCTGCAGTCCGCCGCGCAGGCCAAGGACAACGGTTCAAAGCGCTTCTGCATGGGCGCGGCATGGCGCAATCCCAAGGAGCGCGACATGCCGGCGATCATCGCGATGATCAAGGGCGTGCGCGAGATGGGCATGGAGACCTGCATGACGCTGGGCATGCTGACGCCGGGCCAGGCCGCACAGCTCGCCGAAGCGGGGCTCGATTACTACAACCACAACATTGACACCTCGCCCGAACGCTACGAGGAAGTCATCACCACCCGCACCTTTGCCGACCGCCTGCAGACGCTCGACAACGTGCGCAGCGCGGGCATCAACGTCTGCTCGGGCGGCATCGTCGGCATGGGTGAGACGCGGGCCGATCGCGTCGGCTTCGTCCATGCTCTGGCCACGCTCGAACAGCACCCGGAAAGCGTGCCGGTGAATGCGCTGGTGCCGATCAAGGGCACCGTGCTCGGCGACATGCTGGCGGATACCCCACTCGCCAAGATCGACGACATCGAGTTCGTCCGCACCGTGGCGGTTGCGCGCATCACCATGCCGCTGTCGATGGTGCGCCTCTCGGCAGGCCGCGAATCGATGTCGGAAGCGACGCAAGCGCTGTGCTTCATGGCCGGCGCCAATTCGATCTTCACCGGCGACAAGCTGCTCACCGCTGCCAATGCCGGCGACGATGCGGATGCCGCCATGTTCGCCCGCCTCGGTCTGAAGCCGATGGAAGGCGAGGAACCCATGAGAGCGATGAAGGCAGTCGGAGGCTGTTCGGGAGGCTGCGCGGCTTGATGGCTGACAGCGCGACCCGTACCGGATCGCTGTGGTCGGCACACACTGCCGATCTTGCAGCCCTTGGCGAAAAGGCTCGCCTGCGCAGCCTCGCACCCCGGCGCGGGATCGACTTTGCGTCGAACGATTACCTTGCGATGTCGTCATCGCCCCGGCTCGCGGCGGCAGTGCAGCAAGCCATCGCGCGCGGGGTGCCGCTGGGCTCGGGCGGGTCGCGGCTGTTGCGCGGCAACGATCCGGAGCACGAGCTGCTGGAACAGGAAGCGGCACGCTTCTTCGGCAGCGAATCCGCGCTGTTCTTCTCGGCGGGTTATGCCGCCAATGTCGCGCTGCTCTCCACCCTGCCACAGCGCGGTGACCTGATCGTCTATGACGAACTCGTCCACGCCTCGATGCACGAGGGCCTGCGCCTGACCCGCGCGACCTCGGTCAGTGCCGCGCACAACGATCCGCAAAGCTTCGATGACGCCGCGCGCGAATGGCGCGCCAAGGGCCACACCGGCCGCATCTGGCTTGCGTTCGAGACGCTTTACTCGATGGATGGCGACATGGCCGACGTGGCCGCCATGGCCATGGTGGCAGAGCGTCACGAGGCGATCATGCTGATCGACGAGGCCCACGCGACTGGCGTGTTCGGGCCGGATGGCCGCGGCATCGCCGCCACGCTCGATGGCCGGCCCGACACTGTGGTGCTGCGCACTTGCGGCAAGGCGATGGGCTGCGAAGGTGCGCTGGTCCTCGGTCCCAAGGTCGTGCGCGATTTCCTCGTCAATCGTGGTCGTCCCTTTATCTTCTCCACTGCGCCTTCGCCGCTGGTCTGCGCTGCCGTGCGCGAAGCGCTGCGGATCTTGGCGGACGAACCGCAACGCCGCGAAGCCCTGCTCGCGCTCGTCGCCCATGCCGAGCGCGTGCTTGCCCCGCACGGTGCGCTGCCTTCGGGATCGCAGATCCTGCCGCTGATCCTGCACGAGGACGCGCGGACCATGGCCGTCGCCTCGACGCTTCAGGCCAAGGGATTTGACGTGCGCGGCATCCGGCCACCGACTGTCCCGCAAGGCACCAGCCGCTTGCGCATATCGCTGACTCTCAACGCCACCGCCGCAGACGTCGACGCGCTGGGGGCGGCTCTTTCGGAGGCACTGCGATGAGCGCCTTCGTCGTTACCGGAACGGATACCGGCATCGGCAAGACAATCTTCTCTGCAGCGCTCACCGGAGCGTTGCACGCGCACTATTGGAAGCCGGTGCAGGCGGGGCTGGACGATGGCGCGGACCGCGACCACGTCGCGCGGCTGGCCGGTGTTCCTGCTGCCAACGTCCTGCCCGAGGCCTATCGCCTGAACACACCGTGCTCGCCGCATCGCGCGGCAGAGATTGATGGCGTGGTGATCGACCTGGCGCAATTGTCCCTGCCGCACGTGCGCCCGCTCGTGGTCGAGGGGGCGGGCGGGGCGCTCGTTCCCGTGACCCGCAATACGACATACGCTGATGTCTTTGCGTGGTGGAACCTGCCGGTCATCGTAGTGGCGCGCACCGCGCTCGGCACGATCAACCATTCGCTGCTGACGTTCGAGGCGCTGCGCTCGCGCGGCGTGCCGATTCACGGCGTGGCGTTCGTGGGCGAGGCGAACGAGGACAGCGAGGCCACGATCTGCGCGATGGGCGAGGTGAAGAGGCTCGGTCGATTGCCGATGCTGGACCACCTCGATGCGGCAAGTCTTGCCAGCGCGTTTGCGCAAGGCTTCTGCGTCCAGGATTTCCGCTAGTTTCCGCCCTCACCACTCCCCCGTCCAGGCAGCAGTGATGAGGGCGAAACTGGTCACTCCTCGAAGATCGCCACGGCGCGGACCCAGCCTGCCGAAGCGCCCCTGATCTTGTGGGGGAAGCAGCTGACCATGAAGCCGTCCGGCGGCAGCACCTCAAGATTGTGCAGCTTTTCAAGGTGGCAATAGCCGATGTCGCGCCCGGCCTTGTGGCCTTCCCAGATCAGCGAGGTATCGCCGGTTTCCTTGACCTTCTCGGCGGTGTGAACGAACGGCGCGTCCCAGCTCCAGGCGTCGGTGCCGGTCACGCGGATGCCGCGCGAGGTCAGGTACATCGTCGCTTCATAGCCCATGCCGCAGCCGATGCTGACATAGTCGGGATTGCCCACCGCCTTGCCGGCAGCAGTGTTGACCATGACGATTTCCAGCGGCTTGAGCTCGTGCCCGATGCGCTTGAGTTCGTCTTCCACATCCTGCGCGGTCACCACATAGCCATCGGGGAAGTGGCGGAAGTCGAGCTTCACCCCCGGCTGGAAGCACCATTCCAGCGGCACTTCATCGATCGTCATCGATGGCACCGGTTCGCCGTCCTTGCCGTCCATCGTCGGGTGGAAATGCCACGGCGCATCGAGGTGCGTGCCGTTGTGCGTGGTCAGCGTCACGTTCTCGACCGCCGCGAAGCCCGCGCCGTCCGGCGTCTGCTCGGGTGTCACGCCGGGAAAGAAGAAGCCCAGTTCGGGCATCGTCTCGCCATGCTTCTGGTATTCGATCTTGGGGCGCAGGAACGGCGGATCGGTGATGACATCGTTCTCGAGATAGATCGAAAGATCGACGAAACGGCGTGTCATGCGGTGTGTCCCCCAAGCGTCTCGGCGAACCAGTCGGCGATCAGGTCGCGGCCGTACGACATGTTGTCCGCGCCGACGTGTTCGACACCGCCTTCGCGGGCGGTGAAGATCACCTTCTCGCGGCGGGGCGAATTGATCAACTGGTCGTAGAGGTCGTCGGCATAGGACACGCTGATCTGGCGATCCTGCGCGCCGTGGGTGACGAGGAAGGGCACCTTGATCGATCCCATGTGCCCATTGAGGTTCATGTCGGTCGACTTCTCGAGGAACTCTTCCATCGTCTCGGCACCGAAAGCCCACATCACATGCGCCCAATAGTGCGGGACCGGGTTCTCGCCTTCGCGCTTCATGCGCTTGTCCTGCACTTCGCGCCAGTTGTGGTTGGCACCCCATACCGCGCCAGAAGCAAAGCGCGGTTCATAGGCTACGGCGCGCGGGGCGAAGTGGCCACCCAGCGAGATGCCTGTCATGCCGATGCGCTTGGGATCGACATCTGCCTGGCTCTCCAGCCAGTCCACCGCCTTGCTCGCCCAGTTCTCCGAATGCGGATCGACCGGGAGGCCCTGCAGGCGCAGTGCCTCGCCCGTCCCCGGCTGGTCGACGCACAGCGTCGAAACGCCACGACGGGCCAGGGCTTCGGGCAGGCGGCTCCAGTAGAGCAGTTCCTTGCAGCTATCGAGGCCGTTGCAATAGACCACCACCGGATGCGGCCCCGGCCCTTCGGCGCGGGTGTAAAGCGCCGACATCGTGCCGGTCGCCAGCGGGATTTCCACGCGCTCGCGGTTGATCTTGCCCAGTGCGGTCGACTTCGCAAAGGCGTCGAGCGCCTTGGCGTAAGTCTCCTTGCGGCCCGGCGCGCCGTGACCCTGCATGCGTTCGGCCACCAGCAGGTAGAGCGACGCGCGCTCCAGCTTGTTGGACGCCGAGAACGCGCGGCCCTTGGCCTCGTCCTCTGCGGCAAGTTCGATCAGCTTGTCGCCATAGGCGGCCCACTGTTTCATGAACTGCGGCGTGCCGGCATCGCCGCCATTGGCAGCGGCATCGATGATCGGCTGGCACATGTCGACGATTTCGCCGATCTGCCCGCCGCTCTCCATCGCGATCGAGACGGAGAGGTTCCAGATGTAGTTCGGGAACGGTTCGTAAAGCGCCATCGATCAGGCTCCGCCGACGAGTTCAGGCGTCTGGAACAGGCCCGGATTGACGTGCGGATGCGGCATCGTCTGCGGACCGCCCACGCCGATGCCCCACTGGTCCATGACCATCGGCGCAGGCGTGTGGACCTTGTGCTGGTGCGCTTCGAAGTCCACCTCTTCGAGATCCGAGGTGTACTCCGTGACGAAGCCACCCGGCGTCACGAAATAGCTGAAGGTATTGTTGCCGGCGGTGTGGCGGCCCGGACCCCAGCTGATGTCGATGCCCTTGATCTTCAGGCGGTGCGCACCGCGCATCATGTCATCGACCGAGAGCATGTCGTAGGCGACGTGGTTGAGGCACGCAGGTCCCGGCAGGATCGCGATGCGGTGGTGCGCCGAATTGCAGCGCAGGAAGCACATGAAATCGCCCAGCCAGTCGGAAACCTTGAAGCCGAGCACGTCGCAGAAGAACTTCACCGCTTCCTGATGGTTCGGCGAATGCAGCACGATGTGGCTGATCTTCACCGGCACGCCTTCCCAGCGCGCCAGTTCCCGCTTGGCGCCACGGGCCACGTCGCTCGAGACTTCGAACATCAGGCCATCGGGCGAGAAGAAGCGGAAGCCGTAGCCACCGCCGGGCGAGGTCAGATCGGCAGGCTCGCTGACGATCTTGCATCCGGCATCGGCAACCTTGGCGCGCAGTGCGTCGACATCGGCGCGGCTGTCAGCCGCAAGGGCGATCACGTCGACGCGGTTCTCGTTAGCGCGGCGCAACTGCACCACGTGGTGCTCGTCATGCCCCTGCGCCTTGAACCAGGCATGGTTCTGGTCCTCGCCGACCGGATCGAGGCCCCAGACGTCGGTGTAGTAGGTCTTCTCGGCGTCGAATTCCTTCACGCCATATCCGACATAGCGGATTTCGGTAACGCGGCTCATGGGATCTTCCTTGAAATGCGGGTAAATCAGATCGGCTGCGAGACGACGCCGAACATTTCAGCGGTCGCCTTGTGGTTGTCGACCGCGGGCCCCACGCCCAGCTGGCCGTGGCAGATGGCAAGGCTGCTCTCGACGATGTAGCGGCAGCGTTCGAAGCGGCGGTCGCGATAGGCCTTGAGCGCGGCTTCGACGTTGTCGTGGCGCTCAAGCTCTTCAGCGATGACGATGGCGTCCTCGATCGCCATGCCAGCGCCCTGGCCCAGGTGCGGCGTCGTTGCGTGGACGGCATCGCCCAGCAGGCCGACGCGGCCCTTGCTCCAGTCTCCACGCACCAGCATGCCTTCGAGCGGGCGGTAGACCACGCCCTCGTCATCGGTGATCTGCTCGCCCAGTTCGCGGATCGCCGGCGAGCAGTTCGCCAGCTTGGCGCGCATCGCGGCGGCAATGCCTTCCTTGGGATACCACGGCTTGCCGGGCTCGGGCGTGGTGACGTACATGTACATCACGTCCGCGCTCATCGGCACAAGGCCAACGCCGGTCGGGCCGTTGTAGACCTGCAGCGCATCGAGACCCTCGGGGCGCGGGAAGTTGTAGCGCCACACGGCCTGCCCGGTGAACACCGGCTTCTCGGCCTCGGGCAGGATGGCGTCGCGCGTCTGCGAATAGACGCCATCGGCGCCGATCACGGCGTCGTAGATGCCCGACGAACCGTCCGAGAAGGTCACGGCAACCTTCTCGCCGTCATCGACAATCTCATCGGCGGTGATGCCGAGGCGGATCTCGGTTCCGAGTTCCTTGGCGCTGTCACCCAGCACTTTCTGCAGGGCGCGACGGCCGATGCCGACGTTGGCGGGGCGACCTTCGACGAGGCGCGGGCTCGGTACGCGGGCGACCTTGGTGCCATCGGGCAGGAAGATCTCCACCGCGTCGAAGCCGCAGGCCGCATCCATGAACCTGTCGAGCACGCCGAGCTGGTCCATCGCGCGCAGCACGTTCGACTGCTGGATGATGCCCACGCCATAGACCGACCAATTCGGATCGCGCTCGATCGCGGTGACGGTGTGCCCCTTGCGTGCCAGGGCAATCGCAGCGGAAAGACCGCCGATGCCTGCACCGATGACAAGAATATCGAGATTTTCCATGCTATTATACTGGCCGTCCGCAGCAAACGGCCGGCCCCCTCTCGTTAAGCTGAATCAGGATCGGAAACGGGTCTAGAATGCCGCGACCAATACACCAAGCAAGTAATTTTTATGCCCTGCCATGCCTGAAATTGATGATTTGCCATCCAGTCCATTAGCTTGACTCGCAGGTTGCGCGAAGGGATACCGATTGAGAATAAAGGTTCTAGAATGCGGCTGACATGTGCCGCAGGGAGAATAGATGACCACCTCAGCCAGGCGCCAACCGGGCATTCCGCAAGGCCTCACCATAGTTCTGACCGGCTTCCTGCCGATCGTCGCGATCGTGTCGATGTTCCCGGCAGTGCCCGCCATGATCGCGCATTTCGCCGGCGATCCTTCCGCGCCGACCAAGGTGCCGGCCATGGTCTCGGCACCCGGTCTGACGGTCGCGATCCTTGCCCTGTTCGCGGGCCTGCTCGTCGACAAGTTCGGTCGTCGCCGCCTGCTGCTTTGGTCCACGGGACTCTATGGCTTCGTCGGCATGGCACCGATGCTGCTCGACAATCTCGACCACATCTACGCATCGCGCTTGCTGCTGGGTGTCGCAGAAGCGGCGATCCTCACCACGGTCAACACTCTGATCGGAGATTACTGGGACGAAAAGGGGCGCTATCGCTGGCTTTCGATGCAGGGCATCGTCGGCCCGTTCTTCGGCAGCGCCGTCATCTTCACGTCGGGCTATCTCGCTTCGATGAGCTGGAACGCGGTCTTTGCGATCTATGGAGTTGGCTTCCTTTGCTTCTTCGCGATGCTCTCATTCATCTATGAGCCGGAAAACGACGACACCGCCCGCAAGATGCTGGGCATCGGTGCCGAAGCAAGCACTCCGTTCCCGTGGAAGGGTGTGCTCCTGTTCGGTCTCGTCACCCTGTTCGGCGGAGCACTCTATTATGTCTTCATCATCAATGGCGGCATCGTCTGGCAGGAGCTTGGCGTATCCGATCCCAAGGAAATCGGCCGCCTGACCACGATCCCGAGCATGTTCGTGATCGTCGGCGCGCTGATCTTCTGGACCACCGGGCGCCTCGGCGCGCGCACCCAGTTGACCATTTTCCTCCTGCTGCTCGGCTCAGGACTTGCCGTGATCGGCTCGGCCAGCGACTGGAAGGGCATGGTTGCCGGGATGGCCCTGCAGCAGACCGGCGCCGGCATGGCCGTGCCGACGCTGATCGCCTGGGCGCAGGGCTACCTGCCGTTCGAACACCGGGGCCGCGGCATGGGCGTATGGACCTCTGCGTTCTTCCTCGGCCAGTTCGTCTCGCCCCTGCTGGTCAGCATGGCCCGCACGTCGAGCGGCTCGATGCAGGGCGCGTTCCTGATCGCAGGTGGCCTTGGCATCGTGATCGCGGTGGTGACGTGGTTCATCGTTACCCCGCGCCAGGCCGAACCGGCGCTGGCCTGATGCGCCGCGTTTTGTTGGCGGCTGCGACCCTTGCCCTGCTGGGCAATGGTCCGGCCACCACCGATAACCGCCAGATTGTCGAGGACTTCGCGCGGCTGTTCTACGTCGAGCGCGACGTGCGCCAGGCCTTCGAGACCTACGTCGCGCCCGACTACATCCAGCATAATCCGGGCGTGCCGGATGGGCGTGAGGCTGCAATCGCGTTACTGCAGCCGATGTTTTCCGACCGCAACCGCAGCTTCGAGGTGCGCAAGATCATCGTCGATGGCGATCTTGCGGCGATCCACATCTTCGCCAGGCCTGACCCAGCCGCGCGCGGTGCTGCCGTCGCCGACTTCTACCGTTTGAAGGACGGCAAGATCGTCGAGCACTGGGACGTGATCCAGCCAATCCCGGAAAAATCGGCAAACGCGCACCCGATGTTCTGAGGGCGATGTTCTGAGCGCGCGCTGGCCGTGGCCGCCCTATTCGGCGGCCACCGGCTCCCCGGCTTCCGCACGGCGCAATTGCATCATCCGCCGGCGGACCCGGATCGCGCCGGCGTCCGATGGCAGGATTACCGGGCGCAAGTCCCAGAAATCGGCATCGCCCATCGCTTCCTGCTGGGCATGGAGCGTCGGATGGTCTTCCTCGAGGAACGCTTTCTCAAGCAGCGCATGGGCCTCGGGGGTCGGTTCGTGCGTGTAGAAATAGTGCGTCGACGTTGCCGTTTCGGGCGTCAGGATATGCGGGTCGCCCATGAGTGGCACGACGAGATCCTTGCGGTCCGTGCCTGATCGGGCAAGGCCGATGTACAGTGCCAGGTTCGACGGGGCATTCCAGCGCATGTGCAGCCACTGGTCGGTCTTCGCCCCTTCCGGCAGCATTGGCATGGCCCAGGCCGGCGGAGTGGAATTCGGCATCGTCCAGTTGTTCCAGATCGCGCCATTGTCTTCCTGGATCACCTCGTGCTCGCCGCAGGTCAGCAGCGCGCCGTTCGTGCCGAAGCTTTCGCGGTGGATGAATTCGGCATGGCTCAGGTCCATCAGGTTATCGGTGACCAGCTCGTAGCTGGCGTCCATCTTGATCACGCCACGATGCAGCGGCCTGTCATGGTCGATGAAGCTGTAATCCGGAATTAGCGCGGGATCAGCCTTTTCGGCATCACCCGGCCAGAACCACACGCCGGTATACTTCTCCACCACCGGCAGCACATCTACCTTGGCGATGTCGAGCGGCTGGCCGCTGAACGGATTGTGCGCGCAGTTGCCAGCGCCATCGAATGCCAGCCCGTGATAGCCGCAGCGCATCATATCGCCATCGCGCGCACCTCGGCTCAGCGGCACGAAGCGGTGCGGGCAGCGGTCGGCCATCATCACCAACTCGCCATCGGCCTTGCGCCAGATGACCCACGGCTTGTCGAGCAGGCGGCGGGCCAGAAAGCCACCGTCCGGTACCTCGTGCGACCAGCAGGCCATATACCAGCCATTGCGAATGAAGGCGCTCACGGTCATTCTCCCCAGATGTCGAATCAAATACACCAGTTGGTTTCTTTATATCACGGGCTGTCGCGATGAGAAGCCCGGTCAGTCGCAATCCGGAAGTGGTGCGCGCGCGCATTCTCGATGCCGCGCAGGCCGAGTTCATGGCCGAGGGCTTTGCCGGCGCCAGCACCAACCGCATCCTCGAACGCTTCGGTGGTTCCAAGCCGACCATGTTCCGCCACTTCGAGACCAAGCGCGCGCTGTTCGAGGCGGTGGTCGCGCGGATCGCCGAACGCTGGCGCGATGCGGTGGACATGGCAGACGTTGGCGATGCCGAACCACGCGAGTGGCTGGAACGCTTCGGCGTTCGCGCCCTGCGCTGGATCCTCACCGACGAAAGCATCTTCGTCGGCCGCATGGCCATCGCCGAGGGGCATCTCTTTCCCGAAGTGGGCGAAACCTACCGGCAGCATGCGGTGACGCCGCTCAACGACCTGCTCGCCGCGCAACTCGCCGCCTGGACCGCACGCGGGCTGCTTCACTGCGACGATCCGGAACGCGCGGCGCTCGCCTTTTTCGATTTGACGCTCGCCGGCATGGTCAGCCGCAAGCTCTATAGGGTCGATGTAAGTTTCGATGACGCATCGCTCGCCGACCATGCCCATGCCTGCGTCAGCCTCTTCCTCCACGGCCTCGGCAAGCCCGCCTGAGCCGCGGCTCGTTTCACTCCGCACGCTTGCCGACGATCATCACAATTGTTAGCCTGCCAAACGGAAGAGGAACGACACATGGCTGGCACGACGCGCGAATTTCAGGGAAAGACCGCCTTCATCACCGGCGGCGTGAACGGCATCGGCTTCGGCATCGCCCGCGCCTTCGCCATGGCCGGGATGAGCCTCGTCCTCACCTACCGCAAGGAGCAGGATCGCGAGGACGCCGCCCGCTGGCTGGCTGACAACGCCCTGCCACCGGCGCGCTACGTCCAGCTCGACGTTACCGACCGCGCTCGCTTTGCCGAAGTCGCAGCCGAGGTCGGCAAGATCCATGTCCTCGTCAACAATGCCGGCGTCAGCGTGTTCGGGCCGACCGACGAGGCGACCTATGCCGATTACGATTGGATCATGGGCGTCAACTTCGGCGGCGTGGTCAACGGCCTCGTCTCGTTCCTGCCGGGCATGAAGGCCCATGGCGAGGGCGGCCATGTCGTCAACGTCGCGTCGATGGCGGCCTACCTGTCGGGCCCGCAGGCCGGCATCTACACCGCCAGCAAGTTCGCCGTGCGCGGGCTGACCGAGAGCCTGCGCTACAACCTTGCGCCGCATGGGATCGGCGTGTCGCTGATGTGCCCCGGCCTGACCCGCACCAATGCCTGGACCAGCGCGCTCAAGCGGCCCGAAGGCTTTGCCGACAGCGGCTTCGCGCCTGCCGACGCGGCGGAACTCGAACAGTTCGGCACCGCCTTCGACCTCGGCATGGACCCGCTCGAGGTCGGCCAGAAAACGCTGCAGGGCATGATCGAGAACCGCGGCCTGATCCTCACCCACGGCGAATTCGCCGAGGACTTCGAGGAGATCTACCGCACCTCGCTCGACGCTCTGCCCAAGGAAGCCGTCCCCGAAGGCCGCCTCCATATCGAACGCCTGCGCCGCGCTGCCAACAAGGCGGCAGCCAAAGGGCAACAGATCGCTCTATCGGACCTCATCTGACGACAGAAAAGCGGTCAAAGAAAAGCGGGGCACCAGCCTTCCAGTCAACGCCCCGGCATCAACAGAAAAGCGGGGCGCCAGCCTTTCGGCCAACGCCCCGCCAAGGGTCATGCGTCTCATCCTGCCTGGCCAACGCAGTGCGCAGGAAGAGGTTTCCGCCCGAAGCGAAAATAGGGTGCCCGAAGGCAAGGATCACACTGTTTGGGAGTGATGGTGCGGTCGAGAAGACTCGAACTTCCACGGGCTTTCGCCCACAACGACCTCAACGTTGCGCGTCTACCAATTCCGCCACGACCGCAAAATCAAACGGGGTGCCCGACCTGTGATCGGCGCCCCGTGGTGGGGTAGGAGCGCGCCCCTAGCAAAGGAGTTTGGCCTGCGCAACAAGCTTCGCGCAATTTTTCGCGCTCGCCCTGAAACAGCTGCGGATCAATCAGGCTTCCAGCCGATTTCCGCGACCTTTGCCGATTTGGGCACGTCGGTGACCGCAGCGTTGATCGTCACGCTTTCGCCTGGCGCAAGTTCGGCCTGAGGCGGCGGCACCGGCCAGGTCTTCACCACCTTGTCGTTCGAATCGCGCAGCACGATCAGAATCTCGGGCAGGGCGCGCACTTCCTTGCCGGTATTGGTCACCGTGCCGCTGAGCCCGAAGTATTCGGTCCCGTTGGGCAACTGGCGGCGATCCTGCTTTTCCGGCGGGAAGGAGCGGACCAGATCGGCAGGGCCTGCGCCGAATGTCTGGTTCACGCCCGGGATCCACTGCGGCACTCCAAAGTACCACGCCGCCCCGCCGAGGGCCGCGATCGTGACAGCGAAGGCCACGGCGGCCATGGTCCACAGCTTGGTGGGATTGCGCCGCGGACGGAACGGCGGCTGGTGCTCGAACGGCGATTGCTCGGCCGCTTCCTCAACCGGAACGAACTTGCGCCGCGCGGCATGGGGCAAAGGCGGGGGCGTCGGCGGCTCGGCCTCGCCCATGGCGGCGCCGGACTGCGGCGCGCGTGCGAACGGCAAATCCGGTTCAGGCTCGGCAGGAGCCCCCTGCACCGGGGGTGCTTCGCGCGGGGTGGCGTGGTCGCCGCGGGGGAGGTCGTCTCGGGCGCAGCTACAACGGGCGCAGCCGCCACAGGCGCGGGTTCTGGCGACGCGTCCTCACGCGCGGGCAGCTCAGGCCCGTTCTGGAACCACGAATGGCGGCACCGCGCGCAACGCACGGTCCTGCCGTCCACGCCGATCGCGGTGTCGGGAACGACATAGCGCGTCGAGCAGGCTGGGCACGCAATGATCATTCACCGGGTTAAGCATGGCCGTGCCGTGGGAAACAATAGCCACACCACCCAAGAAACGCATCCCCGGCCTTTTTTCCACATGGATTGCCGCGTATAGCCCTTGGGGCGTAACGATCGGCGCAGAACAAACGGGTACAGTCTCCACCTCATGAGCCAGCCAGACGACGCGGAGATTGTCCATTTCGACAACGTCGGCCTGCGCTATGGCACGGGCAAGGAAGTGCTGACCGATGTCAGCTTCACCCTCTATTCCGGGCGCTTCTACTTCCTCACCGGGGCTTCGGGCGCGGGCAAGACCAGCATGCTCAAGCTGCTATACCTCGCCCAGCGGCCTTCGCGCGGGCTGATCCGCATGTTCGGCACTGATGCGATCACTTTGCCACGCGAACGCCTGCCTGGCTTCCGCCGCCGCCTCGGCGTCGTGTTCCAGGACTTCCGCCTCGTCCCGCACCTCTCGGCCTTCGACAACGTCGCCCTGCCCTTGCGCGTGGCCGGCGTGCCTGAGCGGGACATCATCAAGCCCGTTTCCGACATGCTCGAATGGGTCGGCCTCGGCGATCGCAGCAATGCCCGTCCCGCCACGCTTTCAGGTGGCGAGCAGCAGCGCGTCGCCATCGCCCGCGCGGTGATCGGACGCCCCGACATGCTCGTGGCCGACGAGCCGACCGGTAACGTCGATCCCGAAATGGCGGTCAAGCTGCTGCGTCTGTTCGAGGCCTTGAACCGCCTCGGCACCACCGTCGTCGTCGCCACCCACGACGTGCACCTGATCCGGCAAGTGCCGGAATCGCTGATCATGCGGCTCGACAAGGGCCGCCTGTCCGACCCGACCGGAGCCCTGCGCTATCCGCCGCGCCGCGCTGCCGTCCCGCCGCGCCCGGACGTGCTGGGCGCATGAGCGTGCTTCCCGCCATCACCAGCGCCTTGGGGGCGACTGGCGCGAGCGCACCAGCGCGGAAAGCCGCCTGCTGCCCCAAGGCAAGCTTTCCGGCCCGATGCCATGGGTCATCGCGATCATGATCGGGCTGACTGTCGTTGCCACCGCCAGCGGCCTTGCCTTGCGCAACACCGCCCGGGCGGCGCGGGCCGATGTTGCCGGTGGCGTCACTGTCCAGATCGTCCACGGCGCCCCGCGTGAGAGGGACCGACAGGCCCAGGCTGCGCTGGCTGTGCTGAAGGCGACGCCGGGCATTGCCGAGGCGCGTCTCGTGCCCCAGCAGGAACTGGACGCTCTGGTCGAGCCATGGCTCGGCACCAGCGCGGGCGACGATGTGAACGCCCTGCCCGTGCCGGCGCTGATCGATGTTCGCCTCGCCGGAAGTGCCGATCCCGCAAGGGTCAAGGCCTTGGGGCAGGCGGTACGGCGCAAGGCACCGGCGGCGCGCATCGATGCGCAGGCCAGTTGGCTCGCCCCGGTGTTCGAGGCCGTCCACGCGCTGCAGTGGCTCGCCGGCGGCTTGATCGCACTGCTGGCCTTCGCCACGATCGCGACCGTGCTGCTCGCCTCGCGCAATGCGCTGGGCAACCACCGCAGCACGATCGAGATCGTCCACATGCTCGGCGGCACCGACGCGCAGATCGCCCGCATCTTCCAGCGCTCGATGGCGGTGGACGCAGCCGCAGGCGGGATCGGCGGGCTGCTTCTCGGCGTCGTCGTGACCGGGCTCCTCGGTCGCCAGTTCGCCGCGCTCGGTTCGGGCATGATGGCCGCCGGAGGCCTCGTCTGGAGCGACTGGATCGCAATCTGCTGCATCCCGATCTGCGGCGTTCTTCTCGCGGTCATCACCGCGCGCCTGACCGTGCTCAGCGCATTGCGGCGCATGCTGTGACGAAGCGGGGCATCTTCCGCAGGCTGCTGGCTCTGCTCATCATCGCCTGGGCGCTGGGCTTCATCTGGTTTGCCGTATTCCTGCCTCGCCCGGTGGTCGAGCCGGTCCGCACCGACGGCATCGTCGCGCTCACCGGCGGGGGCGGGCGCATCCCTCACGCCCTCAAGGTGCTGGAGCGCGGTCGCGCCAGCAAGCTGCTGGTGTCGGGCGTGGACCGTGAAGTGCGCCCGCGGGAATTCGCCGCCGAATACAAGGTGCCCGATCGCCTGATGCTGTGCTGCATCGTGCTCGGCTACGATGCGGTCGATACCCGCTCCAATGCGGTCGAGACGACGCGCTGGGTCAAGGAAAACAGGCTGCGTTCGGTCCGCCTCGTCACGACCGACTGGCACATGCGCCGCGCCGCCTTCGACCTTGCGGCCGAAGCGCCGACCAGCCTCATAATCGTCGAAGATGCGGTGGCCTCCAAGCCCAGCTTCCGCATTCTGTTCATCGAATACAACAAGTACGTTGCGCGCCTGGTCGTCTGGCTCGGAGCGAAAGCGATCGGTTGGTGATCTTGCGCGATTTGCTCTCCATTCCCCGCAGCCTGCTGTTCTACATCGCCTTCTATGTCGGCTCGGTGTTCTTCGTGCTCGCCTCGCTCGCGCTCATGTCGATCTGGCGCGATGGCTTTCGCACCGTCGTGCGTGGCTGGGCAGGCTGGCACAGGCTCTGCGCGCGGGTCCTGCTCGGCATCCGCGTCGAGCTCGAAAACCCGGTGTTCAAGCCCGGCGTGCTTTACGCCATCCGCCATGAAGCCTTCTTCGAAGCGATCGACATGCCCTGGCTGTTCCGCCTGCCCGTGGTCTTCGCCAAGGCCGAACTGATGAGCATTCCGGGCTGGGGCAAGGCCGGGGCGCGTTACGGCCTGATCTCGGTCGAGCGTGAGGCGGGCGCACGCGCCCTGCGCACCATGCTCACCGAGGCCCGCCGCCTGATTGCCGAAGGGCGCCCGCTTATCATCTTCCCCGAAGGCACCCGCGTGCCGCACGGGACACGGCGCGATCTGCAGGCAGGCTTTGCCGGGATCTACAAGCTGCTCGGCCTGCCGGTGATCCCGGTCGCGGTCGATAGCGGCCCGCTCTATCACCGCACCTGGAAGCGCCCCGGCACGATCCGCTATCGCTTCGCCGAGGAAATCCCTCCCGGTCTCAAGCGCGAGGAGATCGAAGCCCGCGTCGAAGCTGCCATCAACGCGCTCAACGCATGAGCGAACCTGTGACGAGCGAGGACGGGAAGCGCTCGCTCGTCGAAGTGCTCGGCCCCGGCCTGATCACCGGCGCGGCAGACGACGATCCCTCCGGCATCGGCACCTATAGCCAGGTCGGCGCGCAGTTCGGCTATTCGCTGGCATGGTCGATGATCCTCGCCTTGCCTCTGCTCGTCTCGATCCAGGCGATCTGCGCGCGCATTGGCGCCACCACCGGGTGCGGCATCGCCCATAACCTGCGCCGCCACTATCACCCCGCATTGCTGCGCATGATGGTTGCGCTGCTGCTCGTCGCCAATGTCATCAACCTTGGTGCAGACCTTGGCGCGATGGGCGCGGTGCTGGCACTGCTCGTTCCGGGGCCAGTGCATATCTACGTGCTGCTGTTCGGCGTGGTGAGCGTACTGGCCGAAGTTCTGGTCTCCTACGAACGCTACGCCCGCATCCTCAAATGGACGACGCTCTCGCTGTTCTCCTACATCGCCGTGGTGCTGGTCGCCGATGTCGATTGGAGCGCGGCCCTGCGCGGCCTCACCGTCCCCAGCTTCGTGCTCGACCGGGACCACACCATGGCGCTGGTCGCCATCTTCGGGACCACGATCAGCCCCTACCTGTTCTTCTGGCAGGCGGGCCAGGAAGTGGAAGAGCGCCACCGCCGCCATGCCAAACCGCTGTGCATCACCCCGCGCGAGGCTGGGCCTGAACTGCGCCGCATTCGCAACGATACGCTTACCGGCATGGGCTTCTCGAACATCACGGCGCTGTCGATCGTCATGGCCACCGCCGCCACGCTCCACGCCAGCGGCATGACCGAGATCCAGTCGGCGCAACAGGCCGCTACTGCGCTGCGCCCCATTGCCGGCGAATTCGCTTTCGCCTTGTTCGCACTGGGCATCATCGGCACCGGGCTGCTCGCCGTGCCGGTCCTCGCCGGTTCTGCCGCCTACGCCGTCAGCGAAACCTTCCGCTGGACCGAAGGGCTTGACCGCCGCCCGCGTGAAGCCAAGGCCTTCTACGCAGCTATTGCGCTGGCAACACTCGGCGGCGTCGCGCTCAACCTGATCGACATCGATCCGATGAAGGCCCTCTACTGGGCTGCCGTGGTCAATGGGCTTCTCGCCCCGCCGCTGATGGTCGTGACGATGATGATCGCCCGCAACCCCCGCATCATGGGCCGCCTCGCCATCTCGCGCCGCCTCGCCGTCGGCGGCTGGCTCTCCACCGCCGCCATGTGGGCCGTCGCGCTGCTATTCCTGTTCGGCTGAAGCCTTCTGCCCATTGTGATCGCTGCGCCCGAAGTCGGGCCGCGCATCGTCCTGGCCCATTTCGATGATGCCGCGGCGGATTGCGCGGGTGCGCGTGAAGTGCTCGAACAGCACGCCGCCATCGCCCTTGCGGATTGCCTTCTGCAACTCGGTCAGGTCCTCGGTGAAGCGCTGCAGCATTTCCAGCACCGCGTCCTTGTTCGAAAGGAACACGTCGCGCCACATCGTCGGGTCCGATGCGGCGATGCGGGTGAAGTCGCGGAAGCCACCGGCAGAATACTTGATCACCTCGCTCTGCGTCACCTGTTCGAGGTCCGATGCGGTGCCGACGATGGTGTAGGCGATCAGGTGGGGGAGGTGGCTGGTCACCGCCAGCACCTTGTCGTGGTGCGCGGCGTCCATCGTCTCGACCCGCGCGCCCAGCGCCTCCCAGAACGCCACCAGCCGCGCCGAGAGCACCGGGTCTGCGTCCGCAGGCGGCGTGACGATGCACCAGCGGTTGCGGAACAGCGTGGCGAAGCCGGCGTCCGGTCCGCTGCGCTCGGTCCCCGCCACCGGGTGCGCCGGGATCACGTGATGCCCCGGCAGCGCCTCGGCCAGAGCCGCCGCGACCGTCTCCTTCGATGAACCGACATCGCTGACCAGCGCATCCTGGGACAGGCCCGGCGCAATCGCCCGCGCCGCCGCGCCCATCGCGCCCACCGGCACGCAGAAGATCACCAGATCGGACCCTTGCGCCGCCGTCTCCGCACTCTCGGCGATGCGATGCGCCAGTCCAAGCTCGCCCGCCTGCACCCGCACGCCCGCATCGGCGTCCCAGCCGACCACCCTGGTGCCCGGCAAGAACGCCTGCACCGCATGGCCGATCGACCCGCCGAGCAGACCCAGCCCGACGATCGTGACCTGCCGGAACGGCGCGTCGCTCACTTCGCGGCCTCGCACATCGCGCGGATCGCTTCGGCAATCTCGTCCATCTGCTGCGCCGTGCCGATGGTGATGCGAAGGGCCTGGGGCAGGCCCTGGCCCGGCAACCAGCGCGTGATGTAGCCGTGGTCCATCAGGCCGAGATAGACATCCTCGGCGCTCACCTTGCCCTCGAACAGGATCAGCACGAAGTTCGCCTTGCTCGGCAACGGCCGCACGCCATGATTGCCGAGCGCTTCGAGCTTCTCGACAAAGCGCGCGCGCTCCGCCGTATTGTGCTGGCGCGAGGCGATGACGAAGGCCTGGTCCTGCACCGCCGCGAGGCCCGCTGCCTGCGCGGTGTTCGACAGGTTGAATGGCCCGCGAATGCGGTTGAGCATGTCGACGATATCGGCGTGCCCGGTGCCCCAGCCGATACGCTCGCCGGCAAGGCCGTAGATCTTCGAGAAGGTCCGCGTCACCAGCACGTTCTGCGTGCGCGCGGCAAGTTCCAGCGCCCCATCGTCGTCGGCCGGATCGAGATACTCGGCATAGGCCCCGTCCAGCACCAGCAGCACATCGCTGCGCAGCCCTGCATGGAGCCGCTCGATCTCGCCACGCGGCAGCCAGCTTCCCGTGGGATTGTTGGGATTGGCAAGGAACACCACCCGCGTCCGCTCGGTCACGCAGGCCAGCAGCGCATCGACGTCGGTGCCGTAATCGGCATCCGGCGCCACCACCGGCACCGCCCCGCAGCGCCTTGCCGCAATGTCGTAGACCGAAAAGCCGTAGCGCACGTAAAGCACTTCATCGCCCGGTCCGGCAAAGGCCTGCGCGGCGAGGTTGAGCAGCTCGTCGGACCCGGTGCCCATCACGATCCGCGCCGGATCGATGCCATGCACCGCGCCGATGGCGGCGCGCAGGTCCTTGCTGTCGGGATCGGGGTAGGCCGCGGGATGGGCCGCCATGCCGCGCGCTTCCAGTGCAGCAACGCTGGTGCCCAGCGGGTTCTCGTTGGCGGAAAGCTTGGTCAGCTTCTGTCCGTCCTTGCCGGTAGACTTGCCGGGGACATAGGCGTGGATGCCGAGGATCCAGTCTTTGGGCCGAGGAGCGGGCGGAGTCGGTGCGTTTGCCATAACGCCCCGCGCCTTAGGGTCTGCCGGGGTTCCGGGCAAGCGAGCCGCCGGTTGCGGACAAAAAAAGGGCCGGAAGCGGGCTAGCGCTTCCGGCCTTAGTCTGTTCGCAGGAGGAACAAGGTTTGGCGGGGGAGGGGGATGAGAGGGAGAGGATCTGGTTCCCCCCAACCCGCCAATTCGGGAATTCAGGTAATCAGTAGTTGTAAGCGCGCTCGCCGTGTTCGGAGATGTCGAGACCTTCGCGCTCGGCTTCTTCGGTCGGACGCAGACCAAGGGTCTTGTCGATGATGAAGAAGAGGATCGCGGAGCCCAGGCCCGAGAAGACGAGGGTGAACAGTACGGCCTTGATCTGGGTGAAGACCTGCTTGCCCATGTCGTAGCTGGCGGCGTCGAAGCCGGCAGGGAACACGGTGTAGTCGAACACGCCCTGACCGCCGAGCGACGGAGCCGCGACGATGCCGGTGGCGATGGCGCCAACGATGCCGCCCACGCCGTGCACGCCGAACACGTCAAGCGTGTCGTCGTACTTCAGCTTGTTCTTGATCGTGCTGACGAAGAGGTAGCAGATCGGCGAGACGACAAGGCCAAGGACGATCGAGGTCATCGGAGCGCCAAGGCCCGAAGCCGGAGTGATCGCAACCAGGCCGGCAACCGCACCCGTGGCAGCGCCCAGCATCGAGGGCTTGCCGTGGTGGAGCTGCTCGACAATTGCCCAGGAGACAGCAGCGGCAGCGGTGGCGACGAAGGTGTTGATGAAGGCAACTGCAGTGACGCCGTTGGCTTCGAGGTTGGAGCCGGCGTTGAAGCCGAACCAGCCCACCCACAGCAGCGAGGCACCGATCATGGTCATGGTCAGCGAGTGCGGCGGGGTAGCTTCCTTGCCGAAGCCGACGCGCTTGCCGATCATGAGGCAGCCGACGAGACCGGCGATACCGGCGTTGATGTGGACGACCGTGCCGCCAGCGAAGTCCAGAGCGCCCCAGCCCCACAGCAGACCGGCGTCGGTCGGAGCATCGGCCAGGAAGTCCGGGCCCGCCCAGTACCAGACCATGTGCGCCATCGGGAAGTAGATGCAGGTCAGCCACAGGACGGTGAAGACCATCAGCGCGCTGAACTTCACGCGTTCCGCAAAGGCACCCACGATCAGTGCGGGCGTGATGCAGGCGAAGGTCATCTGGAAGACGACGAACGCATATTCAGGGATGTAGACGTTGTTCGAGAACGTCGCTGCATAGGTCGTGGCGTCCACGCCCTGCAGGAAGATCTTCGAGAAGCCGCCGACGAAAGCGTTGCCGCTGGTGAAAGCCATCGAATAGCCCCAGCTGACCCACACGAGTGCTGCGACCGAAACGATCATGAAGACCTGCATCAGCACCGAGAGCATGTTCTTGGTGCGGACGAGGCCGCCGTAGAAGAGAGCGAGCGCCGGAACGCTCATCATCAGGACAAGCGCCGACGAGATCAACATCCAGGTGGTGTCACCCTTGTCGACCATCCCGGCCATTTGTTCGGCGGTGGGGGCCTTGATCGGCCCGTCCTGTGCGAAAGCGGCAGTGGCAGCGAAGAGCGAAGCGCCCGTTCCCGCCAAGCCACCGATCATCTTGCGGATCATGTTGGTTCCCCTAAGGTCGGAAATGGAAGGCGCGCTCAAAGCGCGGTATCCCCGGTTTCACCGGTGCGAATGCGCGTCGCCGAAGCGAGGTCGAGGACGAAGATCTTGCCGTCGCCGATGGCTTCGGTGCTGGCAGCCTGCTGGATCGTTTCCACGATCTGCGGCGCAAGATCGTCGCTTGCAGCAACCTCGATCTTCACCTTTGGCAGCATGTTGGTCGAGTATTCGGCGCCACGGTAGATTTCGGTCTGGCCCTTCTGCCGACCAAAGCCCTTCACCTCCGACACCGTCATCCCAGCAACGCCCAGCCCGGACAGTGCTTCACGCACTTCGTCGAGCTTGAACGGCTTGATGATGGCGATGATGAATTTCATTCATGCCCCCTTCTGTTGCCCACTCGCCGGGCGACCTGCCGGCGAAAGGAGTTAAGCAAGGGGCGTGCCAAATCCGGATTTTTACGGATTCAAGCTTTTACGGGAACGAAAATGGCCGCACAGCGGTTGTGCCCGCCCGAATCTTGTGCAGCCAGAGCGCATTGCCTAATTTTTGGGCAATACTTCCTGCTCAGATTCAAGGCAGGACGAGATCGGCCCAGACCGGCAGGTGGTCCGATCCCACCGCGGCAAGCGGACTGTGGTGCACGCCCAGGCCCTCTACCCGAAGCCCATCGCTCACCACGATACGGTCAAGCTGGGCCACGGGCCGGCGCGAAGGAAAGCTCCGTCCCGGCGCCAAGACTTTCAGTGGCGCGGCGAACGCTCCCAGCGCACCGCCCGAGGGGGACCATTCGTTGAGATCGCCCATCATCACCACGTGGCCGGATTCGGCATGCCCGGCAACATGCCCGCACACCGTCTCCACCTGCTGGCGGCGGCGCAGGCCGGACAGATCGAGATGCATGCCGACCACGCGCACCAGCGCACCGCCCACGCGCAAGGTGGAACAGACGGCGCCGCGCGGCTCGATCGTCGGCAGCGGGACCGCACAAGTCTCCAGCACCTCGATGTCGCGCCGTACCAGCAGGGCATTGCCGTGCCAGCCCATGCTCGCCCCGGTCCGCGCGCGATCGTAGTGCCCCGGCTCCACCGCGCGCCACGGGCTGTGGTCGTCAAGCGTGGCGCGGGGAATCACCGCCTCGCGCAGGCCAAAGCGGCGGTCCGCTTCCTGCAGGGCAATCACGTCGGCATCGATCTCGCGCAGGATCGTCATGATCCGGTCGGGATCACGCTGGCGATCAAGCCCCACGCCCTTGTGGATGTTGTAGCTGGCGACCTTGAGTTTCACGCCTGCGTGCAACCCCTGTTCAGAGGAAGTCCTTCAGCGTCGCGATGAACTTGTCGAACTGGTCATGGTGCAGCCAGTGCCCGGCGTTCTCGAACTCGATCACCTCGGCATTGCGGAACGGCGCGATCATGCCGTTCTCGATAGGATTGCCAGCCCACGAATCCGCGCCGTTCAGCAGCAGCGTCGGGCAGGTGATCGCGCTCCACAGCTCGTTGCGCTGCTCCGCCGTGATATCATAGGGCGCGCCGTCGACGTTCAGGTGCGGGTCGAACTTCCAGCTGAAGGTGCCATCCTCGTTGCGGTTGATGCCGTGGCGGGTCAGGTGCCGCGCCTGCTCGTCGGTCAGGTAGGGGTTCTCGCCCTTCATGCGCGCATAGGCATCTTCAAGCGTCGGATAGCGGCGCGGCAGGCGTCCGGCGGCCTTGCGCTTTTCGCCGATGAAATCGCGCACGCGCCGCGCAAACGGCACGTTCTTCATCATCGCTTCGCGCTCGGGCGTCGGGAACAGCCCCTCGATCGCCACGATCTTACGCACGTTTTCCGGAAACAGCCCGGCATAGCGCAGGCTGGTGTTGGCGCCCCACGAATGCGAGACGATAGTCACCGGCGCAAGGTCGAGCTGGTGGATCAGCTGCGCGACGTCATAGACGAGGTCCATCGTGCGATAGTTGCCGTCCTCGGTCCACTGGCTGTCGCCATGGCCGCGGTGGTCCATGGCGATGATGTGCCAGTCCTCGCGCAAGGCCTCGGCGGTCCAGTCCCACGAACGGCAATGGTCGCGCCCGCCATGGACCAGCAGCAGCGGCGGCTTGTCCGTGTTGCCCCAGTCCACATAGTGGAGCCGCAGGCGCTGCGAGATGAAGGTGTTCGAGCTGGGACCGAGTAACTGCATGGGCCGAGTAACTGCGCCGGATAGGCGGCGGTTTCAACCCCCGGATGCCCCTCGGGCCGCTACCTTTCCTTGGTGGCCGAGAAGGTCAGCTCCGGATTGCGCTCCTGCTGGTAGCCCACGTCCCATGATGATCGCGCCATGAACACCGGGTCGCCGTCGCGATCCTTGGCAAGGTTCGATGCGTTGAAATCGGCAAAGGACTTGAGCGCCGCGTCACTGCCCTTGAGCCAGCGCGCGGTGTCGAACGGCGATGGCTCGAGCACGGCTTCGACCTTGTATTCCGCCTCGAGTCGCGAAACCAGCACGTCGAGTTGGAGCTGGCCGACAACGCCGACGATCCACTGGCTGCCGATTTCCGGATAGAACACCTGGATCACGCCTTCTTCCGAAAGGTCGTCCAGCGCCTTGCGCAGCTGCTTGGTCTTGGTCGGGTCCTTCAGCACCACGCGGCGCAGGATTTCCGGCGCGAAGTTCGGCAACCCCGTAAAGCGCAGGTCGTTCTTTTCCGAAAGCGTATCGCCCACGCGCAGGGTTCCGTGGTTCGGGATGCCGATGATATCGCCAGCTTCCGCGGTGTCGGCAATCTCGCGGTCCTGCGCAAAGAACAGGATCGGCGAATGCACCGCAATCGGCTTGCCCAGGCCGGAGGGCGTCAGCTTCATGCCCCGCTTGAACGTGCCCGAGACCATGCGCATGAACGCGATGCGGTCGCGGTGCTGCGGGTCCATGTTGGCCTGGACCTTGAAGATGAAGCCGGTCACGTCCGGGCGTTCCGGATCGACCGTGCCCTCGCTCGAAGATTGAGGGCGCGGCGGCGGAGCATAGCGGGCAATCGCGTCGATCAGCTCGGCCACGCCAAAGTTCTTGAGCGCCGACCCGAAATAGACCGGAGTCAGGTCGCCATGGCGATAGCCCTCGAGGTCGAACTCGGGATAGCCGGCGCGGGCCAGCTCGATTTCCTCGGCGATGTCTTCGGGAATGTCGGTTGCCGGTTCACGCTTGCCGAGGAACTCGCGGCTGTCGCCCTCGGGGCGCGCGATTGTCTCGTCGGCAAAGTTCATCACGCCCTGGAAGATGCCGCCCATGCCGATCGGCCAGGACATCGGCACCACGTCGAGCGCCAGCGCATCGGCCACTTCATCGAGCGTCTCGAACACCGAACGCCCTTCGCGGTCGACCTTGTTGACGAAGGTGATGATCGGGACCGAGCGCATGCGGCAGACCTCGAACAGCTTGCGCGTCTGCGGCTCGATGCCCTTGGCCGCGTCGATCACCATGATCGCCGAATCGACCGCGGTCAGCGTGCGGTAGGTATCTTCGGAAAAGTCCTCGTGGCCCGGTGTGTCGAGCAGGTTGAAGACAACGCCGTCCTTCTGGAACGTCATCACCGACGACGTCACCGAAATCCCGCGCTGCTGCTCGATCTTCATCCAGTCAGACCGCGCGCGCCGCGCCGCCCCGCGCGCCTTGACCTCGCCTGCCAGATGGATCGCGCCGCCCTGCAGCAGCAGCTTCTCGGTCAGCGTGGTCTTGCCCGCGTCAGGGTGCGAAATGATAGCGAAGGTACGGCGATTGGACATGGGGAGCGCGGTTAGCGCCCACACGCACTTTCGTCCATCTTCTTGACACGATGGGGGCGGTTCCGCTTCGCTATCGCCATGGGTCAACCAATTCGCAACATCACCATCGTTGGCGGCGGCACTACCGGCTGGCTGGCGGCCTTATTCCTGGTCACCCGGCTGCAGGGCGCTGTCCGGCGGGGTGAGCTCGATATCCATCTTATCGAATCCGATCGCATACCGATCATTGGCGTGGGCGAATCGCTTTCACCTTCGATGGCCACCACGCTCGAACAGCTCGGTATTCCCGAGGACGACTTCATCCGCGATACGGACGCCACCTTCAAGGTCGCAGGCTACTTCGTCGGTTGGGACGAGGCCGACGACGGCCGACCGCTAAGCTGGGTCAATCCGTTCGTCGGCTTCATGACTGCCGGCTGGGAATTCGAGCGCTACGAGCTGACCGGCGCACCCTATGGCGATGGGCCTGACTATGCGCGTGTGGTCTCGCCCTGTCGCGAGGCGATCGAATTGCGCAAGTCGCCCAAGATGCGCGGGCAGAAGCCGTTCGAACACGTCCTGCGCTATGCCTACCACACCAATGCCGCGGCTTTCGCACCCTTCCTGCGCAAGCACGCCGAGGCGCGCGGGGTTCGGCGAACGGGCGCCGATGTCGTCGGCGCGACCCGGGACCCGCGCGGCCATATCAGCGCCATCAAGCTCGAGGACGGGCGCGAGGTTCCGGTCGAGCTGGTAATCGATGCCAGTGGCTTCAGCAGTGTGCTGCACCACAAGGTCATGGGGGTGCCGCTGGTCGATTACAGCCACATCCTGCTCAACGACCGCGCCGTTGTGACGCAGCTGGCCCACGCCAATCCTGACGAGCCTCTGGAGCCGGCGACCAGGGCTACCGCCTTGCCGCACGGCTGGGCCTTTCGCGTGCCGCTCTACCATCGCACCGGCAACGGCTTCATCTATTCGAGCCAGCACTGCTCGGACGAAGCTGCGGCAAATGAATTTGCGGGCTACCTCGGCGGGAACGCACGCGTCGAGGACATGCGCGTCATCCCGATGCGCGTCGGCCGTACGCAGCGCAGCTGGGAAGGAAACTGCATCGCGCTCGGGCTTGCCGCAGGCTTCGTCGAACCGCTTGAAGCTTCGGCAATCTTTACCGTCGAAACATCGGTCAAGTGGCTGCTCCACTATTTCCCCGACAGCGACTGGGAACCTGCCTTGCGAGACCGGTACAACAGCCGCGTCACCGACCTTTACGACGAGGTGGCAGACTACATCGCGTTGCACTACCGCCTCTCGCGCCGGGAGGACACGTCCTACTGGCGCGCGCAGCGACACGAGATGAAGGTGTCTGACAGGCTTGAACAGAACCTGTCCATCTGGCGCCATACCCTGCCGGTACGCGCCGATTTCGCCAGCACCAACTACTTTGACGAGAACACTTACATCGCCGCGCTGTTCGGCAAGGGCTTCTATCGCGGTCGTGAATTGCAGCCGATGCGAGAAGTCGACGCACGCAATTGGGCGGGGCTCAAGCAGAACATCACATCTGCTCATGCCCGCGCGCTGGGCATGTTGCCGGATCACCGCGCAGTGCTGACGGAAATCCGCGCTCGCGCCAGCGGCTAGGCGGGTCGGACGGTCACGTCCATGCGGAAGCTGCGCGTCGCGCCGGGATCGAGCAGGACGACGCCGGGCTTTTCACGGAAATCGCCGGTGAAGCCTGCGGGGTCGGCATGGCCCTGCCACGGCTCGATGCAGATGTAGCGCGCGCCCGGAACCTGCCACACGCCCATCGACGTCGTGTCGGGGAAATGGAGATCGAGAGTGGTCCCGCCATCGACGCCATAGGTGAGCGACTTGCTCTCGAACACGTCCCAGATCAGCGCGTCATTGCGGAAGAGGTCTTCGCTCAGCCGCAGTTCGCGAGAGTTCGCGGGAGTTGGCACGGAGTTGGGGGAGAGCTCGCCAGAGTTGGGGGTGAGTTGCCGCAGAGTTGGACTTTCGGCCTTCTCGAAGACAAGCTTATGATCCTGCTTGGGAAAACCGCCCGGAAGCGGCCAGGCAAAGGCCGGATGGAAGCCAAAGCTGAACGGCAGCGCTGCCGCGTTGGGATTGAACACGCTGACCTCGGTGTGCAGCGTCATCGCCTCGATGCGGTAGGCAACTTCCAGCACGAAGCCGAACGGATAGACGCTGCGCGTCTCCGGCGAATCAGTCAGGCGGAAGCGCGCTTGGGCTCCCTCGACATGGACCGGGGCGAACGCGCTGCGACGCGCAAACCCATGTTTCGGCATGGAAAACTCGCGGCCATCAAGGCGCAGCGTGTCACTTGAAAGCGCGCCGACGATCGGGAACAGAAACGGCGCGTGACCCGACCAGAAGGCCGGGTCCGCATCGGTCATGTATTCCGCCCCCGCAGCATCGGTCAGCGACCAAAGCTCTGCGCCCAACGGATTTATTCGGGCGGTCAGCTCCCCACTGCCGATGGTCACGAGATCGTCACTCATCCGCGCAAGACACCGCCGAGCTTGACAGCAGCCGCCACCACCTTCTCCGAAATCGCCTTCAGCGCCGCTTCGTCGAACGACTTCTCGACCGGCTGCAGCGTGACTTCGATGGCCAGGCTCTTATGGCCCTCGGGTACGCCAGCGCCCCGGAAATCGTCAAAAATGCGAGCGGAAACAATCGCCTGCTTGTCTGCACCCTTGACCGCGCGCAGCAGATCGCCTGCCGGGACCGAGGCCGCGACAAGGAACGCGAAGTCGCGCGTCACCGCCTGAAGCGCGGGCGGGGCGAAGTGCGGGCGGGCGAACTGGCCCGGGCCCTTGCGCGGGGGAATGCGGTCAAGGAACAACTCGACCACCGCCACCGGACCATCGAGGTCGAAGGCCTTGGCGGTCGAAGGATGCAGCATCCCGAAGCGCGCCAGCACCTGCTTGGGGCCAAGGCGCAGGGTGGCCGACTGGCCGGGGTGGAACTGCGCGCCCGCCTCGCCCATGACCTGCAGGTTGTCGACCGGAGCGCCAGCCTCGGCCAGTAGTGACAGCGCTTCGGCCTTGGCGTCGAACGCGTCGAACGGCCTGGCTTTGCCAGTCGCCCACCCGCGCGAGAGGGATTCGCCGGCAAGAACAACCGCAAGGCTCAGCTTTTCGTCGCTCGCGCCATTGGCACCACGGAGATAGCGGCGGCCGATTTCGAACAGGCGCACCGAGGTGGCACCGCGATGGAGGTTACGCTGCGCTGCCGAGAGCAGGCCCGGCAGCAGCGAGGGCCGCATGACCTTGAGGTCTTCCGAAATCGGATTGGCCAGCGCCCAGGTTTCCTCGCCATCGGCAAAGTGCGCGGCTTCCTTCTCGGGCAGGAACGACCAGGTGATCGCCTCATGAAGCCCGCGCGAAGCCGCGGCACGGCGCACCCGGCGCTCGAGCGACTGCACCGCCGTTGCCGTCGGCTTGGCCACGCCATCGGCGCGGGGCAGCGGGGTGGAGGGCACGGCGTCGAGGCCGTGAACGCGGATCACTTCCTCGACGATGTCAGGCGCGCCGTCGACGTCGGGGCGCCAGGTCGGGACGGTCACGGTCCAGTCGTGGGCGACTTCGAAGCCGAGCGCGGCGAGGATGCGCTTCTGCTCGCCATTGGCAACGTCGATGCCGCCGAGGTTGCCAGCGAGAGCCGGATCGTAAGCGACGGCCTTGCGCGCCAGCGGAGGCTGGCCTGCACGGACCACTTCGCTGGGCTCGCCGCCACAGATGTCGAGGATCAGCTTGGTCAGCAGGTCGAGCCCGGTATCGAGGAACGCCGGATCGACGCCACGTTCGAACCGCCCGCGCGCGTCGGAGGTGAGCGAGAGGGCCTGCCCGGTGCGGGCGATGGAAGCGGGATCGAAGTACGCGACTTCGAGCAGCACATCCGTCGTCTCGTCCGAGCAGCCCGAATGTTCGCCGCCCATGATCCCGGCGATGTCGTGTACGCCGGCATCGTCGGCGATCACTGTCATCCACGGCTGCAGCGCGTATTCCTTGCCGTTCAGCGCCAGGCAGGTCTCGCCCTCACGCGCCTTGCGGGCGACGACCGCGCCCGAAAGCTTGGCCATGTCATAGGCATGGGCCGGACGACCGTAGCCGAGCATGACGTAGTTGGTGATGTCCACCAGCGCCGAGATCGGACGCTGGCCCGCGCTCTTCAGGCAGTCCTGCAGCCACTTCGGGCTGGGGCCATTCTTCACGCCGCGAACGACACGGCCATAGAAGGCGGGGCAGCCTTCGGGATCGTCGGTGCGCACCTCGATCGGGCAAGGGAAGCTGCCCGCAACGTGCGCCGCCGCGATCGGTTGCAGCACGCCAAGGCCAGCCGCCGCGAGGTCGCGCGCAATGCCGTGGACGCCCATGCAGTCCGGGCGGTTGGGGGTGATCGCCACGTCGAACACCGGGTCCGAGCCGAGGTAATCGGCAAAGGTCGTGCCCAGCGGCGCATCCTCGGGTAGTTCGATGATGCCGTCGTGCTCTTCGCCAAGGCCAAGCTCGCGCGTTGAACACATCATGCCGTTGGATTCGACGCCACGGATGGCCGACTTGCGAAGTTCCATGCCATTGGCCGGAACCACCGCGCCGGGAAGGCCGAGCACGCCGACGAGGCCAGCGCGCGCATTGGGCGCGCCGCAGACGACCTGCAGCGGATTGCCATCACCCAGATCAACCGAGAGCACCTGCAGCTTGTCGGCCTGGGGGTGCTTCTCCGCCGTCAGCACGCGAGCGACGCGGAAGCTCTTGAGCGCGGCCGAGGCATCCTCGACGCCTTCGATCTCCAGCCCCAGCGAGGTCAGCTTTTCGGCGATGGTGCGGGCGTCGGCCTTGGTATCGAGGACCGACTTCAACCACGAGAGCGAGAACTTCACGAACGTACTCCAACACCACCTGAGAGGGTCGGCACGTCGAGCGCGCCGAAGCCGTAGTGGCCAAGCCACCGCACATCGCCATCGAAGAAAGCGCGCAGGTCATCCATGCCGTACTTGAGCATGGCGAGGCGATCGACGCCGGTGCCGAAGGCGAAGCCCTGCCATTCATCGGGATCGAGCCCGCCGAATTCGATGACCTTGCGGTTGACCATGCCGGAGCCCAGCACTTCCATCCAGCCGCCGTTCTCGGCATCGCCACTGCCGCCGACCACGCGCTTGCCGTTGATCAGCGTGTAGCCGACGTCCACCTCTACCGAAGGCTCGGTGAAAGGGAAGTAGCTCGGGCGCAGGCGCAGGACGATGTCGTCACGCTCGAAGAAGGCCTTGAGGAAGGTCTCCAGCGTCCACTTGAGGTGGCCGAGGTGGATGCCCTTGTCGATCACCAGGCCTTCGATCTGGTGGAACATCGGCGTGTGCGTCGCGTCCGAGTCAGAGCGATAGACGCGGCCCGGCGCGATGATGCGGATTGGCGCGCCCTGTGCGATCATCGAGCGGATCTGCACCGGCGAGGTATGCGTGCGCAGCAGCATCGAGCGGCCTTCGGCATCCTTGTCGGGGAAGTAGAAGGTATCGTGCATCGCGCGGGCCGGATGGGTTTCCGGCATGTTGAGCGCGGTGAAGTTGTGCCAGTCGTCCTCGATTTCGGGACCGCTGGCCACGGCGAAGCCCATGTCGGCGAAGATCTCGGCGAGTTCGTCCATGACCTGCGAAACCGGGTGGATCGAACCCTTCGGTGCCTGCGGTGCGGGCAGGGAGAGGTCGACCGTCTCGGCGGCAAGGCGTGCTTCCAGCGCGGCGCTTTCGAGCGCGCTCTTGCGGTCCGCCAAGGCGGCGGTCACCGCTTCGCGCGCGGCGTGGATTTTCGGGCCTTCGCTCTGGCGCTGGTCCGGCGTCATCCCGCCCAGCGACTTGAGCAGGGCACTGACCCAGCCCTGCTTGCCGAGCGCGGAGACGCGGATCGCCTCCACCGCTTCGGGCGTGTTCGCGTCCGCAATGGCCGAAAGCGTTTCGGCCTGCTGTTGATCGAGGTTTTCCATGGGCGAAGCCGCTAGCCGCAAACGCGCCGGAATCAAAGTGTGGAGTTAAGCGCGGGCCCCTAAGCGCGGGCTGGTGCGTGCAGAGCCTGTACTGCCGCACCGATGTATTCCTGGCGTGCCCGCATGACTTCCTGCAGCACGGGCTTGGGGCAATGCGCATATTCGGACGGGCTCATGCGCATGAAACGGTGGAAGTCCCGCACGAACTGGGCCTGATCGTGGTAATGGCCGTCGATCGCGCCGATCCACTTCAGCGACGGGTCGAGCATGTACTGGACGAGGCTGCGCATGAAGCGCTGGCGGCGCAACAGCAGGCGCGGCGGGAAGCCGAAGTGCTTGCGGCACAGGCGCTCGACCGTGTGGGTGGGCAGGTGCGTCGCCTCGGCCATTTCGCTGACGCTGGCGATGTCCGGATTGACGAGCGCGGCGTGGCAGGCGGCGATGCGGGGATCGTCTTCGATGTCGGCGGCCACGGATTGTTCGAAGAACTTTGAGATCCGGGCAAGTTCAGCGTGTTCGTCAGGCTCGCCGTGGAATACCGAAGCAGCCAGCGGCCGGAACGGTGACAGAAACTGTTCGCTGCTGACATCGTAGATGCGGTCGGCATGAGCATTGGCGGGCTGGCGGACGAAGCGCGCCCAGCCCAGCGGTAGCAACCCGATGCCCCAGATGCGGGTGGTGCCGGTGGTGAATTCGATGGTCGTGCTGGTCGGTCCGGTGGCATTGGCCTGAACGCCCTTGAACGGTGGCTGGCCTGCCACTTGCGAATCCGGAAAGTCACCCTGGTAGATCCGGATGTTCGCCCATTCGGGGTGGAGATGATCGGTCACGCGGCCATGGGGCACGTCGATTTCGGTCAGATAAAAGGTCGTGAAATAGCGCTGCAGCGGCTCTGGCGGCCGATGGAATCGAACCCGGACTGTGCAGTCCCCGGTCAAGCTTTGTGCGCCCCTGTTTACTTTAGTTATGCGTTGTTCATCCGCACCCTGCACTGCGCTTGCGCGAATCGCAACGAAAAAGGGCGGCTCCCGAAGGAACCGCCCTTTTGTTCATTCTGCGTCGCGCTGCCGATCAGGCGGCGGGCAGAGCAGCCTTCGCCTGAGCGATGACGGCGGTGAAGATCGCACCTTCGTTCATCGCCAGATCGGCCATGGTCTTGCGATCGAGTTCGATCCCGGCAAGCTTGGTGCCGTGGATGAACTGCGAGTAGGTCAGGCCTTCAGCGCGGACAGCAGCGTTGATGCGCTGGATCCACAGGGCGCGGAAGGACCGCTTCTTGACCTTGCGGTCGCGATAGGCGTACTGGCCGGCCTTTTCGACGGCCTGACGGGCGACGCGGATGGTGTTCTTGCGACGGCCGCGATAGCCCTTCGCCTGATCCAGAATCCGCTTGTGCTTGGCTTTGGTGGTTACACCACGCTTGATACGGCTCATTGTTCAGCGCTCCTCAGTTCAGCCCGTAGGGCGCCCACTTCTTGATCACCTTTGCATCTGCATCGGAGATCACGTCAGTGCCGCGGTTCTGGCGGATGTACTTGGCGTTGTGGCTGATCAGGCGGTGGCGCTTGCCGGCAACGCCGTGCTTCACCTTGCCGGTGGCGGTGAGCTTGAAGCGCTTCTTCACGCCGCTCTTCGTCTTCATCTTGGGCATTTTCGTCTCCTGAGTTCGACGCGTCCGATCTGCCTTGGCAGCCCTTGTGGCCAGGCCGATCATCGAATCCGTGTCGGTTGAAGGTGGGGCCGTTAGGGGATGCGGCGCGGAAAGGCAAGGGTTGTGGGAAAGGAACGTGTTGTGGTGCCGGGTCGCGCCCCCGCCCGGCTACCTCTCCGAGTAGGCTTTGGGTGGCCGGGCGGGGGAGCGGGCCGGTGCCGCAAGCCCCCGACGGACGTCGGGGGCGCACCCAACGAAGACTTCTATTTCCCGATATCCGCTAGATCATAAGGCGTGGTCTGGTACGTCTCGTTTACCCAGTTGCCGAACAGAAGGTGCCCGTGGCCGCGCCAGGTGTTTGCGGGCATGGCTTGCGGGTCGTCCCGGGGAAATAGTGGCGGGGCAGATAGCGCCCCTCGTCGCGCGCGTATTCGCCGGCCAGCGTCAGCGTATCGTATTCAAGATGGTTGAACATGTGCAGCGTGCGCGTGGCGGGATCATCGATCAGGCACAGCCCGGTCTCGGCGCTGTCAGCCAGCACGGTCAGGCCGCGGCCCTCTGGCAGGTCCTCGCGCCGCACTTCGCTCCAGCGGGAAACGGGCACGTCGAACACGTCTGGAAGCCCGCGCATCCATGGGCTGGCAGGTGCGTGGTTGACGTGGCGGAACACGCCCGAGGCCTTGGTCGGCAAGCCGTGCTTCTCGACGCCATGGAAGTGGTGCAGTGCTGCCATCGCACCCCAGCAGATCGAAAGCGTGCGGTGAGCATTGGTCTGCGACCAGTCGAAGATGCGGCGCAATTCGTCCCAGTAGCCGACCTCGTCGAACGGGATCGTCTCGACCGGCGCGCCGGTGACGATCAGGCCGTCATACTTTTCTGCGCGAACTTCTTCCCACGGGCGATAGAATGACGAGATGTGCCCGGCCGAAGTGTTCTTGCTGACGTGGTCCGAAATGCGCACCAGTTCGAGTTCGACCTGCAGCGGCGTTGCGCCGAGCAGGCGGGCGATCTGGGTTTCGGTGGTGATCTTGTCGGGCATCAGGTTGAGCAGTGCGATCCGCATCGGGCGGATGTCCTGGCGCGCAGCCTCGGTCTCGCTCATCACGATGACGCCCTCGGCTTCGAGCGTCCTGCGGGCGGGGAGATTGTCGGCAATCCTGATCGGCACGGTCTTCGCGTCTTTCTTCAACCTGAGGGGAAGACGCTGCAGCGGTGTCCGTGTCCGTTTGATTGCCGGATCGGCCACATCCCATCTCCATTGCTGGATCAGGTACCACCTTGCCCGGATCGGCAGGTTGGCGTTGGAGCGTCACCCCAACTCTCGATGTAGGACGACAGATAGTGCGAGGAGGAAAGCTTTGCAACGGCGCGAAGGTGCATGAGGCTACTTGCTATTGCGATCCACTCTCATTATTAATGCGAGTCATTGGCAGAAAGCTTCTGCCACGGAGACGGGACGCAATGTTCATCTGCATCTGCAATGCCATCCGCGAAAAGGACATCCGCGCCACTGCCCGCTGCCACGCCGGCAATGCCGAGGAGATCTACGGCCGCATGGGCTTCAAGCCGCAGTGCCGCCAGTGCCTTGAAGATGCCGAAGACGTCATCGCCGACGAGCGCGCCTGCGCGCTGGCCTGAAACTTCACACGTCATTGCAAAGTGTTGCGCGCAAGCAGTGCGAGTCGTTCGCGCTTGGCCCGGGCAACGCTGCGGCCTAACCTCGCGGCATCAATCTCAAGGGAGCCAGCGCCATGAAGGGCGATGCCAAGGTCATCGAATATCTCAACAAGGCCCTGCTTAACGAGCTGACCGCGATCAACCAGTACTGGCTGCACTACCGCCTGCTCGCCAACTGGGGCGTCAAGAAGCTGGCCGAGTACGAGCGCCACGAATCGATCGACGAAATGAAGCACGCCGACATGCTGGCGGACCGCATCCTGTTCCTCGATGGCCTGCCCAACTTTCAGGCGCTCGGCCGTCTGCGCGTGGGCGAATCGGTGGAGGAAATCCTCAAGGCCGATCTGGCGCTGGAAATGGACGCGCTGCCGCTGTTGCGCGATGCGATCGCCCACTGTGAATCCGTGCGCGATTTCGTCAGCCGCGATCTCTTCGCCAAGATCCTCGAGAGCGAGGAAGAACATGTCGACGTGATCGAAAAGCAATTCGACATGATCGAGCGCATGGGGCTGGCCAACTACATCCAGCTCAACAGCGAAGCCGCCGAAAGCTGATTTTGGACTCGCAAGCGCGGGAGTGTGCGGCCGTTTACTCGGCCGCTTCGCTCACTTCCGCGCTTTCCGCCGCCTGGCGCGCCCACATCTCGGCATAGAGGCCATCGCGGCGCAACAGGTCGGCGTGGCTGCCTTGTTCTGACAGACGCCCCTGATCCAGCACGAGAATCGTGTCGGAATCGGCGATGGTCGACAACCGGTGCGCGATCGAGATCGTGGTGCGGTGGCTGGCGACGGCGCGCATTGTCGAGAGGATATCCTGCTCGGTGCGGGTGTCGAGCGCGCTGGTCGCCTCATCGAACAGCAGGATCGGCGGGTTCTTCACCAGCGTGCGGGCGATGGCGACACGCTGCTTTTCGCCGCCCGACAGCTTGAGGCCGCGTTCGCCGACCTCAGTGTCGTAGCCCTGCGGCAGGCGGGCGATGAAGTCGGCAATGGCCGCGCCCTTGGCGGCGGCATCGACTTCGGCCAATCCCGCGCCGTCACGACCGTAGGCAATGTTGTAGCCGATAGTGTCGTTGAACAGCACGGAATCCTGCGGGACGATGCCGAGTGCGGCGCGCAAGGAAGCTTGCGTCACGCCGGCAATGTCCTGTCCGTCGATCAGGATGCGCCCTACCCATGGATCGTAGAAGCGGAACAGCAGGCGGGCGATGGTCGACTTGCCCGCGCCCGAAGGGCCAACGATGGCCACGCGGCTGCCGGCGGGGACTTCGAACGACAGGCCGTGCAGGATCTCGCGATCGCGGTCATAGCCGAACACGACATTGTCGAACGTCACCGAGGGACGGTTCACCACCAGCGCAGGCGCGTTGGGTGCGTCTGCCACTTCTATATGCGTGTCGATCAGGCGGAACATTTCGGCCATGTCGATCAGGCCCTGCCGGATCGTGCGATAGACCATGCCGAGCATGTCGAGCGGACGGAAAAGCTGCGTCAGGTAGGTGTTGACGAAGACGAGGTCGCCGACCGTCAGCTTGCCCTGCGACCAGCCATAGACCGTCCATGCCATCGCGCCGGCCATCAGCAGGTTGACGATCAGCGCCTGCGCAATGTTGAGCAGGCCGAGGCTGTTTTCGCTCTTCACCGCAGCATCGGCATAGGCGCGCGCGGCCGAGGCGTAGCGCGCTTCCTCGCGCGCTTCGGCGCCGAAGTACTTCACCGTCTCGTAGTTCAGCAGCGAATCGACCGCGCGGGCGAGGGCCTGCCCGTCGAGCCGATTCATCTTCTCGCGCAGGGCGGTGCGCCACTCGGTGATTGTGCGCGTGGCATAGACATAGGCGATGACCGCGAAGATCGTCGCGGTGACCAGGCCAAGGCCGAAGTTCAGCCAGAAGATCACGATGACCGCGGTCAGTTCGATCACGGTCGGCGCGATGTTGAACAGCAGGAAATAGAGCATCGTGTCGATGCTCTTGGTCCCGCGCTCGATCACCTTGGTTACCTCGCCGGTGCGGCGGGCGAGGTGGAAGCGCAGGGAAAGCTTGTGCAGGCGGGCGAAGACGTTCTCCGCCAGATGCCGCGTGGCGTCCTGCCCGACCCGCTCGAACACGATGTTGCGCAAGTTGTCGAACAACACCCCGGCAAAGCGGCCGAGCGCGTAGGCAAGGACAAAGGCCAATGCGACGGTCAGGGCAGGCTGTGCGCCTGATGCCCCTGAACCTGCCGGCAAAGTCATCGCATCGACGGCTTTCTTGTAGGCGAACGGCAGGGCCAGCGTCGTCGCCTTGCCGAGCAGAACCATGATCACCGCGCCCATGACCCTGCGGCGCAGCCCTGCGTTGTCTGCGGGCCATAGATAAGGAAGGAAGCGCTTGAGCGTGGCCCAGCCATCGTGGCGGGCGTCTTTCGGACTCGTCGGTGCGTCAGGTGGCATGGGTTCCCACATAGGGAACGATGGCCGCTATGCCAGAGCTTTGAAAGTTTACTGCGGCAAAGGCGGTCTTGCAGGCAGGCCGAAGATCAGAACCGGATACTCCTGTGCTGGTCCGGCATTGCGGTCCCGGGCGGCAGGTCGAAAAGGACGCGCCTTGTCGCGAAGTCGATCGCCACCCGCCGGAACATGCGCATCTGCGCCATGCCCAGCAGGATCGCCGGGCGCTTTACCAGATCGAGCCGGTGGAACGCCGGGGAGTCGGCAAAGGCGAGGGGTGTGTTGTGGATCTGCAATCCCTCGACCTCGATCGTCGAGGCCATGACGATATCGGCATTGAGCGCCTGGCCCGTCACCGAGAACAGCGTGGTCTGCTCGGTCCGCTTGCGGCGGGCCATGGCCTTGCGCAGCGCAAGGTTGCCGATCGAGCTGTCAGACCCGGTATCGAGCACGACGTCGGTATGGACGCCATCGATGATGGCGTTGGTCATGATGAGCTGGCCCGAACGCCGCTTGGCCTTGACGACGATCTCGAAGCCTTTCGTGCCGCCCAGCGATGCGGCATCGCCGATGGCGATACGATTGGCACCGAAGTCGATCAGCACGCGCTGGTCCTGCAGGCTGTCGAGCCCGACGATGCCTTGCGCACCGATATGCTCCGCCTCCAGCAGCGGCGCGGTCAGGGTATAATAGGTCCGCTTGCCAAGGCTTATCTCATCGACATCGACCAGTTCCACTGGCTGCGAGCCTGCCACGCCAACGACCACGCCATTGCCGGTGACGGGCAGGCCCAACCCCCTCGCCACCTGCCGCGAGAGAACCGTGCGTTCGGAGCCGGTGTCGATCAGGAAATCGTAGGGGCCATTGCTGCCGATCAGGACCGGGACAGTCATGCGATCATGCCTGTCGCGCTGAAGCTGCACAAGCTCGTCGGCAGGGGAGGGGAAGGGGGCAGTCGCAGGCTCGCCGGCAAAGGCAGGCGGCACGATGCTGGCGAGAGCAAGCAAGGTGAGCGTTCGTGAAAGCACCAACGAAGGGCGGCCCTGTGGCATGGCGACTTCTCCAACACCCGATTTACGCCTGCATCGGCCGTTTGGCGAGTCCTCAGCGCGTGGCGAGGGACGAGCGGCGGATGATCAGCAGCAGTCCGCGGGCGATCTCGTGGATCTCGGCAAACAGCGGATGGCCGAGCACGCGCAGGGCGGCGAACCACAGGACGATCCCGAGCGCAACGGTGGACGCGGCCTGTACCAGTCCGAGTTCACCGGGCCCTTGCCCCATGACGAACCCCAGCAGCACGGGCAGGACTGCGGCCAGCGAGACGGCTGCACTCCGCAGCCAGACCAGCATGATTTCGCGGTAACGCAGCTCGAGTGTCGAAGCCAGCAAGGGCAGATAGATCAGGACCCAGAGCGCGGCATGAACGACGCGCGAGGCGGCGACCCATTCCAGCCCCAGCGGTGCAGCGAGTGCGATCAGCACGACGGACAGCACCGTTTCGATGATCATGCAGCGCATGAGCGGCTTGAGCCGCCCCATCAGGACCGGGAGATCCGCGTAGAGCGGCAGGGCGACGTAACCGATCTGCGAGAGAGCAACCCAGGTGAGCAGGGGGGCCGCCGCCATCCATCGCTCGCCGTAGAGCAGCCTGATCAGTGGCTCGCCCAGGACCGCGATGCCGGCCATGGCTGGCCAGGTCACCCCGGTATAGGCCGCCAGCACGCGCAGATAGGGTGGCCCCAAGGGATCGCCGCTGTCGCGGATGCGGCGAAAGGCGGGGTAGAATACGCCGGTAACGGCGCCCGCGATCAGCAGGCGCAACTGCAGCGCCAGGCCCGACGCGCGCGCGAAGAGGCCCACGGCGGCGCTGTCGATCATGCGCCCGATGACCAGCTCCGGCGCGCGGGCGGAAAGCGAACTGCACACCACTTGTACGGTGTTGGTGCCGCCCAGTGCCATGACGTCTGCCGCGCGCGCGATCTTCGGCGGCCATGGCAGCATGCCGCCGGAGCGCCACTGACTGATGAGCAATCTCGCCGCCTGCTGCGCAAAGGCACCCCAGGCCAAGGCAAGCGCGCCATGGCCAAGGATGGCCAGGACCAATGCTGTCAGGGCATTGGCTACGGCCGCTCCGACCTCGATCATCGTGTTCGAACGATAGTCCATGCGTCGCTGGCAAGTCGCCTGCGGGACGATCGCCAGCGGCACCAGTAGGTAGGATGCCGCGATGACCAGAGTAATCGGCAGCAATTGCGGGTCGCCGTAGAAGAGAGCGATCGGCCAGGCACTGGCGAGGGCCAGAAGCGCTATCCCCCAGGCGAAGATCACCGAGATCGTGAAAGCGGACCGCAGTTTCTCTGCCGTGAGTTCGCGCTCTCCGTTGATATAACGCGTAACGCCGAAATCCTGCAGGAATGCGACCAGTGTGACCGCGGCAAAGGCAATCGAGAACCGGCCCAACTGATCGGGCGTGATGTACCAGCGCGCGAGCACGATGCTGGCGACGAATTGCAGCGCAAACGAAGCATATTGCGAGATCAGCGCCCAGACGGCTGCTGCGCGGACAGACATCATCGGTGCAGCTGTCCGGTCGCCTGTCTGGTCGGATGCTTGGTCGGCAGTTGGTTGCGGAGCGGCCATCGTCAAATACGCAGGAGCAGGGCTATCGCCAGTCGCACGGCGCGCAGTGGCATGCCGAACAGGACAAGACGGAGGACCGTGCGCCAAAGCTCTGGTCCGTTGCCGCCGTCGCGAACATGATCGATCAGCAGGGCGAAACCAGCGCCGCGCATGGCATCGCGCGAATAGATGGCGCCCCGCGCAACCTTGTCGCGGATCTGGCGTGACAGGCCCGGAGTCTCGAATACCTGGTCCAGCGCATCGACGGCAGGAAGCTGTTGCATATGCTCTGTGGGATCCGGTCTGCCAAGCTGGCGCTCCCGGTAGGCGAGCTGGGCAACTGCGGCCCCGTATTGCTGCGCGAACGCGTGGCGGTTCGAAATCTGGCCGGCATAATGCCGATAGCTGAGCAGGCGTTCGGGAATGTTCGCCAATTTCGTGACCGATGCCAGTCGCAACCAGAGATCGTAATCTTCGCAATGCCGATAGGCGACGTGATAACCTCCTACGGCGCGGACGATGTCGCGCCGAGCCATGATGGTG